>QZDX01000004.1 GCA_009917555.1 bacterium 1XD21-13 | reverse complement strand
ATTAAAATAAGAACAGATTTCAGGTGGCTCTCAAGCTTTAAATTAGTGGCTCCCAAGCTTTAGAATAATCACCCCAGAACCGGAAGAAATTCTGTTCCCGTATCGCCACCGGGGATTATGACGCCGTGGTGATCGGCCACTCCCAGTTTGAAAAGATTCCTTTATCCCCGGAGCGCCAGAAGGAAATCCTGCGGGATCAGATCGACCAAATCTTAGACGGGATTGCCGAGGCCAAGGAGCAGAATGGGGAACGCTACACCATTAAGCAGCTGGAGAAATCCCGCAAGAGCCTGGAGGCAAAGCTGCAAAAGCTGAACGACCAGAGCCGCAAAGATGACGTAGTGACTTTTGAGGAACTGGGGGTTGACAAGCTGTTTGTGGACGAGGCCCACGGCTTTAAGAACCTTTTCCTCACAACGAAAATGCGGAATGTGGCAGGGATTGGCCAGTCCGAGGCCCAGAAGTCCAGCGACATGTTTGCCAAGTGCCGGTATCTGGACAGCCTTACCGGGGGCAAGGGCGTGGTGTTCGCCACGGGAACCCCAGTGAGCAACTCCATGGTGGAACTTTACACCATGATGAGGTATCTCCAATATGACCTTTTAAAAAGCACCGGCATGGAACACTTTGACAGTTGGGCGGCGGCTTTCGGGGAAACGGTGACAGCCCTGGAGCTGGCCCCGGAGGGCGGGGGCTTCCGGGCAAAGACGAGATTCGCCAAGTTCTTCAACCTGCCGGAGCTGATGGCCATGTGGAAGGAATCGGCGGATATCCAGACAGCGGATATGTTAAAACTCCCCGTGCCGGAATCGGAAAACCTGACTATCGTCACCAAGCCCAGTGAGTTTCAAAAGGAGTTAGTGGCCGAACTGGGGGAACGGGCGGAGGACGTAAGGAACCGCCTGGTAGAACCCAGGGACGACAATATGCTCAAGATTACGTCAGACGGGCGGAAGCTGGCCTTAGACCAGCGGCTGGCCTACCCGGAACTGCCGGACGACCCGGAGAGCAAGGTCAACGCCTGTGTGAAGAACGTGTTAAATGTCTGGCATGACACCGCTTCCCAGAAAGGGGCGCAGCTGGTGTTCTGCGACCTCTCCACGCCCCACGGGGACGGCTCCTTCAATGTGTATGACGACATCAAGCAGAAGCTCATGGCCCAGGGTGTGCCGCCGGAGCAGGTGGCTTTTATCCATGACGCAAAGACGGACGCCCAGAAAGCGGAGTTATTCTCGAAAGTCAGGAAGGGCCAGGTGCGTGTCCTCTTAGGCTCCACCTCCAAAATGGGGGCAGGCACCAACGTCCAGAAAAAACTTGCGGCCCTCCACCATTTGGACTGCCCCTGGCGGCCCGCTGATGTAGGACGGATTTTGCGGACATTCAAAATAAAAAAAGAATGTGGAGGTAACAGACGATGGCAAAGACGATTTTTGAGGAACTGGGCGGCAAATACGAGCGACAAGGAGATTATCTTATTCCATGCTTAACCGTACCAGATGAAGAAGAACAGCCCATAAGCACATGGGGACAGCGGCATCTGGACTATCTGAAGCAGTACCACAAAGTTACATACACCAATATGCTCACAAGCGGTAGGCTCAATTCTTACCTTGCCGACATCGACAAGCAGGCGCAGGAACGCTTTGAAAGGCTCATAGAGGGCATGAAACAGGCACAGGGCATAACGGAACGCCTAAAGGAAGAAAACGCCTTAGAATGGACAGGGCGGCTAGGTAACATAAGGGCTTGTGCAAGGGAGATTGTGAACGAGGAAATTATTTTTGCATAGCTACACACGGGCGGTAGAAAGTGATTTCTGCCGCCCGTATGCAATGCTGTTGATAGCAATGGAAATAACGGGTATAATTATAATCACTTGGCGTGAAATTGTCGAAAATTTGTCTTTTATCGGCTACGATAAAGGGATTAACTGATAAGGAGCATTGCCTATGAAATACAAGATACTGATTATTGATGATGAAGAAATGATATTATCCATGATGGAAAAATGTTTAGGAGAAGAATTTTCCGTATATACAGCGGAAAATGCAAAAAAAGCGTTAGAACTATTAAATGTAATACCAGATATTATATTGTTGGATATCAATATTCCAGAAATGGATGGATTGGAATTGTGCCAGCTTATCCGAGGGCATATATCCTGCCCGATTATTTTTTTGACAGCACGGGTAACGGAACGGGATGTGATAAAGGGGCTGTCTGTCGGCGGAGATGATTATATTACGAAACCTTTTCGCATGGATGAATTATTGGCAAGAATTTCGGCACACCTTCGGCGTGAAGAAAGAAAAGGCACGGCAGAAAATCTAAGGTTTGATGAAGAATTGATTATTGATTACAATAGCCGAACGGTATTTTATGGTAAGGAACAGTTAGACTTCTCAAATAAAGAATTTGAGATTATCCGTTTTCTTTCCCAAAATGCAGGCATGGTTTTTGACAGGGAAACCATCTATGAAAAACTTTGGGGATATAATGGCGAGGGCGACAGCATTGTAGTAAAAGAACATATCCGAAAGATACGGAATAAGCTGTCAGTTTATACGGATAAAAACTATATTGAAACAGTATGGGGAGTTGGTTATAAATGGGCAAAATAAAAACAAAGTCGCTTAAGACATCTATGGCAGTTACTTTTTTAATTACGATATGTGTGACTGCCCTGTTATCGTCTGTCACTATCTTTGCGGCAAACCAAGTGCAGCATGAAATATTAAAGAAACGGTATATGACGATAAATTCCCCTGATTTTCAGGTGGATGAGAACACAGGCAATTATATTTTGGATATTGATAACAACAATATCACATGGCAGCCTTTAAGCACATGGGATACTGTCGCCTATTATGGCTCTTACGCTGCTATGGTTGGTCTGCCTGTTTTTTATATTGCTGTCGGGATTGGGGCGGCTGCGGCGATATATTACCGAAAGAAGCTTCGGGAGCCTATCACACAGTTACAAAATGGCGTGGAAAGAATACAGGAGGATAATCTTGACTTTCACATTGAATATGACGGTGATGATGAGTTAGGGCGTTTATGCTGTTCTATGGAAAAAATGCGCAGGGAGCTTCGGCAAAAACACAAAGCGTTGTGGGAATCCTTAGAACAAAGGAAATTATTGAATGCTTCGGTATCCCATGATTTAAGAACGCCGATTACCGTCCTCAAAGGATATTTAGACTATTTAGAGAAAAATATCCCACAGGATAAGCTTACGGAAGATATGCTTTTAGATACGGTATCATCTATGCAGGGAGCGGTAAACCGTTTGGAGCTATATGTGGAGAGCGTTCGGGATATTGAGAAGATTGAAAATATTGAAATTGAAAAACGGTCTGAAAATGTGAAGCTATTATTGAATGAATTAAGAAGTAATGTGCGGCAGCTTGCGGGAAATAAAGAAATCATTATTTCAAACGATATTACGGAGGACAAAATTCAAATAGATAAGGGCGTGTTTTTTCGGATTTTAGAAAATCTCCTGCAGAACGCATTAAGATATGCAGAAAAACAAGTAAGCATAAACCTTTCACACAAAAAAGATTTTCTCATTCTTACCGTAAAGGATGACGGGAAAGGTTTTTCAGCGGCAGATTTGGAAAAAGCAACCACTGTATTTTACAGTAATGATAAGGAAAAACAGCATTTTGGTATAGGCTTAAGCGTATGTCAGATACTTTGTGAAAAACATGGCGGTTTATTGTATGTCGGAAATCAGAAAGAAAAGGGGGCATATGTAACCGCCAAATTAAAAAGTTTTTAATATCCTTTTCGGAAAATTGGCTTTTCTATTATAAAATCTCCTTACAACACAAGTAAGGAGGTTTTTGTATTTATGGAAATTGTAATAAGAAATCTTTCCAAAAACTATGGAAAAAAGACAGCCCTTGAAAATGTATCCGTTACCATCCATTCTGGAATGTACGGGCTTCTTGGGCGGAATGGCGCAGGAAAAACAAGCCTAATGAGAATTTTGGCGACGCTTTCGGAAGCGTCAGGCGGGGAAATCAGTATAAATGGCATCCCAATCAAAGAAACAGGTAAAATACGGGAAATCGTAGGTTATCTCCCGCAGGATTTTTCTTTTTACAGAGGTATGAGCGTTTATGGCGCAATGGATTACCTTGGGCTGCTGTCGGAAATTCCAGATAAAATCCGAAGAGAAAGAATATTGGCATTACTTGAACAGGTAAATCTAAAAGAAGATATGCGGACGAAAGTAAAGGCTTTATCGGGAGGGATGAAAAGACGGCTGGGGATTGCACAGGCACTGTTACATAACCCGAAAATCCTTATTGTTGACGAACCGACAGCAGGGCTTGACCCAGAGGAACGTATTCGTTTCCGTAATCTGCTAAGTGAATTTGCAGAAGACAGGATAGTGATTCTTTCCACCCATATTTCTTCGGATGTTGAATCGTGCTGTGAAAATATAGGGGTATTGGACAATGGGAAAATGATATGGAATGGCAGCACGGAAGAACTGGTGGGACAGGCAGAGGGGAAAGTTTACCTTATTTCAGCGGCAAAAAAGCAGGATAAACATATCAAGGAAAAGTATGCTGTCTTAAATATCATTTCTTCGCAGTCAGGCACACAGTACAGGGTATTGTCAGACGTGGAGCCAGAAGAAAAATATATGCTTCAACCCCCTATGTTGGAAGATGGGTATATGTATCTCTTAAGCCAGACAGAGGGAGGGATAGAACGATGAAGTTATATTTTAAAGAGTGTAAACAGATTGCAGCAAGCGTGATTTATTATATCTTTATCGCTATTTTGGTTTTTAGCTGGTTCCAGAATTTTCGGGGAGTGACAAAAACAGAAATCAATTGGGAAAAGGGTATTCCCCCGGCAGATATAGGTTTTGAACGCTCATTACTGTCCAAACCATCTGAGGAGGATGATTACTTTGGCAGTAAGGTTTCAGAGGATGACCCGGCGGCAATCATGATGGGCGTTACAAGGGCGTTACTGTCAGAATATGAAAGCAACCGTTACGCCACATATCCCCTTGGATACTATAAAGCGATTACACTTAGCGATGATGAGCAAAAACGTGTACTTGAAATACTTTGTGAAATAACGGGATTGACGGAAGAACAATTAAAGGATTTGCCAGAAGACTATTTTCCAGCAGTTACAGGCACAATTATTTCCTTTGACGCAATGGGTGTTGATGAAAATGGAAATTTGAATACGATGATGGGAAATAAGGCAGACACAGAAAGCGGAGATGATAAATATAAGCATTTTGTATCACAGGTCACTTATGGACATTTCAAAGAGCTAATGCGGGAAATGGAAAGCATTATCGGGGAAAACGGTTCACAGTACTCCCCCGAAATGATGATTACCTATTTTGGTATGTCTGAAATGACTTATGAGGAAGCATGTGAGGAATATAACCAGACAATCAGCAATGATAAAGTGACAGGCGGTTTTGCACGGTTATTTTGTGATTATATGGGATTGGAACTAGGCTTGTACCCTATATTTTTGGTAGTGCTTATATGGATGAAAGACCGTATAGGCAATGCGTCAGAATTGATTTACAGCAAAAAAATATCTTCGGCAAGACTGGTGGTTTCAAGATATTTGGCAAGTGTCACTATGGTTTTCCTGCCTGTTTTGCTGTTAAGTTTTGAATCCCTTGTGCCGCTTATATCGTTTGGCGCAGAGAAAGGTATTTCAGTAGACTATTTTGCGTATATCAAATACATTTTATGGTGGCTTCTGCCAGAGGTCATGGCGGTATCCGCAATCGGAATATTTTTCACTTTGCTCACAGACTCTCCGATTGCGATTGCCATTCAATTCCTTTGGTGGATGGTTGATAAGGGAGTAACTGGACTGTCAGGGGACACGGGGGCAGCAACTTTGATGATAAGGCACAATACGTTGCGTGGCTATGAAGTGATACAAGATGGATTTCAAATGATTTGCAGGAACAGGCTGCTTATGGCGGGAATCGGTATTCTATTTGTCATTCTGTCCATATGGGTTCTTAAGTTTAAGCGGAAAGGAAAAATAAATGCGGCGAATATCTATCACAAGTGTTTTGGGCATATGCAGGACAAACTTTCTTTTGGCAGTAAAAAATAACTTGATTTTGGCGGCGGCTTATTTGCTGATAATTCCTTTACTAAGGGGGATTGCAAATTTAGATATGGTTCGTTCGGCGGAATGTTTGGAACAGGCTGTAATACTAACAGGAATATTTCTCATAGCTCCGCTGCCCGCCCCAGAACAGTCTAAGGCAATACAGGACGTAGTTTGCACAAAGAAAATCCCTCATTGGAAAATCTTATTGCTGCGGTTCATCATGTCAATGCTGCTGCTCATTCTGATGATATGCCTGTTCTCTGGAATTATGGTATGGAAAAACTGTATATTTCCCTTTATGCCTTATGTGGCGGGAACAGTGATAAGCGCAATGGCATTGGGGAGCTTTGGATTTGCAGCAGCCATATTCAGCAATTCTGCTATTGTAGGTTACTTGGCGTCAATCGGATATTTTCTTTTAAATTCTTTGGGGAATGTATCAGAGGATAGTATTTTCTATTTGTTTTCAATGGGAAAAGGCAATTATTCCACAAAGATATGGCTTTTCGGTTTAAGTTTGCTGGTAATTGCAGTAGTTTTTATTTACGAAAGAAGAAAAAGATATTGATAAAAAATCATTGTGGTACTTGCCCACCGAATAAAAAAAACGAGGTTCGGTGGGCAGCTTTACCATGCCTAAATAAAGACGTTACCCTCCAGACCAGTTTTCAGTTTGGAGGGATTTTTTGTGTCTTTTTTTCGGGCAGTAATCTATCTGCTCATGCAACGCAGATTTAACTTATACATAGCATATCGGGGATTGGCAGGAAGCCAGTTAAAAAAATCCCTGTACATGCAACGCTACTTCTCACCATGAAACCAGAAGTAGAATCTCCACTTAACAGAATATATATCTCCTATAACCGTAGAGGTCACAGAGCCTTTGCGGTTTTTCTTTTGTCGTTTTTTATCGGAATGTGCCGCAGGGCTGTATTTGATATTTGTTGCCGCTCTCCGCCTCTCCATCTGGATTTTTACATTTTCAAAAATTCAGATGGGAGGTACTTACGGTGAAATATGCACCAAGAAAAGTATATATCAAAGAAAGCGGTAGATATGTGGAACTGTCTTATACAGATTTTTGCCACCGCAGGCAAGCCGACCATAGTTACATGGACAAGCTGTTTATCCCCGTGCAGGGCTGCCTGCTTGAAGTCGTGCGGGAACAGTACGCAGATTTCTACAAGGAGAAAGAGCGGTGGCGTTATCTGAAAAAACTGGACACGAATCACAGCCTGCTGTCATTGGATGGATTTACGGACAGCGAGGGAAATGTGCTTGATTTCGTTGTTGATGAAGCGGTGGACGTTGCGGAAACCGTTGTTCGTGCGGCAATGGTGGACAGGCTGAAAGCCGCCCTGCCTTTGTTGTCGGGCAGTGAGCAGGCGTTGATAAAAGCCATCTTCTTTGAAGAACTTTCCGAGAGGGAAGTCGGGTTGCGGTTAGGTGTGACACAGAGCGTTGTGAACAAGCGCAAAGCCAAAATCCTTGCGAAGCTGAGGAAGATAATCGAAAACAAAATTTAAGGCGTTCAGCCCCCTTGTTTTTTCCTTTGGGAAAATGAGGGGGCTTTTCCCTGCCCTCTCAATCAATTCTGATTGGAGGAAATATGGATGGCATACAACCACGGACGGGAGGACAGGAAATGGCGCATCTGGAAAGAAGCCGAGGAAAAGGTTCTGCGTGAGTGCGGCGTTGACGAAGCGGTCATTGAGCAAATCCGCACAGACGACAGGGCAGATTTTAATTCCAACAGGCGGTTTTACCGATGGGCGAGCGACTTCGGCGAATACCTTGAGGGCATGGCGGACAGGGAGAAGCAGGCGGAGGTAAAGTCTGTTGCTGATTTACTGGACGAGATTGAGAGTGAAAATCTGTACCTTGCTTTAATCACGGTAGACAGGCGCACGTTACAAATCGTCCTGCTGAAAATGCAGGGATATTCCACAAAGGAGATTGCCCCGCTTGTGCATTTAACGGCAGGGGCTATTTATGCGAGGTTAAACCATCTGCGGAAGAAGCTGCGGAAAATTTTATAAGCGTCTCATATATCCTGCTTTCCTATGGGCTATCGGGTGGGGAGGGAAAAACTCTCTCCCACTTTTTAGCAGGAGGAAAGAGAATGGCATACGGGGCAAAGACATACACGCTTCGGGAGGAATCCACGGAAAGCGGCAAAAGGTATTTTATCAGCTTTAAGGACGGACAGGGGGAACACCACGAACTGGAAGTATCAGAACAGCTATTTGTTGAATTTCAGCAGATGGAGCGGAAAAACAGAAACCTTCAGCAATGGAACCAGCGGCACAGGGAGTTTAACGAGGTATGGGATGAAACCCTTTACAGACGGGCATTGCGTGTTCCCAAAACGCTTGATGAAAGAATGATTGAAAAAGAACGGAATGAGATATTCGCTAAAGCGGTTGCCCGACTGCCAGAGATACAAAGGTGGCGTTTCATGCTCTATTACGAGTATAATTTCAATTTCTATCAGATTGGTGAGATGGAGCATTGCACCGCTTCCGCTGTCCAGAAGTCTGTTTCAGTTGCAAGGGAAAAGGTCAAGGCAGAAATGAGGAAGTATCTCCAACCCTAACGATTACCGCCCGAAAAAGAAATCCGTTTTTTATCGGTGTGGGGATGGCGGCATTACATACTCTCACTTCTTTTCGTGGGAGTAAATCTATTTTAAGGAGGTTACGCCTATGCGCAACAAAACCAAAGACACCGCCCGAAAGGAGGAATCCCATGCAGAAGCTTCAGATGGTCAACGCCGACACGCTGCTCTATGAGCCGCTTGAGAAGCCGTCCTTTGTGGTGGACGGTCTGATACCCACGGGCTTAACCCTGTTCTGCGGCTCACAGAAAATCGGCAAGAGCTGGCTCATGCTGAAGCTCTGCCTATGCGTGTCGCAGGGAATCCCCTTGTGGGATATGCCGACACAGGAGGGCGACGTGCTTTACCTCTGCCTTGAGGACACGTTCTGCCGCATACAGGACAGATTGTTCCGCTTGACGGACGAAGCGAGCGGGCGGCTCCACTTTGCGGTGGCAAGCGATAAGCTGTCAGACGGTCTTATCGTGCAGTTGGAGGACTATTTAAAAGAATATCCAGACAGCAAGCTCATTGTGATTGACACCTTGCAGAAAGTCCGTACCGCATCCAAAGACAACGCCTATGCAAGCGATTACGGGGACATCTCCCTTATCAAAGACTTTGCCGACAGGCATTCTCTGGCGGTCATCGTCGTACACCACATCCGAAAGCAGAACGACAGCGACGTGTTCAACAAAGTGTCTGGCACGACGGGATTGACGGGGAGTGCGGACGCTACCTTTGTCCTTCAGCAGGAAAGCCGTGCGTCCAATGCCGCAAAGCTGTATGTGACAGGCAGGGACACGCCCTATCAGGAATTCACGCTCCGCTTCCGTGATTGCAGTTGGGAGCTGGTGGAGCGTAAGGAGCAGGAACAGCTTGCCAGAGAAGCGATACCAGACGTTCTTTTTCGGTTGGTGGATTTCATGCAGGGCAGGGAGGAATGGACGGGAACGGCAACGGAGCTGTTAGCCGCTATGGGGGAAACGGAAACCGTCCCCACGGTGATTACGAAATGGCTCAATGAATACCGCACCACATTTTTAAGTGAGAATTGTATCGGCTACCAGTACAGCCGCAAAAAAGACGGCAGACAGATAGCCCTTGCAAGGCAGACGGGTGACAGCGGTGACGGTGATGACAGCGGTATTGGGATACCCCCTGTTACTGTCATTGACACCTAAAGCCATGTAAAGCTGGCGGCTCTGCCCTGCGGGTGACAGCGGTGACGGTGATGACGGCAATATTGGGATATCCCCGCCGCTGTCATCCCTGCGGGAGAACACCCCGTAAACGCAAAGTGCAGGCGTGGGCATTACTCGCCCTTTTCGGCTCGTAAAGCCACCCCTGCGGTCAGAAAAATCTCCCGATTTTTCCGACTGCGTTTACAGGGTGTAACACACTACACTTTGCCCTGCAAAGTCGTGTGCCAGACGTTCCCTCTGGACTCCCTTAAAGCAGGGCTTACGCCCTGCCTATCCTCTGCCTTACGGCTTCGGATGGAAGAATGTGCGGTGACAGTTAGCGGCTTCCGTGGGGGTATCCCAAAAACACCGTCACCACCGTCATCAACCGTCACCCTTTGGAAGATTACCCGCCGAAGAAAGGAAGATTGACTATGCCCTATGCAATCCTGCGTTTCCAGAAACGCAAGGCAGGCGGCGTTGCGGCTTGTGAACGCCACAACGAGCGGAAGAAAGAAGCCTATAAAAGCAACCCAGATATTGATATGGAACGTTCTAAAAACAATTACCATCTCATAGCACCGCCAAAGTACACCTATAAAAAAGAGATAAACCGAATGGTGGCTGAAGCAGGGTGCAGGACGAGGAAAGACAGCGTGATGATGGTGGAAACGCTTATCACTGCTTCGCCCGAATTTATGAACCAGTTACCGCCCGAAGAACAAAAAGCCTATTTCCAGACGGCTCTTGACTTCATTTCGGAGCGTGTGGGAAAGCAGAATATCCTTTCCGCAGTCGTCCACATGGACGAGAGAACGCCCCATATGCACCTATGCTTTGTGCCGCTTACGCCCGACAACAAGCTGTCAGCGAAGTCTATCTTAGGCAACCAGAAATCCTTATCCGAGTGGCAGACTGCCTACCATGAGCGCATGTCCGCACGGTGGAACGAGTTGGAAAGAGGTCAGTCCTCAATGGAAACGAAGCGGAAACACATCCCCACATGGCTCTACAAGTTGGGCGGCAGACTGGATAAGCAGTATGCGGAAATCGTGTCTGCCCTCTCCGACATCAACGCCTTTAACGCAGGCAAGAAAAGAGATAAGGCGTTAGAACTGCTCTCCGCATGGCTTCCAGACGTGGAGAAATTCTCTAAGGAAATCGGCAAACAGCAGGCGTATATCGACAGCTTGAAAGAGAAAATCGGGCAGGAATCCGACTATGCGGGGCGTATGCGTGATGAAAAGTACGAGCAGGAACTAAAGGTACAGAAAGCCAACCAGAGGATATTTGAATTGCAGAGAACCAACGAGCAGATGGGGCGGCTGCTCTCAAAAATCCCGCCAGAGGTATTAGAGGAATTGCAAAAATCCAGTAGAAATAGAGCGAAAGAAAGGTAGGAATGTGGATGAAGAAACAGGATTTTAAGGTATTAAAGACCGCAGATTTATATCCGTTTCCCGACAACCCGTTTCATGTGATGGAGGATGAAATGCTGTCAGAGTTAGCGGAAAGTATCAAAGAGTTTGGTATTGTAACGCCGATAATCACCCGCCCGAAAGAGGACGGAAACGGCTATGAAATCATTGCGGGACAGCGGCGTGTCCGTGCTTCCGAGCTTGCAGGGATAAACACAGTCCCCGCTTTTGTCCTGCCCTTAGACCGTGACCGAGCCATCATCACCCTTGTTGACAGCAACTTACAGCGTGAAAATATCCTGCCATCGGAGCGGGCGTTCGCCTACAAGATGAAATCCGAAGCCATGAAGCGGCAGGGCTTCCGCACGGATTTAACCTCGTCACAAGTTGGGACGAAGTTGCGGACGGACGATAAGGTGGCGCAGGGATTCGGCGTTGGCAGGATGACCGTGCAGAGATTTATCCGATTAACGGAACTGATACCGCCGATTTTGCAGATGGTGGACGAGGGGAAAATCGCCCTCACGCCTGCGGTGGAACTGTCCTTTCTGAAGAAAGGCGAGCAGGAAAACCTATTCGCCACAATGGAAAGCGAGGAAGCAACGCCCTCACTCTCACAGGCACAGCGGATGAAAACCCTGAGCCAGAGCGGGCGGCTTGATATGGACACCATCTTTGCGATTATGACGGAGGAAAAGGGAAACCAGAAAGAGACCGTGAAAATCGGCATGGAGAGATTAAAGAAATACTTCCCGAAAGGGACAACGCCCAAGCAGATGGAGGACACTATCATCAAACTTTTGGAGCGTGAATTGCAGAGGAAACGTGGCAGGGACAGCCGCTAATCTTCTCTTTTCGGGAGGTAATATAGAAAGCATTGAGAGAAAAAAACAGCCAAATAAGACAGAGAGTTGAGGTAGTAAATGAAAGAAATCCAGTATGAGATTGTAAAGGAAATCGCCGTATTGTCTACGAGCGAAAGCGGCTATACAAAGGAAATCAACTTAATCTCATGGAACGGGAAAGAGCCGAAATACGACATCCGCAGCTTTTCCCCCAACCGTGAGAAGTGCGGAAAGGGAATCACGTTGACCGCCGATGAAGCGGCGGCACTCCTTAAAGCATTGCAGAAAAAGATAAACAGCGGGGATTGATTGTGTCTGATTGGCAGGGTGGGGACGTTTTCAGGCGCTCCCCTGCCCTGTCTGGAAAGGAAGATTTGAGTATGGGCGAGGATAAGAAAGCGAACAAAAAGAGAAAGCGTATTGTGGCAAGACAGCCAGTGCAGATGATTGTCAGCCGTGAATATGTCGGCACACAGACCGTTGCCGAAGCGTTCATCCCGATTATCTCCGAGGACATCCGAAAGAGCATTACGGGAAATGACACCTTCGACAATGAGGATATATCCGCTTAGAATGTACGCAATGGAACATGAAATTGAGTAGAACAAAGAAGGAGGTTTCACAGTATGGCAGGGATAAGAACGGGGAATCAGATTTATGAAGTCGGCATTTACTGCCGCTTGTCAAAGGACGATGGCACGGAAAATGAGAGTGCGAGCATTGCCACGCAGAAATCCATCCTCACGGATTATGTAAAAAAGCAGGGCTGGCATCTGGCAAAAACGTATGTGGACGACGGTTATTCTGGTACGAATTTTCAAAGACCGAGCTTCCAAAACATGATTAAGGACATTGAAAACGGGCTGATAAACTGCGTGATTACGAAAGATTTATCCCGTCTGGGGAGGAATTACCTTGACTGTGGATTATATCTGGAAGTCTTTTTCCCAGAGCATAATGTGAGGTATATTGCAGTCAATGACGGCGTGGACACTCTCAATAAGTCGGCGATGGACATCACGCCGTTTCGCAACATCCTAAACGAAATGTATTCTGCTGATGTGTCGGTCAAGATAAAATCGGCGTACCGAGCGAGGTTTCAGCAGGGGAAATTCATGGGGACGTATGCGCCCTATGGGTATATCAAAGACCCTGCCGACCACAACCATCTGCTGATTGACGATAAGGTGGCGCACGTTGTAAGGGAGATATTTGACCTTGCATTAGCGGGAAACGGACTTGGAAAAATCCGCAAGCACATCAACAGCCAGCACGTTTTACGCCCTGCCGCTTATGCGGCGGAGCAGGGGGCGGCAGGCTATGAGAGATACTTTGAGGATAACGAGGAAAACCGTTATATTTGGAGCGAAAATAGTGTGAGAAGTATTCTAAGAAGCCCGATATATGCGGGAAACCTTGCAGGCTACAAGCGGATTGCCGCCAACATGAAAAGCAAGAAAAGACCGTCCAAGCTGCCAGAAGAATGGGAAGTGATACCCGACACCCATGAGGGGATAGTCACACAAGAAGAATTTGATACTGTCCAACAGCTTATGACGAGCCGCAGACGGGAAAAGAATAAGGGTGACTTTGAGAATATTTTTGCAGGCGTTATCAAGTGTGCGGACTGCGGCTATGCTCTGCGGGCTATGAGCGCAAACAGGAGAAAACGCCCCGACATTATCGACTGCGTACAATACACCTGCAATAATTATGGCAGGTACGGCAACGTCATGTGTACCGCACATGCCATTGAAGCGAGGGACTTATTCAACGCCGTCCTTGACGACATCAACCGTTTTGCGGATATGGCGGTGAATGACGAGCGGGCGGTGAGGGCGATTGAGAAGCGGCTCACGGAAACAGACCAGAGCAAGGCAAAGACAATGGAGAAAGAACGGAAGAAGCTGAATAAACGTCTTACGGAGCTTGACAGGCTGTTTTCTTCTCTTTACGAGGATAAGGTCATGGAGCGTATCACCGAGCGGAACTTCGAGATGATGTCGGGGAAATACCAGAAAGAACAGCTTGAAATCGAAGCGAGATTAAAAGAGGTAACGGAAACGCTCAACGAAAGTTACGAGAAATCGCAGGGAATCCGTGATTTCCTTTCCCTTATCCGCAACTATCAAGGCTTAAAGAAACTGGACGCAACAGTAGTAAATGCGCTGATAGACAAGATACTTGTTTCGGAGCGTGAGAAAATGGCAGACGGAACGGTTAGGCAGGAAATCAAGATTTACTATAAATTCATCGGCTTTGTCGGTGAATTACATATCACACCTACGAAGCGGTGGACAGCGTTGCCCGCTAAACACTGTACGGTGTGCGGCGTTGAATATGTTCCCGGCTCTGCTATCTCAAAATATTGCCCGATATGTGCGAAAAAAGTGCAGAGGGAGAAATCAAACGAGTGCAAACGCAGGAGCAGGGAACAGAAAAGGATGGCATGTATTGAACTGTCCGCAAAAAATGACCGTCTGACATCGAACAGCGTGAAGGGCGGATTTTGCGCCAGGGGAACCAGTTTAAGAGGGTGAAGATTTTTAAATATGTGACGGAAGGAACCTTTGACGCCTACAACTGGGGGCTGATCGAGAACAAGCAGAAATTCATCGGCCAGCTGATGAGCGGCAAGAACCCCTCCCGTTCCTGCGAGGACGTGGACGAGGCCGCCCTCTCCTATGCGGAGGTGAAGGCCCTGGCCTCCGGCGACCCCCGGATTATGGAAAAGACCGACTTAGACAGCCAGGTGACAAAACTGAAGCTGCTGAAGGCGAACCATGAGAGCCAGCGGTACGCCCTGGAGGACAAGCTGATCAAGTTCTTCCCCCAGGCGATCAAGAGGGAGAAAGAAATGATCGCTGACCTGGAAAAAGACATCGCCTACCTGGATTCCCATACGCCAATGGATAAAGAGCATTTTTCTATGACCGTTCTGGGAACTGCCTTCACGGAGAAAAAGGAGGCGGGCCAGGCGCTGATCGCGGCCTTTGACAGCCTGAAGGATTTAAACGACAAGGTGGCGCTTGGCGAGTACCGGGGATTCCCCATGACCCTCTGGGTGTCAGACACGGGTATCAGCCAGAAATTGCAGATCACTTTAAAACATGAGCGCTCCCACACCATTGAGCCGGGGAATGACCCCTTCGGCAATATCACCCGCCTGGATAATCTGTTAGACGGTATCCGGGAGAACTTAGGACAGCACAGGGAGGAACTGGAAAATCTGCTCCAGCAGACGGAGGAGGCCAAGGTGGAGGTAAAGCGCCCCTTCCCCCAGGAGGCGGAACTTGCGGAGAAATCGGAACGGTTGAGTGTCCTCAATGTTGCGCTGAATATCGGCGGCAAAGATAAGCCCAGGGACAAGGGGGAACGGCAGGCCCGTGACGGAAAGACTTCTATTAAGCGGCTCCTGCGCCGCATGGGAGTGGAATCCGCCGCCAGCGCCGCTGCTCCCAGAAAAGAAAAGGATATGGAGGTGACAATCGGATGAAACCAAAAAGCGGGCGCACCATTCCCTTATATTTCAAGGTGTCGCCGGAGGAAAAGGCGGTGATCGACAAGAAGATGGAGCAGCTGGGAACCCACAACCAGCGGGCATACCTGCGGAAAATGGCGGTGGACGGCTATATTGTCCGGGTGGATATGACGGATGTGAAGGAGTTGGCGGTGCTGCTGCGTAACTGTGCCAATAACCTGAACCAGATCGCAAGGAGGGTGAATGGAACCGGGAATCTGTATGAGGAAGATGTGGTGGATCTGAAGGTGAGGTATGGGGAGTTGTGGGTGGTGTTTAGTATGTTACTTTCTAAATGGGATAATTTGTAAATAATACATAGAAGATCTTAAAATTGAAATTATACCCCTATACAAAATAGTTTTATAGGGGTATAATTTTATTAATTATGTCAAAATAATTCTAATTTATAGAGGTTGGTGGTAATATTAATGATTGAAAAATTAAAAGCAATTAAAGAAAAATTCTCAAAGGTTTCAATCAAAGACAGAAACTTAAGGAAAGAATATAGCGCTCAAGTAGCTATTATTTCTTCGATAGTAACTATAATATCATTTTGCGCTCCGAGTTTCAGTAGCTGGAAATGGAGAATTGGTTTTTCAATATTATTTATTTTTTTCTTAATGAGTTTGTTTATATACGATTGGTATCGTGCGAATCAAACCAAATATGCATATTTGAAAATTAATGGGACAAATGTCAATGTAAAAATTGGAGATATATTTACCCAAGACGGGCTTAAAATTATAGGAGTAAATAACTATATTGATCTTGTTGCTGATGATGTTATTATTGCAAAGACCACATTACATGGACAATTTATAATGAGGCATGAGAATGAAATTGATGAAATCAAGAAAGCAATTAATACAAGTTCAACGTTGATTTTAGACGAAAATTCAGATAGGTGTGATCAACAAAGCTACGACTATGGTTCTTGTGTTCTATATAAAGACTATATTCTAACTGTTTTAACAAAATTTGATTTGAGAAACAAAGCATATACGTCTGTTCAAGAGTACATTCAATTCTGGATGACACTCTGGATGAACATTGATGTATTGTATAATTCCAGAACAATAAATATACCGATTCTTGGTGCTGGTCAAACAAGATTTAGGGGCATAAAACCTGAAAAACAAGAATTGATAGAGATTGGCTTGTGGACATTAAAAGAAAGTGGATTTCATAATAATTATGCTGATAAATCTATCAATTTCATAATTTATGAGGGGGACGCACCTGAAATTGATTTTTATAGAATACAGAAAACCTTTCAATAATACAGAATGGAGGAAATAATAGTGACATACAAAACAAAAACTTATATTGCAGCTGAATGGACAGGAGATCATGACGCTGTTGAGCAATTACACAAATGGAATAATAGTAATTATTGGGGATTAAATTTTCATGACGCTCATGAACTTACTCAAGCAAGAGATACCAGTTTAAACTGTACAATAAAGTCTTCTTTAAAACGAAGAATGGATGTATCAAAATGTTTTATTCTCATTGTTGGAAATAATACAAAAACTGTGCGGGCGGGAAGTTGTCAATATTGTGCTAGTTACAATGGCTTTCGTTGTATACGGGGATATAGTGCGGATTCTCGTAGTTACATAGAATATGAATGTGATGAGGCAATAAAAGCTGGAATAAAAATAGTTGTTTTGTATAATGCTGCTACCGTTGATAAGAATAAATGTCCTGATGTCATAAAAAATATTGGTATTCATGTTGCTATGAAAACAAAGGTCGGATATAACTTTTACACTTGGAATTATGAAGCGGTAAAAAAAGCACTTCAGTAGGATCGCTTTATTTGATATAAAATATTACTTACAGTTCTAATATTGTGCAAAAGAATATAGTATGCAAAATTCAAAAATAAACTATATAAATCAGTATTAAAAAGTATGTTTCCTATTTTGGAGGTGATTGTATTAAAAGAATATGGTTAAATAAAAAGTATATAGCTGATTTGGCAACATATTGGACTACGGGATTGTTTGCTTTATTAGGTCTAATTGGTACATTTGTTTCATTAAGTGATTTATTAGATACGGCATTGCCAATTCAATGGCGAATTTTAATTAGTCTTTTCATACTTGTACTGGTTTGGTTAGTATTCTTTTTCTTCTGCTCTATATATTTTATTTTTAATCATAGAATGGAAATTTTTGAAGTAAGCGATGGTCATCATGTATATGTACAGTATGGAGATATATTTAATGAAAATGAAGTATTAAATCCATATGAACGAAGAAATATTGTAATTCCTGTTAATAGATGTTTTGATACAATCGTTGATGATGATTTAATATCTTCAAATACTTTACATGGTATCGCAATGCGCAAATTGTATTCTACAAATCGTTTTAATGAAGAAACTCTTAATACTGAAATTCAAAATAATATACATAGACAGAATATTGAACCGGAAATCATACAGCGAATAGATAAACGTAGTGGTAATTTAAAAAGATTTCCGGTTGGAACAGTGGCTGAAGTTAAAGATACAAATATATGTACATATTTCTTTTTAGGATTAAGTACATTTGATTCAGATTTACACGCACATACATCTGATAAAGAATATGTTTTAGCACTGATGAAACTCTTGGAATTTTGTAACACACGTTCACAAAAATACCCCGTTGTTATGCCGTTGATTGGTGCTGGTGCGTCAGAAACAAAAAAGAGCGAGCGGGATATATTAGAATACCTTATAAGCCTAATCAAGATGAATAAAAATTTAATAAATTGTGATTTTCACATTATTATAAGAGATAGCGGAAAGGGAAGCATACCAATTACAAATTTATGATAAAAAGGAAGGGAATAACTATGGCATATAGAAATGGAAATTATTCAGCATTTTATGTTACGGAACCGTTTAGCGAGAATAATTTAGGAGCGGCTTCTACTCCGGATTTTGTTTATTATAATATGTTAAGAATGTGGAAAGGAGCTGACACTTCTTTTCCATTTAACGATTCCCATGATAAAACATATAATGTTAGAGATGGAAGTGATTGGGAAAAGACATTAAAGCCTCGTTTACATCTACGATTAAGCAATTCTAAAAATATAATTTTATTTTTAAGTTCAAACACGAAAAATAGCAGAGCTTTAAGAGAAGAAATAGATTATGGAATAAATACTAAAGGATTGCCTATAATTGTTATCTATCCTGATTACAAAAACAAGAGTGATATTGTAGATAGTAATGGGAATTTTAAAAAACAAATAAAAGATTTATGGGATAACTTACCTGTATTTAGAGATAATATGGGGACGGTCGCAACTATGCATATTCCTCTTAATAAAAGTTTAATTACATCAGCATTAAACGATCCTGATTTTATGGTAGATACTATGGCAAAAGCAAGCCGATATTATTACAAATTATAATAGAAATACATAACGTTTATATAAATTAGGCCACGGTTTTTACAACTGTGGCTCTTTTTGAAAGGAGCCGCCATACATGGCAATCTCAAAACTAAAACCCCGCCACGCCAGTGAGGGACGCAGTATTGCCGCTGTGCTGGCGGAGCGTATTGATTACGGCAAAAACCCGGAGAAAACAGACGGCGGCCTGCTGGTCACTGGCTATCAGTGTTCCCCGGAAACGGCCTGGCAGGAATTTACCGTTTCCAAACAGATCTACACTGCCACCACCGGGCGCAGGCGTGCCCCGGATAAAGATGTGATCTCCTACCTGATTATTCAATCCTTTGAGCCTGGAACCATTACGCCGGAGGACGCCAACAAGCTGGGCTACCAGTTAGCTTTAGAATTTACCGGCGGCGAACACCAATTTATTGTAGCCACTCACATTGACAAGAAACATATCCATAATCACATCGAATTTAACAGCACCGCCCTGGACTGTTCCCACAAGTTCAATAACATCAAAAACAGCTTTATTCCCCTGCGGAAAGCTAATGACCGGATATGTCAGAAATTTGGCCTTTCAATCATTGAGAATCCAGAGGAAAAAGGGAAACACTATGGCGAGTGGGCGGCGGAAAAGAACGGCCAGAGTTGGAAGTCACTGCTGCGGCAGACCATTGACCGAGTATTGTCAACAGTCAGTACCTTTGATGAATTTTTAGAAGCCATGCGACGGGAGGGCTATGAGGTTGTCCAGAGCAGCAAACTCTTAAAATTTCGTGCCCAGGGCCAGGAGCGTTTCACCCGATCTAAAACACTGGGAGCCGATTGCAGCCTGGAGGCTCTCCGTGACCGTGTGGGCAAAGCGAAACAACCCCAGCGCAAGAAAAAAATCCGGCTGGAAAAGGATACCCGTATCAATCTCCTTATGGACATTCAGGCCCGCCTGCAGGGACGTGGCCCCGGCATGGAGCGCTGGATGAAAATCCACAATTTGAAAGAGGCCGCCAAGACCTTAAACTACCTTACAGAGCATGGCATAACTGACTATGACCTGCTGGCAGAGAAAGCGGAAAAGGCTGCGACAGACTTTGAAGCTATCTCCACTTCCATAAAGCAGGCAGAACACCGTATGGAGCAGATCGCCGCCTTAAAGACCCACATCATCAATTACGCTAAAACACGGGACACTTACATTGCCTACCGGAAGAAAAAGGCCGCTGACAAGCCAGCTTTCCGGGCTGCCCATGAAAGGGACTTGCTCCTCCATGAAGCGGCGAAACGTGCCTTTGACACCCAGGGCGTGAAGAAGCTGCCTACAGTTAAAACGCTTCAAGCGGAGTATTCCGCCCTGCTGGATAAAAAGAAGGCGGCCTATGAGGATTACAAACGGCTGCGCCAGGAGAATCAGGAACTGCAAGCGGTCAAGTCTAACGTGGACAGCCTGCTCAACATTCAGAATGAGGGACACCAGGAGAAAGAGAAAAACCAGGAACAAGACCGCTGAAAAAGTGAGGGCCGGAAACCGTGGGCAAAGGTTCATGGTTCCCGGCTTTTCTCACGCAATCAGGTAGCCATGAGTAAATAAAAAAGGGATCTTCTCCCCGTTTTGTTTTTCAGATATAGGAAGGAATGGGCTGGATTCCGTAGCCGCCGGCGGGTGGGAAATGTGTATAACTGGCCATGCTGCGAAGCTGTGGGAAATGCTATTTGCAGGATGTGGGAAAGCTGCTCTTGCTTTTCCATAGGCTGTGAACAGCATTTTCCATGGCGGAGCGGCCAGTTATGCACATTTTCCACCCGCTTTTTTAGCGCAAAGCGCTCTCTCTTGCTTTTCAAGCGAAGCGTAGCCACCACAATCTTGTGGTGTTCGGACAGACGTGCGCCAGCACTCTGCCGGGGGTTTGGGGAACTCCCCAACAAGCGAGGAAAGCGATAAGCTTTTAGACCAGTCAACACGGAGTGTTGGGGCTAAAAGAATATCGCTTTCCATTGCTTGCACAGTAGTTTTATTTTTTGGTTGACATTGGCACTTAGAAAGTTTATAATGTACTGGTACAATAAGTACATTTGAAGAGGAGGTGAACAATGGAAATCATAATCAGCAACAATGCCAACAAGCCGATCTATGAACAAATCACTTCACAAATCAAAGCGATGATAATGAGTGGAGAATTACAAGCAGGAGAAGCGATTCCTTCCATGCGCGCATTGGCTAAATCACTTCATGTCAGCGTTATTACCGTTCAAAAGGCTTATGAAGATTTGCAAAGAGATGGATTTATCGAAACTACCGTTGGCAGAGGGAGTTTTGTATCAGCACAAAATAAAGAGTTTTACCAGGAAGAACAACAGCGATTAGCAGAGGAACACTTACAAACAGCCGCAGAAATCGGACGAGTAAGCAATATCCCTCTTGCAAAACTGATAGAGCTGCTAACCTTATTTTATCAGGAGGATGAATAGTATGGATAATATTTTAGAACTGCACCAAGTTTGTAAAACATTTCCCAGAACAAATTTTACTTTGGATCATGTATCTTTTTCCATTCCTTATGGTTCCATTATGGGATTTGTTGGTGAAAACGGAGCTGGGAAAACTACAACAATTGGCTGTGTATTGAATACAGTTTCTAAAGACAGTGGAACAATAAAAATTTTCGGAAAAGAATTAGCTGATACGGATACTGAATTAAAAGAAAAAATAGGTGTTGTATATGACGGTGACAATTTTCCGGCATATTGGACAGCAGAACAATTATCTGATGTTATGCAGGGGCTTTACGCAAACTGGGATAACGACTTGTTTAAAAAATATTTGAATGATTTCAGATTACTGCCAAACCAAAAAATCAAGTCCTATTCCAGAGGTATGACTATGAAACTGGCTGTTGCCGCAGCGTTGTCACATCACCCACAATTATTGATTTTAGACGAAGCCACAAGCGGATTAGACCCTATTATGCGAGATGATATGCTGGATGTATTTCTTGAATTTGTGCAGGATGAGAATCACTCTATTCTTTTATCTTCTCATATCACAAGCGATTTGGAAAAGATTGCTGATTATATTACTTTCATTCACAATGGCAAACTTATAATGGCTGCGTCAAAAAATGATCTGGTGTATAACTTTGCTGTTATGCGCTGTAAAGAAAGTCAATTTCTTGAATTAGATCCTGGAGATATACTTGTCTATCGAAAAAGAGATTATCAAATTGATGTATTAGTATCCAACGGAAATGAAATACAGCGCAAATACCGAAATGCTGTTATAGATCATGTTTCAGTTGATGAAATTATGCTATTGCTTGTAAAGGGGGAGCGTGTATGAAGGGACTACTTAAAAATAATTTTTATGCTGTACGTTCAAGCGCAAAGGTTTTTTCAGCTTTTATGTTTTTATTAGGGGTTTTTGTTATTGTTGTTGTTAGCCAGCAGCTTTTGCTTTTTTATATGCTATTGGGAATGATCGGTTTTTCAATGAACGCAGTTGCGAGCATGGGAAAAGAGTACATCTCAAAGTGGGGAAAGTATAAACTTACTACGCCAGTAAAAAGAGCAGATATTGTAAAAAGCTATTTTATAAACCAGCTTATATGGTTAGCTGTTGGGATAATTTTTGCTGTAATAGGGATGGGCTTATCTTGGCTCCTACACGGCTGTCCATTTGGCCAAAGTATTGACGCTCTGCTGATGTTTTCAGCGGGGATCAGTATCAGCCTTTTTGCGGGAGCAATTTTCTTCCCTCTTTTTTATTTGGGCGGTGAGGAAAGAACTGGCGTATTCTTAGTGATCAGCCTTTTATGTGCAATAGGCATTACTATGGCGATCAGTACATTTATTAACATTGCTTTGATTTCAGAGATGACTATATGGAAGATTATATTAAAAGCAGCTGTTATGCTTGCTTGTTCATTATTAGCCCTTGCCTTATCTTATCCTTTAACAGTTGCTATTTTTAGGAGGAAAGAATATTGATTTCGGTAAGCAGAAGAACAACTGTAAGAGAATGGATATTATGCCCCGTATGTGGAAACAAAACACGGCTAAAAATCCGGGCTGACACAGAATTGAAAAATTTTCCTCTGTTTTGCCCTAAGTGTAAGCAGGAAAGACTTATTAATGTCAAACAACTGAATATTTCTATAATTAAAGAGCCAGACGCATAGACGCAGAGCCGATAATCCGCAAGTGACAAATGCGGTTATCGGCTCTTTTTTGTAGGCTGTTGTGATGGGTTATATGATTGCCTATGTAACATCTACTATCACGGGAATAGCTTGTTCATCAAAAAAGAGGCAATTGCAATCAATAACCGTCACACAAAAGATTAATTTTGGGATTCCCTGTTGTCTATTAACGAATTAGCTACGTCTATGATTACTTTGCGATCTCGCACATCGCAAGCATAATATAGACGAATAAGATGATCTAATTGCGGGTCTTCAATATCTTGTTCCGGGTAAAAAATGAAATTAGCTGACAGAGCCAACCCACGAAGCAGATCGTTCAGAACAGGTATTTTAGGAATACTGCCCTCATTTTCAATAGCGACAATATATCGTTCGCTAACACCTGAGCGCTCCGAAAGCTGTTCCCGTGTATAACCTCTGCTTTCACGAGCTGATTTCATACGTTCCCCCAATTTATCGGTAATATTTACCGAAAAAACTTTACGTTTATTTTTTGCCACCAACAGTTCACCTCCCGGCTATAATTCTACATTTTCCGCAGAAACTGTGAAATGAATTATTGACGGTAAAATATTACCATTAATAACGGAAATACCCCGACACTCGCTATTAAAAAAAACGGATTGGGTGGCGGGGATATTGTTATGCCAGCATAAGCCTTTTCTTTCAATCTGTTAAGGAGGGCCTATGCTTTTTCGATCATGGGGCTTTTGAGGCCCCTATATATAGGCAAAGTACCTTACTATACAATTCAAAAATGGATAACTACGGCAATAGAATACCGCTGTCAGTCATATGAACTGACAGCGGTATTCTATTGCCGTAATTTTTGTTTTCCACAATGTCGCTCACCTCCACTCTGACTTATTCCCTATCAACTAAAAACCAGAATGGAGAAAACGATAATGATTGGTAAACCACAAGATTTTTACTCGTATTACCCCTACGATTACAACATTGATGTAGCCGAAGAATATTGGAGCACTATTTTAAAAGAGGAAGATCGCTTGATAGACAACTCTGACCGGAAATATCGGTATCACTGCAACTCCCTGGAGAGCATGAGCGAGGAATTAACGTTTCAGGAACGCTGCATAGATACGGAAGAAGATTTTACCCTACTGTGCGGAATCAAAGACTTTACCGACCTGGTTCAGAATGAGGAATTAGCGGCTGGACTGCGCCGCCTCACTGACCGCCAACGGCAGGCGATACGGCTCCATTTCTGGGAGGGGTATCAATGCCAGGAGATTGCCGTCATGTTTGGCTGTAGTCCGGCGGCGGTAACGAATTTAATGCGGAGGGCTTTTAAACAGCTCCGCATTTACTTAATGGGATAACCCTATGATTTCAAGGCGGCAGCGTCCAGCTATGATTGCTGCCCCTTCTCTTTCCATGTCAAAATATTTTCAAGATATTTTCCATACCCCATTAATTTTTGCCCTCTGGGATCTCCGATTATTGAGGGACAAGCCCTCTGCTAAAGGCTTCACAATAGGCTGTGGGCTTTTGGCTCCGTGGGCAGCTGTCAAAAGCCAAGCCAACTTGACCTTGGCCCGCTGTGACCACGAGAATAAAATATCGGAGGTTTTTGTATATGGAGAAATTAGTTCGTGTCATTAAGCTGCGCCCTGGTGAAACAGTCCTTATCGTTGCGGAGGAACGCCCCACTCCCTGCCCGTGCGGTCATGCCTGCGTTGTCCCGGAGCGTAAAGAAGGCTTCCCTCTGCCTAAAGGAATCCTGATTCATATGGACGGCGCTGCGTAGGGGGTAAATTCATGTTTCATGTTACAATCTTTGACGCAGCGGGAACCCCTTTGGTGGTGGAAGTATCCCATGAAGTTTTCCAGGTATTTGCGGAGTATGACCGGGAAATGGAACGCCAGCGCAAAGAGGATTTCCGTCACCGTGACTGCCGTTCCTGGGACACCTGCCTGCTCTTTGAAGTGTCCACGGAGCCACTGGAGCAGACCTACGAGCGCATGAGAACCCTGAAGGAAATCCGGGATGCCCTAGAAGAATTTTCCCCCAGACAGCGGCGGCGTTTCCTGCTCCATTTCGCCTATGGCTATACCTACCTGGAGATTGCCAAAATGGAGGGCCGCAACAAGTCCACAGTCATGCGCTCCGCCAGGGCCGCACTGAAAAAAATCCAAAAAAAGTTGGCGGCCTGATAGCAACTTTTGCCCGGTTTCTGTCCTTAATGGTGAAAGGGAAAAAATCCCTTTTGCAATTCTGTTCTTTGACAAATAACGGGCAGCCGTTCATATCAGTATTCAGGATTTCCAAACGCTGTGTGTGAGCGTCGCAAGCGCAAACGCCAAGACCCCCTGCGGACGGCCAGAGCGTCCGTCAACACGATAACATCAAAGGGCCAGAGCGACTATTTGACGGCTTGATAACCAGCCCCGGCAGGCTGGAAAGCGCCAAGACCACCAGCGGGAGGAACCGTGCCTCTCACCGAAACTTACTGCGAATATGGTGTATCCACCTATCGGCGGTATGCGGCGGTTCGGCAGCCACGAACCGGCCTGAATACTCCCACGTATCGGGGGCGAGCCAATGGACAGTCCCGCTGTTCCAGACAATACGGTACGAAAAATAAGAACAATGAAGCGCTGCGCTGGTTATCCCAGTGCGGCATTTCCCTCTTGCCATAGAAAGGTGTGATGAAATGGCGGATAATAAGCCCGCAACAGTTATGGAGAAGAAATTCAAAGGAACGACCTATGTGGTATCCTCTTTCTTCAATACAGCCGCCAGGGAAACCATTTTTGATAAATTACAGCACATCGCTGAGCGTGATGTAGACGTTGCGGCTCCAGGGAAGAAATTATTAACACTTTAAATCAATAAAGCACTTCACAAGACGGATAGGATACGGTATAATGGAACCACGAACCCGTGTCTTTTAAAGTTCGTCGGAATGGAGGTTATGATGTTACAGACGACGATAAAAGATACAAACAGAACAGCCATAAATACCTTGTATTCTATCCGCAACGTGTTGGCTCCAGAAGCCATGACAGCCCTGTACTGCCGGTTATCCGTAGACGACGCCAATGATGGGGACAGCAACAGTATCCAGAACCAGAAAAAAATTCTCCTCAACTACGCAAAGGAAAACGGCTATCTTAATACCCAGTTTTTCGTGGACGATGGTTACTCTGGTACAAGTTTTGAACGTCCAAGTTTCAAAAAAATGATTGAGGGTATTAAATCCGGTGAAATCAAGCGGGTAATCATCAAGGATATGTCAAGGTTTGGACGTGACTATCTTCAGGTGGGAATGTACACGGAAATCATGTTTGCCGAGTATGACATTCATTTTATCGCTGTCAACGATGGGGTGGATTCCCAGAAAGGGGAAAACGACCTTACGCCCTTCCGTAACTTATTTAACGAATGGTATGCCCGTGACTGTTCCAAAAAGCAGAGGGCTGTCAAGCGAATGAAAGGAATGTCAGGTGAACGGGTTTCCTCCCACGCCCCATATGGCTATATCAAAGACGAGGATGGAAAACTTCTGATTGATGAAGAAACGGCTCCGGTAGTAAAGCTGATCTTTGACTTACGTGTGGAGGGGCTGGGCGTTGGTCGGATCGCCAGTGAACTGACCCGCCGGAACATTCCAACTCCTGGAACCATTGAATATCGGAGGACGGGAAAGACCAGGAGGTATCTCCCCCATGCGGAATGTGTATGGAGCGCAGCGTCAATTACCGTAATCTTAAAGCACAAGGAGTACCTGGGACATACGGTGAACTTTAAAACATTTTCCAAGTCCTACAAGTTCAAAAAGCGTTACCCCACCCCGGAAGAACAGCAAATGGTTTTCAAAAACACCCATGAGGCGATCATCACCGAAGAAGTATGGGAAACTGTCCAGAGGCTTTCCCAACACCGGAGGCGGCGCTCCAAAGACCATGAACCCGGACTTTTCTCCGGTATGCTCTATTGTGCGGATTGCGGCTCTCCCCTCCACTTCTCAACCGGGAGCAACACTTCCGGTAAAGACCCCCGGTATATTTGCGGAAGCTACCGGAAACGGAGTATTGAGAAATGCTGCACCGCCCACTATATCCGCCAGCCCGTGTTGGAGGAACTGGTTCTTGAGAACCTGCGGCAGATCGTAACACTTGCCACGGAGCAGGAAAAGGAATTTGTCAGGCTCATTATGAACCGGACGCTTTCCAAACAGCAGGACGATGTAAAAACCCTGCAAAAAGAACTTGCCGCTAAAGAACACCGGATTGTGGAATTGGACGGAATCATCAAAAAACTGTATGAAGATAATTTTTCCGGGAAACTGTCAGATGAGCGCTACATGATTTTTTCCAGGGATTACGAAAATGAACAGCATACCCTGAAAACGGAGGCCCTGGGCATAAGAAGCCAGATTGCCGAGCAGGATTCCAAGGTGGTCAATATCAACAGCTTTGTCGAACTGGCCAGGAAATATACTTCCTTTGAAAAACTGACCCCCGGAATGCTTCACGAACTGGTTGAAAAGATCATTGTCCATGAAGGCGATAAAAGCAGCGGCCACCGCATACAAAAAATCGAAATCTATTATTCTTTCGTTGGCGACCTGGAGAGTTCTCACGTGGTCGCCCAACGAACTCGAAAAACACCGGTAGCGTGACATATTTCTTTATTTCGCACTGCCAGTCTTTTAAATCTAAAAAGGTTCGCTTAGAATACTCCCCTAAATAGCAGACTAATTATCTTAACAATACCACCATCATATCTTTTTGAAGAATATCTCCAATAGATACGTACACATTCTCTACAATTGCATCATCAGGTGCCAATACCGGAATTTGCATTTGCATTGATTTTATAATAAGAACCGTATCACCTTTTCTAACTTCTTGCCCTGGAACTACCATTATTTTATAAACAGTTCCGGCAACAGTTGCTCGTATTACATTTGCATTTATACTATACTTTTCGGTAACTTTGGATGAATCTGTCGATATCTGCTTTTTCTTATATAGTCCATCGACAATCAATTTAATAGCTCCAGCAATGCTAAAAATCGTCATAATAGAAAAAGCTATCCATGCAAATATTGTCACTTCACGGTTATTTTTTTTAACAAACTTTATGGCATCCTCATATGTAATATATGATATGTCATTACTTTCCAGTTCGTATATATACGGCATATAATATTTCGTATTTAAATCAACTAGCATTTGAAGTAAATCGCCACTTTTTACATTCTCACAAAAATTTCTTTCATCAAATGCATTATCGCATACAGTCACACCTATTTTATATTTTTCTCCATCCATCAGTACAATTGTAAATCCCCTACCTGGCTTCCGCCCTTGATAGAAACCTTCTATATAAGTCAAATCTTCTTTTGATGGCTGTTTTTCACCTCCAAATAAAAGGGCCAACAAAATTATAATAGCCAGAACACTCCAACAATAAATCCATCCTATTGTTGCACCTACCGATGCCTTTATATTATAAATTTTTTGTCCAATATGCATTATTTCCACCTTATTTTCTATTTTATTTGCCAGATCTCCGAAATCGAAGATCTGGCAAATAAAATTACTCAATTCTTATCATTTTTTTAATACTATAACTATAGAACCCCCTTATCAATATCAATTATTTTTTCTATAATATAATATCAAATAAAAAAACGTTGTAATTGCCAACGAAAGAAATAGACCTGTTCGCAATGCAATTCTTAAAGATGAATTCAGTTCTCTAAAGGAGAAAAATGCAATACTTCCCCATATTACAAAAAACAAAATACCAAACACAATATTAACATATATTCTCTTAGTAGCGCTCATTGGTTTTTCTTTAAGTTCTTCATCTGCTATCATCCTTACAAACTGCTTTGCTTTATTTGTTGTTTCATTTCGTATCCCTGCTTCTCCATAAATTTCATGTGAGCGCATTTTTTTCAAATATGATTTTGGCAATCTACCTGATTTCTTATATTTGACCATAGAATAGACATAATACGGAATCCATATAATATATAAAATTCCAAGGCAGTATAAAGGAAGCTTTGTTTCGGCCTCTCTCATATCAGTTGTTGCCTTAAAAACCACTTTATAAGAAAGATACACCTCTCCATCTCTTACTAATTGGTATACTGCAGGCACTTTTCCATCTAAAGCAGAGGTCTTTTGATAACTTACCCATAATTCTACTTTATCGCCCTTTTTCACCACCTCCTCAAAATTGGTCTGGTCCAAAATAGAACAAATGCGTTTACTAAAATAGTAGATGTTTCCGTTATTCAGATATAGTTCTGCAATTTTACCACCATATTTAGTAGAAGCTCTTGATGTAATAAATTTCTCCACAATACCATCCACATGCTCTAATTCTTCATAGGATGGAAGAGGTGTTTTTAACACCTCTTTTGCATCATAAACATCCCAAATCATCGACACAGTTAAATAAATCAAAACAGCAAGCATACCGTTTAACTGTATTACATATAATCTTTTAAGACTCTCTTTTTTCATAATTTTAGTCAGCTTCCTTGTAATGATTCAAAATAATTTCTGGCCAATGCTGAGATACCATTTGTTGCTCTGGAAAGTAATTCACCTAGTGCAGTGCTTATTTCCTCATATTTAAAGTAAGCAATAATATTGTGTATATCAGAACTATTAAGCCTTTTAATAGCATTTTCTAAAAATTCATCTACTGTACCTAGTCCAACTTTTTTTAAAACTGTTTTACCAGCAGAAGGTAAAAATTCCATCCCTGCAAATACTAAACCTTCAAATATTGCTGTTAATGTATTTTGGTTTTCTTGATATTCTTCTATATAAGCTCTAATTCCATGATATATAGCCGAAATAGGTTCAGATGGAATAGCTCCATCTATAGCCCCATCTACAAATCCTTTGAGCATTTCATCTTTAAGATTACCCCAATCAAAATCATTCCCAGATTTTAACTGATCATAAACATTAAATCCTCCTTGAACTACAGCATTTGATGAACCTTCAATTAAAATATTAACAACATATACAATAAACGGATTTTCACCATCTGGATCCATATAATTTATCGGATCACTATAGCAATACTGATACCAATTCAGTCCATCCTTAATCGGATCCATTGCAAGCCATGTTCGGTTGTTGGCATCGTAGAACCTCGCCTCCGCAAAGTAGATGTCAAGGGTCGTATCATAGATGTGGCCCGTAAAGGTTGCAAATACATAATTACCGTGGTCGTTGTTCAGAAGCTTGTTCGGGCTCTCCGGCATCCCCCAGGCGTCGTAGGTCAGTTCCGCGAAGCTCTGGCCGTTGGCCTTGGTGTAGTACCGGGTGTTCCCCATCACGTCCTCGTGGACGTACAGAATCCGCTCCCAGTTGCCCTTGTCCATGAACTGCTCGATCCGCTCGCTTCCGGCGTACACGTGCTTCTGCTCGTATTCCAGCTGGCCGTTGCCCTCGGCGAACACCATCAGGTCGTCGTTCTCGAAGCTGGTGTAGTCGATCACGTAATCACGGGCGTAGACCTTTCCGGCGTGGGTGGTATGGATGTTGTTGATCCGGATGCCCAGTCCGTTGTACGTGTAGGCAGATTTGTCCCCTTTCCAGTTGGTTCCCTCCACCATGCGGTTTGTTTCGTCGTAAACGTAGGATCGGCTGGCTTTCTTGCCGATTTCCGCCGTGCGGTTGCCCCGCTTGTCGTAGGTGTAGGTATAACTCTCGTTGCCGTCCTTTTTCTGTACTAACTGGTTCAGCTCATTATACTGATAGTCTACCACATGGTTCTTCGCCTTTTCAAGCACCAGGTTCCCTAACGTGTCGTAGGTGTAGGTGGTCGTGGTGCCTGCGATGTTGCTGGTAATCATGCGGTTTAGCTCATCGTAGGTATACTTGTGGGTTCCCTTGTTGGCCTTGTTCGCCTGCTTGTCCGTATTGTCCTCGGTTCCCGGGTTGTCCGGCTTTGCCGGCTTGTTGGGATTGTCGGGCTTCTCCCCCTTTTCTCCCCTGTTCAATCCCGGTGGCATGTGGCCGCCCGGATTCACGATGCTGCCGTCCCCGTCCTCGGTCTGTCCCGGAGGAACCTGGCCGTTTCCGTCCCCGTTGCCTTCTACGGATGCGTCTTCCTTTCCGGTCTCCGGCTTATCCGTTTCAGCTTCAGGCGTTTCCGGCTTGGGCGCTTCCACTTCGATTGCCGCATTCTGAAGCAGTGCGTTCAGTTCTTTCGCCGCTTCTGCCTGATAATTCAGGACTACGCCTGCGACCGTGCCCGCCGTGGGATCCGGAAGCGCCATGCCGTTGGCGATGGGGCTCTCTGCGCTTAACCGCCCGGTGTCCGCAGACGGGATTTCCACCACCGGTGCTTCCGGCGTGGTCCGCACGCTCTGTGTATCCGGCGTGTTTTGTACGTCCTGTGAACTCGTTGTCCCGGAGCTTCCGCCCTCCAACAGACTGTCTAATACATTTACTGCATTAAAGAGCGCTCCCGAGATGACTGCGTTGCCTCCCGTTCCCTTGCTGTTTCCATTGCCCTTGTTTCCACCATTTCCATTGCCGTTGCCGCTGGCCCCGCTCTGGCCGTGGTTGTACTGCATCTCGCTTAACCGGTTGCCCTCTGCGTCCCAGCTGTAGGTGGTCTTGAACAGCTTCTTGCCGCCTAAGTCGTACTCGTCCATCTCGATGATCCGGTCGCATTCATCGTAGAAGTAGTAGGCGGTCTCGTAGTTGGGATATTCCTTGAAGGTCTTATTTCCGTTGGCATCATACTCAAACCTGGTGATGCCCCCGTCAAAGTCCTTCATCTCAACAATCTGGTTTTCCGCATCGTAGTAGTAGTCCACCTGGGTTCCGTCCGGATAGCCCTGGACGGTCTTGTTTCCTACGTTGTCCCAGCCGTACTCTGTTTCCCTGCCATCGTGATCCGTCACCTTTACCACACGGTTCAAAAGATCTCTTCCGATGGAGGTCTTTCCGTTCCAATCATCCATCTCGATCAATTCGCCCGTGCCGTTGTAGGCGTAGGATGCGGACTTTGCATCATTGTAATTGATATTGCTTACTAAGTTGACGGGGCTGTACTCGTACTCGGTGACATAGCCGTCCTCGTCGGTCTTTTGGATCAGGTTTCCGTTGCCGTCATAGACGAACACCTTTCCGTCGCCCTTGGCATTAACCTCGGTCTTTACCAGGCCCCTGTGGTCGTAGGTGTAGAGGGTCTCCTGATACTCGTCTACCTTATGGGTCTTGTCTACCCTGTGGACACGGATCTTCGTTAAGCGGTCCATGGAATCATAGGTGAACGTGCTGCCGGTTCCGGCTGCGTCTATACTCTCAACGATGTTTCCATTGCCGTCCAATACGTACTTCGTGGTGTTGCCGTTCCGGTCCTTGACCGCCGTGATCCGGCTGTCCTTGTCATAGGTAAAGGACTTGGTATTGCCCTTGGGATCCGTCTCGCTGGTGACACGGTTCAATGCGTCATAGGTATAGGTGTAGGTCTCGCCGTTCCGGTTGGTGACGCTGATCCGGTTGTCGTTGGCATCGTAGGCATAGGTCTCGCTGTTACCCAGGCCGTCCGTGTATTTGGTCAGATTGCCCTTGAAGTCATAGGCGTATTTACGCTCCACGCCGTTTTCATCGGTTACGGAAGCCACACGGTCCATGGGGTCGTAAGTGAAATACTTATAGTTGCCGTAAGCGTCCTTGATTCCCGTTACTCTTCCCTTGGCATCATATTCATACTCGGTTACGGCTCCGTCCTCATTGATGACCTTTGTAATGCGTCCTAAAGCATCATAGGAGAGTTCTACTCTTCCGCCCTCCTCATTGACGGTGGCGGTCTGGCGGTTCAGCGCATCATATTCTGCGGTGCGGCTGTTGCCCCTGGGGTCCGTTACCTTGATTAAATTGCCGTTTTCATCGTAGGCGTAAAGGGTAGTATAGCCCTCGCCGTCCGTGTAGGAGGTGAGCTGGTCGTTGAGATCGTAGACGTACTGCTCCACGCCCCCGTCCGGATTCTCCACGGCGGTCACGTTTCCATTTGCATCATAAGTGAACTTCGTCTTGTTGCCGTTGGCATCCACGGCGGATACCGGGCGGTTGTTTTTATCATAGGTGTAGGTGAGGGTGTGGCCCTCTGCGTCCACCATCTTGATCAGGTTGTCGTTCTTGTCGTAGGTGTAGCGGATGACGCCGCCCAATGCGTCGGTCACGCTCTCGGTCAGGCCGTTTGGCGTGTAGGTCACCGTGGTGGTTCCGCCCATGGGATCCGTTTCCGTCAAGGGCAGGTTGTTCTTATCATAGGTGTAGGTATAAGCGTTGCCCCTCTCGTTGGTCATGCGGACCAGGTTCCCGTTCTTGTCGTAAGCATATTTCACGTAGGAGTTGTCCTCGTTGTAACGCTTGGTGACACGGCCCATGGAATCATACTCGTAACGCACCTTGTGGATGGTCCCCTCTCCCGCCAGCTCGTTTGCCGCCGTGGTTGTCTGGCCGTTGGCATCGTAGATGGTGGAGGTGACCCCGTTCATGGCGTTGGTGATGGAGGTCACCTGGCCCAGGGCGTCATAGGCGTACACGGTGGTTCCGCCCAAGGCGTCCGTGATCTTGGTAAGGCGGTTGTTCTTGTCATAGGTATAGCTGGTGGTGTTGCCCCTGCGGTCCGTGACGCTGGTGCAGTTGCCGTTTTCATCGTAGGCGTAGGCTTCGCCGTGTCCCAGGGCGTCCGTCAGCGTGGTCCGGTTGTCGGCCTCGTCATAAGTGCTGGTATAAATGCCCCCGGTGGGACGGGTGATGCCGGTGATGTTGCCCACCTCGTCGTATGCGTAGGAAGTGACGCCGCCCTCTGCGTCCGTCACGGAGGAAAGGCGGTCAAGCTTGTCATAGGCAAGGGTGACGGTGTTCTTCCTGCCGTCGGTCACGGAGGTGACGTTGTGATTGCCGTCGTAGGTATAAGCCGTCACGCTTCCCCTCTGGTTTGTTTCCGTTGCCAGCTGGCCGTCTGCGGTGTAGGCATAGGCGATCACCCCGCCCTCCGGATCGGTGATGGAGGTAAGGCGGTTCATTTTGTCATAAGTATAAGTCGTGGCGTTTCCACGCTCGTCCGTGACGGAAAGCACGTTTCCGTTGGCGTCGTAGGCGTAGCTCCGGCTGGTCTTGTCCGGATTGTTCTGCTTTACGATGCGGCCCAGGCCGTCATATTCATAACCCGTGGTCTGTTCCAATCCATCAACTGAACTCACGGGGTTGCCGTCTGCGTCATAGGAGATGCTCCCCTTTGCCCCGTTTGCATCGGTGATGGTGACAAGCTGCCCCAGGGCGTTGTAGGCAAAGACGGTGGTGCCGCCCTCCGGATCCACAATCCTGGTCAGCTTGTTCTCCGCATCGTAGCTGTAAGAGGTGGTGTTGCCCCTTGCGTCCGTGACGGAGGTGAGGTTGCCGTTGGCGTCGTAGCCGTAGGATATGGAATGACCCTTTGCGTCCGTCTCCTTCGTGATGCGGCCCATGGTGTCACGCTCGTAGGAGGTGGTGAGCCCCCTCTCGTTTGTCTCGCTGACGGACAGGTCCATGGAATTGTAGCCCGTGGCAAAAGCATGGCCGTAGGGGTTGGTCTTGGAGGTCAGGTTGCCGTTGGCGTCGTAAGAAAAGCTCGTGGTGTTGCCGTTGCCGTCCGTCCGGCTGGTCATGCGGCCCAGGGCGTCATAGGTATAGGCGATGGTGTGGCCGTCCGCATCCGTCTCGGAGGTGCGGTTGCCCTGGCCGTCGTAGGTATAGGTGGTTTTGGCTCCCGTGGGGTCCGTCATACTGGTCAGGTCGTTGACCGCATTATAAGTATACAGGGTCTTGTTTCCCTGCCAGTCGGAAACCGCCGTCTCGAAGCCGTTGCCGTTGTAATCGGTTGTCTTCTTATTTCCCAGGGGATCCGTCTCCGTTACCAGCTTCCCGGCTTCGGAGTACTCGTAAGAGTAGCTGTTCCCTAAGGGGCTCGTCTGCTTTGTGAGGTATCCCTTGGAGTTGTATTCGTAGGTGGTGGTGTTTCCCTTGGGATCCGTCTCGGTGAGGATGTTTCCCATGGAATCACAGGTGTAGGTGGTGGTATTGCCCAAAGCGTCCGTGCTGGAAGCAAGATACCCCCTGTCATCGTAGGCGTAGGTTCTCTCGCCCTTTCTGGAATCCACGCTCTTCACCAGGTCGCCGTTCCCGTCGTAGGAGAATGACACGGTGGTGCCGTCCTTCTGTGTCATGGAGGCGAGCTGCATCCGTTCGTTGTAGGAGTAGCGCTCCGTGGCTCCGTTGGGGTAGGTGACGCTTTCTACCTTATGAGTATCTCCAACATATGTGTACTCTGTTGTATTTCCATTTTTATCTGTTTCAGAAACTTTCCTGCTCAAATTATCATAAGAGTAGTACTCTGTCCCCGTATTATCCGTAAAGGATGTTATCCGCTGATCATCATCATACGTTATAGATATTTCTTTTCCACCCTCTTCATGATATGAATTTATTTTATTATCCATATCATAAGAGTATGTCATAAGACCACGATCCGGCATTTTCTGCGTTGAAACACGGTAATAATCATCGTAAGTATTTTCAAGAACCAGATTTCCGTTTAAATCTTTGACTGTCAGCATATTATGATTTTCATCATAAGTATAACTCATGCTGTCGCCATCCGGATTGTTTACCCTGCTCAAATCTGACCCGGAATACTCAAATGTAACCTCACGTCCTGAATCATCTTTTACAGAGACTAAATGATCTCCACTGTATGTAAAATACAGACTTCCTGTTTTGGTTGTAACCTTTGATGGCTTTCCTCCGGAATTTTCAATATGAATGATTGTTCCATCGGGTTCAACTACCTTAGAAGCTGTTCCATCTCCATTAAAATATACTTGTTTTCCTCCCGAGCTGGAGAGCAGGTAGCCATCGCCATCTTTATGCAGTGAGTATTCATTTCCCTCAGAAGCCGTATAGCTTTCATCGTAATCCAATGCAAAATTAACTACTCCGCCTTCCGGTAGGATCACTTTTACATCGCTGCTGCGGATATCTGCAAAATAAGAATAGGTATGCGTCCAACCATTTCCAAGTCCAAAATCATCTCTTTTTCTGAAGCTTGATACATAGGTACGTGTAAAATCAAGCGGTTCTTTTCCTTCAACCAATATATCTCTATAGCTCCAACGGAGAGCACCGCTTAAAAGGTCCACCGGGTCACCGGTAGATATATATTTCAAACTAGGAAAGCCAGAAAGAATATTGTTCCAACTCTCACATTCCCGAATAATAAGTCTTTGGACATCTTCTACTGTTATTTCCCCATCAATACCTGAACCAACAATTGTGAATGGTATTTTTCGTATTAACTTTTCTGTAGATTGCAATTGAGGTAAAATACGTATTTCGTATTCGCCTGGCGGTGCATAGACCGCAGTTTGTGTTGCTTCCTCAAAATACTTTCCATTCCAAACAAAGAAATTATGAATAATTTCACTCGGAGTATCTCCCGGAAGATTAAATGTTGCCATATCATAATCCGGTTCTGGCAAATAGAAATCCTCCGGATATTCTTCTATTGGGATCTCTGCCGGTTCTTCCGGTACTGAATCATCTATAGACGTATCTGGTTTCTCTTCTTTGGTTGCTTCATCTGTAGATGCATCCGGTTTCTCTTCTTTGGTTGCTTCATCTGTAGATGCATCCGGTTTCTCTTCTTTGGTTGCTTCATCTATAGATGCATCTGGTTTCTCTTCTTTCGGTGGATTGTTTAAAGATTGATCCTCTGCATTATCCTTATTAACATTTCCATCATCTATGTTATTATCAGAATCTTCACCTTCTTCTAATTGCTTCACAATAGCACCTCCAGTAATAGGTGCATTATTATTTTGCAACTCTGTCTTTGCTAAAGAATCCTTTTTACTATTTTCCGATTCCTGATTCTTTGTTTCGTCTGATGTATCTTTTGATGGTGCATCCTCTACATTTTCCAATTCTTTTTCCAAATTGTCTTCTGTATTTTCCAATTTGCTATCTTCTTCTGGCTTCACCATCATTTCTTCAGATTTTTCAAATGGATTATCCAAACCATAATAGCTGTAATACTCACTCAAAGTTGAATAAGCGGCCTTTTCTCCCGTTAAGGATGCGCCCGGAATATTGAACAATTTTTTAAATCCATCTTGATCTTTTGAAAGGGCATTTAATTTATCTTTTATCGTACTAAGCTGCTGTCCGGTTGGTGTATATTTATTTATCGTTCCTGTACGATTTTCGGTATACTCCAAACCATAAATAAAGCCCAAGCGTTTAGCCACACCATTATCTATGGAATACAACTCTATATTTACAGGCGAGTTATATGCCATAGAATACTCTACAAAAGCTCTTTCTCCTACCAGATAATCGCCATGACCTTTTTCTAGTTGTTGTTCCTTATTTTTAAATCCAACAAGAAATGTATTTCCCCTTTCGGCAGAGTATAGCTTATTGTAATCAAAAAGTTGAATTTGCTGTGGAGTTAATCCTGTTGCCAACACATCTACAGGCGGAACCGATGTCACCATCACAGCTATCGCAAGAAGCCCTGCAAGAACTTGTTTCCAACTTCGTTTCTTCATTCAAACTTCCCCCCTTTTCTGAACATACATTTTTTCTTTGTTTCTCTTTTTCATTTGTACGCTCCCTTCTCATAAGACAAAATTTTCTGTCCCCTTGTGCACTGAGGGTATGACTGCATGATAACAAACTCACAAAAATTTTCAATATATTGACCCTTAATTGAAAATGTTGACCTTAAATTGACCAGTCTAGCCTAAAACCGTCCGTAATATTTCTAAATTTTTCATTAAATAATTAGTAAAAGCACCCTTTCATTACTCAAAAGGATGCTTTTTTCATCTCAAATTTTTTCTCCAAATCTGCTATATTCAATTGACCTTATCCCAGGATTTTGAAATCCCCACTATCCTCGCACAATGCAAATCCAATTCCTGAAAGCCCTGTCATCAATGCCGGATTGTATCTTTCCCGAAGTGACAATTTTCCGTCCTCCAATCGCTTCAAGATCCGTTCCCCCAGAGCTTCTCTCTCTTTTTCCAATTCCAGATCTTCCTCTGTCCGCAGATATTGGCCCAGTGCCAGATAATTCCCGGCAAGTCCATGACACAGGCAAAGCTCTCCCGGTTCCCTATCCTCTAAAAAGATCTGTTTGCAACGTTCTACATCTCGTTCAATCCACTCGGACATTCCCCTAAAATTCCCTTGTTTGAGCTTCTGTCTGGAAATCAGTATTCCGGCTGCTCCATGACACCATGCGTTATTGCAGAGCCGCACTCCATTCGGATGCCTGAGATCCTTCCAGTTCCCATTCTCATACAAACCATCCTCATAAAGCAGCAGCTTCTCGATTCTTTCCTCATAACATTTGCCCTGTGTCAGTTCCAGCAAATATCCAAATGCAAGCAAGAGTCCGCTGTTCCCATGGGCCAGTCCTGCAAGCGGCATTGTTCCCTTTAATAAGCACCATCCGGCTCCTGATTCAAACGCCTTGCATCCTGCCCACACCTGTTCCCCCATCCGGACAGCCGTCTCCAGATAATGCTTCTTCCCTGTCGCTTCATAAAGCCTTGCAAAGACCATAACCGCCCCGGATAGCCCTGACAGAAAATCCATGGAAGTTTCTGTCTCCTGCAGTTGTTCTACAAGCTCTGCATGTCGCTGTGCCCATGTAAGGAAGCTTTTTTCTTTTGTAATCTCATAGAGCAGAATATATGTAAAAACTACGGAGCTTTCTCCCAGATAAGCACCTATATACTCTGTCTCCATTCCTTGGATCGCCCGGCCTGCTTTCTCCGTATAACGGAACAGCTTCCGTATACACAAGTCAAAAACATGTTCATATCTGTCTGTCCGATTATGATTATCCCGAAGCACCCTTGCAAGGAATACGGCTATGCCGCCGATTCCCTCATACAAATGGATCCCTGCAGGCCCAACCCTGAAATTACCGGATTCCTCCACCTGAAGCCCATAAAATCCGATATCATCTTCATCTGTTATGACGGCCCTGTCACATACTGCATCCGCTATCCTTTGAATCTGTTCCGAGGAACGTTCCCTGAATGTTTTTTTCTTCCGGCTTCCATGAGCATCATTTTCTTTTTTGATTACAAATCTGCGTTTCTCTAAAAGTCCCAAAGATACTTCAATAAGGGAAAGCTGCTTTTTTAAATCTGTCTCTCCAAGCGTTTCCACCTTTTTCTCCCACTTCTTCCATTCTCCCTTTCGGTAAAAAACAGGAATGTCCATCTGGTATAAGGCAGCTCTCTCCTGCTTTAAAAGCTCTTTATTCTTTTTATTTTTATCTAGAATGTGAAAGAACAGCTTTCTCCGTTCTCCGTTTTCCAGAAATTCCGGATAAAAGGAGGTCTGCAGGTACATATGATACTGCTGGGTATGACGTACCAGGTATCTGCTTTCACCGGAAAATATCTCCCCAAAATCAGTCATAAGCCGTTCTTTTTCTCGGAGAAAAAATTCATATGCAAGCTCAAATCCCTTTATTATCTCACCTGCATAAAGGGAGGGATCTGCCGTCTTGCCCTGGTATACGGGGAGACTGTCCGGAAGAACCTTTTCCCCCTGTTGGAGTGCTATATGAATCTTTGAGCTTTCCGGATCACAAATCACCGGAATGCGAAAGGGTGTCTTTACGACTTCCCCTTTGTTCAGGGCATTTAACACAATTCCTTTTCCTGCTTTTCCCCATATCAAAACCGGCAGTATTCCGGTGCTTAACACCGAATGCTTTAGTTCCTCATGTATCTTTTGATCCGCATTCTGATATATCATACCATCCGGGCATCCCGGCAATGTTTCCAGATCAATCGGTATGGGATATTCCCCATCCGCAACAATGTTCTCGCCATGCATATCACTTACATCCATGAGCCAGCATAGAAAGAGCAGGATCCCCATTCTCTCAAAATACCTCTTTACCTCTGTTTCATTTTTGCATGGGTTCCGTTCTATAAATTCCTCCCAACTATAGCTGTCCCGTGCTAAGATCGAAACTCTCTTAAGCGGCAGATTCCCCTGATCACAAAATAGCCCGTATAATTTGAAAAAGCTGTTATCCTTTTCCAAACTACGGGGTTTATAAATGAAAACCCTTTGATTGTCCAAGTATACTTTTGCTACAGTCTGTCCGCCTTTGTGCCTGTCTGATAAATTTGATTCTATTTTTTCGATATTTTGAAATGGATGCTGGGGAAAAAACTGTTTGTTTAGCACTTCTCTGTCATCAGCTATCTTCACTGCAATTCTTTTAAGCTGTTCTGTGACGGAAGCCGCCTGCAAGAGCAGCAAACGCTTCATTTCTGGATATTGTATACATAAATTGCGTATATAGGAACGGTCATTTAAAAACTTTTCCTGATAGTATTTGTATTCCTCTTTATCATTTTTTCCTTGAAGCTGCCCTTTTTCCTTACGGGTCTGTATATCTTGAATTAATACACGTATTGGTATCCATGCTGCGGAAGAGTAAAAATTGGATAAAACAGTGTTTCCAAAATCATTTATATGAGCTGTCTCCGTACTACGAGCATAGTTGGCTGCAAGCCTTCCAAAAAAACGAAAAAAGTTCCCGAATGTTCCATCAAAAGTGTATTCACTCCAACCGTTTTCTTCCAGAAATAATTCTTCGCAGAGCTGCTCCAATACAATGAGCTCATTTTCAAAAATATTTGTGTCTTCTTCAGGAATATTATTCTTTAGGAGTTCCTCGCATATTTCTTTTCCCAGAACCTTTTCCCAATATTCCGTGTTTTGACATACTTCTTGTTGATTACTCATTTGTACTTCCTTTATTATCCCAAAATTAAAAAATGCGGCCCAAAGGCCGCAAAGGGTTTAGCAGCAAATGATGCTCATAATACCGCCAAAATCATAAGTAACTGAATAAGTACCACTATCAGCTTCCACTTCAACCTGTTCTGCTTCCTGAAGTTCCATTATTAAATTCTCTGTTACCTTTAATTCTGAATTCATGTGTTTTCCTCCTTCATATTTGACACAATAACGTTTGTTTCAAAATGCTCACCACTGTATTGAAAGTTGATGTCTCCACCATACTTGTCTACTATGCGTCTTACCTGTTCCACCCCCATTCCGTGAGCATTTTTTTCTTTTTTATCTGTTATAAACTGCTGCTCTCTCACTTCTGGACTTTTTGAGCTGCTGTTTATCAGATTCAGCATAAACATATATCTAACATTCCAAATATGCAGTTTTATCTCTCTCTTCCCTAGCTCACACTTTTCACATGCTTCAATTGCATTGTCCAATAAATTCCCCAATAAAATACCCAGTTCTGCTTCTTTGAAAGGATACTCATATACATCTAATGTGAGATGAAACACTATCCCTCTTTTATCCATTGCCTGTTTTTTATAATTGATTATGAAATCTAAAAACGGAAGCCCTGTCCATACGATTCGTTTTTCTTCATTTAATCCGCCAATGTATTTTTGGAGAAACTTCCCGGCTTCAAAATACTTTTCTTCCCTAATGCAGTAATATAAATACTCCAGATTGTGAGAATATTCATGCATACGTGCACTGTTTTTCTCATACATTTCGTGAAGCTCATAGTTTTGTTTTTGTAATAACTCTTGTGACATATCCAAACGTTCATTTTCCAATTTTACTTCATGATATGCCATCCGAAGCACCAAATAATGCAGACATAAGAAAATGCTTAAAATCAAAATAACACATAAAATCAAATCAATTGTTTGAAAACCCTGCATTCCTAGCCACATGTTGTAACTTAACAAAATCCATTGAATCCCTGTCAGCAGTAGCATCAATGCTGTATATTTAGATACTAACAGTTGAATCGACTTCTTATATTGTTCAACAAATTTACTGTTCTTTCCCACTAATATGATTGTTATTGCCAAAGTCATGCACCACATGGTTTCTACTAAAGTACGACTGCCACGATTCACTTTATGCAAAGGTTCACTGACTGACATTGCTTCCACAATCAATATAGGTATTTTAAGAAAGGAGATGTCGATCAGGTATAGCATTTCTACCAGAAATACTTTTAAAAAACCAACTCTGAACCAAATGCTATATAATCCCGAAAATAGCACACTATAAAACAATATAAATATATTGGAAATAAATGAATCCCATGCATTTCCTATATATATAATCCACAATATCACACAGCTAACCGCTAAAATTCCTCGCGCCCATTTGGAATATATTCTGTATTCGGAGTACAAGCTATGCACAATCCAGACACCTATTAATATTTCTATAACCTGTATAACTACATAACACAACCCCAGCATCTTTATCTCCCAACGCCCATAAGTGTATCCCGAACCTTCGACCACCTGGGTTTACTTACCGGAAGCACCTCTCCATTCTGCAAATAGACCTGGCAGTTTTTAACAGATTGTACATGTTCAATATTCACCGCATAGCTACGATCTATCAGCAAAAATTCATTTTCACCAAGTTCTTCTATAATCTCAGTCATCGTTTTGCGAACTGACGTTTTTCCATCTTTATGTACCAAAATTACATATTTTCTGTCCTTCTTCAAATAGTAAATATCTCTGTAAAATATCTTTTCCTTCTGCGCATACCGTTCAACCACATACATCCGTCTGTATTTCTCCTGCTTTCTTAATATATTTCCCATGGAAGCATACGCTTTTGGAAGCTTTTCTTCTAATAATTGCTTTGGAATATAACGATAGGTATTCAATTCATATGCCTCTACTGCATAATCTACATAATTCGTAATGTAAATCACAATAGGATCTGACCATCTGCGTCGTATACGCTTCGCTACCTCCAGTCCGTTTATATCCGGAAGCTGAACATCAAGAAGATACACGTCATAATAGATTTCCTTTTTCAAATCATCCAGTACACTCTGCCCGGTTTCATAATCATGAATCTCATATCTCATTTCGAGCTGACGCATACATGTCTCTGTAATCTGTCGGATGCGCTCAATATACATCGGATCATCATCCAGGACTGCAATTCTTATCATCCGTACATCCCACTCTTTCGTATTCTTGCATTCAACCGTGTTTCACTTCAAATGTATAAATGCGAAATTGTTTCAAATCCAAAAGAAAACTTTCCTCCTGGTTAATCACAAGCTTATACAGATCCTTTTTTGCCTCCTCTGACCGTACATTCTTAAGCCAGCTCTTTTCATAGTTATAGTAATATTGGCCCTCTTTCTGAGTTTCTAATTTTTCCATGATATCCTCAACGACGTCTGATTTTGTCATAGAGTTCTTTTTATTTGGCATCCATTTTCCAATCAGACTGCGGATAGATGGTCTGCTTACCTTAACTCGCTTCGCTATACCGGCACAGTCCTCTATCAGGTTTTCTATGTCAGTTCCGGCCAAAATACAAAGCTCATTATATAATGCCCTATCTTCCTCCTGCGCCAGTCCCATCCAACACAAAGCGGAAATCTGCAAAAGAGCCAGATCCAGATATCTGCAATCTCCTTGCTGTTTGTACCACTCTTTTAACCAGATAAGGCTTTGATGCACCGTTCCCCGAACGCTCATTCCTTTATAGCTTAAAAGCTCCAATGTATAAACCATAGACATGATGGTTTCTTCTTGTATCTTCACTCCTTGCCTATCCCCATTCCAATAGTTTACTAAGCGTTTTTATAAATATCATAAGCATATTATTCATTTCACTTTCAAATTCTAAATTGATACACTAAATTCAGGAGTGAAATGAAATGGATGCATTAATTGGTAAACGAATATGCCAAGCACGAAAAGCAAAATTTTTAACCCAGGAAGATCTGTCCGAGCTTAGCGGATTATCTGTCAGTGCGTTTAGCCGAATTGAGACTGGCCGTAATTCAACTTCATTAAAAACCTTAGCGCATCTATGTGGCGTTTTAGATGTAACATTAAACTATTTGCTCTATGATATTCTTGCCGAACAGCCTATTGTCCAAAATCCTGTTGTCATGGACGTTCTTTCTATGTTAGAGCCAATGGATGAAAAACAACAGCAATTCATTTTGGATTTTATCAAACTATATATCAGTTCAGTGACAAGATAATTATATCATAAATTTTCCAGATGAAAATATGTTGACGTTTAATTAACCTAAGTTGGCCCTAAATTAACCACTTATTGTAAAAGGCTACTTCCCAGCTCTTTGGAAGATAGCCTTTTTCTTTCTCTGTCTATATCCTTTCTTAAAGTGTTTCCTTCTGGGTGGTCCACCATGAATCCCTCCTGGGACCACCCGGAAGGCAAACTACTCCCCTGGCGGAATATTTTGATCTAAAAAAGAATATAAAGATTTGATGTATGGCTGCCATTCTCCCGATAGCGGAATTCCTTTTTCAGATATCCGGCTTTTATCAAATCATCCAGTGCCCTTTTTACAGTACTGCGCGATATGCCAAGCTCTCTGGCTATGGTTGGTATGGCTGGCCAGCACTTTCCTTCCTTGTCTGCCCGATCATAGAGATACATATATACTGCTATGGCTCTATGAGGCAAATCAGAAGTATAAATGGCTTTAAAGTATCCCATTGCACCTCCTTCCTAGTCCGTCCGCAGCGGCGGCCGGTATCCGGCTCTATGGCGCTGCAAAATCTCAGAAGCCTTTTTACGTTCTTCCATTACCTGCCCCTGCCCAATGCCTCCGCTTGCTGGCGGCTCCTGCGGTGGTTCCCATTCCTCTGAAAAGAGGATATTTTCTCCCATCTGTCGGCTAAGAATCTCCTGTTCTAATGTTATTCTATCTGCATAGGACACTACTCTTATAGCATGCTGCTCTGCTTTATATTCCTCCTCAAACTCGATTCCCCATTTAAAAAATAATCGGAGCTCAGTCCGCATAGGATGACAGCCTGTCTTTGCCAATATAAAATGTCCTTTTGGCAAGGATTTCAACTCATCTGCGGTCATAAGGGGGCGCTGTATCATTTGCAGGCTTTGGCTTGGATCGCGCTTCCCTTTGCTGACAGAGCCGGACAGGACGGTTTTATTTCCCAAAGCCTTTGACAAAATCTCCGCGCTTTCCGAGTTTGGTGCAAAACCTCCGAACAGGATATCCTGACAATTATCAATGATGATCTCGCTTCCCTCTTTCCCATAGTTTTTTTGCAGCTGGGCAAAGGACTGTATAATGGGAACCATACTGATTCGCCTGGATCGACCTGCGGAAAACAGCATTTCCAGAGATTCGATCTTCGGTATGGTTCCAATCTCATCTCCAAAAATTACGACTTGGTTCGGCAGCTTCCCGCCATGCTCATCCGCAATGGACAGCATTTCCCGATAGATCTGCTGCAGGAATAAGCTGACCATAAAGTACTTGGTACTATCCTCCTCCGGTAGAACGATAAAGATGGCAGATTTGGAATTGCAGAAGGTTTCCGTATCCATAGAACCATCAAAGCACAGAATCTGTTCCATTTCCGAATCCAAAAATGCGTTTAGGCGTGACATGGTGGTGGAGAGTACGGATGCCATGGCCTGGTCCGCCGTATTTAGTGCTGCTCCGGCAAACCATCTGGCCTTGTGGTTCGGAGGAAGCTTCTGCATCAAAAGCTGGAATTGATTTTTTCCCTTTACCGGAGACGGGGCCAGAAGATCCTGTATTAATTTAAACACACTGACAATGTGACGCTGTTCCTTGGGACAATATTCAGCTATCAAGAGAATCACACTGGTTAAAAGACCTTCGGCTGCATCATAAAAAAATGCATTCTGACCGTAGCTTGAGGAATCTGCTCCGGAGCAGATAATGGTTTTTGCTGTAATCTTCGCATACTTTTCTGCTTTAGCCTTGTAAGTCAGGTTTTCCGGTTCCTCCATCCATAAATCCATATATTTATTGATCATGCTTAGAATGTTGTCTCCATCGGAGCATGTTGGGTTGCGGAGATCCAGAATAGAGATTTGATAGCCATAATATTTCTCCGCAATCCTGGCATAGTTTCGAAACAGATCTCCCTTGGTATCCGTACAAAGGAAGCTCATACCGCTGGCACAGGCATATTCAATACAGGGATAGAGAAAGTTGGCGGTCTTTCCTACACCTGCCGCCCCAATCATTAATAGATGAATGTCACCGGAATCTATTAAAGCTGTAACACCATTACGAGAAAACCTTCCTCCCACTATGATTCCCTGTGTTTCCGGAAGGTTCTTTCCCTGACGCCAAAGTTTCGGCTCATACGGAACATGAACATAAATCTTTTTGACCTCCGCATCCGTAGCAAAGCGGGCTGTCCCATACTGCCCGTCTCCTACTGTTTTAGCTTTGATTCCATCCAAGTTATAATAGCTGGATAAGAATGTAATAAGCCCCAGCAGTATAAGCATTCCCAGCCCAACGCACACAAGGACTAAAAGCTGTGCAGCCTGCATTTTTCCTCCCTCCTTTCTCAATCATAAAGCACTCTTTTTCATGTAAGCTTTCCATTTTATGCCTGCATCAATATCTACTTATGCCATTTTTAAACCTTTTTCTTCCTCCATAAATGGCGGCGGCTGTTCTTCCGGAGGCATTGCTTCTCTGCCATGCAATGCTTTGATATCCTCATTCCAGTCCTTCCACTGGGATAGTTCTATTTTTACATTCCGGTATCCCGATTCAAACAATCCCTTCTTGATTCTCTCGGCTGCCTCTATGCCTGGAATATCATGATCCAGACAAAGTACTACTTCCTGCAGCTTTGGATAATCTTTTAGCATCTGATATAGCGCCTGGGGAGCTACCCCACACAATGCTACATAGCTATGGATCTTCCAATCTTTTTTATGGAGAGAAATATACGACAGCATATCAATCGGAGCCTCAAACACATAAATGATACTGCTGTTCCCTTTCCAGTGAAAGCTATAAGATGGATTACTGCTTTCAAGGTTTCCTCTATAGTTTTTTCCCATAGTATAGATTCCTTTTTTATGTCCGTGCCTGACTGTTCCCTGTGGATCGTATCCTACAAAAATAGCATTGTGATACTGCTTGCCGCCATCCTTAGTGGGTTCCAGGCTCTCATAGATCAGTTTTTCTTTTACAAAGACTGACACTATATCACGATCCAATAGACGCTCTTTCAAAAGATATGCAAACGCTCTCCGCATATCCGGGCTTGCAGGAGGAAGCACAAAGGGCTTGCGAGGTTCTTCTTGCTGTTGTCTGCTCTGCCGATACTCCTGTCCCTGTTCTCCTCCCAGAAGTCTGCTGACTGCGTCCGGAAAGGAATCCCCATAGTAATATCGCACAAAGTCAATTGCCAGGCCGCCTCTTTCTTCCGGCCCGTGATCGAACCAACGGTTTCCTCGAACGGTAATACTGTGATCGCTCGTCAGACGCCATTCCCGTCCGGAGCGAATGAGACGTTCCCCCTGGCGCTCCAGAAAGTCTTTTAGATCCACCGTATTTGCTCGTTCCTTCTGTTCGTCCGTAAAATACACATAACCCATTTTTTCCCTCCTGTTCTTACAAAGTCTGCTGTGGTGTATGATCGCCTTTTTTATGTCCCTGTGCCATTTGTTTCTCTTTCAGCTTACGTTTCCGCTTTCTGTCGACATGTCCAATGCCAGTACCTCCGGATGCCTTTCGGTAATCCTCCTGGAACATTCGGGAAAGGTGATGCATAAGCCTGGTAGCAGCCAATATGAAATCCGGATTTTGGAATATTTCCTGCTCTGCAAATTCCGGTAAATAAATCCTTTTGTTATCATCCGTTTGTTCTGTTGTCTCATTAAAAAAATGGTGGTCACCAAGCTTTAACGCTTCGGCAATCACCATATTTTTGATGCTTTTAAATTGTTTCTGTGATGATAATGGAGGCAGTGGATCATTCTTTGATGAATAGGTCTGCTGGATTTGATTCTGCCATTCCCCCCATGCCTGATATGCTTCTGACACCTTTGGATCTTTTGCCAGCTCATCTACAATCTGATCCACCAGCTTTTTCACATCGGCTTTTAGATAGCCATATACCTTTTTTCCTCCTGTGTTCTTTAGACGGACAGAAAGCATTTGCAATTTATCCATAAGCACAGGATTATCACATACACCTTGGGTAATTTTTTCCGTAAGTCTCCGCATTCTTTCGGCCGATTTTTCTTTTAAGTCATTTCTTGCCTGATTCTGTCCTTCATAGATCTGCGCAAAGTCCTGGCGGAAGATATCATGGGCCAATTCGGAGCGCATTGCTTCAATGCCTGTCTTTGTCAAGTATCCGTCATTATCTTTGACTGAGTATACCATCAGATGTACATGGGGGTGGTGCCCTTCGTTGTGAAAGGCTGCGTACCATCTTAGGTCAGCACTGTCAATCTTCATGTATTTCGAAAGCATGGCACGTTTGGAACGAAGAAGTGACATCCACTGCTTTGCGGAATCATATCCAAGTCTTGCCGCATCCTCTCGGCGCAGACTAACCACATGGGTCCAGACAGGCCCCTTGTGTTCTGATACCTCTTTCTTTACCTGGGAAAGAAGCACCGGTTTTCCTGCATCGGTAAACAGACCATGCTCTCCGATTCGCTCTACACGTGGACGGTTGGCTAGGTAGTCCACATAGTTTTCCTTTGTGGCCGCTATATTTAGCTTCTGCTCCAATGCTTGAGTAATAAATTCGGAGGCGTTGCCAATGGTCTCATGCTGATGATAGTCTTCATACTCCAACAAATTTTTTGCATCCGGAATGTCTTTCAGGAGCTGTTTTATCAGCTTCTTCTGTGCTATCGTGGCCGGAAGATTCTTTTTGCTCTCATCTATTTTTTCTACTCCTTCACGAGTACTGATGTATTGTATATAATTCTGTAGATGAGAAGGAGGTGTATCTCGAACGTAACGACTGGTGAAAATTAATTTTGCCATACTACTACCTCGCCTTCTTCCAGTATAATGAAAGACAGCCATTTCTGACTGCCTTTTATCTGCCTGATTCTTTAAAATACTTTTTTAACTTATCATTTCTTCTCTTCAATAAAATCCAAAAAAGAGTTCCCAAACTTTGTTGTTCTTTCAGATAACATTCCATTACTTGACATCATTGTACTCATATAACTTCCTTTGGTTAATATCCCGCTGCTTTGCATATCATCTACCATTTTTCCCACTAATTCTTTATTATCTGACATTTCGGGAAACACTTGTAACAATGGTTGCATTGCTGAACCCATCATATAATTATGATCCTCTACCATTATTGCTGGATTTCTAAAATAATTAAGAATTTTTAAATGCCATGCTGTATATTCATCTATCATATTTAAATACATCATAACAATACTTTCATTTAATGAAACGCTTATTGAATTTCGAACCGCGTTAGCAAGATAAACTCTTTTGTCAGTTTCTGCTGTTTTTATTGCAATCTCTGTTGCCCGCATCATCGTTGAAGAAAAAAGTTCATTATTACCTATATTCTCTAGTGTCTCCTCAACAGATTGTAATCTCTCTTCTAATAATCCTTTCCATTCATCTAATCTTCTCTGAGCTGCATGCGCCTTAACCGAATCCCATACACATGTAACCAATGCTCCGCCTATAGGAATGGCGCTCAATACAGTTTTTCCGACTATCTCCATTGTTTCCGTAAAAATCTCATTTTTTTGCATTGATATTCTCCTCTAGAAATTATTATTAAATTCCTGTCATATTTTCCTTATATTTTTACTACAATAGGGATTATAAAATTTTATATGGATTGAAATAAATCATATATGGGATAATCCATTATTTCTTCTTGTTCCTCTATCCCCATATGCTCATAACACCGTTTAGCTTCCTCCTTATTTCCCAATAATACATGAATTCCAAATTGTTCTTGTATTTCTTCTGTAAATATATTATTCAAAAAACCTATTTCTTTTTTCGTTAAAGCTCCTTGCCTTTTTTTGATTTGAAATTGATTAATTAACAAATATACTTTTTCTCCTTCAAAATCAACTATCTTATCTAACAGGTACTCAGCAATTTCAAGGAGCTTTTTATCTTTATTTGCATCATATGCCTGCACCAAGCGTAATGCTGCATGATTTAAATACATAGTAGTATATTCGTTTACATCCGCTTTATCAATTTGCTCATAGAAATAATCATAATTGTAACAATACAAATCACATATTACATTCTTGTCTATGCGTGTAAATAATGGAACTCTATAATAATTTCCTTTTTCATCACCTATTGATGTTCCTACTCTTCTTGTATAGATTGCATTTGTCAACTTATTTGTTTCATCATCTTGTCTTGATACAATTACAGGTAAATATTTATCTTCTATTTTCCAATTGAAAATATGCACTTTTTCAGTAAAAAGATTATTTTTTAATCCCTTTCTCACTGCCAACAGATTAGACAACTGTCTAAACACAATTTCTGAAAAATCTCTAACAGGCTTATTATAGTCAAATTCTATCTGTTTTAAAGTATCATCCAAATCAATGAAAAATCTAAGTTTTTCTTCAAATTCTTTTGATATTTCTAAATTTCTACATGGGAATAACGAATTTCCTACCTGGAACGCCGTACTATCCATAAGTTTTAAAAGGAAATCTGCATCTTTTCTCAATTCGGCAATCCCTGTTTGAACTTTAAAGTGAAATTTACCTTTTATCATTTCTATAGACAAATTCCCACTTGGCTCCAATATAAATTCCTGCTCTGAGCTTGCAGTAATTTTATATCGATCATAATACACCTCTCTATCAATACAGATCGTCTGGAATACTTCCCTTTGAAAATAAGATTTACAATTTTCATCCCATTCCAATGGGACCTTTATCCGATTTTCCTTTGTAGTTCCATAAAAGCAAACATCCCCTGTAGATAAACGCTCTAACATTTCAAGCTCATTTTTTGCGCCAACTGCTGTTGCGGAAATGGATGTTACTCTATCCATATCTTTGAACATAATCATATTTTGAACAATTTCTCCAGCCCCAAATCCCTGTATCCTGCTTTCTATGCTAAACTGTTTCACAATAATATATAAACTTTTAGAATCTTTTTGTAACTTGGAAAATGGAATATTGATCGTATTTTTATTTCCTTTACGGATTGCCTTTTCTAAATAAGTTTTTATTTTTGAGGGAAATAAAGAAGAATAAAAAATTTCTATCTGTTTTCCATCTTCTGTCATAAAAATCTCAAAATATAAAACGCCTCTGTCATTATAATATATTTCAAGATCAACCAGATCTACAGGATAAGTAATTCTCTTTTTATTCAAATATTCTTGTTCCTTATCAATATGTCCTTTGATCTGTACCGGAACTTTATCATCCAGATTTCTTTTACTCTGATCGCCGTTATTATTTTTAAAAATAAAGATATAACCATCCCAAGCCATTTCTTTATCCATAGAATTAAATTGTGAATCCATTGTTAAATGTTCATCCACAATGTTTCTCAATGCACCTATAGCTCTATTTTCAATTTTTGTATTTGATGGATGGTACATTTAATCCCTCTCTTTTGCCTTAATGCAAATATTCTTTCCAATTTGCACCGCATAAGCATTTAGACATACCCCGGCTATTTCAATGCAGCTTTCGCAAACTATATTTTCTTACATGGACATCTTCTTTATGCTTCATTATACATCTCATTCAAATTTCTGTCATTTAAATTTTGCTATATCTGTCCCAATAAAAAAGCCGCTACTAAGTAATTTCCTAATAACGACCTTATTACATCTTCTGTTATAAATCATGTTTGTCTCGCCTTTTTGCTGCTTCCTTATATACCTGCTCATCGGTTCTAGCGGAAATTACAATAATCTTCATTACTCCGTCTATACGCTCCACCTTATAAACAACTCTGATTCCCAAATCCCTGAACTTTATTTTCATGAGGTCTGTCCCACTTTTGTTGCCCAAAGGTTTTCTATATTCACTCTTCTCTGTAGATAATAGATTTCGACTAACTTTTCAGATTTCCTTTAAGACTTGAATCTGAGCGACATACTCGAGTTTCTTCATGTCCTTTTCCGCTTCATTTAAAAACTCGATCCTCCATGTCATTTGATATCTACATCCTCCGTATCCAAAAGTTCGTCTTCGCTGATTCCTAAATCGCTCATTACGGAATCAAATGAAATTGTTTTCTTATTTCCATTATCCTCCATGCGCTTATTTGCCTCTAACAATAGAAAATAGTCTTCCTCAATTTCCGTTAGCCTTGTATATTCTTCCGGTGACAAAATAACTGCTGAAGGTTGATTATTCTTTAAAACAATTAATTCCCTTTCAGAATGAAGTCTGTCAAATATCCTCGCTGCTTGACCTTTATTGAATTGTGAAATAGGAACAAGGCTCTGTAAAAGATCTGCTGTAATTGCCAAAATAAGCGCCCCCTTTGCTATTTCCAGAATTTTATAGAATTTTGTTTTATATACGTCCTCTCTACCAATGACCCAAAATGTCTCATTATAACTAGGGTCTTTTTTCAAATCCTAAAGGGCTTACCTTGCATTCATAGAATTCTCCATATGGAATCTTGGAAAAAATCATTCGTTATCCCCTCTCCTCGTCCGTGCCCAGCAGCTTTTTCAAATCGTCAATATTAGGAAGAGCCTTCTTAAGCTCATCTGACATATCCTTTGAGGTCTTATAAGTTGCCACCCCCATCGGCTTGCTATAATCCCTAATAACAAAATCCACAAAAGCTTTATTCATATCCTTGCATAAAATAATACCAATGGCAGGATTTTCATGTGGCTTCTTCTCAAATTTATCAAGTACACTTAAATACCCTGACAATTGTCCCAAATATGATGTCTTAAATTTTCCTGTCTTCAATTCAACCGCTACAAGACAATTTAATTCTCGATTAAAAAATAAAAGATCTATGTATTGGTCTTCGCCAAAAGCATCAAGGTGGTATTGATTTCTCACGAATGTAAAATCCTTACCAAACGTGAGAATGAACATTTTCACATTGTGGATGATAGCATTTTCTACTACCTTCTCATCTATATCCTGTTTATCTCTAATACCCAACTCCTCCACATTGATATAATCAAGCAGATATTCATCTTTAAAGGTGTTAACTGCCCGAAATGCTTGATCTGCTGCTGGAAGTGTTTCATAAAAATTGTTTGGCAATCTACCCTGATGGTGATATTCATCTGATGCAATGCTTCTGCCCAAAGCCTCATAGCTAAATCGCTCTGTTGCACACCTTTTAATATAAAAAATTCTTTCATCTTCATTCTTTGTCTTTGAAAGAATAAGTCGATGATGTGAAAATCCAATACTCAGAAACTCCTCAATGGGGAATTCCTGAGTTTTTGGCACAAACGTGTTCCAAATTTCATTATTATATTCATTAAGCAATTTGGCACATGTATGTGCCAAATTTGAACCATCATTGAGTTCAAAATTTACAGGAGAATTATCTAAATTTTTCCATTCCTCATAAAATGTACGCATATATCGAAGATTCCGTGCTGAAAATCCCCGAAGACCTGGCAGCTCTTTGTCCAGCCGCTCACTAATGGCATCTATCGCACCTTTTCCCCAAAAACCATTCCGTGAATTTAAAGAAATGTACTTTCCAATGCCAAAATATAACATGAGCTGTTTTTCATTCACAATCTTGGAAGCATTATACTGGCTTTGCAAAATAGCCGTCTTTATTGCTTTGACAGCCTCATCATAATTTTGAATTTCACTCATAACCATTCTCCTAAAAGAGCCTTATTTTACAATACTTTTACGTATACTTCCCCTGCTATTTTTCGCACACAATTTTTCTCTTACATTATATTCTCTGTGATGCAGTTTTGCAAATATTTTATGCATAACCCCAGATGACAATGCTTTTATAAGCGGAACTATTCTGGCAGTCCATATACAAAACCAATAAACTTTTTAACTTTTAGTTTTCACTTTTTTGATATCTATATGCCTCATCCAATTCTATAGCACCATTCAATCTTTTTACCTCCTCCACACACTTTGCATGGAGCTTTCGGAACGTAATCTCATCAATCTGACTCTCCGAATGGTACGCAATCATATGTGCTAGCATGGACAATTCCACTGCTATCTTGAAATCCATTCTTGCCAGACGGTTCTCCGTGTCCCGAACCGTACTTGTCAGGACGGAGGATAGGGATTGCAAAAGATAGTTCTCCGCCTTTCCGGAGTTTAAGTAACCACAATAAAATTTCAAAGCCTCCGTGGCAAACTCATTTCTGGAACGTACATTGGCTACTGCCAGAAGGCTGTCCGCCATCTCAAGCACTTCCTTCTCAATGTAAAAGCCGGTTCGTACCTTTTTTACTTCCTTCGCCATCCATACATTCCTCCCCTTTTACTGGTCTATTCTTCCTGGTATTCACTTTTTCTTTGTAGAAATCCCCTAAATCCCCTGCTTTTTTGAAATCAGGCATCAAGTTTCCTGTTCTCTTCCAAAAAAGTATGCACTTTTCTTTTCCCGAACGGCTTTGCCGGTCGGTGTTTTCAGGGGGTAGGCTGCCTAAGCAGCATAACCCCTTTAACCTGCACCATTTTCGCCCCTGGTATTCTACCGTCCATCCCCAACCTTTCCCCTGTCCAAATCTCCCCAACGAGGCGGATTTTTCCTCCCAGGGTAACTACTGCCACCCCTGCCATAAAAATGGCACACGAGGCCACACGGCGCCTTACAGTGCTTAATGCCGGCGCATGTCTTTTACACCCTATTCGCTTATCCCCTGTTTTCCTGCTCTGTCTCCTGGGAAGCTACATTCCTTTGCCGGATTGAACGGGGTGATCTTGCATTTTCCTCCCTTGTGATTCGGTCATCCAGGTATTCCCTGGTTGCCTGGGGGACATATTTCTCATAGAGCTTCTGAAGATAGTCTTTTAGCTCTTCCTGTAAATCTGCCTCCTTCTTTCCCATATGATAGGTCAAAGCATCCAGTCGATCTGCATTAAAGCTCATAGTTAGTGTTGTGTTTTTCATTTTCTTATCTGCCTCCATTCTTGAAATGTTTCACCATCTTTTTATCTAAGGAATTCCCGGCAGGCGGCCCATAGCGTAGTAATGAACACGCCAGTAAGTTGAATTAAGGTCCCCGTAGCCTATAGGATTCCCCGCATGCAGCATTTTCTCATTCCCCACATACAATCCCACATGGCTCACCGACCCTGCGGATGCATAGGTTCCTGTAAAAAATATCAGGTCTCCCGGCCTTGCTTCCTCTCTTGGTACTATCGCACACTGCTCATAAAGTCCTCCTGCGGATGTCCTGGGAAGGGTTGTAATGCCGGAGTGTGTGAAGATCCAACAGATATATCCGCTGCAGTCGAAAGAGGTAGCTGGAGAGGAGCCTCCCCATACATAGGGGTAGCCGATATACTTCACAGCCTCCGCAATGAGAGCCTCATAGCTTCCTTCACTCATGGCCGGTCCCGCTTCCAAGTTGCCAGGACCTCCCTTGCCATAGACCGCTATCGTATAGATCCGCTGGGCATTGGCACGACCCTCATCGGTCAAAGGCGTTCCCAGAAAGCTGCTTAGGTTTGCACAAATTTCATTCTGATCCGTGAGAAAAATAGCGACCATATAGGTCTCCTCTCTGGTGGTTCCATCTTCATTTTCTACGATTCGTGTGCGTTCTTCATAGCGTAAAAAGCAGTCAAGAAATTCCCTCTGCGCTCTCCTGGATGGCTGCTCCTCTCCAAAATACACCGCATAAAAATAAGCTTTTACCCGGTTTCCGTCTATCTCTCCTCCCTCCAGGTTATCTACTCCAGCAATCAAATCGTCCAAGGCTTGAAAGCTCCTTCGCATATCTTCGATATACCCCTGATACTCCCTTGGTATCTGTTCGGACAGACTTCCTCCATGAAAGGTAAGCTCCACTGCCGATACATTATGGGTGCTTGTCCCATCTAAAAGGCTCAATAAAAGAAATGTTACCAAAAGAAACGGCAGAAGAACCGCTGCCAAAATGGAAAGCAAAGCGGTTCTTCCACGTTTATCCGTAGCTGCCGCTGCTACAGCCTTTGCCGCCAATGTAAGTGCCGCAGATGCTGCCATCGCTTTCATCTCCTTTCTTTCCTATCGTTTCCCTTTACATCTGAGGACTGCTAAAGGGGCACACCTCTTCCGGTGTAGCCACTTCCTCAAGCGCTTCCTCCTGCTTTATCAGCTCCATAGTCCTGCCCATTGCCTGCTCCAATACCTTTTCATCAAAGCCAAAGGTCTGATACCCTTCCGAAATCACATCATAATAATAGCTGGCAGGCAGATCCGCTTTTCGCCCCTCGTTCATCACATACACCATGGCAGACACCGGCTTTCCTTCCAGTTCAAGCTCCATCATCTCCTTGCGGTAAAGCCTTGGCCAGCCTTCATAACGGTCAAGCGCTCTCTCATCCTCCGGTGTAATCTGCCAAAGCACAACCGGAACCTTGGCTCCTTTCCTGGGTTCTATCGTGGCGACATTTCGAAATAGCAATTCATAATCCGTCACCTCACTAATGCCTGCAACGGATGCTCCAGGACATCGTCGCTCCATTTGGGGCCGGTTTAAGTTGCTCCCATATGCAATGTATAACCGTTCCTTTTTCTTCTTCATTTCCTTTTTCTCCTACTGATTTACTGGAAAAGTCTTTCGTTCATAAACTACATGGATATCGTAAAAGCCGAGGATACTTCCCCAGCTCTTTCTTCTACCCCGTTATGCGATTCCCCCATAGCTTCTATACTACTTTCCGTCTCCATCCGCTCTCCTCCGGAAGCTTCTTCCATCCGGCCTGCCATTTCCTTTTCCCGCTTTTGCCGCATCCTCTCTTTCTGGGCAAGCGCTTGAGCCGGATCACGCCAGGCAATGCAACCGTCCAGATGGGCCAGCAGATGAAGCCGTGCGGTCTTAAATTCATCCCCGTTTAAACCAAGCCTTAAAAGCCAGGTACGAAAGGTATACTTCTCATTTACCGCCTGGGTTTTCCTGCGGCTGGCACAGCTTTGGTTTAGTGCCTGAGCACCAATGGCCAGGCAAAGCTGAATGTATGCCTTGATTTTTCCTGCATGGGTGGTCCCGTTAAACAGACGGAATTCTATGGTTCCCTTCTGAAAGACACTATGAAGGTTCAAGCAGTGATAACGGCTGTCATGGTAGTGGTCATCCCTATGGCTCCTGCCGTTATACCAAATGCCCTCCATCTCCCCTATGCTCTTTGGTTTTTTCCTGTTTAGCTCCTCTAAAAAGCGCTGCTCCACCGGCTGACAGAACCGACGTTTCCGATCCACCGTTACTTGAAGCGCTTTATAAATCAAGTCCTCCTTTGCAGCCATGATATTGGTGATGTTCCGAAGAGTTCTGGCATCAAAGGGAGAGGCATCGATGTGCACATGGATGCCACAGCTGGCATTGGTAATGGCTCCCTGCTTTCGCAGCTTACGAATCAGTTCCTGAATGACCGGGATATCCTCGTATTGACAAATGGGACTCACCATCTCGGTCTTGTATTCCCCATCTGCGCTTACTCTCTGTCTGTTTACCATTTTTTCCGGCCTAATGCTTGCATCATTCATAAATTTCCACTGCCGATCTTTGTCATCCCTTGCCGCGTAAGCATTATAAAAGCTCCCAATATAATAGGGCTGTGTTCCAAAATATTCCGCCGCTACCTCTGCCGCATGCCGCCTGGTGATTCCGGTCAGCTCAATCTCAATGCCGAATTTCTGCTCCTGTATCTCCACCCATAGCCTCCTCTCTTGAGCATCTTTATCAATTCGCTTTAAATGGTGTATCTGCCCCTGCTTTTCTCCTGTCTCCTAAATCAATTTCCGATACAGGCTACTCCTTTCTCTTTTAGCGTCCCCCTGCTTTTCCAAACAGCCTGGCCTTGTAGTCCGGAGCCGTGACCATCAGGTTATAGCGTTCATTGCCACATTTATAAAGGCACACGCCCCTCTGGGGATAACGGATCAGGGAGAACTCGCTTTGCTCCAGCTGCAGCGTTTCGATATAGAACTTCTCATCAATGGCACCTGCATTAAAAAGAAACTGGTGGGTAGGAATGGAGAACAGAGGCTTGGTATACTCCCGGATACCTTCAATGTTAAAGTCCTCCAGGTTCTGACTGGCCAGTATCACAGCGGAATTCTTTTTTCTTACCCGTTTCATAAAGTTGCGCACATACTCCACTGCCGTCAGGTTGGACAGGAACAGATAAAACTCATCCAAGCTGGCCGCCGTATTTCCTGTGGTAAGGAGCTCATTGCTCATGTAAGAAAGGACATTAAAGAGCAGCGCGTTTTTCAGGCTCTTGCTTGCCTGCAGAAGTCCTTTTACGCCAAAGGTAATAAAGCTGGAATCCGTGATGTTGGTATACCCGTTAAAAAACTTTGATTCCGCTCCCTTACACATGGAATGAAGGCCAAGAAGAATGCTCTGCAACAGCTCCGCCGTATAAAGCTGCCTCCTGTTTTTATCAAACTCCTGATATTCTTTTTCTATAAATTCATACAGATCCGAAAGAATGGGGTAGTCCTCGGAAGGCAGCCTCCGAAAGTCCGTTTGATCCGTAATTCCAAAGCTTTCATACAGCCTCTGCAAAAGAATCTCTATCACATCAATCTCTCGATCCGTAAAGTCCTTGTAGCTGCGGAAGAAATCCTTTAAAAAGCTGATGTGCTGGCTTAAGCGGCTCCTTAATCGAAAGGCTTCCGGCGCGTCCAAATCTTCCGGATCATCTCCTTCGTCCCACACCTTTGGCTCTAAGGGATTGATGATGTATGTTCCTCCCATAAGGTCAATAAAGCAGCCCTTTAGGTTGTTGGTCAAATCCTCATACTCCATCTCCGGATCGAGGCAGATAACGTGCATGCCTGCTTCCCGAAGATTGCAGAGAATGAGCTTTAGCAGGTATGATTTTCCCTGTCCGGAATTACCCAGGATCAGGATGGAACCGTTGGTCTTGTCCTCCGCTCTCTGATTAAAATCTATGAGGATGTTACTGCCAAACTTATCCCTGCCCACATAGAAGCCATGGGGATCGGTCTTTCCGCTGTAGTTAAAGGGATATAGATTGGCTACGCTGCTGGCTGGCAATACCCGCTCAAACTGGTCCCGGAACACATTTCTGCCGCTTGGCATCACGGACTGAAAGCCCTGCTGTTGGCGCAGAAGCAATCGATCCACATTTAGCTTGGAGCGGATAAGCTCGGTCAAGACCTCGGTCTGCAAAAGCTTCAGACCGTTGTAATCGTTTGATGACAGCTCCAGGTAAACAGCCGTATGCAAAAGCGGTTCCCGGTTCCGATGGGTCTGCGCTACAATGGCCGCCACATCCTTTAAATTGCTTTCTGCCATTACGGTCTGCTGAAGATCATTGGTATTGGCCCGTTCCATCCGGTTCTTGCTGGCTGCATTGCTGATGATTTTCTTCTCCTCGGCAGCATTGACATGCCGGGTATAGATGCGTAAGGTTACACCATCCTTTTCTCCTAAGCGCTTTAAAATCGCCTGCTCCTCCGTTGCGGTGGGGTACTCCCGAAGAGCCCAGACGCACCGGAAGGTATTGCCACAGATAAAATGATCCGTATGAAATTTCACCACCGAAGGGGCAATCATATCCAGGAATTCCTGCACTCTTACATCCTCCGGCTCCAAAAACTGGTCCATAGTTGTATTTTTCAATGGCTGTTCTCCTCCATTTCCCTTTTCAATACTTTTCGCATCCTTACTTTTTTCTCCCATACAAAAAGCGCCTGATGCTTTTACACACCTGACGCTCTTTTAAAATCTTTTTACTTCTTTAAGACAACTTTTAATCCATCCTCTGAGCCTGCTCAATCATAGAAAGATATTGATCGAGCTGTTGATTCTCCAGCTCCGCAATCATTTCCGCAAAGGGTGTTATCTCTCCTAGTACCGCATAGGCTTCCAAGGTATTGAAATATTCCAGCCTGTTTTCTTTGGCAATGGAAACCGGCACAAACCCGTTAGCCATGAGCTGATAATTCATAATCAGTCGGGATGTCCTGCCGTTCCCATCCGGAAATGGATGGATTTTCACAAATTCCGCATGGGTCCATGCAGCCAGCTCGATTGGGTTTAACTGGCTGCCCTTCCAAGTCAAATCCCCATAGAAATCCTTCACCTGGCGATACATCTCATTTGGAGATGGCAGCGTATGCTCCGCACCTGAAATATAAACATCCACATTTCGATAAACACCACCTACTAAAATATGTTCCATCAGCATGGCATGGATGTCCTTTACAATCTTTTTATCCAAAGGGAGTGCCTGGGCAATACAGTCCTTTACATAGCGAAAGGCTTTCTGATGATTTACCTGCTCGTAAATCTCTCGCAGTTCCTTCCCTCCTACACTGATCCGATCCTCTAAAACCAGCTTTGTTTCCATCAGTGTCAGAGTATTTCCCTCAATGGCTGTGGAGTTATGGGTATATTCGATTTCGAATGCACGCTCAAAGCTTGTAATCGTAAGCTCCGGAATCAGGTTTTTTCCCTTTTGGTATGCGTCCCGTTTGCGAAGTAATTCCTCATATTGCAAGTCTCTCCCTCCCTTCCCTTCCTTTTTTATCTTCCTTCAAAGTATACCACATTTTTCTCCAATAGCAATCCACTTTTCCATCAATCCTCCGGAATGATCCACCTCTCTCCATCAAAGTCCTCAAACCGTTCACTGGTCACGTTCTGCTCATAGTACACCGCCATCAGCCGTTTGATGTCCTCTCTCCCTGCCCGTTTTGCGTGAAAGCCCTGCTCCTTTAGGGACTTCTCAATTCGATCCAAATAGGAAAACACCTCCGGTCCCTTCTCTCTATGCAGGCGGATCAGGATCAAAAACTCACGGGCTGTTGCCATCTGTACCTGGATGCGGTCCAAGAAGCTCTGATCCTTTTCCAGCAGCTTTCGCACCACCGGATTTTTTTCTTTCTCCATACGGCTCCTAAGAAAGCTCTTGTTTTCCTCAAAGCTCTCCCTGCTGTTTAGACACAGCATCTCAATCTCTGCCACGCCCTTTAGCACATTCATCAAAGCATAGATCCTTGCTCCTACATTTGTATCGGAAAGCACCGACAGGTTGGTAGGGCGGATCATAAAATATACCAGGTCATCCCCATCGTAGGTAGTGAGGCTGTAATCCGTAACCTCCTTGGTGTTCATGAGCTGCCTGGTGGAAAGCCTCTGCTTTTCTTCCTTTTTTTCTTTTCTCCTCATGCTTCAAACCTCCACTCAAAAAACTGCTGTTTAAAAAAGAATGCACAGGCATAGGATAGGAAATCTAAAATACTGGTCTCTCAAAGCGGATCGCCAGAAATGCATAGGCGGCTGTAAAAAGGGCCGGAATTAAGATACCGGTCTGAGTGGCCGTAAGCACAGAAAGAAGAACGCCAACTCCAACAACGGTCAGATCTCTAAGCTGCCACAGCCACATGGTTGCCTTTGCTTTTAAATGTTCCGGATAAATATACATTGCTGCCTCCTTTTTCATTGGCTTTTCCTACAGACTCAGACCCAAAGGAATTTCAAGCTCCTGTGTCTGCAACACATTTATTAGTTCCGAAGGAATACAACGGATAGGAATCCCCACTCTTTCCGCTAAGTCCTTTTCCTGTTCCATTCCAAGTGATACTTCCTCCCCGCACAGCCACAGCTCATCACAGGCCATAAGAACACGAAGGCCCATTCGAAGTCCTTCTTTTCTTTCTTCCGGTACCCCATCATCTAAGAACTGCGGATATAACAGATGTACCGCTATGGGTGTATAGCCCTGTGTCATGGCATACCGGCAGGCAGCCTTTGCAAAGGCCACATGCTGCTTCACATCCCCTGCATAGGGTGACGCGATATAAACCAACTGGCTTCGATTCATTTTGCCACCCCCTGTATCACGGTTCTGGTTACATTGACCGCACTCTGGGCCGCATAGACGGTGCTCATAACATTTGCCCTGGTATTGGTGTCAAGTCCAAACTGCCCGGCAATCCTTGGCACCTCTCCGGCTGACAGCATCAGCCCCAGTCCCAAAAGCGCCCGATCCTTTAGTATCATCAAGCCTGCAATCAAAATAACGGACTGTAAAAATGCCGTAAGACACAAGCCAATCACCTGCTTGCACCAGCTGGTGAAGCCGTCCAGATATCCCCTTGGAATGCTGAACATGTAGAGGCTCCCCACTGCGATCTGAATCAGGAGAATTCCTCCCCGCTTTAAATTTCCAAAGAATACCTTGATGGTGGCATAGCCCATCATGATCAGAATAAAAATCATCAGAAAGGGACTTGTGATGTGCCCCAAGCCTCCAATCAGGCTGCTGGTCATGGCTGACTCCAGATTTCCTGTATCCTGAAGGCTGTTCACGATGTTTCCTGCAATGGTTCCAATACCAGTCCCCAGTCCGGTAATCTCCGCCGTAAAAACACCCTGCAGGGACACACAGAGCTGATAGAGTCGCACCGGAACCGTAGAAAACATTCCTACAGCCAGAAAGCCCTTGATCACATTGAAAGCGGTGTCCCGAACACTTCCTCTGCCGGACTGATATTCAATGGCGCATTCAAACACCGCCACCACAAGCCCCACTCCATAAAGCACCCAGCCAAACTGATAAAAGAACAGCGTCACAGACCGGACCCAGGACATCTCAAACAGCTCTGCTCCCATTTCTCCCATGGAAGCAAAAAAGTTACCAAGAAAACCTATGAGCTGTCCATACATCCAGTCCAGGATCTGCCCCAAAACCGTCTCCGCAACAAAATCCCAGATAAACATGAAGTTATCCCCTCCTTTCCCTTTTTCCTTATTTTAAAAAAATCAAACGTTCTTTCATTCATGTTTCATGTCATTAACAGGGCAGGTTCATCATGTTTTGATCCCAACCGCTTCTAATATCCGGTTCCGGATTTACCTGGGAGTGGATCTGTTCCTTTACCTTTTCCGGCAGCGGATAAAATACGGTTTGCTCGTAAAGGTCGTATACCTTTTCCAGATTCCTTATATACTGCTCTTCTCCAGGACATCCCTCCTCCATCATCCAGTTCCAATAGTCCTTTAAAATGACAGCCAGTCCCTCTGTCTCAACTGCTTTTTTCTGAGCATAAACATCTACAGCTATATAAAGATAGGATTCAAAGGAGGTGTTTACCCCCGAAAGATTCATTCTTTTTAAGGAATCCGGCTCCTCTAATACCTGCATATAGGTCTCCTTTCCCTGGGAAATCAACCAGGAACGAAAATCCATAAATTCATCATCTGAGGTGTGACCATTCATCTCTGCACAGACCTTCCACAGTTCCTTTTTGTCTGCCAGATTCATATATTCTCGTTTGATCTGATGCCAAAGTACGATATCTCTTGCCGGAAGCTCCATAAGCTTCTGACCGGTAGCCTTTAAAACTGCCTCTTGATCTCTTTGATCCGTTTTCCGATTCACCTCATCAATCACCTTCCAAAACTCTTCTGCATCCATCCCCTGGCAAACACGCATCCACTCCCTGGCCTTTTCGATTGTCTCTCTTTTCCCTGGTTCCATTTCCGGAAGAATCTCTTCATAGAAAAATGCTCCCTTTAAAACCTCCTTAGCTTCTTCACCCAAGGCTCCCATGGTAGCGAGTATATATTCCTCTTTCTGCACATTTCTTGCAGGCTCCTTCCCTGGATAGATGCAGTTATGAATCTTAAAGTTCAGCCTCCTTCCATGAGGAGAAGCTTCACAGGCATGATGCATGTTCTCTTCCTTTTTCAGCTCCTTTGGAGTGATATGCTTCGGATAGTAACAAAAGCCGGACCTTTTTGCGTCATCCACCCAGTAATAGACCCTGGAAAAATAAAGGGCTGCACCATCAGCCGGAACGTAAGGCGGATTCTCTTCCGAAAAGGGATCAAAAAATCTCATATATTCCTTTGCATCTGCTTGAATGTACTTCACTGCTTCCTGTTTTTCCATAAATACATCCCTCCTTTAGAGCCCCACAATACCCCAGATATATAAGGGGGCAGTCAGCATAAATACCAGACAGGCAAACAGAATCACTGGCGGTGCCCACTCAATCTGCCCATGCTTTCGGTAATCCATGTAAGCGGTCCCCACCTTTACGAAAAATAAGACGGCCAGGATCATATCAATGGCTGGGAATACCACCTTGTTGACTACGGTTTTGATCTGTCCTGCCGCTGTGTTCCAGGTCCCCTCAATGGCTCCTGCCACATCACCGGACGCGGATACGGTTGTGGCAAACAGCAAGGAAAGAAGCAGGCTTACCATAAACAGGGTGATCCATTTCTTTGTTTTCATTTTCCATTTCCTCCTACTTAGAGAAAAAGAGCAGATATTGCTCTATCCACTCTTTTCCTTCTGTTGATTGAATCTTTGTTACATGTGACAATCTATTCGCTCATACGCCATCACCTACATCTCCTTTTCACCCATCTATGAAGGCTTTTGCGGTGCGATATGCCAGTCCATCCACAGATTTCCTCGGATACTCACACGAGCTGACAGGTTCTTTGACAGCATCCCCGTGGGAGTCCAGCTGTCCATCAGCCAGGTGTAGGGCGCATAGCTCCCATCCGGATACCAGATTGGTGTAAAGTGTGTTCTTCGGTTGTAGGTGCTGTATTCATTCTTCTGAAACTCAAACCGGGCGCTGTAGCCGCTTCCTGTGCGCTCCAAAAGACGCCAGAACCTTTGATACCCAAACTCCGGGAAATAGGTTACCGCATTCTGTGCCGGAGTAACGGCAGAGCTTTGACTGGTACTGACATTCGCTGTTACAATCTCCTGGATGCCATAACCGGACTTTAGGGTACTGCCGGATGCCGTAGGATTTTTTTCATCCGGTGCAATCCCCATTGCTGCGGTAAGACTTGCATGATACACATCCAGGTCAAACTCCCACCAGCCGTGATCGCACCAATAACCTCCTTCCTCCTCACTTCCCCCATGCCATACCCAATAAGGCTGCCACCAGGGCCGCCAGATGCTCCAGCTTGTGCTTGTCTGTTCCGGATACACCGGCATTGGTCCTTCCGAAAATCCGTCGTTTCGGTCATCTGCCTGGGGATCGGGCGGCGGGTTCCGGTTGAGATCCACGATATTTGCCGTAATGGTACTCTTCTCCGTATATCCCCCTCCGGATGCGGACACGGTAATGGTCATCACCTGGGGATTAGATGGCGTCACCCAGCGAATCCAGGCAAGCTGGCTGTCTCCTTCCGGATAATACACGCCTCTCACCGTCATACTGCGTCCGCCTACATGAAAGGTAACACTGACCGGATGATCCGGATCGGATTGCCCACCACGTACCGTTACGGAGGTGATAACCTCCGTATTGACCCGATATTCATAATCATAAACAGACACTTCCGGTGGAACCTCCTCCAAAAAGCGGACGATTCCAAGCCCTAAGGAAGTCTTTACCTCCTGATTGGAACGGACACCCGCTCGTGGTCCACTCCAGGCCGGATATCCTAAGTCTGCCGTTTCCAAAAACATAGACAGGGGTAAGTTTTGGAACGCAATACTTGGAAGCACTCTTCGGACACTCCCTCCGGTGATCTCATCATAAAGTGCTGCCTCCGTTGCGGTCATTGCCACAAAGGTTCCCTGAAACTTTACATACAGGATCGGCTCTAAAAACAACTTATATCGGCCTCCTGTCAAGGCATCGAAGCTCATCCCGGTAAGCCCTGCAATGCTTCGGATCACCTGCTCATCTGTAAAGTAGCTTTTGATAGCTTCAATACTGGCTGTCCCAAGGCTCTGGGAACTGATAAGTCGCGGCAGGGACTGCCCTGGATTCACATAGCCATAGGCTCCTGTACTTGGCATCAGGCTTTTTCCTTTGGAATAGGAAATCTTACATACCTTCCCGAAGGAATAGGAGATATTGCTCAGGCGTTTGTTGGTCAAATCGATCGGTGTAGTGACCGGTGTTCCGCTTCCTGCCTCCACTACAGTTACCCGTACACCCTCCATCCCTGGGGTCCAGCTATTCTGGCTGGTTCCCTGCCCCATACCGCCTCCGCCACCATCAATGTTTCCCTCTCCGTTTGCAAGGACATTCATGGGGAAAGCCAGGACAAACATCATAAGGAAAACAAGGGCCAGGTGAAAAATTTGTTTCATTCCACTCCTTTCTTCCTGGACGATTACTGATATTACCAGGTGTTCATTTTATAGTAGAAGTATTAATACATCCATCGTTCATACTTCTCAGACATAGAAAAAGCACCATCCATGGATGATGCCTCTCTTCTCATACTTGCTTTTCTATAAGCCTCTTTTGTTCTTTTCCTAATTCATAATTCCAATCTTATTTCCATTCTCATACATATCTCCCGCTGTTTTTCCTGAAGCTCCTCCTCCTTCATTCCCCACCCAGCCAAACCCAGGGATATAGATCTGTCCGCCGGATGTATCCCCGGCCTGTGGTTCCCCTTTTTTTACTGGCTCTCTTTCCGGTTTCCTCACTTCCTCATGGACGGTTGCTTCCGGTGTACCCTCTATCTCCTCCCCATCCGGCTTCCTGGTCGGATCATGCAGTATCTCTTCGGAAACCTCTTCCTTTGTGACTTCTGCCATAAGCTTCTGCTCCTCCTTGTCTGTCTGGGGCGGCAGGCTTTCCATCTTGCCGCTGTCCATGCCCTCCGGCTTTATGGTGATTTCCGTTCCTGAAGCTTCCTCCTTATCCATTTCAAGCTCTGCCACAAAGATCTGCTTTCCCAAGGTTCCCCTTTGAGCCAATACATCCTTTTTCCCAGGCACTTCCCGAAATTGATTCCCTATGGCTGCCATAAGCCCAAGACCAAACAGCATACAGCCTGCTATGGTGAAATACTTTTTTTGTCGATTGCTAAGCTTCCCTTCTCTCATCCTCCTACCTCCTTTGGATTATTCTGGTTTCCTTGTATCTTATATATCCTTTGTACGACACAACATACTCTAAGCTTTTTCAAAAGTCTACTACTATTTGAAGAATCCTCAAAATACCTCTATATATCCTGCCTGTACCTTGAGCTTCATCCGCATGGATGGAAACACCTTTCCTGCAAACCGCACCGGAACCTCCAGGGTGATCATCCCCTCTGCCTCAAACCTTGGAACACCTCTTGGATTGGAAGGTGCCAGGGGCGCATTTCGGATATGGACCTCCAAATCCGCAATCCGGTATTCCAATACCCCTTCTGCGTATTTCACATGGGAGCTGCCCTCCTTATGTGTCCCCAATACCTTGTCAAGCTCATAGTATAGATCCCCGTCACTCACAGCTTCTTCAAATCCTGATCCATCCGAAGTATAACCTCCGGAATACCCTTCCCGAACACCATGGTACACATTGGCATAATTATCATTGACTACCACTACAATGGCATCCTGCAAAGCCTCCTTCACACCCAGAGCTATTAGATTTAAACGCAGAAGCTCCAGGATGCCACACAAAATCAAAAGCATAGACAGCGTCACGGCGATCACCAGAGGAAAGGCCACCCCTCTTTTGTCCTTGAAGCACTCCTTTAGCCTTCTCATTTCCAGTACACCTCCGATTTCCCCGACGCCTCGGACTTAAGCGTAACCGGAAAGGAGCCAAAGCTTCCGAACAGTCCCAGGTTATATGGATAGGTCAACCGAACACTTACTTCCTCATTTAGCTGTATCCTTCCTGTTTTCGACCATACAATCTTGGGAGACAGACCCGTCTGTTCCGTTAACACAGCCGCTCTTAGGCTCGTCTCGCTCCCAACCCGTCCACAAATCTCTGCCTCCCGACAAAGCTCTGTGGCATAGGTGTCCAGCTGCTGCTTGGCAATGAACACCGGCAGAAGCTTTACCGAAAGCGCCAGCACCACGAAGATACACAGCACCAATACCGCGATATCCAGATACCCCTCGCCTCTCTTATCCTTGAAAACTCTTTTTAACACATCCTCATCTCCGTTCCTTCAGATCCTCTCTGGGATAATCGGTTAACATGCACCAAACCTCTTCCTTTTTATTCAATTCTCATCACCGATGATTCTTCCTGTACCTGTTCCTGCTCCTCAAGCTTTTTATTTAAGAGTTCATAATACAGCCTTTCGCTATCGTAACACTTGGTATCAAGGTCAAAGCCTGCAAGCTTCGGATACTTGGGAAGCTCACACCTTGGAAGCTTATCAATCTGGTATTCCTTGTAATGCAATCGCCGTACCTCCTCCCGAAGCATTGGCTGCCCTTCCACCTCATAAGCGCGTCTTGTCTCTGCCTGCATTCCCTTTAGCACCGCAAACACATCCTTATCCTCGCTTCGGCTCTTGCGACTATAAAAGGCAGTAGCCGTAATATCAAACTCCCGAAGCAGCTCCGCCACTGTCTTATAGTTTTTTCCCCGGATGCGGCAGTGGGGAATGTAGTTTAGCATCTCCTCTGCTTTCATTCCAAGCCGTCTCTTAAGCTCCTCTAATACCTCAAAGGAATCTAAAAAGGTCAGGGGATTTGTCCGTGTCTGTTCCCGTACACATAAGACGGAGATCCCATAGCTGCGGCACAGATCGGTCTGGCTTTCATACTCCCTGCCCTGGTAGGAGATTTGCGTTCTCCCACCGGTTCTCTTAATGGGGCGGGTCAGGGCTTCCCTTAAATCCATTCCGTACTCCAGTCTAAAATACACATTGACAGGCTGTATCCCATAGGCTCCGCACAGATCAACGAAATGAGCATACCGCCTTCCCTCAAAGACAATGGGTTCTGTCTCCAATGCCTCCTTTACCGCTTCTTCAAGCTTCTTCCCCTCCCGTACCTGGGTAGTCAGCCGATAATGGCTGATTCCAAACAGAAGCGCAACCTCAGACAAGCTTTGATAAGTCCTTCCCCACACAGTCAAATCCCGCTTCTCATATTTAAGGCAGTATTCCACGGCCTCTTTGATATCCTTGGTTCGATAGTAGGCTTGCTGCAGGATGGAACGGGAAAACCCAAGCTCCTCGGCCATATTTTTTAGGGACGGATAAGAGATACCCTCATATTCCACCGGAATTCCATTGGTCACCCGTTCCCCAACTTCCGTCTCAACGGCTTCCTCAAGAGTCCACCCTGCCCGCAAGCGGCTTTCCACCCGTTTTTCATCAATTCCGTATTCCTTGCATAACGCCCTCCTGGATGCATAATTCACCCCATGATAGGTAATCGGTTTGGAAGGCATCCGGCACCTCCTTTCTTCTCTGCTTTTTATATCAGTTCTCTAAAACATGCTTCCCATAGACTTGATAATCTCGATCACAATAATTACCAGATACATCATAAGAAAGCACATCAACATGACAAAGCTGTAGACCCGAATCTTAGGCGGAATCTTCTGGGCCTCCTTTTTTAATCTTTGAAGCTCCAGCTGTTTAAAGTCATGGGACAGCATCTGAAAATACATAGCCCCGTCATCTCCTCGAAGCACACCTATGAGACCTCTTACCACATCCGAGAGCATAGGGGAATTCAATCTTGCCTCAAACCGAGTCAGTGCCGCCTCATAGCTTCCGGATCGCATATCCGCTGCCAGGATATAAAGCTCTCCTGCAAACTCCTCTCCTGCGTTCTTCTTATAGCTCTCCACAATGGATAATACATCCCGGCTGCTTTTGATCTCCTGCTCGATGGTGGATACAAACCGGGGGAGCTCCCTCTCAATAGCCCCTCTCTTTTCTGCCAGAAGCGCATCCGCCCGCCCCTGTTCCTGAAAATATACCATCACGGAAAGGAAGAGGATAACAATCGAAAGCAGCGGAAAGATTACAAGTGCCGGAATCACTCCAAGCATCACGGCTCCTGCCTTTACCAGCGCATAGGCTTGGTAAACCTCCGGCTCCAGATTAAGGCCGCTGGCCCTTAACACATGTTTTAAACGGCTTCTCTTATAGACATCCATATGGATGTAGGGAGAAAAACGAACGGCCACCGTTAACAGATAGGTTTCCAGCGCTTTTGCCGCTGTCTTCTTTTCTCTGCCTGTGTTGATCATAGCCTTGGATGTACGAAGATAGGGAAGATGCAAAAGATCCGCTGCCACAAGAAACAGCCCCCATGCCAGGAGGATTCCAAACAAGGCTAAAAGCCCCATCATGATCAAAGTTGTCATCTATCATCACCTCCTGTATTCCAATGGCTTCGTAAGCTTAATTACCCTGGCCGTACAGATAAAAATAAGTGCGGCACTCACTGCCAGAATGATCTGGCCAATGGGTGAAAACATCAGCGTCTCATACCAGCCTTGATTTAAAAAATACATCAGTGGAATATTTCCCAGCACCAGGAGTACCATGGTGATGAATTCCTTCCTGGGCTCCGTGACAAAAAGCTCCAGATCCGCATTTACAATCCGCATATCGGACATCTTGTTCACAATGGGCGTCAGGGTGGTTTTTAAGCTTCTATCCAGCTGGCAGTCGCTTAAGGCATCACACCACTCCTTGAACACGTCATTCTCAATCCGCCCTTTTAGAACCTTGAGTGCTGCCTCCATATCCGGATTCACCAGCTTCACCTGGGTTAAAAAGTCCTGAAATACATTGTTCACAGGCGGATTTAAATAGTGGACATTTTCTTCCACAGCGGTTAAAAGCTCCTCATTTCTTAAATAAGCCGTTGTGATAATGGACAAGGCTGTCTCAAGCTCTGCAGATACATTCTTTTTATAATGGCTCTCCGTAAGACGTACATACCAAAAGGGTACAAAGAGGAAGCCTGCCGCCATCACCGGAGCCAGAAAAAAATTTCCAATTAGAATGGCAAAGGACCCTCCTGCCAAAAAGAAGGCCAGGCTTAGGGCACAGATAAGAGAAAATCGATTCCCTCTGCCAGTCATAGTTAAGATCTCCTGGGCTTTTTGAATCTCCTTTTTTAAAATGCCGGGCTTTTTTCTTCTGGTGGTCTCATTGATTTCCTCCTTCAAGGTCCTGGGCTTTCGAAGCAGAAAACCAAACAAGGTATCCGTAAATTCCACCGGCTTTAAATGTAGCAGGCAAAAAAAGCCCACGATCATTCCGGCACAAGCAAAAAGCTCAATCATGGTCATAGATTTTCCCCTCCTTTCAGGCGCTTTAGTACTCCGTCCGGCATCCCATTCTCCAACAGTCTTTTTGCCAGCCCATCGGAGATGGTATTGACCTTTCTATGGCTTCCCTCTATCACAAATTTCCCCTCCTCCATCCAGTTTTCCGTAATCTCATACTGAAACAAAGGACGATACCTGCGTCTGCCATCAAGACAGATCTCACACTCCATGATCTCCATCAGACGCCGTTCCCGATTTTCCAGCTGCTTACAAAAGGCCACAATCGGATAGGCTTCCGTCACATAGGACATGAGGGTTTCATCGCTCATATCCACCGCGCGTTTGCATAGGGATACCATTCTACGGTAGGTTGCCTCACAGCTGTTGGAATGGATGGTAGTAATCACCGCCACACCGGTCCTGGCCGCCTCCTGAGCTGCATTGGCTTCCGGACCGCGCATTTCTCCCACTACAATCACATCCGGATTGAACCGCAATGCCATATCAAGAAGAGCGATCTGGTCCACCCTCTGGCGGTCATTCTCGCTGTCTCTGGTCAAGGTGTGGATGACGGAATTGCTCACCTTTCCATCCCTTTCCCGCACCAGTGCCAGCTCTCTGGAGCCGGCCTCGATGGTATAGATCCGTTTTTTGTCCGGAATGGTTGTAAGAAGCCATCCCATTAAGGTGGTCTTGCCGGAGCTGGTGGCTCCTGCCACACAGATGGAGATTCCATAGCGCACACACTCCGATAAAAACTCCAGCATTTCTGCCGTAGCCGTACCGCCTCCTACGAAATCCCCCGCCTGCATGGACTGGGGATTCACAATCCGAATGGAAGCTGCTACTCCCACATCCTCATCCACCAGTGGTGTCTTCATGGCCGCAATCCGAATGTTCTTACTTAAATGTCCCAAAACCGCAGGGCTGGCGTTATCTAACACCATGCCGGAGGTGTGCAGCATCCGGCGCACAACGTTGATGGCATGCTGGGGACTTTCAAAATGCTCCAAAAGCTTTTTCGTCTCTCCGCCCGCATACTGGATTTCAATGTCCTTCCAGCTATTAATATCAATCTCTTCAATCCCTGTTCCAAACACGTACTTGGTTAGAAAAGAAAACTCCGCCATTTCCGTATACAGCGTATCTACCAGCTCCTGACCGCTCATCCCTTCTACCGCGATTCGATAGTCCTGTACATATTTGGTGATATAGCGCTTGATCTGGGCCTTGGTCTCCTCGTCCCCTTCCTCCATAACGAGAGCCGCATACTTGCTGGAAATATACTCCTGTACCTCCTGAAGTACCGAGGAAAACTCCCGTGCATGGCCCTTTGGCGAAAAGAACAGCTCATGGGTACGCAGTGCTTTTCCACCCTCCGGGAGCTCTATGGTTTCTTCTTCCTCCTCCACCTCTAGGATGCCAGGAGCTTCCCCATCCATAGGTGCTGTGTGGACCTGAGCATTGGCTGCTCCTACGGTTGCTGTCAGGACGGTTTCGGCTCTGGGTTCCGCGCCTGCCAAGCCAAACAATTCTCCTCCGCGTTTCTCTCCTAGCATCCGAACACCTCCCTGCTGATGGCCTCCAGTTCCTTTCGAAAGCTCCGGCTGTCCCGTAAGGATAAATCCGACAGAAGGTCTCCCGACAGTGTCTGTCTTGCAAGCTCCGGGGAATGGAAAAGCTTGAAGGTTACGGTCCCAAGAACCTGCTCCGCATGGTCACTGGCCTCGTCTGTCCTTACGTTGCTGGCTACCTTATACTGTTTATCCGCATCCCATTTATTGTCCCGAAGAAGGGGAAGCTGGCTGGAAAGATAGCTAATGCTTTTCAGATCGCAGTTTACCAGCCGAAGTACCGCATCCGCCTCCATCAGAGCTACCGCCGAAAGGATGTCATTGGCAATGTAGCTGCCACAGTCAATGATGATATAGGGTGCTATCTCCTTAAGGCATGCAAGAAGCGCCGATGCCTGGTTTGCCGTAAAGGGCGGGTAGGTGTATTCATTCTCCCCCTTTAACATTCCAAGGAAGGCAAGGTTCCCATATTTCTTATGGGTAATCAGGTTGTGCTTCACCAGGGATTCGGACACCCTTGCAGCCGCCAGGATGCTTCCCAGGGAATGCTCACACTCCAGCTCTCCAGGCGGACAGATACAGGGCAGCATAGGAGCGGTCATATCACACAGCAACAAAATCACATTTTTCTTTCTCCCTGCCAGATACTTGGCCAGCTTTACGGCTGTGGTTGTCTTGCCGCTTCCAGGGCTTCCCCAGACAGCTAACACCTGGTTTGAGGGCTCAGAGTCGCCATAGGGTCTTGGCGGATCGTTTTCCTCTCTGCGGCTGAAAATCCCGTTCTTTTTAAAGTTCATCCCTTATTCTCCCTCATGCCCTTCCTTTGGGGCGTTTTCACCCTCTTTCACAGTCTCTGTCTGCTTAGAAGGATCGTCTGTATCTTCCGGATTCTCCTGCACGTTCTCGGTCCCTTCTACTACTTCTTCCTCTGGGGATTCCTCCTTACCACCTTTTGTCTCATCCTCTTCGGAAGCATAAAGTTCAAAAAGAAGCTCCTCCTGAGCCTCAATAAATTTTTCCGCATTCTCCCTAGTCCCTCGATACACCAGGGAAAGGTGCAGCTTCCCGTCTGCCTCTAACTCTGCTAACACCTTACTCTGTTCTGGCGAAACCAACAGGGTTACGGTTCCCGGAAGCTCTCGATCCTCCTCCTCGCTCTCCTCTCCCGTGTTGGCATCGTAACCGCTGTTGGCCGTAACCGCGATAACCTCCACATACTGAAGCTCTGCCGGTATTACGGTCGCTCCCTGCTTTCGATAATCCGGGGCAATCACAGAGACAATATCTCCGCTCATAAGCTTTCCCGACAAGCCGTTGGCAAAGGCTTTTACCGTAACGGAGATGGCCTGCTTCTCCCCGTTTAAATGATAAAGATAGGCATTCTCCGCTGCCGGAGCATCCGCGATTTTGGAGCTTAGGATATAATCACCCGGCATCAAATCCCCGCAGGCAAAGCGTCCAATCACCGTGTCGGCCTCTCTTAGCACCTCATCCGGAAGGTGATAGCCCCCTACCTCTACCGTTTGTACCATATCCTTTGTAATCTCATCTCCTGTATGAATGTCCTTTACTACCCGGACAATCTCCACCTTTTGACTCATGGAACGGTTAAATAGAGGGGTCACCCCAAAGCAGATCACCAGGGAAAGTACAATACAGATCACACCAATCACCGTTCGATTTTTTAAAAAGCTCATCTTTCTCCTCCTTGTAAATAAAAAATACTCTTAGAAAGCCTTTGGCACTGTGAGGCAGTTCATGCGCACCTTGAAAAACTTACAAAAACACCAAAGAGCATGGCAGCCTGATTTTTTTAAAGCTGCCATGCCTTTCTTTCCCTTTTCTATTTTTTCTATTGTTCCTTCATCAAAGGGTCCCATAATGCTTCCTGCGATGACGCAGCACGCAAAGCATGGTTACCAGCACCGAAATCAAAATCCCTGCTCGACACAGCATTTTTTTCATACTCATTCCTCCTTTGTCGTCAAACGCTGACATATTCAAAAAAAAGAAACACACTTTTCCCTGTTTTCTCAAACCAGATAAGCCGCTAAAAATCCGGCCATCAGGAAGGGCGCCATGGGGTATGCCCTCCGATGTCGCCAAACGCTGACACCTCCGGCAGCAAATATGAACAGGATACACAGTCCTGTGACACAGCCAAACAGTGTTTTATAAAACCCCAGGACCAAGCCGCTTGCCGCCACCAGCTTTACATCCCCGCCTCCCATGCCGCCTTTTAGAGCTGCCACAAGAAAAGGAAGCGCTGCAAAAACTCCTAAAACCTTCACCGGAGAAAAACACAAAAGCGCGGTTAAGACAATCCCAAGGTTGATGCTATCGGGAATGATCCGCCTTCGAAGATCACTGATGGCGGCGACAAGTAAAAGACTGAAAAATACCACTGCCTGAAGCTCTTCCTTCACCTTTTATGCCCTCCCTGGCTACATCGACATTCCACCCATGCCGCTTTCTTCCATCTCCGGCTCTTGTGAACCAAGCTGTTCCTGCTCTTGTATACCAAGCGTCTGCTCATAGGCTTTTAGTACCGCATGGTCAAACTGTTCCCGCAGGCTGCGGTTTGTAAAGAAACAGGCGTCTTTGTACTCTCCCCATTCGGATACCTTGGTTCTTGGCATCACCACCGTAAGCCCGTAATCATCCTCCTTGATTTTGGCATTGCGAATCGTAAAAAGTCCTGAAAGCTCTACATCGGCTGTTGCTAAAACTCCTTTTACCCCATTTCGCTCCTGAATCTTTACATGAGTAATCGGGAGAACCTCTGCCTGGGTCAAAGCTTCCTCTCTTTCCTGTCTCTCCTGCTCCTGGACATCCGCTCCTATGGTTCTTCCCTCTGTCTCTCCATTTCTTCTTGGCATTCTTTCTTCCTCCTTTGATGTTTTTCTATCTAAAAATTCCTTGTGGATTTTTAGAGTCCTCCTATTGCAAAAAGCCGCTACACGTTGGCAACGGCTCTTTTGCTTTTTCTTCTTTTTTCTGTTCTGATTTCCCTTTTATCTTCCTTATGCCTCTTCATTCTCTGCCTCGAACTGTGCCAGCTCCCTTTCAATTAAGCCGGTTACAAACTCTCTCTGGCTTAGCTTTGGGTGGGCCAACAGGTATCTCTTTACCTTCATAAACAGCTCCTCCGATACCTGAAATGCTAAGGTCCTTGTTCCGTCCGCCATCTCTTTTCCTCCTTTTTGAAAATGCTCCTCCAGTACCATCTCCACGTATTGGGGCAGGGTAAGCGACAGGGCTTCCTGCTCACTTTTTACTCTCCCGTGAAGCTCCTCCGGAATCATGGCGCATAGATTTTTTCGTTTTTCCATGGTCCTTCCTCCTTTTTCAAGCCAAGTATAGAGAAAACGGACGGCAATAGCTATAACCAATACCAACAAGGTTTTTTCCCAAAACGAAGCAGATCTACCAATGTCTCTATGGTTTTATAGCGTGTTAAAGTGACATTTCCTTCAGGACCGAAGTCTGGTTCATCTCTTCCTCCGCAAAGAGTGCCATATAACTTCCCACTTCCTTGGCAAGAAGCTTGTAATCCGCCTCCTTTGGCTTGTAAACATACCACTCCGTCTTGCCCCCATTGGCCCAGATATAAGGCACCAGCCCGTCTTTAAAGTTTAGATTTTCCACCTTCTTGATCCCCAACACATCGGAAAATCTTAAAAGCACGCTGTCAATGGGACCTTCCTTTTTATTGAAAATGGTTACCTTTATGGCAGAGTACTGATTCGCGTACTTTGGAGAAACAAACTCCATCCGGGCCCGAAGATTCCCCTCAATCTTTCCATAACAGGCGCGTCCTACAAAGGCTGTGTCCGTAAGAGGAAGCCCTTGGTCTACCAGCTTTTTTAACTCTTTTTCAAAAAAGGTCATTGCCATTTCATTTTTCTCCCTTACATAGTCATCTGTGGCCCGCTGGGGCTTTCCTGTGCTTCCTGTCCGGATCTATGTTCCTGGCTCTGATTCTGCTGGAGGCTCTGCTCATAGGCCCCCAAAACGGCCTCCTGAAGCTTCGCTCTTGCTTCCTTTGTGCAGGGGAAGCAGATATCCTTATATTCATCCCCCGACTTATAGCTTGGCATAGACACAAAGAGGCCGTTTGGCCCCTCCATAACCTTCACACCCCGAACGGCAAAGCAGCCGTTTATATTTACCGAAGCCGAGGCTCTTACATTTCCTTCCGGATAAAGGGAATGGATACGCGCCTCATAGTGAAGGGGTCCATAGGTTTTCTCCTTATTGTCTGCCTTTGCTGCTTGATTCTGTGTTTTTGCCATATCGGTTTCTCCTTTCGTTTCCTATCCGGCGTAATTGAACATTTCCTGCACGCGGCGGGTTAAGGTAGGCAGGACCGTTTCATCAAAGAGGGTATAAAGCCCTGCCAGAATCAAGGCGCCAATCACCACGGACATCAGGATCTTAATGGCCGTATCCACAAAGCCTTCCCCTTTCTGGTTTTTCAGTGCCATATATGCCGTAAGCATTTTGATGGATACATTACTTTTTAAGTTCATAATTCTGTTTTTCATCGTCTCTTTTCCTCCTAAAATCGTTCTCTCTAAAATCATAATTCCATCACCGGCTCCTGCACCGGATACATTTCTCCAAAGGAAACTGCCTGAAAGCCCCTCTCATCCACGTAGTGGAACTCCCTTCCTCCTTCCCCATAAAGCTCAATCATATCGGAAACGGCGATTGCATGGCCCCTATATCCATCCGGCAGGTGTCCTGTATGAAACCGGTTATAAATTTCTTCCAGGTTGTTGGTGTTCATCTCGCCGTCAAATGCTACCTGATAGTTCTCCTGCTTTGGCTCCCCAAACCGCTCCAGCATCCGATTCAGGCTGATAAACTTCATAGATACCTCCACCTCTGGTCTAAGCTGCCAGATACGGACGTTCTTGAAAATGGGGGCTTCCGAATCCAATGGTCCATCCGCCAAGCGTTCATAGACTCCCTCCACTCCACCTCCTCAACGTCATTCTGTCTATTTAGGAATGCCTGAAGCTTTTCAGACGAAAAGATCGGATCTACCACGGCCCGTTTTCCTGCTATATACCCTGCCGTATTTCCAAAGTACCGAATCCTGCCGTTTTCAATACTGATCCTCCCCATGGCCTTTCCCCCTTTCTTATACTTATCTGATTTCCATTTCTCCACAGGCTTCCAGTTTTTGATTCCTTTTCCATTCCTCCATATCCGGAAAGGTCTGTTTTCCATCGATCACCTCCATCACGCAGAAATCATAGGAATCACAGATCATCACACGGTGCTGGTAGGGCATCTGCATGTCCACATAATCAAAAACCTCCTGTTCGCTGCAAAGCCCTACCCCGGCTGCATACCGTCCGTCCTCTAAAAAGCTATAACCACTATAAAGAGGTGTATGCCCCTCTAAGGGGCGCGCTCCAATGGGACGGATCTGGGAGAGCTGCAGCTTCTCCTCTTCAGGAAGAAGCTGTGGCTTTAACAGCCCAAGAATCCCCTTTCGATTACACCGCATCACATCCCCGTCCTTTAAATCCACGTAAAAGACCCAGGGGTACTTGGGGTTTGCCTCCGCCCCTCCTCCTCCGATGCAAAAGGCAAGCTGATGGCCCGTCCCCTTTTTTGAAGCTGCCGAATCAAGCACCATTACCTTTCCTTTTAGGGAGATCGCTTCCCCTACGGCCTCACAGTCTGCCTGCGTATAGATTCTCTCCCCTGCTCTTTTTCCTTCCACGTTTACGCTCCCTTCTCCCGGATAAGTCCGGACAGGTCACAAATCAGGCTTAGACGGGTATCATCCGGCATGGTACGGATTGCAGCTCGTACATAGGCTTCCACCGCCTCCTTTGATTGATCCCCCACCTCCACAATGGCTACCTTACGCACCGTCACTCTACCGTTTTCCACTCCTAAGCTTACGATATCCCCACAGCCGATTCCTGCCGCTATCCGCAGCTCCTTGGGCAGAAGCACCCTGCCCTTTTCATCCACCAGCTTATATACCGGTTTCTTCATTTCAATCCTCTCCTTCTCCTTTTAATTCCCTGCAAAACGCTCCCGCTTCCTCCTGGGTCACATGGATATTTGCATCCTCCAAAAGCTTCACAAGCTCTGCCACCTCCCTGCATTCGTTTATCAAGTCCTGCATCTTAGCGCTGGGGCTGTAACCGCCACAGGTTCGGATATAGCCCTTTGCCCGAAGGTCATAAAGTCCTGTCCTGTGATTCTTTAATAGGGCTACATACAGGCCCACCATACATTCCTCCGCTGTTTTGATCTTTGGCATTTCATCCCAGCCAAGCGTAAGGATCTGTCGTCCATTGGTTATCTCTTTTATCTTCCGCCTTGCCCAGCGAAGCTGTTCTAAGTTATCCTCCCTCATCCATCTCACCTCCCAACATCCCTTCCGCAAACAGGCTCATCTGCTGTGGTCTCTTCTTTTTCTGTTCTTCCGGATCGTAGCTGGTGATGATAAGCTCCGGATATTCACAGCCATGGTCGTAGCGCTGCGCCATGTTGTTAAGCCGCGAAACAGCCTTTATATGATAGCCCTCATACAACTCCCTGATATAAACACAGTCATTGTAGCTGACCATCCATTTCCCCTGGCACCCCTTTAATGCATCCCGAAGGCGCATATGGTCCGTCCCCCGGAACTCTACCGCATAGTGATCCTCGGTCATGTAATAGGGCGGATCGCAGTAAAAAAAGGCGTTTTCCCGATCATACTGACGGATAAGGGCTTCAAAGTCCTTATTCTCAATCACCGTATTGGCAAGCCGCCTGGAGGCGTCATGAATAAGCTGAAAGGTTTTCCGCACATCAAAGGGCTGACAGCCATAGGCGTTACAGCCGCTTCCATAGCTGTAGCGGATGAGCTTATAAAAGGCTGCCGCTCTTCGCACATCACTAGGAAGGGCATTTTCCTGCATCAGCTCCTTGAGCTCCTCAAACTCCGGGTCCGGAAGATTATGCCTGGCAAGCTCCAGCTCCCTAGAAAGAAACCCATGGTCAAAGTCTTCTTTTTCCAGGAAGCTTCGAATCACCGTAAACTCATCCCGGCTGTTAAGAGGCAGAAAGCCAAGCTCTCGCAAAAGCTCCCAGGGCCTGTTCTTCACACAGGTATAGAGATTTGTCAGGTTGGAATTGAAATCATTGTAGACCTCCATTACCCTGCTGTCCAAAGGACGTCCAAACAGCACCCAGCCTCCTCCTCCAAACACCTCAATGTAGCGCTCAAAATCAGCGGGAAGCATTTCGTAAATCACCTTTCGAAGCGCCTTCTTTCCACCAACCCATGAAATAAAGCTGTTGATAGCGATCACCTCCCTGCTTCTCTTTTTGGATTTTTGCTTTTTAGGACTGTCAAAAGCCCATGCCTGCTGATTAAAATGCTATTTAAAAGCACTTTGAAAAGCGAATCACTTATTAGCTCCCGATCTCCTAACTCCGAAAGACTCAAGCGGGCAGAGCCTCCACAGACCTCCTTTGCAGCACAAAAAAGGGCGTAGCCCTCAAGATCTACGCCGTGAATACCAATCTTTTCATAGGAAATGGAGCTCTCCCCAATCCACGCCTTTGTCTGCTCCCACAAAAAAACGTCCGCGCTTAAAAGATAGATCGCCGCTCCAAATCCATTGTCCTTGTATAAAAGCGGGTGGCCGGATTCCCTCTGCCATTCCCGAAACCGCTTTTTGTGTTCTCCATCCCGAAATTTAAACTTCATCACCTCCTTTTTTTGAAGCCCTTGTATCCGGCCAGATAGCTTTGAAGGCGGTACTTCTTTTAGGAACCCTTCCAAAAGCTCCCCATAGGATACGGGCTGTTCCTCTCCTCCTCCTTCCCTCTCCATTCCCCCGGGACGCCCTCGCTTCTCTCTTACAATTCCAAAGCGTCTGGGGGAAAATCCTGGCACCTGACGCATCTGTACTTCCACCATCTCAAGTGATGTTCCCTTTAAATAGCAACTGCCCAAGCCACACCTCCTACATCCCCATTCGTAAATCCATGGATTCCGCCTCTTCCCTTTCCGATCCTTTTCCGAGATCTTCTGTAGGTTCCTCCCGGGAAGCTTCTGTCTGTTTTTCTATCTGTTCTTCCACCTGTTCCTTCACACATGTAATGGACCCATAGGAAGTCAAGATGATTCCCTCTTCCTCACACCTTCGTTTTCCATAGGCTTCAAAGTCAAAGCCCAAAAAAGCCGGATCGGTGCAGTCAATTCCCTGTTTCTGTAAATAGGCCCTTCCACAATCTCCATAGCTTAGGTGCTCCGGGCAAACGGTATATGCATCAAGCCGCTCGATTAATCCAATCGCTTCCGTCAGGCTTTCCTCATCCAGATATTCCAAAACCGCCTTATATTTGATAAGCTCCTCTGGTTCCAGCTTCGCAAGCTCTTTGGCTAATTGATTTAGCTTCTCCAAGTCCTCCCCGGTATCAATCAGGTACTTAAGATGCGGCACCTGGCTCCTGATTTTTAAAATCTGCAGATCCCCCGGCCTTTGTACCCTCAAAACTCCTCTCACGCGTTCCATCTCAGCCTTTTCACAGGGAAGCTCCAGCCAGAGCTTAGAGCCGCTTTCCATACATTTGTCATTTTCCAGGTAAACGGCAATCATAGCAGGCTTTTCTTGTTCCTGCCTCTCCCTCCGTAAGCCAGGATATACCTCATCCCAGCCACTCCTGCAGCGCACCCCATATCCGGAAGAGGTAAAAACTCCGCCTTCCTGTTCCTTTGCATAGCTCCCCAGCTTTTCCAAATCCAAAAGCGGATAAACCTCATCCGGTATCGGTCCCATAAGCGCCTCCAAGCCCTCATCAAGCGTATGTTCTCCCAAAGTCTTTAAAGAATATATGCCAGGATAAAAGTCAAACCGGTCCATGTTAAAAAGGGCATTGATGAGATCCTTACAGCTAAGAAGCCCATCCTTTTGTTCTGACGCGTAAATGGCTATCGCATTTTCATAACGACCACGATCCACTCCATAGTTTCGATGCAGCTCTCGCGACAAAAGGTTTAATTCCTCAAAGTCCGCATGCTCGATGTCCGCATACTTATTTAGAAACAAATGGTTAAAATCAGTAATGGAGATCTTCATTGCTTCTCCCTTGCGAATCCTTGCAATGTCCATAGCATCCAAAAGCTCAAGCCTGGAAGCCGGCAAGCGTAAGACCGCACCTCTATAAAAAGGATCTCCTTCATAAGCAGGAGAAGAGATTTTTATCTCCATACAGATACCCCCTTTCGGACTTCTTTTTTCGTTTCATACTCTGCTATTCTTTTCTTTCTTCTCACGCTCTCACCCTGACCTTCTCTTATCTTAAATCCATTCCGATTGGAGCTGCATGTTCCTGATATTCCTTTAATTCCTGCTCGGTCTTGATTTCACTTCTTGCCGCTCTTCCAAACTCCACGTAAAGCTCACAGCCATTGTTACAAGCTACCGCTTCCTGCACAAAGCCTTCTCCCCAGCCGTCCGTCATCTGCTCATACCACTCATCCTTTAGGCTCTCCAATTCCTCCGGTTCCAGCTCTCCCATACTTTCCACCTCAAGAACTCCCCAAAGGCCAGCTCCCCAGGCTTCCACCTTTGGGTATATGCTTACAATCCGCTCCTGAAGACGTGTGTTTTGAAGAGACTTTCTAAGTCCTCCCTCACAGTTTTGGACCCAGTTCTTTTTGAGGGTTTCCTGAATTTCCTTTTCATAGCCCTTTAGATGATAATTGTGGAAGAATTCATAGCTGCCACTGGAATCATAAAAAGCTCCGCACAAAGTGCTATACAACCGTATCTTTACAGGCTCCTTTTGCATGTGCTCCAATGTCTGCCTAAGCCAAGGGAGCAGCTCCTTATAATCGCAGCTATCATCCCAATGCCGAATAAAAAGCTTTTGCCGCTCCTTCTCTTCAAGCCTTAAAATCCCCTCAGCGATCTGATTGAGCTGTTCTAAGTCAATGCCGGACAGCCGATAGTCACGAAAGGGTAGTGTATCCGGCATCTTCAGACGCATATCCAAGTGCTCCCTCGTGCTTGCTCCGATTGTTCGTTCCCCATCTGCCACATCGTGCTCTTTAGCCGGAAGGGGAATTCGTACCCGCTTCCGTTTCCCGAAAAGCTCCAGCCACACCGGATGATGGGCACCATATTCCCATTCATCCTGAAAATCCGGAACAAATCCGGTCTTATTTTCCAGGCGTTCCTCCCGATAGGGCGCGTGTAGCCCAAACATCTCTGCTTTAGTCAAAAGAAGCTCCCCTTTGGCCTGCTGATAAACCTCCCTGCACTCTCTTACATGCACAAAGATCGTTCCATTTTCAACCGGAACCTCCATCCGCTCTCCCAAAATGCCGTAGTCTATTTCCATCTCAAACTCCCTTTGATACGCTTCTATCTCTTTTGCTGTCAAAGGATGATCCACCTCCGCAATGATTACGGCCCAGAGCTCCCCGTTTCTTATCTCCACATCCAAACGCCGTTCAAGAAGTCCATATGTGTAATAATGAGGAAGGTGAAAAGAATCCTCATAAACCTGCCACTCTCCAAACTTCTCTGTCAAGTGCCTTTGCTCCTCTAACCTCCTGGATAAAGGCTCCTGATAAATGGCAGCTTCTTTCGCAGTCAAGTCTTCCTCATTTAATCCATCGCTGTCCTCCGGAAAAAAACTTGCATACACCGGAAGATAAAATTTTACTATCTGATACTGTGGATACTCCCTCCTGCGATCTAAGAAGCGCTTATATTCCATCAGTTCAAACAGGTTCTCTCCTGTGTACTGTGGAATTGCTGTGCTGCCTTTTTCAAATCCAGCAGCCTCCGGGCAGATAGCAAGGGCCAGATTGAGCATCTCTCCTCCATACATCTTCCCTTTTTCCGTCACCTGTCTTTGGAATTCTTCCATCTGCTCTTCCTCAAACTGTGTAAACACAAAAGCGAGCATGTTCATCTCCTGTGCCCATACACTCCCCGGCAGCTTATCCTTTAAATCCAGGCCGCCTGCATCTGCCCGGATGCATTCCACTGGAACGGTGGGAAGAAGCAGGGCACTTGATATCGTATCTCCCATCCGGATCACTTCTTCATCCCGGATCGGCAGGGAGATTGTTCTTCCTTGCAGCCTTATTTGAATCATAAATCTTCAGCCTGCTTTCTCATAAGCTTTCTAATCGGCATTCTCCATCCTCCATTCTTCAAAATCCGTCAGGCTCATCTGACCCTCCACCTGTTCTTCCTCCATCCACCATGAAAATACATCCTCTGCCGTTTTCCACCGGGTCTTTAGGCCGCTGTTATGAATCACATCCAACATTTTTCCAAAAGCCCGCATATAGGCGTGGCGGTAGGTGGGAAACAGGGCGAACTCCTTCCACCTTATCTTTCCTGCCATGGGGCAACCAATGCATCCCACTCGGAAAAAGCCCATCTCATAGAGGGGATTCACAGGGAGCCTTTCGCTTTGGATATACTCCCATACATCCCGATCCTTCCAGTCCACAATCGGATTGCAGATCCGTTTTCCTTTCAGGGTACAGTTCTCAAACAATTGCCTCCTCTCATCGTTGTCGTTATTCAAAACAATCTTTTTACTTGGATCGCTTGTGAAGGTTTCATAAATACCCCGGTTATTCTTCCGCTTCACACTCTCAGCCCAGCGGACGCCTGTGATAATGAATCTTCCCTGGCCTCCAGTTTCCTTTAAGATCTGGCAGCAATAGCGCTGCATCCTGGTAGGCGGAAACTTCTTAATGGGAATGAGGGTCCACATGCTCACTCTCTGTCCTTTGTAAAAAGGGTAATTCACCTGACAGGAAATGCCCTCCCTTTCCAGGTGTTTGAAATTCTCCCTGATATAATAGATGGTCTGAGGCGCATCTGCTGTGGTAAGATTATGCTGAACCTCATAAGGAATACCGGACCTTCTTACAATCTCCCTGCAAATGGCGCTATCCTTCCCTCCACTGTCGGTGACGACTAAAGGACTTCCATACAGGGAGAGGGACATCTCTGATGCCGTCCTCACCCGTTCGATTGCTTTTTGCTCTAAATCCATGCAAAAGGGAGTCAGATATCTTTTTCCTGGCCAGGAACTCCGCCTCCTTTCTTCTGGTTTTGTGCACAAAAAAAGTGCTGATTACACAGCACTGCTCTTTCCTATCTTTTTCTTTCTCTCTGCCTCTTTCGCCTATAGCTTTATTTCAAAGCTTCCTCCCTCCTCCTTTTGGTGTTCTTCCCGAAATTTCTCTCTTAGGCTGCTCCCAGCTTCTTCTTGAAAGAATCCAACATAGAGCTCCTGATTCCCCACCTTGATTGGTGTTTCATAGAACTGTTCTCCCCAGCCAAAATGCGCAATTTTCTCCCATTCCTTCCATAACTCCCGCCTTTCGGCCTCTGTAAGCGCTGCTCTCGTTTTCACGGTCAGGGTGCCCTTTAGCTCTCCTCGATCCTCTTTCACCCCAGGCAGCATGGCCTTTATCTTCTGCTTTAGAATCTGATTCTTAAGGGAAGATGCTATGCCTTGCTCCCCGTCTTCCTTCAAGCTTTTTTCAATTCTCTCTTTTATCACCTCCTTAAATGCAAGGGCTTCTTTTCCGGATAAGGGCTTTGGATGCAGGAAATCCTGTTCCTTGTCATACTGAACTATGGACAAAGGATGAAAGAAGCACAATTCCTCCTCTTTCCATTCCTCCCTGCGAATTGGGCAGCGATGATTGAGGATCATTCCATAACTGGTTTCAACCAGTCCTGCTTCCATAGACATTTTTTGCCCCAGCTCTTGATAGCGGAGATACCGCTTTATATGATCCGGAATCTCTGACCCTTTTTGTTCCAGAACATATCTGGCATATAGCTCCGGATTTTTTGTTTTCCTGGGCAGAAGCTCATAATTCTCATAATTTCGGATTACCTGGCAGGCTTCCTCTGCATTTGATGGGGTCTCTGCCTCCAGCGCCCCCAAGAGCCGCATCCAGTTAATTCTGGTTTTCTCCTCCAGGTGGTATACCGCTTCTGCGATCTCATTTAACTCCTTTAGGGAGCAGCCTGGCGGCAGAAATTCATACAGATTTCCGGTAAGCGAAGTTCCTTTGATTCGAACCACTTGCTGCCCTTTTGTTCTGCATTCCTCCAGTTTTTTCTCCAGCTCCTCAGTGGATAGAGGCAAGGAAAGCTGTTGATAGTGAACCTCTGGTCTTTCCTGCCGTACCTCCACCACAAGCATTGCTTCCCGCCTTTTCTTACACTCCTCCAAAGCCTTCTCTTTTGCCTCCGGGTAAACATCCTTTTCCACCCAGCCTCCCTCTGTCAGGTATCCGTGCTGCTGTCCCCAAAATCTACCCTGTTCTTCATAATCAAAAAATTCCTCCAGCTCTTTTGGAATTCTCTTTCCTTGTCTGCGCACCGCATAGCGTCCCAGCTCCTCATAACTTGTGATTCCTTCGTGCAGAGAATAATATTTCAAATGTGTGAAAGCTGTTATAACGTTTTCTAAGGACTGAGGGTTCTCCATGGTGATAGCCCCCTGAAACCGAAACCGCTCTTTCTCATTCATTTTTGTGATTTCACCGGCCAATTGATTTAACTTATCTAAGTGACCGCCTTCAAACACAAACGCCCCGGCCAGAGCTTCCTCCAAACCTTTGAATGGGGTTTCAACCTCTCCGATAAATGGAGTCATTTTAGATGGGTGCTGCTTTTTAAGTTCTTCTATGATCTCCTCCGCTTTCCCATCTGATATGGGCAATGTGACCCAAAGCCCTCCGTTCCAGTTTTCTCTCTTTACATAAATCCGCAAGGTTTTCTCCTCCTATCCCATTACCTGCCTTCAAATATGCTTTATGGTTTCTGATTCTCACTTTACATAGAAAATTCAGGGCCTTTCTTTTCCTCCATCCTCACTCCTTCCTCCTTTCGGATCACCAACCCGGAAGCTGTGTAGGTACAGCTATGATTCGCATAAAATTCCTCCCCAATCCCTCGATAATTTAGATACGGCCAGGTTTCTCTAGGAAATTTCCAAATGCCATTCTCAACCAAATATCCACCCAACTGCTGGCTGCATGTCACACCTGGCAGATACTCATATAGCTCCAAACTGTCCGCAGCCTCAAGTAAGTCATCAATTTCTGAAATGGAACGGCAGTCTAATACACCAGAAAATTTATTTTGTTCTTCCCTTTCCATACCCGCTATTTTCTCCGCCAGCTGATTCAATTTTTCCAAAGACATGTCTGCGGTTAAATATTGATGCAGGTTATCAATGACTGAGTCTGCCTTTGCGATCCTAAAAGTGACGGTTCCTTCCATATGACCGCTCGTAAGCCTCAACATTTCTAATTTCATCTTATGAACGCTGCTGACGGGAAGAGATATTTGTACCTGGTTAATGGGCTCTTTCGTATTTTCGTAAAGAATCTGAAGTACGGTTCCTGCTTTCACTCGTTTCCTCCTATATCCTTTCAATAGGTAAGCAAATACGCTGCTCCATGTATGGTGTCCTTGTTTTATCCCATCTGAAGTTCACTCTGAATCTGATAGTCCTCCTTGGATGTAATCGTTACATACTCTCCCAATATCTGCAGTGCCTCACCATAACTGTGGCATTCACCTTCCGTAATACGTTTCTGCATCTCCTCTGCCTGTTCATTCATTCCATGCTCTCGTAAGGTTCGGGAAGCCAGAGCCATTAAATGAAAAATGTTTCCATCCTCCCCAATCAGAGGACAGTCCGGCCGCTTGGTTTCATGCTCTTTTCGAAAACCGCCTAAATGATTATGGACATAGTCTGAAAGCCATGTTCCCCCAAACTGGGAATGCGTTTTAATCCTCCAGACCGCAAGCTTTCCCATATCCACCTTTTCCTCTCCAAACAAAAAGAGCAGGTTGGTTATTTCCCCACTCTGAAACACTGCCACATCCTGAAGCCTTGTTCCCTGGGGAAGAATCCCTTCCTGCTCTAATATTCCATTGATACCATCTACCCATTCCTGTAGATCTCCACCGCATCCTTGAAGAATCAGCCCTTCCCGGCCATAAAGACCTCTTAGCTCCTCGGTTGTAATCTTTTTCACATATACACTCCTTCCGCCTTATAAAATTTACTCTGCTATATATGAATTGAAACTTTTAATCTATCTGAAAGGAACTGGCTACACGGATAGCCACACATGCAAGCCCAATGCTCATAGCAAGAAAAACAGTCACAGCTAACATAATTCTAAAAATCCACCCCATACCTTTTTATACCTCCTACATTCCATTCATACCGCTCATCTGTATACTACCTGTTTCCTGTGATTCACTCATCTTCTCCTGCATGCTTTTCTCCTCGTCAAGCTTCATTTGTGTAAACTCCTTTGGGGTCATATCTTCACTGAGGAAGTTTGGGGATGTATCATCCGTAAGTGAAAGATATCCCTTTTTACTAAAATCCAAAGGCTCCTTCATCAACACTGTGCCGCCATGATTTACTCCAACCTTCGGTTCAATCGCTATAAATCGATTTTCCTCATCACTATAACGAAGATCATACCTATATAAACCTTGGGGAACCTTTTCCGGTTTGATTCTGTCATTGGAAAACAATGCCTTTCTGCCCACCAATTCGATGACAGCTAATTTTTCATTCACAAAACTTTGTGCCTCTAAAAATTTTGATTCCATACTTTCGTAACCTGCCTCCTTTATATTTAAGTATAGTTTCTTCCTATGTCATCTGTAAAAAAGGGCAAAAATAAGGGCTAAAAATCGCAATTTTTAGCCCTTATTTTTGCTCTATTTTCTCAGCAAAACCACAATATCTTGTGTTTTAAACCTTCATTCTTCACTCTGAACCACAAAACGTCATCAGAATCACTGCTTCAACATGAGAAGTAAAAGGAAACATATCCACTCCAACTGCTTTCTCTACCTTATACCCGCACCCCTGTAGCAGCTCCAAATCCCTCACCAGACTCGTCGGCTTACAGCTAATATAAACAATCCGCTCCACCCCAAATTCAATAATTTTCTGCAGCGCCCTCGGATGCACCCCATCCCTGGGCGGATCGAGCACAATAAGATCTGGCTTTTCACTCAAGCCGTCCACAACCTTCAAAACATCTCCCGCAATAAAAGTGCAGTTAGAAAGCCCATTAAGCTTGGCGTTCACCTTGGCCGCCTCCACAGCCTCCTCCACGATCTCCACTCCCACAACCCGCTCCGCCACAGGAGCCAGCATCTGGGCAATCGTCCCGGTGCCGCTGTAAAGATCAAAGATCACCTTATCTTTCGTATCCCCAATATAACTCCTCGCCGTCTCATAAAGCACCTCCGCCCCCAGAGAATTGGTCTGGAAAAAGGAAAACGGCGAAATCCGAAACCGAAGCCCCAACAGCTCCTCATAAAAATAATCCCGTCCATAAAGGATCTCTGTCCGATCACTCTGTACCACATCCGCCAAACTGTCATTAAACGTATGAAGAATCCCCACAATCTTCCCTTCAAGTTCAAGCCCCAAAAGCCGTTCCACCCAGGGTGCATCGGCCGCCTCCATCTGGCTGCTTGTCACAAGCGCCACCAAAATCTCCCCGGTCCTGACTCCTTTGCGCACCAGGAGATGGCGGAGATACCCCGTATGACGCAGCTTATGGTAAAACGGCAGGCCCTTCCCCTTAAAATAATCCAGCACACAGGAAAGAATCCTCCGGTAATCCTCATCCACAATCCGGCACCCGTCCACAGTCACAATATCATAAAAGCTCCCCCTCCTGTGCATGCCAAGGGACAGGGGACCGTCCTTCTCCTCATCCCCAAAGGAAAATTCCATCTTATTCCGATACGCCTCCCTCTGCGGACTCTCTTTCACCCCCTCAAATACATAAGGCTCCGAAATCGCACCATCCAGAAGCTCCTTCAACTGACTGCTTTTCAGCCGAAGCTGTTCCTCATAGGGCAGATTCTGATACGTACACCCTCCGCAAACCGCAAAATGCGGGCATTTTGGCTCTATCTCCAGGGAGGACCGCTCAAGAACCTCCAAAAGCCGTCCCTCGCATTTCCCCTTGCGGATTTTATTTACCTGAAAGCGCACCCTCTGCCCTGGGACCGTGTTCTTCACCACAACACTGTGCTCCTCGCACCGGACCACCCCCTTGTTGGGAAAGTCCACCCTTTCAACCATACCCTCATAAATCTGTCCTTTTTTCATTTCAATCTCCTCACATTTTCCAGAAGGCTTCTTTATTGCTTCATTCTTATCGCTTTTTCTCATCCTCATCCTTGGGCCACCGGAACAAAACCTGTCCCACAAGAGCGCCGCCGCCAAAAATCAGAATCAGCATCACCAGATATGTATACAAGCTTGCGGATCGGAACATAAACTGCAGATTGGAAATAATAGACGCCAGTATAATCAAAACTCCGATTCCCGTCAAGAGCTTCGCCCCAATGGAATCTACATTGAGAAACAGCCAGATAATTCCCGCAATAAAGGGGACGACGATTAGACCACCTCCAAGGTGATGGCCCATAAAGCGAAAGCCGAAATAGGTGCTCACCGTCACATTGGACATAAACCAGTACAGTCCGGCCACAAGCATTACCATTCCAATCACAAATTGTCCCAAAGGATTTTTCTTTTTCTTCATTGCTTTGATTTCCCCCTCATTTTCCTATCAAAAAAGGGCTGCCGCCTCTGCAGCAACCCCTTTCTCTGCTCTCTTACTCTTCCTCGTCCTCTCCGTCATCAAAGAAGTCATCGTCGAAATCATCGTCAAAGTCATCTTCAAAATCTTCCAGATAATCCGGAGTAAAGAAACGATATACGGCATAAGCGATACCAGCCACGGCTGCTACTGCCCCGATGATTGCCAGAATCCAAAGCACCGTATTTTTATTCTTCTCTTCTACCTCTCTCTTATGAAGCAGCTCGTTTAATTTTGTTGCTGTCAGAAAATCTTCCATCTTATTCATCGCACGCACCCTTTCCTATTCGTTGTTTGCAATTCATGCTCCGCTCTCAGTCATATCTGCCCGGTATCGAAGCTTTACCGAACCGGGTTTTTCATTGCCGATGGCTCACATTCATTAAGTGCTCATATTATACCACAAATGTATTTAAAATACTATCATTTCCGAAAAAATAATTTGCAAGATCTTACTCTACAGCTTTTTCAGCTTGGCAAAGGAGGCAAACAAACGCTTAACTCCGGCGGTATCAAAATCCACCTTCACTTCGTAATCCTTCTTGCCCTCCGTGATCTCCAGTACCGTTCCGTCTCCGAACTTAATATGCCGCACCCGGTCTCCCACCGTATATTCCAGTCCAGAAGCCTTGTTCACCGTAATGCTTTTCTGTTCATACGCCTTGGCCCGGAAGCTCTCCTTGGATTGTGCCCATGCTGCCGGTTTTTGGGGACTGGGATTATCTGCAGTTCTCTCCCTTCTATTCCCCTTTTCCAGATATTCATCGGGAATCTCCCGGATAAACCGGGAAACCGCATTGTACATGGTCTGGCCCCGGATCATCCGCTGCCGGGCCGCCGTCAGCATCAGCTCCCGCTTGGCTCTGGTGATTCCCACATAGCAGAGCCGCCGCTCCTCCTCCAAGTCCTCCTCCGGATTCTCTCCATTGAGGGACATGTAGCTGGGAAATATCCCCTCCTCCATACCTGCCATATAGATATAGGGAAATTCCAAGCCTTTAGCGCTGTGCAAGGTCATGAGAATCACATAATTACTGCTCTCCTCCAGGCTGTCAATGTCTGCAACCAGGGCAACCTCCTCCAGAAATCCACTTAAGGTTGGCTCCTTTGCCGATTCCTCATAGGCCGCAATTTTGCTGATGAGCTCGTCGATATTTTCAAGCCTACCCTTGGCTTCTTCCGTCCCCTCCGCTTCCAGCTCCTTGCTGTAGCCGGTTGCCTCCAGAAGCTCCTTGGTCAGATCCACCAGTGAGGTTTTCCCAAGCTTGCCGCGCAGGGCTTCAATCAGCTCCGTAAAGGGCCGGATCTTTCCTCCGCTTCTGCCAAGGCCCGGAATCTCATCCGCCCGGACAAGCGCCTCATAAAAGCCAATACCGTAGGCTCCTGCGTAGTCCCCCACCCGGTTCAGGGTTGTAGCGCCAATGCCCCGCTTGGGCACATTGATCACCCGGCGGACCGCCACCTCATCCCTTCCGTTGTCAACGGTTTTCAAATAGGCCAGTATATCCTTGATTTCCCTTCGGGCATAGAAGTTCACACCGCCGATGAGCTTGTAGGGAATGCCGGCCATGATCAGCTTTTCCTCAAAGAGACGGGACTGGGCATTGGTCCGGTACAAAATGGCATGATCCTGATAATCAGCCTCCCGGTTTCTCACATGATGGCTGATATCTCCGATGATCAGCTCCGCCTCCTCAAAGGCATTGGGCAACAGGCGGAAGGCAATGGGATTTCCCTCCTCATTTTCGGTCCAGAGCCGCTTCTCCTTGCGCCCGTAATTGTTGCGGATGACCTCATTTGCCGTATTTAAAATATTCTGGGTGGACCGGTAATTCTGCTCCAGCTTGATCACCCTTGCATCGGGAAATACTTGCTCAAAATTCAGAATATTGTAAATATTGGCTCCCCGGAACTTGTAGATGGACTGATCATCATCACCCACAACGCAGAGGTTCCGGTATTTTCCCGCCAGGAGGCTGATCAACTTAAACTGAGCTGTGTTGGTATCCTGGTACTCGTCCACCATCAGATACCGGAAACGCTCCTGGTAAGCCTCCAGAATCTCCGGGCAGTTCTGAAACAGCTCCACCGTCTTCACAATCAGATCGTCAAAATCCAAGGCATTGTTCCGGCGAAGCTGAGCCTGGTACTCCTTGTATGCCTCCGCCAAACGCTTCTTCTGCCAGTCAATCCCTGCAGCAAGCTCCATTTCCAGGGGAGAAATCAACTCGTCCTTTGCCCTGGAAATAACGCTCATCAGATATCGCTCCTTGTAAATCTTTGTGTCAATATTCAAGCGTTTACACACATCCTTCATCACTGCCTTCTGATCGTCCGTATCATAGATGGAAAATGTGGTGTCAAAGCCCAGATGCCCTATGTAACGGCGAAGAATCCGCACGCAGGTGGAGTGAAAGGTTGCCACCCAGACGCTGTCCGCCCCCTGGGCCACCAGATTGTTCACCCGCTGCCGCATTTCTCCTGCCGCCTTGTTGGTAAAGGTAATCGCCATAATATTCCAGGGGCTTACGCCCTGCTCCATCAGCCAGGCAATCCGATGAATCAAAACCCGCGTCTTTCCAGAACCGGCTCCTGCCAAAATCAGAAGCGGCCCTTCTGTGTGAAGCACCGCTTCCTTCTGCTCCGGATTTAAGGTATCGTATATACTCATTGAAGTCTCCCATATCTCCATATTTGTCTGTTATAATTACAAAGCTGATGTACAGACCGCTTGTAAATCGGATTAATCACAAAGCTTCGTCCCATTTACAAGTGGTCAGTACAGTGGTTTCTCTGCATTAAACCAGTTTTTTCCCGCAGTTGGGACAAAAGTTGGCCCCGTTTGTCTTGGTTCCGCAGTCCGGACAGAAATTAGGCGCCGTACCTCCGGTAGATGCATTGGATTGAGGCTGGGAAGCTGCTGCCTGATTCTGCTGCATCTGGGCCGCCATCTGCTGCCCCATGGAAAGTCCCATGGCGATCCCCGCCATATCGGAGGCTGTGCCGCCGCCCTTTCCGGAAGCGATAGACTCTCCCATGGCCACCTGCTGAAAGCGCCCCACATCCCCAATCATGCTCTGGGCCGCTGCCTTCTCTGCCATCTTCTGTACCTCCTCCGGGTAGTTGAAGCTGGAGATGGCAAAGCTTGTGATGCTGATTCCGATTTTCAACATCTCCATATCCAGGTCCTCCTGGATGCCCCTTCCGATCTCGGAGGCGTTGACCTGGAGGTTAAACATATCCCTGCCCTCCCTGGATATCCACTTCATCAGAAGCTGGTCCAGCATGGAGGTGATGCGCTCTTTCACCTCGTCCACAGAATACTGCTGGCGGATTCCGGCAACCCGCTCAATGAACACGTCATAGTCCGCCACTTTACAGCTGAAGGTTCCGAAGGAACGAATCGGCATGCCTCCGGGAAGCCCCGGAGCCGGAATGAGAACGGGATTCTTGGTTCCCCATTTTACCAGAACCTCCTTTGTATTGATAAACAGAACCTCCGCCCGAAGTCCGCTGTTAAAACCGAATTTGAAGCCCTTCAACGTGGAAAGGAAGGGGATGATCTGTGATTCAATGTCATAGCTCCCGTCATCCTGAAAGACACCCTCCACCTTGCCATTATACAGGAAAATAGCATCCTGGCCCGGCTTGATAATCAGGCGGCTTCCCTTTTTAATCTCCTTGTTGCTCCATTTCCAGAAAAGTATATCATCCCGGAATTCCTGCCACTCCACCACGTTGGCAAACTGTCCTCCGAATAAACCCATTTCTCATCCCTCCATATATAATTGCTCTGTAAATCTGTCTTCTATGAATCCGTCCTCTATAAATTCACTGGTTTCTTCCTGCTCTTCGGCCACGCTCTCCGCAGCATACGCCCCATAGGAGGCATCTGCCCTCATACGCGGGCCGCTGCTGTACCAGTATACCAGGGCCAGAATGAGAAGCACTGCCAGAACAATGGCTCCAATCCGCACAGGGCTTTTGGGATAATCTCCCTCCACCCTTCCGCTCTGTCCGTTGATCAGCACCCGGTAATGCCTGCCCTTGTATGTATAGGCTGTGGAGTACATGGGGAGCAGCACATGCTTGTAGGTCTCCTCCCGGTACTCCGGCCGGACATGAATGTCCATAACCTCGTCATATCTGGAAAGCACCTCGCTGCGGGCCATGCTTTCCAGCTCCCGCTCCATGGTCCCAAGAGCCTCCCGGTGGGCATCATCCAGATCCACCGTGTAGCACTCCGCGCTGTAGCCGGACAGGTACTCCGGAGCGTAGGCTGTAATCTGCTGTGCTCCAAAATATCCGGTCCGCCGCAAAAGCCCGGAATCCATCTTTTCAGAGGCAGGCACCAGAACGTCGTCGAAAAAATGACGGAGATTTCCGGAGGTTGGATACCAGTCTGTGACTACCTGGTGCACGGTCTTTCCGTCCGGCCCTTTTCGGGTCACAGTCCTGTGACGGCCTCCCATAGCCGTATAGCGGGCGTTTACCTTGGCGTCAAAGGTCCAGTAGGGCACATAGATCCCCTGAAGCCGATCCTTCTGATAGAGATGCTTCAGCTCGCCTGGAGCTAGCCAGCGCCCTTTAAGCCACTGGCGGAACAATTCTCCCACCCGGTTTTTGTCTACCTGGAAGGGCAGCACACCGTCGGGAACTATCGCATCGGCCTCATGCTCCGCCAGCACGTAATCGGAACCGCAGTAGGGACACTCCGCCGCTCTACTGGTCCCGTCCACCTCAATACGGGCGCCGCAGCCTCTGCACTCCATGGTGTGGGTGGTCTTCTCGCTTGCCCGGATCGTCCTCATGGCATGCCGTGTAAGGCTGTGCTCCACCAGCTTGCTTTGATCCGAAATAATGGGAACCACCGTATCACAGTTGGGACACTTAAGGCTCTGGGTGGCCACATCAAATTCCATGACACCACCGCAGCCCTCGCAGTAATAGATTTTCTCTTCCATAGGTTACAGTCCCATTTTGGCCTTCAATGCCGCAAGCTCATCATCTACGGAGGAGGTTTGCTCGTTACCCTCATATTTTGCAGCCAGATCGTCAATGCTGTCCGTATCGGAATTCAGCTCCGACATGGCATTTGCCTCATCCAGCATCCGGTCCGCCTTGGCCTCCATGCGGTCAAAAGCTGCCATGGCTTCCCCTGCTCCGGAAACGCTGGTGCCCATTTTGTTGAGCTTTTCCTGGGTTTTAGCCACCGCCACCTTTGCCCGGATGGAATCGCGCTTCGCCCGCAGGCCCTCCAGATCTTTCTCCAGCTTGTCGTGCATCTCCCTCATCTTGGCGGCGTTGGCAGCTGCCAGATCATATGCCTGCTGCAATCCGGCCTGCTTGCCCGTAAGCTCGCCCTTTTTCTCCAGGAATCTGCGGGCATCTCCCTCATTTCCTGCTGTCAGAGCTTTTTCTGCGTATCTCTGCATCTTAGCGATCTCATCCTGGCACTCGGTAAGCTCCCGCTTTGCCTTGGTCTCCGCCGCCATAACTGCTGCAGTCTCTGCCTTTACATTTCGCATATCCTCTTCAATGTCTCTGATGTATTTGTCAATCATCTTCTCCGGATCCTCTGCTTTGTCCAGAAGAGCGTTGATGTTTGCTGACATAATGTCGCCGAATCGCTTTAAAATATTTGCCATGTTACATATCCTCCTATTCCAGTTCCGTAATATTCTTCCAGTACACCTGTATATAGAACAATTTCCAGCCACCAAAACCATGTGTCTGTAAATCGTTCTGTGCACTGTCAGAATATTACTGTTTTCAGTTCCGTAATATTCTTCCGGTACACCTGCATATAGAACAATTTCTGCAAGCTTCCTCTCCATTATAATACATCCGAAGGGTTCTGTCATTCATTTTGTTGAAAAGCAGTAAGAGTTCAAAATCAAGTAAATTTTAAGAAAATTTAAATACATTTACCTCTTGTCATATAGTTTTGAATACTATATAATGGATTGTGAGGTGATTACACATGACTGTTGATGTTCAAAATATTCTGGAAAGCATTTTGGAAAGCTTAAACCGCATCGATTACATTCGTCCGGAGGATGTACCGGGGATTGATTTATATATGGATCAGGTGACCACCTTTATGGACCGTGAGCTGGCCTCCTCCAAGCGATATGAGGAGGATAAGATTCTAACCAAGACCATGATCAATAACTATGCAAAGAATCACCTGCTTCCTCCCCCGGAAAAGAAGAAATACTCCAAGGAGCACCTGCTTCTGCTGATTTTTATTTATTATTTTAAAAATATTCTTTCTATCAGTGATATTCAGAGCCTGCTCTCACCGCTGACAGAGAAATATTTCCACACGGATCACCCTATTAAGCTGGATACGATTTACAGCGAGGTATTCAGCCTGGAGAAATCCCAAGTAGAAGCCATGAAGGAGGACTTGGTTTCCAAATATCGGCTTGCCGGGGAGACCTTCTCAGAGGCTTCCCAAGAGGACAGGGATTTTCTGAAGCTGTTCTCCTTTATCTGCATGCTGAGCTTTGATGTCTATGTAAAAAAGCAGGTGATTGAAAAATTGATTGATCAGCTCCCGGATCCGGAGAAAAAGGGAAAGAAAAAGGAGAAGAACGGAGAAGCCGATTCCTAGTGTATTTAAAAAGGGTGTTGCACATTCATCAATATAGATGATGCTGCAACACCCTCTTTCCTTTTATATATCCCGTTTTTCCAGATACTCCATGTATCTGGCTACCATCAGAGCAATCTGGAAGGTCAGCGCGTCCTCAAAGATCCGGATATCCAAGCCTGTGGTTTTCTGAAGCTTCTCCAACCGATATACCAATGTATTTCGATGTACAAACAGCTGGCGGGCCGTCTCGGACACATTCAAATTATTTTCAAAAAACTTTTCTATGGTGGTCAATGTCTCCTCGTCAAAGGTGCTGGGCAGGTTCTCCCCAAGAACCTCCACCATAAACATCCGGCACAGGGACAAGGGCAGCTGATAGATTAAGCGTCCAAGGCCAAGGGTGTGATAGGATACCACCGTCTTCTCCGGATAGAAAATCTCACCTACGTCCAGGGCCATACGAGCCTCCTTGTAGGACCGGGACACATCCTTGAGCTGCCCCACAATCGTTCCATAGGACACACGCACCAATCCGGATGATTCCGTATTCAGCATCTCCACCAGCATACGGGCTGTCTTTTCCAATGATTCATAGCTGCTTTCTTCCCCAACCTCTTTTACAACTACCACATTATTTTCATCTACTGCTGTGATCACATCCTGGCCGTCCGGCGCAAAGGTGCTGCGCACTGTCTCCAGGGTAATGACATCCTCTTCCCCCTTTGTCTCTACCAGATATACCACCCGCAGGGTATCCTGATTGATATGGAGCTTCTTGGCCTGATTGTTAATATCTACCACGAGCAAATTATCAAGAAGAAGGTTTTGGATAAAATTATTCCGATCAAAGCGCTGCTTGTAAGCCACAATCAATCCTTCCAGCTGCTTCACCGCTATCTTGCCAATCATATAGGCATCATCACTGGTGCCCTTTACCAGAAGAATATACCCAAGCTGACCTTCGTCATAAATTTTAAAAAAGTGAAAGCCCTGAAAGCTCTGGCTCTCAGCAGGAGAATCCGCAAATGCCCCCAAAATATCCTTTGAAAGCTCTCCCATATCAAAGGTGGCCGCAACCCGGCTTCCGTTTACATCCAGCACACACAAATCTATCCTTGTAATTCCACGCAAATCGTCGATAGTTGTCTGTATAATTTGATTCGAAATCATACGCTTTTCCTCCTGGGCTGTTTGGTATATGATTTACTATTATAAGTGGATTTTTCCCAAAAGTAAAGGGCACATTTCATAAGATTGCAGTTATAAAAGAATCCTTTGCAAAATGATAGGCTATTTTACAGGGATTTTTTTATTCATTTTTGGTTAATTTTTTTCGTCATTTTTCTTGACAATTTTCCTGCCAGGTGCTATTATAATTGAGCGCGTTACGCGTAGATGCTGCTGTGGCTCAGTCGGTAGAGCGTCGCATTGGTAGTGCGGAGGTCACGGGTCCGATTCCCGTCAGCAGCTTGATGAAAAGTAGCGGAAACCTTGATTTTACAAGGTTTCCGCTGTTTTTTTATGTCTATAAACCTGTAGACAATTGTAGACATTGTATTTTTATCCAAGTGTCACCGTCACAGTCTGCTCCTGGTATTCACCCTCCATGGCTTGGCTTACCGTAAGCTTCACCTGCTCGCCCTTTAGGTAGTAGGATAACTGCTCCTTGAGTTCCTCCAGCGTGGAAACACTGCTTCCGTCAAATCTGGTGATTATATCGCCCTTTTTCAAGCCTGCCGCCGCTGCCCCGGAGCCCTCCGTCACTGAGGTAATATAGATCCCCTTCGGCATATCATAAGCCTTCGATACATCCGAGGTCACAGACTGTCCGGTGATTCCCAGAAATCCCTGCTCTCCCTCCGGCGCTTTTTCCTCCCGAATGGTACGGTTCATAAGGCCCTCCATAATATCTATCACATCATCCACCGGAATTGCGTAGCCCATACCCTCAACATTCGTATCGGAATATTTGGCAGAATTAATGCCTACCAGCTGTCCGCTCATATTCAGAAGGGCGCCGCCGCTGTTGCCCGGATTGATGGCTGCATCTGTCTGAATCAGGGTATTCGTATAATCCTCAATGGTGACCTCCCGGTTCAGGGCACTTACAATTCCCGTGGTCACGGACTGCCCGTAGCCCAGAGCATTGCCGATGGCAACCACCTGCTGCCCTACCTGAAGCTCGGAGGACCTGCCCAGCTCAATGACCCGAATCTGCTCCCTTGTCTTCTCTGACAGCTCCTTCATTTCAATGGAAAGCACCGCCAAATCCTTTCCTTGGTCCGTTCCCTTCACCCTTGCCACCGCCATTTCTCCGTCCACAAAGCCAACCGTAATCTCCTCGGCGCCATTGATGACATGATTGTTGGTCACAAGAAGAAGCTCCGTATCCGTCTGTCCTACAATGATTCCCGTTCCTCTGCTCTCATTTTCATAAGCCTGGGACTGCCCGAAAAAGCGAATTTCCTGCACACTCTTGTTGGTAATGGAAACCACCGAGGGCATAGCCTCCTTCGCAATGGCGGAAATGTCAAGAGAGCCGTTATTGCTGTTGGCCGTCTTGATTCCCCCATCCGTTTTGCCGGACGCCTGACTGAGCTGCACGCCCCCGGTCACCTCCGCCTGTTCCTCCGCGTTTGTCCACTGATTTATCATATAATTGCTTCCCTGAAATGCCGCACTGGCCGTCACACCGAATGCTAAGGCCAGAGCGATTGTTTTTGCTCCTTTTTTCAGCATATCCACAACCTCCTGTTTTCATTGCTGATCCTTGTTTTGTATTGATTTACAAAGCTTATTTTAAGGAAAAATTGTGGCGCAATTGTGGTACTTCTATGGCAAATCTGTGATTTCCCTGTGTTTTTTCTGTGTTCTGCCGTATGATCCTCCATAACCGGCGCACACTAAAAGCAAATACAAAAATTAAATACAAGCTGTAAATAATTCCCAATAGCAACTGAGAGAGGAGAAATACTTTATGAAAGAACATGATAAAAAGACCAACCAGGAAATCATCGAGGGCTATGACTATCTGGGAAATTCCTGCTCCGCCATGGACTGCACAGGTCTGATTCCAAGGGCCGCCCTGTCAGAGTATGAGCGGGAATCCTACGAGGAGGTATACCACTACCAGCCCAAGGCCGCTCCAAAGCAGCCAAATGCTTCCACCAAAGATCAATAGTGCTTTCTTAAAAAAAGAGCCTGCCGCAAATGAAAGCTATCGGCTTATTTTGCGGCAAGCCCTTCTCTTCTATCCTGTTGCCTTACACCTCAAGGCATACCTTTGTCTTATCCTTCTCCCTCAGGTTCCCCCTCCGGCGCTCCTCCGGCGCCTCCGGTCACCTGGTCAAACAGCAGCTTCGTATCCTTATAGCGTCCCTCGTCCGAATCCTGCATCACAGCCGTTACATAACGCCGACCGCCAAATTCCAAGGCTCCTACCAGGCATTTCACATCATTATAGCTTCCTGTCTTCATCCCCACAGCGCCCTCATAGTAATAATCACTGTCAGGCTTCACCAGCTCATTGGTATTCTTGTAGGTTACGTCCGCATTTTCAAAAAGAGCCCGGAAGGATTTGGCCTTCACAATCTCCATAATCGTCTCATTTTCTATGCATGCCTTTGCAATTCTTACCATGTCTCTGGCTGTGGTATACTGATTTTCCGCCTGATCTCCGTCGGGCGTCTCAAAGTTGGAATCCTCTAGCTCCAGCTCCCCGGCGCAGGCGTTCATAGCTTCCACAAAGGCCGCAATAGCATCGGCTGTGGAGGCGTTCTCGTCACCCAGGATCTTATGCCCGGCGAAGTTCGCCAGGGAATAGGCGGCATCGTTGCCTGAGGGAATCAGCATGGCTCCCAAAAAGACTCTGACACTTCCCCTGGTTCCCACCTTGAGGCTTGCTGTGGAGGCCCCCTGACTAATAAGGCTGATTTCCTCCCCCGCCGTCAAAACCTCGTCCACACTGCAGTATTTCAGCACGGTCAGGGCCGTCAAAAGCTTGGTGGTGCTGGCTGGGGTCACCCGCTCCGTCCCGTTTTTCTCAAAAAGAATCATGTCATCATCCAGAGAAAAGAGACAAGCCGATCCCGCCTCCAGGGAAAGATCCGGCATCTGCTCCGCAACCTTGAGCTTCTTCGCCTCCTCCTCCGCAATTCGGGCTGCCTCCGCCTCCTCGGCGGCCTTACGCTCTTCCTCCTGCTTTTTGAGAAGCTCCTCCTGGGCGGCCTTCTCTTCCTTGACCCGAACAAGCTCCAGCTGTGTTCCCTTTCCGATGACCACCAGAATCAAGAGTACAATGAGAAATTCCAGCTCCTTTTTTACCAGAAACGGCACCTCTCTGTGCCGGGAACGCTTCACCGTTCCCATACGCTCCAATTCCCGATAGGAGAGCCTTGCCAGACCAAAGAGAAAATAGCCCAGGAAGGTTCCCAGCAGGCTGAGTAAAAGCTCGTCTAAGCTGGCCGCTGCGTCCGTAAGAAAGATCTGCAGCAGCTCTATGAAAAGAGAGATTCCTCCGCACAGGAAAAATACCTTTAAAAAGCTCTGAAAACGGCGGAACAGGAACGGGATCAAAAATCCCAGGGGTATAAATTTCACAATAGCGCCCAAAAAAGTCCCAAAGCCCTGATCCTTAATCAAATCTATGCTTCCCTTTACGGGAATAAATGCAATCTCCTTCCAATCCGGCTTCAGCGTAAAGCCAAGAGCCGGCGTCACCGAGGAGGTGAATAACAGAAAGAGAAGAATCGCCAGCAGACCAAAGCCCACCTCATGCCAGACAGGCACCCGCATCTCACCTTTATAATACAAAAGCCAGATCAATGCCCGAAAGATTAAGTACGCCACCAGGCCAACCAGCAGGTAAGGTCCGGCGCTCATTACATAATTCGACAAAAAATCCCCTCCTTCCCATTGGAATTATAACATGAAATAAGGGAAAAGGGGATTTTATTTCATTAAAATTTTCTTATTTTTATAAAGCTCCGGCCTCTATCCGTCTATCCGTTTCAGCTTTCTGCGAATTCGCTGGAGGGCATTGTCAATGGACTTTGGCTCCTTATTGAGACGCTGAGCGATCTCCGTGTAGCTTTGACCGTTTAAGTAGGCATTCAGAATCTCCTGCTCCAGGGGCGTTGCCACTTTCAAAATCTCACTTCGAAGGCTTTGCATATTTTCCTGATCGATGACCAGCTCCTCCGGGCTCTTTTCCTTTAGTCCGCCCACAGCCTCCCCCAGCTCCGGGGAAAGCTCCACATAGGAGTTAAGAGGCGCATGCTTTAACCGTCCCGCAGCCTGAATAGCGCTGTAAAGCTGCCTGGAAATGCAAAGACCGGCGAAGGCTTCAAAGGAATCGGATTTCTCAGGGCGATAGTCCCGAATGGCTTTAAACAGGCCCAGCATCCCCTCCTGTATCAGATCGTCGCTGTCCCCGCCCATGAGATACAAGGGCCTGGCCTGATTGCGCACCTGCCGCTTGTAGCGTTCAATCAGCACATCCATGCAGGCGGTCTCCCCTGCATTGATATTTTCTATGAGCTGCTCATCTGTCAGCTGCTCCCATCTTTCCATGATCCCTCTCCCACACTCAAAGTCTGCAAAAACGCCTCACAGCTCCGCCCATGAGCACAAGGCTCTCTTTTCGGATTATTGTCCCTCGTTCAATCTCTGCCGCACAATCTCATAGGCCAGCACTCCCGCCGCCACGGAGGCATTCAGGGAATCGATGCTGCCTCGCATGGGAATGGAGGCGGTAAAATCACATTTCTCCTGAACCAGCCTGCTTACGCCGTCGCCCTCATTTCCAATCACCAGCCCCATAGGGCCCGTGAGCTTCAGTCGGTACATGCTTTCCCCGCCCATCTGGGCGCAGACAAACCAGAGCCCTTCCTTTTTCAGCTCCTCAATGGTGGCCGCCAGATTGGTCACCTTGGCAACCGGCGTATAATTCAGGGCGCCGGCGGAGGCCCTGGCAACCGCAGCCGTGAGGCCGCAGGCTCTCCTCTTGGGAATGATCACCCCATGGGCACCGGCCAGATTGGCTGTCCGAATGATCGCCCCCAGGTTGTGAGGGTCCTCAATATTGTCCAAAAGGATAAGAAAGGGGTCCTCCTCCTTCTCTCTGGCAGCCGCCAGGATATCCTCCACCTCTGCGTAGGTATAGGCGGCGGCGCTGGCAATCACCCCCTGGTGGTGCCCCGTCTCGGACATCTGATCCAGGCGCTCCTTTTTCACGTAATTGATAATGGTATCCTGCTTGCGGGCCTCCCGCTTGATGGTATTGACGATTCCATCCTGGCAGCCGTCCAGCACAAACAGCTTGTCTATGGTTTTTCCCGAACGAAATGCCTCCAACACGGCATTTCTTCCCTCTATGGTCAGTTCCTCGTATCGCATGGCTCCTCCTTAAGTCCCAGCCTTACAAGCTCAAGCAGACGCTCCGTCCGCCCTTTCAAATACAGGTAGCCCATCAGCGCCTCAAAGCCTGTGGCTCTCCGGTACTCGGACACGGACGCGTGCTTTGCCATGGTGGGAGAATTGGCGTTGCGGCCCCGGCGGAATATATGAAGCTCTTCCTCCGTAAGCTGCTCCTTGATCCGCTCCATCATGGCGGATTGGGCTCCGGCGTTCACCAGACTGCTGGCCTGCTTGTGGAGCCTGGCCGCATGGGTATTTCCATGCCCCACCAGCAGGGAGCGAATGATCAGCTCGTAAATGCCGTCCCCAATATAGGCCAGCACCAGGGGCGAATAAGTCCGAATATCCACATCCTCCAGGGCGAATTCCTGCCGGATGGAGGACATCAGATTTTCTACGCCCGTTTCCATTTTACACCCTCGCGCGTATCTTCCAATACAATGCCCTTGGACAAGAGCTCCGCCCGGATCTCGTCGGCCCTGGCAAAGTCTTTGGCCTTTCTCGCCTGCTGCCGCTCCTCAATCAGAATCTCAATATCCGCGTCCAAAAGCTCCGCCTTTTTCTCCACCACCAGGCCGAGAATATCGCAGAGGGTCTTTAAGCGCTCCAGACATTTCTTCAGATAATCCTTTGTGTTCTCCCCGCTTGTGTGGGTATTCAGATATTTTACCAGCTCAAATACGGCGGCAATGGCATCGGCCGTATTGAAGTCATCATCCATGGCCTCGTCGAATTTCTTTATAAATTCCTCCGTGGCCTCGTAGTGGGCCAGCTCGCTCTCGGTCATGGTCTCATCCGCTGCCCCGGCAATCAAGTGCTTGAGGTTCTCCGCAGCCGTCACAATGCGGTCCAGGCTCTTTTTGGAAGCCTCCATAAGCTCCGCGCTGAAATTTAAGGGGCTCCGATAATGGGCGCTGAGCATAAAGAAGCGGAGCACCTGAAGATCGTATTTCTCGCTGATCTCCCGAACCGTAAAGAAATTGCCGAGGGACTTGGACATTTTCCTGTTGTCAATATTGAGAAAGGCATTGTGAAGCCAATATTTGGAAAATTCCTTTCCATTGCAGGCTTCGCTCTGGGCGATCTCATTTTCATGATGAGGAAATACCAGGTCCTCCCCTCCTGCATGAATGTCAATCTGCTCGCCTAAGTATTTCTTAGACATCACAGAGCACTCAATGTGCCAGCCCGGACGGCCCTCTCCCCAGGAAGACTCCCAGGCAGGCTCGCCCTCCTTCTTGGGCTTCCAGAGCACAAAGTCTAAGGGGTCTTCCTTTTCGTCCTCACCGGATACCAAGAGGGAACGGTTTCCGCTTCGCAGGTCATCCAGATTTTTGTGGGACAGCTTTCCGTAGTCGGCAAAGCGCCTGGTGCGGAAGTATACGGTTCCGTTGACCTCGTAGGCATAGCCCTTTTCTATCAACTGCCCGATCATCTCAAGCATTCCGCCGATCTCCCGGGTCGCCAGAGGATGGGTGGTGGCAGGCTTTACATTCATCATCTCCATATCCTTCTTGCACTCGGCAATGTAGCGCTCGGAGATTTCCTGGGCGGAAACGCCCTCCTCTATGGCCTTCTTGATGATTTTGTCGTCCACATCCGTGAAGTTGGACACATAGTTGACCTCATAGCCCTTGTGCTCCATATAGCGGCGGACCGTGTCAAAGACAATCATGGGTCTTGCATTTCCAATGTGGATAAAATTGTACACGGTGGGACCGCATACGTACATTTTCACCTTGCCCTCCTCCAAGGGGACGAAGGGCTCCTTTTTCTTCGTTAAAGTATTATATACCTTCATTTGCTCTCTCCTATTCTAGTCGCTGCGCGACAGCACTAAAGGGTAAAGTCACTTCGGCACACCTGTAATGAGAGAAACTTTCATTCGAAAGGGCACTCATGAAAGTTCCTCTCGTGCGCCTTTGTGACTTTACCGTCCAGCAGAAAATATTTCAAGGAAACACTTGATATATCTTAGCTGGACTATTCCAGTTCTGTAATATCTTTCTTCTTCTTTTTCTTTTTTTTCTTAAGGGCCGCCAGCTCTGCGTGAAGCTGCTCATTTTCACGGCGAAGCTCAATGATGGTATCCATAACCGGATCGGGCAGGTCTACCTGGTTCATGTCGCTGCGGGGCACCTTCACATCTCCCCGCTTCACAATCCGCCCCGGAACGCCCACAACGGTACAGTTGGGAGGCACCTCCTTGAGCACCACGGAGCCGGCGCCTATCTTGGAATTTTCCCCAATGGTAAAGGAACCCAGGATCTTTGCGCCCGCGCTGACCATTACGTTGTCCTGCAGGGTGGGATGGCGCTTTCCCCGCTCCTTTCCCGTTCCTCCCAAGGTCACCCCCTGGTACAGCGTCACATTGTCTCCGATAATGGTGGTCTCGCCTATGATAACGCCTGAGCCGTGATCGATGAACAGACCCTTTCCAATCTGTGCCCCCGGATGGATCTCAATGCCCGTCTTTCGCACGGTTCTCTGGGACAGCCACCTGGCCCAAAAATAATGGCCTCTCTTGTACCAGCGGTGGGCCAGTCTGTAACTTAAGATAGCACGAAAGCTGGGATATAGCAATACCTCCATGGGACTTTTGATGGCAGGGTCCCGCTCCGTGATAACCTGAAATTCCTCCTTAATATAACGAATCATTCCCATTTATTCTCTCCCCTAAATCATCCTGCTTTCACATTCTCAGTGAGAAGACTCACGTCAAAGACCTCGCTGCAAGCAGTCACTTGGCTCGTTGCTCGCGGGAATAAAAATCGCGGACCATCTCGTCTCAAGAGACGAAATACTCCGCGGTTCCACTCTTTCTTAAAGGGCGCACTGCCCTCTCACTCAGTCACTTAACGCGTGGACACGTACCCGGCTGATGCTCCTGCACTCACCGGATCGGCTCCCGGATGCACTTCATCCACCCCTTGGCCGGAGCCGCTTTCAGCCGGTGGCCGCTCCTCTCTGCTGCTTCGGATGTGAACTACTTTTCCGTTCTCTGCCTTTTTTCCATTTAAATGCTTCCTATGGTTTAGAATATGCAAAATCAGGCCGTTTGTCAAGTGTTTCTATACGGTTTCGTTGATATAGATTCCATTTAACACCTGAATACGGTTCAGCTTTTTGAGAAGCTCCCTTTTCTCTCTGACCTCCGCCATTCCTGACAGCTCCTCCGGTCCTAACATGCCGCAGAGAAAGCTTCCCATATCTGCAATGGAAATGGTAAGTTCCGGCTCCTCAACGGCCGGTATCAGACGACTTCCCTCCCCAGTAAACTCCCACCGAAAGGTGCCCTGGTTTTCCGGGAGAATGGGATCTGTGAGGGACAGCAGGATGCTCTGCTCCTCCTCTGCTCCCACCTGCTTTACCAGGGCAGGCAGGTGCACCGGGCGTATCATCATGGGTGTGGTCTCCCACTCCGGCCAGGCAATGTGACGTCTCTCATAAACCTCATCCTTTTCTATATAAAGGTCATACTCCTCCTTAATCTCCGCCTCGCTCAGGGCTGAAAGTCCTTCCTCGTCCTCATTTCCCATCAGGCGAAAGTCAAAGGGCAGGTAAATGGCCTCGTCCGCAGGCATCAGAAATGCAAAGGGCTGACGCTCCCGCTCCATATCCCGAAGGGCCCTGGTAAGCAGGCTCCGCATGAGCCCCTGATGGCGAAAGGGACGCCTGGTGGCCACCGCAACCAGATAGTCTGCCTGAACGCAGATCCCCCGGAACCGAAAGGTATAGGGATTCCGGTGCAGCATGGCCAGGATGCTTCCATCCTCCAGAGCCGCCAGAATCTGATTGTCCGCCGTCTTGATTTCATAATAGGCATCCACAAAGGCTTTCTCATCCTCCACAAAGATTTCTTCATAGAGGGCCCTTGATGCCGCCTTTTCCTCCTGGGTCAAATACCGTATCTCCATACCTGCCTCCCGCCGTTTCAAATTCCGTTACATTCTGCCATTCCCTTACTGTTCTGCGCAGCTTCCGCTATTCCTCAAGCGCTCTACATCCGCCGCAGCCCTCACAGCTTCTCTCCCCCTCCATCACATCCTCATAAGCGTAATTCGCTATGGGAAGCAGGGAACAGATGGCCTGGGCGGAAATGCCCTCTCCTGTGCCCGTAAAGCCGAGTCCTTCCTCCGTGGTTGCCTTAATGTTAATCTGATCCACGGAAAGTTTCAAGGCCTTCGCCACATGCTCCCGCATGGCCGGTATGTGGGGCGCCATTTTGGGCCGCTGGGCAATGATGGTGGCGTCGATATTTTCAATCACATAATTGGCCTCCTCCAAAAGCCCTCCCACATGCTCCAGAAGCCGAAGGCTGGAAATCCCCTTGTAAGCCGGATCCGTATCTGGAAAATGCTTTCCGATATCCCCCAGCGCCGCCGCACCCAAAAGTGCGTCCATAATGGCATGAAGCAGTACATCCGCGTCGGAGTGTCCAAGAAGCCCCTTTTCATAGGGAATCTCTACACCTCCCAAGATCAACGCCCGGTCCTCCACCAGACGATGTACGTCGTATCCCATTCCTACTCGCATATCATTTTTCTCCTTTATGCCAAAGCTTTATTGTCATCCTCCCTGAACCTTTTGATCCGGTTCTATCTACAAGTAAGTCTTTACCCTGTGGATTATTGTACCATAGACTTCCACTTTCTACTACGAAATTTTTAAATTCTTTACCGAATGACCAAACAGGTGTATACTTATTTTTATAGGGAGGAACTACCAATGATACAAGACATTACACCGCACACCTATCACAACGAATACCGGCCCGTGCCGCCAGAGCAGGAAAGCCTTGTCCTCTATTTTGAAGGGGATCGGGTACTGGTCAAGCGTCAGGAGGGAAGTCTTTCCTTTCCCTGCTTTTCGGAGCTTCCCGCTCCGGAGCTTAAGTTGTCCCAGGATCTGCTCTACCTCTTTTCCATCGACGACCGTACCTTTTATCTGGCAAGACAGAGGCCGGCCTTTGACGAGACCCTCTTTAAGATGGAATCCATCCGCATCTTCCGGGACACACCGCCTGGCTGGCTGTCCTTTGCAGGCATCACCGCCCACCAGCTCTATCACTGGTATGACAGTCACCGGTTCTGCGGCAAATGCGGCCGTCCCCTGGTCCATTCCTCCAAGGAGCGGATGCTTCACTGCCCTGACTGCGGCATTATGGAGTATCCAAAGATTTCTCCTGCGGTTATTGTAGGAATTCTCCACCGGGATCGCCTTCTCATGTCTAAATACGCCGGACGAGGTGCCACCCACTATGCCCTTATCGCCGGCTTTGCGGAGATTGGGGAGACCATTGAGGAGACGGTTAAGCGGGAGGTTTACGAGGAGGTAGGGCTCCATGTAAAGAATCTGCGCTATTACAAGAGCCAGCCCTGGTCCTTCTCCGATACATTACTATTTGGCTTCTTCGCAGAGCTTGAGGGGGAGGATGACTCCATCACCCTGGATACCCAGGAGCTTGCCACGGCAGGCTGGTTCACGCGGGAGGAGGCCCCTGCCCAGCCCTTGAACATCAGCCTGACCAGTGAAATGATCTGGAAATTCAAAAACGGGGAGGTTTAATAGCTTTACATAACATCGAAAGAAAAAAGTCCATTTTACCTCAAAAAACCAAGGGGAGAAATTACTTAAGAAATTTGTAAAAAAAGCTTGACTTCTTTCCCAATATAATAGTATAATAGCAAAGCGGGTCAGCAATAATGACCCACAGTAATGGGATCTTAGCTCAGCTGGGAGAGCATCTGCCTTACAAGCAGAGGGTCATAGGTTCGAGCCCTATAGGTCCCATCATGGCGAGGTAGCTCAGCTGGCTAGAGCATGCGGTTCATACCCGCAGTGTCGGGGGTTCAAGTCCCTTCCTCGCTACTAGCCGAAAGCCTTAAAAGCGCTGCAACAGTGTTTTTAAGGCTTTTTTCTTACACCCTTTTCAAAAGAATCATCCCGCCTCTGCGTTCAAAGCCTGTATCCCAAAGCTCCCTCAGATCGAGCCACTCAAATTCCCCATAGGTCACGGCCTTTACAAAAAATTCCTCCCCCGCTTCCTTATACCCAGCCAGATTATACCAGTGCCACACATAGTCCTTTAGCTTCGGGTTTTTGTGGTGAAGGGTTAAAAAGGGCACCGGCATTTCCAAATCAATCTGCTGCCTGACCATCCTTCTTGCCTCCTCGAAGGGCTCCGTTCCCGAAAATCCCGCCGCCTCAAGAGCCTCACACCCCACATCCTTCCAGTAAGCGTGAATCCCCTCCAGATAAATATCCAGAGTATCGATCCCCTTCCATCTAGGACGCAGATAGGGCTTCATCTGCTTGGAAAACTGAATGTAATCCTCCTTACAGGGACGCTCCTGATCAAAGGGATACAACTCCCCAAGGCCGCTCTGTCTTGCAAAATAGATGCAAAGATCACAGGCCGTAACCGCCGCACAGCCGCCTCCCTTCATAAAAGGGTCCAAAAACCAATCTTGATTGCCTCCTATGGCATCATCCACACGAATATAGTCCAATTCCTTTTTCATAGTCTCATTCCAGTTCCGTAATATCTCCGCGTTCCATACTCAAATGATATCCAAGAGCCTCCACCCGCCGGGATAGAGCCTCAAGCCCTTCAGCCGCCTCCTCACCCTCATAGAGCTTATTGTCATAAAGGGTATACTGCTTCCGGTTTCTCCTGGGTGATAAATTGGGCATCACCACATTGGCGCCTGCTGCCAGCCCTCTTTCCCGGCCATCCAAAGCCAGTGTGCCAAGGGCTGTTGTGGCTGGCAGCAGGACATTTGGAAGAAGAACCCGGACAACAGACAAAAGCTTCACCGTGAGCTCTACACTGCCAGCCGGTTCATGGGCAAATCTGGTAGCCTGATGGGGAATAAATGGCCCCAATCCTACCATTTCCGGCGATAGCTCCTTTAAAAACAGCAGATCCTGCGCAAGCTGCTCATAGGTCTGCCCCGGACTTCCCACCATAAATCCGGCTCCTGTCTGAAAGCCCAGGGCCTTCAGGGTAAAAAGGCATTGCTTTCTCTTACCAAGACTCATGGAGGCCGGATGAAGGTATCTGTAATGAGCTTCCTCCGCCGTCTCATGGCGAAGAAGATAACGGTCTGCTCCAGCCCTTCTAAGCCGGCGATAACTGTCAAGGGAGCGCTCCCCCACGGACAGGGTAAGGGCGCAGTCCGGGTAAGCCTTCTTTATGAGACGAACCAGCTTTGTAAGCCTCTCATCCGTAAACCAGGGGTCCTCTCCCCCCTGAAGAACGAAGGTGCGAAATCCCAGTCTCCAGCCATTTTTACAACATTCCAGTATCTCCTCCGCTGTAAGGCGGTATCTCTCCACCTGGTGATTCTCCCGATTGATTCCGCAGTAATAGCAGCCGTTTTTACAGATATTGGTAAATTCAATCAATCCCCGCACATACACCTTGTCTCCATAATATTTCTTCCTGAGCTTCACAGCCTCTGCCTGCAGGTATTCTCCTGTCCCTGGTTTCTCCAAAGACTCCAAAAGCTCTCCATACTCCTCCTGATTCGCCAGCCTATGGTCTCTGACAAAGCGTTCCACAAGATCTGCCATTTTATTCCCCTCTGCCGTCACATCATCTTTTGCCATAGACAGACAGGGAAATCCCACTTGTAAAACATTCGGATTCCCCTGCCGTATCATTTACTGCTATCATTTGTATGCCGCTTGTAAGCTTCTATTTTGCTTCCTAATTCTCTGCCTGCCTCTGACGTACCTCTCTTGTGCGAATCTCTTCGCAGATTTCCCGGATAAAGTCCCCAAGAGGCTTCTGTCCTTCATCCCCCGCAAAACGGCTGCGGACGGATACCAGTTCCTCCTCCGCTTCCTTCTGGCCAACCACCAGCATGTAAGGAATCTTCTGCATCTGGGCACCGCGAATCTTGTAGCCAATCTTCTCATCCTGACCATCCAGCTCCGCGCGAATACCAGCTTCTGTGAGCGCCTCCATGACCTTCCTGCCATACTCCATATGCTTCTCGGAGATAGGAAGTACCTTCACCTGTACCGGAGCCAGCCAGGTAGGAAATGCCCCTGCAAAATGCTCAATCAAAATACCGATAAACCGCTCAATGGAGCCAAAGGCTACACGGTGAATCATAATGGGACGATGCTTCTCGCCGTCTGCTCCGATATATTCCAGCTCAAACCGCTGGGGAAGCTGGAAATCCAGCTGAATCGTACCGCACTGCCAGGTTCTTCCGATAGCATCCACCAAATGGAAGTCAATCTTCGGGCCGTAAAAGGCCCCGTCTCCCTCATTTACCACATAGTCAAGTCCCAGCTCGTCCAGGGCTGCCCGCAGGCCCTCCGTAGCCATCTCCCAGTCCTCATCGCTTCCCATACTGTCTTCGGGCCTTGTGGACAGCTCCACATGATACTCAAAGCCAAAGAGTGTATAAACCTCATTGATCAGCCTTGCAACACCCATGATCTCTTCCTTGATCTGTTCCGGAGTCATGAAAATGTGAGCATCGTCCTGGGTAAAGCAGCGCACACGCATGAGGCCGTGAAGCTGGCCAGACTTCTCATGACGGTGTACCAGGCCAAGCTCGCCTACCCGCATAGGAAGATCCCTGTAAGAACGGGGCTCCGATGCATATACCAGAATTCCGCCTGGACAGTTCATAGGCTTCACCGCATAATCCTGCTCGTCGATGATGGTGGTGTACATATTATTTTTATAGTGATCCCAGTGTCCGGAGGTCTCCCAAAGGCTGCGGTTCAGGATAATGGGCGTGGAAATCTCCACATAGCCGGCCTTTTTGTGAATCTCTCTCCAATAATCCAGCAGGGTATTCTTGAGGGTCATGCCCTTGGGCAAAAAGAACGGAAAGCCCGGTCCGGCCTCATGCATCATAAAGAGACCCAGCTCTCTGCCCAGCTTCCGGTGGTCACGCTTCTTGGCCTCCTCCAGCATAGTCAGATAAGCCTCCAGCTCATCCTTCTTTGCAAATGCGGTGGCATAGATACGGGTCAGCATCTTATTGTGCTCGTCCCCCCTCCAGTAGGCGCCTGCAATGCTGGTAAGCTTATAGGCCTTTCCCACGTCCTTGGTGCTTCTAAGGTGAGGACCTGCACAGAGATCCGTAAATTCTCCCTGCTTATAGAAGCTGATTTCCGCATCCTCCGGCAGATCAGAGATAAGCTCTACCTTGTAGGGCTCCTCCTTCTCCTCTGCCCATGTAAGAGCCTCTCCTCTTGGCAGAGTAAAGCGCTCAATGGGAAGGGCCTCCTTGACAATCTTCTTCATTTCTCCCTCGATCCGCTCCAAATCCTCCGCGGTAATGGGCGTCTCAAAGTCAATATCATAATAAAATCCGTCTGCAACAGAGGGGCCGATGGCCAGCTTAGCAGAAGGATACAGCCGCTTCACTGCCTGAGCCATCACATGGCTGGCCGTATGGCGCAGGGTAGACAAGCCCTTCTCATCTCTGGCTGTGAGAATATTCAGTTCGCAGTCCTGTTCTATCATGGTTCTCAGATCCACCGCCTCGCCGTTCACTTCTCCGGCACAGGCAGCTCTTGCCAGTCCCTCGCTGATGTCAAGGGCAATTTCATAAACGGATTTGCTTTCCGCGTACTCCTTTACGGAGCCGTCTTTCAAGGTTATCTTCATTATTTTTCTCTCCTCTACTTGTCTTTTTGAACTGTATTGTTATTTCCGCAGGATACGGAAATCCCTTTCTTAATCGGTGCGCTGTAAAATCCAAATACCATGCCTGCAAAGAAACATGTCAATGCTAATAACAGCTTTTCTTTCTTATCTGCGCTCATACTACACTTCTCCTTTCCTTGATCTGCTCATTCTTTGTGCAAAAAAATCCCTCTCTGCCATACTTGACAGAAAGGGACGATAATTCTTATCGCGGTTCCACCCTACTTGTTTCGAACAATCTAAAACCACTCATTGGACGATAACGGAGTCACCGGACCTGATTGGGGCCACTCAGAGGTAGTTTTCGGTACAGACCAATTAATTTCTTTCCGGTCTTCTGCTTCCGGATGAGGATGCTTCCAGCAAATGCGTCCCTCTCTGGCATCTTCCACAGCCTACTCGTCTCTTCTACGTATTAGCCTATGCGTTTTTCCATAGGCTTATTATAGCATCCGAAATCTGTTTGTCAACTGGAAATATCCATTATACCATAGCTGGTTCCTGAAAATTTCTACTATATCCACCAGCTTTCCTTTCCATTCTCCACGCTGTCAATGAGCTTTAAGAGCTCCAGGGCGCTGCGGAAGCTGACAGTCCTGTTTTTTTCAAGCCAGGTAACCTGCCCCTGCCAGGTTGCCCTTTGCCGGTACTGCACTCGCACCAAGAAGGTGGCTTTCCCGCCCCGCTTTTGTTCCAGATCCTCTTTACTCAGCACAACTGCACGTTTTCCCCTTTCTGCCGGCCGGAAGTCCTCTCTTTGCTTTGTATGGTCCGTTTCATATTCCGTTCCAACACTGGAGGAGAAGCGCCGGTTGTTCATGGACATCTGTGGATAATCAAGCTCATCATAATTCTCTTCCATCAGCTCCAACAGCTCCAGCGTGCTTCGAAAAAGACAAGCATCCTCTCTGGTTCTGACAAACAATCTGCCGTTCCAGTCATATTCCTGAAATTCATCCAGGCAGATAACCATAATGCTGGCTTCTGACAAGCTTGCCATCATCTCTCCCATCTGCCCTTCCTCCATTCACTCATTTCATTCTTTTCCTATCACTATATTTCTTTCCCAAACCAAGAGGGCTCATCCTCCGTTTCCTCCTCCGGGCCCTTTGTTGTCTCCACGGCGCTCTCAATGAGCTTTAACAGCTCCCAGGCGGAACGAAAGTGGAGGGTCTGATTTTTCTCCATCCATGTAATGCGCCCCTGCCAGCTGTTATTCTGCTTATGCTGAACCCGAACCACAAAGCTCCCCAGCTCTCCATGCTTTTTTAGTAATTCCTCTTCATTCATATTTTCGCCTTCTTCTTATTTGTTTTCTTACCTTAGCCATCCGAAGAATAAATGACACTATTTACATAATACCGTATTCCCGTCCTCTGACGCCCTACAAGGAACCGGTAGTTGATACGCTTCTGCACAATACTGCAGTTTTCTCTTGTTGTATTCAAAAGCAGCACCAGGTACTGCCCCTTTCCATAGCGGCTGACCGCGTCTCCGTGGCGGACAGAATGACAAATTGCCTCCTTCATGCGGGGGGACAGCTCCTCCAAGAGAGGGCCCTCCTCCATGGGATTCCCTTTGCTGTCCACCAGCGTGCAAAGCATCAGATAGACCGATTGACCGCTTCGCTCCATGATCCGCTCCACCATATGATAGATTCCCTGGAAAACAGGATAGGAGCACAGATAGCCACCCTCCTCCTGATCCTTTTTCTCAGACAGCTCTGCCTGAATGGAATCCAGTACCGCAAAGTGCCGGTGGATCTGAAGACCCATTTTCTCCTGCAGCTTCTTAGAGGGCCGGACCCCCAGCTCGCGGACATAGAGATCCACCGTATCGTCGTACAGCTTTCTGGCCGCATTCATCTGCTCCATCATCACCAGGGCCTCCATGGTTATGACCTCCCAATCCGCGAAGGGACTGACCTTGGCGGCATGAAGCCCTAGCTCCCGCATACGGGACCAATCCTCCTGAATCCGAAGCAGAATCGCCGCCTGCTCCACACAGTAGAAAAACATTCCCTGATAGCGCCTGGCTTCCTGTGACACCCAAAGGATCCCTGCCTGACGGGGCAAAAATTCCCCTGTATAATACTCACAGGCCTCCAGCAGATATTTCAGCTGTTTGTCCGGATCTCCGGTTTCCTTTACCTGCCGGTACAACCTTTCAAACTCTTTTGCATCCTCTTTTACTGGTATGGATTCGTTCCAATAATAGATTCCATTTTTTTGATAGATATAATCCACTTCCGGAAGCCCGGCCTGTCTCAGCTTCTTTCTGGTATTATACAGAATACTGCGCATGGCGTGATGAATGTCGCTGACATCCCGATCTCCGAATAAAAGCTCCTCCAACTGGTTCCGGCTGACACCCTTCTCACGATTGTGAATGAGGCATTGGAGGAAGTATACACTCTGGGATTCCCGGCCCTTGATGCCTCCGGCAATCTGCTTTCCCCGCCAGGTCATAGAAAATCCACCCAGCGTCCTCACATATAGTATATCTTCCTCTGTCCATACCTTATCTTTCATTCTTACGCTCCCCTGACGCCTTTAAAATGCCGGCCAATATGTGGAGCATCACTCCCCACACTGCCAGCAGCGCTGCATAAATCTTTCCTGTCCCTCCTGCAAGTATGGCCATCACGGTGCCCAGAACAGGAATATGAAGCTTCACCCTGCCCAGCAAATCTCCATAAGGCACCGGTGTCATATCCTCCTGGCTGTTGGCGTCTCCCTTGGTAATGAATTCCCCGTCTGACTGATGGTTCTCCACTACTCTGTGGGTGATCACGGAATCTCTTCTCCAAAAAGCGATGATATCCCCCTCTGATATCATCTCCGGCTCCGCCGCCTTCACGTAAATGACACTTCCCACCGGTATCTCCGGCTCCATACTTCCGCTGATTACCTCATAGGCCTCATATCCCAGCAGCCGCGGAACAGTCAGCGGCAAAAAAGCCGCAATCACAGCCAGGATCAATAAGGTTCCCAACATACTACAGAGGCCGGGAAGCAGTTTCCTGCTTTTCCCGGCCAAAAGCTTCCCGGTCATAATTCAATTTCCTTCTGCTTCTTTTTCCTTCTATAAACCAGCATATACCACAGGCCTCCCGCAATGACCGCTCCCGCTACTATGACTACGGGAATCGGGATTCCCAGAAGCGAGGCGTTGCCGTTGATGGAGAACAGGCCTCCGTTGGCCAACGGGGTTTCTTCCTCATCTAAGTCAATGAGCTCCTGCGGCTGATCTCCAAGGGGCGTTTCCTCGTCCGGTATCTCGGCTGCGCCGCCTCCGTCTGCGGGAGCCGCACCTCCTCCGCCGCCTGCTCCTCCTCCGGCTCCGCCGCCGGGAAGTACTGTGGTTCCGCCGTCAATGTAGGTGATGATCTCACCGCCCTCTCCGGTGATAACGCCCGCCGGTACGGTGCCCGGGGTGTAGATGAAGCGGAAGACATTCTTGGATACGTCATCCGTCAGGGTTTTTGCCAGGTTGTAGGCCTGGGGGCGGTAGCCGTCGATATAAAGGTAGGATACTATCTGCTTTTCTCCTTCCTTTCCTTCGAAGTACTGGGTGTCCGCCAGGGTTCTTCCGTTCTCATCCACGAACTCCACACGATAGCGGACCATCCTTCCCTTCAGTCCATAGGCAACTACAAAGTCCATATCACGGTCAACTACAAAGGATTCCGCATCTATGGTACTGTTGTCCCTGCCGCTTTGACGAATGCCCTTCACATAATATTTACTGCCATCCAGTACTTCTACGTCATCCTTATAGTCCGGCAGATCGATCCGTGCTACCTTATTCTCACCTTCTGCCTGGTAAGGATCAATGGTAAAAGTTTTAACGGCAGAGCCATCCTTAAATCTCCCCTGGTTTCCAGGGAAAATACGGATCGTATAGGCTTTATATGGGTCTTTTTCCTTGATATCCAAATTGCCGGCGAGATTTGTATCACTGGAAGATCCTTGGTTTTCATCCGGAAGCTCCGATGCCGCCACCGTCAAAGCCGTAAAGCTAAACAGGCACAGAGAAAGCATAAGCGCAATGATTCGTGTCCATCTCTTCATCTTACTCCTCCTCCTTTTTCGCCACTTTCCTACAATATAATGTAAGAAGCAAAAGCACCATACCGCTGGTAAGCAAAAGTGCCGTATAGAGAAGCAGTTGGTTATCATCTGCTGTCCGGACTGTATCCGCCCGCACAATGACCGTCTCCCTTGGCTCTCTGGTGGAGTTCTCCGGGGAGGGTCTGCGCTCTACCGCAAAGTTCATGGTCAAATCTGCCAGGGTATCCTGATAAGCATTTCCCTGGGTTTCTCCGTCCAGACCAACGGTCAGAGTGATGATTCCGGACTGTCCCTTTTTCAAGGTATCCAGTATGAAGTAGTCCTCCAAGGCTGTGGTAGCTTCCTCCAGACCTACGCGGGCGGCAGCTCGGCTTAGACTCTCATTCTCACCGCCTACCTTCTCACTGTCAAAGAGAACGGTTTCCTGCCCTGCTGGATTCTGATAGACCAGACGGTAGCCGTAGGCTCCGCCGTTGGCATCTGCCTTGGTGCTTGCCTCCAGGGAGTCCAGCACCTTGTTGGTCATATACCAGTCCGTAGCATTGCTGTCCTCATTTTTTATTTTCATAGTGAGTATCACCCGGTCACCCGGCTGCATCCTGCTCACTTCATCATTGAGGTCCGATGTCTTGAAGTTACTCACCATCTTCTGCTTATCGGTAAAGGTTACGCTCCAGTCGTCTCTTCCAGATACCGTATACGGTTCGTTCGGTGCCTGGGCGTATACCGGAAGAGCTGTGGTGAATGTCAAAATGGCTGTCAAACATAAGCCAATGAATGTTCTTTTCATATGCCCCTCCTTAATTTAAACGCAGTGTTTCGCCGATGATGGTCACGTCTCTGCCCCATGCGCTTAGGATAGCGTCCTCCGCATTGTGATCCTGTACCGCATCTACCTGTACTTCTATGTGGAACTGCTTGCCGTCATAATCATAGGTAGATTTGATGGTGGTGAACTCTCCGTCCTTTGAAATTTCCTCCGTAACCATCTTTGTGATTTTCTGATCGATGGTCAGGGACTCGGTAAAGTTGGAGGTAACGCCACCTACCGGAAGGCGCTTATTGTAATACAGTACGATACGCTCCGGTGTGGAGGCCCCTTCCGCGGTATCCTCAATCCAGTCGCCTGCATTGGCAAGCTTCAGATCTATCATTGCAGGGTCCAGAGTCAAGTCCTTCCCCAACAGTTTGTTACCATTCTCATCTACCCAGTATTTGTAAATGGTAACTCTGACATACTGGTCGATGGAGCCGGTATTCTTAACCCGAAGCTCCTCCTGATACTTTTTGCCAATTTTCAGGTTCTCACCCTCCGCCAGCATTCCGGTAAGGAGCTTTGGCTTTGAAATTCCTTCTTCCAGCTTCGTCTCTTCCCAGTTACCGTCCTTGTCGTAATTTCTCCAGGAGACTTCTTTCCAGTTTTCGTCCTGGACTCCCTTTTCTTCCAGGGTGACGCCGATATTGTCCAGACGGATGCGGGAGCTGTAGGTGTCGGAATAGTAGGTCAGTGCCGCCCTTGTGCCTCCCACAGAGCCGGAGAGCAACAACAGGGCCGCTACAACAAGCATGGCCGTCACTGCCTTAGGCGGCAGCATCTTTATCAGCTTCTTCATGATTCACCGCCTCCTTCCGAGTTGCCTTCATTATCACCGTTACCTTCCGTCTTTTCGCTCTCATCAGGCTTTTTCTGGTCTTCATTCCCGTCACTGGGACCAGGCTTTGCGGAGCTTTCCGTTCTTCCGGTCACTACAAGCTCGGAAGTCCAGTCCGCGTAGGGATTCTCACCGGTTTCGTCATAAAGGGCCGGTGTACTCTCATAAATGACAATGACATTAAATACGTCTCCCTTTGCCACATCTTTGGGTATATTCTCTATCTTAACCTCCAAAGGCTTTGCGGATTCACCTCCACCAAGCACAGCATTGTAGTAATAATAATCATCATCGCCCTTTGACCACCCTTCTCCTGTGTAGGTTAGAGTCAACGATTCAGGTGCGTAAAAAGCCTTTGCCCTGACAAATACCGGTTCCGAGCCTTCCTCATTGGTTACCGTAAGCGTCTTGGTCCAGTTTGTAAAGGTCTCTGTGATCTTTGTCTCATCCCCGAGCCGGATAGTAAAATTACCCTCCGCCTCCACATAAGTGGTAAAGTAGGCCATTGCCTGCCCGATGCCTGCGGTCAAAATTGTTCCCGCAGCAAGGAGAGTTAAGAGATATTTTGTCTTCTTCATATTCATTTATCCTCCTATTCCGCGGTTATTAAGGGGTTGCTCCTGCTTCCGTACGAGTTACCATTGGATCATGGACGGAAGTTCCGTCCCCATCCTGTTTTGGATCGGAGGTCCAAATCCAGTCTCCGTCCTTATCATAAGTAAACTGGTTTTTGATTCCGTATCCCTTTTTCTGATCCCAATTGTAGGTATTAGTAAAGGCTACTGAGGCCATTATTTTTTTAATCGGCTTTCCTTCACTATCAACTTCTGTACGTTTTCCGTCTTCATCTACAGGAGGGTTAATATCCGATGAATTGACAATAGTTTTTACTGCGTTATTTTGATCCAAAAGGGCAATTCCGTTTTTAATTTTCTCTGCTTGTATCCGTATTGTCTGGGTAGCTGAGCCTACCACTTCATAGCTCGCCCCCGAGTATACCTCTTTTACCGTTACATCTACCCCAACCGGAATTCTGTCCATATATAACTGCCAGTCATATACTTTGGTTCCATCCTCTTTTACAATTGGGAATGTGAGGCTGTCTATCTTGGATTTCCTTTTTTCACTTTCCGGCATAGTTAACGGATCATAATCCAGATTATCCCAGGATGCCTCGAATATGAAAGTAGTTTTTTCTTCCTGTCCCAGTCCTCCCTCTGTAGGTTTCAATACCTCTTCCTCTGACTCATATACCTGAAGCTTCTTTTGAATCTCTAAAGAACCGTACCGCAAAACGCGAACCGGCTTAAGATACACATTTACATTATAAATCCAGGCTCCGAGGTCAGAAGTTATATAATCGTTTTCTGAAACAATTTCATCTTCTACAATGCCATATCCTGGAATAGGCCCATTCTCCGCATCTGGTCCCTGACCTCGTATATCCGTCTGTCTCATTGGCACGGAAATCAACTGTGGCGCAAAAATATAGGTATACTTCTCAGAGTTTGCTATCGTAGCCATATTTCCATTCACACTTTGATCTGTCGCACTCTGCATAGTAACCAGATAATCCTCTACATTTGGCATGGTATTACTTCTTGCAATTAAGAGGTACAGGCCTGCATCTAAAAGCCCAGCCGTATTTTTCCCCAAGTTCCCTGTAATATCTATCCCCCGTGCAAATGGAGTATCTCCCGGCTTAACATCTTTTCCATTTCCCAGTGCGATCTTCCCTACTGCCTGTGCTAATTCCTGCCAGTCAGAAGCCTTTAGTTCATCTTCGTCTCTTGTCTGGCCCGGCTCTTTGGGCGTTCGGTTCTGCTGATTCTCTAATTTTCTCAAGAAATCTGCTTCCAGCCCCGAATAAACATTCTCAAATTTATAAGAATAGGCATCATATCCCGGCGTCTTTACAGCAGAAGCCACTTTATACACATCTACCAGGATATTGGCTTTATTCAAATCATCCCCAAATCTCAAAGCCTCATCCTTTTTGGGGTCCTCCGGATAAATTGTCATTGAGCAGTCCGTTCTCGTTACGTCAACCGGCGCCGCTCCGCTTATCATGGGCTTTGCCGCACACACGCCCACTGCCAATGTCAACGCCGTGAGCAGATATATCCACCTCTTTTTCATGAACAGTTCCTCCTTTACCCTCATGAAATCTATCTATTTTTCAGATCCTCCAAGATCTCTTTCTCGCTTTTCTTTGGCCGTTTTAACTGATAATAAATCAGTGTCCCGGCAAATATGAGAACTAATACCGGCAGGCCCACCGCCAAAAGCACCAAATAAGAAGGTATTCTCGTTGCCTCTCTGTGAACAGCAAATTCTCCTTCCATATTTTCTATGCGACGGCCGCGTATCAGAATTCGATGAGTGTTTACTCCATAGGGGGTACAGGTAATCAGTGTACAGTAATCCTCCCCTTCTACAATAGACAACTGATCTACTTCCTCTGGCAGAACAATGCGGATCTGATCTACCTGATAAGTAATCTTATGATTCAATACCGTAATGGTAAAAATATCACCCTCAACAATTTTATCCAGATCCGTAAAAAGTCTTGCTGACGGAAGGCCTCTATGCCCGGATAAAAGGCTATGTGTACTCGTTCCTCCAACCGGAAGACTGCTTCCCGTAATATGACCAACAGCAACCTGAAGGACCTCTTCCTCTGTTCCATGATAAATAGGAAGGTTTACCTTGATAACCGGAATCTCTATTACTCCCATAACACCGGAACCACCCAGATCCAGCAGGGATTCATACTCTGCCATCTCTTCTTCATTTAGAGTAAAGCTGCTTGCCCTACTCCGAAGCCTTTCATTGTAAGCATAAGCCGCATTCAGCATTGCCTGCAAATCCTCTTCCGAAGTGTTTTCTACTGCTTCCGTATAGCTTGCAATAGCACGGGTCTGGTGCATGGAATTCCACCAGTCACTAACCGTGGGATACAGCAATAAGCAAAGTCCCGCAATTAAAATCAGGGATAAAATCATTTCTACCAAATGCTTTTTTAAAAATTTTTTCATCCTGCGAGGCTCTCCTTATTGTTGTATACATTTTCTTTTGCCGCCCCACCACCCGAGGGTGGCGGAGCAGCATATTTATTCATTTTCTTATGTACATTTGATTCTACTAGAAAGGCTTACTCAGCTTTGCTCATGCGCTTTCTCACTACCAGAAGCACACATGCACCTACTACCAGAATACCGCCAAGTACATAGAAGATTGTAGTACCGATACCACCAGTGCTTGGAAGGAGGGAACCGGACTGGTTGATAACATCCTGTGCAAAAATCCCAGTATCTCCACCATTTACAGATTCACCATTCCAAGTCATTCCCCAAAAACCAGGCTCCTCACCTGTATTTACTACTTCAGGTCCTCTAAAACTAATAACAATTTTAATCTCATCAAGAGTGTTGAAGCCTTCTGGTGTTACAGTCTCTTTCAAAGTGTACTCACCAGCTCCAAGACCCCTAAAGCAGGCCTTTCCCTCTCCATCAGTTGTCATCTCAATAGAAACAGGAACATCTACATAGGTGATTATATCTGCTTTATCCTTTACATATTTTGTATTAACATCGGCATAGTCTTCATTGGTACCTCTTACAAGTTTGTAAAGAGTTTCTCCAATGTATTCATCCTTGTTTTTCGGAACGTAATAGTTATTTTCTCCTTCACCCTTTAAATAACCAGTCGTAGTATCTGCTGTGCCGACACCAATCTCTACATATGTTGTTCCTTGGGGTGCCTCTGTTGTATAAGTTCCATCAAGTAGCAGATAATGTGTACCTACTTCATTCTCCCCAGCTACTCTGTAGTAATCTACCTGTTTCAAAACAACCTGCTTAGAAATACCTGTCAGAGTAAACTCAGCCCCTGCCAGCAAGTGTTCTTCTGCAACCTCATTCGCATACTTTGTAATATCCAGCTCCGTAAGGTATGTCAGAGTTATCTCTTCCGGTGTCTCGCCTAAAGGCTCATTTGCCTCATCAGCCGGAAGACCTGGTTTATTCTCATCATCCTTACGCTCTCCGTCAAAAGTATCATCCGGATTGTTGGAATACTGTAATGTCCAGGTATTAGGGTTACCGGTCGTTCCGATAACAGCCTGATCATTTACAGTTGCAGAATAATTTACAACGATGTCAGCGCCAACCGTAAATTGTGTAATATCTGCAAACGCAAGTCGGAAGGTCTTTGGCGCAGCATCTTCACCTGTATATACATAATAATCTGTGCCTCTGGTTAACTCCGTGCCCCCCACAGTAACGCTAAAGCTATCAATATCATTTGCCAAATCATAATCAAGTGTCAGGCCATCACTTAAAGTATCATTCATGATAAAGTAATAGTAATTGTAGCCTGCCCAATTCGGCACCTTGCTGGTAATCTTGTAGGATACATGAGAGCCAATGGTTGCATTGTTTGAATCCGCTGTATTGGTATCATCTACATAAACCTGCTTATCACCGCTTGGAACCTCTGATTTTACTACCATATCAGAATCGCCCACAACCTCTAACAAAGCTCTGGTATAGGCTCCGCCTGCTTCTACGCTATCCTTGATATCCTTCACTAGATAATAGCCTGATCCAACTACATCAATTTCAACATCGCCTGTACCTGTTTTACTTTCATAGGCGGAGCTTAAATGCTTTTCAACTATTCTTGCGAAATAATCAAGTGATCCTGATTCGCCACCATCCGTATTCGGAAATTCACTCAATGCTTTTGCAACATCGGCCGCCGTCTTACAATCAGCAAATGCCCTGCTAAATACATCATCTTCATCTGCCTTTAATTCTGCGAGCAATGCCTCCGGATCATTTACACCGGAACCCCAGATGATATTGGAAAGAACTTGCTTTCCGTCAACCGTAGCCAAATCGCCTGCAAAAATCTGATATGCGGCATACTGATGCTCTGTGGTATCGTCAGCGTTTTGCTTAACTGTAATCGTATGCGGATCGTTATCAGCCGCCATTACCGGTACTGACATAGCCAATACCATTACCAACGCCAGAACAAGGCTGGCAATCTTCTTAATTTGTTTCATAATTTGATTCCTTTCCTAATTTCTATTTTCCAAGTTTCTACTTGTTTACACGCAGTCCATTCCAAGGACCACAAAACTTTTCCTGAATCTCTGCTTCTAGGAAATTCATGCTGCCCCCCTTCTCGACTTTTTTCTATATATAAAGCCTGCGCCTAATAATAATCCTAAAGCGCCCGCAATTATATATGCACTAGGCCCGGGGCCTCCGGTTTCGGGGAGTTCGTATTCAACTTCCTTATTAATATAATCCACAATATCATCTTTCTTCCAGTCAATATTACCTTCCACTGTCTGATCCTTTGTGATTGTCCCCGACGTATTCTTATCACCTAGATCCGGATCATAACCGGCATGATTCGTTTCTTTAATGACATACTTCGTATTATCAGGCAGATTAAACACCTCTATCGTTTCCTCATGCCCTAACTTAAATGTGCCTCCGGAACGAATATCTCCTGACTCTATTAACTTTCCATCCTTGTTCTTTATCCGATAAGGATAATCATTGGTAGCAATATTTGCCGCTTCGCCACTGAATTCAATTGTAAAGTCGAAGCGCTGATTGGTTGGTTCTCCTTCTACAGTCTTGCCCAAGGTCAATGTACTCTTAACATTACCTGTATAGTCTATAACAGGAACCGCATTTACGGACGGCAAGGTAAACTGCATCCAACAGGTGGAACCAGAGGCTCCTCTTTCTGTGTAAAAGAATTTCAGTTTATATTTCGGCTTTACGCGATCGTCCTCTTGGTTGGATTCATCTGCATTACTGTTGCTACTGCCGTTACTGTTATTATCCTTATTCTCTAAATTATCCTCCGGCTTCCGAATATAGTTCCACAGATCCACATATTCTCCTGCTGCCTGATGAACTCCACCGATGTCACAGATCAGCTGTGTAGTGCCGTCCGGATATTCCAGGAATACCCACATATCATCATCGCCAAAGAAGTAGTAGTTTAATGGTCCTACATAATCTTCTGTCAGTTCGAACTCAACTTCAAAGTTCATGCCAAAAAAACTGTTATGATCTTTTTTATCATCTGATACAGCCAATCCGCCAATTGAGTGCTCTAGAGTTCCCCCCCACTTATCTTTAGTTGTATAAACTACCCTTCCAAATTTGGGGTCGTGTCTATTTGCCGTATCACCAAAGGTGGGAGCATTATCCATTGGCCAAAATTGATTTGTCCATATCTGATCATCCGTTCCATAAGCCTTTTGTGGTCTTTTCTGGAATTGATCCAGATTTTGTGCATGCTTCTCACTTCCAACTACCGATGTAAGTGTATAGGTATCTCCATCACGGTTAAAACTAAGCTTGCGTTCGCTGATCTCTTCCCGACCATTTACATTCTTTGCCTGCGGATTAAACAAATCAGGTGCATCTGGCTTAAGCACAGGAAATCCTTCTGATGACAGTTTAGAATTAACTAGTCCAAAAGAACATTTTTCAATTATTGTCTTTGCAGGAGTTCTGGCCACATTAATATTGTGTCCATCCAACTTTTCATCCTTTAATCCGGTCGTTCCACTACTACTGTTATTACCAAATCCATATTTCGGTTTTCCATTTCGCTCATAGTTCAAAGGAGAATTGATCCCTTGCAAATTAATGTTTGCTGCTTTCTTTCCATTCTTTCCATCATACAACTCCTGTGCATCTGTACCATCCGTAAAATCATAGTCAAAAAATCGTACAGGATATTGCTTATCTACCGCCGTGTTGCTTCTCCCAACAAGGCGAATCACGGTGTCCTTCGTGATTTGTATTGAGATTTCATCATCTCCAGTCGTATCATTATTGCGGAACACCAGCTTTTTAATTTGCTCTCCCCTATAGACATCCCATCCGTCTTTGTTTGTACCATCGATTGTGGTGCTGTCAACTTTGGTTTTATCCTTTAATACCCAGACTTCATAAAGATCATAATTCAAGCCATCTTTTGCAAATTTATTAATATGAGCCAAACCACCCGATGCTTCTTTAAATTCGTATAGATCCGCCGTATAAATCTTAGTCAATGAGTCTGTAGAATCCTTGCTTATATATGCAGGATTATATACAGGCCATTCGTCAGTATAGGGCCCCTCATTTGCAGGCACTACATACATATTTCGGGTCGCAGGCTTTGTAGTGTTCGTGGGTAGCTGAGCCCCACCAAATACGCCGTCCTGCCCGTTCTGCACCGTATCAATAATTGGAATTGCTTCTGCACCCCCAGGATTTTCAGTTGCCATAATCTGCGCATAAGCATAATACTGCACGATAAAAGTAGGATTTGCCGTCGATTCGTCCGCCAATGCCATAATATTACTATCCAAAGCAACGTCCATCTTAAGCATCTGCGGCTTCGCTTCTACCGCAACGTCATCCAGCTTTTCTTCCAGCTCAACACTCTCCAGCTCTTTTACCCGGATATCATCCGATATATCCTCGGATACGCCAAGGGCCGTGAGTGAATAAGCTACCTCCGAATCTTCTTCTGTACCAGTGAGCCCCTCTACTTCCTCAATCAGCGTCTCTTCCGGAATAATCTCTGCCGTAACCTTACACTCCAATAAGTCCAACTCCGCACCGTCATAAGTCATAGAGTACGTCAAAGCCTGAAGGATACGCCGTGTAACCGTTTCATCCGATTCGCCGACATATTTCTTAACTGCTTCATACAGCTCAGAACCCTCCTCTAAAAATTCCACATGAAATTTTAATTTGGAGTCCTTTGAGGTCAAAGCTGCTGTTGCATTGTCGCCTTCCAGCTGATTTTCACTGTCGCCTTCCACACTATCCGTCTCATCTTGGGAGATCTCAGTCAAAGCCCCTTCCTCCTCCGGTGTGGATACGGGTTCATTTTCGTCTGTCTCCGGAGTTACAGCTTCCTTCTCACTCTCCTCTGCCTTGGGCTGTCCTTCCTCCTCCGGCCAAACAGGGATAGCTTCTTCCCACTTATTTTCTGACAAAGTATCCTGATCCTTTGCCAGCTTTGCGTCCCCCTCTACATGAAAGATAATGCGAAAGGGATCTGCCTCCTGTTCAAAGGAGTCAGAGAGGCGGATACTTCCGTCCTCTCCTATCCTGGATTCCTCTTCCTCTCCATATCCAATGGCAATCTCCGAAAAGCTTTCCATCTTGAAGGTTGTGCTATTATTCTTTGCTTTGCTTCCGTTCAGCTTCTCTGTGCCTTCCTCTGCGAAATGAATGATGGTGATAGGCTTTCCTTCTGCCAATCCATCCTCATCCAGGAATTGTACGGCAACACTCACCGAAGCCTCAGGCTCGATTTCTTCACCCTTCTCATCATAGAAGCCAATCTTGAGCAAAGCTCTCATGGAAGCATCCGCATCACCTGTCATTTCACGATACTCTGCCTCGCGGTTTCCGTAGTGCTCTCCGTCACTGTCTGCCGTAATCGTTTCTACTAAGAGTGCCGCCTCCTCCGGAAGATTGGCATCCGTATTGTATCTTGCTACAACGATATAATCATCACACTCAAAGGTCTTACTCAGCTCATATGCTTCCAGAACCTCATAGCCGCAAATCAAATTGCCGTCCTCGTCATAGCAGCTTTCCGTATGCTCATGATCTGCCACTTCTTTATAGCCACAGATTAGATTGTTAAATATATCATAGCAATCTGCGTCATGCTGGTGATCCTTTACGCCCTCATAGCCGCAAATCTGGTTTCCTTCCGCATCATAACATTCCGCATCGTGCTCATGGGCCTTCACTCCTTTGTAGCCGCAGGTCACATAGCCATTTTCATCATAGCAATTCACATCATGCTGATGATCCTTTGCATCCTCATAGCCACAGGTCAGACTTCCGTCTTCTGCATAACAGCTTTCATCATGCTCATGAGCCTTTTCCTCCACAGGCTCCTCGTAACCGCAGATCAGATTGCCGTCCTCGTCATAGCATTTTGCACTGTGTGCATGAGATCCTATCTCCTCCTCCGTCAGCTCCACAACCTCAAAGCAGTCTTCCCCATGGGTATGCTCCTCCAGCTGCAGCAGTCCGCATACCGGCAGACTTCCCTCTATAAACTCACCTGTCTCCTCGTCAAAAGCGTCCTCTTCATAACAGCCGCCATCTTCTACCAATGCTTCCTCATGGGTATGAAGCTCCAGCTCTCCGCAGACTAATACCTTCTCTGTCTTGTAACATTCCTCCGTATGGGTATGACCCGCTACGCTCTCGGTCTCCTCTTTCCCGCAGATCAACACCTGCTCCTGTGCTCCGTTGCAGGAATCATCATGGGTATGCTCTTCCATACCACAGATGCATACCTCATTGGTCTGATAACACTCATCACCATGGCTGTGCTCCTCATTTCCGCAAACAAGTTCTCCGTTCTCGTCATAACACTCATCCCCATGTCCGTGCTCTTCCTTATCGCAGGCCAGCACGCTTTCATGGGAATAGCAGCTGTCATCATGGGTGTGCTCTTCTTTTCCGCAGGTCAGTCCTCCCTGCTCCGTTCCGTAGCACTCTTCCGTATGGGTATGCCCTTCCGCTCCGGCCTCCTCAGCCGCCTCGCAGATCAGAATCTGCTGCTCCTCATAGCAGGCCTCCTCATGCTCATGCTCTTCTTTCTCAGGCAGCGTGCATACCAGATTCCCATCGGAATCATAGCAGTCATCGTTATGTACATGAACTACATAGTCCGCATAGCCACAGATAAGGTTATCTTCCTCGTCGTAGCAGTCGTCTGTATGCTCATGTACCTCTAACTGACAGTTCAAAAGCTTTGTCTTATGGGTCAGCGCCTGACCGGTCAGCGTCAGTATGGCAACTGTTCCCGCTACTACCGCAATTGCCAGACCCCAAAATCCCTTCTGCCACCGTTTACTTTTTTTTTGCTTGCGCATGATTCCCGCCGCTTGTTTTAAATCCGAAGATACCATTGCGCTGCCTCCTTCCCTTTATTTCCTTATTCCTATCAATCTATCAATCCCAGGTCCGACAAGGGCCATACGCGAAATACCACCTTGCCGATTGCCACCCTGCTTTCAATGCATCCTAATGCCTTGTTCCGGCTGTCCACGGAGATGCTTCTGTGATCTCCCATTACAAACATCCTTCCCTCCGGAACCTGATAGGGGAACTCAATGTTGCAGTCTCCCAGAGATTTATCTGAGATGTAGGGCTCCTCCAAAAGCTCATTGTCCACATAGACATTGCCCTCCGCATCCATATCCACCCACTGTCCGGCGGAAGCAATCACTCTCTTTAAGAGAATGTCATTTCCATAATAAAATGCGATAACGTCGCCGGTCTCAAAGCCGCCCCCGTTCAGGGCTACCACGATGTCGCCGTCATGCAGTGTCTCCGACATGGAATCACCGGAAATCTCCAAAACCGGAAACAGTAAAACTACTACTATCACCACTACGGCCGCTACCACCAGCAATGCGCCCACAGTGCTTGTGATTACCCGCCTGAAAGCGCTTTTATATTTTTCCTTCTGCAGCTCTCCTTCCACCAGTGCACTGGATAGAACAAATGGTTCCTCCACAGTCTGCTCCTGGGCCGAATCGCTCCGGATCTCTTCTTTCATTCCCCAGCCTCCGATGCTTCCTCACTCATGCCTTTGATTTTTTCCAGATACAAGTCTGCAGCTCTCTGAGCGGCCTCGAAGATCCCACTCAGCTCCAGGGAGGCCTGGGCAATGGAGCCTGGCTGTATAGCCGCATTCATCTTCTCCTCCCGAAGCTTATCAAGAGCGATCTTCATGTTCTGGATCTGCTCATCCTTGTTGTCCAATCGGCCCTTTAGCTTATTGATCTGAGCATCCTTGCTGTCCAGGCGCTCCTTTAACCTGTTGATCTGAGTATCCTTATCATCCAGACGCCCCTTGAGACGTTCATAGCCTTCCTCGGCTACTATCAGACGCCCCTCGGTCTCGGAAAGTCTGCTGCGCAGCTCCTCTGCTTCCTTTACCTGTGCCAGCAGCAGCCGGAGTATATCCTGGCGCTTCAGCTTATGAAATTCTTTCTCTGTCATGTCACAATCCCTGTTTCCCTCTATAGCCTTTTCGCTATTTTTTCGTTGCATTGCAGGAAACCCCTCAGGACAGAAGCTCTTAATAATGCTTCTGAATACTGTGACTGTCTTTCACATAAGGCTGCTCATACTTCTACCTTCAACATTAGTATCACAAATCCAGCGTCACAAAAAGCGTCATTAGTTTTATAAAAGAAGGGTTTTCTTAGCTTTATACATTTCTGTTTTTTTCATTTTATCCCGACATCAATTAATAAACCCATTAAAAAACAACCTTTTTTGTTACAAAAAAAGAAGAAGCTCATTTGAGCTTCCTCTCCATCATTTCCCTGTTGACCGCATAGGTCAGGGCCGTTTCCTTTGTTATTTTTCCTTCCGTGTAAAGCCTTTGGATATCACTGTCCATGGTCTGCATTCCCACGTCTCCTCCGGAGTAGATGACGTTGTCCATCTGGTGGACCTTACCCTCCCGAATCATATTTTGTATGGCCGGATTTACTATCATAATCTCAAAGACCGGTGCCAGGCCTCCTCCGATGAGGGGCAGGAGCCTTTGGGAAACCACCGCTCGCAACACCAGGGAGAGCTGAACTCTTACCTGGGCCTGCTGGCCTGCCGGGAATACGTCTACGATTCGGTCGATGGTCTTGGCCGCTCCCACCGTGTGCAGGGTTGACAGCAGAAGCTGTCCTGTCTCGGCTGCGGTCATGGCCGTTTGTATAGTCTCAAAATCCCGCATCTCCCCTAACAGGATCACATCTGGCGTCTGCCGCAGGGCCGCCCGCAGAGCGGATGCGTAGCTCTCGGTATCCAGCTCGATCTCTCTCTGGCTCACCAGGCATTTTCCATGAGGGTGAATATATTCAATGGGGTCCTCTATGGTAATGATGTGGCCGCTTCTCTCCTGGTTAATCTTGTCAATGAGACAGGCTAAGGTTGTGGTCTTGCCGCTTCCTGCAGGGCCTGTAACCAGGATCATACCGTTCTGCTGCTCATGCAAATCCATAACTACCTGAGGAATATGCATCTCCTCGCTGTCCGGCAGGCCAAAGGTTACGATTCGAAGCACCGCCGCCAGAGAACTCCTCTGTTTGTAGGCATTGCAGCGGAATCTGCCGGCTCCCTGTACGGAAAAGGAAAAGTCATCGTCCCCTTTCTTCAACAGCTCCTCCATGCTGCGTCCGGCAAGGGTGTAGATCTGCCCTAGCAGCTCTTTAGAAGCATCGGGCATCACCCGTTCGGAGATAATGGGAAGGATCTCCCCGCCCCGCTTTAAGCTTATGGGAGAGCCTGGAATCAAAAAGATATCCGAGCCACCCATATCCAAACCTGTTTTTAAGATCTCCTGTATCTGTACTGTCATCTTACATTCCTCCATCCCATAAATCAATTCCCGAATCCGGATTCCAATCCGCCGTATTCACCAGACGCTGTCCCAGCACATGGAAGCGTTCCCGGTCCTCCCCCGCACTGTCTCCCTGTTCCACGGTGAGAAGGAGCTGCTGTCCCTCCTGCACATCGGTTTTCAATTCCCAGATCCCATCTTTAGGAACCTCGGCACTGCCGGCCAGAAGCTCCTCGTCCAAGGCTGCCAGCTGCTCCTGAAGTCTGCCCTCCGCTTCATAGCAGGCCGCCGCCGTATCAGCCGCTTTTCGGCTCAGCCTTACATCCGTCACTGCTGATATGAGGGATAACACGCCAAAGGTAGTAAAAGCCAGCACCATAATAATCAGCAGAACGGAAGCCATTCCCACGCCTGCCCCTTTGTTTTCTCTGCTCATAGATCCATTCCTCTTTTCTACCATTTTGGAATATATCTGGCCGTTTTAAGCACTACTTCTGTCTTCCCGTCCCTGAGACTGTTCACCTGTGTCTGAATGTGATACAGGCTGCCTGCCGCCAAGGTCTCTGTCCATAGATTCACCCGCATCTCATAGGTGCTCTGCTCCCGGGAAACCGACTCCAGCTCTTCATTGCATTGCATATAAAATGTTCTCACATCTCCTGCATCGGGAGCCTCCTCCCAGCCATCCCCCACATGAAACAGCGCCTCCGGGTGCTCCGGGTCCTCCTTCCACTGTTCCATCACATCCTGGGCCTTCAGAATCCCCAGGGTCTGTGTCCGGCTCTCCTCGCTTGTGAGATGGGCCTTTACAAACACCTGCACCAGCACCAGGGCTGACAGAGAAAAAAACAGAAGCACCAAAATCAGCTCCACAAGGGCCGGATTCCTATTTTCCCCTCTATTCATTGTGTTTCCCCTCCATATATAGATGCAGGCTGTGCTCTGTCCCCTCCGAATCTATGGCCCGCAGAATCAGATTTCCCTCCTCTGTGATCCGTACCTGAAAATCTGCTGCCTCCACAATCTTCTCCCCCATGTCCGGAAAGAATTCCTGATCCGATGCCTGGTAAAGCTCCCGCAAAGCGCCATCATAATAAAAGATACGTGTCTCGTAGCCCTCAGCTTCAGCCTTCAACACCAGAACCTCCATGCCCTCTATCTCCTCCAGCCGGACCGCTTCGGGGGACTGTGTACCCATGCGGATCTTATTGGTCACATAGGAAAAGGCCGCCCGCGTCTGGGTATTCCTTTGACCTGTGGTCACTATATTGCGATATACTCGTGCTCCCACCACTACCAGAAGCAGAGAAAAGAGAGCAAAGATTCCGTATACCAGAAGCATCAGGAATCCGTTTACCCTATGTGTCTGTTCCCTCATGATCCCTCTCTCCATCTTTACGTCTCTCTTAAAGCAACTACCTTTACCCGCGGCTTGATATTATCAGCAAATATCTCATAGCTGATGGCATACTCCTGAAAGTCAACCTGAATTCCGTAATTCTCAATCAGATAATCTATGCTTTCCGGATACCTGCCCTCCAGACAATAGCAGTTCACCACCGCCTGGTTCACTGCCTCCTCCAAAAGCTCCTGCTGCTCGCGCCTGGCCGTCTCCTCCACACGCCTGCTTCCTACGGTCAGGAAAAGGGCGCCGCAAAGAAATATCCCGAATACCAACAGCCAGGAAAACAGATGCTTTCTTTTTCTTTGATACAAATGCATGGGCCGCTCCCTTCCTTCCGATTTGCAGCGCCTGCAGGCACCGCCGTTTTTATCTTCAAGCTAACCGATGGACATCATAATGCTTGCAAGAGGAAGCATTACGGACAACAGGATTCCGCCGATGATCAGGGTGAGAATCCCTACCAATGCCGGTTCCACCCAGGACACCAGCTTTCGGATTCCATCGTCCACCTCTGTCTCATATATCCCGGTCAGCCGCCTCATAACCTCTGCCATCTGGCCGGCCTCGGAGCCCACCCGGATCATCTTCTGATGAAGGGGATCAAACAGCCCGGTCTTCTCTATGGCTTCCGGGAAATCCTTGGTCTCTTCCATCAGCTCTCTACACTTCTCTAACTTTTTCCGATTGCGCTCATCGGAAACCAGATCCGGCATCAGCTCCAGGGCATGCTCCAGATCATAACCGCTTTCCAGCACCATAGAGCTTACCTTGGCAAACCTCGCCGCAGCCTGCTGATTCAACAGGCGTCCCACGGCCGGGAAAGCTCGGAACACTCCCATCAGCGTACTGCGTCCCCCTGTACGCCAGATCAGATAAATAACCAATATAAGCACCATGAGAACCGCCGCCACAATAAGGATGATTCTTCCCATGGCCATACCGCCTGACAGAACCGCCGCTTCCGTTCCTGCAAGGCCTGTTCCCAGACTCAAAAACACTTCCATAAAAACGGGAAGCACCCGGACTACCAGCACCCCTATCACCACGGTCATCAGGACTACCAGCAGCAAGGGATAGGCTACGGCACTGCGGATGGACGCCTGCATGCGATCCTCTCTCTCGTAGTAGCCGCTCAAGGATTCCAGCACATCATCCAATTCTCCCGCCGATTCTCCAATCTCGATCATATGTACCATGTACGCCGGAAAAAAGCCTGCATTTTTCACACCCTCATACAGAGTCCCGCCCTCCTGGACGCCCTCGTAGATCTTTTCAAATGCCGGGCCGTAGGGAGTATCCTTATAGTTCCGGTATAGCAGCTCCATCCCATCATACATGGGAATTCCCGCCTTCAGCATCATGGCTGCCTGCTGACAAAACAGGGATACCTCAGCCGCTGGCAGGATCTTTGCCTTTTTTTCTTTGTCCATTCCTTTCCACACTCCCCTCTAGTATTCCCGTTCCTGTGTATAATCCTCTTCCACGTGGCTGGAGGACGGCCCGAAGGTGGCATCCATCCAGATCCACTCTCCATCCACATAAACCTGGTTCCAGGCATGGTAGAGATTCTCCGGTTGCACGTAGCCAATCGCCAGCCGTACCGGAATATCCTGCGCCCTGAGCATGGCCGCCATCAAAGCGGAGTAATCAAAGCAAATCCCCTTGCGTTCCGCCAGGGTCGCGTCCACATCCGGCAGATATCCCTTTTGTACTGTGGCCGCTTTCTCATCGTCGTAGGTAAGCAGATTCACAATATAGTCATAAATCCGATCCACCTTCTCCTGATCCGTATCCAGATCCATGCACAGATCATAGGACAGCTTTATGGCGTTCTTGTCATTGGTATACCAGACATACTGACTGGGATACAAAAATACCCGATCCGTATCCGGCATCTCTACCTCAAATTCCTGCTGGTAAATGGGACTGTAGGTGGTTCCCTCCACATTCTTATATACCACAATCTTATAGGAGCCATTTCCCATCTGAAGAGGATAGACCTCATACTCACCATCGGATCTCAAATCATAGGTATACAGCTCTTCTCCCAGAATCACCCTGGCTTTTAAACGGGTGTCCGACTCCTGGCTTTTCACCATTACATACCCATCCTCGGTATGGCTTGCGTCTATGGTGACGCCGCTTCCCTCATACACAACAGCTCCGGAGGCCTCCGGAACTGCTATCTCAATGGTCCCATTATAAAGGGAACCCGGTTCAACTACCTGAAACTTCCCCTGTACCTCCGGCACAGGGCTTTTTGCCTCTACCTCCTGTAAATTTTGAAGAGGCTCCCTGGAAAGGGGTTCCTCAGAGGCAGTCTTCTGACAGCCTGTCAAACTGCACAGGCTTATAACCAGAAATGCAAGCCAAATCCTCAAACCCATTCCTTTCCTCCTATTCTAAATCGCTGCGCGATGGCTCTAAAGAGTAAAATCACTACCCTCCTCTTAAAGCAAGCCAAAGCCTGATTCGGATATATTTATAATGGATGCCATACGGTAATTGATGTGCACACGCCTGCTGCTCTCCTTTTTCCGGAAGCAGGTATCAATGCGGCTTGTGGCAATGGAGCACTCCTCCTTGCGGATTCCTGTAAGAAGCACCAGATACTGGCTCAGATTATAGCAGGTAAAGGTATCACCCTTGCGCAATGCCTCCCGTATGGAAGACGAAAGCTTTCCTGACAACTCCTTCAAACGCCCTGGGTCCCTCCCTTGACGCTCATCCCGCAGTGTACAAAGCAACAGGTAAACGGACTGCCCGGATCGTTCCATCAATCGCGCCATCATGTGATAAATATCCACAAAGCTTGGATAGGAGCAGAAATAAGCTCCCTGCTTTCTCCCGTATTCCTCCAGCATCTCCTGAATTTTATTAAAGTCCACCGTATTCATCTGAATCAAACCGCTCATCCGCTGAAAGCATTCCAGCATCCGCTCCGACGGCGGCATATTGAGCTCATTAAAATACATCTCTGTGGTTTTGTCATACAGAGCCAGAGCCTCAGAGGTTCGTTCCAGCCCCATGAGACATTCGATCTGCCAGGCCTGCCACTCATCAAAGGGATATAGGGAAGCCGCCCTGCTGACCAAAACCAGCAGCTCCGTATATTCCTCCCGCTCCTTCATCCACTGGCATACTTCCTCCAAAGCGGCGAAATACAGGTTTTGTAAATGAGCCGATTCTACCACAGCCCACTCCCCACCGGTCAGGGCCGGCAAAAAATGTCCTGTATAATCATAACATGCTTTTTTTAAAAGCTCAAGTCTTGCCTCGCCTTTTTCCTCCTCTGCCTGCTTTATTAATTTCTTAAAGCACAGGGCATCGATCTCCACAGGAAATGAGCTGGTAAAATAATAGCGCCCGTTCTCCGTACAGATATACGGCTCCTTGGGCAGCTCTGCCTTTTCCAGCAGCTTCCGCAGATGAAAGGTATTCACCCGAAGATTATTTGCCCTGTCTCCCATCTCACTGTCATAAAGCTGCTCCATCAGATGCAGTCTGGTAATTCCCTGACGGCCTGCATATAGAAGAAGCTGCAGGAGCTGCATAACCTTTGTAGTCTGATTTTTACCCAACCATATCTGTTTCCCACAATAGGTCATCGTGAAGTCTCCCAGCATCTGAACCTTCAGAACCTTATCCTGCTCCACGTTTACCCCCCCCCTCCTATTTTTTCCCATTTTTATGAACATTCAAATAAAGCGTCCGACCATATTTACTCAATATCATCGTCCGCACTACTTCCAACATCTCTTTATTCACACTGACACATCAACTCTGACAGAATAGAATTTCCGGTAAAGCAGATGTTCTCAGGCCGCAATGTCATATTCTGATTGTCTTCCATCCTTGTCCACTCCCTCGAAGCCTGCGATCTGGTTCGTCAAAGTACACTTTGACCAACTGCCTACATACGGAAAAATATCCAAAATCAATTCATGATTTGTGTCAGTTTTCATTGTTATTATATCGATATTCTCAAAAGGTGTCAATATATTTCAAAAGCTTCCCCCAAAAGCATTATTGACATATTTTATTGCCAATGCTATTATAATTACAAGAGTGATGCCACCTCAATAGACGGTTGCCCTCTTGCTAATTCGTTATTAAAAAATAACCGCTCAGTTTGCAGGACGTGGCGGTTATTTTTTATGTGCAATCTGATAAACCAGACTTACAATAGCAACGATCAATATTCCAAGCTGAAACAGCCCATCATATGTAACCATGGCCATCCCCCCCTTTCTCTCGATTGGAGGGCATAGCCCCCCCCCCTAAAAAGCGAGGGCAACCGCCTATCGGTATTAGGTAGCACCACATCTATAAATTAACATAAATTTTAATTTATGACAACCATTATTTTCTAAAAAAATCCCCACCACGTCGTTGTGATGGGGATTTCACTAAAGGGGAGGATATAAGTAATTCGTTTCTCTTTTGTCTAATCCTATTATTGCCTGCCAAATAGATTTTATACAAAAAAATTTGAAAATTTCTATACTTCCTCCCAAAGATGTGTTATGTTAAATTCAAAGTAACTCTTTTGAGTTCTATTTCCATTCCATGTCTGATTATGAGAATGGTTTGAATGCTATTTTACAGGAGGTTTCCCATGTTTCAAAAGCTCAAGCGCATCCTGGCTCTTTTAGGTGCTATATTCTTAGCCGGCATGTATCTCATTACCATTGTTCTGGCTATTATAGACCCTACGGCCTCCAAAAGCTGGCTGATGGCATCCGTGATCTGCACCATTGTGATCCCCTGCTTTTTGTACGCTTACATTTTAGTCTACCGGCATTTAAAAAAATAGCTGCTCTATTCAATCATTTTCCTAATCCTCATTAAAATGCCACAACATTTCACATTTTTCTCTCTGCCACCACCGTATCAAACCGGTAAGCGGAAAGAATCAGTCCCGCTGTCAGAGCGCTTCCCGTGATGCTGGCAAGTCCCTCCGACACAAAGGGCAGATTTCCAAACATTCCAAACTGGCACCCAAAATTTCCCAACAGATAAAACAGAAATTGCATCCACACAGCCAGGCCTCCCACCAGGGCCACGCTCCGCCCCAAGCGGTTCCGGATTCGAAAAGCTGCAGCGAGAAAAAGCCCGTAAGCGCCGCAGAGCAGAAGTGTCAAAAATATTCCGGGAATCCAACCATACCGCAGAATCCACCATGCAATCCGGTAATTGTTGTGGTAATGCTGGGGCAGGACATCCGTAAGCTCTAGTTCATCCAAAAACTGCATCCGATATTCCACATAGCTCTCCAGGGTCTCATTCACGCCGCCTGCTCCGTTCCATACACCGGGCCCATCCTCATAATACCATTGTGCTGTCTCATAACGGATCAGCTCTTCCTCGCTAAGCTCGATTGCTCCAAAGCCTTTCGCCCTTCCAAGAAGCTCCCGAATCAAAACATTATTGTAACCGTCCTCCCATGCAGTGTCTGTCTGAGCTGCCGGATTTACAAACAATTCCAAAGTTTCATAAAACCCTTTCCCACTGCTTCCTGCCCAGACAAGGGCTAAAATAAGAAAACAGGCAATTGCCGTTCCAAAGCCCTTCCTCTTATCCACATTCAGGTATTCCTTTCTCACCATATAGAGCTCCGCACCCAAACAGGAGCATAAAAAGGTCAAAAAAGCAGAATCGGCATATCCCCAGAAATGGCAATAAGCAATAAGTCCCAGCAAAAGAAGCTGCAGTCCTCCAACCAGCAGAATAGAGCGTAGACCCTGATGACGCCTGCGGTATAGAAAAACGACACTGGCAGGGATCGCCAGCTGCAGAGCTCCAAAAACTGCGCTGGGGCTGTATAGATGGACGACTGCTATGGACGGCAGGAAAATTCCCATAGAGCTACTCACAGTCCGCCCAACCACAAAAAGAATCCCTGCCACAGCCAAAAATATCAAGATCTTTCCTGTATGTTTTAACAAAAATGGGTAACCATACCAAGTCACAAGCATCAACACCAGGAAGCCCCATAAAAAATAACCATTATAGAGGATCTCCCCCAAAGAAAATCCCCTGCCCACAAAATTTCCTGCCACACCAAGGCATATGAGTCCAACCAAGGAAGCCAGCAGCGGCTTTGCTGTCCGAAGATGGTGCGCCTCATTCATCTGTATTCCAATGACGGACGCATCCCCCATGTCGCGGATGGCCTTATCATAAGCTTCATCCTCCTCCACACCATATTCCATATAGACCTCCGCCTTATCCTCCACATGGGCACGCAGCTCCTCGTTCACCGCCGCATGAACGGGCTTGTAGGAAATCTGTTCATCCACATCCTCCAGAAACTGCATGAGCTTTTCCTGTTGTTCAGAGCGCAAAGGATACCCCTCCCTTCATTACATCATGGACCGCCTTCTCATAGGTCTCCCACTCCTCCTTCTTTTTCTGAAGGAGCTTTCCTCCCTTTTTTGTCAGGCGGTAATACTTCCGCATCCGACCTGTCTCAGCCTGGCGCTCATAGCTCTCCACCGCCTCCTGTTCCTCCAGAGAATGCAGGATCGGATACAGGGTCCCTTCCTTCAGGGAAAATACCTGGCTGCTCCGCTCCTCCAGTTTCCGAATCATCTGATACCCGTACATATCCTCCTCCTCCAAAAGCTTTAGAAGAAGCATCGCTGTGCTCATAGCCATCATTTTTTTGTCCATAGAATCACCCCTTTTTGTATACATAGATTTCATATGCATAGATTTTCTATGTATATAGAATACCTCTGAAATCTAGGTATGTCAAGAGGATATTCTTATGGAAGGTATTTCTACTTTCCACCAAGGTAGCTGAAAAATACAAGATACCCATAAAAAAAAGTTAAAGAAAAAGCAGGCTAGACAGTTGAAAATAACTGCCCACCTGCTTTTTCTTTCTATATCTTCTTATTTTATATGTCAGTATGTGAACCATATAATATCTGTCTTACTTTACTCCAAGAGCAAGAAGCTCCTCCCTAGCCTGCTTCTGAGAAGAGAACACGATTCCATGTATTCCCAGCTTTTCCGCTGCCAAAACATTCTCCCTGGTATCATCCAAAAAGACGGCTTCCTCCGGCCGAATTCCATATCTTTCCATCAGTCTGAGATATACTCTCTCGTCCGGCTTAATCAAATGCTCCTGAAAAGAAAGGATATACCCATCCATCAGATCAAGAAAATCCAGCCTGTCCCCTCTCTGATCATAAATGTGCTTTGGCCAGTTGGACAGGGCATACACCCGATATCCTTTTCCCTTCAGCTCCTGTATCCAGGGAACCGTATAATCCAGGCTCCAGAAGCACTCGCCCAGATTCTCATAAACCGCACGAATCTCCCGCTCGTACTCAGGAGCTTCTGCTATGAATTCCTGTATTTCCTCATCCTCACTCAAAAGTCCCTTATCATGCTCTACCCATACAGGGCTTTTGAAGGTAGCCTGTTCCACTGCCTCATATGCCGCCGGATCCGGCACGATTCTGCCAAGGTACTCCTCCCAGCCATAGCCTGTTAAGACCCTTCCGAGATCAAAAATAATGGTTGTAATCTTCATTGCTTTCTCCGTCTAAATGTCCGTATAAATGTAACGGTTTCGGCGGTATCTTCTTGTGCGGCCAATGGCCGCACAAGAAGCATCGGATATTCATCCGATGTGAAAGCCAACATAAAAATCTGCTTACAAGCAAACTTGACGCATCTTTTTATGTTGGCTTTCCCGCCGTCTGAATTATTTGCGGTATATGATATCCTCCCGCCCCGGCCCATTGGAAACCATGGTAATGGGACATTCAATCTGCTTCTCTACAAACTCTATATACTTCCGGCAGTTCTCTGGCAGATCCTCATATTTCTTTATTCCCCGAATGTCGCATTTCCAACCGGGAAGCTTCTCCAATACAGGCTTTGCCTTCTCCAGAAGATAGGAAACCGGGAACTCTCTTGTAACCTTGCCGTCAATCTCATATCCCACACAGACCGGAATCTCATCAAGATAGCCCAGCACGTCCAGTACTGTGAAGGCCACGTCCGTAGTTCCCTGGATGCGGCACCCATATCGGGAAGCTACACAGTCAAACCAGCCCACTCTCCGGGGACGTCCTGTAGTAGCGCCAAACTCGCCACCGTCTCCGCCTCTTCTTCGAAGCTCATCCGCCTCGTCGCCAAAGATCTCACTCACAAAAGCTCCGGCACCAACCGCACTGGAATAAGCCTTGCACACCGTAACAATCTCCTTGATCTCATGGGGCGGTATCCCTGCCCCAATCGCCCCGTAAGCTGCCAGGGTAGAGGAGGAGGTTACCATAGGATAAATCCCGTGATCCGGGTCCTTCATAGACCCAAGCTGGCCCTCCAGAAGAATATTTTTTCCCTCCTGAAGCGCCTGATAGAGAAATGCGGAGGTATCGCATACATAGGGCTCCACCATTCTCTTATATTCCATCAGTTCCTCATAAAGCTTATCCTGATCCAAGGCAGGCTTATGATACAGATGCTCAAGAAGCGTATTCTTCTGAACGCACACATTGGCAATCTTTTCCCGGAGATAACTCTCCTGGGCAAACAGCTCACTTACCTGAAAGCCGATTTTTGCAAATTTATCTGAATAGAAGGGAGCAATCCCCGACTTGGTAGAGCCAAAGGACTTTCCGCCCAGGCGCTCCTCCTCACACTGATCAAAGAGAATGTGATAGGACATCACCATCTGCGCCCGGTCAGATACCAGAATCTTCGGAGCCGGAACACCCCGCTCTACAATACTCTGAATCTCTCGAAACAGCACCGGAATATTGAGGGCCACACCATTGCCGATAATGCTTGTGGTGTGATCATAAAATACGCCGGAGGGAAGTGTATGCAAGGCAAATTTCCCATAATTGTTCACAATGGTGTGGCCTGCGTTTGCCCCTCCCTGAAAGCGGACAATAATATCTGACTCCTGAGCCAGCATATCGGTAATCTTACCCTTGCCCTCATCTCCCCAGTTTGCTCCAACAACTGCTTTTACCATAGTCCCAGTCCTCCATTCCGGTTCTGTAATATCCCAAGGATAACGTCGGCAGGCACAGGCTTATGCCCCCACCGCCGACGCTATCTAGTATACATGCTTTTCTCCAGGTTGTAAACCACTTGTTGCTCTACTTTCCTTCACTCTCTGCTGCCGCACGTCCGAATTGTCACTTCGCCTTTCCCAGATAAGCCGCCTTCACTTCCTCATTCTCCAGAAGCTCCGCTCCTGTTCCGGTCAGGGTGATCCGGCCAGTCTCCATCACATAACCCTTATTGGCTGCCTTGAGCGCCATATTCGCATTCTGTTCCACCAGAAGGATGGTCACACCCTGCTTGTTGATCTCCCGGATAATATCAAACACGCCCTGCACAATAATCGGCGCCAGTCCCAGAGAGGGCTCATCCATCATAATCAGCTCCGGCTTGGACATGAGGGCCCGGCCAATGGCCAGCATTTGCTGCTCTCCACCGGACAGGGTTCCGGCCAGCTGCCAGGAGCGCTCCTTAAGCCGTGGAAAAAGATCGTGCACCCACTTCAAATCCTCATCCAGAGAATCCTTTCTCATATAAGCTCCAATCTTCAGATTCTCCAGAACCGTCAGATCCGGGAATACCCGCCTTCCCTCCGGCACCAATGTAATTCCCTTGGACACAATCTGATCCGTAGGAAGCCCCGCAAGCTCCGCACCCTCAAACTGAATGCTTCCGCTCTCCGGCTTCACCAGGCCCACAATGGACCGCAGGGTAGAACTCTTTCCCGCACCATTGGCACCGATGAGGGTCACAACCTCCCCCTTTGGCACCTCAAAGCTAATATCTTTTACCGCCTTAATTCCCCCATAGGATACATGGAGATCCTTTACTTCCAATATATTACTCATCCTGCGCACCTCCCAGATAAGCCTCAATCACTCGTGGATTGTTCCGAATCTCCTCCGGAGTCCCCTCTGCGATAGGCTTTCCAAAATCCAGTACATAGATCCGGTCAGAAATTTCCATAACCAAATCCATATGATGCTCAATCATAAAAATCGTCAGCCCAAACTCATCCCGAATCCGCCCGATAAACTGGGTCAGCTCCAGGGTCTCCTGGGGATTCATACCTGCCGCCGGCTCATCTAAGAGCAGAAGCTCCGGCTTGGTAGCCAGGGCGCGGGCAATCTCCAGGTGGCGCTGCTTGCCATAGGGCAGAGAGGTTGCAAGCTCATTTCGCACATCGTCAAGCTCCATCAGATGCAAAAGCTCCTCGGACTCTCTGCGCATCTGAGCCTCCTCCTTGCCGTTCAGCTTAAAGGTAGCTGTAAAAATATTGCTGGTGCGCAGCATATGCTTAGCAATCAGGATATTCTCAAACACTGTCTGACTCTTAAAGAGACGGATATTCTGAAAGGTTCTCGCAATCCCCAACCGCGTAATCTTATCCGGTGTGGGGGCAATGGCATGCTGACCCGTATAGGTCATAGGATTCTCTCCCCGGTAAAGCTTCTTCATCTTCCCTTGGGGATAATTCTGGATGATCTTATTTCCCTTATAATAGACGGCGCCGTTGGTGGGGGCATACACGCCCGTGATCACGTTAAATGCTGTGGTCTTTCCCGCACCGTTGGGGCCAATGAGGGACACAATCTCTCCCTCGTTCACCTCAAGATTCATATTGTCCACCGCAATCACGCCGCCAAACTGCATGGTGACATTTTCCACCTTTAATACATTTTCCTTACTCATGGGAGGCTCCTCCCTTCTTCTTTTTTCCAACGGGCTTCCTCTTAAAGAAATTCGCGATTCCTTCTATGGAAAATTCCTTCGTGCCCATAATTCCCTGCCGATAGAACAGCACCACCATCATAATCACAATGGCAAATACCACCTTCCGGAAGCCGGGGCGCAAGAGAGGTACATGGAAGCCTCCAATATAAAGGTTCTCATTGTCCAGGAAGCGCAGCCACCACTCGGAGCAGGCAATAAACAGGAAGGAGCTGATGCAGCTCCCCGTCACAGAGCCAATGCCTCCAATCACCACAATCAAGAGAATCTCATAGGTCATGGCTGACTTAAACATGGATGCCTGGATAGTGGTCTGGTACATGGCCAAAAGCCCGCCGGAAATGCCGGCAAAAAAGGAGCTGATGACAAAGGCCAAACGCTTATGATGGGCCAGGTTGATGCCCATGGCCTCCGCCGCAATCTCATCATCCCGGATGGCCTTAAATGCCCGGCCATAGGTGGAATTGATGAGCATAACAATCAGTGCAATACAGATGCCTGCCACAATAAAGGGGAACAGCACAGATCGAAAGGATGGGAAATTCCGCAGCAGGTTGGAGCCGTTGGTAATGGGGCCCAGCTTATCCCACTGAAACACCGCCCGAATAATCTCCGCAAAGCCCAGGGTGGCAATCGCCAGATAATCACTTTTCAGGCGCAGCACTGGAAGTCCGATGAGGTAGGCAAAAATAGCCGCCACAATTCCCCCGGCAATGAGAGCCACCGGAACGGGCAGGGCAAACTGAATGATGCCTCCGTCAAAGTACTGGTACACACTGTTCCTGGCCTCCACCGGGATCGTCAAAATGGCGTAGGTGTAGGCGCCTAAAAGCATGAAGCCCGCCTGCCCCAGGGAAAACAGTCCGGTAAAACCATTCAACAGATTCATGGAAACAGCTACCAGCGCATAGATAGCGCCTTTCTTCAATACGGTAAAAAGCATAGAGCTGGAGGGCATCACCTGCTCCAATAGAAAAAGCAGTATGAGCAGTGCCGCAATGAGACCTGCGTTCCATGCAGTTTTCTTCTTTGTACTCATTTTGAACGCCTCCTTATACTTTATCCGTAACCTTCTCGCCAAAGAGACCCGTAGGCTTGGCAATCAGAATTACAATCAACAGAGCAAAGGTAAAGGCATCCGAGAATGTGGTCCAGCCCAAGCCCTTAATGATATTTTCACAGATACCAATGATAAAAGCACCTATAACAGCACCGGGAATGGAACCGATTCCCCCAAATACTGCCGCCACAAAAGCCTTCAGTCCCGGCATGGCTCCTGCAGTGGGGGTCACGCCCGTGTAGTTGGTAAAGAACAAAAGGCTTCCAATGGCCGCCAGAAAGGTTCCAATGATAAAGGTAAAGCTGATGACTGAGTTGATCTTGATTCCCATAAGCTGTGAGGTCTCAAAATCCCGTGAAGCCGCACGCATGGCCATGCCGATTTTGGTCTTCTTAATCAGAGTTACCAACAGCAGCACCAGAATAATGGTTAGAATGGGCGTAATAATCGTTACCCTCTTTGTAGTGGCTCCGAATAAGGTCACCGTATCATTGATCCAGGGAATAGCCGGATACTGCTGGGACAGTCCGCCTGTCACATACAGAGCCAGGTTCTGGAGCAAATAGGAAACACCGATAGCGGAAATCATAATGGACATACGAGGTGCGGTCCGAAGGGGCTTGTAGGCCACCCGCTCCACCAGAAATCCAAGAAGCACTGTCACAAGAATCATCAAGGGAATTGCTATGTAAATAGGCATAACAGTGGTGGAATAGACCATTATCAGACCTGCCACCATAAAAATATCGCCATGGGCAAAGTTAATCAGACGCAGAATGCCATAGACCATGGTATAGCCAATGGCAATCAGGGCATACTGACCGCCCACTGAAATTCCTGCCATGAGATAGGGCAGGTTTCTACTCATCCAGTCCATAAAAAGCCTCCAAACAATTTATGTTTCTCTTAACAGACAATGTCTGTCCATTCCCAAAGAATATGTATCAGGATATATTCCTGCAGAAGTTAGTTTTCAATAAAAAACAGGAAGATGGGACATTTCAAAAAAGCTTCTCATATAAGGATATGGCGGAGGGCATAAGAGCCTCCCGCCATTCTTATTTCCTTTCAACTGCTCTTAGTTTACACCCTGCTCAGCTACAAAGTCCCATGCACCGGTCTCTGTATTTGCACATTTTACATATGCGGTATCACGAAGTGCATCACCGTTCACATCGTCAAATTCGATCTTTCCGGTTACGCCTGTATAGCTTACATCCCAAAGAGCCTCATTGACTGCTGCCGCGTCTGTGGAGCCTGCTGCCTTTAACGCCTCCAGCGCCACATAGTAAGCATCATATCCCATGGCAGTTACGGCTGCAATGGTATCGTCTCCACCGTTGTTTGCCTTTGCTGTGGAATCACCGTTGATCCACTCCTTGATGCCCTTATCAAATTCCTCATTACCACCCTCCTGATAGAAGGTTGTAACATAAATCTCAACATCCTTGCCCTTTGCGGCATTTAAGATAACGTTGGAATCCCAGGTGTCGCCAGCCATCATAGGAATGGTCATTCCCTGTGCTGCTGCCTGCTCGATAATCAGCGCTGCCGCCTCTGTGGATACGGGTGCGAAGAATACGTCTGCACCTGCATTCTTTGCAGAGGTTACATAGGAAGTAAAGTCGCTGTTGCCCTCCTGGAAGGTTTCCTCAACTACCTCTCCGCCAAGGCCGGTAAATGCCTCCTTGAAGTAGTAGCCAAGTCCTGTAGAGTAGTCATCCCCAAGCTTTGTCAGGATGTATGCCTTCTTTGCGGAGAAGTTCTCATTTGCAAAGTTAGCAAGTACGGTGCCCTGGAAGGGGTCCAGGAAACAGATACGGAAGTAATGGGTATTTCCCTCCGTAACCTGCGGATTGGTACAGGTAACGCCCAGAGCTGGAATGCCTGCCTCCTTAAATACATCGGAAGCTGCGATAGATACGCCGGATCCATAGGAACCAAGTGCGATGGACACGCCTGCGCTTACCAGTGTAGATGCTGCGGAGGGTCCCTTGTCATTGGAAGACTCGTTATCCACGATCTCCAACTGTACGGTGTACTCCTCGCCGCCAATCTCTATAGTAGGTGTCTCCTGGTTTGCATACTGCATACCAAGAACCTCCTGCTTACCGCCTGCGCCGTTGTCTCCGGACGCCGGCTCATATACGCCAACCTTTACTACCTTTGCGCCATCTGCCGCTGCTGCCGGTGCGTCAGTTCCTGTCTCGCCGCTGCCACCCTTGCTGCCGCAGCCTGCCAGCATGGAACCCACCATAGCGGTTACCAGTGCAATTGCTAATACACGCTTTTTCATAACTCATCATCCTCCTGTTTGTACGTCTGTCAAAGACATTTGTACGCAATTTTTCAATACGGGCTTTAGTATACCATGTTTAAAAGAATAATTCAAGAAAAAATCACACAAAATCAAACAACGACAACTGATTCGACTCCGGCAGGTCCCCCAGCAGCCCCAGATCCCCCATAAGATCGATCAGGCTCTTAGAGATCTTACTCCGCTGCCGCAGGTCATCCCTGGACAGGAAGGGGCCGTCCTTGGCCGCCTCGCAGAGCTGCTCCGCCGCCTTATCCCCCATTCCCTCAATGGTGCTTAAGGAGGGCATCAGCTTTCCGTCAATGATCTGGAACCGTTCCGCCTCGGCCCGGTAAATATCTAGAGGCAGGAATTCAAAGCCCCTGGCATACATTTCCTGGACGATGTGCATATCCTTCATAGTATCCTGCTCTTTTTTGGAAAGCTGGTCGCTTCTGCGCTTGTAGTCCGCCATATAGTAGGCCAGACGCTCTTTCCCCTGGCACATGAGCTCATAGCTGAAGGCCGAGGCACGAATGCTGAAATAGGCTGCGTAGTAGGCCAGAGGATAATTAATTTTGCAGTAGGCAATTCTCCAGGCCATCATAACGTAAGCCGCCGCATGGGCCTTGGGGAACATGTATTTGATGAGAGTACAGGATTCAATATACCAGTCCTCCACCCCGGCCGCCTTCATAGCCTCGATCCACTCCGGCTTCAGCCCCTTGCCCTTTCGCACGCTCTCCATAATGGTAAAGGAGAGGCTGGGCTCCACCCCCGTATTGATAAGGTACAGCATAATATCGTCACGGGTACAGATAGCCGTGGAAATGGTGGCCTTCCCCTCCTTGATAAACCGCTGGGCATTGTTAAGCCACACATCCGTACCGTGGGAAAGACCGGAGATCCGCACCAGGTCCGAAAAGGACTGAGGCTTGGCGTCCACCACCATCTGGATTACAAAGTCCGTACCAAACTCCGGAATGCCGAGACAGCCCAAGGGACACCCGTCAATATCCTCCGGCGTAATCCCCAGAGCCTCCGTACTCTTAAACAAGGACATAACCCCCGGATCGTCCAGGGGAATGGTCCTGGCATTGAGACCCGTCAAATCCTCCAGCATGCGGATCATGGTGGGATCATCGTGTCCGAGAATGTCAAGCTTTAAGAGGTTATGGTCAATGGAGTGATAGTCAAAATGGGTGGTAATAATATCCGTAGTCATATCATTGGCAGGATGCTGTACCGGCGTAAAGGAGTGAATCTCCTCCCCGTGAGGCAACACCACGATACCGCCGGGATGCTGTCCTGTGGAGCGGCGTACTCCCACACAGCCCTGGACGATTCTGTCAATCTCGCAGTTGCGCTTATGCTGCCCATGCTCCTCAAAATAATTTTTTACATAGCCAAAGGCCGTCTTATCGGCCAGGGTTGCAATGGTCCCTGCACGGAAGGTCTGTCCGGTTCCGAAGATAACCTCCGTATATTTATGAGCCTTGGACTGATAATCCCCGGAAAAGTTCAGGTCAATATCCGGCTCCTTATCCCCCTTAAATCCCAGGAAGGTCTCAAAGGGAATGTCAAAGCCCTCTTTTTTCAGCGGAGCTCCGCACTCGGGGCAGCTCTTGTCCGGCATATCACAGCCGGCGGCTCCCGCATATTTCCGAACCTCATCGGAATCAAAATCACTGTAATGACACTCTGAGCAGTAATAATGGGGCGGCAGAGGATTGACCTCCGTAATTCCGGCCATGGTAGCCACAAAAGATGATCCCACGGAGCCACGGGAGCCCACCAGATATCCGTCCTCATTGGACTTCCACACCAGCTTCTGGGCAATGATGTACATAACCGCAAAGCCATTGGAAATAATGGAATGCAGCTCCTTTTCCAATCGGTCAGTAACCATCTTGGGAAGCTCCTTCCCATAGATAGCGTGAGCCTTCTCATAGCAGATATCCCGGAGGGTCTGATCGGAATTTTCAATCACAGGAGGACACTTATCCGGCCTCACCGGGGAAATATACTCGATCATATCCGCAATCCGGTTGGTATTCGTAATCACGATCTCCTCAGCCTTGTCGCTTCCCAGGTACTCAAATTCCGCAAGCATTTCCTCTGTAGTACGCAGATACAGGGGCGCCTGGTTATCCGCATCCTTGAAGCCCTTGCCAGCCATAATGATCCGCCGGTATACTTCGTCCTCGGGATTAAGAAAATGCACATCACAGGTAGCCACTACCATTTTTCCAAACTGCTCCCCCAGGCTTACAATCCGTTTGTTGAGACGAATCAAGTCCTCCTTGGATTCAAAGGTAGGGCGCTCTCCCCTGAGCATAAATTCATTATTTCCCAGAGGCTGAATTTCCAGATAGTCATAGAAATTCACCAGTCTTGCAATCTCCTCCTCCGGCGCTGAGCGCACCAATGCCTGGTAAAGCTCTCCGGCCTCACAGGCGGAGCCAATGATCAGCCCCTCCCGGTATTTTTGCAGCACGCTCTTGGGAATCCGGGGGCGCTTGGCGTAATAGTCCAGATGAGACCAGGAAACCAGACGGTACAGATTCACCCGGCCAATCTCATTTTTTGCCAAAATAATCACGTGGTAGGTGGGAAGCTTCTTGATGGCGTCCGCGTCTAAGGCTCCCATCTGATTCACCGTGGTCAGATCCCGCACATCCCGGTCCTTCAGCATTTCCACAAATTTTACAAAAATCTCTGCAGTACAGCCTGCGTCGTCCACGGCCCGGTGATGATTTTCCAGGGATATGTTCAGGGCCTTTGCTACGGTGTCCAGCTTATAACGGTTCAGATTGGGCAGGAGCACTCTGGCCAGAGATACGGTATCCACCACCGTAAAGGCGCAGGGAAGGCTCTGACGCTCGGCGTTTTTTCGGATAAAGCTCATATCAAAGTCCGCATTGTGAGCCACCATCACCGCACCCTCACAGAAGTCCAGGAAGCGGGGAAGCACCTCTGTGATGTCGGGCTCATGGAGAACCATATCATCGTTAATGCCCGTGAGCTTTTCGATCTCAAAGGGGATTGGCGTGTGGGGATTTACAAAGGCGCTGAATCGGTCTGTGATCTGGCCATTCTCCACCTTTACCGCTCCGATCTCTATGATTTGGTCATGCTCGGCGCTGAATCCGGTGGTCTCTATGTCAAATACCACATAGACGTCGTCCAGGCTCTGTCCCTTGGGGTCTGTGACAATCTCTTTCAGATCGTCCACTAAGTATCCCTCCAGGCCGTAAATAACCTTAAAGGGATCGCCCTTGTCCAGACTGTGGCTGGCATCGGGGTAAGCCTGGACTACCCCGTGGTCTGTGACGGCAATGGCCTTGTGTCCCCATGCCTTTGCCTGCTTAATGAGATCCTTGACCTCGGAAACTCCGTCCATATCGCTCATTTTCGTGTGACAGTGAAGCTCCACGCGCTTGCGCTCATGATTGTCCAAACGGGCTTTTCTGAAATCCCCGGACTTTTTGATTCCTGTCAGGGAGCTTAAGGTCAGCTCATTGTCAAAACGGTCAATGGCGGTCATGCCCTTGATCCGCACAAAGGCACCTTTTTTTATATTATCCCGAAAGGCCGGCAGCTCCTCGTTTTTGATAAAGAGCTTGGCCCGGATGGTGTCTGTGTAATCGGTTATGGTGATGGTTACAATGGTTTTTTCTCCGCGGATCTCCCGCTCGTCCACAGCCGTTACGTGGCCCCGGACCGTGACCTCGCCCATCTCTCCGATTATCTGGCACAGCTCTGTAATTTCTCCGTCCTCGAAGCCTCTGCCGTAGAGTACGTCGGGATCGGAGCTCCGTGTTCCTTTGCCGCCTCCACCCCCGCCGCTGCGTAAGGTACGGCGGTAGGGATAGTCGTCCTTGCCAAATGAAGGGCGACTCTTTTTTTCCTTGGGGGCCTTTGCTCCGGTTGATGCCTTTGGGGAGGCTTGGGATGCCGGCTTTCCCTCTTTGTCGGTTTTCTCAGTCTGGGAGTCTCCCTGTGCGGCCGCCTGCTCCTGCTCGGCCTGGTACATGCGCTCTGCCAGTGCGGCTGCCTGCTTTTCCATGAATGCCTGGCTTTTTTGGCGTTTTTCTTCCTGCTCCTGGTCTTTATCCAAGAGCTCGGCCTCGATCTCTACCTTCATGCCGCAGCGCTCAGTAAATATTTTATGGAGTATCCGTACCAGCTCGTCTGCAGCCTCTTGGCCTAGAGTGGTTTTTTCCAGGGAAAGCTTCATATGGTTTTCCTCCGGAAATGTGATCTCGGCTTTTCGGAATAGGTTGAATTCCAGTATGCTGTAGGCTTTTAGCTCGAAGAGGATGCTGTCGCGGTAGAGCTCTAGCACTTTTTGGGGGGTGTATTGGCTGGACAGCTCGAAGCGCTCTACGATTTTTAGCTCTACGGGGGTTTTGCCGAAGAGCTGTTTTTTTAAGGTTCGTTCTAAGTGGAAAAGCTGTTCTCGGTGGATGAGTTTTCCGCTTATTAGATAGATCTTGATGTATGTTTTGGCGCGGTTGGAGGTGATGCGTTCTACTCTTACTTGCTCTAGGAGTTCGTTGAGACTTTGATCTACGTGTAGGGGAGGGAATACGTCGGTGAAGGGTTTTTGCATGGTGGTTCTCCGTTATTCACTGCTTTTCTTCGGTTAATTTTTGTAGCTCTGTGCGCAATGCCGCCAGGAGCTCGCTCTCGGGGATGCCGCTTTTTACGATTTCGCCTTTGCGGAAGAGGATTCCTACGCCTTTTCCTCCAGCTACTCCCAGGTCGGCTTCTTTTGCTTCTCCGGGGCCGTTGACGACGCAGCCCATGACGGCTACTTTTATATCATTTAGGGGGAATTCCTGTACCATGGTTTCTACCTGGTTTGCCAGGCCGATGAGATCTATCTGGGTTCTTCCGCAGGTGGGACAGGATACTACGTCGATTCCTCCCTTGCGCAGACCCAGGGTTTTTAGGATGCGCTTGGCGGATTTGATTTCTTCCAGTGGATCTCCTGTGAGGGAGACGCGGATGGTGTCGCCAATGCCTTGATAGAGGATGATCCCTAAGCCCACGGCGGATTTGATGTTGCCGGAATAGAGGGTGCCGGCCTCGGTTATGCCTACATGGAGGGGATAGTCGGTCTGCTCTGCTATGAGCTCGTGAGCCTTGGCGCACATGAGTACGTCGGAGGATTTGATGCTGATGACCAGCTCCTGGTAGCCTAAGTCTTCTATCATATGTACTTTGTCCAGGGCGCTTTCTACCAGGCCCTCTGCGGTGACTCCCCCGTATTTTTCCAGTAGCTCTTTTTCCAGGGAACCGCTGTTGACGCCTACCCGTATGGGGATTTTTCGCTCTTTTGCTGCGTCTACTACGGCTTTTACCCGGTCTTTTCCGCCGATATTGCCGGGGTTGATGCGGATCTTGTCGGCTCCGTGTTCTATGGCGGCTATGGCCATGTGGTAGTCAAAGTGTATGTCGGCTACCAAGGGAATGGTGATCTGTTTTTTTATTTCTGTCAGTGCCTCTGCTGCCTCTATGGTGGGCACTGTGCAACGGATGATCTCGCAGCCGGCTGCTGTGAGGCGCTGTATCTGTTCTACGGTTGCCTTTATGTCCTCGGTTTTTGTATTGGTCATGGACTGTATCAGGATAGGGTTGCCGCCGCCTATCACCCGATCTCCGATTTGGATGGTCCTTGTATTCTTTCTCATAGTTTTCTCCTATTCCAGTTCCGTAATATATCTCCCAGTACACCTGTATGAAATCAATTTCCAGTCACAAAACCTGTGCCTGTAAATTGATTTGTGCACTGTGAGATATATTACTGTTTCCAATTCTGTAATATCCTTATAATTTCTGTTCTCGGTATTCCTGTTCTCGCTTGAATCGGCCCCATTTTTCTACGTTCAATACCATGCCCAGCTCTATGAGCAGGAACACGGCTGCTGTTCCTCCGGCGCTGAAAAAGGGGAGGGTGACGCCTGTGGTGGGAAAAAGGCGGGTTACGACCATCAGATTCAACACTGCCTGGAGGGCCACATGGGAGAATACGCCTATTACCAGCAGACGGCCGAATAGGTCCTCTGCGGTCTGGGCTATCACGTAGAGACGGAACAGCAGGTAGATGAACAGAAGGATCACCAGGCCGGCCCCGAAGATTCCCAGCTCCTCGCAGATAATGGCAAATATCATGTCGTTGTAGGGCTCCGGGATACGAAGCTTCTGTATGCTGTTGCCCAGGCCCTTTCCCATCAGCCCTCCGGAGCCAATGGCGTAGATGCCCTGTAAGGATTGATATGCCTTATCGGATTCGTATTCATAGGGCTTTAGCCAGGCCACAATTCGGGCGATTCGGAAGGGGGAATCGGAATCTGTCTCCGGCATATGCAGGGTATAATAAATGACTCCTGCTGCCACCACCACACCAACCAGTCCCATGATCAAAAATGGATAGTACTTGGGATGTACCATGAATACCATCAAAAAGCTGATGCCAAAGACAATGACTGCGGTACTCATATTATTGCTAATCTTTAATATCATAGCAGCAATCACTATGGTAGGAGCCATCACCCGGAACAATACCTTCCAGTTTCCAAGGCTGTGAGCGTGCTTACAAATCAGGGCGGCGGAGAAGACTATCATACCTACCTTAACCGGCTCCGCCACCTGGAACTGTCCGATACCCGGAACCATAATCCACCGGGTCGCTCCTTTTACGGTGACGCCCAGGCCCGGCACCAAAAGCAGAAGTATGAGAATCACAGAGCCAATCAACCCCAGCATGGCAAAATAGCGCCATTTGTGGTAATCAATATTGGCTACCACCAGCATTGCTGCCACACCCAGAACGCTATACTTTGCCTGGCTTTTCAGCAAGAATGTGGGATCGTAATTATAAGCCTGGCTCATGCTTGCCGTATAATAGCTGGAGCTGTAAATCATGATCAGACCGAAGACAATCAGGAAAATGACTGCCACAATTAAGTTCATATCATAACTTAACAGATAGGCCCCAAGCCGCCTCCGCTTCCGTTTGTCTGCCATCAAAATTCCTCCTGGTTTTCTGCTTTTTCCTGCAAGGAAAAAGCCGCACCGATTTTACAAAGAGGGAAGCCGCCCGATGAACCGTTCGGCTTCCCCCATAAGCTTTTGTATCTTACCTTTTCTCTTATTCTACCGGATGAATCCATCCCTCAGGTGCTTCTAGGCGTCCCATCTGAATTCCGGTAAGTGTCTCATACAGCTTCTTTGTGGTGGGACCCATCTCCTTCATACCGCTGGGCAGACAGATCTCCTTTCCGTGATCCACAATCTTTCCTACCGGAGAGATTACCGCTGCCGTGCCGCACAGACCGCACTCTGCAAATTCCGGAACCTCCTCAAAGGGAACCTCCCGCTCCTCTACCTCCAGACCCAGATATTCCTTGGCCACATAGAGCAGGGAACGACGGGTGATAGACGGCAGAATACTGGAGGACTTGGGGGTTACTACCTTGTTATCCTTTGTCACAAACAGGAAATTAGCTCCTCCTGTCTCCTCCACCTTGGTGCGGGTGGCAGCATCCAGGTACATATTCTCATCATAGCCCTCCTGGTGAGCTGTCACAATGGCATGCATACTCATGGCATAGTTCAGCCCGGCCTTGATATGTCCGGTTCCATTGGGGGCAGCACGGTCAAAATCCGTCACGCGGATGGTCAGAGGCTTTACCCCTCCCTTAAAATAGGGTCCTACCGGAGTAACAAAGATACGGAACTGGTACTCGTCCGCCGGCTTCACGCCGATAACCGGATTGGTTCCAAATAAGTACGGGCGAACATATAAGGTAGCCCCTGTCCCGTAAGGCGGCACGTAAGCGCTGTTGGCCTTCACAGTCTCTATCACGGCATCCACAAACCGCTCCTTGGGAAATACCGGCATCTCCAAGCGTTTGGCAGACTGCTCCAGGCGCTCTGCGTTCAGATCCGGGCGGAAGGTTACGATACGGCCATCCTCGGTGGTATAAGCCTTCAGTCCCTCAAAGACTGTCTGGGCATACTGAAGAACTCCCGCACACTCGTTGATGGTTACGTTGGCGTCCTCCGTAAGACCGCCCTCATCCCAGGCTCCATCCTTATAATTGGATACGTAACGCTTGTCCGTAGGCATATATCCAAAGCCCAGATTACCCCAGTCAATATTTTTCTTTTCCATAATACTCTCCTCTCTGCCGCAGCTCTGACAGCATATTTCTTATTTGCTTTTCAGTATAGATCACTTTTTTTCATTCTGCAATCCTATTGTTTTATTGTTCACGCCGTGAATAACAGCATCCTACTTACTGCTCTTCCGCTCATACCTGCAGAAGGTGAATTCCAGATCAAAATAAGTCTTTTCCTCGCTCTGTCCCGTAAGCTCCCACTCCGGGTCCTCGTCCAGATTGGGGAACCAGGCATCCGCCTCATAGACGTGATCCAGACGTGTTACATGGGCCACGTCACACCAGGGCAGAAACTGCCGGTAGATGGTGTCTCCACCAATGATATACACATCCTCGGAAGGGTACTTTTGTATCTCCTTAAGGGTCTCCTCCACCGAATGGCAGACAATAGCTCCCTTCGCCCGATAATCCGGATTGCGGGTCAGAACAATGTTGGTCCGATTCTTCAGGGGCATTCCCCCCGGAAAGGTTTCCACCGTCTTGCGGCCCACCACCACAACCTTTCCTGTGGTCTCTGTCCGAAAGAACTTCATGTCCTCCGGGATGCTGACCAACAGTTTATTTTTCAGGCCGATGGCCCAGTTTTTATCTGCCGCTACAATCAAATTCATAACCTTTCTCCTTGATTCCAGTTTTGCATCCGCCCTTGTCATGCACCGATGCTGTTTAGCTGTTCCCCTTTTGGCATCCGCCAGGGCCATACATCACACCGCCACAGGGATATTTTTCACCTGGGGGCCTGTTACATAGTCCTCTACCAGAAGATCTGCCGTAGTAAATGCATAGAAATCCCTAATCTCAGGATTCAGGGACACCTTCGGCGCCTCGTAGACAGGGCGCTCTATGAGCTCCCTTACCAGCTCCACATGGCGGTCATAAATATGCGCGTCCGCAATCACATGAACCAGCTCTCCCGGAATCATATTGCAGGACTGTGCCACCATCATAAGGAGAATGGCATACTGGCATACGTTCCAGTTATTGGCCGTCAGCACATCCTGGGAGCGCTGATTGAGGACCATATTCAGGATAAGCCTGTCCTCTCCCGGCTTTTTTGTTACATTGTAAGTAGCGCTGTAGGCACAAGGATAGAGGTTCATCTCACTTAAGTCCGCAAATACATAGGTGTTTGTCATAATTCTGCGGCTGTAAGGATTGTTTTTCAAATCGTAGAGCACCCGGTCCATCTGGTCCATCATGCCTTCCCTATACTGGCTCTTTACGCCAATCTGATAGCCGTAGGCTTTTCCAATGGAGCCATTTTCATCCGCCCACTCATCCCAGATGTCGCTGTTCAGGTCATGGATGTTGTTAGACTTCTTCTGATAAATCCAGAGAATCTCATCCATGCAGCTTTTTAAGGCTGTTCTTCGAAGGGTCAGAGCCGGAAATTCCTTTGACAGATCGTAGCGGTTCACCACGCCGAACCGCTTGATGGTATAGGCGAAGCTACCATCCTCCCACTTGGGCCGCACCTTCTCCCCCTCCGTGCTCGTGCCATTCTCTATGATATCACGGCACATATTGATAAATACTGTATCTGCGTAGCTCATTCCTTCCTCTCCTTCTGCTTGATTCTTCCGGATGAACGAAAGCCTAGCTCTCTACTACCTCCAGCACATCCATAGGACAAGCCTTGGCACAGATTCCGCAGGCAATGCACTTGGACGCGGTGGGCGAGGTCTCTGCCTTTACCATCAGGCCGAAGGGACAGGCTTCCACGCACTTGCCGCAGCCGGTGCACAGCTTCTTGTTCACCATGTACACACCCTTGGCATTCTGTGTGATGGCTCCTGCCTCGCAGGCTTCCGCACACTTGCCGCACTGGGGACAGGCCATGGGGCGTACGCTCTTCTTCTCCACAATCTGAATACATGCCTTGCCCGGATCAAACTCTTTATAAAATGCCTCAGAACAGGCCCGAACGCACTCTAAGCAGGCCATACAGGTAGATCCTTTTTTCATCATCAGTTTCTTCATCTTCGCTTCCTCCGTGATTCGTATAATTTATCATTACTCATGTTTTTGGATTGGCACTGCTTCCCCAGGGACAGCCGGCCATTCTTTACTGCCTTTAAGTGTACCATTATTGCCGTAATTTCTCAACACAAAGTTTTTTCATTTTAAGTTTACATAATACATTCTCGCAAAGGTTCAAATTTTTTTTGAAAAACTGTTGACAAATGTATTCGTTTGTTGTATTATCAATCATGTCGCTGATACAAAGCAGTGCACAATAGAATAGATGCGATAGTGGCGTAGTTGGTAACGCGCGACCTTGCCAAGGTCGAGACCGCGGGTTCGAGCCCCGTCTATCGCTCTCACAAGCCTTTCGGTTTTTATAATCGGAAGGCTTTTTGTTTTTCTCCTTTTCCCTTCGGACAAGTGAAATACCCCGCAGCAAGCTGCGGATATTTCACCCTCGCGTCAGGACCCGATAAAGCGGGGCAGGCCCTCGCCAAGGTCATGCAAGCATGACTTTGGCTCGTTACTCGCGGAAATAAATTTTCCCATAATATTCATAAAATAATCCCTCTAGACACATACTAAGCTTCAAAGCACAGCTTTTATACTACAAATCTCAAAATTGGAGGAATGGATATGTGTCACAGAAGTGGTAAACCCTCTGCCATGGATCTGCCCCCGTCCTGTAAGGCTGCGGCAGATCGGATGGAGCAGGCGCTGCGTCAGGAGGATCTGGATTCCTACCGGACCGCCCGTCTGACCGAATCGGCTGTAGATTCCCTTTCCGACGCAGAGCAGCGGCTTTCCCGCGAGCTTGGCAGAGATATTGTCCTGGTTGCCTATGAATCCAAGTAAGCATTCCTGATTGGGCAACAGGGAACGAGCCATGTACAAACAACAAATTAATTGTAACTCAGAAAGGAGTACCCCAATCTATGTCTATTGATTTTCAACACAGCGAAACAAGAGAGAACCTGATGCGCGCCTTTGCAGGAGAAAGCCAGGCCCGGAACCGCTACACCTTTGCGGCGGCTGAGGCCAAACGGCAGAAGCTTCCTGTGATTGAGCGTCTGTTTACCTTTACGGCCAACCAGGAAAAGGAGCATGCGGAGATTTTTTACAACCATTTACAGCCGCTGGCCGGAACCACCATTGAGATTGACGGCGGCTATCCTATTGATCTCTATCCCACCATGGAAGAAATTTTAAAGGCCGCCCAGCACAACGAGTATGAAGAAAACGATCCCATTTACAAAGCCTTTGGAGATAAGGCCGCTGAGGAGGGCTTCCCGGCTATTGCTTCCTCCTTCTATGGAATTGCGGCCATTGAGAAGATTCATGGAGACCGCTTTGGTTCCTTTGCAAAGCTGATGGAAGATAAAAAGCTCTTTTCCTCCGACCAATCAGAGGCCTGGATCTGTCTCAACTGCGGCCACGTCCACATGGGTCCCATGGCTCCGGCCGTCTGCCCCATCTGCCACCAGGAGCAGGGCTACTTTGTCCGCCTTTCCATGATGCCAGTGACACTGCAGAGCTTGTAAGGAGCGGGAAATGAAATCGTTTTTGCCCCTTAGCTTGAATTATTAGAAAAATCCTCCTATAATAAATGGTAGAATCTAGGAACTGGAATAGTCCGGCCAAGAAATTTGCCGGACGGTAAAGTCGGGAAGGCGCACGAGAGGAACTTTCATGAGTGTCCTTTCGAATGAAAGTTTCTCTCATTACATGTGTGCCGAAGCGACTTTACCCTTTAGTGCCATCGCGCAGCGATTTTAAATAGGAGGATTACATATGACACCCAAAAAGCAATATTATGAGAATACTGCAAAAACCATCATTGCCAATCTGGAAAAACGCCAGATGAAAGGCTATTACTGCGAGGACAGTGCCGCTGCCGTGCAGAAGGTTTTGGAGCTTCTTCCCGAGCATGCCTCCATCACCTGGGGCGGAACCATGACTATGGAGGAATGTGGTCTGATGGACGCCCTGAAAAAGAAAGATTACACATTAATCGATCGCCTGGCAGCGAAAACCCCTGAAGAAAAAAAGGAGCTCTATGCCAAGGTTGTCTGTGCGGATTATTTCTTTATGAGCACCAATGCCATTACCCTGGATGGAGAACTGATCAACGTGGACGGAGCCGGAAATCGGGTAGCCTGTCTCTGCAACGGCCCGGATCATGTAATGATACTGGCTGGTATGAATAAGGTAGTAACCAGTGTGGAGGAGGGCCATAACCGAGTGAGAAATGTAGCTGCTCCCACGAATGTTCTACGCCTCAACAAAAAAACACCCTGTGCCATCACCGGAAAATGTGCCAACTGCCAGTCCCCGGATTGTATCTGCAGCCAGATCGTAGTTACACGGAGATCCCATATACCCGGACGAATCCAGGTGATTTTGATTGGGGAGGAGCTGGGATATTAAACTGACATAAGTCAAACAGCTTCTACATCTACATAAAAAAGGATGCCGCACTCCTGTCAAAGAGCCTGCGGCATCCTTTTTTATCTATTTTACTTTCTTTTTACGCCTTATGAAATATACGGTTCCAACTATGGCCCCAGTCAAAGCTGCTCCCGCCAGCCCCCACACAATGGGCCCCACAGGGAAGCCCTTGGAATGTGACGCCTTGGTTTTTTCCCTGTCCACAGCCGTCACACTGGCACCGCCAGGAGCTGCTATATCCGTATTATCGGAAGCTGGCGGCTGGCCGTCCTGTATATCTGTTGTGGGATTCGAAGGCGCAGGAGTCGGCTTTTCTGTCCCGCCTCCGCCTCCATTGGTTGTGGTGGGATTGTTATTCCCCGCCCATGAGCGCTGGGCAGCCATGGTCACCGTAAAGGTCAAATCATAGGCATGATAATTGGTGGACTCTGTCACCGGAAGGGTAATTACCGCTGATTTTCCTTCTTTACTTTGGTCACTGGACATTTTGCAGGACATTACGGTGCCGGAAATAGCCGGAGCCTCTGCAAGAATCTTATCCGGGTCCGATACCCGTATTTCTCCCAGCTTATAGCCCTCCGAAAGCATGGAATACATACTGAATATGGCCGTACCGCCATATTCCATGGACGTGGAGCCTGTTTTTGTTCCCTTATAGTCTGATTTTTCAATGGTAAAGGTGGTTTCTACCGCCGGGTTCCAGGTATAGTTGCCGCCCCTTTTGGGCCTCACAAATACCTTGGCAGTTCCCGCATTCTTATTATTATTAAGCACAACCTCATAATCCGAAGCTGCCAGCACATCCGTTCCGTCCGCCACAGTAAGCGTTGGCGCGATCCCCCGGCCGGTGTAGGCATAGCTCCCTGACACCTTTACCATGGGGGTAATTGTCTTTGGCGTAATCTCACATGGAACCTCCACCGTGTTGCTGGCCAGCTCATAGCTGTTGGCTGCCGCCCCTCCCAGGGTAAGATTTACTGTCATTCGATTCTGACCGCTTACATCGGGACTGGAATATCCTGTGGGCGTGGCCGACACCTGAATCCTGTTTACATCTGCTGCCAGGAGATTGTCAAGGGACAGCTGACCTGCAGCATTTCCCCCTGACCTTGTCTTATCATAGGTTTTGCTCACCTTATAGCTTCCCGGAGATACGGTAAGGACCCGCTTCATCACATCCACCGTACCCTCGCAGACGATTTCATTTCGATAGGTCTGCCCTCCAATGGTGCCGTTGTACACCACATGGAACATCTGTCCTGCTCCCACTCCCGGCATTCCGCTCTCCTGAAGGGTGAAATGCCCCTGGTTGCTGTCACTTCCGGCTCCGGTTCTGGCTGTTATAGAGCCAATTTTTACAATATCGGACCAAAGGTCCCCATAGACCGGAGCACTCTTAAGGGTCACACCGTTGCTCACGTCTGCCTTGGCATTGCCCACAACAAACTCGATAGGCTTATTGGATGCCGGTATAATCCGCAGATTGCTGCCTGTAAAGGTGATTGTATAATTGGGATTGTTGTCATCCGTCAGTGTTCCCTGTTGTATAGGATAAGTACCTACATCCTCTCCGGAGGTTCGCATCAGCTCACCGGATAAGGGATATCCCTCTATTACATTGGTATATGCGTAGGTAAGCTCCGGGTCCGGATCTCCGTAGATCTTGCTTTTCTCCTCGGCGGTAACTGTTACAGGTCTTCGCTGTACCTTTACAGGTACCGATATATTTTCTACCGGCTGATACTGGGGATTGGCAGGCGTAAAGACTGCCTGCAGGGTATTTGTTCCAACATTTCCGTAGGAGGTAACGTCATTCCTCCAGGCAAAGCTCCCCGGAACCTCCTCATTTTTCCCATTTACGGCAAGACCTCCTGTGAGCACCTGATCATCTACGGGATCACCAAAAGCTACCTCTCCCGCCTCCGGCGCCGTAATCTTAAGCTTCAGCATATCCGGGTCCTGGTAGGAATAGGGGGACAGCTCCAGCACATTCCCCAATAATCCAAACTGATTGTCTCCATAGTAATATACAATGTCCGTGCCATTTGATCCCACGAAAACCGTATATCCGTTTTCCACGGAGCCTTCCGCGCCGGCTAAAAACAGTTGATCCGGTTCTCCAACGGAGCCGCTGTCGCAATTGGTCACATCCACCAGATAATTCCTGCCCTCCAGGGTAACAACATTCCACATATGGCTACCGGAGCCAGTGCCTCCCGACATATCCCCCTCTACCGTGTAGCACACGGCATTCTGAAAGGTTGATAAATCACACAAATACTGAAAAGCCTTGGCATACCCCTCACACACTACACTGGTATCCGGATCCCCGTCAAAAACCCAGACAGGCTGCCATGGATCGCCGTAAGGAACCATATTGTCATTGTATACATCCCAATTATAGGAGGCCAAATTACAAATCTCTGTCATGTAGGACTTCAGCTTATCGTAATCAGGCTCACTGCGATGCCTGTTTACAATTGCCTGGGCCTTCTCTGCCACCAGCTTCGCCGCCTTTGTTTTGTCCATATCTACCGTATAGTCAGCCGTTCCCTGATATCCGTTGGCTACCTGCAGCGAAACCGACACAAACAGTACCTCTCCCTGGTCGGTAGCCGTCCAGGTACAGGAATATCCCGTTTTTTTATCATACCAATAAAAATCATAGGGACAATCCATCAAGAGATAGGACAGCACACGATCCATGGTGGCGCCCATCTCCTCCTTGGAATTTTGAAGCTCCGCAAAATCGCTCATTGCAACTGTCGTGGACGCTCTCTGCCCGGATGCCACCTGCTGGGCGGCAAACCTTAATTCATCATATATTTTTTTCTCATCCCCTGTGAGATTTTCCTCTCCTGTTCCGCCATAAAGGGCAATATCTTTGCCTGCCAGACCTTTGGCGCGCGCACACAAGGACATACTATTTGCAGTGCCGCAAGCCAATATGGCTGTTAATGCCCACAAAGCTATTTTATGAAAGCCATATCTCCACTTCTTCATTCTATCTGCCCCCATTATCAATAAGCAATCTCCCTTGTTCTATGAAAGTGCCATGGTTTGTAATCTTATCTATAGTATACCACAATATTCCTCTCACACAAGCATCTTAAAAATTCTTTAACAATTACCGGCATCCGGCCCAAGCTGTTATCGAGCTTCCGTTCGCAGCTCATAGTTATTGTATACCCGAAACACAAGCTGCTCCTCCCCTGTAAGATTCATGGGAAATTGCACGGTATCCTCCGAACCCCACAGCTGTAATTTGCCGTAGGTTTCCCCTCCGTCCACGCTGTAATCGTAATACATCACCCGGCTTTCCCGCTCCACTCCGTGAAGGGTAATGAGAAAACGACCGTCTCCCTGGCGCTCTTTTTTATACCACACCTCCTCCGGCGGCGTGGTATCAGGGCGAACCACAGCAGGGGGAATGGTCTCCTCTATCCGGGGAAGCTCCGGGAGTATCCTTCCTTTTTCCAGTCCAAAATAGGCTGCAAGCCCGGCAGCATCCCGCTGCCCAAGAGTCCGCAGAGCCTCCTTGGTGTTCATGCGGGCCCAGTCTCCGTCCTCATCCATATAGCCGTGCTCCACAATCAACGCCGGAATTCCAAGGCTCTTACATTCCCGAATAATCCCATAGTAATCCGCCCCATTGCTTCCCAGCCTGGTTTTGACCCCCTTGGATACAAAGCCATAATCCGTAAGCTCCTTGAGAATACATTCCCCTACCCCGGCTCCCCTGGCATGAAAGTGTTCAAAGGCTGACACAAAAACCTCGGATCCATAAAAATTGTGCTCCAGGGAAGCATTTAAGTGAAGGCTTACCAGAAGATCCCCGCCTACGGATTCCGCATAGGCCGCCCGCTCCTTTAAGGTCATGGCCCGATCTGTGTCCCGTGTCAGAAAAATCTCCACATTGCCGTACTCGGACAGCTCCTCCCTCATAGCCTGGGCTATTTCCAGGGTCAGATACTTTTCATAGGTATCCCGGTAAATGGCTCCCAGCTCTTGTTCCTCCTTAAGCCCCGGCCCGCCGTGGCCCGGGTCCAGCACAATGCGAAGTTTGGGCGCCGCTTCCAAATCCACAGAGCCTCCTGCTATGCTTAAAGCCGTATCCGGCTCCCTCTCCGGTTGTGTCTTAGGTTCTTCCCATTCCGCCTCTGGCATGTCTTCCTCTGCCTGCGCCTCTGCAGCAGCTAGGGATAAGTGAAGCTGCTCACTGAGCTTTTCCGACCATGCGAAAAGGACAGGCCCGGTAATCCTACCGGACCTGTCTATCCCTTCCAGCTCTGTCCACGCTGTCACTGCCGCTCCAATACTGATACCCAATCCCATTATCAGCAAGGGCAAAAGCAGGAGAAGTCCGCCTGCTCTTCTTCGCCTTCTTCTTCGTCTCATAGCTCTACTCATTTCGTATGGCTGCCAGGGCACTCAGACGCATGGCCCGAAGTGCCGGAAACAGACCTGCAAGCATTCCCATAAATACTGCAAATATCATAGCCAGCAGCACCAGATAAAAGGGAATATAGGAGATTCCCGATTCATAGGTAGCCTTCGTGACAAAATTAATAATACTTGATATTCCATAGCTCAGCAGCAGGCCCACGGCTCCGCCGATCAGTCCGATAAAGCCGGCCTCCGCCAAAAACATATTTCGGATGGCTCCCATATCACACCCCAGCACCTTCATCACACCAATCTCCTTGGTCCGCTCATAGATGGACATCATCATGGTGTTGGCAATGCCTATGGCTGCCACAAAGAAGGATACGGCGCCGATGCCGCCCAGGGCCATCTGTATGGATCGGGACTGCTCCTGTACCTGGTTCATCCACTCCACGTTGCTCTCCGCCTGAAAGCCCAGGGCACGGATCTGGTCCTGCACATCCGTCACATAATCCATGTCATCCACGCGGATATAAGCCTGGTTATAGTAAATCTCCTTGTAGGGCTTGCCGGACTTATTGGTTGGCTGGCCCGGAATTGCCTTTCCCTTAAATACCTTTTTCAGCTGGGCCTTCAGTGCCTCCACATCACAGAGAATACTGTTGGAATTCTCTCCCCACTCCTCCGGGCTGCCGGCCATCAAGCCGCAGCCGGGCACCATATATTTTTTGGGTGCCGGTACGGGAGCTCCATTTTCATCCGTTCCACCGTACTGGGAGTTGTAGTAGGCATCCGTGTCAAAAATCACAAACATGGGAGTGTTCATAAAGTCCACATCGGCTGTGGTATTATTTTCCGGATGCTCATAGTCGTAATTCTCATAGTAGGGGTTCTGACCCGTCTTGGAATTATAAAAATCGGTAATCACGGTATTTCCATAGAAAAACTGCAGCTCTCCGCCCTCCTCCGGAAGACTTCCCTCCTTGATGTCAATATCCATTTTCTCCAGAGCCTCATGGCTCATTCCCCGGATGCTTGCGCTTGACTCCCAGACGCCCTGGCGAAGCAGAACCCAGGTGCTTAAGATAGGGGACGCCACCTCCACATGCTCCATATGCTTAAACTGCTCAATGGCCGCATCGTCAATCCGCACCGGCTCCTGGCTGTCACTGTCACTGTCACTGCCGTCCACAGAAACCGCCACACCGCCGCCATAATAGCCATAACCGCCATCATTGGAGTAGACATTGATGGTGGTCAGGCCGCCATACTGTTCAATCTGCTCCATGCTGACCTTGTTAAGTCCCAGTCCCAGAGAAATCATAACCACAATGGAGGCAGTTCCAATGACTACTCCCAGAACTGTCAGGATGGTCCGAAGCTTTCGACGCCACAGGCTGCTTAAGCTCATTTTAAGCAAATCCTTTACACTCATAGACCGTTCCTCTTCTCAGACCTACGCTTCTTCCATTTCTTCCACGGACTCAGCTTCTCTGTTTCCACCTCATCGTCATCATCGTCGTCGGAGGAATCCTCCTCACTCATATCGTCCAGATCCTCCTCCAGTTCCAGAAGCTCCTGGGCTTTTTTCTTCTTCTTTTTACGGATTACCACAAATATGATGATCCCGATAATAATCAGAACCGCAGGCACTGCCACCCACCAGATTTTAAAGCCGCCCTGCTCTTCCATCATATCCTCGCCGTACATACCGTCCATTCCCATATCATCTGGGAAATACATTTCATTGACAAACAGGGTCATTTCTTTCTCTATGGTGGTAGCTTCCCCTGCCTCATCCTCGAAGGTAATTTCAATCTTTACGATGCCGTCATCCATGGTGGCTGCTGCACCTGACAGATACGCGTCCACATTTGCGGTAGCCCCGGGATCAATATTGCCCAGATAGGTATCTCCGCCGCTGACGGAATCGGATATGAATTTTACGCTTGTATTAAAGAGCTTTGTCTTTCCGATGTTGTAGACGCTGAACATGACGTTGGCTTCATTGCCCACCTCAATGTTGTCGGGCATCACCTCAATGCTGCTGATGTCCACACGGGCCTCCTGGCGGACGGGGATGGATACACTGGCCGTATTTTCATAGGCATTGACATTTTCATCCTCGTAGTTCATCTTTACATTCACCACGTAGGGCTTCTGTGACAGGTCGGAGCGCGCCTCCATCTCCATGGAAATATCCTTGGTAGCTCCAGCTCCTATGCGATCCACGAAAATGGTGCTGGACCCGGCTGTGGGCAGGAAGGCTGCCGCCACATAGGTGGTATCGGTGCTCTCACTGGCCGCCTGGATATCGAAAAGCATATTCTGAACTGCCGTTGCCTTGGAGGTGTTCTGCATATGTAGAGTCAAGGTAAAGGTCTCACCTGCCCGTACCACCTCCGGGTTAGTGGAAAATCCGGTTACAATCACACGGGGCGTGGAAGCGGTTCCGTCCGCGGACACGCCGGTGGTTCCCTTTACATTCACATAGGTGGTCAAGGTTACGGTGGTCAGGGACAGATCGTCGTTTTCATAGGTTACATCGAAGGCTATGGGCATATATCCGCCCGGAGCATCCTTGCGGGTCTTTAGAACCCAAGTCAGTTCCCGGCGGCGCTCCATATCGTCTCCGCCTTCGTCCGTACCGGGAAGGCGATCGATGGTCTGGGTGTAGTTGGATGTCTCAATCTCGAAAGGCCACTTGGCCGGATCCTGGCTGATCTGCGGGGTTACCACAGCGTTTTTTACCCGCCTGCGGCCCATGTTGACCACCGGAAGGACAACGCTGACGTACTGACCTCCGTTGGCTACCGGGGTTACCCAGTTGCCGCCTACCATGATGTTGCTGTTGGTGGTGGTTGGTTCTGGGTCGGGGTCGGGAGCGTCAGAGGGGATGTAGGAATCAATAGTAGCCCGCCCAGCTGCCAACCGTTCAGAAATAACCGCACTACTATTACAATTCTGAATAGCTTTAATTTGTGCGTCTACTGCCGCTCTTGCTTCAGCACGCTTCCCTTCAGGTATAGATGATTCTCTAAATATATAATACTCATCTAATTCAGAACAAGCACTATCTTTTGTACTTTGTAAGTCTATATCTGAACTAGACGCTCTCGGTGCTCCTGCTATTGCAGTCATCGGTTGCAACAGTTCTCCTGCTGCTGGCACAACCAGCATACCACACAGCGCCAACACTAATCCTCTCTTTATCAGTCCCATTCTTCTCATGCCTCTACTACCTCCCTGTTCTTCCGGTTGTCCTCTATCTTGACAATTTTTCCATCTATAATGTGAAAAATCCGATCTGCAAAGCTCGCCAGGTGATTGTCATGGGTTACCATCACCAGAGTCTGATTCTGTTCCCGCACAATCTTCTTCATCAGCTCCATCACCTCCGCTGAGGTATTGGAATCCAAATTACCCGTAGGCTCGTCGGCAAAAATAATCTCCGGGTCCACTACCAGCGCCCTGGCCACTCCCACACGCTGCTGCTGTCCTCCGGACATCTCATTGGGCTTGTGGGTTTTGTGCTTCCGAAGCCCCACCAAGTCCAGCATCTTGTCTGCCTTGTCCATCCGCACCTTCTTGGGAACGCCCCGAAAGGTCAGCGGCAAAGCCACATTTTCCTTGGCATTCATAGTCCCCAGCAGGTTAAAGGACTGAAAAATAAATCCCACATGCTCCCGCCGAAACCGCACCAGCTGATTTTCATTCATCCGCTCCAGATGCTCCCCTGATATAATAACCTCGCCCTTTGTGGGCTTCTCCAAACCGGCCAGCATATTCAGCATTGTGGACTTTCCCGATCCTGAAGTGCCCACAATGGAGCAAAACTCCCCCCGATAGATCTCCAAATCCACACCGTTTAAGGCTCTGACCTTATTCCGTCCCACGCGGTAGATTTTATATAAATTTTTTACTTGAATCACAGGCTCTCTTTCCTGTACCATAGCCATCCCCTTCTGCCCATACGGAATCCCTTCCACACAGCTCACACCATTCCTAAATCGTGCTATAAAATGGGCAAATATACCATATCTAGCGTAATACAATCACAGTATACCACAAGTATTTTCAAAATACTATTTAAGAATTCCTTAAATAATATTTTTCATCATCTTATCACACAAGAGCATCATTTATGCATCACAAAAAGGAGCTACTCATAGATTCTACGAATAGCTCCTTTCCCTTATTCTTTCTAAAACACCATATTCCCCACTGCCAAATCCTTCACGATGGCAAATGCCTCCCTGACCATATAATGGGGATACATGCCAAGAGATGAGGGTGCCGGAATCGGAATGGCGTGAAGCCCCTGGGCCTTGGCAATGTGCGTGGCCCGGAACACGTGAAAGTCATTGGATACAATGCCCACCAAGCTCTGGGGATTGTCCATCAGCTCCATGCTAAAGCGAATATTCTGGCTGGTATTGACGGACCTGTCCTCCTTAAGAATCCGCTCCTCCTCAATTCCCTGGTCCATAAGCCATGCCTTCATAGCCTCTGCCTCAGAAATATCCTCTCCCTGTCCCTGACCGCCGGATACGATGACCTTGGTATCCTCATGCTCCCGAAGATACTCTGCTGCCCTTATAAGGCGCTGGCTTAATGCCTTGCTTACCCTGGTTCCCTTTACCTGAGCGCCTAAAACAATCAGATATTCCACCGGCTCCTTAGCGCTTCCCGTCATTCCACTTATAATACAGCCCTCCACAAACAGAAAGCCTGCCAGACCCACTGCCAGAAGGATGCCGCCTGAAATCTTTATACCAGCAGGTATCCGTCCAAAGGCCGAAGAAAGGTACGGAACGCGGCAGATCGCTCCTGCCAGGAAGCATACTCCTCCCAGGAACAGCCAGAACCAAGCAAAGGAAGCCCGTAAGCCCGCATACAATACAATTCCAATATAATAGAGGACGCATAAGGCTCCCAGAACCAGGAATACCATTCCCATCCGCTCTATCTTCCGCAGCATTTTTTATACTTCTTACCGCTTCCGCAGGGGCAGGGATCGTTTCGTCCGATTTTAGGTCCTTTTACGATGGTGCCGGACTTTTTCTGTTCCATGTAGAGCTCTCTGCGCTTCTCATCTGAGAAAATCGGCTCCCACTGGGGAAGCTCATAGAGCCAGTCCGCCTTTGCCGCTACCATGTTCTTATATAGCTTTTCCTTGTCAAACTTAAGAGATACAACCGTATCCTCCTCCATATCATCAATGGGGTTAGGCTCCACCAGGCTGTCATTGATGCCGTCCAGGAAGCCGGTCATGGTCATAATATCCTGACCGTACTTCTCTGCCAGCTCCTTTACTGTTCCCTTTACCTCCGTATCCGGGTCTGCCAGAAGCTGCTCATAGATGCCCTTCTCTATGTCAAAATATTTTGCCCAAAATCTCTGAATGTCTCCCTTGTTCGCTTCCTGGTCGTAAGCCATATCGCGCCATTGCTTCAGTAATGCCATAATTTTTCTCCATCCTTTGGTTTTCTGATTTTCGAAAAAAGCGCCGGAACCTGTCATTTTACTGACTTCCTGCGCTTTTTCTTACAGGGGATGAGAGAATCGAACTCCCACTAAGGGTTTTGGAGACCCCTGTCATGCCATTTGACCAATCCCCTAGTTCAAACGTACCTATTCTTTATACCACAAAAACCAACCTTCTGTCAATCCCAAAATCAATTTTCTTGCTGTATCGATGTTCCTACTGGTTACTGTACCAGCTGTACCGCATCTGCCACGGTCCGCACCCCGCAGAGGCGCACACCCTCAACTGCTCCAATCTGCTCCCTGCAGACCTCCGGCAAAATAATGGTGGTAAAGCCCAGCTTCTTTGCCTCCTGTACCCGCTGTCCAGCCTGGCTCACCGCACGAACCTCGCCGCTTAAGCCCACCTCTCCAAATGCCAGAACCTTCTCATCAATAGGTCTGTCCTTATAGCTGGATATCACCGCCAGCACCACGCCCAGATCCACCGCCGGCTCACTGATACGGATTCCCCCTGCAATATTCACATACACATCGCTGTTGGAAAGTCGCAGATTCAAACGCTTCTCAAGAACGGCCAGTAAAAGATTCACCCGATTATAATCCATCCCTGCCGCCGTCCGTCTGGGCACTGCCAGGGTACTGTGGCAGACCAGCGCCTGAATCTCCAGCAAGATTGGCCGGGTTCCCTCCATGGAGCAGGCCACCACGGAGCCCGAAGCATCCTCCGGCCGGCCGTTCAGCATATACTCCGAAGGATTCTCCACCTCCACAAGCCCCGTCTCGCGCATTTCAAAAACACCTATCTCATTGGTGGAGCCAAAACGGTTCTTCACTCCCCGAAGAATCCGATAGGAGGCATGGCGATCTCCCTCAAAGTAGAGTACCGTGTCCACCATATGCTCCAGAACCCTAGGCCCGGCCACGGTTCCCTCCTTTGTCACATGGCCCACGATAAAGACCGTAATCCCCAGCCCCTTTGCAAGCTGCATCAGCACGGCGGTGGCTTCCCGGACCTGAGACACACTTCCCGGCGCTGAGCTGATCTCCTCGTTGTACATGGTCTGTATGGAATCAATAATCACAGCCTCCGGCTTCTCTCCCCGAATGGTCTCCCGAATCAGCTCCAAATTCGTCTCACAGAGCAGCCGCAGTCGATCGGAAAAGCTGCCAATCCGTGCTGCCCGAAGCTTAATCTGCTTCAGGGACTCCTCCCCGGAAATATACAGCACATCCCGATTGTCCCCAGAAAGCTTTTGACAGACCTGCAAAAGCAGGGTGGACTTTCCGATTCCCGGATCGCCGCCCACCAGAACAAGAGAGCCCGGCACAATGCCGCCTCCCAAAACCCGATCCAGTTCTCCCATATGGGTGGTCATCCGTTCCTCTTTTGCCGTATCAATAGAAGAGAGGCAGACCGGACCAGCGGCTGCCCTCTCCTTTTGTATCCTTCGGACACTTGTCTTTTCTATGGTTTCCTCTACAAAGGTATTCCACTGCCTGCACCCCGGACATTGGCCCATCCATTTGGATGATTCATGTCCACAGTTCTGGCAGAAAAATACGGTGCTTTTTCCCTTTGCCATTCCTCTTGACCTATGCTTTTACAACCTTTACGCCTACACTCTCTTTGCCGCCAAGCTCCACGCTCAGCACCAGCTTGCCACCCCGGCTTGTCTTGATCCGGTCAGACTCATGTCCATCTACCTGAGTCACATATTCCGTATCCTCTTCCATTCCCAGAGTAATCTGTGCATCCTCCGGTCCACTCACCTTAAATTCTACACTATCTGCAGATACTAAGAAATTCTCCACAGCCGTTCCTGGCACAGACTCATAAACAAACAGATCATTGCGCTCCAGCTTGGTGATTTCCTGAAAGGTCTTCACCTTATACAAGTCTCCCTGGTGATTGAAGTCCTTGAGCTTCGTCTTCACTGCCAGCTCATAATCTCCAAAGCTGATACTTCCATCCGCTTCCACACGTATCAATTCTTTTACTGCTGCCATTTCTTTTGTCCTCCAATTGGAATTCATTGCCGCCGCTCAGTCCTGAGCCGCAGCCACCCGTTTCTTATAACCTGATTATAAACGATCCTGTGTCTCATTTCCAGTTTTTTATGAAAAGATTATTTTTCCCTTCCGCATGGTAACCACTACCTGGCTGTCCCGCTTCACTCTTCCGGCCAAAATTTCATCTGCCAGCGCATCCTCAATCTTGGTCTGGATGGCTCTCTTTAAAGGACGCGCCCCGTATTTCGCATCATAGGAGGTCTCTACAATATGCGCCTTGACACTGTCACGAAGCTTCAGATGAATCCCCAGCTGCCGCTCACAGCGGGTAGAAAGCTCCTTAAACAAAATGCTTACAATCCGTTTCATCTGCTCTTTGTTCAGGGCATGGAAGACAATGATCTCATCAATACGGTTTAAGAATTCCGGCTTAAACATTCGCTTCACTTCCTCCATAACGCTTCCCTTCATAGCCGCATAATTCTGCTTTTCGTCATCCTTGGAGGCAAACCCCAGGCGCTTGGGGGCTACAATGGAGCTGGCTCCCGCATTGGAGGTCATAATAATCACCGTATTTTTAAAATCCACGGTCCTGCCCTGAGAATCGGTGATGCGTCCGTCGTCCAGCACCTGCAGCAGTATATTAAACACATCGGGATGGGCCTTCTCAATCTCGTCAAACAAGATCACCGTATAGGGATTTCGGCGCACTTTCTCGGAAAGCTGCCCTCCGTCGTCATGGCCCACATATCCCGGAGGCGCTCCAATCAGCTTGGACACGCTGTGCTTCTCCATGTATTCGGACATATCTACCCGAATCATGGCCTCCTCACGGCCAAACAGCACCTCTGCCAGAGCCTTGGATAGCTCTGTCTTTCCCACACCGGTAGGTCCAAGGAACAGGAAGGAGCCTATGGGACGGCTGGGGTCCTGCAGTCCCACCCGGCCACGGCGCACAGCCCTGGCTACGGCTGTCACGGCCTCCTCCTGAGCGATAACTCGTTTGTGCAGGATGGTTTCCAGCTTTCGGAGGCGCTGTGTCTCGGATTCTGCCAGCTTGCTCACCGGAATCTTCGTCCAGTCCGCCACAATCTGCGCCACCTCATTCTCGCCTATGGTCAATGGCCTCCGGCCTGCACCGCGCCCTGCCCTTTTTTTCTCCTTTTCTAAAAGACTGAGTATCCCAGCCTGCTCCTTGCGAAGCTCTGCGGCTCTGTCAAATTCCTGTGTCTTAATGGCATCCTCCACCTGAGCCAAAAGCCTGGCACTCTGCTGCTCCAGCTCCGCTATGGAATCCACCCTTTTATAACTGCCAAGGCGCACCTTCGCCGCCGCCTCGTCCATCAAATCAATGGCCTTATCGGGAAGGAAGCGATCATTGATATACCGCCTGGAAAGCTTGACCGCCGCCTCCAAAGCCTCATCTGTGATAGTGACCTGATGATGCTCCTCATACCGTTCCCGGATTCCCCTTAAAATGGCAACTGTCTGCTCCTCGTCCGGCTCCTCCACGGTAATGGGCTGAAATCTTCGCTCCAGTGCCGCATCCTTCTCAATATACTTTCGGTATTCCTCCAGTGTCGTAGCGCCAATCATCTGAAGCTCGCCTCTGGAAAGAGCAGGCTTTAAAATATTGGAGGCATCCATGGCTCCCTCTGCTCCTCCGGCCCCTATCATGGTATGAAGCTCATCCACAAAGAGCAGAACATTTCCTGCCTGACGGACCTCCTCCATCACCTTTTTGATACGCTCCTCAAATTCTCCCCGATACTTGGATCCTGCCACCATCCCGGACAGATCCAGCATCAGAAGCCGCCGTCCCTTCACGGAATCGGGGACAGCTCCCTCTGCGATGCGCTGTGCCAGCCCCTCCACAATGGAGGTCTTTCCCACACCTGGTTCACCAATCAAACAGGGATTGTTTTTTGTTCTGCGGCTTAAGGTCTGAATCAGACGGCGAATCTCATCCTCCCGGCCAATGCAGGGCTCCAATCGCCTCTCCCTGGCTAGTTCCGTCAGATCCCGGCTGTACTGCTCCAGGGCCTGGGGGCCTCTCCCCTGATTCTTCCCATACCGGGCCATCTCCTCCCGATACTCCCGGCCAGTTCTTCCCATAGAATCAAGCAATGCTGCATAGAGCCCCTTTACATTGATATCCATGGTATTGAGCAGACGGCTTCCGGCACATTCCACATCCTTTAGCATGGCAATGAGAATATGCTCCGTACCTGTCTTTTCTTCCTTAAAGCGCTCTGCCTCCTGCTTTGCCTCCTCCAGCACGCTTCTGGCTCTGGGGGTAAATTCCGGCCGTTCCTTTAAGGCCACTCCCCGTTCCGGGGAAATCAGCTCCTGTATAAGCTTAAGGAGCGTCTCCTCCTCCGCCTTTCGCTCCGCTAAAAGCTGGGATGCCCCACAGCTCTTCTCCCGCAAAAGGCCTATCAAGATATGCTCTGTCCCCACATAATTTTGTCCCAGCTGCCGGGAAACCTTCTCCGCTTCCTTCAATACTTTTTTTGCTTTTTCCGTATATGTCTCAAACATCCGAAACCTCCTGCTGCAACGGGCGAGGTATGCACCCCGCCCGCATCCATTGTCTTCTTCTGTCTTTTATAAATCCAAATCATCCAAATCCAGGATTTCAATATCAAAATCCTCCATATCCTCCTCGATTGGATCCGGTTCCTTTACCTTCGCCTTTTTCCCCTTCTTCTCCTTGGCGGCTTCCTCCTCGACCTCCAAAACGGCGCTCATATCAATCTCCGGTAAATCTGACTCAGAGAATTCTTCCTCCTCTTCCATTTCCTCCGGCTCGTCATAGGGCTCCTCCCCGTAATCCTCCTCGTAGCTCTCCTTGTAGGCTTCCTGCTCTTCCTCTTCCGCCCACTTCTTTTTCACAGCTACCAGAAGATCATCAAAGTCGCTCTTTTCATCATCCTCATCCTCTTCCTTGTCTCTCCGACGGAACAGGCCACCTCTCTTCTTTTTGGGCTCCTCCTCATAGTAATCATCGTCCTCGTTGTCTTCATCCTCATCGTCGTAGTATTCATACTCCGTGCCCCGAAGCTTGACAGCCAGAACGATCACCAAAATCAAAAGGATCAAACTCAATGCGCTAAGACCAATGATAATATATAGCCGCTGGCTCAAATTCTTGGCACTCTCCTCCTTCAGATTCGCCAGCTCCCCCTGAAGAGACTGAATCATCCCCTCCGGCTCTCCTGCGCCTCCGCCGGAAAACTGTCCCATCTCTCTCTGGAAGGTCTGATCCTGTGGATCATAATAAAACCAGCCCTGGTTGCCGCCTCCGTCCGAAGCCCACACCAGATACAGCTCTCTTCCGCCGGTTACTCCCGCATCTACAACCCAGGCGGTAAAGGACTCTTCTCCCACCTGAATTCCGGTCTGGGACAACACATCGGAAGCAGGGTAGGTCTCCGCAGGCTCCTGAATAAAATATCCTCCCACGGACACCGGGCTTCCCCCTCCTTCGCCCTCGCCCTCACCTGCCGGCTCCTCCGTCTCAGAGACAGTCACCATATCGGAGCGAATCCAGCCGGATTTTTCCGTTCCCTCATGGGTAAAGGTCACGCTGTACCAGACATTTCCATCACTGCCTGTTGTCTGATCCACAATGGCCATCTCCGTATTTTTTGCAACCTTACATACGCGATCCGATTCCGCACTGGCCTGTGTCCGCACATTTACATTATCTACATTGACCGTTGCCGTCTGAGCCGCCAGTCCGGTCATTCCATACAGCATCAGCATCATACTGGCAACGCAGAGAGCTACCCACCGAGTGAATCGAGCCTTCATCCCTTTATCCTCCATTTCAGTTCCTCAGGACCCCTGCCGGCGTCCTGCCGTTCCTTTTCATTTCCAGGTATTTTTGATTATTATCCTATTTTTTACGCATTATACAGCTATTATAATCGCAAAAGGATTCCTTGTCAAATAACAGATTATGTAACCTCTGCCTTTCCTTTGGAATAGAATAATACATCAGAAATCCCTAAGTCGTTCACTCAGAATTTACAATAAGGAGATACTTTCATGTCCAATTATTACTGCTTGAATCATATGGAACCGGATCAGACGGCTCAGATCCGATCTCTCACCGCCTCAGGCACTACCCGGCGGCGCCTTCTGGATTTGGGGCTGGTAGAAGGGACACTGATTCTCTGTGTGGGAAAAAGCCCCTCTGGTGATCCGGCTGCTTTCCTCATCCGAGGCGCCGTCATTGCCATCCGTGCCACAGACGGAGAGCAGGTCCTGATTACCCGTCCAAAGTCCCACCAAAGGCTCATTTGCCTGGCGGGAAATCCCAATGTGGGAAAGAGCACTCTTTTTAACGGTCTCACCGGAATGAAGCAGCACACAGGCAACTGGCCCGGAAAAACCGTAGAAAATGCTCTTGGCGTCTGCCAAAGCAAACGCCATACCTACATACTTGCCGATCTTCCGGGAACCTATTCCCTGATGGCACATTCCCCGGAGGAGGAGGCCGCCCAGGATTTTCTCCTGGCACACCGGACAGATGGAGCTGTGGTAGTCTGTGATGCCTCCTGCTTAGAGCGAAACCTTAACCTGGTACTCCAAATCCAGGAGCTGGTTCCGCAGGTGCTGGTTTGTGTCAATCTCATGGATGAAGCCGGAAAACGCCATATTCATATTGATCTGCCCGCCTTATCCAAGGCCCTTGGCGTTCCCGTGATCGGAACCAGCGCGCGGGACAAACAGAGCCTTGACGCATTTTGTGACGCCCTGGATTCTTTTATGGACAACAAGAGCATTGGGAGTATTCCCGTGGTCTATCCGCCGATCCTGGAATCTGCCCTGACCATATTAGAGCCGGTTATTGGTGAAACGGCAGGCTCTCATCTTCCCTCCCGCTGGCTTGCTCTGCGTCTTTTAGAATGGCAGATGAATCCCCAAAGAGGTGCCTTTGCTCCGTCTTATCTCTCTTTAAGGAAGAATCCCCGCATCCTGCAGGCCTTGTCCGAGGCCCGGCAGCTCCTAAATGCTGCCGGTATCGGAGAGGAGGAGCTCTCTGATCTCATTACCACCGCCCTCTTTCACCGGGCGGAAGCAATCTGTCAGCAGGTTGTCCAAAAGGACTCGGATGAAAAGGAACATAAGGACCAACAAATAGATCGACTTCTGACAAGCAAGAAAACCGGCTATCCCCTTATGCTTCTTTTGCTTGCCTTCGTATTCTGGCTGACAATTACAGGCGCCAACTATCCCTCCCAGCTTCTCTCCCATCTGTTTTCCTCCCTGGAGGGACCATTAAACGGATTTTTGCTGCGGCTCTGTGCCCCTGCCTGGCTCCAGAGTATTCTGATCTCCGGCGCCTACCGGGTAGTGGCCTGGGTTGTGTCCGTTATGCTGCCTCCTATGGCTATTTTTTTTCCTCTGTTCACCTTCCTGGAGGATGCCGGCCTCCTGCCCCGCATTGCCTATAACCTGGACCATGCCTTCCAGCGCTGCCACTCCTGCGGGAAGCAGGGGTTGACCCTCTGCATGGGCTTTGGCTGTAATTCCGCCGGCGTAACAGGCTGCCGAATCATCGATTCTCCCAGAGAGCGCCTGATTGCAGTCCTGACCAACAGCTTTGTCCCCTGCAACGGACGTTTCCCTACTATTATTGCCTTGATTACCATGTTTTTCGCTGGCCATATAAGCAGCCCTGCATCCGGTCTCCTGTCTGCTCTGCTGCTCACTGCCGTAGTCCTTCTTGGAATTGCCATGACCTTCCTGTCCTCCTGGCTTTTGTCCCGGACACTCCTGAAGGGTCTCCCCTCCTCCTTCACTCTGGAGCTGCCGCCCTATCGCCGTCCCCAGATTGGCCGCATTCTCGTCCGTTCCCTCCTGGACCGGACCCTCTTCGTCCTAGGCCGGGCTATCACCGCTGCGGCTCCTGCCGGAATCCTTATCTGGCTTATGGCCAACCTCACCCTCGGCGGTTCCAGCCTCTTAAGCCTCTGCGCCTCCTTTTTAGAGCCCTTTGCCGCCCTGTTCGGACTGGACGGCGTAATTTTGATGGCCTTTATTCTGGGCCTGCCCGCCAATGAGATTGTGCTGCCCATCATTCTTATGGCCTATCTGAACCAGGGTACCCTCACAGAGCCCGGCAGCCTCCTAAGCCTAAAAGCTCTTCTGGAGGCTCACGGCTGGACCTGGGTCACCGCCGCCTGTACCATCCTCTTCAGCCTCCTGCACTGGCCCTGCGCCACAACCCTGTTAACCATTCACAAAGAAACTAACAGTCTGAAATGGACCCTTCTGGCCTTCCTGTTGCCTACCTTCTTCGGACTTATGCTGTGTCTCCTGGTGGCACAGGGTGCGAGGCTGTTTTGAGCAGCTTCTTTACCTGTTCCATACTTTCTATACCAGTAGCCGCTCCAAGGCTTGTACAGGAAACCGCTGCTGCCGCATTGGCAAAGCGGACACGCTCTCTTAACGGCATTTCTTCCTTTAGGGTACTTATCATACCTGCACAAAAGCAATCTCCGGCTCCTGTGGTATCCACTACCGGTACCTCAAAAGCCGGCACTATCCCCTCGTCCTGTCCATTGGTATAGAAAGCCCCCTCATCCCCCATTTTAATAATTACATTCCGGGCACCTGCATGAAGGAGTACCTCTGCCATCTCGGATACGTGAGTCTTCCCCGTAAGACTCCGCGCCTCCAAAATACTAGGAGCAAAATAATCACAGTATGGAATGGCTCCCTTTATGGTCTCCATCCATTTTCCAGCAACATCCGGAGTTACATCCATTAGAGTTGTCTTCCCCTGTTCCTTGGCTGTTCTTAAAAGTCTTTCTGTACCGGCGCCGTCAAATTGAGGCATAAGGTAGGTCCCATGAATGCTAACCACATCATACTGCTCCACCTGATCCAACACATCCTGATCCAGCTTCATCTTATCCTGCACACCCTTTTTATACAAAAAAAACCGCTTTCCCTGTTCTGAAATCAGAACAATCACAATTCCGCTGGTTTCACCTGGAATCCAGCGAATCAGAGAAGTATCGACTCCCTCGTCCCTTAACCGTCCGGCAAGAAAGCAGCTAAAAAAATCATTTGAATCCCCCATGTACGTAGCCAGAGAGCATTCCACACCAAGCCTTCTCAAAATCATGGCCGCAGTCATTCCATTGCCGCCGTTGCTCAGGCCTATGGTCTCCACAAAGGTTGTATCTATATCCGGATTCAGGGTAGTAACCGGCTTTACGCTGATATCCGCATTTGCATTTCCATACACCAATACACGCATTTTTTACCTCCATTTACTTTTGTTATCCCAATTTCTGCTTCAGCAGCCTCCGCTTTTCCAATAATTCCATCCCATAATTCTGAAGGAACACCACAATCAAAAGCAGGATTCCGGTAATTACATTCTGCCAATAACTGCTAATTCCCGGAATATTATTAAATGCCGTAGTCATCAACCTAATAAACAGCGTACCAAAAACTACGCCTGACATTCTTCCTACTCCTCCCCTTAAAAGTGTACCTCCCAGAACAATTCCGGCAATCACAATCATCTCTGCGCCCTCTCCCGCAACTGCCTGGGCTGATCCAAGTCTGGATGCAGTCACCGCTCCGGCCAGGGCACTTAAGCCTCCGCAAATTAGAAAGGCCGATATTCTGGTTCGATCTGTTTTCACTCCCATCATCAGGGCCGCCTCCGTATTTCCGCCTGCGGCATATACACTTCTTCCAAATATGGTATACTTAAGTATTCCCCCACAAATCAGGGCAATTACAAGGAAGAAGAAGGCCTGTGTGGGAAGAAAGCCGAGAACGCTTCCATTCCCAAGCCAGGAAAACGCCCTGCCTGGTTCTAATACCGTCACCGCTTTTTGGTTTGTTACCATGTATACCAGTCCTCGAAATGCGTATTGGGTAGAAAGGCTGGAAATAAAAGCCGGCAGCCCGGCCTTGATTGTTAAAAATCCGGTAAGCAGGCCGCAAAGTATGCCTACTATAAGAGCTGCCAATATTCCCAGGATCACCGAGGTCTCCTGCACCTTAACAAATACAATCCCGGCCAAGGCCAAAACCGATCCTACACTCAGATCAATGTCACCACAGAGAATTACAAACATCATTCCCACAGCCAAAAGCCCATTTACACTGCTGGAACGCAGCAAATTGGCGATTGCCTCTACAGACAGGAAATTATCAAACGAAACACAGCATAAAAGAAATAGTATCAAAAACATTGCCGCAATGGCATTGGATTTGAAAAACCCTTTTATTTTTTTCAAAATGCTTTTTATTTCCATGGGAATCCTCCTTTTACGCAATTCGATCCTTTACCCTCTGTAACAGCAGGGCAGCCACCAAAATGGCAGCAGTTATGGCCAGTGAATAGGCATAGGGTACATTGTTCATATTAATCATTATCGTAATAATCTGTAATATGAATACCCCCGCCAGGGTTCCCATTACTCTGGGCCTTCCTCCATTCATCGGTGTCCCTCCAAGAGCCACCGCCGCAATCGCATCCAGCTCCATGCCGGTTCCCAGGTTATTGGGGTCTGCACCGGTAGCCATAGAAATCTCTACCAGTGCGGCAAAGCTGGTGAGAAATGCGGCTATCATATAGACGGCCAATATAACGAGCCAGGATCTGATTCCGGCCATTTCACTGGCTCTTGCGTTATCACCTACCGCAAAAACCCGCTGTCCAAAGGTAGTCTTATTTACTAAAAATCCCATTATCGCAACCACTGCCAGAAACAAAAACAATTGAATCGGTGCTCCTCCAATCCGAATATAGGTCAGATCGTTAAACACCGGCGTATTGGTGGAAACATTACTTCCTCCGCTTGCCAGCCTGGCAGCCCCTTTAAAAATATACATCATACTGAGGGTTACAATCATTGGCTGAACCTTAAATCTCCCTGCAAATATGCCATTGATGAATCCGCCTGCAAGACCAGTCCCAAGTCCTGCCAGTACGCCCAGAATACAAGAGCTCTGCCGCATGGTGAGTGTTGCCAGCATTCCCGCACATGCAATCAACGCGCCGGCGGATATATCGATTCCTCCTGTGGCAATCACAAGCATCATTCCCATAGATACGATCACAGTAGATGCACATTGAAATGAGGCGTTCCAGAGCGTTGCTATATTGAAAAAGTTTTTTGTAAACAGACAGTTCCAAAGAATCAAAGCAAATAATACAATGTAGGGAATCTGATCCAGTACAAAGGAAATCGTCTGTTTTCCACAAAAGTGATGTGTGTTCTTCATTGGTCCTCCTTCCTACATTGCTCCCGCAATGGCCGTAAGTATCGCATCTCGGCTCAGCTCCGTTCCCGTTAGCTCTCCAGCCTGTCTTCCGTCACGCATGACCAACACGCGATCACAGTTATTTACCAGCTCGTCCAACTCTGAGGAAATATAAAGCACACTGATTCCCTGGTTCGAAAATTCCTGTATCAGTTCCTCAATGGCTCCCTTTGCGCCAATATCAATTCCCCGTGTAGGCTCGTCCAAAATAATCAGCTGGGGATTAGTTGCCAGCCAGCGAGCCAAAATCACCTTCTGCTGGTTTCCTCCGGACAGATTTTTTATCAACTGCTTGGAGGAAGGCGTCTTAATGGAAAATTTATCTATATATTCCTCCGAGATCTGCCTTTTTACTTTTTCGGAGAGAATTCCAAACCTGCTTTTTCCGGAAAGGGATGCCAGCATCATATTGTCTCTGACTGACATATCAGGTACAATTCCTTCCGCACGGCGATCCTCCGGGCACATAGCCATGTGAAGCCGTACTGCATCTCTTGTTGTACGAATTTTTACGATGTTTCCTTCTTTCTTCAGGATTCCCTTCTCTGGTCTGGCATAGCCGAACATTACCTTTGCTGACTCCGTTCTTCCTGCTCCCAGCAATCCGGCCAGCCCTAAAATCTCTCCTTTACGAATTCGAATGGTCATATCCCCGATTTTAGGAAACCACACCGCATGCTCCAGCTCAAAGAGATATTCTACATCATCAAAATTCCTCTCTGTCCGAATACGCTCTCTCTTCGAAAAATCGCGACCCAGCATTTTGCAGACCATCTCATGCTGTGTCAAATCCTGTATCGCAAAGGTTCCAACCCCTTCTCCATCCTTCAAAATTGTAACACGTTCACAGATTTCAAAAATCTCATCCAGCCTATGAGAAATAAAAATTACCGCGATTTTCTTTTTCTTCAATTCCCGAATCATCTTCATCAAGGAATCCACTTCTTTTTTATCCAGGGACGAGGTGGGCTCATCCATCACAATGAGCTTACACTCCAATTGAATGGCTCTTACAATGGCGACCATATGCTGAACAGCCGTACCAAGGGTATGAATCTGCGCATGCACATCCACATCAATGCCCAAGCTCTCCATAATCGACTCTGTCTCTGTAAACATCCGATTCCAATCAATCAGGCCGCCTCTTTTCTTTGGCGCATGGCCCAGAAATACATTTTCTGCAACTGTCAAATCCGGAATCAGATTTAACTCCTGATAAATTGGACTGATCCCAAGCATTTGAGCTTCATTTGGAGTTTTCGGACTGATCTCTTTTCCATCAAACAGGATGCTTCCGCCGCTTTTGCTGTAGACACCTGTAAGTATTTTTATTAGGGTGGATTTTCCTGCTCCATTCTCTCCCACCAGCGCATGTGTCTCTCCAGGACAAACACACAAATCTACTCCCTTTAACGCATGAACTCCGCTGAATGATTTTTGTATCTGCTTCATTTCCAGAATATATTCCATCCGCTTTTCTCCTGATCTACTATCATGGGCAGCCTGTGACTTGTGTAAATCACAGGCTGCCCTTACATTAGGCCGTTCTTTTTCAACGGCCCTGCAGCTTCCTATTTCTTTAGTTCACTCCATAATCATATGCATGCTCCAAGCCTTCCGCTTCCACATTCTCCTGAAGGAAGTGATAATCCGGTGTGTAGGACAATGGCTCCGGTGTCTCGCCATTGTACCAACTGGCAATGATATCAAAAATACCGGAATAATCAGGGGAGCAGGCCGCTATAAAATTGATATTTCCCTGCAGCATGGACTCTACCGCTTCTGTCTGTCCATCAATGGTCAGAACCAGAACTCCCTCCTTCTTCTCAAAGGCATCCCATCCGATGGTATATCCGGAGGCCTTCAATGCTGCAATGGCGCCCAATGCCATGGTGTCATTTTGTGCATAGACAACCTGGAATCCATCACCTAAAGACTGAATTAAATTCTGCATAACCTGCTGCGCCGTATTGCGGGACCATTCTCCTGTCTGCATGGCAACAATTTCAATGTTCTCAGCATCCTGAATAGCATCTGCAAAGCCCTGTGTCCTCAGCTCTACATCTGATCCTCCGATAGAGCCCTGAATCTCCACTACGTTTACCTTATCATAATCTGCAGTGTGATCCACCAGCCATTGTCCACAGTCAAAGCCCTGCTGATAGTGATTAGATACAACCGTTGCAATCAGGCTTTGTCCGTCCTCCTTAACGGTTGTTTGACGGTCAATCTGCATAATTGGAATATTCTTTTCCTTTGCCTTCTCATATACCGCGTCATAGCCCTCTGTGGTTCCCGGGGATACAATCAGAAAATCCACATCCTGCGCTATCAGGTCCTCAATGTCGGATACCTGCTGCTCCGTAGAGCCCTGGGCATCTGTGAGAACAATTTTGCATCCCAATTGATCCGCTGCCTCCTGAATACTATTTACCTCCGCCTGATGCCACGGGTCCGTAATGGAATGCTTGGAATATCCAAATACTAACCCCTCCAGTCCATTGCTGCCCTGGGACTCTTCCGGCTCCTGCTGCGGTGTACTCTCCGGTTCCTGTGTCTCTGCCGGAGACTCTGTTTTCGGTTCCTCTTTGTTAGAGCATGCCATAAGAGATATTGTCATAACGATCATAAGAATCATAGCTGTAAGTTTTTTCATACCGGTTCCCTCCCGTTTCCTGTTTTTCTAATAAGTATCTGCTAATTTCCTGCTTCTATCCGAATTCCGCTGCTGGTGCCCAATCTAACGGCCCCTGCTGCAAGCAGCGCATCCGCAATTGCCCGGCTCTTGATTCCTGTGGATGCCTTAATCTTGCAGTTTCCTCCAACTGCTTCCTTCATCAGCTTTACATCCTCCACAGTCGCTTTGCCTCCGTTAAATCCCGTGCAGGTTTTTACATAATCTGCTCCGGCTTCCACGGCCAGCCGACATGCAGTTTTCTTTTCCTCATCTGTGAGCAAATAGGTCTCTATAATAACCTTTACCGGTACAGAAGGATGTGCCGCCTCTGTCACCTGGCGGATTTCCTCGCGAACGAAATCATACAGCCCATCCTTCAGCGCTCCGATGTTAATTACCATATCAACCTCCCTTGCGCCGTTGTGAATTGCATCAATGGTCTCCGCAACCTTGATAAAGGTTGTACTGGTGCCAAGCGGAAAGCCTATCGCAGCGCCTACCAGAATGTCCGTATCCTTCAAATACTCAACGGCGTATTTTACATTTGCAGGCGTAACTGCTACTGCCACAAACCGGTAGTCAATTGCGTCCTGACAAAAGCTCTCTACGTCGCACCTTTTTGTATCCGGCCTTAATATGGAATGTTCAATGTATTTTCCATATTCGAAATCATACGTATCTTCCACGACCTTTTACCACCATCCCTTTCCTTTGCTCGAATTTCTGTTTCGTTCACTTTTTCGTTTTATCTCATCCGAACAAATTTATATCATACAAGCTTGTAATGCCATTATACTTGTATGTAACATATTTGTAAATATAAATATGATACAAAATTTTAGGAATAAATTTGTAAGAAATATCTAATATTGATTTCGGAAATTAATTATGATATATTTAGATAATAGAAAAAACAGGCATTTCATTTATGATAAAACTGGAATAGGAGAAAATAATGATAGAAGGCAGAGAATATCTATTTGTTGCACCCATTGATGGAAAAAGCGATACACCCCTTTATCTACAGCTCAAGCAGCAAATCAAAAAATTAATTATAGATGGTACACTGCGCCCGGGAGACAGCCTTCCCTCAGAAACAGAATATTGTGAATATCACAATATCAGCAGAACTACAGTACGTCAGGCCTTCTCCGAGCTGGAAAAGGAAGGCTGCGTTACCCGAATCAAGGGCAAGGGCACCTTCATTTCCGAACCAAAGCTGAGCCGTACCTTAAACAGTCTCTACAGCTTTTCCGCAGAAATGGCCAGAATGGGCCTGAAAGCAGATGCCCAAATTATTTCTTTTCAGACAATCACCGGGGACACCGAGCTCATTCAGCGGTTCCAGCTGCAAAACGAAGATCCCCATTTATTTCAGATTATCCGTCTGAGGACCGTAAATGATGAGCCTCTTACCATTGAGACTGTGTATATTCCATGCTCCGTATGTCCCCAGCTGAACCAGGAAATTTTAAACAACTATTCACTCTACAAGGTCCTCAAGCAATATGCCGGCATCACTCCCGCACACGCGAAGGAGGTGTACGCCGCCACCCTGATCCGCAAAGAGGAGGCAAAGCTTTTAAACTGCCCTGCCGGTTCCAGCGCTTTCCTGGTAGAGCGAACCTCCTTTGACTTCAACGAGCGAATCTTCGAGATTGCCAAGATTGTAGCAAGAGGCGACCGCTGGCGCTACGAGCTGGAGCGTCAGGCAGAAGGGATCTCCTTCCAGCAGCAAATCGACTAACCCTCCCCCAAAGTCAGGGACCGGAGCAGCCTGCCCGCCAAGGCTTTTCCAATATCCTGTGTCCGGCTGTTTGCGAACAGCCTGTCTGATACGGACGGACATTACTAGAGAAAACTTCCCGTCATAAAGGAAATTCACAAAGTAATGTACGATCGTAGCAGACAGGATGTACGCAAACCGTCCGAACACAGATATGGAAAAATCTCGGCGGGCAGGCTGCTCCGGTCCCGTCCGTCCTATCTAAATCTCATCAATCGCCTTCCCAATATCACTCCGGCAGTAAGCCTTCTCAAAATCAATCAGCTTCACCGCCTCATAGGCATTGGCCCGTGCCGTCTTAAGATCCTCACCGGTAGCCGTCACACCAAGCACTCTTCCTCCATTGGTCACAAACTGTCCGTCCACCAGCTTCGTCCCTGCATGGAACACATAATATCCTTCTTTGCCCTTAAAATTCTCTAGCCCATGAATGGGATATCCCTTCTCGTAAGCTACCGGATAACCCCCGGAAGCCAGAACTACACAGACAGCCGCATTATCCTCAAATTCCAAATCAATCTGATCCAGGGTACCGTCCACGCAGGCCTCAAAGACCTCCACAATGTCATTCTTCATCCTGGGAAGCACCACCTGGGCCTCCGGGTCTCCAAACCTGGCATTGAACTCCAGCACCTTTGGCCCTTTCTCTGTCAGCATCAGCCCAAAGAAAATAACTCCCTGAAACCTTCGGCCCTCCGCAGCCATGGCATCCACTGTGGCCTGGTAAATATGCTCCTGGCAGAAAGCATCCACCTCCTTCGTATAGAAAGGGCTGGGCGAAAAGGTCCCCATACCGCCGGTGTTCAAGCCTTGATCTCCATCCAGGGCCCGCTTATGATCCTGAGCGGAGGTCATGCATTTGATGGTCTTTCCGTCCACAAAGCTCAGAACAGACACCTCCCGGCCCGTCATAAACTCCTCAATGACCATACGGTTTCCGGCAGAGCCAAACTGCTTGTCCTCCATAATGGTTTTCACGCCCTCTTTTGCTTCCTCCAGGGTATTGCAAATCAACACGCCCTTTCCAAGGGCCAGACCATCTGCTTTGAGCACAATGGGAAAATCCGCATGCTCCAGGTAAGCAAGCGCCTTCTTGGGATCGTCAAAATTCTCATAGGCAGCCGTAGGAATTCCGTATTTTTTCATCAGGTCCTTGGAAAATGCCTTTGAACCCTCCAGGATTGCCGCATTCCTTCGGGGGCCAAACACGCGAAGGCCCTCCCGCTCAAACACATCTACAATGCCGCCTACCAGGGGATCGTCCATTCCAACTACCGTCAGATCAATCTCCTTTTCCTTGGCAAAGGCCGCCAGCTTCTCAAATTCCATGGCACCTATGGGCACACACTCCGCATATTCCTCAATCCCCCCGTTGCCCGGGGCGCAGTAAAGCTTCTCCACCTTGGGACTCTGAGCCGTCTTCCAGGCAATCGCATGCTCACGGCCGCCCGAGCCTACAATCAAAACTTTCATTCTCTATACCTCCTGGCTATCATATCAATGGCCTTGGGAAGCAGAATCCACTCCGCCTCCTCCATAACTCTCCGCTGCAGAATCTCCGGTGTATCTCCCTCTCTTACCTCCACGGCCTTCTGCAAAAGGATGGGTCCCGTATCCGTACCCTCATCCACAAAATGAACCGTAGCCCCCGTTACCTTTACCCCTCGCTTCAAGGCCTCCTCATGGACCTTCAGCCCATAAAAGCCTGTTCCGCAAAAGGATGGGATCAGGGAGGGGTGAATGTTGATCATCCGGCCCTTGTATTCCCGGATAATGCATTCCGGAATCACGACTAAACAGCCAGCCAATACCACCAGATCCGCCTGGCTGTCCCGCAGAGCCTGAAGAAGTGCCTGGTGAAAGGCCTCCCGGCTCTCATATGCCCTGGGGGAAATGCACAGGGCCGGAATGTCATGAAGCCTGGCCCGCTCCAGGGCATAGGCTCCCGGATTGTTGCTAATCACCGCCCCAATCCGGACATCTTGAATTTCCTTTCGATCTATGGCATCCAGAATAGCCTGAAGATTCGTTCCACCTCCGGATACCAGTACGGTTACCCTTAGCATAAGGTCACTCCCTTTTCTCCGGCGCGAACCTCACCCAGCAGATAAGGTGTCTCTCCCGCCTCACGGATGGCCGCCATACACCGATCCGCCTCACAGGGATCTACCGCCATCACCATGCCGATTCCCATATTAAAGGTATTGTACATCATCTGCTCCTCAATTCTTCCATCCTCCGCAAGCATCTTAAAGATCATGGGAATGGGATAGCTGTCCTTCTTCACCACAGCCTCGGCCCCCTCCGGAAGCATCCGAGGAATATTCTCATAGAAGCCGCCGCCCGTAATATGGCTGCAGCCCTTGATGGTCACGCCGGCCTCCTTCACGGTCCGCAGTGCCTTCACATAGATCTTTGTGGGCTCAATCAAGGCCTTGCCAAGGGTGGTGCCCAGCCCATCAAAATAGGTGTTCAGGTACTCCTCCTTCATGGTAAATACCTTACGCACCAGGGAAAAGCCATTGCTGTGTACACCGGAGGAGGCCATACCTATCAAGGCATCTCCTGGCTTAATTCCTGCTCCTGTAATCAAATCCTTCTGATCCACAACGCCCACCGCAAAGCCTGCCAAATCATACTCATCAATGGGATAAAAGCCCGGCATCTCCGCCGTCTCCCCGCCTATCAGGGCCGCATTTGCCTGACGGCAGCCCTCCGCCACGCCGCTTACGATGGTTGCGATCTTTTCCGGAATGTTCTTTCCGCAGGCAATGTAGTCCAGAAAGAACAGTGGCTCTCCGCCTGCACAGGCAATGTCATTGACACACATAGCTACACAGTCAATTCCCACCGTGTCGTGCTTGTCCATGAGAAAGGCCACCTTCAGCTTTGTTCCCACGCCGTCCGTACCGGATACCAGCGTAGGCTTCTCCATGCTTTTAAAGGCTTCCATGGAAAAGGCCCCGGAAAATCCGCCGATTCCTGTGAGCACCTCCGGACGCATGGTCATTCCAATGTGCTTTTTCATCAGCTCCACGGACTTGTATCCGGCTTCAATGTCTACTCCTGCATTCTTATAATCCATTCTTATTATCCTCCCCTGGCATGCTCCCCTGGCAGCTCCCTGTTCCTCCGCCCGGCATCACCATTTAATAATTTTTATACCCTACCTCTTTCAGACGCTCATCCTTTTTCTCCACCTGCTTTCCAAGCTCCCTGGAATAATCCTTCAGCCGTCCCAGAAGGGCCTCATCTGAGGTGGCCAGAATCTTTGCAGCCAAAAGCCCTGCATTTGCTCCGCCATTGATGGCTACCGTAGCAACCGGAATGCCGGAGGGCATCTGCACAATGGAATAGAGGGAATCCCTTCCTCCCAGGGATGTGGTATGCATGGGAATCCCAATCACCGGCATGGGAAAAATCGCCGCGCACATACCGGGAAGGTGAGCCGCCATACCTGCACCTGCTATAATCACCTTAAATCCCTTGCTCTCTGCTGTCTTTGCATACTCAAAAAATACATCCGGCTCCCGGTGGGCTGAGATAATGGTCATCTCATACTCCACACCCAGCTGCTCCAAGATGTCTGCTGCCTTACTCATTACGGGCATATCCGAATCACTGCCCATCACAATTCCTACCTTTGCCATATACTATCCTCCTATTAAAAATCGCTGCGCGATAGCACTAAAGAGTAAAGTCGCTTCGACACACATGTAAGGAGAGGAACTTTCATTCGAAAGGGCACTCATGAAAATTCCTCTCGTGCGTCTTTGCGACTTTACTATTATAGTTCCATAAATGCCAATTTTTTGATACTATAAGAAAGTTTAACCTGTCCCGGATCCCTTGTCAATGAAAAATTATCTGCCTGCCCTATGCATCAAACGGTTCGTTCAGGGCCTCGGTTCCCGGCAGCACAAAGCGTCCCCCCTCAATGATGGAGCAGGTGCTTCCATCCCTGCGGTTTACCCGGATACAGCCCAGCTCATCATAGGGAATTGTAATGTCCGTATGACAGTTAAAATAGGCCTTCGACACATCCTCCTTGCGAAGGATGGAGCATTCATTGTCCTTTGCCACAATCCGCTTTCCGTCCGGATTGTAAGTGGGCGTTTCCTCAGACCAGGAAAAGCAGGTATCTCCTATGGCAAAATGAGGGCCCATTTTCTCCGCAATGAGAATGGGAAGCCGTGGACCAATCTGATATTTCTTCGCAGCCATATAAGCTGTGGTATTGGTGCCGATTGCAAATTCTCCCAGAGGAAGGGTTTCATGGTTAAACAAAAGGTTGGTTTTGATATAGTCCCTGTTTTCCTCCTCAGAGGCAAAATTTCCACAGGTATAAGCGGTAACCCTTCCATTTTCAAAGGTCAGCTCCAGGTCCAGATACTTTAGCTCATTTAAATAGACCTCGCTTACATGGAGGGTGCCGTTGGTTCCCGCAAGCCTGGGGGATGTAAATACCTCCCCCACAGGAATGTTCACATCCGCCACACAGTTTTCAAAAAGGGATTCCTTCTCCGCGTCCGTAAGCGTTCCAAGACACACAGTCAGGGCGGTCCGGTTGCTCCCTGAACCCTCAATATAGACGGACTCTCCTTCATCCAAAGCATCAATCAACTTCTGCTGAAGCTCCTGATACAGATGATAATCCAGGGTATTCAGCTTCACTGTCTCCGCAAAAATCTCCGGGAACTGTTCTCCTATTTCCGGAATGGGATAGGCAATGATGGTAAAGCTCCGCTCGTCCCCCGGAATGTAGGTATTGACAATCTGACCGCTTGCGCTGCTATAACGGACATTGAGCTCCTGCTGCTTCCTGCCAAGCTTCAGGGCCGCCGGGGAGCTCTCCGGCAAAAACGGCAGCTCTCCAAAGATCTCCATGACTGCCGGTCCTGCATGAACGGCTGCCAGCTCCTTATGCTCCTCATAGGCCGCCTTCAAGACAGAAAGCCTGCGCTCCACCAGCCTGCTGTCCAAATAAAGAGCACTGTCCTCTCTGTGATCATAAAGGTACTGCTTGGAAGAAGCCGTACTCTGGTAACCGGGATTTCCTTGAGGCCGGCGATTGATGCTGTGTCTTGCCTCCCGATAGATGATACTCTCCAGCCCCATGGTCTTAAACTGCTCTATGGCTGCCCGGACAATTCGCTCAAAGCCCAGGGAATAACGGATATTGACGGTTTTTTTCCGGCTAAGGTCAATGCCTGCATTCACAAATCCCATCCGATAGCCCTCTGTAAAGGTGGAAGCCATTGCCTCAATCTCTTCCTGAGGAAGTCCTGCCAGGAAGCGGCTCATTTCCAGCTCATTTTCCGTGATATATTCTCCAAAGCGATACAGATAGCGCACATCCGCCAAATCCGCCTGACAGATAATATCTTTGGCAAAGGAAAGACTGGGGTCCAGCTGCTCTCGAATCCGATAGGGAATCCATACATCGCAGTAATCGCTGATATACCAGTAAACCATTTCCTTCAGGCCGGAAAGCTCCGGAGTTCCCTGCTCAAAGGCATTGTAAATCTCTATAAACAGCTCTGTCACAACTGTCAGATCCGTGAATCGCTGCTCATAGGCCCAGATAATCATTCCCCGCACCTCTGTATATAGGAAGCTTAGAAGCTGTCCATAGCCCTCCCCCAGCCGTCTCACCGCCGTATCCGGGCAGGCATAGCTTTCCTCATAGGCATCTTGCACCACATCAGCATAAAGGGTCCTGTTAAGCTCCTTTAACTCCTCTAAGGACGCTCCTGCAAAGGCATCCCTTTGAAGCTGCTCTGTCAGTTCCTCTATCTGCCCGATAAACTCCGCTACTCTCTGAAAATAATCGTAAAAGGGAGCAGCTACAGACGTTTCTGACCTCATCGCCCGCACCCGCTCCATACTCAATTCATACCGTTCCCGGATCTCCTCATATTCCTGCTTCCACATTTCCTTTTCCATTCCTGCCTCCTACATGCCTGCAATAAAAATCAGCATCCACAGAATAAATAGTATTCCATTGAGCCCTACGCCAACCTTGGAAAAAAAATAGTATACCTCGTCCTCCCGAAAACCCCGTATTCCCAGGACAAAGCCCAGGATGGAGAATATCAGGGACAAAAAGCCCATGAGCCCAGCTGCCGCTCCGGCTTCTCCCGCCATGCGGTAAGCCAGAAGAACGCCTGCGGTCAGCAGCACAAGGGCGGCAATTCCCAAAACAGAAGACGCAATTCCCTGCTTCGTATGCTTTTTATCCGTAAATTTAAAGCTTCTCTTTGCCATGTTGTCCTCTTTTCCAAAAACAGCGGCGGAAGATCCAATACATCACATATCCAATACAGCCGCCAATGGTATTCAAGAGCAGGTCGTCCACATCAAAGCAGCCTACCTTTAACACAAGCTGCAGGGTCTCCGCCAGCAGGCTTATGGAAAAGGATAAAATCAGCACTTGCAAAAAGCTTCTGATGCGTTCAAATAAGACGGGCAGGGCAAAGCCCAGCGGAATAAAGACCGCCACATTTCCCGCCACATTGATGACCACTGCCGCTGTTCCCAGGATATGACGATATTTTAGGAAACGGCGGATTTCCCGAAACAGCACAAGATTATACTGATAATCCCGATGGAGCTCCGTCCGTCCATAGCTCTCCGAAAAAAACATAAAGTAAATCAGGCACGCAAGATAAATTCCAAGTAATATCCGCCCGCCTAAACGCAGCTTTCCAATCCATTCTTTTTTCATGCACTCCGCCCTATTCTAGAAAATCAGATCGGATTTTGCTTTCAGAAGCCTTCCGCCATTGATAATAGTCAGAATTCCGGTGGTTAAACCCACAACCAGAAGAATAATTCCGATTGCCAGGTTGCCGGCGCCTATGACTGACATGGTTTTATATGCCTTTTCGTTCATCTTAGCCTCCTCATTATCACTCTTATTTTACTCCATACTTTAAGTAGTATGCGTCAATTACTTCTTTTAATGTATCGTCTATGATAATCCTCCCTTTATAGGGATGATTGTAAAGATGCTCCACCACCTCGGCCATGGTTACGATGGCTGTGGTTTTAAGTCCGTACTTTTCCTGAATCTCCTGGAGGGCGCTCTTTTCTCCCTGGCCCCGCTCCATACGATCTACGGATACCACCAGACCTATGGGGCTTACCTCCCCCTGAGCTCGAATAATGGGCAGTGTCTCCTCAATGGAGGTTCCCGCCGTGGTTACGTCCTCAATGATTACGATCCGATCCCCATCCGCCATGGGGCTTCCCAGAAGGATTCCCTTATCCCCATGGTCCTTTACCTCCTTGCGGTTGGAGCAGTAGCGGATGTCTGTGCCGTAAAGCTCGCTGATGGCCATGGAGGCAGCCACGGTCAGAGGAATTCCCTTGTAGGCCGGTCCGAAGAGCACGTCAAAGTCCAGACCAAAGGCCTCCTTAATAGCCCTGGCATAGTACTCTCCCAGCCTGCGAAGCTGAGAGCCGGTACGGTAAAAGCCCGTATTCACAAAAAAGGGGGTTTTTCTTCCGCTCTTTGTAACAAAATCACCGAATTTCAACACCTGACAGTCTATCATAAATTCAATAAATTCTCTTTTGTACTGTTCCATATCTTTCTCCTATTTAAAATCGCTGCGCGATGGCACTAAAGGGTAAAGTCGCTTCGGCACACTTGTAGGGAGAGGAACTTTCATTCGAAAGGACCCTCATGAAAGTTCCTCTCGTGCGCCTTTGCGACTTTACCGTTCCTACGCTCCCTGATTCTACCATATCTTACCTGCCATTTCAATAAACAGATCCCACGGCGCCTATCAAATCCTGAATCTTCTCCACCTGATACTGCTCCATATAGGCCCGAATCCCCTCCGCTACCTCCTTGGCAGAACAGGGATTGGCAAAATTCGCCGTACCCACGGAAACTGCCGTAGCACCTGCCAGAATGAATTCAAGAGCATCCTCACCATTTTGAATACCTCCCATTCCTATTATAGGCAGGGAAACCGCCTGAGCCGCCTCATACACCATACGCACAGCTACCGGCTTGATAGCCGGACCGGACAGACCTCCAGTTCGGTTGGCCAGGGCAAAGGCCCGTTTGTGAATATCAATCTTCATTCCTGTGAGAGTATTGATAAGGGAAAGCACATCCGCTCCCCCTGCCTCCGCCGCCCGTGCCATCTCTCCAATGCTGGTCACATTGGGACTGAGCTTCATGATCACCGGCTGCTTTGCATGCTTCTTTACCTGACGGGTAACCTCCTCTAAAGCCTCCGGCTTCTGCCCGAAGGCGATTCCCCCCTCCTTGACATTGGGGCAGGAAACGTTGATCTCCAGAAGATCCACGGGCTGATCCGAGAGCCGTTCCACGACCTCACAGTAGTCGGAGATGGTTCTTCCGCAGACATTCACAACAATCCTGGTATCAAATTGGCGCAGAAAGGGAATATCCCGCTCAATAAACACATCAATTCCCGGATTCTGCAGGCCAATGGCATTGAGCATACCGCTGGCGGTCTCCGCGATTCTCGGTGTGGGGTTCCCCGGCCAGGGAACATTCGCCACTCCCTTGGTCACCACTGCTCCCAGGGCACTTAAATCATAAAACTCACTGTATTCCGCGCCGGAGCCAAAGGTCCCGGAGGCTGTCATCACCGGATTTTTCAGCTCTACGCCTGCCAGATTTACACATGTGCCATATTTCATATGCTTATTTACCAAACCCTTTCCTTAAAGCTCAATGTCCTCAGCCGCAAATACAGGGCCATCCTTACAGATCCGCTTATTTTTCACATACGTATGGGAATCCACATCCATAGAGCGGCACACACAGCCCAGACAGGCCCCTACACCACAGGCCATCCGCTCCTCTAAGGACAGGTAGCAGTCCATTCCATGTTCCGCCGCGTATGCCTTCAAGGCTCTCAACATGGGGGTTGGACCGCAGGCAAAAATGGCCTCTGCCTTCAATCCATTTTTCCGAATGGCATCCAGCACATTGCCCCTTGTTCCTGCACTTCCATCCTCCGTAGCAATGTACACGCTTCCGTTTCTCTCTAGCTCCTCCTTCAGAAAAAGCTCATGGTTCCGATAGCCAGCCACTATCTGCTTCTCCCCAGGTAGCTGTGCTGCCAGCTCCACCATGGGTGGAATCCCAATTCCTCCCCCAATGAGAAATACCTTCCCATATCCTTTGTCCAGAGGAAAACCATTTCCCAGGGGACCTACCAGCTCCAGGGAATCTCCGGGGCCATATTGGGAAAATTCCAGCGTCCCCTTTCCCGCAATCCGATATACCAGCCGAAGAGCTCCCTGCTCCCTGTTAATCTCACAGATGCTGATAGGTCGGGGCAGCATCCGGCTCTCATCCCGGCTGTAGACGGACAAAAACTGGCCCGGCACTGCTTCACCGGCTATCCTTTCCGCCTGAAGCCACATGCTGTAAATACCGGTAGCAAGCTCCCTCTGTTCTTTGATCACCGCTGTTTCCTTGTATTTCATAAAGTATTCTCCATTTCAGTTCCGTGATACTTCACCGTTTACCCTGCCTCCAAAGCCTGCCGGATGTCCGCCACCATATCCTCCACAGCGGCTCTGGACGCATCCGCAAAATGCTCCGGGCCGAAGGCCGCATATTTCTCCTGCTTATAGGCCGCAATAATTCCACGGGAGGAATTCACAATGGCGCCTAAGCCATCGGAATTGAAAAAATGCACCAGATCCTTTCCGGTTCCTCCCTGCGCCCCGTAGCCGGGAACTAAAATGAAGGTCTTAGGCATGATCCTTCTCAATGCCTTGCCCATCTCCGGGTAGGTTGCGCCCACTACGGCTCCAATATAGCTGTAGTTGTCTCCCATATGCTCCTCTCCCCACTCAGCCACCTTCTCGCCCACAAGCTCGTAGAGGGGACGCCCGTCAATCAGGCGATCCTGAAATTCTCCGCTGGATGGGTTAGAGGTTTTCACCAGGATAAAGAGGCCCTTTCCCTCCTCCTGGCACACCTCAATAAACGGCTTCACCCCATCACTCCCCAGATAAGGGTTCACTGTGGCAAAATCCTCATTGAAGGCCGTATAGCACTTGCTGCCCACCTGGATCTTTCCCAGATGTGCTGTGGCGTAGGCCGCTGAGGTGGAGCCGATATCTCCTCGCTTAACATCACCAATGACCACCAAATCCTTTGTGTGGCAATAATCTATGGTTTTCTGATATGCCTTAAGTCCCTCAATGCCAAACTGCTCATACATGGCAATCTGGGGCTTTACCGCCGGAACCAAATCCCAGGTCTTATCTACTATCTCCTTATTAAACTGCCAGATGGCCTCCGCCGCTCCCGCCAGAGTCTCTCCATATTCCGCAAAAGCCTTCTTTTGAATGTGCTCCGGTATGTAGCCCAGCATGGGGTCCAGCCCGATTACAATCGGTGCCTGTGTTTTTTGAATTTTTGCAATGAGTTTGTTGATCATGTCAGCTCTCCCTTATCTTATCTTGATGTATCCGGCACAGCCCTGCTCGCAAGGCAGCAGGTGCGCAAACGCTTACTCTACGGTTACTGATTTTGCCAGGTTCCGGGGCTTATCTACATCACAGCCTCTGCCAATGGAAATATAGTAGGCAAACAGCTGCAAAGGAATGATAGCCAGAGAATTTGTAAAATAAGGATTTGTCTTGGGAATATAAATGACATAATCCGCATTTTTTTCAATCTCCACATTTCCTACATTTGTGACTGCCATGACGAAGGCTCCCCTGGTCCGCACCTCCACAATATTGCTCACCATTTTGGGCAGGAGCTGATCCTGTGTGACCACAGCCGCAACCAGAGTTCCCTCCTCAATCAGAGAGATGGTTCCGTGCTTGAGTTCTCCCGCAGCGCAGGCCTCGGAATGGATGTAGGAGGTCTCCTTGAGCTTCAGAGAGCCCTCCATGGAAATGGCATAGTCCAGTCCCCGTCCAATAAAGAATACATCCTTTGCCGCCAGGTAACGGTTGGCAAATTTCTGAATCCGCTCTTTATTGCCCAAAAGCAGCTCTATCTGAGCCGGCAGCCGCTCCAGATCCGCCATCATTTCCTGAAACTCCTTGCCGGTTATGGTTCCCCGCACCTGGGCCAGCTTCATAGCCAGCAGATATTGGGCAATCAGCTGGGTGCTGTAGGCCTTTGTTGTGGCTACCGCAATCTCCGGTCCCGCCCAGGTATACATCACATTGTCCGCCTCACGGGCAATGGAGCTTCCCACTACATTTACGATAGCAAGCACCCGTCTTCCCTTGGCCTTGGCCTCCCGAAGAGCTGCCAGAGAATCGGCAGTCTCTCCTGACTGGCTGATGATCACCACCAGGGTTCCTTCCTCCAATATGGGATTGCGGTAGCGGAACTCACTGGCCAGATCTACCTCAACCGGAACTCTTGCCAGCCCCTCAAAGATGTACTTGCAGGTCATCCCTGTGTGATAAGCGGAGCCGCAGGCCACAATGCAGAGCTTTTTCACTTCCCGAAGCTCCTCATCGCTCATGCCCAGCTCCTCAATCACAATCCTTCCATCCTTTAGGCGGGGACTGAAGGTATCCCGCACAGCCTTGGGCTGCTCATAGATCTCCTTGAGCATAAAATGCTCATAGCCGCCCTTTTCCGCCGCATTGATATCCCACTCAATGGTTACCGGCTCCTTCTCAATCTCCTCCTCATCAATATTGTAGAAGGTCATGGAATCTGCTGTCAGCTTCACAATCTCCTGATTCTGAATATAATAAACGCTTCTTGTATATCGCAGAACCGCCGGAACATCGGAGGCAATCAGATTTCCTCCCTGGGAGGAGCCTACAATCAGGGGGCTGTCCTTACGGGCAGCATAGATTTCTCCCGGATGATCCGCAAAAAGGATTCCGAAGGCATAGGAACCCTCTACACGGTGCATTAATTTTCCAATAGCCTCTAAGGGATCTCCCTTGTAATAATAGTCCAGAAGGTGGGCAACCACCTCCGTGTCCGTATCGGATCGGAAGGTATATCCCCGCTCCTCCAGCTTTTTCTTCAGCTTCAAATAGTTCTCTATGATGCCATTATGTACTACCACAATGGACTCATCCGCGTTGAAATGTGGATGGGCATTGGTATCTGAGGGCGCTCCATGGGTAGCCCAGCGGGTATGGCCGATGCCGATGGTTCCCGACAAGGCCGCTCCGTCATGAGTCATCTCACTTAACACCTTTAAGCGTCCTTTAGCCTTTACAACCTTGATCTCCTCCCCGTTGTAGATGGCGATTCCGGCCGAATCATAGCCTCGATACTCCAGCTTGGACAGTCCGTCCAGCAGAATGGGCGCCGCCTGTTCTCTTCCAATATAGCCAACAATTCCACACATATATTTATTCCTCCTATTTTTAAGTCGCTGCGCGACAGCACTGAAGGGTAAAGTCGCTTCGGCACACTTGTAGTGAGAGAAACTTTCATTCGAAAGGGCACTCATGAAAGTTCCTCTCGTGCGCCTTTGTGACTTTACCAGTCGCTGCGCGACAGCACTAAAGGGTAAAGTCGCTGCGCGACTTTACCAGTAGCCTTTGTTCATGGTGCATCGCCGCACCAGCCATTTGGGAAGCCTTCGGTAATGCTTTCCTAGCCTATAACCAATATACTTGCATCCGGTGAAAAATACAAGACTAAATATCAGCCAGGGCTTTCTAACCCTCATACAGTGGAGCGCCGTCTGTTTCAACAGACGGATTCCCTCCTGCTCCGAGACAATCCCTCCGAAGATCTCCGGGTGATCCACCTGGGAAACTCCCAGATCAAAGTTTCTCTGAAGCTGCTTTATCCCACTGTAGTTGTGAGAATGTATCACCTTGGCATCGGCCACATAGGCTATCTCGTAGCCACTTTTTATGAGACCGCCCGCATAGATCATATCCTCATTGAAAATGGTCCGCTTCACAAAGCCCCCTTGCCTGAGAAATGTTTCCCGCTCATACATCGCACAGACATTGGAACAGAAAAATGCTTTGATCCCAAGGGTGTCCAGATCCTCCTTTGTCTGAATACGGCTTTGTTCCGGATAATTAAAGCTTCGGGTGTACCGCTCCAGCTCCCTGCAGCCCTCTCTGGGAAGCTGTCTGGCATAGGCCGCTTTCACCTTGGGATTCTCAAAGGCAGCGGCCAAGCGCTCCACCAATTGGGCATTGGCCGGAAGGGCATCCTGGGTCATAAACAGAAGATACTCTGCCTCTGTATGGGACACTCCCGCATTTCGGGTTCCCCCATGATCAAATTCCTTTTGGTCCAGATGAAAGACCTCTATTTTATCACCGGCCCTTCTAAGTCTCTCTGGAAACGGCCCGGATCTTGTATTCATAATCACTATTTTATGAACGGGCATGGTCTGTGATTCCAGCCTCTTTAGCAGCTCCTCAAATTCCTTTCCCGGACGAAGGGTTGGTATGATTACATCAATTCTCATATTGCTCTCTCCCCAAATCAAATACCTCCTTCGGTAATATGGAAATGGACGAGGTGTTGACTTCCTCGTCCATTTAGTTTCTGCTTAGGTGCCGCCCTCTTCCTTGGCGTAGACACCTGTTTGATTCGAAATCTCCTCATTTAACCGGATCACGGTGGGAGAAGGATAGTAATCCTCCTCGTCAAAGAGGAACCTGTGAAGCTCCCTTACATTGGCCTCCAGATCCGCAGGGGCCACAATATCCGCCTTATTAATCTTTACATCCTCCCGAAGACTGGGGAAGCCGCCTGTCTCTCCCATCTCATAGGACATCATGCTTGCCGCCATCTTCAGCATCTCTGACTTGGGAATATTGGTTGCAATCAGCGGAAATACCTCGTCAATAATCTGATTGATGGTACCCAGGCTTGCCGTCTTAGCCTTCTGGGCAATCAGAGAAATCACGGTTCTCTGGCGCTCGGTCCGGCCGTAGTCATTGCCAACCGCACGAATCCGGCAGTAGGCGGTAGCCTGAAGTCCACTTAAGGTCTGTAAGCCTGGTCCCTCCACAAATACACCGAATTCTCCCGTCACCGCTGTTGTCTCATACATATAGTTGTTGATCCATTCCCACTCGTTGTCCTTCACGTCCACATCAATGCCGCCCAGCAGATCGATGGTCTTAATCAACGCAAGGAAATCCACACTGACAAAGTACTTGATGTTTAAGTCAAAGTTTGTGTTCAGCATGGCCATGGCCTGGTTGGGTCCCCCCGCCTTATAGGCCGCATTGCATTTTCCATAGGTATCATCCGCTCGATTCAAGTAGGTATCCCGGAAAATAGAGGCAAGCTTTACCTCCTTGGTCTCATTGTTGATACTGGCAATGATGATGGTGTCACTTCGATTGCCCGCACCCAGATCTCCCATTTCACGGGTATCAATTCCAAAGAGCGCTATGTTTGTATAGCCCTTCAGGGTCTCCTCCGTAGCATCCTCCATATCATTCATTTCCACATTTCCCGGGTCCACGTCCAGATCCTGAATCTTATCCAGCTTGCCAATTCCCCATACACCCACTCCCAAAAGGAGCAGAAGGAACAGCTCCGCAACTAAAACTCCTATCAGCTTTCTTCTGCGTCTGATCCGTTTCTCTTTTTTGCTCAGCCTGCGCTCTTGTCTCCCTCTTGCGTTTTTTACTTTCTTATTGGCTGCCATAACATAACCCTTTCTGCTTTCCAACTTTAATAAGCATTCTTATTGATAAAGCCCTTAAAAATCGTCAGAAACAAAATTTTTATATCAAACCCAGGGGTCCAGTTCTCAATATAATATAAATCATATTCAATGCGCTTCCGGATAGAAGTATTTCCCCGGTAGCCATTGACCTGGGCCCATCCGGTCAGCCCCGGACGTACCTGGTGTTTAATCATATATCTGGGTATCTCCTCGCGGAACTTCTCCACAAAGAAGGGACGCTCCGGCCGGGGTCCCACCAGGCTCATGTCGCCCTTTAAAATATTAAAAAGCTGTGGGAGCTCGTCAATACTTGTCTTACGGATAACCTTTCCCACAGAGGTAACCCTCGGATCATCCGGCACTGTCCATGCTCCACGCTCCTTCTTTGGAGACTGTACATCCATGGAGCGGAACTTGTACATACGAAAGTTTTTATTGTGAAGTCCTACTCTCTCCTGGGTATAGATCAGAGGCCCCGGAGAGGTTGCCTTAATCGCAATAGCTGTCACCAACATGATAGGTGAAAAAAGTATAATTGCTGCCAGGCCTCCCACAAGGTCCATGGCCCGCTTTACCACCGCATTAAAGGTATTGGTCAAAGGCACATGGCGGATATTGATCACCGGAAGACCGTCTATGTCCTCCGTATATGGGCGGGTAGGTATAATATTATTGTAATCCGGAACAAACTTGGTATGCACACCGGACTTTTCACAAACCGCAACAATATGCTCCAGCTTTGAATATTCGCTCAAGCCCAGGGTAATGGCAATCTCATCCGGGGAGGTCCGAGAAAGCAGCTCTTCGATCTCCTCCGTCCTTCCTACCACCTGTACTCCCCGGTAACGCATACCGCACTCTACATTATCATCCAGAATGCCCATGAGCTCATAGCCCCACTCCGGGTTGGCCTTCATGCGATCCACATATTCCTCTGCCGCCCGGCTATAGCCAACCAGCAGCATATGCTTCTGATTAAAGCCCTTCCGCCGCAGCCTCTGCAGAGCAAGCCGGATAAAATTCCGCACAAGACCTTCCAGAGCAATGTTGATCACATAAAAGTAAAACAGCATCCTTCGGGAATAGTTGTCCGTAATCTCCGGTGAGGAACGCATCAGATACATGCCTGCAAAAAAAACCAACAGTCCAATGGTGTTGGCCTGGGCAATCTTTCCCAGCTCCACCTGCTTTCTTCGGACGCTCTTTGTGGTATAAAGGCTGAAGGCCATATAGAGGGTCAAATAAACAGGTACCAGAAATACCAAGACAACCATATACTGCCGGAAGGTAAGTCCTGTGGTTTCATCCAGAATCTTAAATTGTATCACCCAGGCCAGCATCCAGGATGCAACGACAATAAGGGCGTCTATCAATACATGCAGCCGATTAAAATGCCGCTGATTGTCTTTTATCAATCTCTCTCACCTAAATCTCTTCCCAATATTCACCCAAAGCTCTAACTGGATTTTACCATAAGAGAGAAGATTTTTCCAACAAAACTTTACTTTCTTCTCCCTGCTGCACATAGAAATCCCTTCTTTCAAGCCTTTTCGATAGATTTTTCCAAGATCCTTTTTCACAAAAAACAAATATTTGATCCCAAAGCCTGCCAGCAAAAAAGGCAGATTCAGCAGAAGCTGAAGGACCGGCATATTCTTGTAAGCCAGATAAACGCTGTTCCGGGAGCTCAAGTGCACCTTAAACTCATTGTACCTGGACCCGCTGGTTCCGCTGCCCACATGGAGTACCTTAGCCTGAGGCACATAAAGGTTCCTAAAGCCTGCAATTTTTGCCCGCCAACCCAGGTCAATGTCCTCCAGATAGGCAAAATGGGCCTCATCCAGATAACCGATCCTTTCCAGCACAGCCCTCCGGTAAATCACCGCACCGCCGCAGGCCGCAAAAATCTCGTCCGGCTTCTCATAGTATTCCACGGACTTATCTTTTCCTCTCGCAAAAGCCCAGCCAAGAGCACAGTAAAAATTACCAGCATCGTCAATTTTTTCCTGGTCATGAAGCTGTATCATCTTTGCTCCGGCAGAAAATGCCCGCGGTTCCAGCTGTAAGGCCGACACCAGAGCCTCCGTAAAGCCCGGCAGCACCTCTGTGTCATTATTCAGCAGAATCACATAGGGAGATTTCGCTGCACGCATTCCCTCATTAGCCGCCCGGCAGAAGCCGTAATTCTTCTCAAGGGCAATGACCCGGACCTGGGGATAGCGCTTCTCCACCAGCTCTCTGCTTCCGTCTGTGGAGCCATTATCCACCATAAGCATCTCCGCCTGAGGCGCGTCCTGAAGAAGTGCCTCAAAGCATACCTCCACAAAGGCTATTCCATTATAATTAGGCACTACGATTGATACCCTGCTATCTGCTTTCATAGACTACCGCCCACGGATTGTAGACCATCCGATATCCCTGTTTTTTTATAGCTGCACACAGCTCTTCAAGGGTAATGCGATCCTTCCCTTTTAACAGCTCTCCCTTTACCAAAAAGCAGTCCGTGGGAGCCTCTACCTCCTGATGAAGCACCGCCCGGTGAAAATAACCGGTACACCCTTCCTTCAGGCCCTTCATACTTTCCCCAAAGGGGTCCCGGACACCCTTCAGCAGAATATCAGAAGAAAGTCTCTTCCTTTTATCATACACTCTGGCACAGACAAGACCAATCTCCGGGCGCTCACAGCTGGAGATAAGCTCCTCCATAAAGCCCTTTGACAACCTTGCCTTTTGGACACATGTAAAAAGCATATAATCACAATTCTCAGAAATTATTACAGAATTATTACATGCCTTACCATAATATACAACTTTTATACCCGTTTGTCCATTTAAATTTGCAAAAGAATTTATTAAGATTTCCGGGCGCTTCCTTGAAAAACGAATGCGGTGAAAACCATAATTGGAGGTGTCAAGGACCTCTCCGGGGGTTCCTTTCCGTTCCAGATGGGCTGCCACCGCCCGCTTTCCCGCCTCATAGGCGTAGAGCTTGCTCTCCGGATTGGCCGCTGTGGAGGATGCATGGCACCGCCAGGAATAGAGAACCTTAGGGATATGAATCACCTTCTCGGCTTTTTCCGTGCAGCGTAAAATAAAGTCATAGTCCTGGGCTCCGTCAAATTCCTCCCTAAATCCCCCAACTTCAAGGGCCATCTGCCGCCTTACCACAAAAAAGTGACAAATATAATTATTGCTGAGGAGATACTCCTCATTAAAATCCGGCTTAAAATGAGGCTGAAAATGATGGGTAAGCTCCATGTCCACCTTGTCCTCATCCGTGTACACGGCATCGGCCCCCTTCGTCTCCTCCAGGGTCTTTGCCACCTCATACAGAGCTCCCGGCAACAGCAGATCGTCGTGATCCAGAAGACCCACGTACTCTCCCTTTGCCATGGAAAGGGCAGCGTTGGTGTTTCCGGAAATCCCCAGATTCTCAGGAAGCCTCTCATAGCGAAGCCGGGAATCCTGCCGGGCGTATTCCTCCGCAATCTGTTCCACCGTATGGGAGGGACTGCCATCCGCAATGCAGAGCTCCAAGTTGTCATAGCTCTGATTCAGGACAGATTCTATCATTTCCCGCAGAAATACCGGAGGGGTCTCATAGGCCGGCACCAAAATACTGATAAGGGGGCCCCTCTCTGCCAGAGCTCTGGCCTCCTCCGGAGCAGTATTCTCCTCCTTAAGCTCCCTTTGAAGCCACGCCTCATAGCCGGCCTCCGCCTGGTTCCGCTGCTTCCGTTCTTTTATTTTATAATATAGCAGTACGGGCCCGTACTGCCTGACATAACGCAGCCCGCGCCCGCATAAGCTTATGATTCGCTTCATAATAACGTACCCTTAGGGATTCTGATTTCCTGGTACAGCACTGCTATCTGCGCAGTGTTGTATCAGCTTAAAAGGTTACTTCCCCATCATGAGAAATGAGTGATACGGCCTGTACCTTATCCAAAGCAGAGACCTCCTTCACAAAGGCACTCTCCTCCTTCACCCGAACCTCCACTACCATATCCATGCTTCCGGCGGAGATATTTCTGGATTTTACCTTATGGAAACGGCTGAACTTCTTGACTATACTTAAAATCTCTGCCTCACCCTCCGGATCGGACAGGTTCACTACCAGCATCATCGGTGCCCTGGAGGAAGGTATATTCTCCAAAATCAAAACCAAAACTGTTACAACCAGGCAGGTTAAAAGCGCCACCTCAAAGAGACCGGCTCCGCAGATAATACCAACACTGATGGACCAGAACAGAAATACCAGATCCATGGGGTCCTTAATGGCCGTGCGGAAACGAATGATGGACAGAGCGCCTACCATACCAAGGGAGATCACCAGATTGGACTGCATAGCCAGAATAATGGCCGCCGTAATCACGGAAAGCGCCGCAAGGGATACGTTAAAGCCCTTGGAATAAAAGGATTTCCGTGTCATCAGCCGATAGATCACAAATATATAGCAGGCCAAAATACAGGTCACCGCAAAGGTCGCCATAATCCGCCCTGCGGAGATATCCATGCTTGTAAAGCCCTCCAAAAATGATTTTTTAAATACGTCTTGAAATCCCATTGCTTATATTCCTCCTTTTGTTCTTTGAAAAGAGCCTAAATGCTCCCCTTTAATGTATATCTTCTGCACAGATAGTATTTGGAAAATGCTGTCTGCCGCAGACTTTGAAGCTGCAGATTCCGATAAAGATAATCCGGAAGAAATTCATCATATTTCACTTCCAGAATATGCTGTCCCACCGGCATAACAGGGCGTCTTGGAAGCACCGGCTCCAAAAAACGCCGGGGCTCGTCACAGGAAGCCATGTTCTGATCCAGAGTAATCCGGGTATTGCCAAGGGCTTCCGCATAAGGCGTTCTGTCATACTCCACAATCACCTTTGGCCGCAAAAGTCTGGTCCGCATAAGAAGATTGAGCTTTTGCAGAATCGGCGGATACTCCCTGTCCACAGGAAGGGGTCTGCCTGCCATCAGCTCCCGGCATTGCTCCTCCCCAATCAGGCAGGACAGCTTTTGCGTCATTCCATGCTCCTTGCGCTTAAGCTCCAGACTGATCCGGCTCCCATCACCGTTGTAAATACGAATGCGGAACTTTTCTCTTGGATCCGTCCCTATCTCATTCTCCTGATAACAGCTGTTGTAGTAGTCATCAAAGTAGAGACTGCGGATTCGATAGCCTCCATTTTCTCCTGCATGAACATCCGGCGGAATCAATCCCCGGATGCGGCCCTTAAGAAGAGCCATCTGCTGCGCTGTCACCACATATTTCAGTTCATGCCTGTACTCCATCACATTCCCCTTTTTCTTTTATTCATAGCCCAGCCCCATATAGGCCTCCAGGTTCCCATCAAAATAGTAATCCAAAATTTTCATCCGATACAGGGTCATTCGTTTGAAAAGCTCATAGTCTGCATGGGAATTGCTGTCCGGCCAGCGCTGCCGATCCCGCGTAAGAGCTCCGGAGTCCCGAACCTCATGAACCAGACCATCTATGGACTGAACCAGACTTTCATCTGAGAATGGTCCTTCCCGCAAAAGCTTCCATCTCTCCCTGATTCGCTCCCTGGTATCCTCCACGTCAAGCTCCACCAGCCGATCTCCGATAGGCCAATTGATGCGCTCCGAATAGAGATTGGGAAAGAGCCCTACCTCCCAGGGATTCTTTCCTGTGCTCTCCTTTAAGGAGTCACCCCAGGTCAGATCCATATCCCATGGAACAAAATACATTTTTTCGGACTGACCATTGCTTTTTGCCACATAATACATGTTTTTTCCTCGATTGTCAATTCCAAGTGCTGCCTGCAGGTAAATCCACACATTGATGGCCCCCTCGGTGTCAATCAAGGCAGGTGCCTGCTGGGCAAAGGTCTCATTATCCGTCAGATCCCGAAGCTCCAAATAGGAGAACAGCGGCTCCCAGGAGGTCCTGTCAATGGCGGTGTGATTTCCCTTCAGCTCATAGCCGGCCAGCTCCTTCTCAAACAGCTCCGTGCGGATCAGCTCCTCTGTGGAAATATCCTGAGGTGTCACGGACTTATAGGAATATTCCACATGGGAAGCCTCCCCCTCCTTTTTAAGGTCAAGCTGCTTGGAGTCCACAGGCTCCATCAGTCCGTACACACCCCAATACTCCTGGTTAAAAAAGACCTCCACATACACCAGATCTGTTCCCAGCTTGGCTTCCGGCAGCTCGGTGCGCTTGGAGCCGAAGCTGTTCCAGAGATCCGCCGACAGCTTATCTCTGATTTTGGAAGCGTCGCTGTACATGGCATTTAAGATCCACTCATCATCGGAGCGCAGGCCAAAAAGCGACCTCTTATCAGGAACCACCTCGCCCTTTTTATTCTGTCTTAGCAGAGTCAGCTTATAGCCCTTCTTGGGGTAAATCCGACTGGTATTCCCCCGGATATGAGCCTCCAGGATGCTGGCGCCTGTCCAGTCCCGCTTGCTTTCTGCCTCCCAATAATAGACCATTCCCCCAAAGGCTCCCGTCTCCGGCGTCTCCTCAGTCTCTATGGCGAGAATGGGAAGCCCCGTCGGTGTCAAATAGCACTCCTGATACTCCTCTCCCAGAAGGACATAGAACCGAAAGCTTTTTCCCTGGCAAATGGCCTCCTGCTTGGATTCCCTGGTGAAATCCTCCTCAAAAAGAAGGCGCACCTCTCTCGAGGCCGCAGTCAGCTCTCCTGTCTCCCAGGCCGCCATATCCATATCCAGAGGAAGATAAAAGGTTGAGGTGCTCCGATCAAAGGGAAGTTTTTCCCCGGAAAAAAGAAGTTCCGTAAAAAAGGGCTCCCGGGCCTCCCGATAAGTCTCCTTTATGGAGGCCGTCTCTGCGGCGCTTAAAAGCTCATATCGAATGGGGCCCGTCAGTGCCGGCTTTAAAAGGAGCCATGCCAGACAGCCCAGCAGCAATATACAGTTGAAAGCCAGAGCTGCTCTTTTTTTCACTCTACATACTCCTCTATGTTCAGATAAGAAAGGGGATCGGAAAGCTGCTTGTCCAGGAAGTGCATTCGGTCGCAGGCTAAATCCGCCAATCCGTCAAAATCCTCACTGTGCTGACTGTCATACCAGAAGGCTTCATCTCTCCAAAAGGCCCCCGAATCAATGATCTGATGGGCATAGGCCTGAATGTGACTTCTAAGATACTCATCCGAATACACACTTTCTCTTAAATCCCTCCACCGCCCTGCCACCTTATCCCGGGCACTCTCCACATCAAGCTCCACCAGCCGATCTCCCAGTCTCCAGGCGATCCGCATAGTCCAGATCTCCTCCGAAAACCGGCTCCGGTTCAACGCATCAAAATCATGCACATTTCCCCAGCTATAGTCCATATCCCAAGGCATAAAATACAGCCGGTACTGCCCCTCCTCAAAGCGGGCGGGATAAAAAATGTTTCGCTCCACATTATCCATCCCAAGAACTGCCTGAATATAAATCCACACCTCCAAGGCGCTATCCACATCAATCAGCTTTGGTATCTCCCTGGCAAATGTGTCATTATCCGCATTTAAAAGGGCAAGATACCGGTTCAATACTTCAAAATGGGCCTCATCCTCTACCTGGTGATTGCCCTTCAGTTCGAACACATCCGCATCCTTCTGCTTATACAAGTAATCCTCCGGCTGTGCTTCCCCTTCCCTGGTAAGCCCCAGCTGCTTATAGTCCACAGGCTCCATCAGTCCATACAATCCCCAATATTTTCCATTTTGAAACACCTCAATATATTCCATATGATACCCGTAATGGCCCTTGGAATCCATACGCACTGCGCCGGATTCATTCCAGATATCCAGTGAAAGCTTATCCCGCAGCTTTGTATCCTCGCTGTAGATGGAATACAAAAGCCATTCATCATCCTTACGCATATTTAACAGAGACGCCTGGTTTTTCCTGAGGCTGCCGCTTCCCACCTGGTTTTGCTTATAGAGAGTGATTTTATAGGATTTTTTGGGGTTCAGGCGGCTGCTTCCTCCTCGAATATGGCCGCTCATCGGGCTCTCAAAAACCCAATCCTCTTTGGTATCCGATAGCAGAAGACGCATGGAGCCATAGACCTCCTCATAGCGGATCTCCTGGTCCGTCTCTATGCTGAGAATGGGAAGCCCTGTAAATACTACCCCATACTCCCGGCAGACATCTCCCCGAACGGCAAGAAGGCGGTAGGCCTTCCCCTCTCTCACCACTGTTTTTTTAGAATCCTCCAAGGGATTGTCCAAAAGATATATCCGGACACCCTTCTGTCCGGAGGTAAAGCTTCCCCTCTCCCATTCCTCCGATTCCATATTTACCGGAAGATAAAAGGTTCCGCTTGCCCGGTCACAGGGCAGACTTACATCGGCAAACCTAAGCTCCTCAAGAATGTCCTCCTCCGTCGCTCTTAATGATTCCATACATTCCTGCTGCTCCTGCCAGGTCAAAAGCCCCTTGTCCATAGCTGCCTCTCTGTCAGGACCCCGCCGAATGAAAGCACCTGTAAGGATAAGCAGCAACAGACTAATAGCAAGTGCCGCCCTTTTTTCTTTCATAGCTCTCCTCCAAAAGAGTTGTAAGCCTTCCGCTCTAAGCCTTCTTTTCAATAAATATTTTCCGTGTAATGAAATTATAAACCATTACCACGGCCGTGGCAAAAATCTTCACCACCATATAGGCTCGCTTCATGTACTGTCCCAGCCATGCCACACCGGCCCGCATAATCAACTGATTGATTCCAAGACCGATGACACTTAGGATCACAAAGGCTACAAACTGCTTTGTCTTGTTCGCCCCCTTGTCTGTATCAAACACAACCGTGATGCTTAAAATATAGTTTACGGTCACGGACACAGCAAAGGAGCATCCACTTGCAATGAGCTCCCCAAAACCAGCCAGCTCTACAAGGGCCACCATAATACCATAGTCAATAAAGAAGCACAGAAAGCCTACGGCACCAAATTTGATGATTTGGGCAAATAATTTTTTCATATAAGTTTCTCCGTTTTTTTCCAAAAAATTCAATTTTACCAGTAATTTTATTATTATACACGTTTTTTACTCAGTTGTAAAACTTTTATTACTTTCCTCAGTGCCATTGATAAATTACTAAAAAGCTTGTATACTAAAATGACTAAAGCGTACAAAGAAGCTGATAGAAAGGATTTCCTATCCAAATGAGCAAATTATCCTTTGTGATTCCCTGCTACGGCTCGGAAAGCACCATAGAAATCGTTGTACATGAACTGATCCATACACTTCACCAGAGGCCGGAATACGATTATGAAATTGTTCTGGTTAATGACTGCTCCCCGGATCGTGTCTGGGAACACATCCGTGCCCTGGTTCTTCAAAATCCCAAAATTACAGGAATCAATCTGGCAAAAAATTTTGGCCAGCACTCCGCACTGATGGCAGGCTATCGAAAATGTACTGGAGATCTCATTATTTCTCTGGATGATGACGGACAGACACCTGCCTGCGAGCTTTTCACTTTAGTAGACAAAATTCAAGAAGGCTGGGATGTGGTCTATGCCTCCTATGAGCATAAAATGCACAGTGGTTTTCGGAACTTCGGCACCTGGATGAACGAAAAGATGACCGAAAGCCTCTTAGGAAAGCCAAAGGGCTTAAAGGTTACCAGCTATTTTATTATGCGACGCTTGATTATGAATGAGATTCTGCGCTATCAAAATCCTTATCCCTATATTGAGGGCCTGATTTTCCGTGCAACCAAGTACATTACCAACGTCCCTGTCACCCACCACAGCCGCATGGTTGGCGAATCCGGCTATACCTTTAAAAAGCTGGTGACTCTTTGGTTCAACGGCTTCACTGCTTTTTCCGTCAAGCCTCTTCGGATAGCCACCTTATGTGGAACAGCCTTTGCCTTTCTTGGTTTTTGCTATGGTCTCTATGTAGTAATCCGCAAGCTGGTTGATCCCACCATTGAAATGGGCTGGAGTTCTATTATTTCCTCCATCTTTCTTATGGGTGGTCTCATTCTGGTTATGCTGGGGCTGATTGGCGAATACATCGGACGCATTTACATCAGCATCAACAACTCCCCTCAATACATGATTCGCGAGATCTTTACAGCACCACAGTCAGAAAGCCAGCATGAATCAGCTATAGAAAATTAAGATTCCAAGAAGAATTAAGCTGTTTCCCAACAGCTTTTTCTTTGTAATTTTTTCTCCAAAAAACAAACGGCTTAGAAGCATCACCAATACAAAGCCCAAAGCCTCTATGACGGCTCCATTCTTGTACTCCAGCCCCACATAGCCCCCCACTGTCAGCAGAGTAGAAAGAACCATCATTCCATAGCCAATGATTACCAAAGGATTTAAGTACTCCCAAATCACAGACTCATAAGTCTTTCCTGCGCTTTTTTTCAAAAGAATCTGTGAAAAGGATGCCACTACTACAGACAACACCAGCAAAAGCATATATTTATTCACCATCACTGTTCACAATCATTGTTCCTGCGAAAACAATGATAACTCCTATTATATTTTTTATGGTCAGCGCCTCATGGAAAAAAAGCACTGTCCATATCAGCGACCACAGAATCGCCATAGAGCGGTTGGCATAGGCCACCGACAGTTCACAGCGTTTAATAATCTGCTGCCAGGCAATGGCATAAACTCCCAAAATCAGAATTTCAGCCCCGTAAAAAAACAAAAAGGGAAGACTAAGAGCCTCATAGCCGGAGGCCAGCTTTGCCATCACACTGGATAAAGTATAAATCATCACCACCATCTGAAGGGCCAATATAGTCTTGAAAGAAATCTTTTTCATAATTCCACATACTCCTTTACCTGCTCTGGGCTTTCAAAGGTTAAAATATAATATCCAAACCGGGTGGAGCTGTCTGTTACCTTTCCATCTGATATAGGTGCTATCTCACTGACAAAATGGACATGCTCAGGGGACTTCTTCCTTACATATTCCAAAAGTCTCAAATCCTCCTGACAGAACACAAATTGAATATAGGCAGCCTGTTCCTTTTTGTAAGCTGCCAGCTTTGGCCTTTTGCCACAGGCCACATCTATGACCATACCCATATAGTCATAGCCTGTAGAAAGCGGAACCAGATGCGATCCAATGCAATCTCCACCCATGCGGGCACCTACTTCAATAATTTTAATTCTATTCTCCTCATCTATCATGAATTCTGTATGGGAAGCCCCGTTTTCCACCTTCAATGCACAAAGAGCCTCAAAGACTGCCTGTTTGATCCTTTCTGCCTGCTCCAAGGAAAGCCCTGATGGCTCCAAATGAGCCGTTTCAATAAAATGAGGCGCTCCCGTGGTATATTTCTTTGTCAGTGCCAGAAAATAATGGGTCCCCTGATAGGAAATGCACTCACAGCTATACTCTTCCCCTGTCAGGTATTCTTCTACAATGGCTCTTTTTTCAAAGGAGTTCTCCACCGCAAGCTTCAAAGCTTCCGAGAAGCCAGTCCAATCGGTGAGCTTTGTGATACCTCTACTCCCGGATCGATCCGTAGGCTTTACAATTACCGGAAGCCTCAGATCCTCTACCTCCTCTGTCTTTGCTTCTCCATCTACACATCGGAATCCCGGAACTGACACTCCTGCTGCCAAAAACGCCCTCCGCATGGCATACTTATTGGTAGAAATCCGTGTGCACTCCATAGAATTGCAGGGAAGTGCCAGCCTTCCCGCCACCTCGTTTACCGTCAGCATGGCTAAGTCCGACCCGATGGAAGTGATTGCATCCGGCCGAATCTTTTCACATTCCGCTAAAATCCGTTCTCGTTCCACGATGCTGATAGGATAGAAGAAGTCTGCCGTCCTTTCCCCCACCGATCCATCCTTCCATGCAAAGACATGGGTTTCAAAGTCCATCTCCCTGGCTCTTCGAATCAACGGGTCCTGAAAATCATTGGCACCTATCACTACAAGCTTTTTCATTCTTTATCCTTTCTCTCGTTTTCTATAGTTTCTTAAATCTTACTCTCCTTGTGTTTCCACACATAAGCCGTTCAGCATTGCAAGGGGCTGAGCATAAGGTAAATATAATAATAAATTCCTGAAATGATGTGATAAAAAAGCAGTCCATTTCCAACATACTTCATCCAAGGCCGTTTATCCATCCTTTGATAAAACCGTACTGCAGACACAGCAAAAAAAGCAAAGAGCGCCAGCTGAAGGGCCCACTCAAAATTGCCGGATTCTGGCTCAGTCAACTCAATGAGCAGCACAAACTCCAGCAGGGTAACCACATAAAAAATCAAAGAGAACAGCAATTTTTTATCCCCAGAAAGCTGTTTCCATCCAGAAATTCCCACAACAAAAAGAGGGAAGGCCGCAGCCTGCAAAATAGAAATCAGCGGATGGGCCGTATCAAATCTCATAACCGTAAAGGGCGATATACCCATGCTTCTCTCTGCACCAGAACCAAACATAGAAAAAAACTGCACTAAAAAGTAGATTCCCGACGGTATAAAAACCACTGCTATTTTTAAGCTGAATAAAAAGCTTTTTCCTTTGGTCAAAAACAGCTCTATCAACAAAAAAAGGACAACTCCCGGCAGGAAGCCCTGGACAAAGGACGGTTTCACAAAGCAACTTAAAAGCAGTACACCAGACAGCACTGCTAATTCCGTCCCCTTCGTTCTCTGACCCTTTTCATATAAGCGCAAAAACCACAGAAATATCAGCAGGGCTATGGGTTTTACCGCCATATTGGTAGGATTGTGCCAGATAGTTGGGCTGCTCTGACCCAAATATACCTCCTCATTAAACCAAGGCATATAGAGTGCCGTTAGCACCATGAGGCCAAGGGTCAGCAGACAGATCCTCCACTGCGGCAGACAGTTATTCAGCTCTCTGTTAAGGAAATCATATAAAATCAGAGTACAAAAGCCTATACAGCAGGCAGTTACCAATGCCCCTGCATATTCTCTTCCTACGGGCAGCAGACTATTGACCATGCGAACTGCCAGATGCCAAATAGGATAAGCATAAAATTTATCATAAAGCGGGTCCGTAAATTCTCCCACTGCCCAGGAGGAATGTGTGGCAAAATCACTATACAGCAATACCTCATGGCCCTTTTCCATCTCAAGCTTTACTATGATAAGGGTCAATAGAAACAGAATTGCCGTACACAGCCATCCCCAGGCTCCTTCCTTTTTCTTATCTCTCATAGAACTCCTTTATACTCTCCACAATATAGGCAACCTGCTCCTCTTCCAGTCCATAATACATAGGAAGCCGCAAAAGCCGCTCACTTTCCCTGGTGGTATAGCGGTCCTCCCCCACAAACCTTCCAAATCTCTCACCGGCCGGGGCTGTGTGAAGAGGAACATAGTGAAATACCGTCTGAATCTCACTCTCCTTAAGATAGGCAATCAAGGCTGTCCTCTCCTTAAGATCCTTGGTCTTCAAATAGAACATATGAGCATTGTGTTCACAGTCCTTTGGTATCACAGGAAGCTCAATGCGCCCATTGGCCTGCAAGTCTGCCAGCTGCTCATAGTAGGCATTCCAGCTTTTCATCCGATCCTCCGTAATCACATCCGCCAGCTCCAGCTGCGCCCACAGATAAGCCGCATTCATATCACTGGGCAGATAGGAGCTCCCATGGTTCACCCAGGTATACTTGTCCACCTGTCCCCGAAAAAACTTGGAGCGGTTTGTGCCCTTTTCACGGAGAATCTCCGCCTCCTCAATGTGCTCCGGGTCCCGAATCAGCAATGCACCGCCCTCTCCCATGGAAAAATTCTTTGTCTCATGAAAGCTGAAGCAGCCGTAATCTCCCATGGTTCCCAAGGCCCTTCCCTTATAGAAGGCGCATACGCCCTGAGCCGCATCCTCCACGACTGCCAAATGATACTTCCCTGCAATCTCCATAATCCGATCCATCTCACAGGATACTCCCGCATAGTGCACAGGAACAATTGCCCTTGTCCTCTCTGTGATGGCCTCCTCTATTAAGGCTTCATCTAGATTCATAGTATCCGGACGAATATCCACAAATACCGGAACCGCCCCTCTGAGAACAAATGCATCTGCTGTGGATACAAAGGTATAAGAGGGCATAATGACCTCATCTCCCGGCTGAATATCCAAAAGCAAGGCAGCCATCTCCGTAGCATGGGTGCAGGAGGTGGTCAAAAGCGCCTTCGCCGTACCTGTCTGTGTCTCTATCCATCCATTGCACCGCTTTGTGAACATTCCATCACCGCAGATATGCTCTGCCTCAATGGCCTCACGGATGTAATCAAATTCCTTTCCCGTAAAGGGTGCCACATTAAATCCTATCACCCTGCTCCCTCCTTCACTGTCATATCATACACCTCAAAAATCTGCTCTCCATAGTCCAGGGTATCCACCAGCTGGCGTCCATGGTAGTCCTCTCCATAGAGGCTTTCGTAATACCGATCCATGTACCGCAGATTCACATTTTCTAAGGAAATCACATATACGTTGTCCTTCTCGACCATGTCCCGCTTGGCATCCGTAATTCCAAGTCTTTTGGCCTTTTCATTTTCCAGAGGGGAAAAGGTATGCCAGCCGCCCACAGAGAGAAGATTGCTAAAGGCAAACTCCCTTCGCATGGTAAAATTGTCCGTATAGGTTTCAATGGAAAAGGTGGTCATAAAATAAACATTACCGGGATGCTCCGCCATATAGCGGTTCACATCCAAAAACTGCAGATTATAATCCCTTCGCCAGATATTATTTCCCTTCACGGTACTCCAGGTCATACTGGCAAGGAGCAGCAGAACCACACAGAGACCACCAGCCGCCAAACTATTCACCCAGATATCCTTCTTCTCTTTCCTGCTCCTTGGCCCACCGGATTCCATGCGGTACCAGATCCCCAGCATAGTCAGAAAGGCCAGCAGATACAGGGAAAAGCCCACACGCTCCAGAATTCGGTTGCGATATCCCAGATACAGCCAAAAAGCGGCCCAAACAGCCAATACAGACAGGATCAGCTCCAGCTGCTTTCTGTCTCTGCCAAGTGCCAGGCCTGCTGCAAGGGCAATCATACAAAAACAGATCAGATTGGTCAAGTGATAGGTATCCTTTCCCAAATGCTCATAGATTCCCCGAAGCCCCGAGGAAAGTCTTTCCTTAAAGGGATGCTTTTCTATATAAAGCTTTTCAGAATAGTCCGCCAGCTTCTTCATATTTTCACTGTAAAGATCATCCATCAGATAAAGAGAATACCTCTGCAGATTCTCCGCCTCCTCCGGGGAAAAGCCCAGAGAATCATAAAATTCTGGCTCCTCCTCATAGGTGGGAGGATCATAATAGTCCATGATTGCTTCCCGATTCGTATTGTAGGAACGAAATTCTCTCCACTGAGGAGAACGGTAGGCAAAGGCCTCGATTCCCAGAATAAGCAATACTCCCATAAAAAGCGTTACAGGAACCCAAAGATGCTCCAGCGTAAAGGGCAAACGTCCACATTTTTTTAAGGAGCCATACTTCCACCAGAAGCACAAAGCCGCCACAGGAAGAACCATCAGAAACACATCATCCCGCACCATAAGAGAAAGCAGCAGCAGACAAACCGCAGTTCCCTCCTCCAGATAGACGCGGAAGGGCTCCCTTGTGTCTGATGTATAGAAAAGATAGATGCCTGCTGCACCTGCGATGGCCGCCGTAGTAGTCCACTGAAAGGCTGTAATATGCTGCAGCCCCAGGCAGGTCAATAAAAGCAGAGCCAGCAAAAGATAGATAACCTTCCAGATAACACTTCTCTCAGCCTCCAGCCCCCGGTACAAAATCATGGAAAAGGCAAATAGAATGATCCCTATCATAATCAGACCATACCAGTCCAAACCGGGAGCTATGCAATATAATCCTGCAATGACAAGCCCCAGACAATATTTTACATGCAGCAAATGAGCATCCGGTGCACCTGTAATTACACCCGCCGCCACATTGCGCATGGCAACGTCATCATTGATGTCATAGATAAACGGTATTTTTTGATAGATAAATATAAAATAAATACCTGTTATCACAAAGGAAAGCAACAGCATTACCAGTATATGTCCCTTTGCACCTGTCCATTTTTTCATGACTTCCTCCAGCTATTGTTCTCCTTCTGTCTTCTCAGGCTGATACAAATAATAGCTTCGACCGCCAACGCTTCTTACCTCCTGACAAACCAGCTCTATCTCAGGATATTTACTGGAAAAATAAGATCCCAGGAAGCCCGTATCCTCCAGATCCCGCACTACAAGATAAGCATTTGGATTTTTAAGAATCGTTTCCTCCACATTTTCTATACCGAGAGCTCTCATTCGTTCCTCGTCCAACGGGGAGGTGGTGTACCAATCGCCCAGGGTCAGACAACGGTTGATTCCCGAAGATCCATGAACCAGCACAGATGCCCCGCCTACAGGCTCCGCCATATAGGTTTCAATAAAGTACAGCTTTCCCGCTTCCTTCCTGCACTCCGTCTTGAATTGCTGATAGCTGTCATCCATTGCCCGCTTTTCCTGATTCCACACTATGGTTTTTTGAAGCCTGAATACAGCCCCTCCCAGGCACAGGAGCATTGCCGCCAGCACAGTCCCGCACTTCCACAGGGTTTTCTTCCCTCGCTCATCCTCCTCTTCCTTTTCACTCCACAGACGAACAAAGTAAGCTGCCATGCCAAGCATCATCGTCAGATGCAGGGAAAAAGCCACACGCTCTGGAAGCCTTCCGGCAAAGCCCAGAATGGGCCACAGCACCCCCTCTGCTCCCAAAAACAAAAAGAGGGGGATTACAGCTCCTTTTTTCTGTCTGCCAACGGCAAGCATTAGAATTCCTATGAAAAAAAGCAGGGCAGGCAGGCTAACTGACATATATTCCGGACTTACCAGCTGCTTAAAGCTTAAAGTCAGTCCGGCCTTCACCCTTTTCCTTCCTCCCAGCTCCTCTGACGCCTGACGCACAGCCTCCTCCCGCAAGGCTTCCATCATGTCCGCGTCCAAATCCTCCACCAGATAAAGGGCATAATGGCGGAGATTTCGCACCTCATGCTCATCCAGTCCCAATTCCTCAAAAAAACCCGGATTTGCTTCATAGGAAGGCACTCCGGAATAATCGTAAACCTCTGATCTGGCATTCTGAAATCGCTTAAATTCCTTCCAGTCCTCCTTGGAGTAAGCCTGGCTCTCGATCAGTGTCACTACTCCCACACTGGCAAAAACCAAGATGGGCAGAAAGATTTCTCCAAAACGAAAGTGAAAGCTTCCCCTCTCTTTTTTTCTGACAAATCTCCACAAAAAGACAATCCCAAAGCCTGGCATTATCATAAAAAACACGTCATACCGAATACAGAAGGTTAAAAGCAGCAAAAACCAGATCAGGAGTGAATCCCACAGTTGTCTGGTCTTTTTTCCCTCTAAGGTAACATACAGGTAGAAGGCAGCTGACCCAAGAGCTGCCGCGCTTATGGTCCACTCAAACTGTGCTGCATGAGACAGCAGTCCGATTCCAAACAATCCCAAAGCAAGCCCTGTATATGTTGCTTTCCAAATAAGGCCTCTTTTCATTGCCAAGCCGCGGTACAGGATCACAGCCAGTGCCAAAAGCAGACAGCCTGCCATAAAAAAACCATACCAGTCTATGGCATCATTCACCAAATAAAGCCGGCTCAGCAAAAACCCCAGCACATACCGGACAAAAATCAGATGTCCATCCGGCGTCCCGGTAAAAGCTCCGGAAGCAATGTCCCGCATAATCACATCATCCGCAATGGCATAAATAAAGCCTGTGGTCCCATATAAAAGCACACCACATAAGCATGCAATCCCCAAGGATACCCCCAGCGCAATTAAAGCCTTCCCTCTATCCTTCCTCATGGATCATTCCTCCGATCCATGCAGCTTCTCATATCTATCCCGTACTGCCAGCAGCTGCATCTCAAAATCCTGCTTATTCTTCTGCTCCATGCTCTGCAAAACCAACCCTGCAAAAAAGGACTGCAAGGCAGCAACCAGCACAAAGCAGCACACAATCAGGGTTGGAAACTTAGGTACCAGCCCCGTCTCTATATAGTCCACAATCACTGGAATCAAAAATCCCACACCCAGGACCACTAAAACACTTGACAGCAGAGAAAAGAAGCTAAAGGGCTTGTAATTCTTATACAAATTCAAAATCCGTGTCAGCACCTTAAATCCATCAGAAAAGGTATTCAGCTTAGAAACACTGCCCTCAGGCCGGTCCCGATACTCAATAACTACATTGTCCACCTGCATATGCTTGTCCGCTGCATGAATGCTCATCTCGGTCTCGATCTCGAAGCCTCTGGAGAGCACCGGAAAGGTTTTTACAAAGGAATAGCTAAAGGCTCGGTAGCCTGTCATAATATCCTGAATATTCGTATCAAAAAAACGATTGATGCAATTCTTCACAAAGGAATTGCCAAAATTATGGAAAGGACGTTTATTTTCCGTATAATAGGTCGAGGAAAGTCGATCCCCCACTACCATGTCCGCCTGCTCCTCCAGGACTCTTCTCACCATCTCTGGAGCCGCCTCGGCCGGATAGGTATCATCCCCGTCCACCATAACATAAACTCTGGCATCCACCTCACGGAACATCCGGCGGATCACGCTTCCCTTTCCCTGACGACGTTCCTGGCGCACTACCGCCCCGGCTTCCCAAGCCAGCTCCGCCGTACCATCTGTGGAATTATTGTCGTAGACATAAATCACCGCTTCCGGAAGCTCCCGGCGAAAGTCCTCCACTACCTTTTTTACAGTTTTACTCTCGTTATAACAGGGCACCAGTACAGCTATTTTGTCCACTCTCGCTCCCTCCTCCATATGAGAAAAATAAGTAATGGCGCGCAGGCTATCAGCGGATAATGATACCGCATCTTTACCACCGGCCCCAACATCGTAGTTAGAAAATACATAATCAAAGGAATCACAAGAATGAGTTCCCCATATTGCTGCCGATACAAAAGCAGCAAAAATGTAAAAAACAAAAGCCAGGTATACACACCCAAATTAAAGCTGGCTGCCACCACAGGCACCCTTTGAAAAGCGGATTCATTTCCAATCCTTCGATAAAGCTCGGAAAGGGCGGGAAGCCTTGGCTCCATCACCACATCCACATCCTCCCGAAATTCCTTACAGTAATATTCAAAGTAGTCTCTTCCATGCTCCGTATCCTCAATAGAATTGCCCGGATACCAATAGCCATAGGTATTGGCTAAGAAGGAATCCACATAGATTCGCTTGTGTCTCCATCCTGCTGACGCCCAGGCCTTCAAAAAGGGTCCCGGATTCTGACTGAATTTTTTGCCGTTGAAGTATGCCTTTACCGGATCTGCAAACCGGGACATGTAGGAGTTCATCCCCTCCTCCTCTATGATAGAAAGGAAAGCCTCTCTCTCCTCCTGGGTCAGCCCCTGATAATCCAGATTGTATACACGGGCAGCCGACTGCATCAGTACGCTGCACATCTCCCTGGGATCACCCTTCTCAATTCCAAGAAGACCATAGACAGGGCCTGTGTACAATCCGTAGAGACTTAAGCAAATCAAAATCAGAATCCCCAGACTCTTCCAGTATTCCCAAAAGGCCCAGAGCAGGAAGGGGATGCATAAAACAAAGGTATGAAATCCATTATTTCGGAAGGCAAAAAGTAAAAACACGGTTAGGCAGAACCGAATCTGGCGCAAAACAGAAGAAAAAAATGCTTCCTTATCCTCTGCCATCTCAAAAAGCTGTACCAAAAATACGGCAAACAATCCAGTAAAAAGAGAATCCTTGGTAGCACACAGCGCCATCAGACTGTTTACCGGATGAATGGCAAAAAAGACAAAGGTCCCTGCCTGAAGCCACTGCGGAGCCTGCTTCTTCTTCAAATAATAGCAGACATAAGCATACATCACGGACAGGCAAGCCATCTGCAAGAGAGAATAGAGCACAGCTCCCCCATTGTTGCCCACAAAAAGACTTCTTCCCACCTGCCGGCAAAGTCCCAGCAAATAGGTGTGGAGAATGGGATGATGACCTGTCACCTGACCATCCACAAAGCTTGTTAGCTGCCAGCCACAATCATAAGAAAAAATTCCCGGCCAGGAGGCCAAAAGCACCGGAACCCAGGACAAAAACAGGAAAAGCCAGCACAGAAGGAACCAGCGGGCTCCCGGTGCCTGCTCCTTCCAGACAGCACTCCTCCCCTCCTCCAGTAAAAGAAGCAGCGCTCCCGCACACATACTAAAAAATGGAGTCAGACAGAGGATTGCCCCGAACACCCGTCCATGCCAAATGGTATCCGTATAGTTCAGTGAACAGCCCATACAGGTCATAACCGCTGCCAAAAAACCGCCTATAAAGCCATACACAAGTATACGCTTATGAAGGTTCTGCCCCAACACATAGAGGCCGAGAAACAGGAAAGCGCCAAAAGCCACCATACAAAAAACGCTATTTGAGAACATGGTGCTCTCTCCCCGTATTCCGTAAAGCAGGTTAAAGCCTGCCACGGCCAGAAATGCGACTGCGGCAGCTATGATTTTTTCTATAGTTCCGTATGGTTTTCCCGTCATGACCTTGATTTCCTAATCATATTTCAAATTTACCTGTGTTATCCTTTGAAGCATCTTATTTAATTGTATAATCCGAATAATCCAAAGAAAAATTAGGGTTAAAATAAGGATCACCAGCCTCCAGCTCTGCCTTCCACTTCTCGCGGAAAAGGGCAACCTCATTCTGGAAGCGCTTCAGCTTCTCTCCCTCCTCCATTCCCCGGGTCTTGGACTCATAGTGGAACAGCTCACAGAAGGGTGTAAACACATTCAAATACCCCGCCTTTCGAAGCTTTAAGCAGAAATCCACATCATTAAAGGCTACACTGAAGGTCTCATCTAAGCCTCCCACCTCATCATACTGCTTCCTTCCCACCAGAAGGCAGGCTCCTGTCACGGCTGTCACATCCTGGGCATAGCAAAGCCGTCCCATATAGCCCAAATGCATTTTGTCATCCTTATAGTGTGTATGCCCTGCTGCCCGGTGAGCCCCCAGGCCAATCACAATGCCCGCATGCTGAATGGAATTGTCCGCATAGTACAGCTTTCCTCCCACCGCCGCCACATCCGATCTCTGGGCATACATCAGAAGCTCCTCCATCCATTCCCGCGTAATCACCTTCATATCATTATTCAGGAGAAGCACATATTTTCCATTTGCAAAGGACACACCGAAATTATTAATGCGGGAATAATTAAAATCTCCCTCATACTTTACAATGCGAATCCGCTCATTGTGCTCCAGCGCCTTATAATAATCAAAGATTTCCTTTGTCTCGCTGTTATTTTCTACCACAATGATTTCATAGTTGGAATAGGTAGACTTATTAACAATGGACTCCACGCAGCGGGACAAATCCTCCATATGATCCTTATTGGGGATCACGATGGAAATCAAGGGCTTCTCAACCAGGGGGTAACGAATCCGAAAGATGGTAGGGAAGGCGCGGGTACTCTCTACCTTTGCATCCATTCCATAAACCGCTAAGATATGATCATGAACCGCCCGCTTGGCTGCATCCACCGCATAGGTTTTGGCATTGATATCCTGAGCCACAGATGCCTTATGGGAGCGCCAGTAGTACAAAGCCTTAGGCACATGGTATACCTTCCTGGCTCTTGTGGTCAGCCGAAGAATCATATCATGGTCCTGGCTTCCGTCATACTCACTTCGAAATACCCCGGCTTCATCCAGAAGCTCTCTGGAAAATGCGGAAAAATGGCAGATATAATTATTTCCGCGAAGATTATCAATGGCAAAATCCGGCTTAAAATGGAGCACAATCATATGATCAATGCTGTCGCCCTCAAAGGTAATCTCATCGCAGTAGATATAATCTGCCCCTGTCTCATTAATAGCCTTTGCATATTCATAGAGAGCCGCCGGATGAAGAATGTCATCGTGATCAAACAAGCCGATATAATCCCCTGTTGCCAGCTTCAGACACTCATTGGTGTTTCCTGAAATCCCGTAGTTGTGATCCAGTACATGGTATATCATGCGCCCGTCATCCGCCCCATATCTTTTACAGATCTCTCCCACATAGGCATGCTCATGATCGCTGCCGTCTGCCAGACAAAGCTCCCAGTTCTCGTAGGTCTGTCCCTTCACAGAGTCCAGCATATCGGTCAAAAACTTTTCCGGCGTATTATAAAGAGGCACCAGGATACTAAATTTCACCTTATTTTCAAAGATCGTTTCCCGTTGCTTCCTGGCCTCCTCCGGCGTAGGAAAGCTGGCTGTCCCATGGCGCTTCATGTTCTTGCGCTCCTGAAGCTTGCTGCGAACCTTGCGCATCAGGCCGGGAATTGAGCCATATCGGGTGAGGCGATCTCTCGTCTTCTCATAAAAATGAAGACCCTTCCGCAGAGGGGAAGACAGCTTCCATGCAAAGCTGTTTTTAATGCGATCCAGCTTGAAACGAAGCTCTTCGATCTCTTTCTCCGATTCCTCGATCTTGCTTAAAAGCACCTCTGTCTTTTCCCGCTCGGCCTCATATAATTTTTTATAATCATTCTGTAATTCCTGGTTATCCATCTCTTACCTCTTACCTAACTGTTCAACAGCTTTTCTGTGGAGCAATGCCACAAGCATTATTCATCGGGAGCCTCATAAGCGTCACATACCTCCTCGGCTTCCCCCATCATCCGCACATGTCCATGATCGATCCAGATGGCTTTGTTACAGATCTCCTTTACCTGCTCAATGCTGTGGGACACAAACAACACGGTGGTATTTTGCTCCATCATTTCCCGAATGCGCTTTTTGCACTTATTCTGGAACTGGTAGTCTCCCACGGCCAGAATCTCATCCACAATCAGAATATCCGCATCCACAATGGTAGCAATGGAAAATCCCAGCCGGGCCAGCATACCGGAGGAAAAGTTCTTAATGGGTACATCCACAAAACGCTCCAATCCCGCAAAGGCAATAATATCATCAAAACGCTCCTCCAGCATTTCCCTGGGATAGCCAATGAGAGCTCCATTTAGGAAGATATTCTCCCGCGCCGTCAGATCATGGTCAAAGCCGGCCCCCAGCTCGATCATGGGAGCTATGGTTCCGGTGGTCTCCACTGTTCCCTTGGTGGGGCGAAGAACTCCGGCAATGATTTTTAACATGGTGCTCTTTCCGGAGCCATTCATACCTACCAGGCCCACGGAATCGCCCTTTCGTATCTCAAAGCTCACATCATTTAAAGCCCAAAATTCCTCATAAAAAAGCTGACGCTTTAACGCCTTGATGACATACTCCTTGATGCTGTCCACCTTTTCCCTGGAGAGGTTGAAGCACATGGATACATCCTTTACCTCTATGGCATTTTCTATCTTCATATTTTGTCTCCTAATCCCGCTCCATCATTATCCTCGCGCCTCAAAGGTCACTCCCCAGGCTGCTATTCTATATTTTCAATATAAAGGTGTCTTGGGATTTCTTAAACACAAGGGAGCCTACAAGCAAGGCTATCACACACCATGTCAGGCTCTGTATATGAAGAATGGCCGGGGCCGTTACTCCTTCCAGAACCACACAGCGGAATATCTTGATAAAGCCTGTCATGGGATTTGCGTTCACTATAAACACCACCCATGCAGGGGCATTTTCCAAAATCTCCATGGGATAAATAACCGGTGTCAGGTACATCCAGGCTGTGGTAATCACACTGTAAAGATGCATCAGATCCCGAAAGCTCACTGCAACAGCTGACAAAAACAGGCTCACTCCTGTGGAAAAGAGCAGCACATACAAAAGGGGAAACACCGCCAAAAGAACTGTCGGCGTTACCCGCGCTCTGGTCACTACCATCACAATCACCAGGGCCACCATGGAAGCCAAAAGATTTACTCCGCTTGAGAGAACCTTGGAAATCGGAAATAAATATTTCGGTACATATACCTTTTTGATCAGCTCTCCGCTGTGGACAATGGAACCCATGGCAATGCTGGTAGACTCATTAAAAAAGTTGAAAATCAGCTGTCCACAGAGCAGATACACCGGAAAGTTTTCAATGTTTCCATACCTGGAAAAGAAATAGGAAAACACAATGGAAAGCACGGTCATCATCAGCAGAGGATTGAGTACGGTCCATAAAAGGCCCAGAATGGAACGGCGGTATTTGGTTTTGATATCCCGGCTCACCAGCTGACCGATGAGATTCCGGTATTTTACAAATACACTAAGTAAGCTCACGTCTGTATCCTTTCTGAATCATTCCATTGATCACTGCAATCAGCACAAAAGCACCCAGCCATACCATGCCAAAGCGGAAAAAGCTGAATACAAGCGTCTGATCATTGGGGCGCGGTGTGGAATAGTAAGCATTATTAAAGATAAAGAGCTCAGAGCAGAGGGCCAGATACACTGCTGACAGGAAGGTCAGAATATTTCCCTTTCCAAAAATCACCTTCACAGGTCCCTTTGCATCATGCTGAAGCCTCCAGATACCCGTGGCATAGATATCTGCCTCCTCAATCTTAAGTCTCCTGTTTTCCTGCTCCAGCTCCCGGTTCTGGTTCATGGACAGTTCGAGCTTATTCAGAATCTGTTCCTTTTCCTTCTCGGATACGCTGTGCTTTTTGATCTCCTGCCAGTATTCCTTTTCTCCCAGGCCCAGCTCTAAAATCTGAAAGCGCACCTTAGCCCCTGCAAGCTTAAGACAGAGAGCCTCGTCCGCAAAGAACTTGGGGTCCTTGTGAAGATAGACAAAGATTGGCTCAAAATCCACATCGCTGTTGGTTTTAATCCTGGATAAATCTATGGTTTTGCTCTCTCCATCCTCATAGGTGAGCGTAAGCTCCAAAAGCTTTACCATGCTGCTGTCTTCCAAAAGCGGATCAAAACGAAAGCCGCAGGTATGCTCAAATACACTTAAGTCAAATTCTAAGGTGATGGTTTCGCCGAGGGTACAGGTATATTCTGCCTGCAGGGAATCCTCCGGGCGAAAGTCTTTTCCGGTATCTATAAATACCTCAGCCGTAAGCCGTCTGCTTTCTTCCATTTATCTCTTCCACTCCTTAATGCCGCCCCACTTCTTATCCTTCTCGGATATGGTTAATTCCATCCCTTCGGGAATGGGCCACTCCACGCCGATCTCAGGATCGTTCCAAGCCAGGCCGCCCTCATCGTTGGCGTGATAGAAGTCTGTGCATTTGTATGCGAATTCCGCGTAATCCGATAAAACAAGGAAGCCGTGGGCAAAGTTCTTGGGAATGAAAAACTGCTTTTTATTCTCTGCGGATAGTATTACCCCATACCATTGACCATAGGTGGGAGAGCCCTCCCTGAGATCTACAGCTACGTCAAAGACCTCTCCGCTGATTACACGGACGATCTTGTCCTGGGGATGATTAATCTGGAAATGGAGGCCGCGAAGGACACCTTTTTTGGAGGCGGATTGATTGTCCTGGACGAATTCCATATCGATGCCGGCTTCTTTGAAGTCGTTGTAGTTGTAGGTTTCCATGAAATAACCCCGCTCATCGCCGAATACGGATGGGGTTATGATTTTGAGGCCTGCGATGGGGCAGGTTTCTACGGTTATTTTTGACATTTGTGTGGTTCTCCCTTGGGTGGTTTAGGACGGACGCAGGAGAACAAAAAATCATTCTCCCCGTCGCTTCGATTTACTTCGCTCCGCTCCGTGCATAGGCGCTTGGGGAGAATGATTTTTTGTTCTCCTGCTGACGGTTGGTAACGAACGGTGTTTTCTCACAATGTTTTTGCTTGGCTTGTTGCTTGTTTCTTTATAATGGTTACAATTACAGGCCGTTGGCTACGTCGGTTAGGTATTGGCCGTAGGCGGTTTTCATTAAGGGGGCCGCCAGTTTTAAGAGCTGAGCCTTGTCTATGAAGCCACGCTTGTAGGCTATCTCCTCGATGCAGGAGATGTAGAGGCCCTGGCGCTTTTGGAAGGCGGCTACGAAGTCGGCGGCGTCTAAGAGGGCGTCGTGGTTGCCGGTGTCAAGCCAGGCGAAGCCGCGGCCCAGGGTTTCTACGTGGAGGGTGCCTCGACGGAGGTATTCGTTGTTGACGCTGGTGATCTCGATCTCGCCTCGGGTGGAGGGTTTTACGTTTTTGGCTATTTCTACGACGTCGTTGTCGTAGAAGTAGAGGCCCGGTACGGCATAGTTGGACTTGGGGTTCACAGGCTTCTCCTCGATGGAGAGGGCCTTGCCGTCCTTGTCGAAGGCTACAACGCCGTACTCTCTTGGATCTTTTACATAGTAGCCGAAGATGGTGGCTCCCTCGGTGCGGGAGGCCGCATTTTTCAGAACCTTGGAAAAGCTCTGTCCATAGAAGATATTATCTCCCAAAACTAAGGCTACATGATCGGTTCCGATAAATTTTTCTCCGATGATAAAGGCATCGGCCAGTCCTCTTGGATATTCCTGTACGGCGTAGTGCATTTCCATGCCAAGCTGGGAACCATCGCCTAAGAGCTCCTGGAATACAGGCAAATCTCTGGGGGTTGATATGATCAAAACCTCCCGGATTCCTGCCAGCATCAGGGTGGATAGCGGGTAATAAATCATAGGCTTGTCATAGACGGGCATGATCTGTTTGGAGATTGCCTTTGTCAGCGGATAAAGTCTGGTTCCGGCTCCGCCTGCCAGGATAATTCCTTTCATATTGTAAAACCTCCTAATTAATAGTCGCTGCGCGACAGCTCTAAAGAGTAAAGTCACTTCGGCACACACTTAATGAGAAAAACTTTCATTCGAAAAGGCACTCATGAAAGTTTCTCTCGTGCGCCTTTGCGACTTTACCGGTCGCTGCGCGACAGCTCTAAAGGGGAAAGTCGCTTCGACACACCTGTAATGAAAGAAACTTTCATTTTGTTTTTGACGTGCGTGAGGGACAGGCACCTTCCTAAGGGTCTGTCCCTGTATGCTTTTTATTTTGTTTGATACATTTCTTCGTAATATTTTTGGTAGTCACCGTTGGTTACGTTTTTCATCCAGTCCTCATGCTCGAAGAACCATTGAATGGTGAGACGGATTCCCTCCTTAAACATGGTCTCCGGGTACCAGCCAATCTCTTCCTTGATCTTGTCCGGGGCAATGGCATAGCGGCGATCGTGGCCTTTGCGGTCCTCCACATAGGTGATCAGGTCTTTGCTCACCAGGGCTTTTCTCGGATCATCCTCAGAAAGCATGTCCTGCAAGGTCTCCAGGATGATGTTGATGATCTCGATGTTCTGCTTTTCGTTGTGACCACCAATGTTATAACGTTCTCCCAGACGCCCTTTTTCCTGTACCATATCAATGGCTTTGGCGTGATCGTCTACATAGAGCCAGTCACGGACGTTTTTGCCATCCCCGTATACAGGAAGCTTCTTTCCCTGCAGCGCATTGTTGATAATCAGGGGAATCAGCTTTTCCGGGAACTGATAGGGGCCATAATTGTTGCTGCAGCTTGTGATGTTGATGGGGAACCGGTACGTATCCCAGTAGGCCTTTGTCAGCATGTCCCCGGAGGCCTTGCTGGCTGAGTAAGGACTGTGGGGTGCAAAGGGTGTGGTCTCATAGAAATAGGTATCCCCCTCTTCCAGAGATCCATACACCTCATCGGTGGATACGTATAAGAAACGCTTGTCCTCCTTATAGGTTCCATCCGGCAGCTCCCACGCCTTTTTAGCTGCATTCAGCATTACTAAGGTGCCAAGGACATTGGTTTCTACAAAGATCTCCGGGTTGCGGATGCTACGGTCTACGTGACTTTCCGCCGCAAAGTGTACGACGCGATCTATGTCATTCTCTGCGAAGATCCTTTCAATGGCTTCCCGGTCGCGGATATCGGCGCGGATGAAGGTGTAGTTGTCCTGGCTCTCTACATCCTTCAGGTTCTCCAGATTGCCGGCATAGGTGAGGGCATCTACGTTGATGATGCGGATGCTGTCACCGTATTTGCGGAACATGTAATGAATATAGTTGGAGCCGATGAAGCCGGCTCCTCCGGTAACGAGATAGGTTCTCATGGGATGATTCTCCTTTAAAAATATTTAATCAAATTTAGTCAGTTGTACTCATAGATATGGGTATTATAGCATTAATTGGAAGATAGGGCAACTAAAAGACTAATTTATTTGACAAACTTTACCTGATTCGATATAGTTATTTCAAGCAGAAATCATTAAGAAACTATTAAGGTTTCCGCAATTATCGCTAAAGATCCATTCCGGTTTACTGCTTTTGGAATAAATACTTATACTAAGGATGACTGTCATGAAAAGCTATATTTCGCGTTTTAAAAACCTGTCTTTCTATCAAAAGCTATATAGTGTCCTGCTCTTTATCTTGATCATTTCGATTTTACCAATTCTATATATGGGTCTTTTTTCCCATCCTGTGGGAGATGACTATAACTATGGAATGAATGCTCATTTAGCCTGGGAACAAACAGGCTCTGTTTTTTCCGTGCTCAAAGCTGCTGTAGAAACGGCCGAAATAGAATGGCATGGTTATCAAGGTCCTTTTGCTTCCGCATTTTTTATGGCGCTTCAGCCTGCCGTTATCAGCGAACGACTTTATTGTCTTACGCCCTTTATCATGCTTTTTATGTTAATTGTTGCAACCAGTGTTTTTCTATATGTTGTACTTGTGAAATGCTTTCAAATTTCTAAAATTCAGTACAAAATTACCACCTGTATTCTTCTATTACTCAGTATTGAGGTTTTGGATACTCCATCAGAAGCCTTTTTTTGGTATTGCGGAGCGGTACACTATGTTTTTATGCATTCCTGTATGCTGCTCCTTTTTTCTGTTCTGCTCCTGGCCTTTTTAGCCAAGAGGCATTCCCTTATCTATATGCTTCTTTCTCTTCCTCTGGCAGTCTGCTGTGGAGGCGGTAATTTTGTAACGGCTCTGCTCACCATGGTTCTTTTAGTCTTTTCTTTTTTTGCTCTGCTTATTTTTCGAAAGAGAGAAAATCTGCTCCTTTTTATTCCAACATTTTTCACTGCAGGAGCCGCCTTTTTTCTAAATGTGACTGCTCCTGGAAATTTCGTGCGGGGGGCTGATATTGTTTCCAACCTTCCACCTGCCAAAGCCATTTATTACGCTTTCCAATATGGTTTAACTTATATTGGGAAATGGACTAATATCTATCTTTTTTCCGCAATTTTACTATTAATACCCATAACATGGTCCGCTGCTGCACATTTATCCATTAAGCTTCGTTTCCCCGGTCTTTTTACATTTTTCAGCTATTGTATTTTTTCTTCTATGTTTACACCTATAACCTATGCTTTAGGAACCGCATATACTTTTGGACGCACATTAAATATTATTATGCAGACTTACTATCTTCTGCTGATCTTAAACCTGTTTTATTGGAGTGGATGGCTCAAGCAGACGCTGCAGGCATTTTCTTCCGAATCCTTTGAGCACGTGTTTGGGCTTTTCCATTTACTATTCCAAACATATCGGAAAAAATTTGTCATCTTTTTAGGACTTTTTTTACTATTCTCTATCTTTATTACAGATGAAAGATCTCTTACAACAAAATCTGCCCTGCATGACCTAGGTAAAGGATATGCCCAAACCTATCACCGTGAGACGCTAAACCGTATCGCACTGCTTAGCATGGAAGGCGTTGATGAGGTCTGGATTCCAAATTACACCGTAAGACCCTGGCTCCTTGATTTTGAGGATATCACTACGGATCCTGAACATTGGAGAAACAAAGGACTTGCCAGCTGGTATAAGAAAAAAATCGTACATCTCTCCGTTATTTATTAAAACTGTGAGGTATGTCCATGAACAGCACAATCGTAATCCCCGCACTAAATCCGCCCGAGCACCTCATCACCTATGTGGATGATCTAATCCGTTCGGGAGCCTCAAAGTTTCTCATTGTAGACGATGGCAGCTCTGTTGAAAAACAATATATTTTTCAGAAGCTGTCTTTGCGCCCTGAATGCCAAATTCTAATCCATGAGAATAATCAGGGAAAGGGACGAGCTTTAAAGGATGCTTTTTCCTATATTTTATCCAAGGAAGAATATAAAGGGCAGAATGTTATCACAGCTGACTCCAACGGCCAGCATCTTGCGGCGGATATTCTGCGTCTGGACTTTCATATGCAGAATACCTCCCATAGCAGCCCTTGTCTCTTCCTGGGATGCAGAAATTTTGAAAAGGAAAATATTCCCTGGCGCAGCCGTTTTGGTAACCGTCTTACTTCTCTTTTGTTTCGCTTGCTCTATCAGGAGACTATTATGGATACCCAGACTGGTTTAAGAGGCATTCCCTATGAGTTTCTAGAGCCTTTAAGCAAGCTAAAGGGGGGGAACGATTTGAATACGAAATGAATATGCTCACAGAAACAGCTTTGAATAAAGTTCCCTTTGAGATTGTAGAAATTCAAACGATATATTTGGACAACAATTCCGAGTCCCATTTTCGGCCTGTTATAGATTCCTTCCAAATTTATCGGATTCTTTTGGGAAATTTTTTTAAATATTTTCTTTCCTCCCTGCTTTCCGCTGCTCTTGATTTATCCGTATTCGGCCTAGCGGATTGGTTGCTTCCTAAATCTCCCTTCATATTCTGGGAGCTACAGTAATTGCCCGTTTGGTTTCTTCACTGTTCAATTACTGGTACAATCGAAAGCTTGTTTTTCAAGATCAGGGAAATGTAAAAAGCTCTCTTGCGAAATATTATCTTCTTTGTATCTTTGTGATGCTTTGCTCCGGTGGGATGGTAACGCTGCTCTCCTTCCTTCCAGTTCCAAACACGATTATCAAGGCTCTTGTTGATACGATTTTGTATCTGTTTAACTACTATATACAAAGGCATTTTGTTTTTTCCTATCAAGCAAATATAGAAGGACTCTAATATGAGCACGCTGCTCCTTGGCTTACGGACACTGCTGTTTGCCCTTTCCATTCTGGGCTATCTGGCTTTTTTACATAAGCATACTCAGGTGAAGCTTGAATTTCTACCAGCTGTCACCTTTGCCGGGCAAATCTGCATCTTATTTCTGGGAGGAATCCTGAATATACTCTCCCTGACCGTTACAGGCCTTCTGGCTACAGGATTGGCTTTTCTACTTCTGTCAATCAAAAGCCACTTTGATTTTCGTAAATTTCTTTGCCCGGCATATGTATTTTTTGCTGTAAGCTGTCTGTATTTTTTATTTTTATTGAAGGGGCAGGTGTTTAATTCCTATGATAATTTTTCTCGTTGGGCATTGCTTATAAAGCAAATGCTTTTAACCAACCGTTTCCAAAGTTTTCAAGGCAGTATTATTCTCTTTCAAGCTTATCCTCTGGGAAGCTCTGTCTTCGTATATTTTGTAAGCAAAATTATCTCCCCGGTGTCAGAAGGATGCCAAATGTTTGCGCAGACCATGCTAAGTCTCAGTATGATCCTGCCCTTATTTTCCTGCGCAAAAAAACAGAAGGCACTGAATGTCCTTCTAAGCACTGGCGCCTCCATCTTTTTATTGAGCTATAATATCACTCCTGGAGAACTCCTTGTAGATACCCTTCTCCCTCTGACAGGCGCTGCAGGCTTTCTCCTCCTTGAAGATGAGCTGTCCGAAGAAAAGAAGCTCACCTGGCTTTCCGTTCCCCTTGCTGCTTCCGCAATTCTGATTAAAAACTCTGGAATCTTTTTCTGGGCATTGATGGCCGGAAGAATTCTGCTGTACTGGATTCAAAATAATAAAAAGGCTTCCTATTCCGAAAAACTCTCCTGGATCGGACTCCTCCTGCTTCCCCTGTTTACTCTGCTTCTTTGGAAAAAGCATGTAGAATATGTATTTGCCTCCAGCATGGATTCTCCCCACTCTATGTCTTTGCAGGCCTATGCTGCAAATATACAGGAAAAATACGGCGAAGCTATGGCGCAAATTGTACAGGCATTCGCCGGCAAGGTGTTTTCCGAGCGCTCCTTACTCTATCTTCTTGTGATTCTTTTATTTGCTGCCATTGCATCCTTTATATGGAAGCAAAGGCTTATGCCCTGGGTTAAAACGGCCCTGCTTATTCTCTGTGTGTACGCTGTATATCAATTGGGCAATCTGTGTATGTATATTTTCTCCATGCCTATGGGGGAGGCCGTTGTAATGGCAGGCTACGATCGTTACTACCGCACCATTATTATCTGGTGCTTTGTATACACCATGTACCAGCTCTTTCTCTGGCTGGATGCACAAAGGTCTATTACCGCCGGCAGCCTGGTTTTTGTGCTCTTCATCTGTTTTTATCTGATGGGAGGAAGCCCCGCCATTCTCAAACGGACACCAAAAGGCAGCACACGAGCTCAATTAGAGCAAATCATGGAAACCTATCCTATGCTGCCTTCCCCTGCTTGTCTGATCTATATACCGCAAGACGATTCCGGATATACTTACCATTTAACAAAGTATTTGCTGTATACGCCTACGGTTGATGTCCATATTACCTCCGATCAAGAAGAATTAGCGGCTTCCATCCATACAGCTATTGAACTGGGCTATGATTATTTCATCAATCTGGATCAGGAGAATGAAATGATACGAAGCTACTGTCAGGAAGCTTATGGGCTTTCCGGAGATGTTCCTTTTATGGAGCTACGGTAGTCGTGCCAAAGGCTCTGTATAAATTTAATGTTCTTTTTATAGCATATCAATACCAGAATACTTATTATGCTTATAAAATCTGCCACTCTCCACACAAACGGCTCCTGAAATTCCATACAAAGCGTTCCTTCATAGCCAGCAGGCAGACCTATTCCTGTCATGCCCGTCTCTGTGCGCAGCAAAGGAAACCTTTCTTTTGTATTCTTGTCATATGCCTGATAACCGCGATATAAAAGAATTGGGACCTGGAGTATATTTTCCTCATCCAACAGATTACAGCATTCTACAACAATTCTATTGTATTTCTTCACATAACCTTTTATCTCCATATGAGCCCCAACCGGGCTTACCGGATGAAAAGCCTCCTCGGAAAAGATAATATCAGAGGGCATAAATTCCCCATTCGCCACCTCATACGGGGCATCGCGCTGTTCATAATCCTCATACACCTTTGCGCTTTCCATATAGGTCCACACCATATAGCCGCTGCTCACCACAGATGCCGCTAAAATCAAAACAGCACACCCCCCGGCGATGGCTTTCTTTCTGTTTTTCTCTAATACATAAAATCCGCAACAGGCCATTGTACACAAAAGGACTACAGCAATTCCCAAAAAACGCCAGGGAAACTGAATTGATGCCAGGAAGCCCAAGCCTGATGCAATTAAAAAGTCCCATGGAAAATATTTTGTGGCTCCTATCAAAGCAACAGAAGATAAAAGGAAAAACATTCCAGACCATCTAGCCGCTCTTTCCTGTTTTTTATACCGAAGCCACACAAACAGACCTAGGACCAATGCAATCTGAAGCCCCAGTCCTATGGACCATGGATACCGTTGCTGCCCCGGCATAGTCTCTATCAAGGGGATTCCCGTCCCATGCATCAAAACCCGGAACATCTGCTCCACAGTTACCCCCAGCTCCTGAATCGGTTCTCCGGACAAGACCTCCGTATTAATCTTCATATTCTCCCGCAGCATATAGTCCAAAAACGGAATCAGAAACCATGCATTGACAAGGAGGGTACCCACCACCGCTTTACAAAGGGCCAGAAAATTCTCCCTTTTCAATACACGCCGAATCAAAAGCACACATACAAAAGCGGAAAACAGCCCTGCCATCTCACAGGATAACAAATGCGTCTGCAACAAACCTGTAAAACCTATAGTCAAAGGAATCCAGTTTTTTTTCTTTCTATCCGATTCTTCTCCAAGAATACACCAAAAACCATAGACCACCAATGGCAGGAAAATCATTGCACAGTATTCGCCCACTGCCGATCTGGTGTACACATTTGCCAGTCGGTAAACAGATAGAGTATATAAAAAGCTCCCAAACAATGCTGCTTTACTATTGTGAAACATTTTTTTCCAGCAACCATAAGAAATGGCAGCTACAGCCCCATTAACTAAAAACACAAACCATTCATAAGCCTCCTGTACAGGAAAACCCAACAGACGTAGCCCCGCAGGAATATAAAGCAAAATGTCCCCATAGCATACAGATATGGCATAGCCGTAGCCGTGCAGCCAATTAGGCTGTATACGTACCGGAAATTGCCCAGAGGCCAGTCCCTGCCACACACCCTCCAAGCGATTCAAGTGAAAGCCACCGTCATGCCCCAAATACACACCCGGAAGGTACAGTGGAACAGAAGCTAAAAGAGTAATCCCAAGCAGACCAAGGAACACAGTCAGTCTCTCTCTATTAAAAAAGCCTTCCAAGCTCAGCTTTAATAAAAAAAACACAGCTGCTGCCGCTAAAAGAATGAGAAATAAGTCATGCCACATTCCAAGGCCAGTCTCCCGCAATGTCATGCGAGATATGGAGTAGTCACCCACCCCGGCATACTCGCTTAGCACTCGAAAATCCTCCACCTCACCAGACACCCAGACCTGAAAAGCTTCCTGCTCTTTCGCACGCTCTAAAAGAAGACGATCACATCCTGTTTTCCGGGGTTCCAATTGTGAAGCTGCAAAAATATAATGATTGGTTGTACCCGCCTCGTAATCTACAGTCACTTGATAAACACCTCGACGCAACTGATAGGTGCCACCTATCTGTGCGGTTTCGGCTTTCCCATCTTTAAATGTTATATCAATCTTCTCTTCTATATAAACCTTTTCACGTAAAACTCCTCTTAGAGTTATACACAAAGCCAAGCATAACGCAATCCCATACAATGTCCATATAACTTTCTTCATTCCTGTGCTTCCTCCCATTTATACCTCCGGTACAGTAAACAGCTGATCTGTTTTATGATTGGTCAGATTCCAGTATTCCATATACAGATATTGATTTACCAGCTTTGTATATGCATTGTTGTCACCATATGAATGTTGAGTCCCATCTCTGTCCAGATACAAACCAAAGGAGGTCATAATTGGTACATCCGTTTTCAAATCCTCCGCAATATAACGATAATAGGGAGACAGACTGACACCGGCGCTCTTCAGCAAAAAAGGCATAAGGTGGGACATTCCAAGGAAACCTGCATACTCTTCTTCCAGTTCCTGATTTGACCATATGACAAAGGGTGTGCTGTGCAAATAAAGCTGCTCCTCTTCCTCCGTCAAATCCTTTCTCACAAAATCAGCCGCAATGGTTGGACAATGATCTCCAACCATACATACAATCACCGGGCGTTCCGATTCCTCATAATACTGAATCAGCTCCGCAAATGCCTGATCCGTCATATGAACACAGGATAAATATTCATTCATTTCAAAAAGCTTCCATTCATCCATATCCGAAAGGCCATCAATTACCTGTATGGGCACCTTATCCGCAGATACCATGGCATAACCGCCATGATTTTGAATCGTCAGATTGTAAAGGAACTGCGGTTTATTCTCTTTGGCCAGATTTTCTTCATAAAGCTCCCGCAGTATAGAAAAATTGCTTGCATCCGTAGCAAAGGAAACTCTTTGTTCCCAATACTCAAGCCCCTCTACATCTTCTTCAAAGTAAATATGGTCAAAATCCATATCGGGGTACGCAATACTCCGGCTGTAATTTAGCCCAGGCGCAGGGTGGAAGGCAGTCGTCTCATATCCCTGCTCCTTAAGAATCGTCACTACCGTAGCCTCCTCATCCATGTGAAGCGAATTGAAGGGTGTGATTCCCTGCAATAGCTGTAGGGAATTCCCTGTCAGGAGCTCATATTCTGATGAATTTGTTCCTCCTCCTACTCCCGGCGCAACCGCATAGCCTCGGATGCAGTTATCCAGATTATCCAAGAAGGGCTGTACTACTTCGTTTGTCTGAAAATCCGTAATCAGTGAAAAATCGTACCAACTCTCATTTAGAATCAAAATAATATCTGGATCTTTCTCTCCTTTACTTCCCTTAAGCTCCTGTCTGCACTGCTCTATCTGTTCCTCATCAAATCCCTCTGGCTTCTCAATTTTATAAAAGGACTGTCTGGCCACCTCTACGGAAGCAGCCAAAAAACCCTGAGAATAGTAGGAGGACTCCCAGGTCCATCCCAAACCTTCCTGTGAAATCACCGGATGCTTTCCCCAATAGCAGCTATAAAAAAATAAAACCAGGCAAATACATACTCCTACGCTTCTAAGAAGTATTTGTTTCAGCCCCTGCTTTTTACGCCCTCGCTCACAGCACCACAGAAAAAAGGCTGCAAGAATCAAAATTATTCCAATTCCAAACAGAAAAATAACCCTTTTATTCAAAACAATTTCATAAGCTCCAAGCACATTCCAGGCAGTTCTAACATTATGAATATCTCTTGTGGATATGAGCATCTGGCGGAATTCCAGCGAATACAGATTTACAACCCCAAATATCGTCAGCAACAGCGCCGTAAGCCCGCAGCTGATTCCCCAGGTTCCCGTCACCATCCATAAAACCAGCATTACTGCAAAGCATGTCCCTATATTCACACAAATAATCTTCCATCCCATGTTGAGCCAGCCTTCATTGCGGTTTGCAATCTCCATCACAGCAAAGAGAATCATGGCGAACAACAATGCAAAAAGCCAGCCCATACGCGCCACTCTCACAGCAGTCCTTTCGGGAATCCGTAACTTCCTTTTCATGCTCCTTCCTTCCTCTCCGCCAGATAAATCTTCCATCTTTCATATTCATCCAGAAGTGTCATTTCTTCCGCTCCAACCGTCTCCTGAATGTAAGCTGTGATCTCCTCATTCAGCTCCGAATCTCCTACATAGACAATCACACTGTCCTCTTCCTCCAGAGCCTCCATACCCGTCTTAATATCATCTGTAATGGCCGCATAGGAGATGCAATAAAACCCCTTATATTCCTTCAAAAGCTGAATCACAATGTAGTACTCCCACCAATCATACTCCCGATCAATATAGACACAATATCGGTTAGAATACTCCTGCGCCTGACTCAAATGCTCCTGAAAGCCTGTAAATGCATAAGCCGGCGCTCCTTCACGAAAGCTCACTACGGACAGTCCCATAAATACAATCGCGCAAATCGCTATGGCCAGTCTATCCAGGAGCAGCTTCTTCAAAAGCCAACACACACACCCTACGGCCGTTAAGTATACCAAGGCGTAAATAGGCATCAGATATCGATCCGTGGCATAAGGCGCAATCTTTGTCACCAGCACAAAATATCCGCCCGTCATAAACACAATGGGAAACAGCTTTTTCAACTCTTTTAAAGGAAGCTTTTTCTCTTTGATCAAATAGATCACTAGGAGAATAACAGCTGCCACCAACAGTAATAATAAACAGCTGCCAAAAAGCTGTTCATCCAAATAGCGGAGCATTGCCTTTAACCGCCCTCCAAAGCCACTCATAGATGTCAGGCTTTCCCTGGCCTCCTCTCCCCGATAATCAAGAAAAATATGATTCCACATAGCTGGAAAGACAGCAAGACAGATCAAAGCGCACACCTCTATAGTTACGTGAAAATAACATTCCTCCCGAAAGCGCTTTTCCAGCCAAAATTTCACAAAATACCATACTGCCAGAAAAAAAGCCAGAAGTATAAAATAGTAATGGGTAAGTACACCCAAAATCAGTGTCATACCAAAGACTATCCAGGTCTTCCAGGTCAGCTTCCGCTCTTCCAAAAGCCACAGATATACATACACATGAGCCAGAATCAAAAATGCCACGACCGTATACATTCGTATAAAAAGTATCATGTTGCAGGCTCCATAGGTAAAGCCAAACAGTCCTGCTGTTAAAATGCCAATCCCCTTACTCTGAAAAATCTCCTTTGTAACCAAATACAACAGAATCGTACATCCCAGCATAAAAAATATATTGAGGCCCACCCCAAAACCAAAAACGATCCTCCCCGGTACCATAGAGGATAAGGTATGCATCAAAAAATAATATACAGGAGGATGCACATCTGCAGCCTGATTACGGTAAGGAATGGAGTATTCAAAGGTATGCCCTTCCATTGCCGCACCCTGAGACAGATACCAATCGCCATCCAGCCATTCATTCAACGGCATATCAAAGGCCTGAATTTCCGCATTATTGGATGATGTATAGGTAAACAGTTCATCGCACATAAGAAAGCTCTTTTGTTTTCCAAAATATGCCAGAAAAAAAAGCTGAACTAGGCATATGAGAAGCAGACCACCAGCCACCCGCCAATCTCTGTTTTTCCTAATCCCCATCGTGAATCCCTTCCATTGACTCATTTTCTCTTATTCCTTCCAAAATAACAATTCTTTATTCCGGTATCCATTTTGCATAGACATCCATATCTTCTGTAATTGCTCTCTGCATATCAAAAGGCTTCGTACACGCTTCATCATAATACCAGCCGTCAAATACAAGCCCTGAAAAGGTCTCCTCATAGGTTGGCGCGCGCTCCAGGAACCCGCCCCGTTCTACAGAAAAAAAGAAATTCCTTGTTCCAAATTCCGTGCGAAAGCATACGGTACAATAGTCAAGCCTGTCAATCCATACCTTACTTAGAAATTCGGACCTCTCCTCCAAAAATTCCTGAATATATTCCGCATGCTCCTCCAGTGTTTCCCGATACAGCTTTTGAGGACTGGAAGTTGCTCCGATCCAGCGACGCTGATCCATCAGTGCTGACATCTCAATCTGGCTTCGATATTCATCAATCCCTGATTCCACCATTCTCTGAAGAACTGGCAACACACAGAGTTCATACTGCTGCTCCACTTCCCTCAAAAAGTTCTCATGACGGTATAATTCCGGAAACCACCTGTTCCGAAAGATATTTTCTCCCTTTTCTGGATCATAGATACGCATATCATGTCTTATCAGCATGCCCTCCGGTTTTCGCACCGACCAGTCCCCATTTCCAAGGGCTCCATCATAATCCCATACGGGTCCGGCATAAAGGAGAGGCTCCCCCTTCAAATCACTATCCTTGTAAAAATATTGACTGCTGATTCCACCATCAAAGTTTTTAACGATTTCCTCTATAAGATATTTCTTCGCCCAGGATTCCAGATCAATATACTCCTCCAAGCATTTTCCCGTATTCGGATTGACCCCGTCCTCCGTGTATAAGGCATCTTCAAACTCCTGTACAAATTCACGTATATAGGCTACCTCTTCCTCTGATGCCATGCTGGGCTCTTTCAAAAGAACAGACTGCCCTCGATCCGTTCTGAAGCTGCTTGTACCTTCACCATAGCGCCCATCAATATCCCATTCCATCAGATATCCACCTGTTATATCCTCCGGCTGTCTGGGCAGCTGAATTCCTCGTTCATTTCCCTTTTCAAATGCCGCGTACTCCTGTGAGGGATCATTCCATTTTTTGTTTTCTGCGGAAAGATCCATTATATCCACACGCTCTTTTCCCACTTCAACCTTTTCCGTAAGCTGATACAAGCCTGCATAATACCCATTTAGGTACAAGTCGACAAATTCCGATTCCGGCGAATATGCAAGGCCTATTCCAGCTGCCAGATCGTATGTAATCTTATTGCGCATAAAAGAAGCATCAAAGGAATTAGCAAGCAATTCCCAGGAACATGCCCCCCCCATTCCAAGAAAATCCTGCTCCTGGCTAAGCTTGATCCGATAAGGCTTTTTATCCCAGTCCCATGTAGAGTTTCCACGGCCGGTAATATAATCCAAGGTTCCCTCCAAACGCTCTTCCCCACCAGCAGTCACCAGGCAATAGCTCCCACCATCTCGATATTTCTTGTCCTGATGAATCGCTTCCATGGTTCCGGATGCTGTATCAATAAATAATGCGGGCAAATGATCGGACCTCATTATCAACAGCTTTCCTGTCACTTCAGTTCCTTCCTTATTGGATAATTCAAACTCATATTCCTGATTTAGAAACAGCCCGTCCAGTGTATCACCATTTACAAATTCATCCTCCCCTATACGCAGTGTATCCTCCCTATTCAAGCAAATGGAACATTCCTCTTCATAGCCGTAGGATGGAAGAAATAAATAATACATTGCTTCATATGGACTATTCCAACACTCAATCTCTTCTTCCTCTCCCGAAGCCTCTCGAACCTTTACCGCAAAAACCTCATGCTTCTTATGAGTTAAAACCTCCAGATACTCCGCTCCATTTTCCCGTATCCACGCCGTCACAGCCAGCAAAACTGCAAATAACGGCAGTATTCTCACCCAGCGCTTACACATTTTTTCTTCTCCTGTCTATGTATCGTAAGATTCCCCATATGCCGTCAATCCCCAGCAATATAAAGATTGGGACAAAATTTATCAGATAGCGGGAACGCGTTTCCCAGATAAGCAGAAAGAGGAACAAGCCAAAAACCGCTATCTGCATAGCCTGGGCTTCCCGGCGTTCTCCTCGCTCCAAAAAATTGTAAAGCACCGAAAGAAAGACACCCAAAAGCAGCATCCAGTGTACTGCACTGCAATATCGGTAGGTCTTTCCATAATTTGCTCCGTCATATAGGACCCACGGATGTAAAGGGCTTTCCTGCAAAGGGTCCCGCTTTAGCTTCTCCGGCGCAAAATAGACACCGTCTCCCCAGGTAAACAAAATCTTTTCTTTTAAATGGCTCCCCATTCCCCCAATGCCATACTCTCCCAATCTTTTGCGGATAAACTCCCGATCCACAGCTATCTTTTCTGCCTTTCCCTCCACAGAGGCTGTCATCCAATAAATATCCCCATTATAACCTCCGCTTCCCTCCAGGCCCATAGCCAGCCAATGCTCCAGGGGAAATTCATTTTTCTCTCTGTCCTGGGCATCCCAAAAAGACATTTGCCTGGGCAGCACCGTTAAAAATCCCACTAGCAGCAAAAAGGGAACTAGCAGCATTAAGCTATGCTCTACAAGCTCCAAAGCCTTTTTCTTCTGCAGCCAGGTATGTATCAAAAGCGCGATCAAGATAACCCCCAGGCTTCCCTTTGTCTTATAACCAAGCGCAAGAACTATAGCTCCTACAATCAAAAGCCTTGCGTCTTTTTTGCGAAGCTCATAAAGCAAAAACGTACCTGTCACAAAGGGCAGGGCGAAGGTATCCGTATAAAAAATGGGTGTATGCATATAAAAAGGCGCAAACAGCGCACAAACTAACAGCGACAAAAAGCCGGCTCGTACCCCATATAGACGACAAACCAATAAAAAAAGAAATCCTATTCCCAGAAGCATCAAAAATACATTCAACAGCACGCCAAGGGTAATATAATCACAGATTTCCCCAAACAGCTTAAATACTCCGGTCAGGAAAAGACAAACAGCCACGTTATTGGGATAGGTCGTAAAATACCATTTACTCTGGTCCGAAAAAGCCCCATCCTCCGCCAGCTCTACGGCTCCCAGATAAACAGAACCAAAGTCCCAGCCTGGATAGACCTTAAGTGACAATCCGACATAAAGAAAGCCTGCTGCCATTGTCAGCAGTAAACCTATGGAGCAAGTCATCCACAGCTTCTCTTTTTTCCAAACGGGAAAAAAATATTTTTTCAGCAAAATTCCGGCTGCCATTGGTATCCCCAGAAGAAGAATTGCCAATAGGACTATTTTTTTACTTTCATTAAATGACAAAAGCACTATAAAGCTCAGCCAGCACCACAGGAGTACAAAGACTCCGGAAAATAAAAGAATACTTCCCTTTTGTACCTTATTCCACATGTTACACCTTTCTTTTGTAAAAACATACAAGATATATAATCAAAAACAGCTGTGCCATCTGAAGACTCATAAGAGCATAGTCCATGTTAAGGAGGATAAGTAATGCCAGCCACATACCTGCTGCCAAAAAGCTTTTTGATTTTATCATAGAATATATTGCGATACCAAGAAATAGAATACTGAAACAAATCCCTACCGGCACGGAAAAACGAAGCATGGAATTCAAAAATATATTATGTCCATTATTCACCAGCAATGTCTCCGTAGCTTGAATGGCAGACTCTCCAAAACGCATCCCCCAGCCCTCCGGATGATGGCGAATTGCACCAAGAACAGCTGTCCAAATCTGCGGCCGTGCCCCTAGTGACATAATATCTCTCTCCGAAAGCATCTTATATCCCAATCCTCCAGCTACCAAAAGCAAAAGAATGCCCACTGCAAGATACTGCTTTTTCCACTGAATCCTTCTAATATCAATTCCATCCAAAAGAGCTCCCAGAAAAATCAAAAAAACACCGGCCATTCCTGTCCAGGAATGGGTCAGATACAGGCAGACAAGAAGTATGAGAATACTCGCAGCATATGTAATCCAATTCATAAATTTTTCCCGGAAACATACAAAAAGCGCTATAAAGGCTACCAGCATAAGTGCATATTCACTTTTGTGGCTATATAGCCAGTAATGACGTGTCTCATAAAAATTCCCCGGAAGCTCAAAAAAGACAAATTGATTATTACAAAGTAGAAGCTTTGTATATCCCATTAGGAAATAAATCATACTCGCCAGGTTAGACAGCACAATACAATGAAGCAAAAACCGAATGGTATCCTGCCTTCCCTCCTCCAGCCTTGGCTTGCTGCCCGCTAACACCATAAAGAATAAAAAGGCAATACTATTATTAATCTGCTCCCAGTACCAATGCAGATATTTATAATTAAAGTACAGGGACAACAGATTATAAATCACTAATAGCGCAAGATACGGAAGCCACCTTTTCCAATTTTCTATACCCTGACGCAAAAGCTGAATTCCCATATAAAGTACCAGGCACAAATAAGCCCACGAAAAGCCTCCGTAATAGGCACTCTGATACACATCAGTGTAAGGGCTGTAAAAAGCCGGGAACAGCAGCATAAATACGCAAAAGCCTTTTAACAGCCACAAATCTGCTTTCTGTCTTTTTAACCATTCCATGTAATATTCTGCCTCCCTCTTTCCGGCTTATAAATACAAACCAAATAAACCACAAACAGAAACATTCCCATTTCATAGTTCAGCAAAGAGTAGTCCATATTCAAAAGGACCAAAAAACCAATCCACATTCCTGCTGCCAAAAGGGTTCTGCTTTTGTAAACGGAATATACCATAATCATCAACAGAAATAAAATAAAACAGATACCTACAGGTACAGAAAAACGAAGCAGAGCATTTAAAAATACATTATGGGCATTGTTCACCTGCCAGTCAGGAGTGGCAGGAAAAAGCACCTCCGTGAACCAGTATCCCCAACCTGTGGGTTTCTTCAAAATCTCCTTTAATGCTCCGTTCCAGATATCCAGACGTCCGCCCATAGACAGCAGATCCCGTTCACCTGCAAGAGCCTTCAGAAGCACTCCACCGCCTGCAAAAACCGCTCCTGCCCACAGCCAATAAATTTTGCGAAATCGGAACCTTCTCCAATCTATCTTATCCAGGCAGGCTCCAATAAAAATTAATACCGCTGCGCCAAAGCCTGTCCAGGAATGGGTCAAAAACAAAGCAAATAAAAAGACAAACAGGCTAAAGCACCATGTATAGATATTGCGAAACCCGTCTCGAAACCGAACAGCCACTGCCATAAATGCCGTCAGCATCAGTGCATAATCGCTTTTGTGACTGTAAATCCAATAATGCCGGGACTCATAAAAGTCTTCAGCAAGCCGATTAAAATAAAAATGATTATTGCAAATAAGGTAGCTTGTATAACCCATAAAGAAATAAATAATACTCAATATATTAGATAATACGGCACAGCGCAAAAAAAACATAATCAATCTATCGCCTTGTTCCCCCAGGCTGTCCTCATACCCGCATAGGAACAGAAGGAACAGGAACGCAATGGTATTATTAATCTGCTCTCCGTACCAATGCAGATATTGCAAATTCATATACAGGGATACGAGATTGTAAATCAAAAGACCTGACACATACACGATCCGAAATTTATCTCTCCCTTTTCGCTGTCCGCAGAACAGCTGCCATACCATATAAAGTAAAAGAGCCCCATACGCAGCTGTGAACATGACATAATATTCCATTTTGTAGTCCTCATTAAAGGGACCATAAAAAGCCGGAAAAAACAGACTGAATATAATAAACAGCTTTAAGCTGATGGTTTTCATAGGAAGATCGCTCCTTTGTCTTATCGTTTTATTATATACCAACTACTTAGCATTTGACAAGCAATCCCAATTCTTTTATGATATAGTTTAGCAGAAATATCTCTATGATGGTATCTTTGAAGCATTATATTAATCCAAACAACTTTTTATAAAACAAGTAATGAGGTATACACCTATGTCTAATATAAGTCAAAAGCAACGGCTGATTCAAAATTATACCATTCTTGCAGTGGAGTGTCTTTGCATTATATTGTCTTTTATGCTTGGAGTATTGACTCGTGGTGCAGATGTCAGCTTTCATGCCTTTTCCAAAAGCTATATTACGGTAATCGCATGTATACTTTTCTTTCATCTATTGTCCTACTATTTGTTTGATTGGAATGTTAATATCTTTAAACGCGGCTATTATATTGAGCTGGTAGCCGTATTTAAATATAATCTTGTTTTGATTTTCTTTTTAAGTTTTTTTCTCTACATTACAAAATTAGCAGAGGACTTTTCCCGTCTTATGTTTGGATACTTCTTCTGCTACAATATTTTGCTCACCTATCTGGGGCATTTACTTTTAAAAAAATATTTTACATCCGTTTATCGGACAAGCTCCGGCAGCAATAAGGTATTTCTTATCACCACTTCAGCCTATGCAGATGAAGTCGCCAAAAAGCTTACCAGCTCAGAGGAATGGAGCTTTGAAATCACAGGCATGGCTATAATGGACAAGGATGCCAGTGGCAGTGTAGTACAGGGAATTCCCGTTATCGCCGACAGAAACGATCTATTTGAGCAATTCAAGACTAAGGTTGTGGACGAGGTATTTATCCATCTTCCAGATTATTCCAAAGAGAATGTGGAAGAACTAATTATTAAATTTGAGAGCATGGGCATTACGGTCCATGTAAATATTGATTATTTTAATAATGTCATTGCTCACAAAACCACTGAGATATTTGCCGGTTTCACAGTACTCTCCTATGAGGCCAGCACCTTTGATTACCGACGGTTATTTGTGAAACGTATCATGGATATTCTGGGGGCCTTGGCAGGACTTGCCATTACAATAGTTTTGACCCCCTTTATTGCTTTGGCTATTAAGCTGGATTCCAGGGGGCCGGTGTTTTTTTCCCAGAAACGAGTCGGGAAAAACGGACGTTATTTTAAGCTTTATAAATTTCGTTCCATGTACGTGGATGCAGAAGAACGGAAGAAAGAGCTCATGGCACAGAATGAGATGGATGGGCCTATGTTTAAGGTGGAGCACGACCCCCGAATTACGAAGGTGGGAGCTTTTTTGCGAAAGACCAGTTTGGATGAGCTGCCACAGTTTTATAATATTTTGATTGGGAATATGAGTTTGGTGGGAACCAGGCCGCCTACGGTGGATGAGTTTAATCAGTATGAGCTTTATTTTCGTAGAAGGCTTAGTATTAAGCCTGGGCTCACTGGACTGTGGCAGGTTAGTGGGCGGAGTGATATTACGGATTTTAAGGAGGTTGTGAGACTGGATTTGGAATATATTGATCATTGGTCGTTGAGTTCGGATATTCGGATTTTGTTAATGACGGTTTGGGTGGTGGTGATGAAGAAGGGGGCGCGGTGAACGCGCCCTTTTTATACACATTCATTTTCCCCTTGCTGTCAACCACAGAAATTTTGTATTCGTAATCAGATACCGCTTAAACAGCCTCCTTGGCTCTTGGCAGAGCCGATACAGCCATTCCAAATTATGCTTTTGCATCCATGAAGGTGCTCTCTTAATATTTCCTGCAAAGTAATCAAATCCGGCTCCCACTCCAATCATCAATCCTGAAACCTTTCCTTGATGTTCGCCCATCCACATTTCCTGCTTGGGAGCACCTAAGCCAATCCATACAAAGTCAGGAGCAGCTTCATTAATTACTTCTATTATCTTATTATCCTCTTCTTTCGTCATAGGGCGAAAAGGTGGAGCATACATACCTGCAATTTTAAGCTCTGGATATGTTTTCTCCAATTTCATGCGAAGTATTTCCAATGTTTCTTCTGTAGCCCCATAAAAATAGTGTAAATATCCAGTCTTAGAAGAAATTTGAAAAATCTCTCCCATTAAATCAGGCCCCGTACTTCGACACATATTTTCAAAACCACGTTTTCGACCTATTGAACTTAATGGGCCGCCGTCTGGTATTGCCATAATTCCTCCATTTTGAATCTGGCAATACACTGGGTTTTCATAGGCCATAACTGTTGTATGCACATTTGCAACTGTAATATAATCGCCTGATAATACTTTTACATTTTGGACTAAATAGTTTACCAGCCACTTCATGTTTACTGCCGCAATATTTACTCCTAAAATGTTGCATACAGGTATTTCCAACTTATCAACCTTTCTTTTATATGGCCGATTTTTTCCTCTTCTGCTATTTACAAACTGTAAGATTTTTTCTGCGCTTTGTTCCCATGTAAACGAAGAAAGAATTCTCTTTTCTGCCTGTTCCCCCATATCTGCATCTCTATCTGTTAGAATCGCTTCTCGCATTTTTTCATCTGTAGAACATAAATACCCTGAAATACCATCTTCTATTATTTCCTCCGGACCTGGTGCTCTTCTGGCTACCACTACACATCTCTGGTACATAGCTTCTAAAATACTCATTCCAAATATTTCATGTACATTAAAATTAATATAATAATCACATGCTTTATAATATTGGTACATAGAAGTATTGGGAATTTTCTCAAAACAAGCAACCTGATTCTCAAGCTTCTCTCTGAGAATCTTATTTTTGAGTTCTTCCTTCAGGCTTCCGTTTCCAATCATTACAAGATAATATGCTTCTCCTAAATTTTTCAGCAGTTCAATAGCCGCAAATGGACGCTTATATTCTTCCAATCTCCCCACAAATAACAGTATTAGTTTATTTTCTGGAAATCCCAGTTCTTTACATATGTTTTTTTTATCCCTACTGTCCTTTTCTATGTGTGTAGTATCTAATCCTACTGGAATAACCTCAATTCTTTTTACGTCCTGCTTTTCTAAGCATCTTTTGACCGCTTCAGTCTTTACTAAAACAGGACTCTTCTGAAAGCATCGAATATTTCTATCTGATATATATTTCATTAAACATTTTTTTACAAGATTTTCCGTATTACTATATATAGTTCCTACATAATTATAGAAAAAAATATGATGTCTTCTACAAAAGTTCATTACACCAGGTGCAAACATCTGATTGTCACTGTCCAAATGTACCACATTAATTTTTCTTTCCAGCAAAAATTCCAGGTTATAAATAGCATGAACACCTACTGTCTTACAGGGAACATGCAAAATAACAATCCCCTCAGCTGTTTTTTGTTCTTTAATAATTCTTAATCCCTTTACCGGATAAACAATTGTCGGGTAAATCTCCCTTCTCCGGAGTGCCCGTGCCAGTCCCAGCTCTTGACTGTTATAGTATCCAAGTTTCCCAGATTCTCCACAATACAATTCCAGAATTGCCCAATTTTCCAAACTGTGCACCTCGCTTCTATATTTCAAAGTATTTTCTCATATTTTTCTAAATTTTTCAGTTCTACAATATCTGAAAAAGTCCTAATCTTGTACGCCGCAAAATGTCTCTGCAAAAATCCTACTATTATATTGCTGGAACGCTGAAGCTTTTTAGGCTCAAACGATAAACCGTAATCTTTTATTAACTTTTCTCTAATCTGTTCTATTTCCCGCAAATATGGAATGTAAATTCTGTATTTTAACTTCTTATCTTTTGTCTGTGATTTAATATTTACCTTGTTTCCAAGAAGATAACGCACATTTTGAAAATGATAAAAAACCAGAGTAAATCTTTCCCCTTTCGCATCCTGCATTATTAAATGCTCATCCTCTGATTGACAAAATCGATACTGTTCCAAGTTCCAAGGAGCCACTCCTCCTCCCAAATGCTTAAGCTCCCACACCCCCTTAAAGTCTCGTATCCAATTGTTCAGATACTTCTGATCCCCCATTCTGTTTGACTCTGGAATATCATAACACCACTCAAGGCATTTTTCTTTCCACCACATCAAAACCCTTCGGGCATTTTCGCTTTTCCTGAAATAGTTAAACTGAACACAATATTTCCCATTTCGTTCCTCCATCTGTCTCCCGTTTTTATTATCTTTAAAACGATGTGGAACAATCACTACATCTGCTTTATGGCCTTCTATCTCATCAAACAATAGTTGAGGATCTGCATAAAAATAAAGATCTGAATCCAAATAGGTACAATCGTCGACTGGATAATGTTCTAACACATATTCGATAATTACAGGGGTACAAGTCCAACAATACTCTGCTTTTGAACGTTCTGCTTTCAGAGCAAGTAATTGTTCTGTCTCAAAAACAGAATGATGCAGTACCACCATATGTTCATACTTTTTTTCTGATAAAATCTGAAACGCTACATCGTCAAAGCAAAAAACATACAAACGAAAATTATCACACACTTTTTTCAAAGAAAGATATAGTGCTAGTCCCTTATCCAAATAATAACTGTCAAACAACGTACAAAAGTTAAGCACATGCTCATCTATTTTCATATAAAATTATCCTTTCATGTCCCACCATGCAACAGCTTTTTCCCTTTTAATCTCTCATAAAAATATCTCTCGTATAAACCTTTTCTCTCACATCATTCAAAGCCTCGTCATACCTATTCGCAATAATCGCATTGCAAGAAACCTTGAACCTTTGTAAATCACCAGTCACTTTACTTCCAAAAAATGTACTGCCTTCCTCAAGAGATGGCTCATAAATAAGAACCGCAGCCCCTTTTGCTTTTATACGTTTCATAATTCCCTGTATGCTGCTTTGGCGAAAATTATCACTATTGAATTTCATCGTCAGTCTATATACACCAATTGTAACACTTTTTTCTTTTGTGCTGTCAAATTCATTATCCTCTCCATAGCCATAATAACCTGCCATAGCAAGAACGCGATCCGCAATAAAATCTTTTCTTGTTTTATTAGCCTCAACAATAGCCTCTATCAAGTTTTCAGGAACATCCTTATAATTGGCTAAAAGCTGCTTCGTATCTTTAGGAAGGCAGTATCCTCCATAGCCAAAAGAAGGATTATTATAATAATCTCCAATTCTAGAATCTAAACAAACTCCCTCAATAATCTGCTTTGTATTTAATCCCCTGACTTCTGCATACGTGTCCAGCTCATTAAAAAAAGCAACCCTTAAAGCCAAAAATGTATTAGCAAAAAGTTTAACTGCTTCAGCTTCTGTAAATTCAGTAAATAGCACGTCAATCTTGCTTTTAATAGCTCCTTCTTTCAACATAGCTGCAAACTCATGCGCCTTTTCCACAAGCCATGGGTTCTGCAAATCAGTCCCCACAATAATTCTAGAAGGATGCAAATTATCATATAATGCCCTCCCCTCTCGCAAAAATTCCGGAGAAAACAAAATATTCTCCGACTGATATCTTTCTCTGATTGATTTCGTATAACCAACTGGAACCGTAGATTTAATTACCATTATTGCCGCAGGATTGACCTGTAATACAAGCTCAATAACAGCCTCTACAGAGGATGTATCAAAATAATTTTTTTTCGAATCATAATTTGTAGGTGTAGCAATAACAACAAAATCTGCCTGTGCATATGCTTTAGAGGCATCTATAGTCGCCTGAAGGTTTAATTTCTTTTCCAACAAATACTCCTCAATTTCTTTGTCAACAATCGGAGATTTTTTATTACAAATCATTTCTACCCGCTCTGGAACTATATCCACTGCCCATACTTGATTATGCTGTGCCAATAATACTGCATTAGACAAGCCAACATACCCGGTGCCTGCGACTGCTATTTTCATCTCTTTGCTCCTCTCTTTTTATCCAATAACTCTATACCAATTTTCTATCAAAAAGTTTTTTGATTATACTTTTTTTATAAATTTGGCCGGATTACCTGCCCAGATCTCGCCTCCAGGGATCGTCTTCGTCACTACAGAGCCAGCACCTATAACACTATTTTTCCCAATTGTCACTCCCTTTAGTACGATACAGTACGCTCCCAAAAAAACCCCATCCTCTATCACAATCTCTTTAGAACATATATTTTCTAATGGATGCTCCAGTCTATCGCTTAACTTTAAAGAATGAAAATCCGTATCATATATTTTACAAGAACCACCAATCAACACATTTTTTCCTATTATAACAGAGCGATACGCCACTATCGTAGAATTGGAAATTCCAGTATTCTCTCCGATCACTATAATGCCATCCCCATTCGTCCGCAATATTGTACGTCCATCTCCTCCAATTGGGTTCGCCTTATAATTGCTATTAATTTGTACATTCTTCCCTAAACAAATTCCTGTTCCAGATATATAGACTCTTCCACGGATCCTCAAAGAGCGATCATATTGAACATGATATCGTTTTATTTGAAGCATATTATAACAATATTGTAAAAAAGTATTTGGGCTGTTTATAAATTTCTTAAGAATTGACTTTATTTTCATTTGTTCTTTTTGATACCCCCTAGCGAATTCCTTTTAGAAAAAATGCTTCAAGCACATACCGTGTATGTATCCTAGTCTCTTTAAAACACAACGGTGCAATAATGGCAGTAATCACCTGCGTCACCAGAGTAGCCAATGCTGCTCCTTCTGAGCCCATATATGGAATCAATAAATAATTCAGTATAATATTGACAAAAGCTCCCATTGCAAAATAATATTTTACATATTTTGCTTTACCTTCACAGACTATCCAAATTCCTCTTGCCGTACCCAGCATAGCAAAAATTGTATACCACGACGATATTTTAAGAGTATTTGCCGCATCCAGATAGCGTGTACCATAGAGAATCCATATCAACTGCTTTGCAAACACACAAATTCCACTTGTAACAATAATTCCAATCCATATAATAGCTGCATACAACCGCTTTAGTTGTTTAATATATAATGCTTTGTCCTTTTCTTTACTTGCAATAATTACGGGCTGAGCAGAATTTATCAATGCCAGCAAAACAAAATTCCATATACTAGATATGTTCATTGCCGCAGAGTAAAGACCAACAATCGCTTCATTCAGCATTTGTTTTAACATAATTTTATCCATTTGAGAGTAAACAGTACTAATCAAGCCAGACAAAATAAACTGATAGCTACGTCTCAGCATAGCCTTCCCATGTTGAAAAGAAACTGTCAGCTTCTGTCCCTTCCGCAAATGATATGAAATTAGCAATAATATAGCAATAGCTAAATTTTCCAATGCTGTAGTAAAAGCAAACCATATGACATCTTTCTGCAATATTAAAATAACAATTTTATAAAAAGCCATGATTAAATAAGCATATGTCTGTATTTTAACACTGACTTTTGACTCAAGATTAGACTGATACCAATATGAAATAATGTCAAATGACTGGAAAACCAAAGTTAAACTCTGTAAAAAACCTACACATACAATTATCCAATCACCTTTATCGATAACATAAATCAGACAGACCAGCATTACAGAGGATATAAGACTTGAACATATGCGAAAAATCATCATTGTCCCAAGCGTATCTCCCTGCTTACCCGGCCTGTCCATAAGCTCTTTTACTACCGTATTAGTAAATCCCAAAGTACAGATAGCTGTAAAAAAAGCCACATAAGAAGATGTGTATTCTATAATTCCATAATTTGAAGGCCCTAAATACTGTGCAGTAATTCTGCCTACAATAAGGCTTAAAAGTAATTGAAATATTCTCCCCCCTACTATCCATATAGTATTGGAAAAAAATTTATTTCCTCCTAATTTATTTTTTATATTTAAGGTATAATCTTTTAACATACATTCCTCCATGTTTCATAATGTTCATCTATATTATTGAAACCTGGAAACTTCTTGGTTAAATCCGTAAATAATCCCATTAATATAAATCCACGGAATAAGGTATAAGATATTTGCTTCTAATGCTGGTTCTATCATGTAATACAAAACAAATGCTAAATAAATGCCACTCGCTGCATATTTTATCCCCTGGGACACATAAGCCGACTTTAAGAGCTTAATAAGATCGAAAAAGGACAAAATTGTATACCCCACAAGCGCCACAAACGGAATTACTCCAGCCGCATTTGCCAGATCCAGCCATACATTGTGTGCATAGTTAAGACCAGCCAATTCCATTTGATATCCCCCAAAAGGATAAACCAATATTTGTTTTACTGCACTTATCTGTGCTTTAAAACGGATATTCTTTAATATTCCCCCATCTCTGCTAAGCCAATCATAAGACGAAAATAAAGCTTTATCTTTTACAATTAACCAAGCAATTACTATAAGTACTAAAAAACACAGCAAACATACTGGAAGTACTTTCTGTATAAATTTCTTCCAATAAACATTTTTACAATTCAAAATTCCCCACAAAAATACTTCCCCACTTAATACAAGTGCCCATATTACTATAGATGCTCTTGACATAGTTATCACAGAAACATAAAGGAAAAATATGTTAAAGCAAACGATGGTTATACCCAACAATATATACTTTTTAAAAGAAAAAATTGCCAAGAAAAACACTGACATAACCGGTAAATAATATATAATATGCTGTGTTGCCGGTAAATTAGTCCTATCCCATACATCTATCCATATGCGAGTTCCAAGCTGAAAATCTTCCCGAAAAATGATTACCGAATTCAACAATCCATGTAATGTATAGCCAGCAACTACAGAACTAAACGCAAGGTAAATTATTTTAGAGGCCTGTTTCCTATCCCAAAAGCAATTTGCCATGTATTTCCCTAAAATAGCAAAAACAAGCGGCATCAACACAATATCCATGCCCCACGAAAAATTCTTATGTGTAAATATTGTATAAAACAGGAAAGCTACCCCTAATAGCAATTCCCTTATATCTACTCGAATCTTTTTCTGAATAAAAATGAAAATACTACAAACAACAATTCCCCAAAAACTAACTAGTTTATTTGAAAAAATGGGACCCCGAATAAAAAAGCACAGAAGCGCAAAATAATTAAATGCTAAAAAAGCTAAATATATATTTCGATTTCTATTCACACAAACTTCCTCCATTAGTTAATGTTCAGCAAATATACACTCCAACTTAGTTTTTCATCAGGATCTCCCTATTAAAATTTTTATATATGGAACCATACTACTTACACAAGCGCTACATATTCCATAATTTTTTTTCACAAAATAAAACCACTCCTTCCATGGAAGCCCTTTGGGACTTTCTTTCTTTTTCAATCGCTCCCTTCTGGAAAGTCGGTTATCCTCCCAAGTTCCTTCTATCAAATTACAAAAGCATTGTCCTACAAAAAAATCAGCTACTACAATGGGAATTCCTCTTTTTTTTGCCTCAAGTCCATAGTCAAAATCACCCAAAGCATGTGTATATTGAGAATCTATATTTGGTAAGCTTTTAAAAATTTCTGTTGGAATCAATACACAGTTTGCATTAAAAGTATCACAAAACATACGACTATCTTTAGAGATTACAATCCTGAATGCAGGCCGAAATCTCGATGTCTTCACCACACCTCCATATGTCAACTCTCCGATTTCATTACACGTTGCCCCCACTATAATCTCATTTCGTTCATTTGCATAACCAATCAATCTTTCCAGTATATTTGGAAAGAACTCAACATCATCATTAAAAAACAAAATCCAATCAAATTTATCACATTTTTTTTTAGCCTCTTTAATACCTAATCGCATACCTCCAGAATAATAGCAATGTCCACTTCCTAAAATAATCTGAACATTCTTATATAAAGCTAAAGACTCATTTGTCCCATCTGTACTGCCATCATCTACCGCAACAAAAAAAAATTCAATACTGGAATTATTCTGCATTAAATTTTTCAGACAAGATATTGTCTTTTCTCTACGATTATAACATGTAAATATTCCTAACACCCTCGGCATTATTAATCTACCCCATTTTGTTTTCTAATAAATTTTTTCCTTTAAATATACATATCTTATCTACTATTCTTTTAATAATATCAATCACCCAAAATAAAGGAAGTAAATAAATATTTGTTCTCAGGATTGAATATTTTCTTTGCATAAAATATTTATTAGGACACAATTTAAATTCATACACTTCATTTAAGCCCATAAACAAACTTCCTAAACAAGAAATAACTTTCTCAAATATTACACACTTATTACCAGATAGTTCAAAATATTTATTCACCTGACAAGGTAGGCCATAGCTTTCAAAAGAGCTTTTTTCATTAAATACTTCTACTTCACTTATACCTGGTTTTGGACCTTCCCATTTTGCAATCATTAATTCTATTTTTTTCGTTTTTATAGGCTCAAATAATATTTGTGTTTTTGATCCATCATGCTGAATATAATCTACTTCTAGTGAATATTCATCATGAACTAAAATTTTTAATAACAATATATTTGACTTAAAATCTGGATTTTCATAGATACAGATTTCTCTGATTAATATTTCCTCCGGCCACTCAAAAATAGCCTTCTTTAAAGGATCCGATAAACTTGGGTGCCATACTGAAGCTGACAATTTTTTTGTTTCTGTTAAAATATTGTCTGAATCAATTGTCTTAAAATCATTCAGATACTCTGCAACACCAGATGTTGCTTTCACATTGGCAGACAAAGCAAAATTTTCTGTAAACTGCCTCCAATAAACAATATCTGAATTTATCGCTTTGGGAATGATAAATTTAAACCTTTGAGATTTATATTTTTTTGCTGCCTTAAACAATACATTATTCGCTAGCAACAATGTATCACACTCTCTAGGGACAGCTAAGCTAATCCTTTCCTGCCATTTTAATATCGGTGTACTCTTAAGTTCTCCCTTTGTACATTTTGTTGGCCTATGTGGAACACAATAATAGTCATTTTCTCCATTGTATACTCCCTCATAAGCTAACTTCTTTAAAATAAGTGGCTTATAATTTAAATCATTTTTTAAAATTTCGCCAATGCACTCCGAAAAAAGCAAGGAAAGTGCCTTATGATCTGGGTGCGAATCAAAATCTACACACAATAACACTTCAGGCAGCAAATCTGAAATTATTTTTTTGATATCACTTTTTAAATTATCTCTTGTATACTGTCTATGTCTTTGTTCTTTCTGATAAGAGTATTCAGAATGAAAATCTAATGCATAAGTTTCTGTTCTTTCACAATGGGATACAGCCACCTCACCTGGCATGTTATATATATGTTTTTTACCTTTCCATTGATCCCCATATCCCAAAAAAATGACATACTCTTCCTTTACACCTAATACATCACAGGAAGCAATTGCTTCTTTTAACCGCGTTTCCGCTTCATAAGCATAATAATCTCCATTTGTCATAAAAACTACATATACACACCAATTATTATCCCTGGCCAATGCATAAAGCAATCCGCCTCCTATCAATAATTCATCATCCAAATGCGGTGCCAGCAAAACTGCTTTTTTCATTAAATCTTATCTAACCTCACGCACATATCTTATTCACCGAAAGCAAAACTTTCTTTTTATTTTTTTCCAAAATTCAAAAACTCCAAATTGAAGAGCCGTTTTCCAATCACTGCCCCAACTATCATAATATATCTGACTCTTGATATTTCCTTTTTTGTTCTGTTTTATAGACTGGCTTGTATCATACAAATAAATATCTTTACCTTCAACATTATATATTACATTTAATTCTTTGGGCCGCATAACCATTCCATAAGTTTTAAGGCTGAAAAAAGGTTTTTTCTCCACTGATAAGAGATATCGCTTATCATAAATCCGATTTTTTAGTCCAAACAGATCAACATTTAAATTTTTAGATATATCAGCCTCAAAGCACCTCTTAATTGTAATACTTTCAAAAAAAATATCATATTTTTCTGCTTCATCAAAATCGGGAAATCGGTATACTCTCTTTGCCTGTAATAAGGGCACCTGATGTAAAGTATCCGAAGCCTGCACATGCTCTCCAACATCCGAAAAACATGTTGCTAATGCTTCATATGGCATTACATAATATTTATCTTGATTAACAATATAATATACAAAATATTTTCCCCATGATGTTTCCGGCCATTGCGTGACTGCAAGCGGAACATTCCTCTGAGGCTTTAATTCTATTTGATTATTTGCACAATACCATTCCTTAAAAGAACGCCACTGATTAGCGCTCCAGCATTGCCCCCAAGTTACACTAAACTGCCCCATATAAGTATCATATCCATTATGCACTGGTTCAAATAGTTTTTGTGCATATCCGTTATACTTATGACTATATAACGCAATCCCGGCAACTCTTTCTTCCTTTTTATAAAATTCTAATGCTTCAACCGTATAATTATAGAATTCAGGTGAAACCACAATATCATCTTCAAATATAATAACTGCTCCATACTGTTCTGACAGATCTCCACATTGTAAAATATGCTTCCGTAATCCTTGTCGCTCCTCAAACGTGCGGATTTCTTTTCTCCCATAATTCCATTGGAAGGCTTCGGCCACAGATAGCACTTTATCAAATATCTCGCTTCTATCAAGACTAATTACCAATGTCACATTACTATAATTATAATTTGCATTTCCAATGGAATTTAATAATCTCTGTAATGATCCCGGTCTGTTATAACCAACTGCTACAATCGCAGGGTATAATTTTTCTTTTATTTCCATAGCAGTTTTACTCCATAATAATTTTTATACCATATCATAAAAAATTGGATTTTCGTCTTTACCGAAATATCTTTATAGTTATTTTTCTGCAATACCTTTTTTGCTCTTTTCATCTCTTCGCTATCGCATATTTTATAAAATTCCTGTTTAAATGTGCTCTTATGTTTTTTTGCATTTACAATCGCTCCCTTTATACCAAGCATATATCTATTAGCATACCAATATTCAAAACCTTCCGTTCCATACATCCAATGGTATAATTCGTTCATACACTTGCAAAAATTCAGATAATATCCACTTTTATAAGTTGTATATAACGAATTCTCATTTTTATATTCATAATTATACAAACATTTATCCAAAAAATAAATTGATTGCATTCCCTTGACAGCTGCCAAACAGAACCTTATATCCTCATATATATTAGCTGTTTCATCAAATCTTACCTCTCGTAAACACTCTCTTTTATATAACTTAGTACCAATATTATTTGCAATATTAGTATCAAAAAATTTCATAAACGCTTTTTTTATTTCATTATCCTTGTAAATGCCTTCTTTTAGATCAACAACTACATTTTCTTTTAAGCCTGATCTATTACACCTACAAAACCCAAAAAAAACAGCATCCGCCTCTACAGTTTTCATTTTATGTGCTAAGATTTCCAAAGTATTTTCACAAATCGAGTCATCACAGTCTAAAAACATAAGATATTCACCAGACGCATGCGACAAACCATTATTTCTAGCATTGCTAACACCACCATTTTTCTGATGATAGACATGTATCTGCTGGAATGAAGCAGCCATCTTATCACATATATCTCCAGATCCATCTGTCGAACCGTCATCCACCAATATTAACTCATAGTTTTCATAAGTTTGACGCAATACCGAATAAATACTGTCCTCAAGCCAGTTTTTTGCCTGATAAACCGGCATAATTATAGAAATCAGTTCTTTTTTGCTACTTCTATCTATTTCCATTTTACATTCTTTCATTGATTAATCTCAATATCTACAAAGTTTACCTTCTGTTTCTATACTCTGTCATTTATTTTATCTAGTATACTAAAAAAAAAATAACTTTTCAACGTATTTGACAAAATTATCCTTGAAAACTATATTTCAACTATATTTCATGAACTATAAAGACGGGGTTTTACTATTTTTTGTTCAAAGAGGGATAGTTCTCTGTATGATTAGTGCGAATTACTTTTCCCTTACTATACTCCCTCAACTCCTTAACCAAACTCCCCACAATCACCAAAATAACAATTCCAATTGGAAACGCCGCAATAATCGACACCGACTGAAGACTGTACATAGAATTTTCCGAAAATATAAGTGCTATCGGGAATAAAATAAACATAACCGCCCAGAAAATCCGCACTCTCTTATCCGGTTCTTGATTCACCGGAAGCCGCTTATAAGAATACGAAGATACCACCATTGTCAATGCATCAAATGTAGTTGAATAGAATGCAATCATTGTCACCACCAGAAGAATCAATCCCAATTTTGGCAACGGCAGAGTATCAAATACTTTCAAAATTGCTTCCGGATAGCTTCCTCCTGCTGCAATAAACCCAGACACATCCACGCCATGTTTCAGCTGCTGTGCCATTCCATAATTCCCCAAAATAATAAAAGAAGTAAATGTTCCGGCCAGTCCCCATCCGTATCCGCCCAATATAGTATTCCGGATAGTTCGTCCTTTACTGATTGAGCCTATAAAAAACGGCGTTGCCACGCACCATACCATCCAGTATGCCCAATAATAAATCGTCCAGTTCTGCGAGAAAGAATTTTCCCGCAATGGATCAAGCCAGGTAGACATCCCGATAAAGTTCTGCGCCATATTTCCCAATGCAGAAAAGCCAGTCTCCAGAATATAGACTGTCTCTCCTCCTAAAATCAAAAAATACAGTAAAAGCGCAAAAAACAGATAAGAACATACAGACGCTAACTTTGAAATTCCTTTCATTCCAAATAAAACGGTCAGTGTATACACACCCGCAATCAATAACAGCATAAAAATCGTCAGTCCCACACTCGACGGCAGACCAGTCACCCTGCTCACTGCTTCTGACAAAAGTGGTGTTGCAAGTGAAAATGTAGTAGCCGTTCCTGCTATCAGCGCAAAAATTGCAATTAGATCTATGATTTTTCCCAGAATACCATCTACCTTTACTCCAAGCAGTGGACGGCAGGCCTCTGAGAACTTCTGCTTATCGCGCCCCCTTACATGCAACATAAAACCAAAAGCCACTGCAAGAATAATATAGAAGCTCCAGGCAATCGGCCCCCAGTGAAACAATGGATAGGTAGAAGCCCAGCGCTGAATCCCTCCCATTTCCTCAATATAGGGCTCATTTGCATACAATGCCCATTCACACAGGGAATAAAACAAAATATCAGCTGCCATAGTGGAAGTAAAAATCATCACTCCCCATCTGAATGAGGAATGCTCAGGCTTTTTGATATCTCCCAATTTTATTTCCCCGTATTTCGAAAATGCAAGATACAGGGAACACGTTAAAATTCCTGTTCCAATCACCGCATAGTAAATACCGCACTCGTCACCCAGAAATCCGCGGACTGTCTGAAGTACAATTACGGACTGTTCCGGAAACATCACAAAAACAACGCAGAGAAGCACTACTCCCACCAGAGGAAGCAGTGTTGTCATCCAGTCAATCATCGTTCTAAGCTTTTTTTTCTCATCCATCATCTGATTCTCCTTTTCAGTCGGCTTTCTTTAAAAATTTACGATAACTTTTATCGATCACCACAAGCTCCTTTAGACTATCAATTTCCACAACGTCACCATACTGCATTTTCCGGATTCCCAGCTGGTATTCTTCCTGATAACAGAAAAGCGCTACATCATCCCAGTAAATCTGCTTGTTTCCTTTCTCCTCAAACTCTATTTCAAGATGACGTTTTAAGTTTCTTCCATCTTTTTCATTCCATCGTGAAACGCTAAATAACTGCCATCCACAACTTCCTCCATTTCTGCTACAATGTGTTACAATTCCATTCTCAATTGTCAGCAGCCATTCATCCGTTGCTTTCTCTGTCCAGATGCAGTTATAACCAGATCGTTCAAATTCAGGTTCCAGAATTTTCTCATTATAAATCATCTGATCTCCATCCAATATAATTACATTTTCAATATAATCCCGCGCCACATATAAGGAAGAGATATTGTTGCAGGTATGATAGTATGGGTTCTCAATCAATTTTACACCCGGATATTCTTCCTCCAGGCATAAAAACTTGTCCTTCAAGTAGCCCACCACAACATAAATTTCATCAATGCCATTTTTTTTAAGTCCCTGTATCACAGTATCTATCATCCGAACTCCATTTACTCTCACAAGGGGCTTGGGAACCTCCAGTGTTACTGGATGCATACGGCGCCCCTCTCCAGCTGCCATAATGATCGCTCTTATTATCCGGCTCATTTCTCTTCCTCCAATAAACTGCTTTCTTTTACAATCCGATAATATTCTTTGGCATATCGGTACTGTCTGATCGCATATTCCCCAAATTCCACTCCCAGCTGCCGTTTATATTCGCACCAATTACTCCACAGGAGGCCGCAGGCCGCAATATAGCAATATATTTTCAAACGTACCTCCTGAGGGCACCCCTCTGTAAAATAGGCATCAATCAACATTTCTATTTTTTTTCTGTCATACATGGCGTAAACGGCAAACATGGCAATATCCACATGGGGATCCTGCATGCCTGCATATTCCCAATCTATGAGGCGAATCTCCGTATCTCCCTGCGCATTTTTAACAAACAAAAAATTATCCGGTACTGCATCTATATGAGTTAAAACATATTTTTGGGGCTGCGTATCTATATATTTCTTTAATTCATAAACTTTCTTCTTTGTTTCCTCGTAATCTCTATAGCAAGATGGTACTCCATTCCAAAGAGACTCATAGAATTCCATCTTTTCGAATATATCAAACATATGCTCTACCTGCAGGCCTCTTTCATGAAAGTCATGGAGTCTTTTCATACATAATCGCACATCTTCTATATTTTCCGGATCACAGGCTCTGGCATTCTCCAAATAAGCAGTTATCTTATAGCCATTTTCCGGATTCATATAAAAAATATCATCACTGATCCCAAGCTTTCCAATAGCCTGATACACCGCATATTCTTGTCTTCGGTTAATCAAGTGCTCCGTCCCCTCTCCCGGAATACGCATAATATATCTTTTGTTTTTGCAGGTAAACAAGAAGGAACGATTCGTCATTCCCTTTTTTAGAACTGCGATGTTCTTAATCTCATTTTCTGACACCTCTAGATTTTCTGCCATCAGTTGTATAACCCGTGATTGTAACTGACGGGAAGATTCATCCAGTTCTCGGAGCTGCTCATAGGTATTGATTTCATAAGTCATTCGTGAATTTACAAGGCGGGAAGACGCTATCATCTTGTCTTTTTCAAACAGGGCTTCCTCCCAAAAGCTGTGTTGATAGATGGGATCCGAATCCATTTCTGTAAGATGCTGTTTCAAGCTGTGTACCGCTTCGCCAGTAATATAAGAAATTCCAATCATCTGGTTTCCACCTTGGTCTGTCCGTACCAGTTCCTGCTTGCGGTTCACCCTCACGTTGCTTTCATCGTCCATCAATTCGTTGATCATATACCAGGAATATAATTCATTATGTTGGAAAGGATTTTCATCGCACCAGATATCACAGGGTATGATATAGGTATTCTCTATCTTATTTTTTGCTAGATTCAGTGAATGGAGATTGTTTTTCTGGGAATATTCCATGTTTACAAGAAGCTCCACTTGATATTCATCTATCAAGTATTCATAAGATTCTTTCATAAATCCAACTACAACTGTAATATCGTGCACATTGACTTTATGTAACTGTTTGATAATACGCTCTATCAACGGCTCCCCATTTACCTGAAGAAGTCCCTTGGGCGTCTCTGTATTGATGGGGATCATACGCATCCCATAACCTGCGGCCAGAATGATCGCTCTTTGGGGCCAGTGTGATTCTAACAGCTCAAGAGCCTTTACTGTCAGGGACATTTCTGTACTGAGGTATCCCTGCTCCTGCAGGTTTCGAAGAGATTGATTGACTTTTCCTAGGGAATAGTTAGTTCTTTCGGAAAGGATTCTTTGATTGATGAATGAGGTATTTTTAAGATGAAGAAGGATGTCTTTTTCTATTATGTTCATATTATTTTCTCCTTTTATTCTCATGAACGCAATAACATAAATTTATGTAAATGTCTAGTAAAAATCATGTTCATTTAACAAATGTAAGCAATTACATCTTTGCTTTAAAAACTTTCGAGAATATCCGCAATTCTAACGCTTGCCTTCCCATCTCCATATGGATTTGATGCATGAGCCATTTGATCATACATTAAGTTATTATCAAGAAGTTCTGTAAACGTTGAATATATGACCTCCTCATCAGTTCCCACAATCTTCAATGTTCCTGCTGCTACTCCCTCTGGTCTTTCTGTTGTATCACGCATAACTAACACTGGTTTTCCAAGTGAAGGGGCCTCCTCCTGTATCCCACCTGAATCCGTAAGAATCACATAGGCGCGCTTCATAAAATTATGAAAATCAAGCACATCCAAAGGCTCTATCAGATGAATTCGATCATCTACATCAAATATATCATAGGCAGTATCACGAACAATGGGATTCATATGAATAGGATAAATTGCCTTTACATCTTCATGTTCATTTAAAACTCGTTTTATTGCTCGAAACATATTCTTCATGGGCTGCCCCAGATTTTCACGTCTATGTGCAGTGATTAGTATCAATCTAGAGTCATTACTCCATTCCAGTTCCGGATGACTATAGTCCTCTCGCACAGTTATCTGCAACGCATCTATAGCTGTATTACCTGTAATAAAAATTGTGTCTTTCTTCTTTCCCTCACGAATAAGATTTTCATAGCTAAGTTTAGTTGGTGCAAAATTATACTTTGAAATAATAGAAACAGCCTGCCGATTAAATTCTTCTGGATACGGAGAAGCAATATTGTATGTTCGCAACCCTGCCTCTACATGCCCTACCGGAATTTGCAAATAAAAACATGCTAGTGCCGCTGCAAAAGTAGTGCTTGTATCTCCATGAACCAATACCACATCAGGTCTCTCATTTTCCAAAACTTTTTTAATTTTTACCAAAATCTCAGTTGTAATGTCAAACAGAGTTTGTTCAGTCTTCATAATGGATAAATCAAAATCAGGTTTCACATTAAATGTTACTAATACCTGTTCCAACATTGTTCTATGCTGCCCCGTAACACAAACTAGAGTTCTGATTCCTTTTCTACTCTGTAATTCTCTTACAAGTGGACACATTTTAATTGCTTCAGGCCTTGTGCCGAATACAAGCATTACTTTTTTCATTTTCAATCTTAATCTCCCAATAGCTTATCTACAAATTCAAAGTGATTTATACTAACTAATTTCTATAGGTGGTTATAAAAATCATAGTGTTATAATTCCTCGTTTTAAAATATTCTTATAACTTTTTAATAATCCACCCTCTAAATAATCCATCATTTTTACACTCATAACTAACAGAGTTTACAACCGTCAACACACCACTGAAACAATCTACAAATTCTTTTATAACCTTGTCATCTATCCACTGCTCCCATTCATCTATTTCCAATTTTCCCATCTGCTCTGCTGGCTTATCTATAATCAATATTTTTCCGCCTGGCTTCGTTACTCGCCACAACTCTTTTAATGCCCCCTCTATATTGACAGCATGCTCCAATGCCTCGCAAACATATATATAATCAAATACTCCTTCATTATAAGGAATATTAGTTAATCTTCCCTGTCTTTTTTCTACAATAGAATCTAATCCTTCCATTACTTTTTCAGATAAGTCCATCGCATAGTATTTATGATGATAAAATTTTTTTATCAAAATCTTAAGATATCTTCCTTTTCCACATCCAATGTCACAAACGCTTAATTTCTGTCCACTTTTTTCACATTCTAAAAGTTCCTTTTCAATTAACATATATCTCCCATCATCTTCCGAAATAACATCCGAAAAAGTAGAGGCTTGTAACTCAAATTCCAGTTTTGTTTTAAATGATAAAGCATCCAGAAAATATTTATTTGCCCAGCTTATTTCTTCTTCTGGAAAATAGTACGCCTTTTGTCTTCCTCTTGAATATTTATTTAAGAAAGTTCCTGGATAGCTTCCATACCATCCTCCTGTTTCGTTCTGCAATGAACATGCATATCTAAATATTCTATTTCCTTTATCTAATTCCCCTAATTTATACCATACTAACGCTAATTGAAATAAGCCTGTAGAACAAACCCATTTCACATTATACAAGCCTGGTATCCCTCCTCTATAATTCTGAACTTTCTCGATTTTTGCCATAGCTTCTCGAACTAATTCTATTTCTCCTACATCCACTAATCCTTCCATTACATAAGCATAAAAATGAGAAAGCAATCGAAAGTTTAAAATTCTATCTTTATAATTTTCTTTATAATACTCCAAAACTTTTTTAGCCATTTCCCCATATATTGGTTTTTCATAAGCTTTTGACGCCTCTATTAATGGTGCCAAACAATATATATGGATTAAATCTGAACAAAATTCTTCATCATTTCCCCATGCTTCCTGATCTGGAGTCACTAGCCTCCCCTCTTCATTAACATTAGATATTAACCAATCACATCCTTTTATAATAAATTTATCGACTTCTGGTAAAATCTCTCGGATGCTAAGAAGTCCTTTTAATATTTGCGCTGAATCAAATACATATGGTTTTTTATCATGAGCATCATACCAAGAGCCATTTTCCTTTTGAATATCACATAAATATTTTGCATAAGATACTGCCAACTGGCGTTCTCCCCATTCAAGCAATGTTGGAATATAATAGCCCGTGACTTCTGGATAAATAATCTTTTGTTTGGAAGTTACTGTTATCCCTTTATTATCAATGGAATTTTTCCGGACCCATTGAATTGCTCTGTTAAATATATGCATTTGATTTTTCATAGTTTAATCCATTCCTTTCGCTTCGCTCAGGCACAAACAAGTAATGAAAAACGTTGTGCCCCTCTATTTTTTGTTTTATAATTCTTGTGTGGAATAGCAATACACTACAGAACATGGAAGGAGAGGTGGCGAAGTTTTTCGACCCCGCATAGCTATATGTGTCGTCATTCTTTCAAGCACAAACAAGTGGGACATTGAGCCCGGACTCTTATCATTGGTAATAAACCATGTTTATTTAGTCGCAGAATAACAGTCAATGTTGCTATTCCATTTTTTATAAAGGTGGTGATATCAATGATGAGGATTATTTACCCCATCTGCTGTGGACTCGATGTCCACAAAAATGTTATCGTTGCAACCATCGTTACTACCAACAAAGCCGGAATTTCAGAATACATACAGGAGTCCTTTTCAACCATCAACTCCGATATTCAAAGATTCCACGACTGGCTTATCGAGAATAATTGTTATCATGTCTGCATGGAATCCACTGGAAAGTACTGGATTCCTATTTTTAATTATCTCGAAGCCGACATTGATGTATGCCTGATCCATCCTAAATACGTTAAGGCCATCAAGGGTAAAAAAACGGATAAAAAGGATTCTAAGTGGATTGCTGACCTCTACAAGTTCGATTTGGTCAGATGCTCCTTTATCCCACCTAAAGATTTCCGTCAACTCCGTGAACTTGCCAGATACCGGTTTAAACTGGTTTGTATGAAATCTTCTGAAAAAAACCGACTTCAAAACTGCATGACTCTTTCCAACATCGGAATTGCAAGCGTCCTTTCTGACCCTTTTGGCAAAACCGCAACTGAGATTATGGCGTATCTCTTGGAACATACCTCTGATTCCATCAATGAAAGAGCTGTTCGTCAGCTTATTAAAAAAGGCGCCAAAGCAAAGTCTGATGAAATCATTGCCGCGATCAAAGGATACAAAATCGAAACGGATCAGGCAAAGAAGTACGAACTGGCTCATAATCATTTAGAATACCTCAATGAAATGATTCTTCAGACTGAGGTGGAGTTATATGTTCGTATCAAGCCTTATTATGAGTTTGTCGAATTTGTAAGCACTATGCCGGGAATGACTGAACTTAGTTCTACCATTGTTTTGGCCGAAACCGGTGTCGATATGTCCGTTTTTGATGACGCAGCACACCTGTGCTCCTGGTGCGGACTTGTTCCTGCCAATAATGAGTCCGCAGGGACGAAAAAATCTACCCGCATTGCAAAGGCTGGTGATTATTTAAAGCCTATGATGGTTCAATGCGCCCTTGCTGCAATCAAGTGTAAATCTCAGCCTTACTTTGCAATCAAATACGGAAGGTTCAAGAAGCGACGAGGTCTCAAAAAAGCGATTATAGCCATTGCCCGTATGATGATGGTCAGCATATATCATATGGTTTCTGAAAAGAAGCCCTTTCAGCCATCCGATTATGAGGAACTCCTTAATCCTCATAATCACAACGAACGAGTTGTTCTCAATGACAGTAATGTTTTTGCATACCTTGAAGCTCAAGGATACGATATCAGTCTATTGGTTAAATGCAACGATAACTAATGATTATTCTGTTTTCTATAACATCTAACCGTTGGGATCTATGATCCCTTATTTAAGTGCGTCCCAAAATCTACTTTCTTTTTCACTCTTCTCCTCTGTATTTCTAAACTTTTCTAATTTTTAAATTTATTATCTTTCTCCACAAAAGTAATATCCATATAAAATGCGTCTTTATTAAAAACTCGTAAGTTTTTTCTTTAAATAATATCTTTTTATAATTTTGTTGTAAATTCTTTTCTGATGCCCGTCTCGAATCGCATAGCGATCCATAAATCTCCAATAACTCTCGTTCTGTAAAATCTTTCGAAACTTCTATAATTTTTTCTGTACACATCTCCATCAATATTTTATGCATTTCTTGATTATTGACAAAACACATTGTTTCTCCGTCATTCTCACCCTGTTCTCTATATTTAACAAAATCAGCATCTCCCATTGCTATATCTGAATATTTTCCAAAATGATCTTCACACTGTATACATGCTCTCTGCCAAAAATAATTTGAAAATGCCGTCGCAAAATATTTAGAAAATGGTACTGAAAAATATTCTACATAAATTTTTTTTCTTTTAAACATTCTTAAAAAACCAAACCAGCCATTTCCTCGGTATTTTATCATATCCGGTTCTGAAACTTTATATTTCTTTTTTATATACTCTGTTGCATTATACGTTGGAACATGGTTACATAATAATGTAATAATAAATTTTACTTTACTCTCTATTTCTTTATCACTTCTACACAGCTTTTTTATTCCTCTTGCAAGGCATGGTAAGCAGACTATTGCACATATTCCCTCTTTTTCTCTAATTATATCAACAGCTTTTCCTATGTTAATCGGACAATAATTGCTACCTGAATATTCATATATTTTATCTATTTCAGAAGAACCCAAAATATTAAACCGACCATTTTGATCATTATAATACATGTCTGCTGTTACAACATAATCAACATATCCCTTATTAAGCATATAAGCCAATAATTCCGATGTTATCCCACCTGAAGCTGCCATTTTTCGATGTTCAGGATTTAAACTATGTCCCCAATAATAATAGCAAAATTCTTCATAGCTATATTTCTCCACGCATAAATTGGGGCAAATTCTTCTACACTTTCCACAATTAATACATGACTCATTTACAGCAGGGCGGTAAGCCCCCTCCTGTACATTTACCTTTATAGCTTTCACTGGACAAACAGTTTCACACAATCCACATCCTGAACAAAATTGATTGCAGTTATCTAAAATATTATTCATAATTTAAAGCCTCTCGTAAATACAAGAAGGATTTTTTTTTCAGCGTCTCTAATTTCTGGTTAATCTTTTTGTAATCCCACTTAAATCCCAAAACTTTTTGTAAGGAAACTTCTTTCGCATATAACTCTCTTAATCCTAATTGTTCTAGCAACCATTCTGATCGGTTTTTTGTATAAATTATTTGGTTAAATAAAACCTTTTTATTATAATTAATTGAAAACATCAAACCATGAAATGTACATGTAACTACAAATTCTGCCTTTGAAAACATTCCTATCCATTGTAGAGGTCCTAAATCAATTAATCGATAATCGCACCATTCTGGTGCTATCCCGGCCCCTATTATTAGTAAATGATTTTTAAGGGCATATTCTTTTACCTCATTAATTATAAATGGTGGAAAATTATTTCCATAAACTAAAATATATTCATCATACTCTGGTTGAGGAATATTGTCATCTTCTCTAAAATTATATAGTAATGTTGGATCCAAAAGAATTTCCGCTTCTATTCCAGTCAACTTTTTTATTATGTCATATGACATATTATCTCTAACCGATATTTTTTGATAGTTTTGCAAACCTTCTATAACAAAATGGGGAAAATTATCATTAATCTCCATCTCTCCAAAACTTGCTGCATATGAATATAATCTGATACAATTTAATTGGTTTCCAATTAAATGTATATCATCCCCAAATTCTTTAATCGAATACTCCCAGATAGCATCACTCCCTGTAATTATTACATCCCATTTTTCTGTTTCAAGTCTTTCTTTTGTTTCAATTAATGTATGTGGTATCTTATTCCAGTCTTTCTCAAAGTTTGGATAATATATATTTTTATCTATTATATATTTAATATAACTCCAATAAAAAAATGGATTAATCAAATCTTTTTTTCTTTCCATTTTAGGTTTTCTTTTTTGAAAATACAATTTCTTATGAGCTGGATCTAAATATGCCATATGAACCACTTCAGCATTGGATTCCAACGATTGAATAATCCTATTCAATGCGTATGCCTGTGCAAAAGCTCCATAATTTGGCACTCCCCAAAATGTCAGTATCCCTATTTTCTTCAAATGATTCTCTCCTTTAAATTTTAGATTAATAATTAATATTTATAGCCTTTTTAATTTGCTGCTTAATTCGTTCTTTCTGATCTGCCAATAACTTCTCATTGATTGTCAAAAACCCTCTTTTATCCTTTTTTATTCCATCCACTGCCTCAAAAGCAGAACTTCTTTTATCGAAATACCAATATTTTACTGGCCTTCCATACATTAATGAAATAATTGTTGCATGTACTAAGTCTGTATAAATCCGATTCGCATTGGCATATGCTGTTAAATAATCGTAAGGAGTATCAGAAATCAATACATTTTCGCAATAATTTTCCTTACGAAAACTATATTGCATATGCCAAGGCCGAATCACTGGCCTTCTCCATTGACTAAATTCAATAGGTTCCTTTGTACGATTAAATGCAACAATATCATAATTACCATTCTGAAATCCTCTTGGATCAAATACATCAACTGTCCAAAATGCACAATCCAAACCATTAATACATTCAGCTACATTTTTATAATTTTCAAAAGTAATTTTATCCCTTGTAATTATTAATTCAGGTTTTATTCTCTCCAAATATTTCGAAAAGGCATATATCTCTTCTGAATTATATTCAAGTCCTCCTAAGCCAATAAAAATCAGTTTGCATCCTCTTTCCTTAAGTTCATCTACCATCTGTTTTGAAGATGCTTCCAGAAACTCTTTTGTTGCCAGCATTCCTGGTAAGATTAAATAATCTGCATTTAAAAAACTATCCACTCTCCCTGTAACGATAGTAGATAGTTTGTTATTCTTCTTTAATCTATCTTTAATTCTAATCCGTTCAAATTGTTCTACTGCTTTTACATAATAATTTGACATAGCCGAAAAACAAGCTATTGAAGAATCCGGAAATATTTTCCTTGCCAATTCCATTCCACCAACATCAATAAATGCTTCGCCAACATTTGTAAACCAACAGTTATTTAAATATAATATCTTCATCATTAATACCCTTTTTAATTATTTTTAGTGTATTTAATCTTATACTTCCCCAATACTGACGCTGCCATGAAGTTTTTGATGGATCATTATCTATTATTTCAATAAATATTTTTTCAGATTGATCTATGCCATGTACAATATTTAATTCATCTAAATAAAAAAGCTGTAGATAAATAAAATAAACCCCTTCTGCCAAATTTGATAAGTTATATTCCAAAATTGTTTCATAATCATTTCCACTTGTAACATCAAAGCTTGCATCTGTTTCCGTAAAACCAATATTTGTGCCATCCGCATATTTAAGAGAAAACCCCAATTTAACTTTATCTATACAGCATTTCATCCTCCATTTTACTTTTATTAGCATTTTTTCACACACGTCATACCGTGCACTCTCCTTATTCAGCAATTGAATAAAATCTATGCACCCCTTTTTCCCCAAATCATATAAAGGCCTTTTATCTTTACTAGTATCAAAAATTGTTTTTAAATCTTCTTTATTATTCTCCAGATATATTTGTATTGCCGTTTCCACATCTCCATCATAAGCTATCTGTCCTTTATTAAGAACAATACACCTTGTACAAAGACTTCTTACTGTATTCATATTATGGCTTACATAAAGAACTGTCTTGCCTTCATTATTGGCAACATCTCCCATTTTTCCCAAACACTTTTTTTGAAATTTCATATCTCCCACAGCCAGTACTTCATCCATTACCAAAATATCTGCATCAAGATTCGCTGCAACAGCAAATGCTAATTTAACATACATACCAGATGAGTATCGCTTTACAGGTGTATCTATAAATTGCTGACATTCTGAAAATTCGATAATAGATTCCATCTTTATATCGACTTCCTTTTTGGTCATTCCTAGTATGGCACCGTTCATATAAATATTTTCTCGTCCTGTCAACTCTCCGTGAAAGCCTGTTCCTACCTCTAACATACTGGATATTCTTCCCTTAATCCATATATCTCCTTCCGTAGGTGCAGTTACTCTGGATAGTATTTTTAATAAAGTAGATTTTCCGGCCCCATTAGCCCCTATTATTCCCAGTGCCTCTCCTCTTTCTACCTCTAAATTAATTCCATTTAACGCCCAAAAAGTCACATTTATATCTTCTTGTTCTTCGCCCAATCTAAGGTTCGGGTCTTCCTTACCTCTTTTCCTTGCCCACCAGCTTTGTAATTCTGCATTTAAAGTGGCTCCACCTATGGTTCCTAAACGATACTTTTTTTTCAAATTATCAATTTTAATTACTGTTTCTCCCATTTTTTACACCGTATCCATAAAAGTTTTCTCTACTTTGCTAAACAAAATAATACCCAGAATCAGTACTACCATGGTCACTATCCAACTAATTCCCCAATAAAAATATGGCGGTTCCCCACTTCCTAAAAAAGCATATCGCCATATAGATATAATAGGTGCTATTGGATTCAACATATATAAAAAATAAATTTTATCCGGAATCTGTGCTATCGAATATACCACTGGACTTGCATACATCCATAGTTGTACTCCAAAAGTAACAACAATCGTCAAATCTCTGTATTTAGTCGTAAGTGCTGATATAATTATCCCACATCCTAACCCCAATACAGCAATTTGCAATATTAATATTGGAATTAACAATATAGTAATATTAGTATTAATTTGAACTCCTTGTAATTTATAAATAATCAAAGCTACCATCAGCATACCAATTTGGACCAACAAATTTAAAATTCCTGTTAAAACTGTAGATATTGGCATAGTTAGCCTCGGAAAATATACCTTTCCAAAAATTGTTGCATTTGAAGTGAAAGTAGTTGACGTCTGAGATAAACTAGTCGCAAAATAAGACCATAATGCATTGCTTGCCAGATAAAATGCCAGTTGCGGACTTCCATCTGTTGACATTCCTGCGATACTTCCAAAAACAAATGAATATAATAAAACTGTAAGCATCGGATTGAGTATCAACCATAAAGGTCCCAAAATCGTCTGTTTGTAAGTAACCTTTATATTTCTTTTTACAAACAGCCAAGTCAAATCTTTGTATTGAAACAACTCTATTATATTGATATCAAACCATCCATTTCTTGATTTTATATGTGTTGTAAATTTTTCTCCCATATTTGCACCTAACTTCCTATAAATGCGCTTTTATTTTACTGATAATTCTATGGAAATAGTAACATTTATATTCCTTTATCAATTTATCCAATATATCTCCCTTTTGCTCTCCTTTAAAGTATACATAAGTATCAAAAAATATGTATAATTGTTTTCTTTTAGATATATGTTCTGTAATAAATTTAAAATGTTTATCCCATACTTTACTTGTCTGTACCTTAACCATCTCATGCTTTGTAGATGTTAAACTATTCTCATGACATCTATAATAATACAAAAATTCTCCCAAATGCTTTATTTTACCCTCTTGAAAAATCCTCAACCAATAATCATAATCCTCTGCCAGAAAAAGGGTCTCATCATATTCACCAACTTTGTTTGCAACTTCACTTCTATACAAAAAACACGCCCCTATTGTATTTTTAAACAAGAGCTGTTCAGGGTCTGGCAGCTCATTTTTGCACAGTATATCCCCTTTTCGCCCTATAAGTAATACATTACAATATACCATACTAATAGTTGGATTCTCTTCCAGATAATTCACCATAGTTTCAATTGCCGATTCATGATACATATTGTCATCAGAAGTCCATGTATAATATTCACCATCTGCATAGCGAAACCCCACATTTAAACTTGCAGGTAATTTCAAATTTTCTTTATTTCTTATTAAACAAATACGTGAATCCTTTTTTATAAAACTATTTATTATATCAGGAGTCTTATCCGTCGAACAGTCATCAACAATAATTAACTGGATATTTTGATATGTTTGATTTAGTATACTCTCTATCGATTTCTCCAAATTTTCTTCCCCATTATATACCGGAAGTACAATTGAAACCCTTTTCATAAATCTACCCATTTCTTTTATTTTAATACAGATTCATACAATTTTATATGTTCTGTTGCAATCCTTTTATTGTTGAATCTTTCATTTACACACTTACTCGCATGTATTCCCAGCTTATTATTCTCATTATTCTTCAATACCCATTCTAGTCCATTTGTCAAATCACCTATATCTTTATAATCGGCTAGATATCCATTTTTTTTATGATCTACCAAATCTGGAACCCCTCCTGTTTGAAATGCAACCACCGGTGTTCCGCACGCCATACTTTCCATAACCATACTGGGAAGATTATCATCTATAGATGGGAAAAAAAATAAATCTGCCATATTATAAATATCTGCCATCTTTTCTTCTTCTGAAATATATCCCCAAAATTTACAATCCAATTTCTCAATTATCTTGTCTATTGTTCCCATTTCGCCTACAAAATGAAGCCGAATTTTGTCTTTGTATGTCGCATCTTGTTTCAAAAGTCTCTCAAGTACTTGCACTACATACCTATATCCCTTATATGGTGTTCTAGTATCTGTCGCACCAAAAAGAATATTAATTTTATCTCTAAATTCCTTAGTCTTCAACCTCCTAGGATTGAAAATTTCTGTATCCAATGTATTAGGTATTACCTCTACTCTATTCTTTTGAAATAATGCACTTTGATGAATATTGTCTTTCATCCAATTACTTGGAGCAATAAATACAATTTTATTTGAATCCCACTCCTTTAACTTCTTTCTCATAATTTTATAAGTAATATCGTATCTATTGTTGACCTCAAGCTCCTCACATTTGCCACATGTTTGTGTAAAATTCATGCATCCATAACGGACATGACATCCTCCCGTAAAAGGCCAACTATCATGACAAGTCCATATGATTGGTTTATTTAATGCCAAAAGCTGTTTTATGTTATGGATAGATAGCATTTCACATACCCAATGAAGATGGATAATATCTGCCTCCTGTATTAAGCAATTATTGTTTAGGTTATATCCTGTATTCCCTACAGAAAATGGTGTATTGACTTGTATTGGAAGATATTCTTTTTGTTTTGCTCTGATTTTCCGCATTCCAACATCCATAATTTTTACAGGCAAACTGTTTTTTAAATCATATACCTTCTCAATTGAGCCACTATGCCCCATTGTCAATATTTTTGATGCAATACCCATATTCAATAATGCTTTATGCAATCTTGTATTCGCTGAAGATTCTGAGACGCTTGTACTAATATGAACTACCTTCATACTTTTTTCTCCTAAAATTATTCATGATACTTTATCAGCTTCTTTATTATTCGCTTTAATTCCCACCATACAGGATCATATCTTCTGTGAAAGGCTATTGACATTACTTTTCCGTACTCTGAATGATGATAGCACAATAAAGCTTTTGAAAATTTTCGAAACTCAAAATCTTCAAATAGTATTCCTTGTGAAACTTGATATTTTTTCGTCAACAGAGAAAAAATACTTTGATCATGGCGGTGCTCGATAAACCCTCTATAATTTTGTTTTCCACAAACATTTGGCATATCTGTAATAATTCTTGCATCACATGCATATCCCAACCATTCATCGACTAATTTTACCGCTTTCTCACATTTTATTAATGCTACGGTACCTGCTCGCTGTTCTGTATCTGAATATTCCGGTGTATCCAAACCCATATAAACAAAAGCGTCTCTTTTTGTATATTGTCGTTCCAAATATCCAGTACCCTGGCACATTAACCAATGATCTTTTTCTCTCATTTCATTAAAAAAAGCAGGAATATTATTTAAATAAAATAATCCTGCATCTGAATATACCAGGCAATCTCCTTCCTGCATCGTATCCAACACTTTTTTTATAAAATATGGTTTCCAAAGCCAATATCCATTCCCCCGCCTTGAACTTAATATCATTTTGTTATCCATCCAAAAATCTTTATCAATATCTTTTGGGGAAAAAGAAAAGACTTTATCTGCTCCTTGTTTATAAGCTGTTTTTGTATTAAGTTTTTGTGCCCTCCTAAATCTCTCATTCGAATAATTAATCGTATAAATCATTTCAAAATTTCCTTTTTTAAATGCCTTTTTTTATCTTTTTTAATATATGCAACGCTTTCATCTCATACAGCATATTATACTTTTCAATAATACGTCCTTCATTACGTTTTGCCTGCAAATATTGCTTTCCCCAAAATCCACGATTTCTTCTATACGCATTTTCTAAGGGCTGTTCAAAAATATATACCAAATATTTTTCCAATTCTTCTAATTTCTCTTCAGCAAATTTCCATCCACACTTTGCTGATACATCTAATAGTGCTGGTTCTCTAAGCATAGCTAAATATTCCTGAGGATTATTATCTAAATAGATAACTCTTTTTAAAACTTCTTCTGTGGAGGAATAATCACTGCAGTTAATAAACGCTTTAGAATTAAAAACTTTACATACTTCCGGATCCCCCCAATATATAGGAACCGTTTTTGCAGCAAATGCCTCTGCCAACTTTTCAGTATGATATCCAGGATGGCTTGCATTTTCACAGGCGATAGAAAATTTATGTGTTTTTTCGAAATCAAATTTACTCTTGACCAATTGACCATCCACAGAATTATTCAAATATTTTCCCCCAGAGTCGACTCTTCTGTAACTATTCATTACCTCAAATAACTCTCCCCTTACAGGCTCTGCTTTAGCATTTGAATAGACAAAACTGCAAAAATCTCTTTCTGCTAAATCTTTTGTTATATTTTTATGTTTATCTGCCATTCTACCCGTTATATCCTGATTATAATAAAAATTAGGAAAGCGAAAATATCGATCACCATAACTAAGATATTCAAATCCAATACCATAATCACAAAGATTAAAATCTGGACATATTGCCTCTATTGTGCAAAAAATTCGTACTCCATCCAATTTATAATATTGACTAGAATCCACATTACAAAAAATATAATCTGGCGATTGAGTTAATTCCACATCATAATGTTTTTGGAGAAGTTCCATAATTACTCTTGACTCTTCCCTATCTCTAAAATTACCATCTCTACCAAATCCATCAAACAGTACCTTTATCTTTTTCATCAAATACTCCATAAGCTCTTAGTTTTCTTATTACTTTATTCCAAAATGGAATCTGATATTGCTTTTCTATCTCTCTAGGATATTGGTAGTCTGCAACTATTTCTTTGGGATGGGACACTATCTCCAATTCTGCTGTACAGGCATCATATCCTTCCATTTTTTCCTTTGTATGAGTTGCATTTTCGTCAAATCCCATATTTTCTATTAAATTTACAGACGGGAAAACACTAAGCCTTCTGCCCACGCAAAATCTCCATACATAATCCCAAGGAATACTGTCTTTTTCAAAATATCTTTCCATATCTCGTATCCAATTTTTGCGGAAACGTTTAGAATAAATACCTTTCATCCATTTCATTTTTTTGCTCTGCCATTCCTCTATATCCCAATGCCATTCCTTCCATGCCCGCTTCCAAGTTGCCCATCCCCACGTTCCTGTATTATATGAAAATCCATAATCAAACGGAATTGAATAGTCTTTTACCCATTTTGTTCCTGAAATATACATAATTTCTGGATTATCTTTATATTTTTCTAATAATATTCTACAATATTCAAAAAAGCTCTCATGTGGTAAACAATCATCCTCCAAAATAACTGCCTGTTCTTCTGTTTCGAAAACCTGATTCAACCCACTCACAATCCTTTTATCACACCCCATATTTTTCATGGCGTATATTTTTTCTATGTGACATTCCCAATCAATACTATCAAAAAGCCTCCTTACCTCATTCACCTGAACAGCCTCTTCATCCCTCCCTGCTCTTGCTCCATCTGACACAATATATAACTTTTGGGGTTTTATCTTCCTTAGTCGCTCCAACTGCTTTTTTACCAATTCTGGTCTGTTAAATACAATTAATACAATCGGAATTGAGTAATCCATTTTATTCATCATACTTTACCACTTTAATTAAATAATTTATTTTTATCTCTATATTCTGTATATTCTTTGTAGGGATCATAATAAATCTCATTCTCATGCCATTTTCCGCGTTCCTCTTTTGGTGGAAATTCCATATAGTTTCCAAAGCCAATTTTCAAGCACCTGTCATAGCCTTTTGGCACTTTTACCATTAAATACTCAAAAGGAAGCTCTATTGTCTCTTTAATATCTTCCCAATACCAATAACACTTCTCATCATTTGGATCACAAGATAAGATCGCGACTTTCTCCCCTTTTTGATCATTATAACGTACACATTCTTTTTTTAGTTTATATATAATAGACTTCCATATTGTCTTTGGAAACAGTTTCATCAGTTTTTGTACATTACTATAACGAACCTTTTCATCTGCATAAACATAATAATAAATTAATCCTGATAAAAACTTAATTTTTTTTATTTGTTTTCTTCTCTTATTGAGATTATCTGGCAAAAAATCTAAAGGGAATATATCAATAAAAATTCCGTGGTTACAATCTTTATTCCTGTTCTTTCTTATAATTGCCGTCGAATGATTATCATGAATTCTCGAAAACCCTTCATAAACCGTTCCCATTATTTCTGATTTTTGTAAGAAAAATCTTTCACAATCCAGCTCCATATCTGCCTTTTCCAAAAAGACCTCATAATCATCACGCAACATCGCAATATCCATATCATCATCCCATGGAATGTAACCCTGATGCCGAACTGCCCCTAATAGTGTTCCTCCATAAACAAAATAAGAAAGTGAATATTTTTCACAAATACGAATAATCTCCTTTAAAATATCTATTTCTATCATCCAAATATGTTTGAATTTACTTTCTACTAAATATTCATCTCTGATCTCATCTTCCAAAAATTTCTCTCGATTCACGCTCTTGCCTCACAACTCTCACTATCTTAAAATAATTACTTTTAAGTATTTCCCAATACCTTTCTTATTTGTTCTTTCCACTCAAATTGCTTTGCTTTTTCCCTATTTAACATATAATATAATTCCCTATCTCCCCATTTCCTAATAATAATTTCTATTCCTCTTTTTATCCCATCCACACTACTTTCACAAAAAATAATATTTTCCTCAAATTTTTCCCAGCCAACAAATCTAGTTGAAAGAATCACTTTTCCAGTTGCAAGATATTCCATAATCTTCGATGGAAAATTATTCTGATTTTCTGGAATATTCATATTTCTAGGATTTATCAACACATCTGCGTTCTGCAATTGTTCCATATACTCTTCATATGTTAGATGGCCTTTATAACAAATTCGTGTATCAACCATAGAAGCCTTCCTTACCTCTTTCTCCAGTGGTCCTTTCCCTGTAATAACTAGTTTAATATCCTGCCTGCTCACTCGCTGCATCACTTCCAGTAAAAGATCTACACCTGTTACTTGACTCAAAAGCCCAGAGTACATCAAAATATAAGGGGAGGGCTGTCGCCTTGCTTGATATGAAAATGCATCATAAAAAGCTTGATCAATACCGCCCTCCATCAATATAAATTTCTGCTTCTTCTTCAGTTTTGAACGAATATTAGCTGACAGCCCTACAACAGTATCAAACCGTCGCATACTCCAAAGCTGAAACTTAGCATATAATTTTGAAATTATCCCTTTATAGCTAATGCTGTCGCTATAATCTGCTATGATTGCAATACCTTTTTTTCTTTTGCATTTTGCAAGATAAGGTAGCAACAACCAGGCATAAACAATGTTATAGCATATTATTATATCAACATTCTTTATTACCTTTAGCACGCTTTTATAATATTTAATAACGCTTGCAACAACATTTCTTTCTTTAAAAATATACTGTACTTTATTATCTTCAATTTTAACTTCGTTTTCTAAGCTCGTCCTTATTTTAGATGTTATTGGTACAGCTAAAAATGAACACTGATATATCTCATGGCCCAGTTCTCTCATGTTTTTAATCATGTTGTTTTGAAAACGGCTTCCTGCTGCGGATATTCCTTTTGTTTGATATTCAACATTATCCGGAACCATTGTGCCGCAAAAAAGTATTTTCATAAAATACACTCCATTTTCTTAACAAGACATATGTTCAAAAAGAATCAAGTAATTTTTTAATCTCGATTTCTTATCTCGATTTCTTTCAGCAAATAAATATACTGTCTGGTCTGAAAATCTCTCATCGCAAATTTTCCTCAATCTTACCACTACTTTGTAGCTTAATCATTCCCTAAAATAGCAAGATGTACTTCTGCCATCTTTTCAATCGTATAATTTCTTACAATAGCCAAGGATTTTTCGCCCATCCGTCTTCTTATTTCCTCCGACTCCATTAATTCTTCCATATGTCTGCCAAGGCTTTCTACATCCTCCGCCTCATATAAAAAACCATTTTCACCCTGTCGAACCATTTCAGTTCCAGCGCCACATGAATATGTTGTAATTACAGGAAGTCCGCAGGCCATAGCCTCATTAATAACCAAGCCCCATGTATCAGATCTCGTTGACAATACAAATATATCTGCTGCCATATAATATTGTTTCAATTCCTCTGCCTGTTTAAATTTTACAAAATGGACATGCTCTATCCCCTTTTTGATAATAATATCGCGAAGCTCCTCATTTACTTCTCCGCCTATAATGTAAAGACCCCAATTTGACTTTATTCCTCCAAACGCTTTTAAAAGTACATCATATCCCTTTAAAGGGATTACCCTTCCTACAGATAGAATAATCCTCTCTTCCTCAATCTCCAAGTGTTCTTTTATTACACATTTTTCATCTTTCCTGACTATCTGAGGCAATATATCCTTTTCATAAATAGAGGTAAATGGATATCTACGAATTTTTTCTTTTAATGCTCCATAAGTAAGGCAATATCTGTCAAAATCATTGGTTGTGCTAAAACAAATATCCGCATAGGAAATAATGAACCTCTTCAGTGATGCCTTTAACCCTCTTGTATTTTTGGCTATGCCTCCATCTCCCTCATAGCAATATGGTATCTGAAACCTTCTTAGCCATGCTGCCGCCAGCAGCCCTGTGGGGGAAGACAAAACCGTTAAAATAATACAATCATATATTTCTTTTTTTAAATATTTTACAACGAAAGGGCAAAATGCTGTATCCCTGCTTGTCCTCACTCCTTTCATAATGATCCCTGTAAAATGATCAAATTGATAATTCTTCCAGCTTTTATCACGCTCGGTTGAATATGAGGTTTCAAACAAAACTGTCAGTTCACAATATTTACCCAATTCATTGAAATAGGCTACTCGATATGGAGATGGTATATTAGTCAGATATAAAATTTTCATCTATTTTCTCCCTGATAAATCTCCAAAATATCTTGTGCAAATCTTTGTTTTGAAAAGAACTGTGCATATTTCTCTAAATCCTCTTCTTTTTTACTTTCACTATACTTTACAATAGCCTTTTTAAGCTCAACAACCTTTCTCGGAACGACCTCCCCTATGCTAAGCTTTACAACCTCAGCACATGCTGTTCCCTCGTACACAATTGGCCATGTACCGCAGGCAACTGCCTCAGCTATTGTAAGCCCGAATGTTTCTTCTGTGCTTGGAGTAACAAAAATATCTGCGGCTGTATAGGCCTTCGCCAGTTCTTCTACCGTGTCTGTCCGTTCTATTCCAATTATGTTTGTTGGCAACTCTTGTATCTGCTCTTTCGTAAGGCCAATTAATACAATTTTAAATGTATCATCAAGTAACTCTGATAATTCTACAAAAACTTTTAAACCCTTTCTCTCATTCCATATATTTGCAACACCAAGGATTACTATTTTATCTCCTATACCATGTTTTTGCTTAAAATCACTTTCTACAGGACAATATTTTTGAGTGTCTATACCATTATATATTACTTTTATTGGATAATCTTTTAAAAAGCTTTCCTTCACCTTTTCAGCCATCCATTCAGATGGAACCAATATGATCATATCCTCAACACCTTGAAAAGCCTCTTTTTTCTTTCGATAATTCCACCTGGAATTGTCTGTTAGATAGCTAGCTGGATAATCCTTTTTTAAAGGACATTTGTAACATTGTTCTTTCCATTTTGTACAGGAAGCATTTTCAAAATGAACACAATGCCCTGTCATTGGCCAACAATCATGTAACGTCCATACCGTTTTAATTTTTTTCCTTTTAATATAATTAAATAATAATTTTATATTGATGTAATATCCATGAAGATTGTGAAGATGTATTACATCTGGCTGATATTCATCTATTCTTTTCAATAATTTTCTGGTTGCGCTTATAGAACCAAACCCCTGCAAGTCAAACAATCTTGTAAGCAGTCCATGTATATAACAATCCCACTTGGTGCCTATCTGCAATGTTTCTATATTGTCTCCCTGATTTTGAAATTTGTGCTCTCCATACGCTGCCATACTATGATGTCCTCTGACATTTGCTTCCCTACATAAATCTGCTACAATTCTGCCTGTCCCAGTTACCCCACACACCGAATTAATATGCAATATTCTCATGGATTATTTATTCCTTTGTCCTATTTCTATCCCAATATCAATTTCATCATCTCAGCACAAAAACTTTCTACAAAGTACAATTTACTGTATCCATTATTTATATATATTTTATATCTTGCAATTCCCCTCTGTATTACATCTTGTATACTTCTTTTATGGCTCATTCCCTCTGTTGTAAAATCCGCAAGAATCTCATTTAGAATTTCTATATGGTATCCTTTCCTCATAACTCGAAGGAATAAATCAAAATCATCATACATGCTTTCCAATTTATAGGGTTCTTTCAAATACAATTCCCGTGTAGCAAATTGTGTAGGATGGTTCCAGTGTCTTGATGTTACATACGAAGACTTTTTTGCTCTTTTTATCCTTACTCCTCCATTTGCAGAAATAATTTTCAAGTCACCATACATAAAATCAAATTTGGTTTCATTATACTTTTTTATCACCTTTTCAACTGTATCCGCTTCATACCAGTCATCAGAATTAATATTCCCTATAATCTCGCCTTTAGCTCTTTGAATCCCTTTATTAATTGCATCATACATACCATGATCACTTTCAGAGATAATAGTATACGAAATTCCTTTTTGTTCAAACCTTGCACGGTATTGTTCCGCAACTTGAAGTGTATTATCATTCGACAAGCCATCTATGATTATATATTCAATAAAATTATAAGTTTGATTCAATACAGATTCTATTGTTCTAGCAAGCGTTTTTTCACTATTATAAGTTGCAGTGGTTATGGATACTAACGGTTTCATAATTGCCTTTCTGTTCTTTCAATGGCTGTCTCTAAATCATAAAGTCTATACCTGCCTTTATAATCACTCATTTCCAAATCATAGTAACAACTTCCAAATGCCTTTTTACACATAGTTCCAATTTTTCCCGGCAGCATATTGCCCAAATGTATGCATGGCACAAGTATTTCCGTAAACCAGATACGATGATTTGAAACAGTGGCAATTTTTCGAACCATATCAGTAGTATTTATCCAATTCTCATCCTGTGGGAAAAATACACCTGCTTCATTATTATCTATAATGAGCCTAATAAACTCGCACAGGTTTTCAATATAAATCATTGATCTTCTATTCTCTACCTTGGGAAAAATAATCGTTTTCTTTGAAAGCTTTGATAGGATCGGATAATTCCCCTTAGCTCCCTTACCAAATACCATGGGTGGACGTAGTATGGCTATTCTAAACGCAGCATCTGAAAGCTCCGCCAATTTTTGCTCTGCCCTCCATTTGGAATCGCCATAAAAGCTTTGAGGACAAGGAATTGTATCAAAAGTGATATGTTCAACATTTCCATATATACTCATTGATGACATAAATATAAATTGTCCTACCCCAGCCTCTTTTGCTTTCCTAGCCGTCTCAAACGCCAGCTGAGTATTCACATTATAATATTTATCCCACATACGAGAAGAAGTGTCTTTGACTTTCTTATGTGCAATTCCTGCCACATGGAAAATCACATGATATCCAGAAAAATCTTTCCTTCTCCAAGTGTTATCCACCATATCAATGGTTTCTATCTCATACCATTCTGGATATTTTCCAAGCCACTCTTCCACAGAAGTTCCTATATAACTATTTGCTCCTGTTATCAGAATCTTCTTTCCCATTTACTTTTTCTCCAAGCTTCCTGTTCCACCCTCAATCACTCCTTCATGCTTCATTACCGACAATATCGTTCCAATAAAGCACTTTACATCAAAGAAAAAACTCATTTTCTCCACATACTCTCCATCTAGCCTAGCCTTCACCGGAATCTCCAGCTCATCTCTTCCATTGATCTGCGCCCACCCGGTAAGCCCTGGCATCACATCATTCGCCCCATACTTATCCCTCTCTTCGATCAAATCATACTGATTCCAAAGCGCCGGCCGGGGGCCAATAATGCTCATATCCCCTTTCAGGATATTTAAAATCTGCGGCAGTTCATCCAGAGAAGTTTTCCGTAAAAACTTACCCACTTTTGTAATATACTGTTCTGGGTCCATCAGCTGATGTGTTGGCACATCCCTCGGAGTATCTATCCGCATGGTGCGGAATTTTAATATATAAAAATGCTTTTTGTGTATTCCAACTCTTTTTTGCCGAAAAAAAACTGGCCCCTTTGAGTCCAGTTTGATTACAAGCATGATAAATAAAAAAAGTGGAGATAAAAAAGTTACTCCCGACAATGACAGAAAAAGATCTATGAATTTTTTCCATGCTACATATCTGCTTTTCTTCATTCTGTATCCCCTTCCAGTCGAATACCTAATAAAATCTCCCTGTCTCTGCCAAATAAATGCACACGAATCACTACATACCGCAGACGAATCCGCTTTTTAATCATATATCCCAGATAATACCGCAGCGGCTCGCCGCATGCTATGATATTTCCGTCTTTGTCTACCTCCACTTTCGAGAGTCGTACTGTATTCTCTTTGTCCTTATTTAACAGTTTTTTTAAAAAGATTTCTTCTTCTTTCGATACCGGATAAAATCCGCCGTCCTCTTTTCCCAAAATTTTCGTATATTGCGGAACTGCCTTCAATTGCTGATAAAATTCTTCCGGATATTGGGTGCAAACAAAAATGTAACCAGGAAAAAGATTTTCCGTATGAATCCTGCAGACACCCTGGATGCGCCAGACTGCTTCCCTTTTTAATAGGAAACAATATTCACATACACGCTTTTCTACTACTCTTTCAATCTTATTTACAGCCTCTTCTTCCTTGCCTGTAATCGTCTGAATTGCATACCACATACGTTTCACTCCTCTATTTTGGGGCATGCTTCGCCATTTTGCGGCTTTTACCCCCAAATTTTTATTTCAATATGTGGTACTTTCATCTGTCCCGCAGTCTATACTGTAGAACAGATGTTATACTTTGTTATAAATCTCCAGTCCCACATCCACATTGTGAAGTCGTCCAGGCAGCTCCAGCTTTGCCAACCGCTTGTGTCTGTCAATCCTCCGAATCTGTCGCTCTTTTCCCTGTAGAGGTCCCTCAGTGACATAGGTATTTCCATCCCGAATATACCCTTTTGACATTCTGGAATGATAACTCTCATCACACAACCCCCGTAAGAATTCTTCCTCTTCTCTACACACAGGGACCAGCGTATTGTTTTCGCCTAAAGCTGTCAGAAAGGGGCGATACTGTTCTAGTTCTTCTGAAAGCCGTTTCTCATCTTCACTTTCCAAAAACACATAATCCGGAAACATGAGTCGCTGCTCAATATGCCAGCTTCCTTCATATTTCCGCATACGGTCATAAGTGAAACAGAACGCATCTTTTAGTGCCTTCTCAGTCAAATGCTGCCGACAGGAACGTATAATATCCTGTTCCTTGTGATTTGGGCAATAAAGTATATACCAGATATTAAGGGCTCCTTTCTGTGTTTTTATTTTCGTAGAGCATGTTACTCTATGACAGCAGGAGGGAATCCCTTCTGCTTTTTTCTAAGATATCATAGCACAAATCTTGTGAAACGTAAACATATTTCTTTGTTTTTCAATTTTTCCCCAAAAATCTAAGAAAAATTCTTTATATTAATATCATTTTTATCTGTTTATCTACAAACCTATTCATCCATTTTCTCGAAATTCATCAAAAAATAGTTATTTTTCAAAGAGTAACATGCTCTACGAAAATTTTAGAATTTTTTAAAATATTAATGTGGACGAATAAGAAAAAACCCTATCCATATTTTCCCTCTTTTGTTCCATAGAGGAGTGTACATACCGATTCAAAGTTATATTAACATTCGCATGTCCAAGAATTTCACTTAATGATTTTGCATCAAATCCCTCCTCTATGTATCTGGTTGCAAAAGTATGCCGGAGAACATGGTAATTTATTTTTTCCATATTACATTCCTTCAAATAGCCCTTTAATATATTCTCCAATGTCCGTGGCTCGATAAATCGTTCTCTGCTGCCTGTTAGAAGATAGGCATCCTCTGGAAGCTCCTTTAGATTCTCCAATCGTTTCATTAGCAGGGCCGGAATCGGTATATCGCGAATAGAATGCGGGCTTTTCGGCTCTGTTATAATAATTTTGGTCTTCTTTCCTTCTCCATCAAAGTTTTGAATCCTCTGCATTGTATTGCGTATACATAGAATTCCTTCCTTATATAATATATGCCGCCGCTTTAATGCGCATACTTCGCCCAAACGTAATCCCATATATAAGCTTAACAGGATGCCTGTTTTTTTCAAGCTGTTGTCTTGCAATAAGAACTCCACCAGTTCCATACAATTTTGTCTGTCTAAAACCTTTACCTTAGAGACAGGATTCCTTATTTTGACTAATTCAAAATGGCATGGTACTTCAATGTCAAAATATACTGCATAAAGACATATCTCTTTTAGAATTGTTAGAAGATCCATCACCGTCTTTTCAGATAGTCCACTTTTTCCGTTTTTCCTCCCACATTCAAGTTTTTTTTGCACAAATAACTCGACTGCCTCTGTCGTAAGCTGATCCATCCTCCAGGAACCGAGGTCTGGGATAATGTGGTTTTGAACCATATTATGGTATTTTACATAGGAAGATTCTTTAACTCGCAGTTTTGTGTTTTTTAACCATTGTATGGCCATCATTTCAAGTTGTATTGACTTGTGCTTCACTATTTTTAGCTGTGCTAGACCTTGGGTTACTTTTGTGAATTGATTTTCTTTTGTTTTCATATATAATCTGGTCTCCTTTGTTTTTTTGATTATATATGGTATTGGTCAGGAAAATCATAAAAATGAAATAATTAAATTCTATCTAAAGGAGCTTGACATAAAAGAAAATGCTGATCAGAAATTTCAAGAGCTATTAAGACAACCGCATTAAATCAAAAAACTGGTAAAATTCGTTTGAAGAATTGAATTTTCCAGTCTTTTTATTCCATTTGAGAAGAAGGTATATAAAAACATAGCTAAGGAAGAATGTTTGCCAACAGGTCTTCCATTTACCTAGAGAATGTGAAACTTTTTCTGTAAAATAGCATTTAGAAGGTTCTTCTATGATAAAATAAAAAATCATAGGAGGGCCTTTTATTATGGCGAAGCAAAAGAAACCTGTACACAGAGTACAAATGACAGAAGGAAAACGGAACATCATTCATCAGCTCTTGGAAGAATATGATATTCAAACAGCTGAAGATATCCAGGATGCATTGAAAGATCTTCTGGGCGGAACCATCAAAGAAATGATGGAGGCTGAAATGGATGGCCATCTTGGATACGAGAAATCTGAACGTTCGGACAATGACGATTATCGCAATGGCTACAAGCGGAAATGTGTAAACAGCAGCTATGGAGCTATGGAGATTGAAGTTCCTCAAGACAGAAAATCGACGTTTCAACCTCAGGTGGTAAAGAAGCGTCAGAAAGATATTTCTGACATTGATCAGAAGATTATCTCCATGTATGCCAAAGGGATGACTACCAGACCGATCTCTGAGACGATTGAGGACATCTATGGTTTTGAGACATCCGAAGGATTTATTTCAGATGTTACAGACAAGATACTGCCACAAATTGAAGACTGGCAGAACCGACCATTAGATGAGGTTTATCCAATCTTGTACATAGATGCGATTCATTATTCTGTCCGTGACAACGGTGTAATCCGCAAGTTGGCAGCCTATGTCATTCTTGGTATCAATACCGAAGGACGCAAAGAGGTATTGACGATCAGCGTTGGGGATAATGAGAGGTAAATGGTAAACCACACGTGCCTATCAGTGTATCCTTAAGTGAGCGATAATCGTGTAAAGTTGAAAAAGTTTATGCAAACTTTTCACACTATACACAATGGGAGGATACACTATGAATACCAGATTGGCAGCCACAAATATCCGAATCCAGCAATGGACTGCCGTTTTCAAGGCGAAGGCTGAGTCCGGATTGACCGTGGATGAATACTGTGAGCAGAACGGTATTTCCCGGAATGTGAATATTCTTGTGCGGTGAAACCGCATATCCGGGCTGGCGGAAACCGCCAGTCCGGCATATGGGAAACCG
>QZDX01000049.1 GCA_009917555.1 bacterium 1XD21-13 | reverse complement strand
GGAATGCAGGAAACCTTGCCGCTAAAATTTAGCGGCATTATTTAATTGGGAGCGTATGATTTGACGCTTACTATTTTCCGATGCTGACTCTTATAGCATTCCTCCAGAACACTCCAAAACGTCAAAAACGCTGGAAACATGCGGTTTCCAGCGTTTTTATAAACTTTTTAAAATTGGTGTTACATATTCATCTGCTTTGCAAACTATTTTATAAAGAATGGCTTATTTACTAGAACTGCTGCCATTTATTCATAATATCATACCCATATTATAAAAGGGTAAAATAGAACTTTTCTTATCAACTATCCTTTCACTTATGCATTCTCTGATTTGGGTACAAATTCCTGAAATTGGGTACTACACAGTTTATCTACACCTATAACCCAAATGTACGATATAACCAAGCCCGGCTGTCTACTAACATATGAAGTATCCTTACTATGTATATAGTGTTCTCTGAAATTACATAATAAATTTTATAATTCTTATAATAATCTTTGCGGACACCTAATTCAGCAAGCATTTCATCTTCATCCAATTCATTCCGCTCAGGGAAATTTATCAAAGAATTGATTTGCTTTCTAATGCCTTTTACTGTATTCTCGGCAGCACTGGGATTTCCCAATTCAAAAGCAATATAGTCACCTGTATTTTCTAAATCTTCTTCTGCCAAATCGGTAATTTCTATTCTATATTGCTTCATTCTTGTACTTTTTCTCCAGCCTGTCACATACAGAGTTAAAATCTTTTGTTTTTCCTTCTTTTATCTGATCTAGTCCTGCAAGCACAAGATTACGCACTTCAACCTTTTGTTCTTCTAAGGCTATCTGATAATCCTTTTTTACTGCAACTTCCATAAAATCCGTCCTTTCTAATATACAGTATACGCAATAATGCTCAAAATATTTTCGCAACTATAATTAATTTTATGATACCTTATCTCTGCTTGCATTGCAAGATTTCTTTGATAAATTTTCAGTTAATCGCATTCCCAAACTTAGCAATCTCATCATCAAACTTCTGCTCTGTAACATGAGTATAAATTTCAATCGTTGTACTGTAATGCTGGTGTCCCATCAATGCTTGCACAACTTTAGGATTCATGCCTTTCTCGAAACAGCGACTACAAAATGTATGACGTAATGCGTGTGGGTATACATCTTCAAAGATATTTGGTTTTCTTTGTTCCCTTACAGAATCAAAAGCCTCTGCCTCATTAATAGCCTTTACGACCTTCTTACACTCTTTCTCTGCATGGTATCTAAGAACAGGTGAACCCATTGATGTAACAAATACCAAATCTGCAAATTCACCTTCACATCTATATCTTTTACCCAATTCCCTTCTAATCTTATCTTGCTTCTTTTTCTGTGCTAAGAACATTTCCTTTGCTTCACCCATAAATGGTATCTTACGATATGAATTATGTGTTTTTGGTGTCGTTAAACACATCTTTTTTACACCTTTTTCATAATTGCATGATAAAGATTGATTAATGAGTATACACTCATTTTCAAAGTCCACATCGCTCCATTTCAATCCACCAACTTCACCGATACGCATACCAGTAAGAAACATAATATAAAACATTTCCTTATACCAATTATTCTCAACTGTCTGTAAAAATAAATTCTGCTCTTGTACCGATAAAAAACGTCTTAGTACCTGCTTATTTTCCCAAGGTACACTAATCTCAAAACATGGATTCTCTGAAATAATACGATTATGCTTTGCAGATTCCAAACAATCTCTAACACGACCTAACGCATCACGCATACTTGACGATGCTCTACCTTCTTTTTGCATCGTATTAATTGCCTCTTGAATATCAATATTGCGAATGTCCACAACCTTTTTTGTTCCGATAAGATTACCAAATGTATTATAATATTTACTCTTCATGGCAAACACACTGGTTGATTTAATCATAGGAACTTTGTATTTTGTAAACCATTCCTCAAACCACTCATTTAAAGTAATCTGTTGACGTTTTGTATCAATACTCATTCTGGCTTGCTTTTTAGCCTCTTCAAAGTCGATTTTCAACTGTTTCAAATCCGTATTATACAAATCAATATTTATACCATTTATTGTTGCTCTTGCTTCGTATCTGCCTCCCTCTCTCTGACGAATTCCTGTTCCTAACTCTTTACCATTTAAACCTTTTGCCATATGTTATCATTCCTTTCCAATCAATCCAAAATCTGTAATGATTGAAATGAAACATTTGAACGCACTTAAATTATACGAAAATTTCGTTTCATTTTCAATCACTACATACATATTTTTAAATTCTGTTCCCACTTACACTAAGTAGCCACTTATCCAATAACACCTTATTTGCATATAATCTACCACCAATTCTAACAGTATAAGGGTTGTTGGTCTTTGTCATCAGTTCACGAGCCTTAGTTTCTCCTATACCAAGATACGCACAAAATTCCTTTATATTTAATAATGCCTTTTCCATAATCGCAGCTCCCCCTATTCCAAAATCTCATAATGTTTCGCATTAATTGACTTAACATCTGTGTTCATCATTGCTTGATAAACCTTGTCTGGAATTTGGTCTTGTAACGATTTCGCCATTCTAACAAGAATTCCCTGCTTAATATCACAAAAAGCATCCAACGCTTCATTATAGATATTAATATTATTAGCACCAATATTTTTATTGCCATCCGATACTTTTACACTATACTTCTTCGTTTTTTTACTGTATGTAATACTCGTTTTGCCAACTTCGATATTCTCATAAAAAGTGTTTATACTGTGTGGAACAATTAGACATAAACTCGGATGGTATTGCTTATTGCCATATTGTAAAATATCTTTATCAATATCCATCTGTTCGCCATCGACCACATAATAATTTTCATCAAGCCATTTATAAAATGCTTTCTTGTCCTCTAACCACAATCTACATATATACGTTCCGTAATAGCGTGGATTATCCTTTTGATACGCTGTGCCACATCTTGCTTTCACATTAAAATACCTACTGCTTTTTTCTTTGTTATTAAGTTTTTCAAATCTTACCATATTAAATAGTTCTCCTTATAATGTGTAAATATTTGTGGCACATTCACACACAACCATTACCCACCGTTACAAACATATTAGGTAATTGGCTTCAAGGAAAAATATCAATAAAGCCTTATTTTTTATGCTTTTCAACATTTCTAAACTTTCATTATTTGGTAACTTATTACGATTTTCCAAACTTTATTTTGAAAAATACTCAATAATCTTTTCCTTAATATCCGCAACAATTTCTTCTATATCTTCACGCTTAAAATATTCAATCGAATGATATTTCTTGAAATTATATGCTTTATTTTGGGCTTCTTCTGTCGACAATCCGAGCAACATCAACAATTTTTTCATCTGGCTGCTAGTGAATATATAATCACGTCTTGTCATCAGAAAACTGTTAATACTCAAAAACTCTCTGTCATGCTTCTTTTTTGCCAAGTCCTCCAAATAGATTTCAGCCATATTCTGATTAAATCTGTTCTGTACTGCCTCAAATTCCTCAATAGCTTTATCTAATCTTTCAAACCATACTTCTAAGAATTCATGCTCAATGTCTCCATTCATACGAACACTTCTTAATTCAAGCCTGCTATAATAAGGACTTCTATTCTGACTTTCATCAGCTTTATCATAAAACTCCACTTCTCTTAGCTGATTCTTTGTAGCAAGGCTCTTTGTTTTGCCATTCCAAAAATTCTTTGTATCGTATGTATTTTTGTCATTGGTGGAATTAGCAATACAAGCAATCAATAATCTGTTCAGTTTCGTATAATTGGCATAATACTTGTTATCCATCGTATTGAAACTCATATCCACACGCTTCCACTTAAACTCTTTTACTCCTAATTCCTCAAACACATCTTGCATTACTTTTTGAAAAGCTGTGTATTCCGTCAAAATGTAACCATTGTTGTTCTTATTAGGATTTACACGCATATGGGTTTCATTCTTATCTTTATTTCTGACCTTACGAATATTGCAATTTACAATAATATCGTTTTTATTTGCTTTATCCAAATCAATAACTTCTTGTGTTGTGCCATTTCCAGTATGAAAACCTACTTGTGTATCATTGTTTCTTAAATAAAATAATCTTTTTTCCAAATGCATATTAATTTGTCCTCCTTTTTTTGATGTTAATCAGCATTTGGTTGTAGTGTTATGTGCCACACCACTTTCTTCTCCATTTGAAATGAGAAAAAACTTAATTATTTCACATCACAATCTTTCATCTATGTTTTTAATTCAAATAATTTTGGACATAAAAAAAGCAAGGTATATTTCAACCTTGCAATTTTTCAATGACATTTTATTTGCTATCTCTTAAAATTCGATTTACTGTACTTCTTGACAAGCCAGTTTCTTTTACAATATCCACAATTTTCATTCCACTATCTGCTAATGCTCTTACAACATCCCCCTTTGCATTTTGCTTTGATGGTCTACCCCCATTTCTGCCTCTTGCTTTGGCACTCACAAGACCTTCTTTTGTTCGTTGGCTTATTAAATCCCTCTCCAACTGGCTTAGACCACTCATTACAGTTAGCAGAAAATCATTATAAGGATTATTGCTTGTGGTATCTAACCATGTATCTTTCAGGCTTCTAATCGAAGCACCCTTATTTTTTATCTTTTCGATTATATCCAACAAATCTTTTGTACTTCTTGAAATACGTGTTAGATCAGTAATAATTACAACATCACCTTCATTCAATTCTTTTAACATTCGTTGCAATTCTGGTCTATCTTTTGTTGAGGTAAGATAACGATACCTTTTTTGCAGAGGGTGTTATCTTACCTCTTTTTGATGTATGTTAGATAGCATAACTCTTTACGTCGGCTCCTATCTGTCTGAAATA
>QZDX01000048.1 GCA_009917555.1 bacterium 1XD21-13 | reverse complement strand
ACTAGATGTTGTGGTGGCTCTCAAGCATTAGAATACCAAAATCAAATGGCTCTCAAGCGATAAAACGGTGGCTCCGAAGCGTTAGAATATTCATCTATATATTGACTTAAATAATTCCTTTTGATTTCTCGTCAAAATTCCATTTTCTTTATGAAATCTTCAAAAATATCCTCTATGCTATTGATAGAATTAAATGAAAGGACATGATGATTATGGATATGATTTTGAAAACAACAAACCTCTGTAAAAATTTCAAAGGGCAGACAGCAGTAAACAATGTATCTTTGAACATTCAGAGAAATTCTGTCTACGGATTGCTGGGACCGAATGGAGCAGGCAAATCTACCATTCTTAAAATGCTCACTGGCATTTTGCGCCCTACATCGGGAGAAATTGAGTTTGACGGTCACGCATGGAACCGCAGCGATTTACAATCTATTGGCGCATTGATTGAAATGCCGCCCCTATACGAAAATCTGACCGCATACGAAAATCTGAAAGTGCGAACCCTTGCGCTCGGACTTCCCGATACCCGCATTGAGGAAGTCTTACGGATTGTTGACCTTACAGACACTCGAAAAAAGAAATCGGGACATTTTTCTTTGGGAATGAAACAGCGGCTTGGCATTGCGCTTGCGTTGTTATCATCACCTAAATTGTTGATTTTAGATGAACCGACAAACGGGTTAGACCCTATTGGTATTCAAGAATTACGGGAACTTATCTGTTCTTTCCCGGCGCATGGAATTACAGTAATTTTATCCAGCCACATTTTATCCGAAGTAGAACAGATTGCGGATCACATTGGAATTATTTCTGCCGGGAAGCTGGGCTATGAAAGCAAAATAAACAAAGGCGCAAGTTTAGAAGAAATTTTTATGCGTGTTGTAGCTGCTAATAACGAAAAGGGGGAAAAATAATGTTTCATCTTATACATTCTGAATTATTAAAAGTACGTCATACATTTGCATTAAAGCTATTTGTTGCGGCTCCTATCGTTACTTTGAGTTTAGGATACATCTTGAGTGGAAAATTTGTTCAGTTTACAGCCTATAATTGGTGGTATATTTTGATACTGCCGATTACGATTGCTATTTGGTGTGCCAGCTTTATCAGTTGTGAAAAACGCACACAGTATCAGAATATTCTCTGTTTATCTGTTGACATGAAGAAAATCTGGATTGGCAAGCTGTTTGCGGTTGCTGTGCTGCTTTTATTAACCAATTTTGTAATGTGGGGTGGCTGTACGCTTTTTGGTGTTTTTACCGTGATGAACATTGACCCGCTTAATGGTTTTTGGGGCTGTATGTTATTGTTTCTTGTTTACGTTTGGCAGCTTCCGCTTATTATGTTGCTTGCGAAAAAAACAAATTATCTTACTGCTGTACTAATTTCCTTTAGCTGCAACATTTTATCCACGATTGGAGCAGAAAGTGATTTGTTTTATCTCAATCCATTTGCCATTCCAGCACGCATTGTATGCCCCTTTTTCAAAATGCACCCTAACGGTATTCCTATTGAAAATGGTTCTTTTCTGCTGAATACTGGAACAATCATTCCTGCCGTTTTGCTTAGCTTGATTTTGGCGGTACTGTGTTTTTTGCTTACAGCATGGCTTTTCACTAAAGGGGACAGAACACATGATTGAGTTATATCATTATCTAAAAAGCGATTTTTACAAGTTGCGCAATTCTTCGTTCTTTTGGGTACATGTTTTATTCCCATTTCTGGGAGTAGCACTTGTTTTACTGTATGCGACATTTGCGGCTGTAAACGATATAAACAAAATTGCGGTATTCTTTCAGCTTTTCGCAATCGCATATCCTTTTGTTATTAGTATCGTTTGTGAGATTATCGCAGGACAGGAAAACCGGGCGGGGCATTATCAGAATATTTTAGTGTTGCGTTCCAAAACGAAAGCCATTTTGTCTAAATTCTTGTTACTGATTGCCGCCGGATTGCTTGCGGTATTATTGAGCATATTTCTATTTGCTTTGTTACTTCCGGCGACAGGAATAAAATTGCTTTTGCCGACATCATCCCTTGTATTACCGGCTTTGACCTTGTGGAGCAGTAATATACTGCTATATGCTCTTTCTATTATTTTGGCATTTCGGTTTGGAAGAACGGTCTGCATAGGAATGGGAGCTATTGGCAGTTTATTAGCTGCATTGCTCCAAACGGGCTTAGGTACAGGCTTGTGGTTTGTGCTGCCATACGGCTTTGGAATACGTCTTAGTGATTTCGCACTTCAATTTGCCTTGCAGGATTCAACTGCTGTTAGTGCAGAACTTAAATTCGGGATAAGTATGTGCGCGGGTATGACGGTTTTATTTATTGTAATTTTGTTCGTGTGGTTTTTGCGGTACGAGGGAAAGTGTACAAATGAGTGAGGAGATGATATAATATGGGTTGTTTGGGAAACGTGATATGGTTCCTGTGCGGAGGATTATGGCAGGGCTTGGCATGGACAATATCGGGCATTTTTTGGTGCATAACCATTATTGGAATACCGATTGGGCGGCAATGTTTCAAATTTACTGCTCTTACCTTTTTCCCGTTTGGAAAAGAAATTCAGTATGGCGGTAATGCAATTTTAACTTTGGCAAACCTTGTATGGCTTATAATCAGTGGTATTCCGCTTGCCATAACAGCGTGCATAAATGGAATACTGCTATGCTGTACAATTATCGGCATACCGTTTGGTATGCAATGCTTTAAGATTGCAAAACTCGCCCTTATGCCTTTTGGGGCGACCGTAAATGAAGTCTGACAGGAGGGATTGATATGGCGAATATATTAGTTGTTGATGATGAAAATGCAATGCTTCAACTGATAAAACGCATTCTCGAAAAAGACGCCCATACCGTAACACTTCAAGCAAATGCAAAAGCTGTTCTTGATATAGATTTCAGACGATATGATTTGATTTTGCTGGATATTATGATGCCGGATATGGACGGTTTTGAATTATGCGATCAAATCCGTTCCCTTGTGGATTGCCCTATTATTTTCTTGACTGCAAAAACACAGGAAAGTGATATTGTTCGTGGTTTGGGAATTGGCGGCGACGATTACATCACAAAGCCTTTTGGTACAAATGAATTGCTTGCCCGTGTAAATGCACATTTACGCAGAGATAACCGAGAAAAGAAATATGCCATATCCATTTCGGGCATTATCTTTCACATCAACGCAAAGGAAACGGAAGTCAATGGGAATAAACTCCCTCTAACCAAAAGTGAGTATGAAATATGTGAATATCTGGCTTTGCACCGGGGACAGGTTTTTTCAAAAGAGCAGATTTATGAAGCTGTTTTTGGTTTTGAGGGAGAAAGTGACGATAGTGTGATAGCCACTCATGTAAAAAATATCCGCAGTAAGTTAGCGGCTGTCAAATTATCCCCTATTGAAACGGTTTGGGGGGTGGGTTATAAATGGGAGTAAAAAAACTGCGTTCTATCTTCATGCGGTATATATTCACTGTTGCCGGTGGTATTCTTTTCATTATCGCTATCAATGTTGGTCTATATATGTTTTGTATAAATACAGAGGTCATTATTCCTGTTATGAATATTGAGGATAGGATTGCTGACGCAGCAGAAGAAATACAGACAAGTAAATTTTTTGATACAGCCGACATTCCAAACTTTTGTGATTATGGCGTTTATACCCCCGCAGGCGTGTTCCAGTACGGCTCTTTATCAGAAGATACAGCCAACACCTTTTGGGAAGAAGCTACTACAAATGGAAAGAATATAATTCCCCCATACCGTGTTCGGGTTATTGAGCGTGTGGATGATGTCGTTCTTTTGCGCTACCGTTTAACTTCGCAATTCAACAATACTACACTTCGACGTATTTGCCCGGCATCCGATCTTCTGCTTGTCGGGCTGATAATAATTGAGATTGTCGTTTTGCTATTCCTTGTTTCTCATTGGTTTGGGAAATATACGGGCAGGAAAATTGACAAACTGCTTATCGTAACCCAGAAAATTGAGAAGCAGGATTTGGATTTTAAGATTGAAAGTAGTGGCATATTTGAAGTAGACCGCGCCTTATCCGCATTGGAACACTTGAAACAGGCACTAAAAAATTCGCTTGCCGAGCAATGGCAAGCGGATAAATTAAGGCAGGAGCAGATTTCAGCTTTGGCACATGATTTGAAAACACCACTGACTATTATCCGTGGAAATACGGAGCTGCTGTATGACACGATACTTGCCGATAATCAGAAAGAATGTGCGGACTATATCGAGGGCAGTGTTGTTCAAATGCAGGACTATATTGAAACGCTAATTGACATGACAAAGGCAAAAGAGAATTTTCCTTTTCACCGTAAAAATGTAAAATTATCTTCCTTATTGCAGGAAATCCGTACACAGGCAAAAGGTTTGTGCGCTGTAAAAAATATCTATTTGGAATGGAGGGAGAATGTTGATCGGGAATATATCTTTGCAGACAGTGAACAACTGATAAGAGTTTTTGCAAATGTTTTTTCAAATGCAATAGAATATACACCAGCAGGAAAAACAGTTTTCTTTGAAGTATATGAAAAAGATAATTCAATCCTATGCTCTATCACTGATATGGGAAGTGGTTTTTCTCCCGAAGCGTTAAAACATGCGACTGAACAATTTTATATGGACGAACAAAGCAGACATTCCAAATCGCATTATGGAATAGGTCTTTATGTAGCAGACTCCATAATAGCCAAACATGGCGGACAGCTTATTTTAAGCAACTCTGAAAAGACTGGCGGCGCACAGGTTATAATCAAAATTCCATATTGACATTATGGACGGCTTGCGAGCCGTCCTTTTTTCAAATCTTTATGAAATCCACAAAATTAGCAGTTAGCATATAAATAAGCAATAGAAATACTTTCACACCGCCCGGAAGTCATTGTAATTGAACTTCTTAACACGGACTTGTAAGAACAGCTTATAAAAAACTGAATAATAAAGCAATCTGCCGCACGACGGCAAAAGAAAAAAGCCGTCGTACAGCAGAGGTATTTTCACACGCCTATTCATACACGGCGGCTTTTGAGAGATCAAAGCCGCCGTTTCTTTTTTATCTTCTCAAGGAATGACGCGGTTTCACTGTTAAAAGCGGCGGCTAAA
>QZDX01000046.1 GCA_009917555.1 bacterium 1XD21-13 | reverse complement strand
TGAATGGTCAAGCATAAAGAGCGCAGGGTGGATGCCTTGGCACTAAGAGCCGATGAAAGACGTGATAAGCTGCGAAAAGCTTCGGGGAGGAGCAAATATCCTATGAGCCGGAGATCTCTGAATGGGGAAACCCACTTGAGCAAACCTCAAGTATCCATACGCCAACACATAACGTATGGAGGGGAACCCGGGGAACTGAAACATCTAAGTACCCGGAGGAAAAGAAAGAAACATCGATTCTCAAAGTAGCGGCGAGCGAAATGGGAAGAGGCCAAACCAGGATGCGTGCATCCTGGGGTTCGGACCGCATAATTGATTCAGCGAGTTTAATGGAACGGTTTTGGGAAAGCCGGCCAGAGAGGGTGAAAGCCCCGTACATGAAAGACGAGCTGACATGGCGGTATCCAGAGTACCACGAGACACGTGGAACCTTGTGGGAACAAGCGGGGACCACCCCGTAAGCCTAAATACTCCTTAGTGACCGATAGCGCATAGTACTGTGAAGGAAAGGTGAAAAGGACCCCGGGAGGGGAGTGAAAGAGAACCTGAAACCCTGTGTTTACAAACTGTGGAAGACCCTTATGTGGTCAACCGCGTACTTTTTGTAGAACGGTCCGGCGAGTTGCCGGGTCTGGCAAGGTTAAGTGCATAAAGCACGGAGCCGAAGGGAAACCAAGTCTTAATAGGGCCAGAGTCAGACCAGGCAGACCCGAAACCGGGTGATCTACCCATGTCCAGGCTGAAGCCGCCGTAAAAGGCGATGGAGGGCCGAACGCACATCCGTTGAAAAGGGTGGCGATGAGGTGTGGGTAGGGGAGAAATTCCAATCGAACCCGGAGATAGCTGGTTCTCCTCGAAATAGCTTTAGGGCTAGCCTCGTTTTAGTCTCATGGAGGTAGAGCACTGAATTTCCTAGGGGGCGTCAAAGCTTACCGAAGAATATCAAACTCCGAATGCCATAGAGATGATGAACGGGAGTCAGACTGCACGAGATAAGTTGGGTAGTCAAAAGGGAAAGAGCCCAGACCTACAGCTAAGGTCCCAAAGTACGTGTTAAGTGGAAAAGGATGTGGGATTTCAAAGACAACCAGGATGTTGGCTCAGAAGCAGCCATCCATTAAAAGAGTGCGTAATAGCTCACTGGTCGAGAGGTCCTGCGCCGAAAATGTCCGGGGCTAAAACACGTCACCGAAGCTTAGGAATTGATGAATGTCAATTGGTAGAGGAGCATTGTTAACAAGACGAAGCAGTACCGGAAGGAGCTGTGGATTGTTAAGAAGAGAGAATGCCGGAATGAGTAGCGAGAGGAAGGTGGGAATCCTTCCGGCCGAATATCTAAGGTTTCCAGGGTAAAGCTGATCTGCCCTGGGTAAGTCGGGACCTAAGGCGAGGTCGAAAGACGTAGTCGATGGACAACAGGTTGAGATTCCTGTACTGCCTTATAACAGAACTGTGGGGACACGTGTGGAGAGCGGGAGCCGGAAATGGAAAAGCCGGTGCAAGCGAGGTAGGAGCAAGGGAGGCAAATCCCCCTTGCAATCCAAAAGCGTGATGCGGACCGAATTAGAGTAGGGAAGCCCGTGAGCCATGCGTCAAGAAAAGCCGCTATTGTTTATAAGGTACCCGTACCGTAAACCGACACAGGTAGATGAGGAGAGAATCCTAAGGCCGACGGAAGAAGCATTGTTAAGGAACTCGGCAAAATGACCCCGTAACTTCGGGAGAAGGGGTGCCAGCGCAAGCTGGCCGCAGAGAATAGGCTCAAGCAACTGTTTAGCAAAAACACAGGTCTATGCGAAACCGAAAGGTGAGGTATATGGGCTGACGCCTGCCCGGTGCTGGAAGGTTAAGGGGAGAGGTTAGCGCAAGCGAAGCTTTGAACTTAAGCCCCAGTAAACGGCGGCCGTAACTATAACGGTCCTAAGGTAGCGAAATTCCTTGTCGGGTAAGTTCCGACCCGCACGAAAGGCGTAATGATTTGAGCGCTGTCTCAACAATGCATCCGGTGAAATTGAAGTACCAGTGAAGATGCTGGTTACCCGCGCCAGGACGGAAAGACCCCATGGAGCTTTACTCCAGCTTGATACTGGGATTCGGTACTGCATGTACAGGATAGGTGGGAGGCTTTGAAGTGGTGACGCCAGTTGCCATGGAGCCACTGTTGGGATACCACCCTTGCAGTATTGGGTTTCTAACCAGCCGCCGTCAGCCGGTGGTGGGACAATGTCAGGCGGGGAGTTTGACTGGGGCGGTCGCCTCCGAAAGGGTATCGGAGGCGCTCAAAGGTTCCCTCAGAATGATCGGAAACCATTCGAAGAGTGCAAAGGCAGAAGGGAGCTTGACTGTGACACCGACGGGTGGAGCAGGTACGAAAGTAGGACTTAGTGATCCGGTGGTATTAAGTGGGAATGCCATCGCTCAACGGATAAAAGCTACCCTGGGGATAACAGGCTTATCACTCCCAAGAGTTCACATCGACGGAGTGGTTTGGCACCTCGATGTCGGCTCATCGCATCCTGGGGCTGTAGCAGGTCCCAAGGGTTGGGCTGTTCGCCCATTAAAGCGGTACGCGAGCTGGGTTCAGAACGTCGTGAGACAGTTCGGTCCCTATCCGGCGTGGGCGCAGGATATTTGAGAGGAGCTGTCCTTAGTACGAGAGGACCGGGATGGACTGACCGCTGGTGTATCTGCTGGTTTACCAAGGCCATGACAGAGTAGCCAAGTCGGGAAGGGATAAACGCTGAAGGCATCTAAGCGTGAAGCCCCCCTCAAGATGAGATATCCCATTTGAAAGAAGTAAGACCCCTTGAAGACGACAAGGTAGATAGGGCAGAGGTGGAAGTGCAGTAATGTATGGAGCTGACTGCTACTAATCGGTCGAGGGCTTGACCAAAGAGGTTAAGAGCGGCTGGAGGAAGAAGCGAAGCTTATTCCGAATGACTGGCTCTTAAGCGTACGTCATAGGAAAGA
>QZDX01000045.1 GCA_009917555.1 bacterium 1XD21-13 | reverse complement strand
TACCTCCGGGATGCACAGACCTTTCTGGGCTGTGAGATCCTCACTCTCATAGATTTTCTGAAAGAGAGAGATCTGCTGTATGCGTACCTGCGTTATAAATATCCTGAACCACTGACAGAGGAAGAGGAACTTCCATTCTGATCTTTTCAGGAAGACATACCCCTGCGCAATTAATTTGCATAGGGGTATTTTCAGTTCCGAATAATGTGCGAAACCGTGTTCCCACAATGTGATGGGAAATCTATCATGGATTACTTTACTGCTAATATAATCTGAAAATCGAATGCTCTTTTAATCTGAAGAACAACACCCTGACTTTAACCGCCCTCTGCTCCATGATTCTCTTAACCGCCGCCTGCCTCTGCGCCTGCGTTTTGGTCATTCCTTCAGCTTGTTTTTTCGGCTGGTAAAAAGGTGTATGAGATGTATTCCTCGCCCGGTACAAGGTTCTTATATGCCACCGTGTCCACAAGGGTTACTTCCTCGTCCGCATGGGAGATATTTTCCTCCGTGTCTCTATCCTTTGCCGTTGTGCCAATCTCCGGGAAGTAAATGGTCTGCTCCTCGTCCTCGATGTCCGTGTGGACAGCCAGTTTCAAATCCTCCTGATACAGCTCCTCAAAAACTACAACCGTCTTTCCCTTCAGGGAGATGCCGTTAAAGGTAAAGGTTACTTCTGCGGAACCGCTTGTGTTCTTGGCCTTGAAGGTCTTTTCCGCCGTCACCGCTTTTCCGTCAATCAGGATCGGTTCTCCCGTCTCCTTATCCATTAAGGTTCCAATGAGCTTGTATTCCTGCCCTTTTCTTAAGCCCTCATACTCCACGGTATCAACAAGAACCACTTTCTCATCTGCCTTTGCCGCATGGGAGCCGGTTCTCTTATCCAGAGCCGTTGTGCCAATGTCAAGATGATCATTGGTCAAAGTACCAAGCTGAACCGTTACGGCGTCCTTGTAAATGGACACTTCAAACTTCAACAGGTTCATGCCCTCGTTTGCCCTGCATCTCTGCTCCTCAATTACATAAGTGTCATATATCAAGGCTCCCTTATTGTCATTGGGTTTCGATGTTCCGAACCAGATGCCGTCTGTGGATGCGGCTCCTGCATTGGTATTGGCTGAATGCTTTACCCAGCTTGAAGATGTGTTTGCGTAGCCGTTCTTGTCGGTCACGATTACATGGCTCTCGCCCGTGGTCTTGGAAGTGATGGAAAAAGGTACATTTGCAAGGCGGCTTAAGTCCCCGTCCGATACCTTCACAAACTCCAAGTCTCCACGGTATACCTGCTCCGGTACGGATGGCGCCTGATAGCAGGCTACGGATTCCTGCCGCCCGTCCCCGGTAATCTTCCGGACAAAGACATCCTTATTTGCAAAGTACCCTTCCGGTGCCTTCGTCTCCTGAACTGTGACGGTTCCAAGGGGCAGGCAGGGGGTTGTGCCGTTTGTCTGGTAATAAAATGCGTCACCGGATACCAGATAATCCTTCGTAAATTTAACCCTTCCTTCTGCATCTGTCTTGAATATCCAAGTCCGTACCGGCTTTTTCCCGGATGCCGCCGGATCTTTGTCCATCTGCTCCACATAGAACTTTACCGTAAACTGCGCATCCTTGAAGGCGGCTCCGCCCTGGGGCTTTGGCTCTCCCGTCTCGGAATCAATCTTCTGTACCGTTAAGTCCATGGGATTATTCTGGGGAACCTCGGCCACATTCAAGGCCGCTGTCTCATCGGATTCTACTCTCACATCATAACTCTGCGGATCGACTGCATAACCTGCGCTTGGGCTTATCTCCTGAACGGTGTAGCCGCCTGTCTCCAATGCCTCAGACTTGGCATAGCCGTTTCCATCGGTTGTGAGAACCGCCACCTGATTTCCGTCCTTATAAATGCCGTACCGTGCGCCTGCCAGCGTGTAATTCCCATTTCCATTCGATACGTTTCCATTGGCTGTGCTTTTATAAAGCTCAATCCAGCCGAAGGGCTCCTCGTACCAGCTCCCTGCTATGGTCTGGTGGTTCTCTGCCGGGAGAATGAACGCCTGAAAGGATTCCGGGGGTTCCGGCTGTCCGTTAATGAAGTCCACCACTTCCTTTGCCTTCGCCTCAAGCTCCGGGGTTGCTCCATGGAAGGCGTCCCCTCCGTCGCTGTAGTTGTCATAGATATAGGCCAGCGCCAGATGTCCGATCACGTAGCTGTCCGTGTCCGACCACCCTTCAAAGCAGGCGTCCTTCGTAATCTTCTCATAGCCGTAGCCGCCGTTCAGGTAATAAAGGGCTTTCCGGATGGGGGAACCCTGCGGAAGTAACTCATACTCATAATCGCCGACCTCCGGCGTTTTCTTGGAAGGCTCCAGACAATAGGCAGTATTGCTCCCATCAAAGGTCATTCTTGCCGTCACGTAGGTGCCGTAAGGGATGTTTTCCCCAGAATTAAAATGGAGTGTGCCGTCTGCGGCAAAGACCGTCGCTGTCGGTACAGCCGCACTTGAGATAATGGTAATGAGGCTTAAGAGAGACGCCGCAAGCCTTCTGCCTTTTGATTTCAATTTCTTCAACATGTTGTTCTTCCTTTCTCTGAAATAAAAAAAGGCCCCACAAAATGTGAGGCAGTAAATGAGTGACATTCTTCAGCCGGAAAAGTGGATATCCACCGGCTCCTTGTTTTCTTTTTCGGCTGGTATTTCGGCTGGTAAGGAAAGGGGGTAGGGTGTGGGAAGGGGGAAGGCAGGAAAAGCGGTTATCCGCAAAAGGGTATGGATATCCCTTTTCGTAGCCTGTCCATATGCCTGCCCGTCTACCTCTCTCTGCTCCGTTCTTTCTTCCGGTACAGCTCCAATGCCTTTACAATCGTATCCTCCATTTGTTTCACGGGCGTCCCCGGTGAAAAGTATTTGCTGATGCGCTCCTTGGGCATCCGGAACTGCTCCTTTTGGTTTCCCTTTTCTTCCGATAAAATGGAAAAGACTACATCCTCGTTTAACCTCCCTTCCTCGGAAAACTTTCTCAGCTTAATGGCCTGTGCATGGCTTGGAGTACAGTCCTCGGCCTGCATGGTGTCATAAAGTGTGTTCTGCTCCTTTTTCGGCAGGTAGGATAGTTCCACGGCTGGGCGCATGGCGATCTTTCCTTCGTCTACCAAGTCAAGGATTGAAGGGATCAATTCAGTGAGGCGGATATAGCGCTGAATTTGAGTATTGCTGTCAGGTGATTTTTCCGCCAAAATTTCTCTTGATGTTTGTCCAAAATTCTGTCCCAGTGGGACAGAATTATTTTTACTCGGTCTCCCTGCCTGCCTTCTCATTGCGTCCAGTTTCATTTTATAAGCAAAAGCCTTTTCTGACGGTAATATTTCCTCCCTCTGTAGGTTGGAATCGACCATAATAATAACCGCCTCGTCATCTGACAGGTTACGGACGATACAGGGAATTTCCTGTTTCTCCGCCAGTTCGCTTGCCATTTTCCGCCGGTGTCCGGCTATCATTTCATAGCCGCCGCCTTTTTTCTCCCTCACAAGGGCAGGGACTAAGACACCATACTGTTTGACGCTCTCCGCCATGTCCATCATGTTCTCGTCCTGCTTTACCTTAAAGGGATGTCCCGGAAAGTCGCTGATTTCCTCTAATGGAATATTTCTCACGGCCTCCTGCCCTGCCTCGTCCCGTTCCGCCTGCGTGCTGAACATGTCATCGACTGTGGGTAGTTTCATTCCTATGGCGCTGTTTCTCGCCACTGTCCAACACCTCCTTTGTAAATGCGGCATATGCCTTTGATACTGTTCCGTTTTTGTCGTAGCTGTAGATGCTCTTTCCGGCGGCGCTTGTCTCCGCCGCCTTGACCGCAACCGGGATCACCGTCTGAAAGACATGGATCACTCTGCCATAGTTCTGCTTTAAGGTTTCGGCTGTGGTGCGTGCAAGCGTTGTCCGCATATCCGCCAGTGTGAGCAGTACGCCGTCAATGGAAAGCCTTGGGTTAATCTGCCGCTGTACCTTCCCTATGGTCTTTACAAGCTGTGTCATTCCCTTTAATGGAAGGTAATGAGCCTGTACCGGAATTACCACGCTGTCCGCCGCCGCAAGCGCATTAATGGTGAGCATACCAAGGCTCGGCATACAGTCAATCAGGATAAAGTCATAGTCCGGCTTTAATTCGTTCAGATAGCTCTTTAAGGTAAACTCCCGGCTCATGGCATTTACTAAGGTGATTTCCATACCCGACAGCTCAATGTTTGCCGGGATAAGGTCTACCCCTTCTTCGTGGTGTAAAATTCCCTCACCTGGTTCCACCCTCTGATCACGGATGACTTTCTCCATTTGTGTTGCTAAGGTAACAGAAAGACTGTCCTGCTCTGTCCACCCTAATGAAGTGGTCAAATCTCCCTGCGGATCTGCGTCTACAAGGAGAACCCTTTTTCCTGCACTCGCTAAGCCTATGCCTAAGTTGACGGTTGTGGTGGTCTTTCCGGTTCCGCCTTTCTGATTCGCTATAGCGATTACTTTGCATTTCGACATCACGGTTTCCCTCCTTTCTTTGAAAAATTGATAGCCACTCTCCTTTATGGGGAATGGCTATGTAGAAAAATGGGCATGAAAAAAGCCGGTCAATTTTCGTTTTGTTGAAAATCAACCGGCTATGTATTACACAATAATATTTATAATTTATCTGCCCTTACCTTCATAAAAAATACACTTTACATTTTGTTCAGCAAACCATTTTATTATTTCGCTCTTTATAATATCCACATCTTCTAAGGGAAACTTAAAATCATCTAACCATATAACCATTGTTTTTTCTTTGGTTGGCGCAGATTCTATAATGGCTTTGTAGTTCTTTTGCCCCTTTGTAATAGTTAATAAATGATTATACATAAAAATATTTTTTTCAAGTTTAAACGTGTAACCCATTGCATATCCTTTCCACTTTTAATTTGATTATTTACCTTTTCTGAAACTTCCACTTCCTCGGTATGTAATAACAGTACAGGTGAAACATTGGCCACAATTTTTACATTTGATTACATGACTTATAACATCATCAATCCAATCTCCATTTATATCTTTTACCCTATCCGTGTCGCAGTCCTTTGATTCAAATAAAAAACTTCCGCTATCTACTAAAGATTGTATATAATTTAAACATTCAAGATACGCTTTAGGAGTAGGAAAGAAATCTCTTGTTCTTACTTTTTCACATATTTCGCACATAGTTTTCTCCTCATCAATTACCACTTTGTATATTTAATTTTAAAATAGTTGATTATTATTTTCAATTATTTATTTAAAATCATATGTATTAATTAGTGGATACTCTATCCTAAAAATAGATTAAAATATATTAGGGAAAAGAAAACCTCATACAGATATGTACAAGGTTTTAATAGATACACTGACGATTTTGTGCATCCCATAGATATGTTTTGATAAGTATTTTTATCAAGGTTCACAATCACATGGTGGATGGAACCTTCTATTTTTTTATTTCTAACAAGAAATGATTTGTAGCAAAAAACCCTGCAAACGTCCATGTTTACAGGGTTTTTCAAGCTCCCCGAGTTGGGCTCGAACCAACAACCCCACGGTTAACAGCCGTGTGCTCTACCATTGAGCTATCGAGGACTATTCTGTTGTTTCCCCTCTTTTTCTTCGGTGTGCGAACGAGACATCGCTCTACCATTGAGCTATCGAGGATTACTTTCTTTCATTCAGATATATTCTATGCGCTTTCACACTTTCATATACCTTCAAAACTATATACTGATTTATCTCTTACATCTTGGTTTTTGTTCTTCTTTCTCTTTCCTATGACGTACGCTTAAGAGCCAGTCATTCGGAATAAGCTTCGCTTCTTCCTCCAGCCGCTCTTA
>QZDX01000044.1 GCA_009917555.1 bacterium 1XD21-13 | reverse complement strand
TACCTCCGGGATGCACAGACCTTTCTGGGCTGTGAGATCCTCACTCTCATAGATTTTCTGAAAGAGAGAGAGCTGCTGTATGCGTACCTGCGTTATAAATATCCTGAACCACTGACTGAGAAAGAGGAACTTCCATTCTGATCTTTTCAGGAAGACATACCCCTGCGCAATTAATTTGCATAGGGGTATTTTCAGTTCCGAATAATGTGCGAAACCGTGTTCCCACAATGTGATGGGAAATCTATCATGGATTACTTTACTGCTAATATAATCTGAAAATCAAATGCTCTTTTAATCTGAAGAACAACACTACTCCCGCATGATAGAGGACGTAGAAAACGGTAAAATCGGCGTGTGTATTATGAAAGACATGACCCGCTGGGGGCGCGACTATCTCCAAGTCGGCAACGCTATGGAGATATTCAGACGGAACAATGTGCGCTTTATCGCGGTCAACAACGGGATAGACAGCGAGAAGCCCGACACATTGGAGTTTGCGCCCTTTATCAACATCATGTCGGAGTGGTACGCAAAGGACATCAGCAAGAAAGTAAAGACCGGCATTAAGACGAAGGGCATGAGTGGAAAGCCGATTGCCACCGAAGCTCTCTATGGCTATGTCAAATCCCCGGACAACAAGGATTTTTGGATAATCGACGAGGAAGCCGCCGGAGTTGTCCGTTTGATTTTTCGCCTGTTTCTGGACGGGAAAAACCGCAACCAAATCGCCGTATATCTGACGCAGGCGCAAATCCCAACGCCCACATTCTACATGAAAGAGCGCGGGCGGGGAACGTGCAAAAACAGGGCGCTCAATGAGGATAACCGTTACAAGTGGAACAAAGCCACTTTGACCCATATCCTTACACGGCAGGAGTATTGCGGCGATGTAGTCAACTTCAAGACTACAAAGCATTTCCGGGACAAGCGGAACCACTATGTAGACCGGAGCCAATGGCAGATAACCGAAAATGTGCATGAGCCGATTATTGACCGCGCCGACTTTGAAACCGCACAGCGGATTTTGGAAAACGCGCCCGTCAGACGCCCCAACGGGGACGGGGAAATCCACCCTTTGTCGGGCTTGCTTTTCTGTAAGGATTGCGGCGCAAAAATGCACATCCGCATAGATTACAGAAACGGCGGCAAGCGGCACGTTGCCTATTGCAGCGAGTACCACAAGGGAAAAGCCAAAAACCCCAAATGCCATTCCCCGCACATCATTGACGCGGACTTGCTCATGCAGACCGTCGCGGAAGTGCTGAAGAAAATCGAGGACTATTCTATCAGCAACCGGGCGGAGTTTGAAGCCTTAGTGAAAAAGAACCTTGCCATGCAGCAGACCGACCAGACCAAAAAGCAGCAGAAGCGTATCCCACAAATCACGACGCGCCTTGAACAGATCGACAAGGTGCTGAACAAGCTCTATGAGGACAACGCCCTCGGCACTATCCCGCAAGACCGCTACGAGCAAATGTCGCAGAAGTATTCAGAAGAATACTACGCATTGAAAACGGAGCTTTCCATACTCCAAGAGCAGCTATCCGCTTATGAGAACGCGGGAGGACGGGCGCAGAAGTTTTTGAAGCTGACGGAACGCCATGCCGCCTTTACTGACCTCACCCCCGCCATTCTCAACGAGTTTATCAGCAGGATTGAAGTGCATGAGCGCGACCAGAAAAGGGCGAGATACGCAATCCAGCACATCAGCATATATTTCAACTATATCGGCAGATTTGAGAACGAAGTAACGCAGCTTGCAGAGCCGACAGAGCAGGAAATCCGGCAAATGCGGGAAGAAATCGAAGAAGCCAAAAAGGAAAAGAGCCGCGCCTACCACCGGAAGTATTCAAGGGAGTACCGGGCGCGAAACCTTGAAAAGCAGCGGGAGTATGAGCGTATCAAGGCGCGGGAATACCGGGCAAGGAGAAAGGCGCAGACCGCCGCCGCACAGCCCGCACAGTAAAACAGAATAACCGACAACCAAGAGGGATTTTCCGGCTACGGGAAGTCCCTCTTTTGTGCCCGGAGAAAGGAGCTGCCTATGGCAGAACAGACCCCCGACAGTATCATCACGACGCAGAGAAACGGGCAGACTATTGTTGCGGAGTTATTTTTCAATCACAGCAGCACAGAAACATTCCGCGACAAGCTGCTCAAGACGATACTTGCCGACAGTTCGTGTTTATCTGCGTCTGACGGTCAAGAGCCGGAAAAATCGGAAATCTTGCGATAACAGCCGCCCCGACGATACATTCCACGTCCGGGCGGTTTTTATCGTCAAAAACGCCGTTTTCTCCAAGTCAAGAGCCGGAGAAAACACCCGAAAAATGCCCCTATTGCGTAACAGGGGCACAGAAAGGAGTTTGCATGAGAACAGGGCTTACCAAGCAGGAAAAGACCACCGATATTTGGTTTGACGAGAAAGACCCCCTTATCCATATCCGCACCCACAACACCGCCTTGAAAAAGCGTCTGCTTGCATACAGCCGCCGTTATCCGGCGATCTGCCAGCAGACTGACGCAGACCCGGAAACGGGCTGCATGGAGTTTGACATTGAGAAAGGCCGCTTCTCTTTCCGTCTGACCGCCCCATACAGCGAGGAACGGCGGGAAGCGGCGCGGCGGTATGCCAGAGAGAGCAACGTCGCCGACAGGCTGAAATAGAGTTGAAATGTTCATAGTTTTGTGCTATACTTTTTCTAAAAGCAGAGTAATACTGCGGAATTGATTGGAGGACAACACAATGGTTACATTTATGAGATTAAGATAAAACCGCGAGTTATGTTGCGGTTATCCGTATTGCATAACTCGCTTATTGAAGCAGAGATGTAATTACGGAGGAAAAACAAATGAATAATAATTTATCACGCTTTGCAGACAGCAAGGTTTATTTTCAATGCCCAATTTGCACAAAATCAATGGATATACAAGGCAATAGCCTAATTTGTAGACATGGACATTGCTTTGATATTTCAAGATATGGGTATGTAAATTTGTTGTTAAAATCATCGCCCAAAACCAACTACAGCAAGCGGTCTTTTGACAACCGGCACCAAATTTTGGAGTATGGCATGTATGATGTTGTGTTGGAGAAAATCATACAGTTTATTTCTGATACGCCATCTATAAGAAACATTTTAGATGTTGGTTGCGGCGAGGGTTTCTATGCAAGGCAGATACAGCAAAGAACAGAACGAAACATCTTTGCCTTTGACTTGTCAAGGGAGGCAATACAGATTGCATCAAAAAAAGACAAGCGCAAAGCAGTGAAGTGGTTTGTTACTGACTTATCAAAAATCCCTTTGAAAGACGGAAGTATGGATTGTATTTTAGACATATTTTCGCCTGCACACTACAAAGAATTTCAGCGATTGCTATCTCCTAACGGATATGTTGTGAAAGTAATTCCTACGAAAAATCATTTGAGGGAAATCAGGACTAAAGTGCAAGCACACTTGAAAAATCCAGATTATTCAAATGAGTCTGTCGTTGAATATTTTGAGAAATATCTTAAAACCATTTCAAGAGAAACGGTTTCAGCCACCGTACAGTTGTCATCAGAACAAAGAATGTCGTTTATTGAAATGACGCCGCTTCTCTTTTGCGTTGAAAAAGATTGCGTTGATTGGCGTACTCTCACACATTTGACAATCGAAGCTGATGTTTTAATAGGAATGTATTAAAGGGCGTATTGATATTTAATATTCCCATTTATTGAGCAGAACGGAGTAAACCAAACACCCTAATCAAAAGGACAGCCGAGGAAATCGACTGTCCTTTTTCTATGCCGACAGGTAGAAAGGAGTGACCACCCATGACGAAACCGAGAGAAAAAAAACGCGAGGAATTGCAAGCCGAGATTGAGGACGGGAAGAAGAAAATCCGGCAGCTTGAAAATCGGGAAAAGGTGTTGCGGCAAAAGTTATCCCAAGAGGAACGCCGGACGCGCAGCCACCGGCTGGTCGTCCGAGGCGCAGTCTTTGAGAGCATTGTGCCGGAAGCCAAGACCATGACCGATGAGGAAGCCGCCGCCTTTCTCCGGCTTGCCCTGACGAGCGAGGAAGCGCGGGCTTATCTGAAAAAACGCACCGAGGGCGGGAAAAGCGAATAATCCCTTTGGAACAAAGGGCGCACTTATACACCCTTGCGGGCGTGTGCGCTCTGCCGAGGGCGTATCTCCGCACAGGGAACTTTCCCCGCGCTCCGATATGGCGGCTTTGCCGCAACAAGGGGCTGCACCCCTTGCGCCGCTTACGCGGCTATCCCTGCACACCCACAAAAACAGTACACCCGCCGTTGGCGTCTGTACCATTTTTGCGGGTTTGGTTATCCTATCCGGGAGGTGATACCCATAGCCATTTACCATTGTAACATCGGCATTGTGAGCCGAGGAAAAGGCAAGTCAGCCGTTGCCGCAGCCGCCTATCGAAGCGGCGAGAAAATCACAAACGAGTGGGACGGAATGACCCATGACTACACCCGCAAGCGCGGCGTTGTCCATACGGAAATCCTACTGCCGCCCCATGCCCCGCCCTCTTTCTCTGACCGTTCAACCTTGTGGAACAGCGTGGAGCTTTACGAGAAAGCCGGGAACGCCCAGCTTGCCAGAGAGATTGACGCAGCACTCCCCATAGAATTATCCAGAGAGGAACAGATCCGGCTTGTCCGTGAATACTGTTCCTCTCAATTTGTTTCAAGAGGAATGTGCGTTGATTTTGCCATTCACGACACCGACAGCGGCAACCCCCATTGTCATATCATGCTTACCATGCGCCCCCTTGACGAGCGCGGCGCATGGGCGGCGAAGTCCAAAAAGGAATATGACCTTGACGAGAACGGCGAGCGCATACGCTTACCAAGCGGCAGATACAAGACACACAAAGTTGACCTCACAGGCTGGAACGACAAGGGCAACGCGCTTTTATGGCGCAAGGCATGGGCGGATATTTCAAACGCCTACCTTGAACGCGCCGGACACCCGGAGCGTATCGACTACCGCAGCAACGCCGAGCGCGGCATTGACGAGCTGCCCACCGTCCACATGGGCGTAGCGGCCTGTCAAATGGAGAAGAAAGGCATAGCCACCGAGAAAGGCGAGCTGAACCGGAATATCCGAAAGGCAAACCGCCTTATCCGGGAAATCAGGGCGCAGATTGGAAAGCTCAAAGAATGGATTGGCGAACTGTTCAAGGCGCGGGAAACCGCCCCGGAGCAGCCCCCGCAATCCCCCGGCCTTGCAAATCTGCTGATGAAGTATTTAAGCGTTCAGAGAGAAAAGAGCCGGAAGTATTCGCAGAGTTGGCAAAGGCAGCACGCCGCCGATGAACTGAAAACCGTTGCAAAGGCGGTCAACTATCTTTCCGAGCATGGTATTTCTACCCTTGCGGAGCTGGACGCTGCCCTTTCCTCTGTCAGCGACCAAGCCGACGCTATCCGGGAGGGCATGAAAACCGCCGAGAAGCGCATGAAAGAATTGCAGAAATTGATTGAATACGGGAAGAACTACACCGAGTACAAGCCCATTCACGACGAGCTGAAAAAGCTGAAAAATGGCTGGACGAGCAAGCGTGACAAGTACGAGGAAGCCCACCGCGCCGAGCTTACGCTATGGAACGCAGCGAGCCGCTATCTCCATGCAAATCTGCCGAAAGGGACAAAGACCTTGCCTATCTCTGAATGGGAAAAAGAGTACGCCACTCTCAGCGGGCAGAGAACAGCGGAATATACCAAGCTGAAAGAAACCCGCGCCGAGGTTGCCGAGCTGCACAATATCCGCAAGTGCGTTGATATTGCACTGAAAGCCGACCAGCCGGAGCAGACCCGCGCCAAGCGGCACGACTTAGAACGATGAATGGAGTTGAGATTTTTGTACTACACCCAAGAACAGATAGACCGGGCGAATCAAGCCGACCTTGTTTCTTTCCTGCAATCACAGGGCGAGCAGCTTACCCGCGCCGGGAATGAATACCGCTGGAAACGGCACGACAGCTTGACCGTCCGGGGAAACAAATGGTACAGGCACAGCCAGAGCAAGGGCGGCGGCCCCGTTGATTTTGTTATAGAGTTTTTCGGCAAGAGCTTCACCGAAGCCGTGGAACTTCTCACAGGAGAAAAGGGAGCCGCACCGCCGCCGGACAGACCTTGCCCCGCGTCCCTTTCCGACTTCCGGCTACCACCCCCAAACAGCGACAACCGAACAGCGAGGAACTACCTCACAGCAGCCCGCCGCATTGATGAAGATGTGACGGGCTTTTTCTTTGCCCGCGGCGATATTTACGAGGACGCAGCCCACCACAACGCCGTATTTGTGGGGCGGGACGAGGACGGAATACCGCGCTACGCCCACAGTGAATATTCTAACGCTTCGGAGCCACCGTTTTATCGCTTGAGAGCCATTTGATTTTGGTATTCTAATGCTTGAGAGCCACCACAACATCTAGT
>QZDX01000043.1 GCA_009917555.1 bacterium 1XD21-13 | reverse complement strand
ATATATTTGGCTGACCACAATATATAGTGGTGGCTCTCAAGCTTTTAAATACACTGGATTCGGGTGGCTCTTAAGCTTTAAATTAGTGGCTCCCAAGCTTTAGAATAATCAGTTCTCAATGTTGATAAGATAAACTGTTGAAATGTCCACCATTTCAGCGACCTTTTGCCTGGACAGCCGCCGCTTCTTTCTCGCCGCCTTGACATCCTCCCCAAAGGGTTCAAAACCGGGACAATCCTGAATGTTAGCCATATTGTATCACCCATCTATATTGTATACTTTACTTTTCAAGTTGAAAATAAAGCATACAGAGCAGAAACCTGTTCTTTATTGTTTACATCTTGGAGGTTGATTTATTCACCGTATTTCCGTAAAATTAAAATATACTTTTACCTGTGAAAGCCCTTGTGAGATTTCTGTAACATTTCCATGCTATCCTGATTGAGTGGGGGTAATACCATGAAACTTTTAGTGGTTGAAGATGATAGACTTCTGAACAATACACTTTGCTACAATCTTTCTGCGGCTGGTTACACTGTGGACGCTGCCATGACAAAATCAGCAGCGGTCAATTTCTGCGAAGCGCAGGACTATGATCTGATTGTGCTGGATGTCAATTTGCCTGATGGAAATGGGTTTGACTTCTGCAAGGAAATCAAAGAGCGTCGTCCAGATACTGCTGTGATTTTTCTGACAGCAAACGATATGGAGAGCGATATGCTGAAAGGCTTTGAGCTGGGAGCGGACGATTATGTGACGAAGCCGTTTCCAATCAGTGTATTCCGAAAAAAGGTTTCAGCCCTGCTGGGCCGCATCCAGAAGCAGACAGGCGGCGATTGCTATACGGATGGTACGCTGTCCATCAATTTTTCAGAACTGACCGCTACCCTTGCAAACGAACCAATCATTTTCACGCCAATGGAATACCGTTTGCTAAAGGTGCTGGTGAGAAATCCGCAAATTGTCTTGACCCGGCAGGTGCTTCTTGAAAAGTTGTGGGACGCGGACGAAAACTTTGTGGATGAACACGCCTTGACCGTTGCCATCAGCCGCATCCGGGGGAAGATTGAGATAGACGGCCTGCAATATATCAAGACTGTCTATGGTATGGGCTATATGTGGATTGGGGGGCTGAAAAAGTGAGTGCTGGTAAACTTTCTATCAACCGCGCCTGTGCGGTAGGCGCTGCCTTTTTGGGTGTGATTTCTGCCGCTACCATTGGTGCGGCTGTCCTCCTTACCAAAAATCCGGCAGTCGTATGGCTGGGATTGCTGTTCGTTGCGCTGGTGTTTGTCTGTGCCGCCGCTTTTGTGGCCTTTCTGCGCTGGAAGCTGGTTTTGTTCTCGGACGGCCTTTGCAGGACGATAGACGATATGCTGGATGGAACAGCAACACCGCCGCAAATCTATGAGGAAGAAAGCCTGTTTTATAAAATCAATCACCGGCTGGCTCGCCTCTATGAAGTCCTGCGAGAGAACCGGGAGAGCATAGCAAAGGAACGGGCCGACTTGCAGGAATTGATCTCCGACATATCCCATCAGGTAAAAACGCCGATCAGCAATCTCAAAATGGTAAATGCCACGCTGCTGGAACAGCCCATGCCGGAAGAAAAGAAGCGGGAGTTTTTGCAGGCGTCCAGCGGCCAGCTTGAAAAACTGGACTTTCTTATGCAGGCCATGATAAAGACCTCCCGCCTGGAAACCGGCGTTATTTCGCTGGAGAGAAAAATGCAGCCGATTTATGATACGCTGGCGGCGGCGCTGGGCGGTATTCTGCTGAACGCCGAAAGGAAGAATATTCATGTCAGTGTAGATTGTCCAGAAGATATAATTCTGGCCCACGACAGGAAATGGACAAGCGAAGCCCTGTTCAACATTCTGGACAATGCGGTGAAGTACACTCCGGCAGATGGCAATATTCAAGTTTATGTTCAAAGCTGGGAGTTATATGTAAAAATCGACATTATGGACAGCGGGAAAGGAATTGCGGAGAACCGGCAAGGGATGATCTTCAAACGCTTTTACCGGGAAGAAGAAGTACACGACATTGAGGGTATCGGCATTGGGCTATACCTCGCCCGTGAGATCATCACCATGCAGGGCGGCTACATCAAGGTCACCTCGACGGTAGGGCATGGTTCTACATTTTCCGTATTTCTGCCCCGTGAATAAAAATTTCTTGAAATGTCACAGAGTTGTGACATTTCATAGGTGAAAAAACAGTGGTCTGTGACATTTCTGTGAGAATTGGCTGTTATGATAGCGGCATCACAGAAAGGATGGTGCAACCCATGAGCATTTTGCAAACAACTGACCTCAAAAAATACTATGGCACAGAGCCGAACATCACAAAGGCGCTGGACGGTGTGACCCTCTCCATTGAGCAGGGAGAATTTGTCGCCATTGTCGGAACCTCCGGCAGCGGCAAGTCTACCTTGCTGAACATGATGGGCGGTCTGGATGTGCCCACCTCCGGTAGCGTTCAGATCAAGGGCAAAGAGCTTGCCAAGATGAACGACGAGCAGCTTACCATCTTCCGTCGGCGCAGCATCGGTTTCATCTTCCAGAATTACAACCTTGTTCCTGTTCTGAACGTCTATGAAAACATCGTCCTGCCTGTAGAGCTGGACGGCGATACCGTAGACAAAAAATTTATGAACGAAGTGGTGTGCCTCCTGGCCCTGGAAGACAAGCTGAACAATATGCCCAACAACCTGTCCGGCGGACAGCAGCAGCGCGTCGCCATCGCCCGCGCCCTCGTTTCCAAGCCCGCCATCGTTTTGGCTGACGAGCCGACCGGCAACCTGGACAGCCGGACAAGCGGCGATGTGCTGGGCCTGTTGAAAGCAACCAGCAACAAATTTCATCAAACGCTGGTGATGATAACCCATAACAACGAGATCGCCCAGCTGGCCGACCGCATTATCCGCATTGAGGATGGCAGGATTTTTGAGTAAGGGGGCGCTGACGATGAATGACATTTTATTTGGCAATAACAACGGCGCGGTGATTAAAAAGTTGTCAGGGCGCTATTTCAAGGCCAGCAAAAGCAGGAATATCATTGCAATTATCGCAATCGTGCTGACAACCATACTTTTTACCACGATCTTCACCCTGGGTTCCGGCCTGATGGACACCGTTCACGATCAGAACATCCGCAAGGCGGGCGGCGAGGGGCAGGCGGTCTTAAACTATATCAGCGATGAAGTTTACGGCGATGTGGCGGGAAATCTCTTGATTGACCGCATCGCCTATACAAAGGCTGTTTCCTACCGGCTGAAAAATCCGGGCCTGGAACGCTGGCGCTCTGACCTGTGGTATATGGACGATACCGCATTGGAATTTGCCCGTTACACCCCCACAACAGGCCATCGGCCCGAAGCAGAAAACGAGATCATCGCGGACACAAAGACATTGGACGCCCTGGGCGTCCCGGCGCAGATCGGGGAAACCGTTTCTCTGACCTATGAAGTAAAGGGACAGTTATATACCACCGATTTCACCCTCTGCGGCTTTTGGGAAACTGACAGCTTGAGCAACATCGGGCGGCTGGTCGTGTCGAAAGCCTTTGTGGATGCCCATTCGGACATTTTGACCTATACCTATCCCGTGGACAATGATTATTCCGGCGTTGTCTCCGCCTATGTGATGTTCAGAGGGAACGGCGACATAGAAGCCCAGCTCCACCAGCTTCTTTCCGAAACCGGCTATACCTGCGACACGATGGGCGGCAGCAAGGAGAACGGCAATTATGTGATTGCCCGTGTCAGTCCGGCCTATCAGAGCGGCGCATTAACGGACAATCCTGCCATGCTGATTTCCGGCCTTGTTGGCGTCGCGTTGATTGTCGTAACAGGGTATTTGATTATCTACAACATTTTTCAGATTTCCGTTATTCAGGATATTCAGTCCTACGGACAGCTAAAAACGCTGGGTACAACAAAGCGGCAGATTAAGCGTCTAATCAACCGGCAGGCGCTCCGCCTGTCCCTGATTGGTATTCCCATCGGCCTGCTGGTGGGCTTCTTCATTGGCCGGGCCTTGGTGCCTTTCCTGATGAACGGAACGAGTTATACTGCGGACGCCGGTGTTAAAGTAACGGTAAATCCTCTGATTTTCATTGGTTCTGCTGCTTTCGCCCTTTTTACCGTCTTTGTCAGCGTCCGCAAGCCCGCGAAGATCGCCGGAACGGTTTCGGCAATTGAGGCCATCCGCTACACGGAAAATGATACGACAGCATTTGGAAAGCGCAGAGCCAAAGACAAAAAATCGACCCACGGCGCGAAGCTCCACTTTATGGCGCTAGCAAACCTGGGCCGCAACCGCAGGCGTACTGTGCTGGTGATTGTGTCCATGACATTGAGTTTGGTGCTGTTCAACACGGTATTCACCCTGTCCAGCGGCTTTGATATTGACAAGTATATTGCAAAATTTATGGATACGGACTTTGTGATTTCCAACGCAGAGTTTTTCCAGTACCAGGTTGAAAAAAGCGAACATGATCTGTCCGATACCTTCATTGAGGCCGTCAGACAAAACAGCAGTTTTGAGGACGGCGGCAGGCTCTATTCCTCCTGGATGCTGGAAGAACCGTTTTCAACAGAACACAATGCTTTTTTCAGCTATAACAAAGACCTGAACGGAAATCCTTTTGTAAGACTGTATGGCGCGGACGATTTTCTGTTGAATGGAATGGAAGTCATAGAGGGAACCATCGACCTGGAAAAGCTGAAATCAGGAAAGTATATCCTGTTGAGCGTAGAGTGTAACGACGATGGAACTGTCATAGAGAACCCCAATATCAGCGTGGGTGATACAGTACGGATCAACCACCTGAAAGCGGAGGAACTTTCCACCACCATTACAGACAGCTATGACTTTATCATCCTGGCAAAAGTCCGGGCCAACGAGAACACGGCCACCACCCGCAACACAGGTGAGTCTCGGTTCTATCTCCCGACAGAAATTTTCCTGCCGCTGTGCGAGAACCCCCATCTGGTCAGCTTTCCCTTTGATGTGAAAGAGGGAACGGAAGCGGAAATGGCAGAGTTTTTGAACAGCTATATCGACAGTGTGGAGCCGAGTATGGATTTTGAATCCAAGGCGACCTATACCAGCTCCTTTGATGACCTCACTTCCCTGATCATTACCATCGGAGGGGCATTGAGTATCATCATCGGAATTATCGGCATCGCAAACTTTGTGAACTCTGTCCTGACAAGCGTTATCACCCGCAAAAAGGAATTTGCCATGCTGCAAAGCATCGGTATGACCGGCAAGCAACTAAAGCGTATGCTTTCTTTTGAGGGGCTGTATTACGCAGTGGGAACAATCCTCACATCGGCTGTTCTCGGCGTTCTGTTTTCTGTAATAGTCGTGCGGGGAATTTCCGGTGGGATTTGGTTTTTCACCTATCGCTTTGTTATGTGGCCCATGCTGGTGATCTATCCGTTCCTTATACTTCTAACCGTGGCAATACCGGCACTCTTGTACCGGGAAATTGCTAAAGTCAGCATCATAGAACGACTGCGGCAAAACTGAATTTTCTTTGAAACCGGGGGCAACCTTGCCCCCGGTTTTCAAATGTTACAGCTTTGTGACATTTCAGCCTGTTATTATGTCGAAATGAGCCGAGCCGGTGACATTCTTGTGATATTTTCAGATTAGAATGGTCATAAATAGAAAACGTAATCTGCCCAGCGGCAGAAAAGAAAAAAACCGCTGCTGGGGCAGACCGATTTTTCATGCTCAAATTTATTTCCATGCGGCGGTTTTAAGAGATTAAAGCTGCCGTTCTTTTATTCCCCCAAAAGAATGACGCGGTAACGCTGGCAGGTGCGGCGGCTGACAGGAGGCAGCCGCCATGAAATACATAACCGCCCGACACAATCCGACAGTATTTGAACCGTCAAAAAAAGCCCGTTCCCCGCCTGGGAGAATTGCGGCTATGAGGTTATACTATACGACGCAGATAAAGTAAATTATACTGTGCAACTCGCCCGGTGGGTCTGTGACCTGCCGGGCGAGTTTTGTCATTTCCTGACCGGCCCAAAAAAAAAATTTTGCAAATCGGGCCATTTACCGCGCAGTTTGGCCCAATCACTTCGCTCTGTTAGCGGAAAGGGAGAGAACCACCGCCATCCCCCGACGAAAGGGGGTGAGAAGATGGGAACTATCCCCCGCTTTAGCAGGCCGGGCCAGTTTGACCGTTATTGCAAGCTGGTACTGGAACATGAAGCCATTGACTATCTGCGGAAAATGGACAGCCTGCGCGACCGTCATGTATGTTGTTCTTCAGATTAAAAGAGCATTTGATTTTCAGATTATATTAGCAGTAAAGTAATCCATGATAGATTTCCCATCACATTGTGGGAACACGGTTTCGCACATTATTCGGAACTGAAAATACCCCTATGCAAATTAATTGCGCAGGGGTATGTCTTCCTGAAAAGATCAGAATGGAAGTTCCTCTTTCTCAGTCAGTGGTTCAGGATATTTATAACGCAGGTACGCATACAGCAGATCTCTCTCTTTCAGAAAATCTATGAGAGTGAGGATCTCACAGCCCAGAAAGGTCTGTGCATCCCGGAGGTA
>QZDX01000042.1 GCA_009917555.1 bacterium 1XD21-13 | reverse complement strand
GGAATGCAGGAAACCTTGCCGCTAAAATTTAGCGGCATTATTTAATTGGGAGCGTATGATTTGACGCTTACGAAAGAGGATATATAGTGTCTATGATTTAATGTATAACATACCTTGTATACATAGAGCTTTTTCACTCACTTATGGTTGTGCTGAATTGTTTATTCCTATTAGAAATATTAAATTTATGATCGATACAGATATTAGAAAAGGCTGGGTGCAGTTTCAGGTAGATGATAGATATGCTAATGGAAATTCGCTTAGATATGTTCCAGGAAATTATGAAAAAGTAAAATATGAGGATAATGGAAAATATTTAATGAGAAGTAAGAAAAGGTTTTCCTGGGATATTCATGGTGATAAGAAAAAAAGAATAGAGGGGTTAAAAAGATATCATGGTTTTGTACGAAAAGATTTGCTTTATATTTATGGTGATAATCGGTTATGGTATATGTATATAAAGAAAGAAATATCAAGTAATACACATATTGTCAAAAGAAATTCAGTGACATTGATATTTGCTGTTATGCACTGGTTGAGTGAACTGGTGAGATATAATCCAGAGAAATTTGATATGCTTATGAATACAAATCAGAACTGGCTCGTTCGTGAGTTTGTTGATAATGCATTGTATCAGTATATTGATGAGATCAGTTGCGAAATAACAGAAGATGATATTATGACTTCTGGATATAGAAAATAGGCGTAATTATTTATATGATTAATGATTATATAAAAGTAGATTCCACCAAGGATGGATTATGGCTTTTAAAGATCTGGTTCACTGCATCTACACATTGTGAGACTGTGTGTTTGCTTTCCCAACATAGTTCTGATAAACATATTGATGCAGAATTGGGGCTGGAGGAACTGACATGAACGTTGCGGAAAGTAAAGCAACATACGCTGATGTAGAGCAATATGTGTTAGAGCGAACAGGGATTAAGGAGTTTAATTAATCTTAATTATATATAGCACAAGTTAAAAGAAAATATGGATTGATAGAACGAATTGGTTATAATTTTTGTTAAAGAAATCAAAAGTTCCACAAGTGCCACTAGAAAAAGAACAAGCAATTGAGGATGCATTAAGACAATTTAAGATGATTTAGTGTACAAAAGAATTTCAAATAGTAGAGGTGTTGATTATGGCTAATATTGAAAGTATCAAACAAAAAATACTACAGTTAGATGCCGGATCATTTCAAAATCTTTGTGATTCTTATTTATATAAAATAGGATATCCAAATATAGTATCTCTTGGTGGAGAGGCGGGTACACGAAAGACTACTTTGGGTACACCGGATACTTATTTTATTACATCAAATGGAAAGTATGTTTTTGTAGAATATACAACTCAAAAGACAAACTTATTTATTAATATATAGATTATTTAATAAATAAAAATAAAGGCTCTTTTCGTGACCATCAAGAAAGGCTTCGTTGTTTTTTTGAATTGAATGACTTTAGACAAATATATAATAAAATTTTTGAACAGCTATTGAAGAATTGTCAGGTTCCCAAGATGACAGTACCATATTTTTTGGAATCTTTATTATTACCAACCCAAAATGGGCAAAATCTATTGGGAAGACAAGATGAGTGGATTCGTCAATGTATTTGTATGTTCTTCAATGACAGAACAAAAATGTATTGCCTATTTTCAGGTATATCGAAATTAGACCTCAAAAGAAAAAAGGAATATGTTTTGCTGTTTCTTGAAAATAATCCGTTGTTTGAAGATTTTGAAAGGATACCGTTAACACCTACTTCTTGGAGTTATTGGGGGAGTGCAGTACCTATGTATTCTGCTTGGATTGAGTTCCTTGAATCATTGCTTCCAAGTTTTATAGGTTTAAAATGGATAAAGCATAAAAATTATGTTGAAACACGAATCAGTTATTTAAAAGAGCAAAATGAATCTGAACAAATTAAAGAAATCTTAAGCGGGTGAATAGCTTACTGCTGGTCATGGAAAAACATTATAATTATATAGAAAGGTGATATTAAAATACAAAAATTTCGCCAAGGTCCAAGCATGACTTCTGTGAATTTGGTTTACAGTACACATTGCGAAGTAGTAATTTTGGTGACGTTTTATGGATCGGAGCAAAGAATGGAGAATTGAAGCGTAAGATGTTTTTTTGAGACGTAAACTTCTTGATAGTATTTCGGTATGCCGATATAATGAGAAATAAAAAAGTAAACATATATCCATAAGATTGTTACTAAAAGGCAAGGTGATTAATATGCTGGTAGAAAATCTTCTGAAGAAAAGGAATATGACAAAATACAGACTTGCCATAGAAGTGGGGATTCCCCATGCCACGCTGAATGATATCTGCAGTGGAAAAACCAGACTGGAGAAATGTAGTGCTGAAACGGCATATAAGATAGCAAAAGCTCTGTCTGTTCCGACGGAGATGTTAATTTCAGCCGGTATCCGTCAAACAGAACGAGAACGGGCGTATGAATATGGATTGCCAGAATATCTTCAGCATGATCTGGATGCTTACAAGAAGGGCTTGAAAGAAAAATCAGACTTGCTAGACTGCCTTTGGAGTGAGTTGTATGGAAGTATTAATGCGGCGGAGATTGACGATGGAGCTATCACAAAAGAACATGCTGATTTTTTGAGAAAAAAATGTCTTTTTGGAGGGATAGCACATGACAGAAAAAATTGATTTTACCGAATGCAGGCGGATTCCCGGAAGCGTTTATAATGGAGCAAACGGAAAAAAGATTGCGGTAGAATACAATGGAAATCGGTATATGCTGAGGATGAAAATATGTGATTAACACAAAGAGTAATGACCACATCAAATGATGCTTTTGCATCTGCAATAATCCAGCATATGAAAAAGATATTTTTGGAAAATAATGAGAAAAATAAATTTATCACCCACTTTATCACCCACCTGTGTTATAATAGGTGGGTGATAAATTTATAAAGGCAGGTAAATGAATGTGAGAAGTTCAGTTGAAATAATAGAAGAGCTTCGGAAGTATGATTCCGAAAGAGAGTGGTTTGAATTTAAAGAAAATTGGTTTAAAGCTGATGAATTAGGAGAATATGTATCGGCATTATCGAATAGTGCAGCGGTTGCAGGGAAAAAATTTGCATATTTTGTCTGGGGAATCAATGATCGGACTCATGAAATTGTTGGAACCGTTTTTAATTGCCATCAAGATGTGAACCATGAACCACTAAAACATTATCTTGCAAGGCAGTTTAGCCCAGATGTTAATTTTATATTCGAAGAATTGGTAATAGAAGAAAAAAGGGTTGTTCTTCTAACTATTCCTGCAGCAAAATCTGTTCCTACATCTTATGCGAGAGAGCGGTACATTCGGATAGGATCTAGCAAGGAGAATTTAAGAAAATATCCTGAAAAAGAAGCTTTTTTATTTCAAATACTCCAGCATGGCTTTCCTACGATAGAGAATACTCCGTCAGATTATCAGAATCTTACATTTGAAAAACTGCTCATTTATTATGGTGCTAAGGGTCTAAAGCTGAATTTGGACACTTTTAAAAAGAATCTGTCTTTCTACACAGAGGACGGAAAATATAACATTTTAGCACAATTGCTAGCTGATAATTCCCATATACCAATCCGAGTGGCAATTTTTTCCGGAAAAACAAAAGCTGATAATATGTATTCTGTGCGTGAATTTGGTAATCAATGCTTATTGTATTCTTTAGATGAAGTACTGCGTTATGGTGATGTGTTGAATATTATTCAGGCAGATGAAAAAGAGCGTGTTGTTGAAAGAAAAGAAGTCCCGTTATTTGAAAATGATGCTTTTCGTGAAGCGGTAATTAATGCTTTTGTTCATAATAAATGGGTTAGTGGAAATGAACCAATGATTACAGTATTTTCTGACAGGATTGAGATATTGTCCCGTGGTTCCCTGGCACCGGAGCAGACAATGGAGGGCTTTTTTGCAGGAGAATCCGTACCGGTAAATAAGAAGCTGTCAGAAATATTATTACAGCTTCATATTAGTGAGAAAACTGGAAGAGGTGTACCTAAAATCACACAGAGATATGGAAAAGAAGCTTACGAATTCAGAGAAAATTCTATTGTAGTTACAATCCCTTTTAATTGGATTAATGTTATGGGTGATAAATTGGGTGATAAAAGCAATGATAAAGTGAACGATAAAAATCCAGAATCGCTTCTAAATCATACACAGTCCCGTATTTTGGCAGAAATACGGAACAATCCAAATATTACGAAGCCACGTCTTGTGGAAATACTTAAACTTGGGAAGACTACAATAGATAAAGGAATAGCAGTTTTGAAGAAATATAGATATATTGAAAGAGTAGGCTCTAACAAATCCGGTTACTGGAGAGTATTAAAATAAATTTTTGTGGAACGGATATTTATCTGGTAATAAGATTTTCATGAGGTCATTGTTCATGAACGTGATAAGAGACTGAGGATGTGACAAATATGATAGTTCCACTAAGGCACATTTATGCTTTCTGATAATCCGATTCACATCCTCTACACATTGTGAATGTGTGGTGGGAATACAGAGGAAACATATGTAGAAATCCTTTATTTTAAGCTGTTTTATAAACATTTTGTGTTTGCGGAAGATGAAGAAGGGAATCGGAATAAGTGGATAATTGTGGAGAAATTCTTATATATCAATCTGAAGACGGTTTGACAAAGATTGAAGTTAAAATACAGGACGAAACAGTGTGGTTGACGCAACAGCAAATGGCAGATTTGTTCCAAACGTCGCGAACAAATGTTGTAGAACATATTGCACATATATATGAAGAATTTGAATTAGATGAAAACTCAACCTGTCGGAAATTCCGACAGGTTCGCAAGGAAGGAAATCGCGAAGTATCACGGGAGATATCATACTATAATCTTGATATGATTATTTCTCTTGGTTATAGAGTGAAATCCAGAATAGCGACGAATTTTCGACGTTTAAAAGATATTGGTATTGCAAAGAATTATTTAAGTGAGGATGAATTGAAGATTTTAAACAATATTGTATCGGGATATTTTGATTTCGCAGAATGTCAGGCAGAACGTGAACAGGCAATGACTATGAAAGATTGGGCGGAACATTTAGATCGTATTCTTACAATGACTGGAGAGTCAGTTATTGCAGGGAGACTTTGCAATGTGAAGAGGAAATAGAGCAGGATGTTTAATTTTAATAATTTAAGTGATTTTGAGTTTGAAATATTATGTAAAGACATTATGCAAAAAAAGTTAGGTATAAAATTATATACATTTCCAAGGGGAAGAGACGGAGGGATTGATATAACCAATGATCCTGCAAGCAGAACGTTAGTTATACAAGTAAAACATTATATTAACAGTAAATACGCAGATCTGATTTCAAGTTTAAAAAAAGAGGTTGGAAAAGTTAAAGCACTACAGCCTCAAAGCTATTATATTTGTTGTGCCGTAAGACTGACAGCTAATAATAAAAAAGAAATTTATGAAATGTTTTCAGACTATATGGAGAGTGCAAATAATATTTTATCACTTTTGGATATCAATGATTTCTTGGAAAATCCGGAGAATATCGATATAGTTAGGAAACATTATAAGCTATGGCTTGAATCAACAAGTATTTTGAGTGAGGTGACAAATCAGAATGTTTTTATTGATTGTGAGTCACTTTTATATAATATTGAAGAAAGCAGTAGGGAATTTGTTGCAACTGGCTGCTATTATGAATGCTTAAACATTTTAGATCAGGAAAGATTATTACTATTATTGGGAATGCCTGGAGCAGGGAAAACAGTAACTACAAAGATGATTGCTCTATACTATGCATCTGAGGGTTATAGAATTCGATACACAACAAATGGCGACATCAAAGATATCAAAAATGCACTTTCTACAGAAAAAGATTTGCCAGAGATCGTTTTGCTGGATGATTGTTTGGGTCAGCACTATTTTAAAATGAAAGAAACACAGGAGAATGAACTTTTAGGCTTAGTTAAATACATTGCAATGAATAAAAGCAAAAGGTTAATTATGAATTCTCGTGTAACTATTTTTCAGCAAGCAAAGGAGCGCTCAATTGAGTTCAGACAATTTGCGGAAGATGAAAAGTTTAAAATTAAAATACTGGATATGGGGAAAATATCTATACCGGACAAAGGAAGGATTTTTCACAATCATCTCTTTTTTAAAAAATTGCCGGCAAGTTATTATGACGATGTTTGTAGAAATTATAATTATAGAAAAATAGTTATGCATGAAAATTATACGCCACGGATTATGGAATTTGTAACACGCTTTGCTAATTATAGCAGTGTGACAGGAGAACATTATTTTGAATATATAATGAAATGTTTAAATAATCCAACAGAAATATGGCGCGACGAGTTTTCTGAAAAAATTCAGCAAGAAGATAGGTTATTCATGACAACGTTATATTCTTTGACTGATACGAGTGTTGAAGAGGACACGCTTAAACGAGCATTTAATTATAGATTAAAAAATACATTGACAATCGATACTAGCATAAATATATGGGAAAATGTACTTAGGCGTTTAGAGGGTGCATTTATTCAGATTATAGAAAAATATGGGGAGAGGGAAATAGGGGTGCTCAATCCCTCCGTAAATGATTTTTTGAAAAAGTATTTACAAAACAATGATATAGAACGGGAGAATATTAAAGAAAATGCAACAGAGTATGCTCAAATAAAAAGAGGATTTTCTAAAGAAATGTCTGCTATAATGCTGTCAGGAGAAGCGATAGATTATAATTATTCGAGCCCGACGGAGGAGCTTTTTGTAATATTATCATATATTTGTCGCTTGAATGTGTTAAATGATAATTATAAACTCAAACTTCGCATTTGAATAAGCGCAAGTGCACCTTGAAAATTCAATAAAAACTGGCAATAAAATAGCAT
>QZDX01000041.1 GCA_009917555.1 bacterium 1XD21-13 | reverse complement strand
AGTCCGTAGAACTTTACAGCAAAGTTAAATACACTGGAAAGCTCCGTGACCAGGTTTTGCATGTATCCTGGGGATAAAGGGGCGCCATTTGCATTTAAGGAGTTTTTTAGCTCCGCTTGCCATTTTCGGACATCCGTAGCTGAAATGGAATCAGAGGGCTTTTTCCCGAAGTATGGCAAAATCCATTTTTCGAGACGGTTCTTTTTCGTTTCATAAGTAATCTGCTTGCTGTGTTCCCTTTTATCCTCCAGATAGAGATCCACCAAAGCAGAAAACGGCATAGAGGGTTGGGCTCCTTGCTTAAGGAGGAAATTCATTTCCCATTCCTTGGCTTCTCTCTGAAGCTTAAAGCCACGCTTCTTTTTCTGGTGCTTGGTTCCGGTGTAATCTTCGTAAACACATTTCACGTACCAGGTCCCATTGTTGCTTTCATCCTTATAAACCGGCATAAAAATTAGTCCTTTCTTATAAAGTTCGTGCATTTTATAAAGGACTGTGGTATAATATCGCTGTGAGGTGGATATTATACAGTCCAATGTATAGTATCTGGAACCGTCCCGGTATTGGCGTGCTGGGGCGGTTTTTGATTTTTGTAAATATAAAAGGAAATGGGTGCGGCTATAATAGTGGTTACCACATAGGCAACTTATGCTTAAAATATTCGCACACTAGTATAGGCTTACGCACCCATCCAACTTCATTATATGTTGTTTGTTCAATAATAATACCATGTAGGTGCAAAAAAATCAAGGCTTTATGTAGAAAAAGTTTTACTCGGAAATTTTAGTTTTTTATCGATACATGATTTGAATTGGCCATAATAGAGTTCGTCCTTATATTCAAAATAACCATAAAGAGCATTTGCAACGTAATCCGCTGCCTGTACAGGATAAGCATGTCTATCATCGGAATCCATGTATTCAGTATTTAACTGTATATCGTAGTTCTTTTCATATATCAAGTGAAGCTTAATATATTCTTCAAATGAATTAACAGAGCCAACCTTATTTGTATGGTTATCACAGATAATATTTATTGTATTTCCGTTATCTTTCTGTGAGACTAAGCGGTCAATCAGTAATCTCATCAAGTAATTATAAAAAATATTTTTTTCTTTCAATAATGCAGGCTTTACATGCTTAAGATCTGCCACGATATATGAGATGCTTAATTCCTTTTTAGCAATAGTTTCAAGGATATGGTATTTAATGCAGGGATAAGCTTCTTTTGCCTTTATTTCGTTAGAATGTAAAAGTGCCAGTTCCGGAAACTGCTTTTTGGCAATACGAAGCTTGTTTTTCATAACATTATGTAAAGACTTATAGTTTTTGGTATCAATACATGCAATTACAAAATACCTTCCGGAATTTCCAAGATTACCAGATTCATCAAATATTAAACATCGTTCATTTTCATACTTGTTATGTGGATTCTTCAAAATGCGTCACCTATTTCTTTTAAAATGTGCCCCCTGGGACACATCGTTGAGAGGTGCGGGGGCTTCTGTTACATGGATTATATACAGGAAACCAAAACTACGTCAACAGATGTGGAAGATTTCTATAAACATTTAAAATTATGTATTATAATAAAATAAATTCTTTTACTTCTTTTGAAGTAATATTGCATCCTAAAGCAATAGTGATTCTTGAGGTGAATCGCCGGCTTCACTGTATTGCAAGTTTTCAAATTATGGTTGAAAAATCCATGCAAATGGCATATAATATGCTTAACAGGACAGCCGGAAGATAGATTGAGCCTATCCGTTCCGGCGAATTAGAACGTTAAGTAAGCCGCCTATTCTTTACCAGAGAGCAGGGCGGCTTACTTATTTTTCAGATTCAGAATTGCGACAATCAAAAGTCCGATTGTCAGTATAACCATGAATTCCTCATATGTACTCATAAGCACCACACCTTTCCGCAGAACTCGGAACGGGTGGAACACGTCCCCCAGCTGTCCTGGTAAGCATATTATATTGTCATGGTGCAGTAATTCCCTCCCAATTTGAAATTGAGACTTAAGAGTCTAAAAGTTTGAATGAAATAGGTGGGGTGGCAATCCCACATCTCTTTTAAGAACCATAGGGCGTGACGGCTACCTGTTCCGTCCTCAGATTTCATTCAATATAGCTTACTCATTTGGTAACTTAATACAATATTTTAATATAGTGTCAATTTTACATACCAAATAAATCGGCGTGAGTGCCGGTTCGGTCTAATCTCAATTCACTTCCGACTTGTTTATAAATAAGCAGCCAGTCCGGGGCAATGTGACATTCCCTATATCCGGCATAATTCCCGGTCAAATTATGGTCTTTATTCTTTTCCGGGAGTGGGGCGGGAATACGCAATGTATCAATAGCTTGTTGGAGCAGGGGCATTTTATACCCGCGCTTTACGCATAACTTAAAATCTTTCTTGAATTTTGTGGAGTATCTAACATCAAGCATTTGTCATTCCTCCATCAATTCGGCAAATAAAGCCTCTGTACTGCCAGTAAAGAGAGTGCCGCCGCCGTTTTCCAGCTCCTCTATTGAAGCTATGGTTTCTATATTGGGAATCTCGTCTGGAATGGCTGCTCCCTGGAGGTATGAAATTACATAATACATTCTGCTTTCAGGTATCTGGTCTATCAGGCTTTTGGCCAATTCACGATTACTCATAATATTTACCTTCCTTTCGTGGCTAATGTATGTGGTTTTGTGCAATTGTATTCTGCATGGTGGTCTTTGAACACCTGTATGGGGCGAATAGAGGTTATTCCTCAGTTGCCGGAGGTTCATCTTCGGGATGCTCTTTTTGGTATATGGATATCAGGGTTAGTGTCTTTGCCAATTTTACTAGTTCGTTCTTTCCTAAATCGTTTAATAAATCTATACTACGGCATATTTCAGCCTTATAATCAATAAGATGTTCAGAAGAACTTTTGGGTAATTCTTTTGAATCTGATTTTATAAGGTTCTTCCTTTTCTGTGTCTTTGGAATTAACGGAAGATAACTTCTCTAATAGTATTTTGCTAAGATCTTTTGATTCAATCGTTATATTTTTCAAATCCTCGTCACGGACCTTAACGCCGTCTATATAAACTGTAGTTGCCATAAATCCCTTTCTGATGTTAACATATTAGTTGCTTTTAGTGTTGTCTGTAGTTGTCTAAGTTATTCTTGGGGTGGGTTGTCGGGTTTCTTTTGGTATTCTGGTATTTTTGTTAATAATTCTACTTGTTCGATAGCCCGGTCTATTTGCTCATCTGCTTTTTTCTGACCCTCTACATTTAACATGGAATAAAATTTTGCAAAAATATGTCCTATTTTTTTTAGGCATCTTTCTAAATATGCAGATTTGAAGTTAATCTCTGCTGGAGTCAAATCTTCCCCACGATCTAATTTTAGCATAAGTTCATCAAAGCGAAAGTCATCAAGCTGTTCCCAATCAATGCCACGGGTATTGGTGTGCAATTTTAGTGAGTTATCTTGATAATCTTCATTTGGTTTATCGTATGATGATTGTAAGGGACGTGTAAAAGGTTTTGGAGGTCCTTCTTCATCCGTTTCATGAAGTTTAAAAGGCTTTGCTCTTTTCTTTTCAAGCTCTATTTGCTTTGCATCCTGTAGCCTGTCAAGCTCTTCTGCGGAACTGGCATATGAATAGGAGTGTTCATATGAAGAATCAGTTTGTGTTTTAAAAAAGTCATTATCTGTCTTTTGGTCATTTGGCATTTTGTGTGAGTCATATCTATCAATAATCTTTGTGATATCAGGTTGAACCTGTACAATATCATATCGTTCACATAATTCTGAAATTTTACAACCGAGGGCATTTGATATTTTTTCCAGTGTTTCAAATGTAGGATTAGAACTAGGTTTTTCAAATTGGCTGATTGCAGCAGGCGTTATATTCAATTTTGCACCTAATTCAGCTTGTGTAAGACCTGCTTTTTTACGAGCGGCTTTTATTAATTCACCTGTTGTTTTTTCCATTTTATCATCAACCCTCCTTTTTCTCTATAATAGTATCATAAAATATGAAAAAAATAAAGTTAAAACTTTAATAAAAACATTGAATATAGTTAAAACTTAATATATAATGTGAAATGTAAGACAAAACTTAATTAAAGGAGGCGTGAAAGTGAGAATTAATCGTGTAGAGCTTGTTATGATACTAAAAAGGGATGATATGACGCAAAAGCAGCTTGCGGAATTATCGGGCGTATCAAGGGTAACGATCAATAATGTGTGTTCGGGAAAATCCTGTTCTACTGAAGTCGGTCAGAAGATTGCAAAAGCTCTTGGCGTGGATGTAACAGAAATCATTGAGGACCAGGAAAGGAGAAACAGAGAATGAAAGTATTCAGAGATTATGCGGAGCTAAACGAGAAGTTATTACAGGGCTTCACAGTGGCAGAGGTTCTCATCGGAATCAATGCAGAGGGCAGTGGCGTGAGCATTGAGTTGGAACGACAGGTGGACAATGTAACCATTGGTGTGGATATTGTTTATGACCCGGCAGAGACAGCTCCGTTAGTGATTTCTCAAGAGTATGTGAAACACATTGATTAGGGAGGTGGCAGATGACCAAACAGATTTTAAATGCCCAGGACGTCGCATCCATTCTTGAAGTATCCTCATCCAAAGCTTATTCAATCATCCGTCAGCTGAATGGCGAGTTGAAGGAGCGAGGCTTTCTCACCGTCCCAGGGAAGGTCAGCCGGGTTTATTTTGAGGAGAAGTTGTATGGAGTGCATATCGCCGAGTAAGGAGAAGCTTCTTGCTAGCATTAACCCAGACATGCATCTGACAAAAGGTTTTCTTAAGCGAATTTATGGTTACTCCATCACGGAACCAGAGTTTGCGGAGCAGGCACTCACCGCTTTGGAGCAGGCCGGCTGTAGTAAAGCTCAGACGTATTATAAAGACTGGGTAAACGAGTATGCGGCGGCTTATGATGCTGCGATGAAACCTGTGGCAGACTGGTACAGCCGGGAGTGTGAAAAGGCTTGGGAGGCGAAGGTAAAGGAGGTGAGAGCATCACGAAGGAAGAAGCAAAAAACGAAACCGAGCAGGCAGGAGCGTTGGACGGAGCTGTCGGAGGCGCTGGGCTTTCCGTCAACGAAAAAGGAGCGGTAATCCAGAGCTTGGGGAATACGATCAAGGCCATTTGTTTTGATGACAATTTGAAAGACATGCTTCGTTTCAACGAATTGACAGATAGGGTGGAAGTGTCCGGTGCATGGTGGACCCGTAGCTCTGTAAGCCTGTCAGACAACGATTTAAATAATATCCGGCTTTATTTGGAGCAGAATTATGGACTATCCCATGAGAAAAACGTTCCAAGGGCGGTTGACATTGTCGCCCATCAACATTCGTACCACCCTGTGAGGCAGTTCCTAGAGGGACTGAGGTGGGACGGTGTGAAGCGGATTGGGAATTTACTTCCTAAATACTTGGGTGCCGAGAGGTCAGACTATACGGAGCAGGCTCTAAAGCTCCTCATGCTGGGAGCCATTGAGCGGGTTTTTACTCCGGGGACAAAGTTTGAAGTCATGGTCTGCCTTGTTGAAGACAAACAGGGAGGAGGAAAATCCACGATTGCCAGGCTCCTTGCTATTAATGATGAATGGTTTTCGGACGATGTGAAAAATCTGGACGATGAAAACATATACCGCAAGTTGCAGGGACACTGGATCATTGAGTTCTCAGAGATGCTGGCGACATCCAATACTAAGACGATTGAGGCCATCAAATCGTTTTTGAGCCGGCAAAAGGATACATATAAAGTGCCCTATGACCGCTATCCCCACGATTTCCCACGACAGTGTGTTTTCATTGGCACCTCAAATAATTTGGATTTTCTGCCAAATGATAAAACGGGGAACCGACGTTTTATTCCGATATTAGCTAATTGTGAGAGAGCGGAGGTTCATCCGCTGGATAACGAGGAAGAAACGAGGGCCTACATCGTGCAGGCGTGGGCGGAAGCTATGGAGGTTTACCGAAGTGGGAAGTATTCCCTGACACTTCCAAAAAGTTTACAGGGGACGCTGTTAAGGGTTCAAAGGGATTTTATGCCGGAAGATCCAAAGGTTGGCATAATACAAGACTGGCTTGACAGATGCAAGTATGATTCTGTGTGTTCTCTCATGATATACAGGGAAGCTTTGGGCAATGAGTACCAGGAGCCTAAGTCCTGGGAACTGCGTGAAATTGGGGGAATTATGAACCGCTCTATTGATGGGTGGATGAAGCACCCCTCCAGCGATTCACAGGTGAGATTTTCTCGTTATGGCAAGCAGCGGGCATGGGATAGAATTGTCCACGAAGGAGTGTCCACAGAAGAATTTGTCAGTGTGGACGCCAGAGGACAGCAAATGGAGCTACCGTTTTCTTAGTGCTTGTGGACAGCATTTGTGGACAGGTTGTGGACATTGAAAACCGCATAAATTCAAGGTTTTTACCTACTTGTCCACTGTCCACAACTATATTTAAAGAAATAATAATTAATAGAAAAAAGGGGAAAAGAAAGAGAGAAGTATATAATAAAAGTTTTCCTGCCAAATATTTGTGGACATTGTGGACAGCTAAAAAGGAGGAATTTAATGAAGGAAATTTGGATCAGAGTTTTAGAAGAGGAGGAGCAGAATGGGGTCATGGACAAAGTTTTATCCTTTGATGATGCGCTGTTTGGAAGCATTCCGGTGATTCTGTACTGCTCAACGAATAATACAAAGAGACGATTGCCGTTTGCCTATGCGTTGTCTGATGCGGCGGTAGAGGTCTTAAAGGGTCAGTATGGGACGGATAATGTAAAGCTTGTCACCCGGCACTCTACGGATGAAAGACGAAAAGATTGAGCAGGATAGACGTATTACGGCACTTGAAGAAAACGTGCAGCAAATCAACATCCTTGTAGTGTCCATTGAAAAAATGGAAGTCAATATGGAACACATGCTCGAAGAACAAAAACGGCAAGGGGAACGTCTAGAAAAACTAGAAGCGGAGCCGGCCGAAGCCAACAAGCAAATTAAAATGGCAATCATAACAACTATAGTTGGATTAATTGTAGGTTTTTTTGGAAATGCACTTCTTGGTCTTTTGTAAGAAAGGTGATTATTCTAAAGCTTGGGAGCCACTAATTTAAAGCTTGAGAGCCACCTGAAATCTGTTCTTATTTTAAT
>QZDX01000040.1 GCA_009917555.1 bacterium 1XD21-13 | reverse complement strand
CCGGTATCACATAGTTAAAGATATTGGTATCATTCAATCAATTTTGCCGATAAAGCGGTAGAAGATTTCTACCTCCTGTTCCCGGCTTCCGTCCTCACCTTTGACCGCTTCATGGACAACGATTTTTTCAATCAGCATATTCAAAAGTTCGGCGGTCAGTTCTGTTGGATTGACGCACTCTTTCATCAAGGCAATCCATTTTTCTGCGTCTACGGCGTTCTGGCTTTCAGTGGCGATAGCGGATTGAAGCTGTTCAATCTTTTCGTCCAGTTCAGCCTGTTCGCTTTGGTACTTCCCGGACAGCATAGAGAAGTTGTATTCCGTGATACGCCCCGCCGCCCAGTCCTCATACATCCGGGCAAACAAAGTATCGACTTCGGCTTTTCGCTTCTCTGCCTTTTTCAGTTCTGCGGCCTGCTTCTTTCTTGCGGCAGCCTGTCCCTTATCAGTGGCATTTAACAGCTGCTTCAAGAGCCGTTCTTCATCATGCTGTACCAGCCCCGACCAGTATTGCAGACGGGAGAGGACATAGGCATAAAGCACATCATAACGGATATAGTGCATGGAGCATTGGCGTGTGCCCTGCCCGTACTTGCTACAATGATAATGGCCGTAAGGCTTGCTGTTCTGCCTGTTCTCCCCATAGGACAGCGACCAGCCGCAATCCGCACATTTTACCAATCCGGAAAAAATCTGCGTTGTACCATCCTTGCACTTCCTGCGGCGGTTTGCTATCTGCTCCTGTACCTGCCGGAAAACCTGCTCGCTGATAATCGGCTCCTGCGTGTTCTCCACCCGCACCCATTCACTTTGGGGCTTGCGTACCCTCCGCTTGTTCTTAAAGGAAATGTTCGTTTCCCGGTAATGAATGGTATGGCCGATATAGGTTTCGTCTTTCATAATGCTCTTGACCTGGGCTATCGTCCATGCGTAGCTTTTTTCCTCCGGCGCACCCGCATAGATGTTTGCAAAAGTCCCGTCACGCTGGAAGTTGATAAATCCCGGTGTGGGAACCTTTTCCGCAATCAGTATTCTTGTGATACTGGCCGCCCCTCTGCCATGAATAGCAAGGTCAAAAATCTTCTCCACTATCCAGCGGGTTTCCTCGTCGATTATCAGCTTGTTTTTGATTTCCGGGTGTTTCCTGTACCCGATGGGAGCATAGGCGCCGATACGCTGTCCTGTGGCAAACTTTGCTTTGAAAGCGGCCTTTACCTTGCGGCTTGTATCTTTCGCAAACCATTCATTGAACAGGTTTTTGAACGGGACAAAATCGGAAAGCCCTTTCTCTGTGTCCTCATTCTCCGCAACGGCGATGTAGCGAACCCGTTTCTCCGGGAACAGAAATTCCAGATAGTAGTCCATCATCACATGTTCCCGCCCGAAACGGGACAGGTCTTTCGTGACAATGCAGTTTACTTTTCCGGCTTCCATATCGTCCATCATGCGCTGAAAATCCGGCCGTTCAAAGTTCGTCCCCGACCAGCCATCGTCCACATACTCACCGACTACATGAAGCCCCTGTTCCTTTGCGTACTGTTGCAGGATTGTCCGCTGTGTTTCAATGCTTACGCTGTCACCATAGTTTTCATCGTCCCGGCTCAATCTCATATAAAGCGCCGTGTTGTAAATCGTAGTATTGTAAGGTTGTTTCACCGTTAAAAATCCTCCTTCTAAAGAAACAACCCACGCTTACAATACTTTTGCTCTATGGCAATTATATCATAAGCGTGGGCGTGTTATCAATGATGGGCTATCAGGTTGAAGCGGCTTTTTCTGCGGTATGCCGCACCACATCTACAATCAGATCACCGAGGGGCTTCCCGCCTGCGGCGAAGTGTTCGGAGATTTTTATACGGTTGTTCCCACATACAAAATACTGCGTGCCGTTCTCTGCTTGTATGACCTGCCCTGTCCGGGGTGTGAAAATATCGCTTTCGCTTTTTGCCATCCAGTGTCCTCCATATTCAGTTTTCAAGGTACAATGCCGCACAAAGGCGGCGAAAATTTCTGCTTATATCTATCACCTTTCCTTTACCGTGTGCCGCTGCTGACGTTTCAGTTCCGCCAGTATATCCGGCGGGATACGGTCAACCAGCCGCTGTAAATTGTCCAGTTCGCTTTTCAGCTTTGCCCGTTCCATCGTATCTTTCATCTTTCCTTTTTCGCTGGCCTTTGCCCTTGCTTCCAGCTTCTCATTCTCCGCCAACAGGTCATTGATTGTGACCTTGTACTTTTTCAGTTGCCCGGAGAAGTTCTCCATCTGCGGGAACCACTTTTTCAGCATGGAGAGGGCTTCCTCTTTTTTCTTTCCGGCGTTCAGCGGGTTAATGCCGTCAAGGGCGGCTTCAATGGCTCTTGCCTGCCGGGAGAGGGAAACCGCCTGTTTGAAAATCCGGGTGGGGATATGCTTCCGGCCTGTCTTGCTGGCACTTTCCCCACGCTCCAAGTCGGGATATTTCTCCACCATATAGGCGTGAAAATCGTCCTGCCACTTCGTCAGGTTTGCCCGGTTGCCGATAATCTCCTTAGCGCACAGGCGGTTGTCCTTTGTCAGCGGAACAAAGGTCAAATGCAGGTGGGGCGTTTTCTCGTCCATGTGTACCACCGCCGACACGATATTTTCCCGTCCTACCCGGCCAATGAGGAAATCTGCCGCCCTTTGGAAGAACGCCTGTATCTCTTTTGGGGATTTCCCCTTGAAGAACTCCGGGCTGGCGGTTATCAGCGTATCGACAAACCGTGTGCTGTCTTTCCTCGTCCGGCATCCAGCCTGCTCGATACGGCTCTGAATGAAGTGGTAATAGCGTCCCTCCGGCTTGACGATATGGAAGTTGTATTTACTCCGGCTTGTGTCAATGTCGGGGTTGCTGGCGTATTGTTCTTTCTGTCTTTCGTGATGGGCTTCCAGCGGCCTTGCCGGGTTGCCCTTGTGCTTCTCAAACCGCAAAATTGCGTGTTGTGCCATTCTGCTCCTTTCCCCATTCCTTTCCTATCCGGGGTTTTCCACAGGGAAAATCCCGCCGGAATTATCTCTGATACGATAGGAATGGAATGGATATAAATAAATCATTTTAATCTTTGTATTTCTATATACCGTCCGGTTTTCGTACTTCAAGAGGGGCGGTTTCCGTACTTCATGGGTACGGTTTTCAGTCCTCCGGCGTACCAGAACGGGATTTCTTGAAGTCAGTGTTTGGAACCGCTTCATAGGATTTTGGGAAAATGCGGTTGGGTTTTCCACAGCCCTGCTTCTGGATTTCCACCAGTCCGGCGTATTGCAGTTCCCGCAGGGTGTTCACCGCTTTCTGCCGCCCACAGTGGAGCAGGTCAACCACCTCGCAGATGGGGTAATACAGGAAAATCCGTCCGCAGTCATCCGCCCACCCATTCTTGCGGGACAACTCTGTCCGGCGCAGGATAAAGGCGTACAGAACCTTTGCCTCGTTGGACAGGGGCTTGAATGTGGGGGCTTCAAAGAGGAAATTCGGGAGCCGGGTGAAGCTGAACGCCTTTTCCGGCTGATGGATATAGATGGTATTTGTCATAGTGCGTTTTGTGGACGGTTAGAAGCCCGTTTTCCGGGGCGGGCGATACTTTATACCACCTGCCCCGGTTTGGGGCTTGCAAAGCCTGATAAATCAAGGCTTTTTTCGCTCCTAACTGTCCACAGCAGACCTCCTTTTCCGTTCACTTTCTGTTTTCTGCCGCCTGTGAACTCTGGCGGCACAGCCGGGGCAGTATTTTGCCCGGTTGGATTTGGGGACGAACACACCGCCGCAGACCACACAGCGTTTCAAGTCCTTATCCCGGAAAATCTCCGCTTCCAGCGTCCCGTCCAGCGGCAAGACCGCCCAGCGGAACCACTTACAGCAGACCGAGAAAGAAACCGTCTGCGGGCAGGTGCAGGTGTCCCCATCGTCAAGGACAATGCAGTTGCCGTCCTCACAGCAACAGCACTCCCGGCGTATCAGGCTGGCCGCCTGTTTCCTCTGTGCCGGTGTCATGCGGTAAAGGGAACCGTCCGGCCTGCGTTCCAGCGGCGGCAAGTCTTTATAGGGGTTATTTCTCATGCGTTCCCTCCATTTTGCTTTCCGTTGCCGTTTTCCCCGAAAGGATTTCCAGCTTTGGCACGCTCCCCGCAGCTTCGGGACATTTTGTCCCGAAGTCCGGTTCCTTGCGGTGCTTCCCCAGCCGGGGTATTCCTTTTCGGACGGTCATTCTGTTTTCAAGGTGCTGTCCATCGATGAACTATCCTAAGTCTACACGAAAAAAATGCAATCCCCGGAATTTTGCGAGAATTGCATTTTGATGAAGTTTACACTTTGGAAATTGCATTTTTGCAATCATCCTGTATAATGGAAGTATGCGGAGGAGGTGCGTGTCTATGGCTTTACCCGGAACACCCGGACAGCGGATTTCCGATTTATGCAACGGAAACCATATCACACAAAAGGAACTTGCGGAGAAGATAGGCGTTTCCGCTTCCCAGTTGAGCCGCATTGTCAGCGGCGAAACGAGAACGGTCAGCAGTGATATTCTCATAGGTGTGGCAAAGGAATTTAAGGTATCGACAGACTACATACTGGGCTTGTCTACCGTGAGCGTCCGCAAAAGCTACGATATTTCTGAATTAGGCTTGTCCGAGGGAGCCGTGAGGGGGCTTGTGACGGGTGCTGTTGATGTGCAAATACTCAATCGCTTACTGGAACACAGGAATTTTCCCAAGCTGATAGATTTGATACGGATTTATTTTCAGGACACGGCGGCAAAGGGGATAATGGCACGAAACCAGCTTATCGAGATGGCAACGGCTTCCCTGTCCGACCTGATGAAAGAACACCCGGAACACCGGGCGGAAGCAAAGCAGGATTTACAGCTTTTGAACGCTCAGAAGATGGGGGAACATGAAGCGGAGATAGAGAAAATCAAAAATGTGTTCCTTGCTATCCTGCGGGACATTAAGAAAGACATTGACAACGGGGAACAGCCGGGAGAAGCTGTGACCGCCGCTATGTTCCAAGCCATGCGGGACACTATGGCGGAGCAGAAACAAAACCCGCTTTCCATTGACGATGTAACAGCGATGATAGCCGGACAGATCGGACAGCTTGCGCCGATGGACAAAGAAACTGCCGACCTGTTCCAGCAGTTGGCGAAGAAGATGATTGAGCAGGCAGGAAAATAAAACATAAAATTCAAAGGAGATACTTATGGCAACAAAAATATTTGTTCACGGCTCAGGACACAAAGCAACAAGTTGGGAAAAAACAATTTCATACATGACAAACAACGAAGATATTGTATGTCCAAATTTATCCTCCATCCTTGAAGGGAAAGAGGCAAGCTACGAAAATCTATATTCTTCATTTGTAAAATATTGTAACGAATTTGACGGACAAATTCATTTATGCGGTCTTTCATTAGGTGGTATTTTGGCTCTGAATTTTGCTTTGGATTTCCCGCAAAAAGTGAAAACATTAGTTTTAATCGGAACGCCATATAAAGTCCCGAAAGTAGCATTTAGTTTTCAAAATATAATTTTCAGATTTTTACCAAAATCTATTTTTGAAACTATGGCATTTGATAAAAAGAACACATTTGCTTTAGGGGACACTATGAAGAATTTAGATTTCAGTGATAGGGTGAAAAATATTAAGTGCCCCACTTTAATTCTTTGCGGAAAGAAAGACAGTGCAAATATGAAATCAGCGGATTACTTATCACAAAGTATTAGAAGCGCAGAATTGAAAATTATTGAGAATACAGGCCATGTTGTCAATGAAGAAAATCCAAAAGCCTTAGCAGATATATTGAATGAATACTATTTGAAAAATTCTTAAACAATTCTGAAAGAAACTCGAAAACTACAAGCATAAAAGTTTAGAAAATAAATAGCAAAGCCAGCCGAGCCAGTCAATGGTCAAGATGAACGGCGCATTTCATGCGCCGCCGTTGACAGTCCCGCCCGTCTTTGCTAAAGGGTAATCAAGGCGGGAAAGCCCTAAAATGGTTTCACACCTATTTCAATAATTGGAGGAGATAAAAATGAGATCAGAAAAGGAAGTTTATGATATTGTTTTGAATTTTGCAAAAACAGACAAACGCATTCGCATGGTTACTTTGGAAGGATCTAGAACAAATACAAATATTCCGCCTGATGATTTTCAGGATTTTGATATTACTTTTTTTGTTACGGATATGGACAGCTTCACAAGTGATGATAAATGGCTAGATATATTTGGTGAAAGGTTGATTCTGCAAAAGCCGGAAGATATGGAATTATTTCCAGCTGTAGAAAAGGGATTTTCATATTTAATGCTGTTTACTGATGATGTTAAGATAGATTTAACTTTGCTGCCGCTGGAACTGATAGACGAGTATTTTACATGGGATAAACTGGTAAAGTTACTGTTGGATAAAGACAACCGTATCGTAAAGCCGCCAATACCAACGGATATAGACTACCACTTGCAGAAGCCTACTCAAAGAATGTTTGACGATTGCTGTAATGAATTTTGGAATACTACAACATATGTAGTAAAGGGCTTATGCCGCAAAGAAATTCTTTTTGCTATTGACCATATGAATGATATAGTACGAAAAGAATTGCTTCGCATGATTTCCTGGCTGATTGGTATCAAACAGGGATTTCATTTCAGTTTGGGAAAAAACTATAAATTTATGAAGCAATATGTCCCAGAGGAATTGTGGGAACGACTTATGTCCACTTATAATATGGATTCCTATCCCCATATGTGGGAATCCTTTGAACAATGTATGGCATTGTTCCGGGAGGTTTCGTCAGAAGTGGCATGCCAGTTGGATTACCAGTATCCACTATATGATGAAAAAATCAGTAATTATGTGATTCGGCAAAAGAAAAAATATGGCATTGAAGATGATAACAAATAAAATTTTTTCAATCGAAAAAATTTATTTTGATTATTCAATTTTGAAAAACTGAATACCTCAAAATCAGAAAGAGCGCGGACAAGCACTTTGAGGGATTGGCCGCCTTGTCCACCCATTCAGTGGGACGGCGGGTGGCGGTCAAGGCCGGGTGTAAACCCGTTCATTTCAGCCTTGACGGTTACCCGCTGTCCTGTTACTTTTCCGGGAGTGTAGCCACAACTTCGGGACACTTTGTCCACAAGTCGGAGCGTAGGACGAGGGACGGGGGCTTTCATATACGCCCTGTCTGCTGATGAAAACAGACCTGCGCTTGCGGCTCCACGCCACACAAGCACAGCCCTGTTTTCCTGCCGCCCCTCCCCGGCGGCAACGGCATTTTCACGGCAACGCCGACAGAGCGTATAACACACTACACTTTGCTTCGCAAAGTCGTGTGCCAAATGGGGGCGTTGCCCCCTTTGGAAACCCCCCACAAGAAAAGGCGGTACGCTACCCCTCTACGGGGCGCATACCGCCTTTTCTTGTTATCCAGCCCTCCGGCTGTATCGGTTGAGCAAAAGTCAGCGTGGGAATGGTGTGGTATCTTTATCTAAGTGAATCCCC
>QZDX01000003.1 GCA_009917555.1 bacterium 1XD21-13 | reverse complement strand
TACATCAATAGCTATTAACTTTTTACACTTATCCGGGATAGCAGGTATGGAATCTTGGATTACAATTCACGAAGTCAAGTGCGATCTCAAGTGCTATTGGTCAAATGCTATTTCCCATCAAACCCATATTCCAAAACATTCCCATTCCGATTGATTCCATGAAAGGAATGATACCTGTTATCCGGCATTTTGATGCCAATAAAAAACCGGTCCTTTTCCGCAATAACCCTATGCATCCATACGGAAAGGTCAATGTCAAAATTAAATCCCACAATGGGGCCCTCGGTGTCCCCTTGTACACCAAGGGTCTTGTCTCCGTTATAAACAAATCTCGTACACATATTTAATCCTCCTCAATCCCCTTGATACATCCCGACTGGATTGCCCCTATATTCCGGGCGATTTTTTCATTTGACCAGTCCCACCATCTGATACGCAGCAAATCAGAAATCATATCTTCGTCAAAGCGTTTTTTAATCGGCCTTGCCGGAACGCCCCCTACAATGGTATATGGCGGCACGTCTTTTGTGACAAGGGCACGAGTGCCAATAATTGCCCCATCGCCGATGGTAACTCCCGCCAGGATAACAGCTTCAAAGCCAATCCATACATCATTGCCGATTCGGATATCACCTTTATTATCCCAACATTTCGCCACGTTCTTTTTTTCCAGCTCCCATTCTTCAAAAAACAGAGGAAAAGGATATGTACTCAGTGAAGCCAGCGTGTGATTGGCACTATTAAAAAGAAACTTTGCTCCGCAGGCAATCGAACAAAACTTTCCGATTATGAGCCTGTCATGATTGATGGGATAATGATACAATACATTATTTTTTTCAAACTCCATCGGATCATTTAAAAAATCGTTATACATCGTATAATCGCCAACTTTAATATTGGGATTTGTAATTACATTTTTCAGATAAACCGTCTGTGTATCTCCTTTGCGTGGATATATTTTCTTTGAATCAGCCATTTTTAAACCCTCCTGTCGATTGTATAATTGAATTTTATTCATCCGTTGCGGTATTTTCAATAGACCGAACAGTACAGACATAATGTGTATACCCGTAGGGTATAAAAAGAGAGCTGCCTTTCTTTCGGCAGCTCCCTGTTATTATTTTTGATATATTATTTTCCGAATGGCATAAACCGAAAGATGGTAAAGCTCCGCAAGCTCCTCCACAGGCACACCCTGCCTGTAATCCGAAACAATCTTTTTATTACGGTCTTCAAGCTCCTTTCGGTAGCCGGACAATTCCCCCCAGGATTTATGCTCCTTTGTTTTTGCAGGAATATAGATATAACCTGCCTGCATGTATTTCTGCAATTCTTCCACCAGCCCGGCCGGGAGAATCTCATTTGCATTCCTATATTTCATATGCGGCTTCCTCCTTGATAGATTTCGTCAAGCAGCAAAGCCGGCAATCTATGTCAGCGACTCCTATTTCCTCCATGCAAGTGTCGCTTATACCGGCTTTGCATGGAGCCAGGCTTGATTCTTTCGTTTCTTATTTCTGCACATAAATCTCACCACCCAAATATCATCGTACTGAAAGTATAGCACGATGCTTTAAGCAATACAAGAAAATCAAAAATGTGTTTGAGTAATACATTCATTAGTTACCGCACAGCCTTTCTGCCGTCCGTCTGAAGCGTAACTTCTGTGGGTTTGTCTGCATCCTATACAGAAATCCGCCGGTTGATTTTTCACTATCAAAGTGATAATATTTCCACATAAGCAAACAGGAGGACGAAACATGATTGATAAAATTATGGAATGCATTACAAACCCGGTAAAATGTAAATTGCTGTTTGAAATAAATTCACAGAAACGGGCAACCGCAAAGCATCTATCGGATGTTCTTGGGGACATTCCGCAGGCCACTCTGTATCGCCATTTAAAAAAGATGCTAAATGACGGTCTTCTGAAAGTGGTGGAGGAAACCCAGGTACGGGGGACCGTAGAAAAAACCTATGCACTTGCATTTGACCTGAACCATGATTTTGAAGCGATATTAGCCGAAAACTCCGGTCCCCTTTATATGCAAATGTTCACGCAGTATGTTCTTGGATTTGCGAAGCAGTTTCAGGCGTATTGTAAATCGCCGGATATTGATATAAAAAAAGATATGTCCGGATTTTCTCTTTCCCATCTTTATTTATCAGACGAAGAATTGACGGAGCTTATGGATCGTATCTCAAATATCATAAAGACGGCAGGAAAAAACGAGCCAAAAGCGGGGCGAAAATTAAGGACGCTTGGGATAATCGTGGCCCCGCCAGAGACCTAACATAATGTACGTCCAAATCAGACAGTGTGTACGTGAACCGTCCGAACACGGATATGGAGAAGCCTGTGCCGCTTGCCCGACCAAACGGATACTCAACCTCTACTGCTCCCCCAAAAAGCGGAGCAGTTTCTATTGACTTTATATTATCATTATGATAATATTACTAATATAATAATATTGAAACCACATAAAGAGAGAACAAAAACGTAGATAACCGATTGAGAATACAGCTTTTGCTCATCTCTATTTCAACAAGGAGGAACACCATGCAAGCCATATTGGAAATCAGAAATTTTACAAAAGAATATTCCCAGGGAAAAAAAGCCGTTGACAATCTTTCCCTGTCCGTGATGCCCGGAGAAATACACGGCTTTATCGGGCATAACGGAGCCGGAAAGACAACAACGATTCGGGCGGTTGTGGGGGTCATGGGCTTCCATGAGGGAGAAATTCTCATAGACGGACATTCCGCCAAAACCGACCCCGTTACATGCAAGCTGCTGACCGCCTACATTCCCGACAACCCGGATCTGTACGACTATATCACAGGCATTCAATATCTGAATTATATGGCGGATATGTTTTCCGTTGACCGTAAAACTCGGGAAGAACGGGTAAAAAAATATGCAGAGCTTTTCTGCATCACGGACAGCCTGGGAAATCTGGTCAGCTCTTATTCCCACGGCATGAAGCAGAAGCTGGCTTTGATCGGAGCTTTTTTACATGAACCAAAACTCCTTGTACTGGACGAACCCTTTGTGGGGCTTGACCCCGAAGCTGCTTTTCATCTGAAACAAATCATGGGAGACTTGTGCGGACGTGGAAGTGCTATCTTTTTTTCCACCCATGTGTTGGATGTTGCGGAAAAGCTGTGCGATCGGGTTTCTATCATCAAGCAGGGAAAATTGATCCTAAGCGGGAGCATGGAGACAGTGCGTGGCTCGGGAAGCCTGGAAGATGTTTTTATGGAGGTTGTGGAACATGAAAAATAGGTATTTACTTCTTTTGAAAATACAGCTTTACGGCTTGTTCGGCCTGAACCGCATCCTCCATTCCCCCAGCAGGAAAGAAAAGCTGCACAGCGGGGCTTTGGGAGGGGCTGCAATCCTCACCATCGGACTGATGATTACTTACAACACCATGATCAGCGTGGGTGTGGCACGTATGGGGGCCGTCCATATTCTGCCGACGATTTCCGCACTGATCTGCTCTTTGATTACCTTGATATTAACGTTCCTGAAAAGCTTTGGCGTACTGACTGGTCTGCGTGACTACGATATGGTTATGTCGCTTCCGGTGAAAAATTCCCAGGTGGTTTTAAGCCGGTTAACAATGGTTTATCTGGCCAACCTCTTCATCAGCATGATTGTCGTGCTTCCCTCTGTTGTCATTTTTTGGACAAATGCAAAAACGGGGATTTCCGGAAACATCATGTTTCTTCTTTCCCTTTTCTTTCTGCCTGTCATTCCTATGATAATCTCTTTGGGACTTGGCCTTTTGATTACCGCTGTTTCTTCCCGTTCAAAGCACAAAAATATGCTTTCACTGGGATCAAGTACGCTGATTGTGCTGCTGATTGTGGCGGCTTCTTCCAGAGCACAGAGCATACATACGGAAGAACTCTTGAATATTGGGATTCTGTTTTCCCGCATGGTGAAAAAACTCTATCCCCCGGCCGGGCTTATTTCAAAAGCGATTGGACAGCAAGATTGGCTGTGCTTTTCGGCCTTTGTGGGAATGTCCGTTTTCATCGGTGCCGTTTTTGCTGGGACAGCGTCTCATTTTTACCAGAAGCTGAATACGGCTGCCTTTCATCATTCTGCCGTAACATACGAGGGAAAGAATTTACAGGCTTCTTCTCCGCTGAAAGCAATGTATAAGCGAGAGTTTCACCGATACTTTTCCTGCACAATTTACGCACTGAATTCTACGATTGGAATGGTGCTGTTACTTGCTGCGGCTTTTCTGCTCCTGTTTATCAGCCCCGAAGCCCTGGAACAGCAAAGCGGCATAGCCGGTCTTGGCCAAATGCTGCGGCAGGTGCTTCCGCTGGTCATTGCGGTATTTGTTACCATGACCTCCACCGCTTCTGCGTCCCTGTCCCTGGAGGGGAAAAACCGTTGGATCATGTGTTCCTTACCGGTGAGGGCCATTGATATATTCAACTCCAAAATAGCGGTCAATCTGACGGTGATCTTTCCTTTTGTGCTGATAAGTGCCGCCTTGTCAGGCTTTAAAATGGGGATCTCACCAAAAGAAGCGATTTTGTTATGCATCGTTCCAACGGTCTATGCCTGTTTCATATCCGTGTTGGGAATGTATTTGAACGTGAAATTTCCAAGGTATGACTGGCCAAGTGAATATTATGCGGTAAAGGGCGGTGCAATCTCTGTTCTGGCAACCATGGGGGCAGGCATGTTAAGCAGTTTAATCCCCCTCTCTGCCTGCTTAGCGTTCCCGAATATCAGCAGCTTGATAATGGCGGTAACCTCTGCTTTGTTATTGGCCGTATCCTTTCTGCTGTATGGGCGGCTTAGGCAGTATTCGCTTTATGAGATTTGAAAAATGGCTTAGGACCCTGTAAAATCACGTTTTTCAAGATTCTAAGCCGGTTTTATTTATAACGGTTTCCTAGTACAATATTGCACAAATAACAATGAATTCTGCACTCGCTATCTGTGCCAGCTGCACGCCTGCGAAGCTAGTCGTAGCATTCGAAACAGGTTCATAATTGACATAAGCCAGAATTTTTTGAAGGGGGTGTCGCAAAATCATCAAATCAGATGGCTTCCGGTCCGCTCTTTTTGTATTTTTTCATGTAATTTATTGATGTTATACCCTATGCAGAGCAAAAGCATTTCTAGTTTTACCTTTGTTTTCCCACGAATTGCCGGATTTCTGCCTTTGGCAGAGTAAGCCTTGTGCAGTAAGCTGTAGTTTAAACCCTCCAGTTCGTAGCTCAGCAGTCTGACAGAATCATCTTCAGGAACCAGACCTTCCAAACTTAATGGCAAAACCAGTTGATAAGGCTTGCCAAATTCGGTATAATTTTTATGATATTTTAATTTACTTTACATATCTTATTATACCACGGATGGCAGGCTCTTTGGGGTCTGCCTTTCTGTTTCTAGACAGAAAAAACGGAGCCATTGCTCCAGTAGTGATTATTCATCTACTTTTGCTTCCAGGTTCTTCCTGTAAAATGCATGCTTGTCCCTCCTTTCTTTCACACAGCCCTTTGTGCAAAAAGGTATCCCCGCAAGGTGTTTCACTTACAGATGGTGAACGCTTTTCCTATACCGCTGTAATTCTTCTTCACTGACATTTTCAATGATTTCATCGAGAAACCCTAACAGTTTTTCCCTGTCTTCTGGCAGTTGTCCACGAAACTGGTATGCATTAGATGCCCCCATTGCCGCAAAGATCGTCGGTATCCGCAAATTTTCCACGAGTGTCCGTACCTCCCTGTATTTTTCCAGCTCGCTTTCCTCCTGCCAGTTCCCACGCTGTATTTCAGCATAAAGTTCAGAATCGGGATAAATCGTAAGCATATTTGCCCCGATGAGCGTCGGGTGTATCTGGTTGCATACATCAGCCGTCAGCTTTGCCCCGGTTTCTCCACGGCCCGCCCCGGAAATACTTACCAGGTAAAAGAAACTGTAATGGATGCCTGCCGCATCCAGTCTCTGGCATTGTTCTATGATGTCCGCCGAGGTGTATCCCTTGTTCATAAACCCCAGGGCTTCATCATCGCCCGTTTCGATTCCGATTGTCAGACCATCATACCCCAAAGCCCGCAGCCTGGCAAGCTCCTCGTCGGCTTTAGGAGTAACATCTGTAATCCTGGCAAATGAGCCGATGGATTTCACTGACGGGAGATATTTGTAGATTCGCTCTGCAATCGCAGTTAATTTGTCATAAGATAAAACAAATGGGTTCGCTCCCGTCAAAAATACCCGGTCAATACAGACACTGCTCCAACCTTTCGTCGCTCTTTGTACCTCCTGTAAATCACTCTCAATATCCTCCAGAGGAGACATTCTGAATTTGAATGGCAAATCGTGATACAGGGTACAAAATTTGCATTTGTGATGGGTACAGCCTGCCGTTACCTCCAATAAAAGTGATTCCGCTTCATAGGGCGGCCGCCAAATGGTTCCTGTGTAATGCATAAATACATCTCCTTTCCTTAATCTGCCCATGTTTTTGGGCATATGGGTATACCCGTAGGGTGTTTCCTCATTGTTGGCATGTTTTTTGCCATAATGGTATACCCGTAGGGTGTTTTCCATAGTCTACACTCATTATATTTTAGTACAATGTTTTTACAAGTACTGTACTTTTTTGTAGTGCATCTGTTTAAGTGGTACATTGAATTTTAAAGAAACATGTGTTACACTGTTTCAAAAAGGAGAAGTAGCCGGAATGAAAAAAAGCACCTTGGCTGTTGAACGCTGCAAGACAGTTTCTACCATACAAAAGATCTTAGGCGGCAAATGGAAAATTGAGATCATCTATTACATCGCCTTTCAGGATATCCACCGTTTCGGGGAGCTTCGCAGGCATATCGGCGACATCACGGAATCAAGTCTGACAAAGCAGCTTCGGGAATTGGAAGCAGACGGATTCATCACCCGCCATGATTTTAAAGAAGTCCCTCCCCATGTGGAATATAACCTTACGGACCTGGGAAAAAGCTTTATTCCCGTCTTTGAGCATATGAAGCGGTGGGGGGATGAGAATCTGGAAATATAAACAAAGTATCATCTATTGACTTTTTAATAAGACTACTACAGTCTTATTAGATTTGAAAGGAGTGTATCCTGCATGGATAAAGAAACCGTAAGGCTTTTCGATTCCGAATTAAAAGTTATGGACATTCTTTGGAAAAAGGGTGATCTACCGGCAAGGCATGTTGCAGATGTTCTTACAAAAGCATTGGGCTGGAATAAAAACACCACCTATACGCTTATTAAGCGTTGCATAAAAAAGGGAGCCATTGAACGTTCAGAACCTAATTTCATGTGCCATGCACTGATTCCCAAGGAAGAGGTACAGGAAGCCGAGACAAACGAACTGATTAACAAAATATATGACGGTTCTGCGGACAAGCTGTTTGCCGCCCTGCTCGGCAGGAAAAAACTTTCTGCAGGTTTCTTGTTTTGTGGGAAATGGTGCTTTTAAGGCTGATTATTCCTTTTACCATTCCGTTCGCTTTTAGCATCTATACACTTGTGAACCACAGCCTGCCCATGCCCGCATTTTTCACGGTGTCTTATCTGCGTTGCCGGATTGAGTTTCCACACCCCTGATGTGTGGCATTTTACATCCTGTTATTTTAATGCCAAAGCAAACGGATTGGAAGAACATCGAGCAGTTACAATATATTTTCTCGCATGAATATGTGCATATTTCTCGTTTTGATACTAACTGTGATATTGAGCTGGCATGTGATGAAAGCGTTATAAGACAATTTGGCAAAGAATCCAAATCTGCCTATTCGCTCATGCTTATCCATATGAATACAAGATTGAAATAGACTGAACCTTTTCTTGGCAGCGACGCTTTTCCATATCAGAATCCCCATATTTTACGTCTTATAAAAAGTCAGGGCAGGTATGAATGCCATTACCCGCCCTGATTTTGCTTTTTAAAGCATAACATTTGATTTAGATATGGATGAGCCGAATTTCGTTTTGTATTTCAGACCCCCATCTATCGTCTCCGCCCCCGCACTCTTCCTCTTGCTTTCTTCCTCTTCCCCGCTTTCATCTCCCTCTTCCCATTCGAAGCCGCCAGCAAAGCCCCGGTCAGCAGAAGCACAGCCCCAATTCCGACTGCCGCCAACAGATAATTCGGCGACGAAGTAGCACCGTTATACTCCGTCATATCAAACCCGGCCAAAATGAGTGCCGCCGAAAAGGGATAGGCACTGAGCAGAAAACCGCCTTTAAAAAACAACATACAATACCCAAGAAAAAAAGTAAGAATCGAACCTCCCAGATAAGCCCCCCGCATCTGCCCGAAAATCAAAATCATAGGCATACACACAAGATAAGTCATAAAGGCCGCAGCCACCACCTGCCCGCCGCAGGAAGCTATCCTTGTGGGTGTCAGCCCGCCAAGCCCCACGACCACCCCGGTCAGCAGGGTCACACATACGCTGTACACCCCAAACACAACCGAAAGCAGCCCCGTAACCACCAGTTTCGCACCCAGCAGCTTATGCATAGGCACAGGTACCGTGATAATATTCTTCAAAGTATCATGGGCCGCCTCCCGATCAATAAACCATCCCCCAATCATCACCAGAGAGATAGGCAGAAAAACCTGAGAATTTCCCCATACCACATTTGCAAACAAATGGACAAAATCATAATTCAGATCACGATATTCTGGTGCCAGTATCAACTGGCTTCCATACTGGACCACCGGACACACCGCCAGTGCCACAATCCCCACCAGAAGAATCTGGCAGCGGCGTACTTTCAGCCACTCGGCCTGTATCAAATTCCACATTTTCCACACCTCCGTTATCAATTTTCAAAACTACTGCACTTCCTGCCGCTTATAAACAAACACAATCAGTCCAAGGAATACGGCGGCTTCTATCACAGTTACTCCAAACGCCTGCACATGGCTCAAAAAATAAGGACTGATCTGCTCAAGCAAAGCCGTCAGCTCTTCCCCCGGATTCCCGTGATCATAAAACTGAAAAAACCACCGAAATGCCAGTGGCCCTGGCAGCAACGTTCCGGGATTCAGCCCAAAAGGCTGCGTCAGCAAAGGCGTATTGGTAGAAAAAATATAATTGACCATCGTATAAAAAAACGTAATAATCACCGACACAATATAACTTTTATTAAACGCAACCACCAACAGCACACAGGGAAGTGCCCCCGTCCACATAATCAGGCTTTCCCCAAGCCCCACAAAAAACAGCGGCCAGAATCCCTCGATCTTCCATCCCTGAAGCATCACCAGCCCGGCACACAAGAAACCTCCCGCCGCCATAAACAACACGGAAAAAATCAGCAGCACCAGCATTTTCGCAACAGCCAGTTTCCCCTTATCCACCGGAACGACCATAAGATTCTTCAGCGTATCATTATCCTGTTCCTCAAACAGCAGATTGGCAGACAGCACAATCACAATCGGTATCAGCAAAAGATAAGCACTCAACTGGAACAGGCATGACATCATCTCCTCCACAGCCTCTGCTCCGGTCTCAGCGTTAGACGGCAAAAAAGACATACCAAAAGGAATCACAACCGACATCAATGCAGAAACAAACACCAGCGGCTTCCTCCGAAGCTTCAAAAACTCACAGTAAACCAATTTAAGCAATCCCCTCACCTCCCGTTACACGCTTGAAGTAATCCTCAAGACTCTCCTCACAGGTATGGGCCTCCGACACCGACAATCCATTTTCCACAAAAGCGGCAACCATATCTCCCACCGGCAGAGCCAGATTCATAAGCCGTAGATTATGGTCATCCTGTATGGTAAAATTATGTTCCTTAAATCTGCGTTCCAAAATCCGTGCCGCCTGCCCCGTATCCGAAACTGCAAAATGAACATATTTACTGTTTTTCTTCTCCAACTCCGCAAAGCTTTCCTCCTCCAGAAGCACTCCATGATCAATAATCCCAATATCATCCGCCAAAAGAGCGATTTCCGACAAAATATGACTGGAAATCAAAATCGTCTTCCCCCGGGCATCACACAGCTCCCGAATAAACGACCGCACTTCCGCAATCCCAATGGGGTCAAGACCATTGATCGGTTCATCCAGAATCAGAAGCTCCGGATCATGCATCACCGCCAACGCAATGGCCAGTCTCTGCTTCATACCAAGAGAATACTGAGAAAACAGCTTCTTATCCTTATAAGGCAGCCCCACCAAATCCAAAGCATCCTTAATCGCATGCCAACCGGGCACACCCCTGAGGGTAGCAAAAATACGCAAATTCTCCGTAGCAGTCAAATTGGGGTAAAAACCTGGAGACTCAATCAGACTTCCAATCCGTGGAAGCAGCTTCCTCTCATTCCCAGCCAAAGATTTCCCCAAAATCGTCACTTTGCCGGAGGTAGGGCGTGTAAGTCCAAGCAGCATCTTCATCGTCGTAGTCTTCCCAGCCCCATTCCGCCCCAAAAGCCCATAAATCCGGCCCTTTTGCACATGAATATTGAGATTCGCCACACTCTTTTGCTCCCCATACTGCTTTGTAAGATTCTTCGTTTCAATCACATACTTGCTCACATCAAAACCTCCTGATTAATAGTTTCATAATATTTTTAAGTTCCACAGATTATCATCTGTCAAATCCCATTCTACCACCCTTACCTTGCAGGAACCTTGCCGCAACCTTGCATTAACCTTGCAAATTCAAAAACCAGGAAAGAACTGCCGCAAAAGAAACCAACCGGCCTCTTTTGCGGCAATTCTTTCTGTCCATCTCACAATTTATTCCACAACCAAGGGAAAAGCCACCGAAAATACCGTCCCCTCCCCAACCTCACTTTCCACAAAAACCCTCCCCTCCATCTTCTCCACAAGCTGTCTCACAATAGCAAGTCCAAGTCCGCTCCCCTTTTGCGAGCGTCCCCGATCACACTTATACAACCGTTCAAAAATATACTTCAAATCCCCCTTATCAATCCCAACGCCATTATCCCTCACACACAAAACAACCTCCCTCCCCTGCCTGGAGAGAGAAACCTCAATCCTTTTTGCCCTGCTGTGAGCAATCACATTCTGAATCAGATTATTCATCACCCGCATATACCCATCCGAATCCACCCTCACCATAAAAGCCATTTCCGGAATCTCAACCCCATACTCCAGCTCCTTATCCTCAAAAATCGGAACCCAGTCAATCAAAATATCCCGTGTCAGCTCCGTCAGATCCACCGTAACCATATTCATAGAAAACTCATCCGACCCCAGCTTAAACCAATCAAAAAGCACATCAATATACTCTTTCAGATCATGAGCCTTCTGCCATGCAATTTCAACATACTCATCCCGTTCCCTGCCCGTAACAATCCCCTTATGCACCGCATCCAAATACCCAATCAGCGTAGTAAGCGGCGTCCTGACGTCATGAGAAAGACTCGTCATCAGCTGCTTATTCGTCTCCTCCGTCTGGCGGTAAGCAAAAATCCTATCCTCATAAGACCGGACAATCCCATTAATCTCATAAGCAATCGGTGCAGCAAGCTCATGTGTTTCTGCCAGAATACGCCGATTACCATTTCCATTCTTAATATCCTTAAGCACCTCAGCCATTTCCGCAATCTGCTTTTTTGCACGCCGGATCATAGCAGCCGCTGCCAAGACAGCCGCCAGAGCCACGGCCAAAAAAATCCCCGCAAAAGTTTCAGCAAGCAAAAGGTCACACCTCCTTATTAAAGCGATACCCTATCCCCTTAACCGTCTGAATATATCTGGGACTTCCGGGATTTTCTTCGATCTTTTTCCGAAGCCGGCTTATAATAGCCATAATATTACTGTCATCATACACATAGGCTTCTCCCCACACTTCCTCATAAATCCGCTGCTTCGTCAGTATTTTCCCCTGATTCCTTGCAAGAAACAAAAGCAAATCAAACTCTTTTGGAGGCAGCTCATAAGTCCCCTTTTCCGAAAGAACACATCGGTTATCCGGATCAATGGTAAGCCCGTCAAACGTAAGGACCTGTACCTCATCTTTGTTAAAACGAGTATACCGCCGAATCAGCGAAATAATGCGGGCCGACAGTTCATCCATATCAAAGGGCTTTGTCAGGTAATCATCAGCTCCTGCCCTCAAACCACGCACCTTAGAAATACTGTCATTTTTAGAGGTAAGCATCAAAATAGGCAGATTACTCTCCTTCCGGATCCTCTCCAGCGTCTCAAAGCCGTCAATCCCAGGCATCATAACGTCCAAAATCACAAGCTGGTATTCATTTTCCCCAATCATCGCCAAAGCGGATCGCCCCGAATAGCAGCAATCCGCTTCTATATCTTCCTCTTTCATACTCCGCTTAATCAAGTTGCAAAGCTCTCTGTCGTCATCTATAATCAAAATTCGATTCATGCCTTTTCGCTTTCCTTTTCCAAATATTTTTCCAAATCCGCCCTAACATCCTTTTCATCTATACCGTCTCTATTGTACTTTATCTTTAAGCTGCTATCAAGAGCAGCATCACTAAATTTTGACGCCATCAAATTTTTCCGCTTAAACTTTTTTCTTATATCAAGTAATATTTAAACCAAAGACAGTGTCTAATAAGTGAAAGGAGGTCCCAAATGCCGGCAGAACAATATTTGGAAAGACTTATGAATGAGTATGGCGATACGCTTCTGCGTATGTGCTATTTGTATCTGAAGGACTATCACCTTGCGGAGGACGCTGTCCAGGAGACCTTTTTAAAGGCTATGAGAGCCTACGGCTCTTTTGAACACAAGTCGAGCGAAAAGACATGGCTGATACGCATTGCAATCAACTGCTGCAAAAATATCATGCGCAGCCGCTGGTTTGGAATCTGCCAGGCCAATCCCGACAATCCACCGGAGCAGGCAGGCTCGGACCCGGTGGAGGGGCTTTTGGAAAAGGACTGCATATCAACGGCTATTATGAAGCTAAGCTCCAGTGATCGGCAGGTTCTTGTGCTCTATTACTATCAGGAGCTGTCCGTAAAGGAGCTTGCTGGGATTATTGGCAAAAAGGAAAATGCTGTAACTCAGCAACTGAGCCGCGCAAGGAAAAGACTGAAAAAAATTTTGATGGAGGCTGGATATGGAGAACTTTGATAAAAATAACATGAGGCATATCATTGACCAGGAGCTAAAGGATGTAAGGATGGAGGATGAGCTTAAACGCAGGATTTGGAGTAATGCCATTTACCAGAGGCCAAGCAGGATATCAAACCGGATGTGGAAAACCGCTGCCGCATTTGCTGCAATCCTGGTTCTGGGAGGTGCCACAGTTTCTGCCGGCTACCGCCTGCTGAATCAGATCCAGGTAAATGGAGAGGTGCTGCCGGAGCTGGATTCCATGGAGATTGTAGAAATGAATGCGCCGGATGCCGTGGAGGACGAAAATGGGCTCACGGACAAGGATTACCGTGATTACTCTGAGCTCAAGCAGGAGCTGGGCACCAAGCTGCTGGACAGCAAGCTTTCACAGAGCACTTCTTACATGCAGTGTCATGTACACACTGATCCGGACAGCTTTGCAATCGTCACGGTTGACAACTTTATTCTGGGAGATACGAGTAATTACCGGCTCATGGAAGATATCAACCGTTATTCCTACGATCATGGACAGATATATTATTCACCCGTCTCTTTGAAGGCTGATTTGATTTTAGGCGAGCAGCAAATGGCTATCGGATGGGACACGGAATATCTTGGAATGTCCCAATTCGTGGAGCAGTATATCTCAAAGCAGGGCTATCGGGTAAATATTTTAGAGGATACCATTTCGGAGACGCCTCCGGAAGATTATGTGTCAAAGAAAACAGCAATTTTTGTGGCAGACGGAATCCGCTATTCCCTGACGGGACAGGTTTCCATGGAAACCATGAAGGAGATTGTTGACAGCATGAAATAACTCGGTTGAGCAGGCAAATGACAGAAAAAGGAGCATTTCAAAAGCTTTCCCGCTTTTGAAATGCTCCCTTTTGATATCACATTTATCTGTCTACTCCTAGTTATCCAGCAGCTTATCCTCGCCATTCCAGCTGTAAAGCTTCCGGATCTCCTTGCCAACCTTCTCTGAGGGATGCTCAGCCGCCAGCTTGCGCATTGCCTTAAAGTGGGCCTGACCGCCTGCGGAGGACATATCAAGCAGGAATTCCTTGGCGAAAGAGCCATCCTGGATATCCTTCAGAATCTTCTTCATGGTCTTCTTTGTTTCCTCTGTGATCAACTTCGGTCCCGTCACATAATCACCGTACTCTGCCGTATTGGAGATGGAATAACGCATTCCCTCAAAGCCGGACTGGTAGATGAGGTCTACAATCAGCTTCATCTCATGGATACACTCAAAGTAAGCATTTCTCGGATCGTAGCCAGCCTCGGTCAGGGTCTCATAGCCTGCCTGCATCAGAGCGCAGACACCGCCGCAAAGGACTGCCTGCTCGCCGAAGAGGTCTGTCTCCGTCTCAGTTCTAAAGGTCGTCTCCAGAACGCCTGCCCTTGCGCCGCCGATAGCCAGGGCATAAGCCAGGGCTTTCTCCAGAGCCTTTCCCGTAGCATCCTGATGTACAGCCACCAGACAGGGAACACCCTTGCCTGCCTGATACTCGCTTCTTACCGTATGTCCTGGTCCCTTGGGAGCGATCATGGTAACGTCCACATTCTTGGGCGGTACGATCTGGTTGAAATGAATATTGAAGCCATGAGCAAACATCAGCATATTTCCCTCCTCCAGGTTGGGCTCAATATCCTTCTTATACATCGCCGCCTGCAGCTCGTCATTGATAAGAATCATGATAATGTCCGCCTTCTTAGCAGCCTCCGCCGCCGTATACACCTCAAAGCCCTGTGCCTCCGCACGAGCCCAGGATTTACTGCCCTCGTAAAGTCCGATAATCACGTTGCAGCCGGATTCCTTTGCGTTCAGCGCATGGGCATGCCCCTGGCTTCCGTAGCCAATCACTGCGATCGTCTTACCCTCTAACAGGGAAAGATTACAGTCTTCCTGATAATAAATCTTTGCCATTTTTCATTCCTCCATCATCATTTTGCTTCATATCTAAAGGTTTATCGCCTAAAGTATCCTGTTACATCAGCTGAAATCATAATCCATCAGCTGCCCGTCCTCATCATACATCTTCACATCAAAGACACCCCTGGACAGACCGGTAATTCCCGTCCTGGCAAGCTCCAGAATCTCATAGCCATTTAGAAGATCAATAAAAGCCTCAATCTTGGACTGGTTGCCCGTGAGCTCAATCAGCAGAGACTCCTTAGACACATCCACAATCTTAGCCCGGAAAATATTCGCCACAGAAATAATGGACTGCCGGTTCTCCTCATTCACCTTCAGCTTTATCATGATCAGCTCCCGGCAAATAGAGCTCTCCGGCTCCAGACGCTTAATATCAATCACATCTACCAGCTTACATAGCTGTTTCTCAATCTGTTCCAGAATAATCCGATCACCCTTGGCTACAACCGTAGCCCTAGAATACCTGGGATCTGCTGTTACTCCAACTGTCAGACTGTCAATATTATACCCTCTTCGGCTGAACAATCCCGCAATCCGGCTCAAAACACCGGAGGTATTGTCCACTAACATAGAAAAAACAACTTTTCTCATGCTATCTCTCACCTTTCTACTCTACTTCGCATCACACTTTCTCAATTTTAACAACTTCCCCTGACCTTGTCAATGAATATGTTCTAAGTGAGCATCATGCGGTCGTTGGCAAACTCCCCGCCGCTGGCCTGTTCAAACTTGGCAAGCAGATCCGCCACCTTGAGCCTCTTCTTTTCCTCCCCGGAAACATCATAAATGATATTGCCCTCATACATCATAATCAAACGGTTTCCATGGGCAATGGCGTCCTTCATATTGTGGGTAATCATAAGTGTCGTCAGGTGATCCCGCCCCACAATCCGGTCCGTAGCATCCAGAACCTTGGCCGCCGTCTTGGGGTCCAAGGCTGCCGTGTGCTCATCCAGAAGCAGAAGCTTTGGCTTCTTCAAGGTTGCCATAAGAAGCGTCAGCGCCTGGCGCTGCCCTCCGGACAGGAGCCCGACCTTGCTGGTCATCCGATCCTCAAGTCCCAGATCCAGCACCTTTAGCTTCTCCTGGTACATCTCCCGCTCTGCCTTGGTGATACCTGCTCTCAAAAACCGAAAGGTTCCTCTTCTGGAAGCCAGGGCCAGATTCTCCTGAATCTGCATATTTGCCGCCGTTCCCGTCATGGGGTCCTGAAATACCCGTCCCAGGTAAGCCGCCCGCCTGTGCTCCGGAAGCTTTGTCACATCTATGTTGTCAATGGAAATTCTTCCCTCGTCCACCGGCCAGACACCGGCTACCGCATTCAGCATGGTAGACTTTCCTGCCCCATTGCCGCCAATGACCGTAACAAAGTCTCCCTCCTGAAGCTCCAAGGATAAGCCCTGTAAAGCCGTCTTTTCATTTACCGTACCTACGTTAAAGGTCTTCCAAATCTGATCCAGCTTAAGCATTGGCTGCGCCTCCTCTCTTCACCGGTTTTGTGAGATACTTTCTCTTCCAATAAGGAACTGCCAGGAAAATAGCAACCACCAGGGCAGAAATAAGCTTCATATAGTTGGCGTCCATGCCCGCTGAAATAACCGCCTGATATACAACCCAGTAAATAATGCCTCCGAAAATAACCGTCAGCAGCTTGAAAGCAAAGTTCTTGCTGATCTTTCCAAAGATGACCTGACCGATAATCACTGCCGCCAGGCCAATTACGATAGCGCCCCTGCCCGCATTTACATCCGCAAAGCCCTGGTATTGGGCGAGCAGTCCGCTGGAAAGGGCTACAATGCCGTTGGACAGCATAAGGCCCAGCACCTTTGTAACATTGGTATTGATTCCCTGTGCCCTGGACATCTGTTCATTGTTGCCCGTAGCACGGATAGAGCTTCCCAGCTCCGTTCCGAAAAACCAGTACAGAACTCCGATGATCACCGCCGCAAATATTCCCACCACAAAGATAGTATTCTGGTAAAATGGAACATCCCTCACCCAGCGCAGGGAAATAAGCTGATCGTATTTTCCAAATGCCATGGCCTGGTTTGCCTTTCCATCCAAAATCTGCAGATTGATGGAGTAAAGCCCCAGCTGCGTCAGGATTCCTGCCAGAATCGCCGGGATTCCCATCATTGTATGGAAAATTCCCGTTACAAGCCCCGCCAGCATTCCCACGCAGAATGCAGCCAGCATAGAGACCCCTATGGAGTGGCCGCTCATCATCATCATGATACAGACCGCCCCGCCTGTAGCCATAGTTCCGTCCACGGTCAAGTCTGCCAAATCCAGAACCTTATAGGTAATATAGACGCCAATGGCCATAATTCCCCATACAAGACCCTGGGCGCAGGCGCCGGGAAATGCATTTGCAAAGGCACCGATAAATTTTAACATACCAACTTCCTCCTGTTTCTAATTCCGCACTCCCCCGTCAGGGAAGCGTCGCTATAGAGCTGTTATGTACCTGTGCCCTTTTAAGGCACACAGCTTTCATTAGTATAACAAAAACCGGCAAAAAAGAAAAGTCTTTTTTTGCCGGTTTTAAAAACATCTTGATCTGTTTTTTATCTCATTACTCTCCGATTACTACGTAATCCTCGGGAATTGTAATCTCCAGGGAATCGCAAAGAGCCTTGTTGTACTTCTTTACAAACTGGGGCGCATACTCAATAGGCATCTCGGAAATGTTGGACTCGCCTGTGAGAATCTTAGCTGCCATCTTGCCGGTAGCGACGCCAAGGTCATAGTAGCTGATGGACAGAGTTGCCACGCCGCAGCCTGCACAGATACCCTCCTCGCCTGCGATTACGGGAACCTTGGCCGGCTCACAGATGTTGTTGATAATCTCAGCGTTGGACGCCGCCGTGTTATCAGTGGGAACGTACATAACGTCATTCTCATCTGCTGCGGTTGTTGTTACTGCAGACAAATCGTTGGTATCGGAGAACGGATACTGCTTACAGGTATAGCCAAGCTTCTCCAGCTCACTCTGAACGGTATCTACCTGATACTGGGAGTTCGCCTCTGCGGAGCAGTACAGAAGACCTACATTCTTTGCATCCGGGAAAAGCTCCTTCAGCATAGCCGCCTGCTCATCCAGGGGAGCCAGGTCAGAGGTACCGGAGACATTGCCGCCTACAGTTCCGTTAAAATTGTCAATGTCAAGGGCAACGCCGTACTCGGTTACGGATGTTCCAAGAATCGGAATGGTATCTGTTCCTGCCGTAGCCGCCTGCAGTGCAGGTGTCGCATTTGCAAGAATCAAATCTACATCATTGGATACGAACTGATTGATAATGGTGGAGCAGGTTGCCGGATCACCGGAAGCGTTCTGCTCATCAAAGGTTACCTGATCGCCCAGCTCTTCCTTCAGCGCATCCATAAAGCCCTGTGTAGCTGCGTCCAGCGCATCATGCTGTACCAGCTGGCAGATACCTACCACATACTCAGCGCCCTCAGCCGGAGCCTCAGCTGCGCCCTCTTCCTCTGCCTCTTCACCGGGAGTCTCCTCCAATGCTTCGGACGGAGCTTCTGTTTTCTCCTCACCCTTACCGCCGCATGCTGTCACGGATACTGCCATAGTCAGCACCAGCAGCATTGCCAATAACTTTTTCATACTTAATTCCTCCTAGCTTTTCATTCCACAGCATCCTTCCTTGTATCGGATACCGCTTTACATTTTATGTGCCTTCACTTTTTCGCCACAACGCTGTAGTGCGTTAAAGTATCGGCCCACCTTTGCAATTGTATACCATGGGATAAGATTTGTCAATCCTTGAATTTTTAACTTTTTGATTTTCTCACTTTAAAGCGCAAGAGTATTGACATTCACAAAAAAAAATCGTAAACTGATACTTGTGTGTCAAAGGACGGTATTCGCCTGCCTTTTCACAGCATACACGAAAATGGATTTTTAAATTTTTAATGAAATGAGGCACTCCTTATGATTATTGTAATGAAACCAAAGGCCCCCAAGGCTTCCATTGAGCATGTAATAGAAATTATCCGCTCCAACGGCCTGGAAACCCATCTGTCAGAAGGTAAGCAGGTTACAATTATCGGCGTTGTGGGTGATAAAACCCGCCTGAATCTCTCCAACCTGGAGATTGCGCCGGACGTAGATAAAATTGTTCCCATTACGGAGAGCTATAAGCTCAGCAACCGCAAGTTCCATCCAGAGCCAACCTCTGTCCAGGTGGGAAATACCTCCATCGGACCGGGCAATCTGACCATTATGGCCGGTCCCTGTGCCATTGAATCGGAGGAGCAATTGCTTTTGATTGCCAAATCCGTAAAAAAGGCCGGGGCAACCTTTCTTCGGGGCGGCGCCTACAAGCCCCGCACCTCACCCTATTCCTTCCAGGGACTTGAGGAGGAGGGACTTCGGTATATGAAAAAAGCCCAGGAGGAAACGGGGCTTGCCACCATCTGCGAGGTTATCAGTGAGGCTTCCATTGAGGCTGCTGTTAAATATGTAGACATGCTTCAGATCGGCGCCCGGAATATGCAGAATTTTCAGCTTCTTCGGGAGGCCGGCCAGTCGGGGCTTCCGGTGCTTTTAAAACGGGGTCTCTCCTCCACCATTGACGAGTGGCTCAATGCGGCGGAATATATCATTGCCGAGGGCAATCGGAATGTCGTGCTCTGTGAAAGAGGTATCCGCACCTACGAGACAGCCACACGAAACACCCTGGATATCAGCGCCGTCCCGGTGCTCAAATCCAAGTCCCATTTGCCGGTCATTGTAGATCCAAGCCATGCCTCCGGGGTCCGGGCCTATGTGGCGCCCCTTGCAAAATGCGCGGTAGCTGCCGGTGCGGACGGACTGATGATTGAGGTACATAACAATCCCGCCTGCGCTCTCTCTGACGGCCCCCAGTCTCTGACCTTTGCCCAGTTTGATGATCTTGCAAGAGAATTGAAGGCTTATGCGGCCCTTTCGGGAAGAAGCATGTAATCCGGGAAGTAAGCTTTTCAAATCTGCCTGAAAGATGCGGCAGGGAGTAAAAAGGAATACCTTTCCCTAAAAGGAGAACATTATGGAATTAAAAACAGTAGGCTTTGTAGGCCTGGGGCTTATTGGAGGTTCCATTGCCAAAGCAATCAAAGCCTTTCACCCGGAAATCCAGATTATGGCTTATATGCGAACCACGGACACACTGATTGAGGCAGCCAATGAGGGGACGGTAGACATTGCCTGCACCGGGGTGGACAGCCAGTTTTCAGCCTGTGACTGCATTTTCCTCTGCGCGCCTGTTTCCACCAATGCCGTGTACCTGGAACGGCTAAAGCCGGTCATCAAAGAGGACTGTATCCTGACAGATGTGGGAAGCACGAAAACGGAAATTCATGAAAAGGTCATTGAGCTTGGCTTGGAAGAGCATTTTATCGGAGGCCACCCAATGGCTGGTTCGGAGAAAACCGGCTATGCCAATGCCAAGCCCCATCTCATCGAAAATGCTTACTATATTATTACGCCCTCTGCCAAGGTGCCCCAGGAGGCGGTGGAGCTTTTTGTTCCTTTTATTGCCTCTCTAAAGGCCCTGCCTCTGGTGCTTGATTACCGGCGTCATGACTTTATCACCGCTTCTGTGAGCCACCTGCCCCACCTGATTGCCTCTTCCCTGGTTAATCTGGTACAGACGCTGGATGGCTCTGATGAATTGATGAAGCGCATTGCTGCGGGAGGCTTTAAGGACATTACAAGGATTGCCTCCTCCTCACCGGAAATGTGGGAGCAGATTTGTATGACCAACAAGGAAAATATCATACAGGTCCTGGACTGCTACCTGGAACAGCTTACCTCGGTAAAAAAGCAGCTTGAGGAACAGGACGGCCAGAGACTACACCGCTTTTTTCAGACCTCCAGGGATTACCGAAATTCCATTCCTGATTCCTCTGCAGGGCCTATCAAAAAAATGTATGCCTTTTACTGCGATATGGTGGACGAGGCCGGCGGTGTTGCCGTTCTTTCTACCATCCTTGCCGCAGGCGGTGTCAGTTTGAAAAATATCGGAATTATTCATAACCGGGAATTTGAAGAGGCGGTGTTGAAAGTAGAATTGTATGACGAGGATTCCTACCGGAAAGCCGTTGAACTACTTCGTAAATACCGTTATACCATTTACGAACGTTGATTTCAAATATGATAGGGTTTTAAACAGGAGATTAAAGAGCTATGATTTTTACGCGTGCGCAACATTTGAAGGGTGAAATTACTGTCCCCGGCGACAAATCCATCTCCCACCGGGCTGTCATGTTCGGCGCCCTGGCCGAAGGGCTTACGGAGGTGGAGGGCTTTCTTCCGGGCGCAGACTGTCTCTCTACCATTGACTGCTTCCGGCGGATGGGTATTTTCATTGAGGAGCCGGAGTCTACACGGCTTCTGATTCATGGGAAAGGCTTGCATGGACTGAAAAAACCGGCGGATATTCTGGACACCGGCAACAGCGGCACCACTACACGGCTGATTTCCGGTATCTTAAGCGGGCAGGACTTTGAAACCATCCTCACTGGGGATGCCTCCATTCAGAAGCGTCCTATGGGCCGCATTATAGAGCCTCTATCCCTGATGGGGGCCTCCATTGAAAGCCTGAACAAAAATGGCTGTGCGCCCCTGCGGATTCAGGGGCGCCCGCTTCACGGCATCCACTATACCACAAAGGTGGCCTCGGCCCAGGTCAAGTCCGCCATTTTGCTTGCCGGGCTGTATGGAGACTGTCCCACCAGCGTTACGGAGCCTGCCCTTTCCCGGAACCACACGGAACTGATGCTTCGCTCCTTTGGCGCCAAGATGCAAACGGAAGACGTCACAGCTACGATTGAACCTTTGCCCCATCTTGCCGGACAGAAAATCCTGGTGCCGGGAGACATCTCCTCTGCCGCTTATTTTCTTGCTACCGGATGTATCACGCCAAACTCTGAGATTTTCATTCAAAATGTGGGGATCAATCCTACCAGAGACGGCATCCTTCGTGTGTTAAAACGGATGGGTGCTGATGTGACAATTCTCTCCAGTGATAACCGGACAGGAGAGCCGGTTGCGGATCTTCTGGTGAAAACTTCCCATTTACAGGGCTGTGTCTTGGAAGGGGATCTGATTCCTGCTTTAATAGACGAGATCCCGGTCATTGCAATTATGGCCTGCTTTGCTACAGGTACGACGATCATACGAGATGCGGCGGAACTGAAGGTAAAGGAATCCAACCGGATTGATGTAATGGTGGAAAATCTGTCCGCCATGGGTGCACATATCACCGCCACAGAGGACGGGATGATCATTGAGGGAGGGTATCCCCTTCACGGTGCCGTCGTTGACAGTCATCTGGATCACCGCATTGCTATGTCCTTTGCTATTGCAGGGTTGAATGCGGATGGGGAAACTCAGATTGCGGGGGCTGAGTGTGTGAATATCTCTTATCCAGGGTTTTATGAGGATCTGAAGCTTTTACAGCAATCATAGCTGTATGTATTTTGATTTACTGTTTTATCCCTATCCCATAATATCAGGCAGAGCTGACATACCAGTAAATGTCAGCCCTGCTGCACAAATGGAAATGTGTTCACCAAATTATCATCCATCTCCATCATACTTAAAATACTTCCATATTATTTGATAAACATGGCATCCCCAAAGGAAAAAAACCGATACCTCTCCCGCACTGCCTCCTCATAAGCCGCTATCACCTGCTCCTTTCCTGCAAACGCTGACACCAACATCAGCAGGGTGGATTCCGGCAGATGAAAATTAGTAATCAAAGCATCCATCAACTTAAACCGATAGCCGGGATAGATAAAGATATCCGTCCAGCCGCTTCCTGCATGGAGAATTCCATCCTCATCTGCCGCCGATTCCAGTGTACGGCAGCTTGTTGTCCCTACGCATATCACACGCCCTCCTGCCGCCCTTGCTTCATTGATGATCCTCGCCTGCTCCTCCTCAATCATATAGAACTCCGAGTGCATGTGATGCTCCGTCACATCCTCCACCTTAACCGGGCGAAAGGTTCCAAGCCCCACATGGAGCGTCACATGGGCCAGCTTCACTCCCTTATCCTCAATAGTCTTCAAAAGCTCTGGCGTAAAATGCAGCCCCGCCGTAGGCGCCGCCGCCGATCCCTCATGCTTTGCATACACCGTCTGATACCGGTTCTTATCCTTAAGCTGATGGGTAATATAGGGAGGCAGAGGCATCTGTCCAAGCCTGTCCAGGATCTCCTCAAAGATTCCCTCATAGGTAAAGCGAATCCGGCGGTTTCCCTCCTCCACCACCTCTAACACCTCGCCCACAAGAAGCCCGTCCCCAAAGGAAATTCTCGCTCCCGGCCGTGCCTTTTTCCCCGGCTTTACCAGGGTCTCCCACACATTGTCCTCACACCGTTTCAAGAGCAGTACCTCAATACCTGCTCCCGTTCCCTCCTTTACGCCCATCAACCGTGCCGGAATCACCTTGGTATTGTTCACCACCAGACAATCCCCTGGGTTCAAAAATTCCAAAATCTCTCGGAACACCCGATGCTGCCTCTCTCCCGTTTTCCTATCCAGCACCAAAAGTCTGGAGCTGCTTCGATCCTCCAACGGGTCCTGGGCAATCAGCTCCTGGGGCAGATCATAATAAAAATCACGCGTCTTCATACAATAGCTTCCTTACATGTATTTTTTCTTCTTAAAATAAAGCAGAATTCCTGCCACCACTGCAATGCTGAGCACGATCACATAGATATAGCCAAATCTCCAGGCCAGCTCCGGCATATTCGTAAAATTCATCCCGTACCATCCCACAATCAATGTGAGAGGCTGGAAAATAATCGTCACAATGGTAAACAGCTTCATGGTATTATTCAGGTTATAATTCAGCGTAGCGTCCAATGCCTCTCTTAGATGAATCAGGTTGTCGCAGAGGAGCTGGGTATTGTTGCTCAGACGCTCGGATTTATCCGTAAAAATCTTGAAATAGCGCAAATCCTCCTCCTCAAAAAGATCATTCTCATTTTCCTGGAGAGCTTCCCCAATGTCAATGAGCTGATCGTAATAATTTTTCAAGGTAGACAGGCGGTTCCGCAGATCAAAAATCTCCTTGTTCAGATCCTCATCTATCTTGCCATTGACCACCTCACGCTCCATGGCAATGATCTGCCGCTCCGTCATCACAAGTCCCCGGTTACCGCTGGACAAAAGCCGCTCCAGTACCCCATAGATCACCTTCTCCATAGTGGCATTCTGACGGAAACGGCCGATGGCATCCAGAAACATCTGCCGGATGCTGTCATTTTTATCAATGATTTTTATAATGATGAAAAGATTCTTTTTAATAAAAAAACCAATACGATTCCGCTTACTGCTTAAGTTCAGAATATCCACAATATTGATCATGCCAAAACTGAACTCATCATACACATCAATACTCGTCCGAAAATGGGTAAAATCTGTCATACAGTCCTTTACCGCCACCTCCGACAGACCAAGCTGCTCATAGCATTTTCGAAGCTCCTCCAGAGTCAGATAACCTACACAGATGTCATGGCTGTCGATCTGTTCCAGAGACACCTCCCTGATTTCTTTCTCATGTATGGAATAAAACATCTGCCAAAGCCTCCCTCTTCATCTTCATCAACCCCCATTATACTATAAAAGTCCTTTCAGCGCTATGAAAAGCTCAGAAAAAGAATTGGCATCTCCCATATAAACACGCGCTTTCTCAATTGCCCGGATTCCCTTTTCCGCATATTCCCCACATATCTCTTTTTCTCTGGTAAAGCGTGCATATTCCAGACAGCTTTTCGCATACTCCATATAACTATAGGCATGATCACTGGCCACCTCTATAGAAATCTCCCCATCTTCAACACTTCTGCGGAAAAATTTCTCTGCCCTGGCCATGTCGCCTTTTCGACTATAAAACAAACCTGCCAGCCGTCTGGTAGTACAGCGGATATTGCACAGCTGCCGATTTCCCCAGGTCGGTTTTCCCGTAGCCGCCTCCATAACCTGCACAGCTTCCTCCACCGTCCGTTCTGCCTGGGAAAGATATTCCTCCGTCACCTGATCCCATGCAGGATTCTCCCACAGTCTGGAGACGCCTTCCGTGTAAGCAAACCCGATTTTGCAAAAAGTATCTATCATATCCGGCATACGCTCCTGAACTGTCTGGTATTGCAGCAATGCCAGCTCCAAAGCCTGAACCGCCTCCTGAATCTCCCCAAAGCCAAAATGCCGTTCCGCTATGCGCTTATATGCAAGGCCATAATTGAGATAAAACTCCGCATCCCACTGTTCCAGGAAAATTTCTCCCATCTGGTATGCCTCCACTGCCTCCTGGTAAGCCTCCAGAGCCTTGCGCTTTTCTCCGCCCTCACTGTACAAAACTCCCTGGAGCTCCATTGCTTCTCCATAAGCTCCATAAAGCTGTAACGCATTTCTGCGGGCCGGATTTTTACATAGAACAAAAATTTCATCCAGGCACTTCTGGGCTTCCATCCATTCTCTGCGGGCAATATAAGCCCTGGCTAAAAAGAGATCCGCCGTCACCGTACATGCCGCCTTTGCCTTATAGGACAACCCCGCACCTGCTGCTCTCCTGTGGTAATTTCTACCAAGAATAATCTCTTGCCGTACAGCTCCCTCCTCGCCGGCCCATGGATTGGCAGAAATATGTGACAAATTCATCTGAATACACAAAAATTGAAGCTCAGCGCCCACATCACCTGCCTCCTGCGCCAGGGCAATCCCCGTGTTCGTAGACTTCCAGGCATTTTCATAGCGGCCGCAGCAAAAGTCAATAGCCGCCAGCTCCTTATAAGCCTGCACACGTGATTGAGGCACCTTCAGCTTCTCTGTTAAAAGCTCCAGGAGAGAACAAAATGGAAGCATGCCGCCAATCAGAAAAATGGGCTCTTTCAGGCTCATAAGCTCATAAAAGCAGCGCTCTGCATCCGCAAGCTCTTTTCCATAGATGCATAAATACTCCAAATGTCTTTTCGAGTCCACAAGCTGGCTGGCCCTTGCATAATACCGAAGCCACTGTCCCTCTGCCGTAAATAAATTTTCCAGGCACGCCAAAGCCAGCTCCGGGTTCTCCATACAAATAAATCTCTGAATCTCCTCACGCATACTGTGCTGAACACAATAATATCCTGCCGGATCCTTTGTAAACAGAGATAAGGTATTGTCAAACCATGCCCTATAAAGCCCTAATAGCCTTCCTGGAAACAGCCGTTTAAACAAATCCTCATCAAAGGATTTTGCAAAGGTAAGCTGGATCAAAATCTCCCTTCTGGATTCCGGCAGGCTTCCAAGAGTATCTCTTGCAAAGCTTCCGCTGCTGTCCATCCACGCCCCAATATCTGCCCAATCCTCCTCTGCTAACTCCCCTACCTCCTCAAGCAGCGCCGCAATCCGCTGCATATAGAAAGGGATGCCCGCAGATTTTTCAAACACCCGCTTTCTGGTTGCTTCCTTTTTCACCAAAAGCTCCTGAAGCAAGTAAAGATCTGCTTCCTCCCATTTCATGGGGTGAATAGGCAGCGCCGTCCCCATTCCCTCCAGCCGCTTTCTGGAAAAAACAACCCAAAGGATACCAGGTGTCCTCTTTATAAGCTCCTCCAGCCACTCAGGAAGCCTGTCTGCCGCCGTAAGGAGTGTATCACAATTTTCCAAAAATATAACTCCACGCTTGTCAGAGCTTTTGGGATGGACAGGCCGGGAAATATCCTCTGCCAAAATCTCAGGAAGCTTCTCATGAAGCTCCACATCCCCAAGACTGCTATATTCCGCAAACAGCATTTTTTCCATCTCATTTTTAGGCCGATACCTGCGATAAAGGTTGGACATCAGCTGGGCTGTCTTAAGCCCTGCACTGATATACGGAATCTCCACAAAACTGTCCACAAAATCCTGCACCTCTATAGCAAGTCCAATCCCCGGCATCTTCTGTTGATTCAAATAGGAAATGCGTTTATAGCGTTTACTGTCAATACTGTCTGCAATATGAAACCGCAGAGGTGCGGGCATACGCATGGAAGCCAAGACGCCGCAAAGCTCATAAAGGACCTCCATCATGATACTCCCGGTCATTCCACTGAACTGTCCACAGTCCAAAAACCCACAATACATCTCCCTATTTAATTTTTCATCTTCCCTAAGCTGCATCCCAATCGCTGTTTTTCCAATTCCTCTTTCTCCATAAATGTTTACCAGGGAAACCTCTTTGCTGTTAAACAGCTCATAGAAAGCATCCGAATACTCTTTTCTTTTTATCATATTAACCCGTAAAAATATTTTCCTTCCGTATTTTTCAAACTTCTTTCAATCACCATATTCACAATTATACTGTCTGTCTATACAGATCGCAATAAAAATACGTATTGTTATGCCAAAGCTTAATTTCATGACAGGATCCCATAATTTTAGCTTTTTGTATTGATGCCAATTTATAAAATGATTATAATGATAATTACTTAAATGGAAACACATTATGAATGAATATTTTCAAGAAAGGATTTGATTTTAATGATGAAATGGGATGTAAAAGACTTACAATGGACAAGGGAACCCAAGGTGTATATGATTCAAGAGAATCAGATTACAATTACCACAGAGCCAGGGACGGATCTCTGGCAGAGAACCTACTACGGATTTCAGAATGACAACGCTCCGGTCCTGCAGCTATCCACAGAGGAAGCCTACTTCTCCTTTGTGGTAAAGGCAGATTTCACATCCAGCAGCCACCGGTTTGACCAGTGCGGAATTGCCCTGTATCTTGACAGCGACAACTGGCTGAAAGCTTCCATTGAATATGAGAATGAGCAGTATCAGCGTCTTGGCAGTGTGGTAACCAACCACGGCTACTCCGACTGGGCTACCACCGATATCCCTGCTTCTGTCAAAACCATGTGGTACCGCCTAAGCCGCCGGGAATCAGATTACTGCCTGGAATGTTCCGAAGATGGTGTAACCTTTAAGCAGATGCGGATCTGCCACCTGTGGGAGGGCACAAAGGAGATCCGTTTCGGAATCTACGCATGCTCCCCGGAAAATTCTTCTTTTGAGGCTGTCTTTTCCCATATGGAGATTACGGAATGCAAGTGGCTGGCCCATGTATAAAATGCTTTAAAAATTTTATCCAATACAAAATCTGAAATAACCATTTTGAAAGGACGCTTCTCTTATGAATCTTACCATACGAGCCTACACCCCGTCTGATCTGCCTTCTATGATCGCCATTTGGAATGAAGTGGTGGAGGAAGGAGTTGCTTTTCCGCAATTAAATCCTCTAACTGAGACTACAGGCCCGGCATTCTTTGATGCTCAGACCTACTGCGGCGTTGCGGAGGGCTGCATCGCGGAGGATTCCGATACCATTGAGGTTCTGGGACTTTATATTCTGCATCCCAACAACGAGGGACGCTGCGGCCATATCTCCAATGCAAGCTACGCTGTGAGCTCCAAGGCACGAGGGCTTCATATCGGCGAGCAGCTTGTCCTGGACTGTCTGGCTCAGGGAAAGGCTCATGGCTTTCGAATTCTCCAGTTTAACGCCGTTGTGCGCACCAATATCCATGCCAGACATCTCTATGAGCGTCTGGGCTTTCAGCAGCTCGGCGTGATTCCGGGAGGCTTTCTCATGAAGGACGGGCATTATGAGGATATTTGTCCCTATTATCACCTCCTATAGCTATGAAAAACACCTGAATATAAACTAAGGGTTACTGCAAAATGCATTGCAATAACCCTTTTGTCCTCTTTTACAGCCCCTGATTCTTAAGATCTCTGGCCTCGTCCAGAATCTCCATCACCATCAGGCTGTGGCTAAGCCGCTTGTCAAAGGCCTCCCAGTCTCCATCCTCATAGTACTCTGCAAAGGTCTTAAGCTCATAAAACAGCCGCTGTGGGCTGTCGGCCAGATGATAATTCTCCGGCTCGCACTTATTTTCCTGGAAGGAGAACTCAGCCAAAATGCTGGAAGCATAATCACTGTGGAAGAAGCCCTTATTTCCTTGGACGCTGACACTCAAGGGCGCTCCGCAGTCCTTGGCCGCAATACACACTGCCTGGAAGTCGGGATACTCCATCACAAGGATGCCGGAGGTATCCACATTACGCTCTATGTTGGGACAATAGCGCACCTTCAAGGGCTTTCCAAAAAGTCCTGCCACAAAATGAATGTTGTAGATGTTCAGATCCATCAGGGCGCCTCCCGCCTTCCCCGGATCAAAGGAGGGGCTTACGATGCCCTTCTTAAAATTGTCGTACCGGCTGGAATACTGGGAAAAATTAAGAGCCAGCAGCTTAATGTCCCCAAGCCTCGGAAGAAGCTCCTTCATCTTATCGTAGTTGGGGTTGTACTGGTTGGTAATGGCCTCAAAGAGATACAGCTTCTTCTCTCTTGCTATCCCGGCTATCTCCTTTGCCTCCTTAAAGGTCACCGTAAAGGGCTTCTCCAAAATCACATGCTTTCCAGCCAGAAGTGCCTCCTTTGCAAAGGAAAAATGCAGATTGTTGGGAAGAGCCACGTAAATCACATCCACCTCTTTATCCGCCAGCAGCTTCTCGTAGGAATCATATCCTACCGGAATCTTGTATTTCTCGCAGAATTCCTTACGCACTTCCTCTTTTCTCGCAAAAATGGCGTAGATCTCCATTTTCTCCACCAGTGCCGCCGCATCCAAAAAGGTGGGCACAATCATGCCTGCACCTGCAATTCCTACTCTCATAACTCTTCTCCTTTTTTCATAAATTCTGTATATCCTGCTTGCATTTGATATTCTGATTTTACCCTACTTTCTTCGGTATTTCAATCCCCGGAAGCAGTATCATGATTGTACTCACAGACATACCCAATCCGTCCCGCATAGGAGGGTGCAGCCCCTAAAATATCCCCAGGCACATCATTGAGGTAACACCTGCCGTCTGCCGAGCGGTAAAGGATAGCCACATACTCCTCTCTTACCTCTCTCCCATCCTCCGTAAGCCCCTCATAGCTCGGCTCGCCCTCCAGCCAGAAACCGGCAAATAAGGCATTATAAAGGTCCAGCATGGAGTAGCCTTCCGGCTTTCCTGGCTCCAGCCAGCCAAATCCAAACCTGTCCACCCTGTTAGCTCCTACAAAAAAAGTGACCCCCGTTTTTTCCTCTGAAATAATTTGTTCCTGAACACGTTCGAATTCTTCCCTGGAAGTGAGCGTAGCCAGGCAGCCGCCCTTTTTCTCACACGCCTCCTGCGCCTGCGTCCATGTAAGGTCCTCTACAATAAGCTCATAGCGATGCTTCACTGCCGTAGTCTCCTTTGTTCTAAGAACAGAACACATCTCATCCTTAATATAATATACTTCCGGCAGCTTTCCTTGTTTTTCCGGATAAATGGCATGAAGCTTCTGCTCATACTCTGACTTCTCTACGGGCTGCTGCAGCCAGTGATATTCAAAAATATAATCATCATTTTCATCAAATTTTGGCCCGTCCGGCGGATCTGAGTAGGTTCCTCCGCCCACAAACTCCCAAAATCCATCCTTAATGGTATAAACATTGTCATAATAGTATCCCATATTCCCCTCGGAATTGCAGAGAAGATTCCCTTTTTCAATATAGGTAAAATAGAGCCTTGAGGTCTGCAGCACATCCATGCCCTCCTCATGCCAGGTCAAAATCTGGCAGCCCCCTGCCTCAACGCCAGAATCTATCACAAGCTCTGGGATCTCATCCTCATCCACATAAATCAGGCTGTAGGTACAGGAATCACCCATTTCAAATCCCTCCAGATAATCAAGGTATGCCTGTTCCCAGAGCTCTATATCAGAGGAATCCTCCTCTGCCCCTTCTGTTCCTGAAGCCTCCCCATTATCTGAGTTGTCTTCCTCTTTTGTATGACTGCTCTGTTGTTGTTTTTCTTTTGCTTTATCATCCGGCATCGTATTTGCATCACTTTTTCCGCATGCCATAAGGAAAAGGCACAGCATACCCCACAGGAAGACTAGCTTTTGTCTTTTCATTCAAACTCTCGCTTTCTTTATCCCAAATCAAAATTCCCAAGCTTTTACACTTTTGAAGCAATTACGCCCTGTCATAAAAAATCATTTACCAATTTGATACCTTGCTTTCTCATAATCCTCTTTTTTCACATAAATACGGTACTCATACATAACCTCCTGCTTTTCCCCGAAGCTTCCTGTGTATGCCCTCCTGCCGGCTATGGCCCCTGGATGACCTCCATTTACTTTTACAGCGTAATCAATTCCGGCCTCATTAAGCTTATTCCGTATTCTGGACTGTTCCTCCATAGATCGGGTGATGATAAGCTCCTTGCGATTAAAAATGGTTATCATAAAACTTCCTCCTCTGCAAGCCAAAGGCAGCCGCAAGTATCTTTTTCCATGTGATCTGATTCTGTTTCATATGCTACCTCGTATTTCAGCTTTATTTTCCTAGTCTTATTTTACTACACTGAATGGGTTTTGAAAAGTTAAAGTCGAAAGACCTTGGGGGAATTTTGACAGCATCAAAAGCAGCCTCAGAGCCACATAGTCAAAAGCCCGGACAACAGGAGAAGGCTTCCTGGCACAAGGTATTTTCTTGGGTGATGCCACAGCTCGCTCTGGGTCCTCCAGCCACGTATGGGATAATACCATTCCAGACCGGCAGAGCCCAGGGCTCCCAATGCTGCAAACAGCAAGGCCAGGCAAAGATCGTACCCGCTTCCGCCGCCTCTTTGAAGCTTGAGGCTTAAGAGGAAAATCAGATCTCCGATCAGGTTGACGGTAAATAAAAACAAACCGTAGGAAAGGACAAAGCCTCTCTTCTGTCCTGGCAGCATTCGAATCGCCTGCTCCAGATGGGGATCACAGGACAGAAGAATGCACACAGGCGTGTTTAAGGTGAGCAGGGAAAAGCCAATGGGAAGGGCAAGGCTTCTTTCTATCTGTCCAAGGAACATTGGCAGTCCCATAGCAACTCCCCACAGAATCAGCGTGTTCACAAGGTAGTTCCTGTGATGAAGGAGATACCGGAGAAAATAGCTCCAAAGCAAATCCTTCTTCGCACTTTTTGGCTTCTCTGTGCCATGGACAGCTTCATGCGCTTCATAAAAGGTGTAGGGGTCCATTCTTTGGAGAAAAAAGAGTGCTGTCAGACTGCTTACAACCAATACTGCGGAAAACATCCAGGAGCTGGTAAAGGAAAAGCTCAACGCTATAGTGAAGGTGATCCATAACAAAGCTTTTTTTCTATGCTGTCTTTCTCCATATATCCAGGCTGTCAGCAGGATACCGTACAGAGCAGAGAGCAGACTGCCTGTCAACTCCATTGTACCCCAGGATGAAACAGCCAGAGCCAGGGCCAAGACAAAAGCTGTGCGTGTAAGGAAGGTATAAGCTCCTAAAGCGCCAAGATAGGCGGCTGTCAGCCTCCACCTGCAGAATGGAAGCATAAAAAGATTCTTTCCGGCCAGTGCTTCATTTTTTGCGGAGAGATCCTGCCACATAGAGCCAACGGTGACGGCAAATACCATCAAATACAAGATAGCAGGGACAATTGGAAGGAAAAATCCAGCCTGCCTCAATCCCCAGAATATAAGCAGGCAGATAAGTATGCTCCTTCCCGCTTTCTCATACCGTGAGCCGAATAAATAAACCATAAATCCTTTCCACATTGCCGTTCTCCTTATTCCAGTTCCGTAATACCCAAAGCTCTTCGAATCTCTTCCGCCTTCATCTCTTCATGGGAAAAGCTCCTGCTAATCCGCCCTTCCTTAAGCACCAGTACCCTATTCGCCGTGAGGGTGATACTCTCCAAAATATGTGACGAAAACAGCAGGGTTCCGTAATCCCCATATTCCCTTATCTTCTGATATAAAAATTCCGTACCGGAAAAATCCAGGCCATTTACCGGTTCATCCAAAAATAAAAGCTCCGGCTTCAGGGCAAATGCCGTGATAAGAAACGCCTTTTTCCGGTTTCCCATGGACAAATCCCCGAAAAGCTTATCCGTATATGCCTCAAACCCAAAGCCCTGTACCAAATCCTCCACCCTGGGAACCGGCTTTTTATAAGCCTGAAATACATAGGAAAGGTATTCTCGAAAGGTAAAGAAGGAAAAGGAGTGATCCTCCGCAAAGACCGTGTAGCGGCATCCTTTAAAGCTCTCGTCCCGAAAGGATACCGGCATTCCCTTTCTTTTTTGCCCGTCTGACTGAAAGTCTCTGTGAATACCTGAGAGGATATTCAAAAGAGTTGTCTTTCCCGCCCCATTTAGCCCTATCAGTCCTATAACCTCATGCTCCTGAAGCTCCAGGGAAAGCCCGGTCAGCACTGGCTTTCCCGGCGTGTACCAGGCGTTTAGGTTTTGAATAGATAATGCCGCTGCCATTTCTACTCATCTCCCTTCCCTTTCTTCTCCTGCCTCCATGAGGAGTAAGCAGAAACAAGAAATACCAAGCCCAGAACCACATACAGCGCGCCTCCGCTTACGATAGCCGCTGCCAGCCAAACCAAAGCCAAAATACTACGAATCCAAATATGACGCATACAAAATCCTCCTATTATAGTCGCTGTGCGACAGCACTAAAGGGTAAAGTCGCAAATTCTTGCTGTTTTCTATGTTCCAAGGATAGATCAAAAAAAGGGCCCCTGCCAAAATGTCCACAATCGGTTGGTTTTTGACCACGATTGGATAGAAAACAAAAAAGAGTCTCACTGATTTGCTAAACAAGTGTAAGCTCTTTCATACAACACAAACAATCGTACCTTTGACAAAAATTATCTATCGGCTGCCCCCTGGTAAACAAGTGTCACCACTGCCCGAAACCAGCCTCCCTCCCAGGAGGTGCGAAGGGCTCCCTCATACTTCTCTGCCGCAGTCCGGACACTTTTCAGCCCCCAGCCGTGTAAGCCTCCGTCCGTTTTTGTGGTTTTCAGCTCTCCCTCATGATCTCTCACATCCTCCGCGAAGGTATTTTCCACCTTGATCACAACCATCTGGTGAATCCGGCGGATGGTAAGGACCGCCTTTCGTTCCTCCGGCTCCGCCACCTTTCTGACCGCCTCCAGCGCATTGTCCAGGAGATTGCCCAGGATCGCGCAGAGATCCGCACTGCGCAAATTGCTGCGCCTGGGAAATTCCACCTTAATCTCCAAGATAATCCCCTCTCTGACCGCTGCCGCCATTCGGCTGTTCAGAAGATAATCCACCGCCTCATCCCCGGTATACACCGTTTCCGCCAGCTCCCGGACAGGGGCCTGCAAGTCCTCCAGATATGCCCTGGCCTCTTCATAGTGCTCCTGGGAAAGCAGCCGGTAAAGGGCCTCCAGGTGGCGGTTCACATCATGAAAAAGCCTGGCATTTGCCCCATAGGACTGATTAAGCGCCTGGTAATCACGCTCCAAAAGCTCCGCCTGCTCTGCCTTAAGCCTTGAGAGCTCCTGCTCCATTCGGTACTGCCGGTTCATATGAAAGACCAGAAGGCCCATCAAGAGAACCAGGGACAAAAGGGTCCACACATCCAACATCTCCTCAGACAGAAAAGGCGCCTTCTGCTCCGACAGGGTAATGATTCCCAAAAATCCTGCCAGAACAGGAAGGGACAGCAGGCGAAAACGCTCCTGCTCCGACATTTCCTGACGCCTTGCCCCATAGAGGGCCACAAGCCCCAAAGCCCCAAGGGTCAGCCAGGCACCCGCCTGTCCCTGCGGGCACCTTCCGTCCAAAAAGGCCCCGGAATCACGCCACAGCCCCAAGGAAGCCGATAGCAGAAGCTGCCAGAGGGAAAAGGCAATCTCATAAAATGTCCCCAAAAAGAGGCTCATCCGCACTTCGGTTCCCAGAAGCCAGGCCCCGCAGACCCCAAGATAAAGAGCCTCCAAAAACATCCTTCCATAGTCCGGAACGGGCAGCCAAAAAAGAAGGACCGCCATTCCTCCTGCCCCTGCCGCTCCAAGAAAGATTTTTCTCTCCTCTGGCAAAGCCTTTTTTTCCAACACATGGTCTGCCAGAAGAAAATACAGCCAGGCCCGCAAGCCTCCTGTGAGAAATACGGACAAAATTAGCATTCCCTGTCTCATATGTGCATCCCCCAATAGGTATTGATTTGCTCCTTAACCCCCTGCAGATGGGAACGGCTCACCGGAAGAGAGGCGCCATTTCCCAGAAAGACCATGCCATTTTTTACCTGCATCACATGGATGAGGTTGACAATGCATCCCCTGTCAATGAAAATAAATTCCTCCGACGCCAGCTCCTCATAAATCTGCTGCAGGCTGCCCCGAACCTTGGAGATGCCATTTTCCCAGGTAATGCTGGCATTTTTCCCGTCCCGCTCAATAAAATAAATCTCCCGGTAAGGAATTTTTTCCAGGCGGCTGCTGGTCCGGATGGTATACACCTTGCCATCCTCCAGCATCAGCAGGCAGATGGCATCCGTAAGCGCCGACAAAAGGCGCCCTCCCTCATCATGCTTGGGCACATAGCGGAAAATGGACAGCTCGTAGGCATCAATGGCGTACTCCACGTGGGAGGTAATAAAGATAATCTTCACATGGGGCAGCACCGGACGGAATGCTTTCGCCAGCTCCATTCCCGTTCTGCCCGGCATCTCAATGTCCAGGAGAATCAGATCAAAATGAAAGCCGTCCTCCACAATGTCACAGAACAGGTTGTCGCTCCTGGTATATGTAACTATTTCTCCCACCGCCCGGCAACTCCCAAGAGCTCCCTCCACGGCTTGCCTGTGGGCGTCTACCGCCTCCTGCTCGTCGTCGCAGATTGCTATTCTTAGCATTTCCTCACCTTCCACCCATTGTTTGATATATCTTATTAAATCCAGATCTTTTACTCTTCATAAAATTCTACCAGTTCACAGATTCTTTTTCAACCAGCCGGTCAAATTTGTAAGCATATATAGAATTATAAGCCTTTAAATTTTGCCAAAATTCTTGTCTCAATCATAACAGCATGATAAAATAAGGTCATCTACAGCATATCTGCAACAGGGAGGAAAAACTGATGTTTATTGTATATCTTTTTCTTATTCTCGGACTCTGGCTGCTCTTCTTGGTTGGCGTTATCTGGTTTTTGGGCATTTTCACCTGCCGTTACAGCGCCTGGTGGAATGAAACAAACCGCATTCAAGCATATATTGAAATCTCTAATCCACGGCTTGCAAGACTTTTGATTCCAAGATATATTGGATATCATAACTACATGAGTACCAATATCCCTTTGCTCTATAATCGGTATTTTGTCAATCAATATCCTGCCCGGCTCTCACTTTTAGGGCTTGTGGATTACTGCATAACAGCTATCCTTGCAGTATGGTATGGTGTCTGTATTACCGCCTACTTCTGGCTTGGATGGTATGACAATCCTATGATTCCCCTGACCGTCATACTTTTCATGATACATGCAGCTATTTTCTTCTTTTTAAACGGATGGAATGCCCGCATCAATCGGGATAAAATAGAGGTTATTTCAAGGTCGGAAATGGTAAAAAGAAAGCGTGAGAAAAAATAAGAAAACTGCCAAACCAGGATTTTGTACTTTGTACATTTGCTTCCTGATTTGGCAGTTTTTTACCTACTACTGCCTCAGCTCCGCATCCAGCGCCTCTAAGCCTTTGAGAATCCGCTTCATAGCCGAAGCCACGTCCGCTTCCTCCAATGTCTTATCCTTGGCCCGGAATACAATAGAATAAGCCATAGATTTATAACCCTGCTTAATCTGGGATCCCTCGTACACATCAAAGAGCTGATAACTCTCCAGGTAGCTTCCTCCCTTATTTTCAATGACCTCCTCAATCTGCCCGGCCAAAACGGACTTGGGGATTACCATAGAAATATCTCGATTTACCGCCGGGTATTTTGCAATCCCCTCGTATTTCCGTTCAAAAGTAGCAAATGGCTCTATGGCGGGCATATCGAGCACTGCCACATAGGCTCTCTCTCCGATTCCATAGGTGTCTGCCACGGTAGGATGCACCTCTCCCAGATAGCCTACTACCTTGCCGCAGTAAATGATATTCGCCTGACGGCCAGGATGCAGGAATGGCTTGCCCGACTTGGGATCGTAGACCTCCTTTTTGTACAGGCCGATTTTGTCAAAGAACTCTTCCACCACACCTTTCATGGTGTAGAAGTCTCCCTCTCCGTACATACCCAGGGTAAACTGCATCCGCTCGTCGGGAAGTCCGGTCAGGGGAAGCTCCTCCGCAATATAAATATTTCCCAGCTCATAGAGACGGACGTTTTTGTTTCTCCGGTTGTAGTTGGTAGCCAAAGAAGTAAGCATCCCGTTCAGGGAGGTGGTCCGCATAATGCTGAAATCCTCTCCTAAGGGATTGGAAATGGTAATGGCACGACGCAGGGGATTCTCCTCCTCAAGAAGCAGCTTGTCGAAAACCTTGGGACTCTCAAAGGAATAGGTCATTCCCTGAGAGAAACCGCAGAATTCCGCAATATCCCTGGCTACTGCTTCTACCCGAAGCTTAAAGGGCAGCTTTCCGGTGGTTGCCTCTCCGGTAGGCAGGGTTGTTGGAATGTTGTCATAGCCGTAGAACCGGGCTACCTCCTCTGCCAGATCTGCCAGACGCAGGACATCCTGGCGGAAAGTGGGTACCAGAATCTCCCCTGTATGCTCGTCATACTCCAGTTCTACCATGTGGAGGTAGGAAAGCATCTGCTCTTTTGTGATATCTGTTCCCAAAAGGGCATTGATCTTATCTGCATCAAAGGGCACCCGGATAGGTTCCTTAATTCCGGTATACACATCCACCATGCCGTCTACCACTTCCCCGGCTCCCAGCTCCTCAATAAGCTGGCAGGCTCGATCGATGGCAGCCTGTGCGTTGTTTGGATCCAGCCCTTTCTCGAATTTTCCGGAAGCCTCGGTGCGAAGTCCTACTTTCTTTGCGGAAAGCCGAATGTTGACGCCGTCAAAACAGGCTGCCTCAAAAAGCATGGTTTTTACATTGTCCGTGATCATAGAATTTTCTCCGCCCATGATTCCGGCGATACCAATGGCTTTCTCTCCGTCGCAAATCATCAGTACAGAATCATCCATGGTACGCTCCTGCCCGTCCAGTGTGACGAACTTTTCATTCTTTTCTGCACGGCGTACCAAGATTTGATTGCCCGCAATGGTGTCCAAATCGTAGGCGTGCATGGGCTGGCCGTATTCCTCCATCACGTAGTTGGTAATGTCTACGATATTGTTAATGGGACGGATTCCGTTTACTGCAAGGCGACGCTGCATCCACTTTGGTGAGGGTCCCAGCTTGATATTTTTTACCACCCTCGCACAGTAACGGGGGCAGAGATCCGCATCCTTTACGTCTACCCGGATATAATCATTCACATCGCCGCCGCTTCCCTTTACCTTTACCTCCGGCAGGATAAATTTCTTGCGGAAAGTTGCCGCCGCTTCTCTTGCAATTCCGATGACGCTGTAGCAATCCACACGATTGGAGGTGATCTCATATTCAAAAATCACATCATCAAGACCCAGGGCTTTGATGGCACTCTCCCCCACTTTTACACCGGCATCCTCCGGAAAGATATAGATTCCGTTTTCCGGAGCTTCCGGGTACATCTCTCTGGTCTGTCCCAGCTCCTCAATAGAGCACATCATGCCGTTTGATTCCACGCCCCGCAGCTTGCCTTTTTTGATCCTGATGCCGCCCGGGGTCAGCTTGCCATCGTGGCCGCCTGCCACACGGCCGCCGTCTAAGACTACCGGTATTTTCTGGCCCTCCTCTACGTTGGGGGCGCCTGTTACAATCTGTACCGGAGCCTCCCCGCCTACGTCTACCTGGCATACCACCAGCTTATCTGCGTCCGGGTGACGCTCTATTTTCAAAATCTGCCCGATGATGATATTTTCCAAATCCGCATCCAGAGCCGTATAACCCTCCACCTTTGTTCCGGACAGGGTCATTGCATCCGTATATTCCTGTGCCGTTACGTCAAGATCCGGCACGTATGCTTTAATCCATGATAATGATGTATCCATATTTTCCTCCTATATTTACATCTAATCCGTACGCCATGCACGCTCGACTTCGCTTTGCTCTGTCTCGCTTGGGCTAAACGCCCTATATAAAGTCAGATAACCAGCCCATTGCAGATAATATCTGCATGGTCTGCTTCTCTGCCTTTATGCATGGCTGAATTGTATCAAAATTGTCCCAAAAACCGAATATCGTTCTCATACAGCAGCCGCATATCGTCAATCTCGTATTTCAGCAGGGCGATACGCTCCAGTCCTACGCCGAAAGCAAAGCCTGTGTACTGCTCCGGATCGATGCCGCACATCTCCAATACATGGGGATGTACCATGCCGCAGCCCAGGATCTCGATCCAGCCGCTTCCCTTACAGAACCGGCAGCCCTTGCCGCCGCATTTGAAACAGCTCACGTCTACCTCGGCACTTGGTTCCGTGAACGGGAAATGATGGGGACGGAACTTGGTTTTCGTATCCGGCCCGAACAATTCCTTTGCAAATTCCTCCAGGGTACCTTTCAAATCCGCAAAGGTAATATTCTTATCTACTACCAGGCCCTCAACCTGATGGAAAGAGGGGGAATGGGTTGCGTCTACTTCGTCGGAACGGAATACCCGTCCCGGTGCAATCATGCGGATGGGAAGCTTTCCCTGCTCCATCACACGGGCCTGACAGGGTGAAGTCTGGGTACGCAGCAGGATCTCTTTGTTAATATAGAATGTATCCTGCTCATCCTTGGCCGGATGGCCCTCCGGAATATTCAGCTTTTCAAAATTATAGAGATCGTATTCAATCTCCGGGCCCTCTACTACCTCATAACCCATGCCAATGAAGATTCGCTCTACTTCCTCCAAAGCAATGGTGTTGGGATGGCGGTGGCCTACACGGTTCTTTTTCGCCGGGAGTGTTACGTCAATCACCTCGGCCTTTAACTTTTCCTCACGGACAAAAGCCTCCATCTTCTTCCTGGCTTCCTCCAGAACCCGTTCAATCTCTTCACGGGTCTCATTTACAAGCTGGCCGACTTTGGGCCGATCCTCCGGGGCTACGTCTTTCATTCCCTTAAGGACACTGGTTAATTCTCCTTTTTTCCCGAGAATTGCCACACGCACGTCATTCAGTTTATTCAGATTTTCCGCCGACTGAATCTGTGCTATGGCCTGTTCACGGATTTTCTGCAATTTCTCTTTCATCTTGATCTTCCTTTCTTTCATCTGCACATGATTTTTGTGCATAAAGGTATATCTTCCGGGTATCAAAAATACCGCAAAAATAAAATACGCCCCTCTAAAGGGACGAAATTAATTCCGCGGTACCACCCAGATTCCTGCTCTGTGCAGGCTCTCATTCCATACGTAACGTGTACATCCGTCGCCGCCTACTCTGCTTTCAGCGACGCTGCTCCGGTGGGAAATTCAATGATTCTCTGAACCTGGGACTGCTTTCAGCCGGTGACAATCCCTCTCTGGAAGAAGATAAACCATCTACTTAACACCTTCACTGCATTTTACTTTGTTTTGCTATCGGAATTTATTTTATAACAGTTATTCCGGAATTGTCAAGTGTTTTTCGCCCTGCTCCAAAGCATCGGAGGATGGCCAGCGGATTCTGTATGGGAAAATTTTGGATTGCACCGGATTGACGATTCATCCTTTGTCAGAGAGACTCTCCTGCCCGGTTCGATTTATTCATGATGCCGAGTGTGCCGCTGCCTTAGAGCTGTGGCGGAACCCGGAATTGACCAATATAATCTACCTGTCCCTGGGTATTCACTTAGGCGGGGCAATTATTATGCACGGCCAAATCCAGCGAGGACGCACCGGGCGGACCGGGACTGTGGAGCATATGACGCTGATAGAGGGCGGACTGCCCTGTTATTGCGGGAAGCTTGGGTGCATGGAATGTTATTGCTCCGTGAACGCCATGCTGGAAGAGGGGGAAAATCTGTCAGACTTCTTCACCCGGCTCCGGCAGGGGGCTTCCCGGCAGGTTCAGCGGTGGACAAGCTATCTTGACTATTTAGCTATGGCATTGAATAATCTTCACATGGTTTTAGACTGCTCAATCGTTTTGGGCGGGCACATGGCTCCCTACTTAATCAAACAGGACATTGATGTGTTGTTCTCCAAGCTGCAGGACTGTACTGCATTCCCGGAAGAGGAAAACTTTATACGCATCGGTGCACAGGAAAATAGCTCCGTAGCTTCCGGTGCGGCAATTCTGTTTATTCGGACCTTTTTGGATACTGTTTGACTGTCGATGTTATTTTTTGTTCCCTTTCAGCAGGTTTCGGTAATAGCTGACCATACGGAACTGCTCTTCAAAGTAGGAGTTGAGCTCCGCACCCAGAAGAATGATATACATACAAAAGTACAGCCACAGCATGGCAAGAATGATGGTGGTCAGGCTTCCGTACATATTGCTTAAGCCCGGTGTATAGGTTACATACAGAGAAAATCCGATGGAAAAGAGATACCAGCAGACGGAGGAAAATACGGCTCCCGGTGCCTGGCTCAACAGTCTTGCTTTCCGATTGGGCACAAATTTATAAAGCAGCATAAACACCAGGGTGAAAAAGGCAATGGCAACGATATCCTTCATCTGCAAAATCATACCGGTGATTACGGCCAGAAACGGCATGTGCACCACCGCCGCCTGGTGGATGGAATTACCAAACACCAGCACTACCAAAGATAAAATAATGGAAATCACGAATACAATCGTGTAAATAGCAGATCGAAACCGCAGAATAATGTAATTCCGCTGCTCCTCCACATCATAGACAGAGTTCATTCCTCGCATCAATGCCAGAAATCCCTTGCCTGCAGACCATGCCGCTGTGATAGCGGACAGGGAGACAGTTACCGCCGTCTTGCTGTAAACCTCATTGATAATATCAATCACAAACCCATTCATGCTGTCTGGGAAGATCACCTGGGCCGCGCCATAGATATCCGCCCGGGTCAGCGTGGTATACTGGATCAACGTCAGCAGAAGAATGATAAAGGGGATAAAGGAGAGCATAATAAAGTAGGCGCTCTGAGCCGCATAAGCACCTACATGATCCTCATTCATGGCCTTTAAAAAGCCGCGCACCAATTTTATTATTTTCTTGATCAGCTTCATTCCATTCCCTCTGTGTCCACAGGATATACCGCTTATCTGCTTATCTTATCACAAAGCAGGAATCGCCGTCAATTCCACATTCACTGCTTTTTTTAAGCTTTTTTCAAGTGAAATTGACATTTTCTATCCTTCACGCTATAAGGGAGGGATTCACTTGTTGTATTGTTATCTACTTGTGAATTTATTTCTGTCAAGCGGTCCGAATGCCACCAAATATCCAGATTATCCTCTGAGGAAATCATTTCATTTGATACATACTATAGTCAATAGCCTGTTTTTTTAGATTGACACTGAAATCACTGGCTGAAATCTGCTTTATGAGCCCAAACTATTTCTGCCATTATTTTAAACAGGAGATCGGGAAAACCCCGATCATGTTTATCAATGAATCCAGAATTGAAAAAGCCTGTGAAATGCTATCCGGATCCGATTTGCCGATCTCCGACATTTCGCTGTCCGTTGGATTTGATAATTTCAGTTATTTTATCCGCAAATTTCGGGAATATAAAGGAGTGACGCCTAAAAAGTATCGTTTGCTTTGCAGATAAATCTGCAAATATATAAGAGATATAAGTAATTAAATCGCTAAATGATTCCTCCGGCCAGTATATATGCCTAAGAGCAGCCATGGTATCTCCTACAAATTTTCTCCGCCGGAAATCCCCGTCAATTCCACATCCGTATAAAAGAAATGAAGAATTTCCTCAAAGGTCTTTCCCTGCTCTGCCATTCCATTGGCCCCATTCTGGCTCATGCCCACGCCATGTCCATAGCCGCCTCCCTGAAAGCGGAAGCCTGAGAGCTCTCCTTCCTCGTCAAATACAGGGGTCACAATCAGATAGGCGCTTGGCAGAAGGGTTCCGCCCTCCACCGTGGTCCCATCCTGGCGGACAATCATGCTTCCCTTAGGATTTAGCAGGGCCCGGACATTGTATTCTGTCTCAATCTCTATGGTCCGCCTGCTTCCGCTGATGCGCATACACTGTACGGCTCCTCCCTCGTTGCGCTCCAAAATGTCGATGCCTTGTATGGTTCCAATGGTCTCAATGGATCTGCTCACAAAATTTCGGCCCTGCCTTGTGCGAATGGCCTGGGGATTGGCCTCATAACGGCTCTTAAGGACCTCATTTAAATTCTCTGAGAGGGTTTCCAAACCGATCTCTGTCTCCCACCGATACCAGCTTACGCTACTATCATAGCAGGTATCATCCGGATTCAAAAGAAAATCCGTGAAAACCTCCTCATCTGTCATATCCAGGCTCTCTCCTGCCTCATTGATGGTCTTTCCTCTCAAATAGGGCGTCAGCTCCTTAGAGCCATCCCACCAGACCTCCTCATTTCCCGTATAACCACAGGAGGTGGAAAAATAGTAAGCGGTAATGGGCTGTCCCTGGCTGGTGAGGATGAGATCCGCCGTCTCCGCCACAGCCTGGGTGGTGCTCTCGGCCGGGCTGGTGTTGTTGTATACCTGATAGCGGACACTGTCGTCCACGTGAGCCTGGTACTCCGGGTAATCATAGGACTGCATGTGCTTATAGGCATAAGTTCTGGCGCATACGGCCTGGGCCTTCAATGCCTCGCCAGCGTATCTGGAAGGCATTTCACTTGGCACTACATAGCCCAGATAGGTTTCCAGGGGCACTTCATTTACAATCACAAAGCCCCCTTCCACCGGCCAGACTTCTAAAATCCCCTCATAGGAGGGAACACCGTATCCGCGATTGAGATTTTCTATGGAAATAGGTCCTGTCTCATCCTCCCTTGCTGCCCGTATCACAAAGCAATCCGGTGCCTCTGCCAAAAGCTCCCCGTTTAGCAGCAGCTGATCCTCCTCCCATACAAAGGACAGCTCTACCCCTCCCTGGTAATCCTTTTCCTGGTCCTCCTCCCCTTCCGAAGCCCGGCCTCTCACCGTAAGCTCATGATCGGCCGCCAGCTTCACCGTCTCATGAATCTCCTCCTCAAAGCCATCTGTCTTCAAAAGCACACGAATCTGGCCGTTGTAGACCAGTGTTGGAATCACAGGCTCCGCCTCCTCTTCCTCCCTGGGCTCCTCTGGGATCTGCTCCTTGGAAGGCACTTCAGGTTCTTCTGTCGGTTCCGGCTCTGGCTTTTTTCCCAGGAGCAGCATACCAAGAATCAACACACCGATTGCCAAAAGATACAGCTTTGTTTTCCATATGGGATCTATCTCTCTTCTCATCCTAACCTGTCCTTAAAAATCCTTCTTATCCTTCACTCTATTCCAAAGGCTTCCCATTCAGAACCTTCCGTAAAAAGAAAACCTGTTTCACTTAAAAAGCAGCCGTAAAACGGCTGCTTTTCTTTGCAGTAAACCCAAAATGCCGTCTCCGCAATTTTGACGCCTAGCAGAGCTAGGTGGGTAACCTCAACAGCCCTTCTGCCTTCCACTGCAAACGGAGGCCTGACATCTAGACTGAGATATTGGAATCCCATGAACGTAAATGTAGGTTCAAAATAGCGGCTCAACGAACACCCCAGGATTTACTTTTCTTATCTTTTGTAATTATACCCCATTCTATGCTTCTTGGCAACAAGAAAATGTTTGCTTTTTAGCAGAAACGGCATAGCCCGCAGGCTACGCCGTTTCCAAAATAATTCTCTTCTTTTTTTACAGCTGGGGACCAGCGGGAACCAGTGCCTTTCCTGCCTCGTTGCCCTCGTATTTTACAAAGTTCTTGATAAATCTGCCAGCCAGATCCTTTGCCTTCTCCTCCCACTCGGAAGCATCTGCATAGGTGTTCCGTGGGTCAAGAATGTTGGTGTCTACGCCCGGAAGCTCTGTGGGAACCTCAAGGTTGAAGTACGGAATCTTCTTTGTAGGAGCCTTCAGAATATCGCCGTTTAAGATTGCATCGATGATTCCACGGGTATCCTTGATGGTGATACGCTTGCCGGTTCCGTTCCATCCGGTATTTACCAGATATGCCTTTGCACCGTTTGCCTCCATTCTCTTCACAAGCTCCTCGCCGTACTTGGTGGGATGCAGCTCCAGGAATGCCTGGCCAAAGCATGCGGAGAAGGTGGGTGTGGGCTCTGTGATTCCACGCTCTGTTCCTGCAAGCTTTGCGGTAAAGCCGGACAGGAAGTAGTACTGTGTCTGCTCCGGAGTCAGAATGGATACCGGAGGAAGTACGCCAAATGCATCTGCGGACAGGAAGATAACCTCCTTTGCCGCCGGTGCTGCGGATACGGGACGTACAATGTTCTGAATATGATTGATCGGGTAGGATACACGTGTATTCTCGGTTACGCTCTTATCATCGAAATCAATCTTGCCCTCTGCATCCAGTGTTACGTTCTCAAGAAGAGCGTTGCGCTTGATTGCATTGTAGATATCCGGCTCGGATTCCTTGTCCAGGTTGATAACCTTTGCATAGCAGCCGCCCTCGAAGTTGAACACGCCGTTGTCATCCCAGCCGTGCTCGTCATCGCCGATCAGCAGACGCTTCGGGTCTGTGGAAAGGGTGGTCTTGCCTGTTCCGGAAAGTCCGAAGAAGATGGCGGTGTTCTCGCCGTTCATATCTGTGTTTGCAGAGCAGTGCATGGAAGCGATGCCCTTAAGCGGCAGATAGTAGTTCATCATGGAGAACATACCCTTCTTCATCTCTCCGCCGTACCAGGTGTTCAGGATAACCTGCTCACGGCTTGTGATATTGAACATAGCCACGGTCTCGGAATTGAGGCCCAGCTCCTTGTAGTTCTCTGCCTTTGCCTTGGAAGCGTTAAATACAACGAAGTCCGGCTCAAAGTTTGCCAGCTCTTCATCGGTGGGCTGGATGAACATATTCTTTACGAAGTGTGCCTGCCATGCAACCTCCATGATGAAACGGATAGCCATGCGGGTATCCTTGTTGGTTCCGCAGAATGCGTCTACTACGAAAAGTCTCTTGCCAGAAAGCTGATTAAGGGCGATCTTCTTCACTTCTGCCCATGCTTCCTCGGTTGCCGGATGGTTGTCATTCTTGTACTCTTCGGAGGTCCACCATACGGTATCCTTAGAGTTCTCGTCCATTACAATGAACTTATCTTTAGGTGAACGGCCTGTATAGATACCAGTCATTACATTCACTGCGCCAAGCTCACTTACCTGTCCTACTTCAAAGCCTTCCAGCCCCGGCTTTGTCTCCTCTTCAAATAACATCTCATAAGAGGGGTTATGAACAATTTCCGTAGTTCCCGTAATACCATACTTGCTCAAATTGATTTCTGCCATCTTACTTTTTCCTCTCTTCTTCAATATTTGCCTGTGTATGCAGAGCTTTGAAAATCCTCTCTGCAAAAAGGTATTGTAACGTTCACTATCATATTATACATAATAAAATGATAAAATCAATAAAAATTCTTCACAATTTTTTGCAAATTATAAATGGGGTTTTTGGGGATGGCCCATCTTTTGCCATCTCTTTAGGCATTCTCCCGCCTGGTTAAGAGCTCATGTTGGACCTGCCTTTCATTTCTGCGGTTCTCTGCCGGCTTCCGAATATAGGCAAATATATTTATTTCTCATCTGAAGCGGTTTCGCCTCCTTTACTTCCTCCAGTTCATCGTAAATGATTGGGGGAATCCCCTTTTTAAAGTGTATGAGGCTCAGTTCATGGTGCCCCCGCATTGCATTCGGGGAAGGCTGCGTTCTGTATGCGGTAAAAAAACATAATATTTCCGCAGGACAAGTCCGGATGGTATCCGACTGTATCCTGCCGCTTTCGTAAAGCGCTATTTTGTCATATTTCTGGCCGATGGGGATGTCGCTTTCCGCATAGGAATGGTGAAAATAGAGACTGTCCGGCGTCAGCTTCTTTTGCCGGAAGATCTCATAGGCTTCCGGAAACAGGATTCCGTACTGCTTGCAATTCCTCTCAATTTCCGGTAAAAAACTGTCCCGAACAAACTGCGGCTGATACCAGGCCAATAAAATAAGCTGATTGCTCATAGGCTTGCTCCAATTTATCTTCCTGTGGCTCGTTTGGAGCCCTTGCTGTTTTGATTTATTTGTATATGAAAATGCCTATCAGATAGCTAAAATGGTACGAAAGGTTCTATATCTTTTATATCATCCTCTCCAATATTCTCCCAGTCATTATTCAACATCTTCATCAATGCCTGATAGGTAATTTCTTTGGGTACTATTTTATGATAAAATTCGCTTGTTTCGGGGTATGGACGAAGGGTTACTATTTGTTTGTGCGCATGAAAGGTCAGCTTGTATGGCTTCATGATAATCTCATCATCGGAATGATTGGAAACGGCATCCTTTAACCGCGCCATGAACTGTACATTATGCTGTGCCAGTGCTATAAAATCAAAAGTCATAAGCATTTTCATCACCTCAAAAAAAACGATTTTGAATCTTCAAGCACGCTCTAAACTCCAAAATGAATCATATATTTATTTCTGCTAATCGCCTCCTGTATTTTGCCGGCTAATGCAGCTAAATGCTCATCCTTGTAAATCCGCCTGTCCGACAGCACAATATTCTGAAAGGCCGGAAGGGTTTCGGGCGGGATAAGGGTAATTCCATATCGTGCAAGACCAAATTCCGGACGGTTCAAGCTATGAAAATACGTTTTTAAAAGAATCAGCTTGTCCCACCAGTCGTCAATATAAAGCTCGTCATCAATATAGACACAATGATATTTTTCCGGATGATATGTATACTTTTGTGTTTCTTCAATATCCTCAATAATTCCAAAATGGGTTTTTATCATCTGCACCACCTGTTTTCCCTGCCGTCACTTTCTAATTCAGAGTGCTTCCAACTTTTTCATAGGCCAGTCTCGGATAGGAATCCTCCTCCACATAAATCGTTCCACAGTGGACAACGCCGTAAGGACTGTCATCCATCCATGCCCTCCCTGGCTGTTTCGGGGTCCGCAAAGTTTGCTTTATGAATCCTCGGTAGAAAATGGGCTGCTCGGGGAGTCTGGGCGGATACCTGGTGTAACCGCTCTCTTCAATTAACGCCAACTCCTTCGTGCCTACCGGTCTGTATAAAATCATCTCTGCCTCCAACTCCGATACTTAATTTATTCTTCCATTTCTTTCAAAATATCTTATCACTTTTTATGTATCATACCACATTCCTTGCACCTGAAACAAGAAAAACCATATAAGGAGCTCACTGTTCTCAAAGTATATAGCCAGTGTTCGATGCCGAGACACAACCAGATAAAAAATAACATTAATGCAATGATGCACTGGCCCAATCTCTGAACAAGCGTTTCAAAGTGGTCCATTTTGGCAATCTGGCACAAAGCTCCGCCGGAATCGGCGTGGCCCGGACCCTGGAACGCACGGGGTTAATCTTAGAAAAATATTAAATAAGTGTGAATTTTTTGTTTTTTCTTCCCCTTTTCTCCAATTTTATGTTATGCTAGTTGATATTTTACTTTTTAGCCCAGAAGGAAAGGAGACAATGCTTATGCAGACTAACACATTTTCGGAAATTACTCCTGAAATTCTGAACCTTGCGAAGATGAGCGAGGAAATCAGTCAGATTAGTTCCGATCTATATAAGAAATATGAGGTAAAGCGAGGACTTCGTGATATCAGCGGCAAGGGTGTCCTGGCCGGCCTTACTGAGATTGGTGAGATTCGCTCCTATACCATTGTGGATGATGAGATGGTCCCCTGTGAAGGAAAGCTGTTCTATCGGGGGGTAGATATTGAGGATCTGGTTCACGGCTTTGTATCGGAAAAGCGTTTTGGTTTTGAAGAAATTTCTTACCTCCTGCTTTTTGGCGAGCTGCCAAATAAGAGGGAGCTTTCTTCCTTCTCTGAGCTTTTAAGCTCCTACCGCTCCCTGCCGACCCACTTTGTAAGAGATATTATTATGAAGGCTCCCAGTAAGGATATGATGAATACCCTTGCCCGAAGTGTCCTGACCCTGTATTCCTATGATGATCGGGCGGACGACACCTCCATTCCCAATGTGCTGCGCCAGTCTCTGCAGCTCATTGCACTGTTTCCCATGATGGCGGTCTATGCTTACCAAGCCTACAGCCACTATCATGACGGGAAGAGCCTATTTATCCATTCCCCACAGCCGGAGCTTTCCACTGCGGAAAATATTCTTCACATTCTCCGGCCGGACAGCTCTTACACGGAGCTGGAGGCAACGATTCTGGATATTGCACTGGTGCTGCATATGGAGCATGGCGGCGGTAATAACTCTACCTTTACTACGCATGTGGTTTCCTCCTCAGGTACGGATACCTATTCCTCCGTAGCTGCCTCCTTAGGCTCCCTAAAGGGCCCCAAACACGGCGGAGCCAACATTAAGGTGGTGCGCATGTTTGAGGATATGAAAAAGGTGATTAAAAATTGGGGGGACGAGGAAGAGGTGCGTACTTACCTGAAGGCCCTCCTGAGCCGGGATGCCTTCGATCACGCGGGGCTTATCTATGGTATGGGACATGCGGTATATTCCCTCTCCGACCCCCGTGCCAATATTTTCAAGTCCTTTGTGGAGAGCCTGTCCAGAGAAAAGGGGCGGATGGATGAGTTTCAGCTCTACTCCATGGTGGAGCGTTTGGCTCCCCAGGTGATTGCCGAGGAGCGCCAGATCTATAAGGGCGTCAGCGCCAATGTGGACTTCTACAGCGGCTTTGTGTACAGCATGCTGGATCTCCCCCTGGAGCTCTATACGCCTCTCTTTGCCATGGCCCGTATTGTGGGCTGGAGTGCTCACCGGATTGAGGAGCTGGCAAATAATGGAAAGATTATTCGTCCTGCCTACAAGAGTGTGGCGAAGAAGCAGAAATATGTGAAGCTGAGTAAGCGTTAAGTAATCAAAAATCCCCTCACAAAAGGGACCGTCGGGGCATGATATTTATGGAAATATCACGCTGCCGATGGTCCCTTATTTTTTAACAGTTCTTTTTTAGACGGTCAGCTACAAGGAATCATACCCTACTTCATGAAGAACCTGATCCACTGTATTTGCCAGGGAAACACTGAAATCCTCTGTCACATAAGGCGTCTCCTATGCGGTTCCCATGACGCCCCATTTGATTCTTCTCATTGTATATCCTTTTTACCAGAACATCTGAACACCCTTCCGGGTCTGAAACGCGAACCAGACCAGGATAGCAAAAAACAGAACCATCACTGCCGCATAGACAGCCCCTGGTATGGGAGAAACATAGCTGTTCACCAGTCCCACGATTCCATAGAGCAGAGCGGCAATCCCAAAAATAAGGATCTTAGGAGCCACAAAACGTTTGTAGCCCTCAATATCCTTGCACTTACGAATGTCCACATCCTTGCTCATCAGGATCGAGGTGGTAATCTCTCCCTTGGTCTTCAGCAAATAGTATGCATAGATGGCATAGAGGCCGGCTCCTGCAAACAGTAGATCCATAATACTCCAAACATTATCCATAACAAATTCTCCTATTCTATTCCAAATCGCTGCGCAATGGCACTAAAGGGCAGCTACCCAAGAAATTCCTTGACTGCCTGCTTCATCTCATCTACATCGACCACCGTATTGTGCAGCACTCTGGCATTTCGGATCTCCTCCACAGCCCTTGGCACCGGCACGCCGGAGAGAACCGCAAGGGCGTCAGCCAGTTCAAAGTCATCCATTCCCTCTGTTCTCTTCCCCAGGGCCTCCATCACGCTCCCGGTAAACTTGTAGGGACTGGCCGTAGAGGCGATCACGGTCTTTGTGGAATCGCCCGTTTCCTGCCTGTATTTTTCATAGACACAGGAGGCCACCGCCGTGTGGGTATCCATCACATACCCCACTGCCTCATATACGCTGCGGATGGCCGCAGCCGCCTCCTCCTGGCTTGCATAGCCTCCATAGAAATCTCCCAGCCGCTCTTCCATCCCAGGGGTGATCTCATAGTGCCCATGCTCAGCAAGCTCCTTCATCAGCCTCCGGTCCGTCTCGTCATTCTGATCCGCGACCTGATAAATAAGCCGCTCCAGATTGCTGGAAATCAAAATATCCATAGAGGGTGAGGTCGTGAGCAGGAACTCCCGATTCCTGTCATAGCAGCCTGTCCGGAAGAAATCATACAGCACCTTATTGTCATTGGAGGCACAAATCAGCTTCCCAATGGGAAGGCCCATCTGCTTTGCGTAATAAGCCGCCAGAATATTTCCAAAATTGCCTGTGGGAACAACCACATTCACAGGCTCATTTTTCTGAATCTCCCCATCTGCAAAAAGCCTTGCATAAGCATACACATAGTACACAATCTGGGGAACCAGACGCCCCACGTTAATGGAATTGGCCGAGGAGAACCGAAAGCCCTTCTTCGCCAGCTCCTCCTTAAAAGCAGCATCCCCGAAAATCGCCTTCACGCCGCTCTGGGCGTCATCAAAGTTCCCCCGGATACCCACCACAAAGGTGTTGTCCCCCTTCTGGGTTACCATCTGCTTCTCCTGAACAGGGCTTACGCCGTCCTTGGGATAAAATACAATGATTCGCGTTCCCGGCACATCCGCGAAGCCTGCCAGGGCCGCCTTTCCCGTATCCCCGGAGGTGGCTGTGAGAATCACAATCTCCTCCTTAATCTGATTCTTTCTTGCTGAAACCGTCATCAAATGGGGCAGAATGGAAAGGGCCATATCCTTGAAGGCAATGGTCGCCCCGTGAAACAGCTCCAGATAATAAGCTCCCTCCGCCTTCACCAGGGGCGCAATCTGGGGCAGATCAAACTTGCTGTCATAAGCCTTTGCAATACAGTCCTTAAGCTCGTCTTCCGTAAAATCCGTCAGGAAACGGCTCATCACCGCATAAGCTGTCTCCTGATAGGTCATCCCTGCCAGCTCCTTAAGGCTTACATTCAGGGCAGGAACCGCCTCCGGCACAAACAGTCCTCCGTCCTCCGACAGTCCTTGAAGGATAGCCTGGGAGGCCGTCACCCTCACCTTAGAATCCCTTGTACTCTTATAAAACAAATCCATTTTTTATCCTCTTTCCTGCTGCTCCCCGTCTTTTCTCCAAAAAGGGTTACGGCCTGCATGTACAAGCCGTAACCCCAAAGCATCTACGGGAGAAATATGGGGAACTCTTTTTTCTACCCTGTAGTGTAACATATGGAATTGTTTCCGTCTATCCTTTTTTGCTAATCCTACTGCTCAGAACTCCTCCTCCACCACTACAGGCCCCAGCAGTCCAAAGGGCTCAATGGGCGTATAATGGGACAAAAAGTCCTTGTTCTCATTTCCCAGGGTATTGGTCACCTCAACAGCCAAAACATTCCTGCCCTCCGCAAGCTGCTCCGTAATCTCCACCCGGTAAGGCGGGCAAATGCACACCCCGGCGCTCTTCCCGTTCACAAAGACCTCCGCCGTCTCAAAAGCCTCACCCAGATTCAAGAACACCCTGCTGTCCGGCGTCCTCTCCCAGGTAAACTCCTTCTCATACCGCAGCGTCCCCGTCTTATCCATAAATTCCGCCTCACAGGACAGCGGAAGCAGCTCCTCTCTCACACCGAGCTCCACAAAGCCCGATACCTCCGGCATCCGGACATAGCTTCCGGCATCCGCAAAGGAAACCTTCCACTCTCCGCTAAGAGGCAACCTCCTCTGAAGCTTCCCGTTCCATGGAGCCTCCACCGGAAAATCGTCCAAGCTTACACCGGCCAGAAGCATCACCGATTCATAAGGCTTCAGGCACAGCTCCACCTCCGCATGCCCCTGTCTGCGCCGGACTGGAACCGCCCGGAGCCGGTTTGCAAAGGCATCATAGGCCACAAGGTCCCCATCACAGGAAATGGAAAGCGTGGTCTCAATATCCCTTGCAGGACTCTCATTAAACAAAAGGAAGCTCTCACCGTCCGGCTGAACATAGTGATAAGAGGTCAGATCCTCCTGGACCTCAGAGGTTCTCACCGTTCTCCATCTCTCACATACATGGGAAAGCTCCCCAAGAGAAGCCTTCTCTGCCATGGTAAGAAGCTTTTCAAAGCGCTCCTGCCCGGTCCTGTCACACAGCTCCTCCGGCCTCTTCGCCTCGCCGGACATTCCCTGGGAGGATAGCCCTTGGGACGGATATCCATCTGCAAACACCACCAAAACACCGGCCTCACACAGCCTTAACAGCCTCTCTGTCATAGCCTCCGGAAGCTTTTCCATAAAAGGCACAACCAGACACTCATACCGGCTCCGGTTGACCCGGAAGGCTCCCTGCTCTATCTGGGCCCCCGCCAAATCATCCAGGCACACAATCACCGCCTCAATCTGGCTCCTATCCAGCCTTCGAAGCACCATTTCCACGGGCTCGGCGCTGCCGCACCATTCTCCCTCCGCCGGGTAAAGAACCGCCACAGACGCCTCATGAATGCCTCCCTGAAGCAGATGGCACATTCTCTGCATATACCTCATCAGCACCGGAAAATACCGAAACTGCGGATTTTTTCCATGAGCATAAAAATGAGGCGGACAATCCCAGTCCGGATACTCCTTGGGGTCAAAGGCATGTGGGACAAAATAATTGATGCCCTTTGCCAAGAGATGATCCGTAATCCACTTCATCCACTTGAGCCCCTCATTCCATCCATAGGCCCCGAAAGCCTCGCACATGGCAATGCCGTTCTTATGCGGATCATTTTGTGCCACGGAAGCCCCCAGATGCCCCAGGCCGTAATGGTAAAATACTCCGTCATTTCCCCCTGTGGCAAAGGCGTCATGGTGGAAGTCGTACCCCGGCGCAATCTGATTGCTAATCACATCAATTCCAGAAAAATCCTGCCCCTTCTGAGCCCGGAACAAATGACCGGCTCCATATCCCAGCCTTGCGTGCGCCCCGTTATCCTCAATGTGATGGCCCACATACCTCACCCCATGGTCCCTGCACCATTTTCCAAGGACCTGGGTAAAATTCTCCGAGTAGAGCCTGGAAACACAATCCATATAGGCAAAGCGAACCTGGCTCATGGTATCATCCACAGTATCCACAAACAAAAATGGAAAAAGCTCCTTTCCAAAAGAAAGCTTGTTCTCAAGCCCCTCGCACCAGGGAAGCACCATATCCGCCCTTCCCATTCTTCCTTCCGTCCCCTTTATATTTCCAAACCGAGGCTCGTCGGAAAAGAAGGCCGTGATCGTGGTTCCAAAATTCTCCTTAAAATGTGCATAATGGGGCTCATAAACCGCCTCAAGCAAAACCTCAGTGGCCTCCCTTACCAGAGGATTCAAATAATCCTTTGTAGTCTCCTCGCCCCCCATCCGGGTCTTGAAAACTACAAGGACGCTCCAGGCCCCCTCCGGAATATCCCAGTAGAGAATTCCGTCCTTCACCTTGTCCGTCAGATCCACCAGGGTCTCCGCTCTCACCGGGTCAATCCGATCTTGCGCCCCCTCTGCCATCTCATCTCCCCGCCTGGCTCCATAAACCCCAATCACCTTATCCTGTTCTCTCCCCTTGGCTTCCCAGGGCCTTCCCTTCAAAAACCCAAGATTCAGCCTGGCAAACGGAAGAGGTCCTACCACGTCAAGCCTCCTTAAGTCCAGATACTGTTTCAGATATTGAGGATACTTCTCGGCCACCAGTCCATTGGCATATCCCGTGGGAAAATGGGAATCATCCAGAATCCAGACCTCCATGCCATCCTTCCTGGCCTTATCCACAATGAATCCTACATCCTGCCACCACCTCTCTCCTCCAAAATCCGGGTGGGGCCGGGCCTCCACACAGACACCCCCGCAGCAGCACTCCCGGATCTTATCCATATACTCTCCAAGGACCTGCCAGTCCTCCCCATGCTGCCAGAAAAAGGGCATAATTGAATTTCCTTCCCGCCCCTCCAAAACATCCCGTAACCGTTCCATGCAAAAATCCTCCTATTCCAGTTCCGTAATATCCTGTCTAAATCGCTGCGCGATGGCACTAAAGGGTAAAGTCGCTTCGACACACTTGTAATGAGAGAAACTTTCATTCGAAAGGACCCTCATGAAAGTTCCTCTCGTGCGCCTTTGCGACTTTACTGTCTCCAAAGCCATCTCAAACCTATCCTTTAGTCAAGTTCCTCCCCATTGGAGGCAATGACCTTTTTATACCACCCAAAGGACTTCTTTCGATATCTGGCAAAGGTCCCATTTCCGGCATCATCCCGGTCCACGTAAATAAATCCGTACCGTTTACTCATCTCCCCGGTAGAAGCGCTCACCAGATCAATACACCCCCAGGGCGTATATCCCCAAAGCTCCACACCGTCCTCCTCCACGGCCGCCTTCATGGCCTCAATATGCGCCCGCAGATACTCGATCCGGTAATCGTCCTCCACCGTAAAGGACCCATTTCCGTCCGGAATCAGCTCATCCTTGGCTCCAAGCCCGTTTTCCACGATAAAGAGCGGCTTCTGATATCGGTCAAACAGGGAATTCATAGTAATCCGAAGCCCCAGGGCATCGATCTGCCAGCCCCACTCACTGGCCTTCAGATAGGGATTCTTCGTCCCCTTAAATGCATTTCCCGTAGTCTCCTTCACATCCTCCCTGGTGGTCACGCACCGGGATGAATAGTATGAAAAGGCAATAAAATCAACGGTATTCTCTCTCATCACCGCCCCGTCCTCAGCCGACAGAGGCAGTGTAAGCCCCATCCGCTCAAACTGCTTCTTGGCGTAATTGGGATAATAGCCCCTGGCCTGCACATCAATAAACATCAGATTGGCCCGATCCTGCTGCTTTGCCTCCCACACATCCTCCGGCATACAGCAGTAAGGATAATAATCCCCGGCCGCCATCATACAGCCCACCCGGTTGTCCGGATCAATCTCATGGGCCAGCTTCACCGCCCAGGCCGAGGCAATCAGCTCATGGTGAACACTGGTATACTGGGCCTTCCTTTGGTCCTCCCCGTCCTCAAACACAAGTCCGGCCCCCATAAACGGCAGATGGAGAATCATATTAATCTCATTAAAGGTCAGCCAGTAATGCACCAGCCCCTTAAACCTTGTAAACAGCGTGGTCACAAGCCTCTTATAGAGCTCCACCAGCTTATAGCTCTTCCACCCGCCATACTCCTTGATCAAGTGAATGGGGCAGTCAAAATGGGTGATCGTAACCAGAGGCTCAATTCCGTACTTCTTACATTCCCGGAATACATCCTCATAGAACTTGAGGCCCTCCTCATTGGGCTCCTTTTCATCTCCATTTGGGAAAATTCTGCTCCAGGCAATGGACAGTCGGAAGGTTTTAAAGCCCATCTCGGCAAACAGAGCAATGTCCTCCTTATAGTGATGGTAAAAATCAATCCCTTCCAAAGCCGGATAATAATACCCATCCTCCAGCTCCAGCATTTTCCTGGTTCCAAGCATCACCGGAAACCGCTCCGCCCCATGAGGGGTCACATCCACATTGGCCAGACCTCTGCCGCCCTCCTTGTAACCGCCTTCACACTGATTGGCAGCCGTAGCGCCACCCCACAAAAAATTCTTCGGAAATCCCATTCTCTTCTACCTATCCTTTCTCGCCACAATCAAGGCGTCCTCCCCAAAGGGATGCATCTCAACAACCGTTTTCCCTTCCTTCACCGTAAACCCGACATCCGCCACAAACCGCTCCGCCAAATCAATCGTCCGAATCTCCCATCCGGTCAGATCCGCCTGCAACCGGACCTTCGTATTACAGGGCACATAAATCAGCAGCAAATCGTCACCGCAGCCTGCCGCCCGGATATCCGTGGTCGGATTCAAAAGCAGCTCCTGCCTGGGCACAAGCTTCTCCGCTCCATGCTCCGTAAGCAGCATTTTCAGATATCCGTAATCCCATGCTCCCGGAAACGCCATAGCCTCCTCCCAGGATTTCGGCATGTCAAAGCCCTCTCCCAAAAGACTTGCAAAGCCCTTCTTCACCTTATGCCAGCTATAGATACCAGCCGCCCCGTAGGTAATGCCCGCACAGGCTCCCGAAAGCACGCTCACATAAGCCGCCCGGCGCACATCACGGCGGCTCCACCGGCCGTACATATTTCCGGAATAGCCCATCTCCTCATAGCATGGCTCCGAATTGATCACCGGCTTTCCCGGATACTTCTTCTGCATTTCCTCGCTGAGCGAGTAGGGCATGGACAAATCCTTCGCATTGTGCCCACTCTGGTAGAAGCACAAATCAAGAAGCGCGTACAGATCCTCCGGAATATAAGAATACCGCCCCTTAATATGCGTGGTAAAAAGACACTGAGGCGCCAGACTCTTCAAAATCCTTCCCACCTGGAGATAGTATTTCACCGTCTCCTCCTCCGGGAAATCCGTATCGCCGCTGATAATATAGAGAGGCTCCAGATCCGTGAACACCTCATGAACCTTCCGCACATAATTTTCCAGACAGTCAAAGGGCAGAATGCCATCGGGAAGCATCCTGGACGCCCAGGTTCCCGGCACATAATTGCACCACAGAACCACCAGGGCCAGCTCAAAGCCCTCCTCCTTGGCCTTTTTACACATTTCCTTTGCATGGGTAAAATAATCCTCATTCAGCCTGTGGGGGTCCTTCTCTAAAAACGGCTGATAATCCAGATCCGTCACAGAAGCGTCCCACTGGGGAAGAATATTAATCTGAATGGTATTAAAGCCCTGCACCTTTCTCTTATAAAGGTAGTAATCCCACTCCTCGTCCGTAATGTTGGTAAAAGCCGACCAGCAGGTATCCGCCAGGTAAAAAAACGGCTTTCCGTCCTTTAATAAAGTTCTCTGATTCTCTGCAATCTGAAGCATATGATTCTCCCTTCTATTTGTAGTCGCTGCGCGACAGCACTAAAGGGTAAAGCCTTTGCGACTTTACCGTCCGGCAGAAAAACGCCGGACTTTTTCTGTTTTAAACTTTGTGTACCATTTTAAGTGCTGCTGTTTTTGAGCTTCACAACCAAGCACCAGTCGTTCAAGTCCGGCTTTGCGGGAATTCTCCAGGTGTCGCCTGTGACCGTAAATTCGCAGGACTCCCCATACTCACCTGTTCTTGGATTGAACCACTGCATCGTATATACCGCAGGATGAAATCCCTCTATCTCACCGCTTTTCCTTGTTGCCTCCGGATAGTAGAATACCCAGCGCTTTTTGTCCCTTGTCACCGTGATCAGCGGCATTTTCTTGCCAAAGGGATTGCCCACCGCATCACCGCCGGCCTGATAGGGGTAAAGCTCCCAGAATCTCTGTTCCTCATAGAACCTGCGCATCAGCCCCATCTGGGCGCCCCCCGGTCCGTCAATGGCCTGGGCCCAGGTCACGTCAAAGCGGTTAAACAGGGACATCTTATTTTCCTGCCCCTTCTCCCAGACCACGTCCCAGATTCCCTGGGCTCCGTAGGTATAGCCGCAGCCTCCCGCCTGCATGGTCAGGTAAGCCACACGCCTCACCATGGCATCCGTACACAGGCGGGTCCCGTTTTCCTCCAGGGTGGAGCAGTACTCATAGAAAGCTTCCCCCTCCACAAAGGGCTTATCCCCATGCTTCTGCAAAAAAGCCTTATAATCGTCAACGCTCACCACAAAGTCTCCATGTCCCGCCTGATTCAAGGTAAAATCCATCCACTCCTCTTCCTGATAGTAGGAGGCAAAGGGACGCTCATTGGTATAATGGGCCGTCATGGGATGACGGTAGCTGTTAAGCGCCTGCATATACAGGGCCACCTTCCTCCACTCCTCCACATAGAAGGGCTGACGGGCCTTGTCATAGCCGCCCACCTCCCCGGCCAGGGTCCACACCATAGGAAGGGCTCCGTAACGGGCCATAATATACCAGGCCAGATTTTGGTACTTCTCCACCTGATTTTCAATAGACATAAACCAGGCAAAACCCAAAGCATTGACGATTCCCCGATCCGCCAGGTAATACATCCGCCGGTCAAGCTCCTCCTGATAAAACCGCACATTGGGCAGATCCGGCTCCTGCCAGTAATAAGCGTCTCCCCCCACCATAGGATCGCTGCGCAGATTGGTCTGGTAGACCGTGTATCCCTGCTCTGCGCGCCGGTCAATCATACCCTTAAACATACTGTCCATGGCCGGATGGTTGGATTCCTCCCATTTTTCCCGGTAGGAAAACTCCCAGTGGGTATCCCCCAGCCAGAAAAAGGGCGTCCCGTCTGCATAGGTAAAATAGCGCTTATCCTCACTGATTTTCAAAAACCCATGTTGGTAAATGGCAAGATCCCCGGTGTAGGGCACACATTCCACCTGCCCTCCCACTCCGTCAAAGCCCGTCTCCTTTGGCGCGTTGACCACATAGGTCCACAGTCCCTCCTCCACAGGCGCAAAGCTCACCCGGTAAAGATTGTCCCCGTCCCAGTAAGCCTCACGGACAATCACCTGTCCCGATGGTCCCGTAAATTCCGCCCGTACTATGCAGTCCAAAAAAGGATTCTCAAAGGTTTTCTCACTCTCAAAGGTGAGAATCAAAGCCCGATACCTTTCTGCTCTTTCCATCATTTAAGCCCCCTTTTCTCTGCCAAAGAAACTGCCAGCTGAACCAGCGCTTCCCCATCCTCTCTGCACAAAAAGCCCCTGGATATCTGTTCCCGGGTATCCTCCCGGCACAGCTCTTCATAGTGGGCCAGGCTGCCGTAAAGCTCCATTAAAAAGGAAGGAGAAAATGCCTCCTGATAGCCAAACAGCGGGTCTTGTGTGGAGGATGGGTCCAAAAAGCTCTGCCCCGGATCAATGGTGCTGGCAGCATGGTAGCGGCCGGTGGGATAATTTAAGAGGCAGGTGCGAAGCCCTCCTCTGGTATTTCCAAACACATCCTTGCGGTTCCTGCCATACTCGTCAACGGGAATCCGCTCACAGGAGGAAGGTCCCACACCCTCTCTCACCCACCGGAAGAGATTACGAAAGGCGCCTGCAAACAAAAACCGGGACGGATAGTCATTTCCCTCCTCATGCTTTCCCACATAGGCAGGCAGATGATGGATGCGCTTCAAATCCTCATCATTCTGATAGTAATTCACATAGCTGAACATGGTATCGTGGCTGGCTCCCGTAACCTCATACTCACGATATAGAAAATGGGGATAATCGCTGTCTCCCCGCTTGGTGCGAAAAGCATTCCACTGACCGTTTTCGCTTTCCGTCTGAACGGAAATATAGGGCTCCTCCACATGCTCAATCCTGCACAGGCGGAAATCATAATCCATAACCGCCTCATACTGGTTCACAGGTACAATCAAATTCCGCACGCCTCCTCCGGCCAGATAACCGTCAAATACCCTTCCGTCTCTCCTTACCTCCTCCCGGTAGGCAAAGCTGTTCACATAGCGGAAGAGATAGCAGGCGGACTGGGACCAGCCCGTCAGATAGAGGCAGCTGTGGTCAAGGGAACGAATGGGATTCTGCTCCCCATCTTCCCGCAGGGTCCAGGCCAGATCTGTCAGCATATCCCAAAAAAGACCGGTCTCATAATGAATGTCAAGATCCGGAAGAAGTCCCCTCTCCTTCGTCTCCTCCATGGTAAATGGAAACGGCTCCTCCTCCCTGGGATTCGGCCAGGTAAGACAGCCGTACCGTTCCCGGTCAAACTCCACCAGCTTTGCAATGGTGTTGGGCTTGCTCGTAATTCCTACATAAATATCTCCGCCCCTCATAAGCTTCTCATAGCTCAGAATCCACATGCGGTCAATCTCCATAAAGGAGGTAGGGTTGATGATCTCCACCACCACATTTCCGCTGGCCCTTGCAGGGTCCTGGGGAGCTCTGATGATCAGACGGTTCACGTAGGGAACCTCTTTATATTTTACCGTAACCTCTCCCGTATTGCCAACACTTTCATATACGTTGGCCGTACCCTCCATATAGTATTCCTTTTCCTCATATCCGTATTTTCCCAAATCCAGGTAGCGGGCGGCACTGGCGAAGGGATAGCTTGCAGTGCTCACTGGAATTTCCCGTATACTTTTAATCATCTTGGTTCTCCTGTTCCAATTCCGCATCTCCCTTCCGGCACTATTCTGGGGGGATGCTGTTTCCAGTTCCTTTTTGATACAAGAAGAGGGCGCCCAAAAAGCAGACGCCCTCTTCTTCCTCATGTCAGGCTTTCTTAAGAGCCTTTTTTCCTTTATAATTTTTCAATCCGTCACCGTCACCGAAGCCAATGACCACTCCCACTGCCAGAGCTGCTACAAAGGCACAGGCGCAGGCAATGCCTGCCCGGATGAGGTTGGAGCCCGGACCGCCGGCATACTGCAGAATAGTAAGGAAGTTGGAAGCACCCATGGTGTACACAGCTACCCCAAGGATACCGCCTACCAGACCGCCGATAAATCCGCCGATAATCTGGCATACCATGGCTCTCTTATTCCGAAGCAGAATACCGAACAGGGTAGGCTCGGAAATACCACCCACAATCAGTGTCACAACGTTGGCGCTGGCCATCTGCTTTTCCTCTCCCTTTGTACGCAGGAAGTAAGCAAGGGTCATACCCATCAATGCATAGTTGGCAATGTTAGCTCCCGCCAGCACGATAGGATCAAAGCCCAGAGTTGTAATGTTAATCAGAGCAATCTGAACAATGGCCACATGCATTCCCGTAGCAACAAAGAAGGGCCAGAATGCACCAAGAAGGGCAATTGCCAGAGGACCGGCTATGTTGTACAGACCTTCGAAGAATGCGCTTAAGAGCATACCAATCCAGTTACCGATAGGCGCCAGTACACAGAACATCAGCGGAACCATTACCACCAGCGTACAGAAGGGAACACCGATAATTTTGATAGCCTTCGGAACATGCTTGTCAAAGAACTTAAATACATAGGACAGGGCAAATACCATCAACAGGGACGGCAATACCGACTGTGTGTAATTGTTAAGCTGCATGGGGATAATTCCATAAACACTAAAGGGCTCCCCGGCCGTCACGATATTTAAAATATTGGGGTCAATGAGCAGACAGCTCAGCAGCATTGACAGCGCCACACTGGTCTTGAGCTTTTGGGCAGCTCCCCATGCCACGAAAATCGGCATAAAGTAGAATCCTGCATTTCCCACAATGTAAAGGGTCTGCATCAGCGGCGCTTCATTTGCCATAAGATTTAACAAATCCGGCCCTAAGATGGCATAGAACATCTTGAAGAAACCAGCACCCATCATAATGGTAAGGGTCGGAGCAATGGAGCCTGAAACGTAATCCAGTACCTTTGCCGGAACCTTCTTAATATCAAAAGGCTCCTTATTATCCAGATTTTCATCAATAGCCGCCGTCTGCCCTAAGCCTGCGATGCCGCAGAACTCCGGGTAAACCTCCGACACATGCTGTCCGATGATAATCTGGAACTGCTCGCCGGAAAACTGAGCGCCAAGCACGCCCTTGATTCCCTTAACCGCATCCATATCCACCTGTGATCTGTCCTTCAGATTCAGGCGAAGTCTGGTCATACAGTGAACTGCCTGGGAAATATTTTCCTTCCCGCCTACTTTTTCGAGAATCTGATTGCATAAATCCGTATACTTTGCCATATCACTACTCTCCTCTTTCTCGTTCTTATTTTATATACAGGGGAAATCTATGTCTCCTGTGCCATCAGAATGGGATGCGCGCTCCCCCATCCTGCCTAAGCCAGACAAAAAAACCCAGCACTACACCAGACCGCCAGAAATCTGCCGGACGAAATCATGTGCCAGGTAAAGCCCCTTTCGGGTTACAATCCATCTTCCCTTGCGCAGAGCCGGTTGATATGGATCATGAGATACAAAATCTCCTCCTTTGCCGGTTCCACCTTAAGGGTTGCAACAATATATTCTTTTATTTTTTCTCCAACTCTTTTTAACTCCGGAAATTCCTCACAGACGCTCTCATAGAGCTTCTCATTCTCGGATTCCGGCATAGCAAGCTTGCTGGACCGCTTCAGCAGATATTTGAGATGGGTCACAAACCGGGAATAGCTGAAGCTGTCGCGATCAATGATCACATTCATTCCGCTCTCCACGATGTCCGTAATGTCCTCCACGAAATGCTCAATGTCATCCCGCTCCGACGCCTGCTTTACCTGCTGCTTGGCATTGATAAAATGCATGGCAATGTTTCCCGCTTCGCTCTGAGGAAGCCGTATGGACAGCCGTTTTGACACATGCTTCACGGCCCATTCACCCAGACGCATCTCCCTCTCATAAAAATGCCGTATCTCATTGGTCATCGGATTCCTTAGGACCAGGCCCTTTTTCGTATTCTCAATAGCAAAATTGATGTGATCGCAGAGGGAAAACCAGAATATGGTGTTAAACTCCGTCTTAAGGTAGGCGCTTCCCTTCTGCACAATCTCATAGGTGACATCCAGAACGTCCTCCGGAAGCTCATCCAGCAAGGAAATATAATGCGACTCCAGGTTATAATAGGTTCGGTCAATTTGCGATAAAGCAATCTCATAGGGCGCCTTCTGAAAGCCAATTCCCTTTCCAAATGCAATCACCTCATGATCGTTGTCATCCAGACAGACTGCCACGTTGTTATTGATATTCCGAATAACCTTCATATCTCCCCCTCTGCCTTCTGCCGCATATTAAACCAGTGTTTCTCCTGATGCTACGGTTCTCTTACCCAGGTCAAACGCCTTATCATAGCCGGAGGGAAACACCACCATGGTTGTAAGGGTATACCCCTTAGCCTCCAGAGCCTCCTTTTCAAATCGAACCATAGGCTCCCCAGCCTTCACCTTATCTCCCTGCTTAATCAGAGGAGTAAAGCCCTCCCCATTAAGCTCCACGGTATCCAGGCCGATATGTACGATACACTCAATGCCGTCTTTGGTCTTGATGCCCACCGCATGTCCTGTGGGAAATACCGTTTCTGCCGTGCCGCTTAAAGGCGCGCACACAGAGCCGTTGGCCGGAATCACTGCAAAACCGTCTCCCATAACCTTCTCTGAGAACACTCCGTCCCCCACCTCAGCCAGAGGAATCAGCTCGCCGTCTACAGGGGCCACAATCTTAAACTCCTCTTTTTTGAACAATCCAAACATGTTCCGTCCTCCATTTCAGTTTTTTCTTCACAATCCTTTTACATCATGTAAAGTATTATTATTTCCGCTTCCGTCATACTTTTTCACGCATTTAAAACTCTTATAGGGTACAAAAAAACTCCTTCCATGCATACCGAAAAAAACAAGAAAATTTTCGGAAAAGCCTTCGAAGAAGTTACAAACCTAATTTTTCTTTCACTGGTACAATAGTAATACTAAAATCACCTATTGTCAAGACCTCTACGGGGAAAATTTATAAAAAAATTTATGAAATATTAATAAAATTTTTCGATATCCGGTGTCCGGCTGTCAGCGAACACAGCGTGTACACCAACTGTCCGAACACAGGATACGGAAATTACATTTTACAAAACCGAATTATTAATAGCCGTCAAAAGCGCATCAATAGAAGCCCGGATAATATCGGGGTCCACCGCAGCTCCCCAGTGAAGCTTCCCGTCCGGCGTCTGGATTCCCACATAGGCAATAGCCCGAGAGCTGGAGCTCTTCTCCAACGCATGCTCCTGATAGGTCACCAGATTATACTGAACACCAAAGCATTTTTTCAGCGCATTGCTGACCGCATTGAGACGTCCGTTTCCTTCTGCGTAGGTCACTTCCTTCCTTCCCTCAAACTCCGTATGCACCTCCGCCGTAATACCGTTTACCTGCTTGAAGTGCACCTCCGTAATATTGTAGGGATGGGTCAGGCTCTCGAATCTTCTCTTGAACAACTCGAAGATCTCCTCCGGCAGCAGCTCCTTGTTCTTGTGATCCGACTCCTCCTTGGCCGCATAGCCCATAGCCTCGCGCATCTTCGGCGGCAGATTCAGTCCGAAATTCTGCTCCAGGATGTATCCCACGCCGCCCTTGCCGGACTGGCTGTTGATTCGAATCACATCCGCATCGTAATTCCGGGTAATATCTCTGGGATCAATCGGCAGATAAGGCACCGTCCACTGCTCACAGTTGTTATCCTCCCGATAGTGCATCCCCTTGGCAATGGCATCCTGATGGGACCCGGAAAATGCCGCAAATACCAACGCACCGGAGTAGGGACTTCTCTCATTGATCTTCATCCCCGTAAATGTCTCATATGCCTCGCAGACCTCCGGCATATTACTGAAATCAAGCTCCGGGTCCACGCCCTGGGAATACATATTCATGGCCAGGGTAACGATATCCACATTGCCGGTACGCTCTCCATTTCCAAAAAGAGTACCCTCCACACGGTCGGCTCCCGCCAGAAGGCCCATCTCCGTATCGGCTACGCCGCAGCCCCGGTCATTGTGAGGATGCAAGGAGAGCACCACGCTGTCCCTGTACTTCATATTCTCACTCATGTACTCAATCTGGCTGGCATACACATGGGGCATGGAATGCTGAACCGTAACAGGAAGGTTGATGATTGCCTTCTTATCCGGCGTGGGCTTCCACACATCCAAAACCGCATTGCAGACCTCAAGTGCGTACTCCGGCTCTGTTCCGGTGAAGCTCTCCGGGCTGTACTCAAAGAGATAATTACCTCCTGTCTCATCTGTGAGCTTCTTTAAAAGCTCCGCGCCGTCCACAGCGATCTTCAGGATCTCCTCCTTAGACTTGTGGAACACCTGCTCACGCTGAGCTACGGAGGTGGAATTGTACACATGAACCACGGCCTTCTTCGCTCCCTCAAGGGCCTCAAAGGTCTTGCGGATAATGTGCTCTCTGGCCTGGGTCAGTACCTGGATGGTCACATCGTCCGGAATCAAATCCTGCTCAATCAGGGTTCTGAGAAATGTATACTCTGTCTCGGAAGCCGCCGGAAATCCTACCTCGATCTCCTTAAAACCTACCTTACACAGAAGCTTGAAGAAGCCTACCTTCTGCTCCAGCGTCATGGGAACCACCAGAGCCTGGTTGCCGTCCCGAAGGTCTACACTGCACCATACGGGGGCTTTGTCCACATAATCCTTTTCCGCCCATTTCATGCATTTGTAAGGGGGTAAGAAATACTGTCTTTGATACTTTTTGTGATTCATCATCTTTTTCTCTCTCCTTTTTCTTCTATCTAAGATGTGATATAAAAAAATTTTCCTGCCCGGCCGAACTCTTTGTTATACAAAAAAGCCTTCCGTCCCTCCCACGGCTTACATGCCGTATTCAGAGACGAAAGGCCTAAAGCTCTGCCTTACGCGGTACCACTCCGGTTTTGTGATTATCACACGCTCATCAGATACGGGTTTTATGGGAATTCTCCCTAAACCTTATATCCTCCCCGCTGTAACGGTCGGGCTCCGTCTGCATCTACTCTCTCCGCACCCGGAGATTTGGGACAGCCGCTCAAAGGTCAGTTCCGATGCCCTCTTCCACTGCTTCACACCAGCCAGCAGCTCTCTGAACGCCAAGGGGACCGTACTACTCCTCATCCTTGCATTTCTCTATATCATTGTAGTCAAGGATATCAAAAATCACTTCCTATGTCAAGTATAAAATTCATGCCCGTGATACACAAACAGCATGGTCAGACTGTTGCGGAACCAGCTTAAGCTGTCCGGGTTGGCGTAGGCCGGCGCCACAAAATACAGGGCTCCCTGTGAGGGGTCCTCACCGCAGAGGGCCCGCTCCACGGCCTCCACCGTGGTCTCGGACACATGCACCCGCTCAATCTTGCCGGTAGCCACCGGAGAAAACTGGGCCTTTCCGCCCTTTGTCTGGTACACAACGCCCTCTATGGTGCCAGGGAAGGCCGGATTCTTAACCCGGTTCAGCACCACATTGGCTACCAGCATCCGCCCGGTTACGTCCTCCCCGGAGGCTTCCGCCTCCACAATCTTAAGAAGGGCCGTGTAATCCGCCTCGGAGACCTCATAGATCCACCCGCTGTTCTTTATGGGCTGTGCCTCTGGGAGAATATTTTGCACCTCCCCGGAGGCTTCCGCCGCAGTCTCCTCACCTTCCCCTGTCTCTGCCAGGCTTTGTATCTCTCCATCTTCCGCTTCCTCAGTCTCTTCCTCCTCGATAGCTCTTTCCTCTGCCTCTCTTCGTTCTCTCTCTGCCTGCTCCTCTGCCAGTCTTTTTTGTTCCTCTATCTCCTGCTCTTTGAAAATTCTTGTAAGCTCAATATCTGATTCCTCCAGCCACTGATCTCCTGCCGTGGTAAAGGCGCCGCAGGAGACGGTTTCGCTTTTGTAAGAGATGCTGCCAGTTGCTTCTACCTCTTTCGTATCGGCAGTGACCATCAGGATAGCCCCTGCCAACCCTAACACAATTGCACAATCTCTTAACTTATTCATAATACAATATTATAAAAATCTTGCCCTTGTCCGTCAACAGGATATCCGTGATTTCGTTACTCTTTTTGTAAATTTATTCTATTTTTTACCAATTGTGCATTTGTTACGGTGAATTTAGATAAATTTTATAATAAAAAACAGCAAAAAATTAGAACCTTTTCCGGTTCTAATCTGCATATAATAATTGCGAATATGTTACATCGATAGCCATAGTATTTAACATTTTTGAAATAAATTCCAGGAGGAGATTATGAAAATCAGAGAAGGCACCAACCTAATTGCCGGCATTCTTTTTACCGTAACTGCCGGAATCCTGCTGCATTTTGCCTATGAATGGAGTATGGAAAACCCCTTTGTGGCTTTGTTTGCCCCCATAAATGAATCCGTGTGGGAACACCTGAAAATGCTGTTTTTCCCGGTATTTCTCTATACACTCTTTGAAGTGATTGTGCTTTTTAAGACCTCCGGCCGCTTCCTGACCTCCCGTATCGCTGGGGTGCTCCTTGGGATGTTCTTCATTGTAGCGGCCTTTTTTACCTACACAGGAATCAGCGGAAGGGACTATCTGGCGGCAGACATACTGATCTTTATCCTCAGTGTTCTCGTGACCTTTCTCACCTCCCGGTATTTTGAGGTCCAGTGTCCGGGGATGCATCTGCCTCTTTTGGCCAATTATGCCCTTCTGCTTCTCCTGGTTATCTGCTTCTTCTCCTTCACCTTCAGTCCTCCGGGACTGCCGATGTTCTACACCGCATAGTATGTGCCAATACCTTCCCTCCCAGAGTCAGGGCTGTAAGCGCAATGAGACATCCCGCGCACACAGCCAGCACCGGCACCTCGTAGCCTGCAAAATTTTCAAAGTCCCCATAGGCCATCCGGCTTAAAAAGGGCAAGCCGATCACTGGCCCCAGATACCACAATACCGGAAGAACCCTGCTCCAAAGGGTCCACTTCTTTTGTATCTCCTGAGTTCCCCCAATTTTGAGGGAGATGCGGTCTCCCATCCGGTACAAAGCCAGAAGGGAGAGGAAATACACCAGGGCCCCAATGGACGTATGAAGCTGATTTCCTGTAAGAAGCCCCCACCCCCTCCAGGTATTTTGTAAGAGCCGCGGCAGGGCAATGGACAGGGCAATGCGGATTCCATTCACAAAGACAGTCGCCAGGCAGGATGCAGGAAAGCAAAGGAGGACATAGCCCAGCTTTCCTTTTCCTCCCTTTATCCGATGCAGGAAGGAGCAGCTCAGCATAAGAGCTGCAATCATCCAGAACCGAAGGCCCGCGCAGGCCGGGGCAATGAGAAACCTTAAGGAGTGATTCACGTAACCGGCCCCCTGCTGGTAGGTAAAGGAACAGCCGCTCAAAATACTGGTCCACCATGCGGTAGGCTTAAGTATCCACAGCAGCTCCTCACTGCCGGCCCGGTCCCCGTACAGCTTTAAAGCCAACATCATGAAACTTGCTATTCCATAAAAAATGATATTTTTCTTATCTCTCATAGACCTTCATTCCCACCTGCTCTACGCCGAAACACTCCATAAGCCTGTCTCAACAGCACAAGCACTCCAAGCATCAGTACCAACAGTATCCCATCCGGCTCTGCTCCTACCATGTAACCGCCTCCTACGGACAGTCCTGACACCCCAAAGGGCAGTGTGTTTGGCTGATCCACATCCTTGCTGTCACCCTCCGGGTTTCGCACCTCCTCTATCACCGCCACAAAGGAGGTGTAGGGAGTCACCATACTGTATTTGAGGCCGATGGAGGTAACCTCCTTTTGAACCTGACCTCCACTCTTAGAGCTGTAGTCTGTCAGCATTTCCACCCGTTTTCTGGCCCACAGATATTGAATGGCCTCATTTTCCTGGGAAATGCTCTCTTTTGTTACGGGAATCTCCTCCACATAGTCCTCTCCCCCGCGCTTTCCTGTAATGCGGATGGTTCCCGTGGGCTCCCCTCGCCATTTTCCATAGAGGACAATGGGACGGCTGGCATACAGGGTAGGCACACCGGAGGGTTCCATATCGTAGGTCTCAAAGCCCTGAAATTCCACCTGCACATTGGTCAAAAGAGGTGCCTGCACATAGGTGCGAAAGCGCTCTGCTGCCTCCTGGGCCTGTGCTTCCTCCGTAACCACAAAATCCTCCCCCATGCCTGTAGCTGCGATTCCTTCAATAAGATAGCGGTTTACGGAGCTTCCGATGCCAAAGGCAAAATAGCTGGTATCCCCCAGATTTTCCCGGATGTGTTCAAAGATCTCCTTCTCATCGGAAATATAGCCATCGGTAATCATCACAACGGTCCGGGCCGTATCCTCCTCCTTTGGAATGTGATAGGCGGTAAGAAGCGCTGACAAAAGCTCCGTTCCCCCTCCTCCTTTTTGATCCTCAATCAATTGCAGGGCACGGTCGATGTTGGGCTTCACTGCCTCCAGAGAGTTTGGAGCCAGGGTCCACACCGTATCGGAAAAGAGGATCACATTGAAGCGGTCAGCTTCTCTTAGGTTGGATACCAGATCACGGATGAGCTCTTTGGCCGTGTCGAGGGCGTAACCATCCATGGAGCCGGATACATCCAAAGCAAAAATGTATTCTCTTGGAGGGATGTCCTGTGGATTGTAACGCTTTGGGGGCTGTACAGTCAGCTGAAAGAAGTTGGCATTTTCCCCTTCATAGAGAGTCAGACCCGAATTCATGGTCTCACCGGTCAGTTGATATTCCAGGATAAAATCACGATCTCCGGCAAAGGTATTATTGTCAGCCAAGGTAACCTTTGCTCTGGTATCCTGGTCCTGTTGGACCTCTATTTTGTGAGATCTGCTGGAAAGATTCTCAATGGGCACTCCTGTAGAAAGGCTGACGCTGATATCATAGGTGCTTTCCACCGGTGTCCCCTCCTCCAGATAAGGACTTTCCACCCAGTCATCCTCCTCTGCCTCCTTTTCCGACATGGGACGGCTATAGCGGGGGCCAACCACCGTGGGAAATACAAACTGATAAATTCCCTCCTCCGGCTCAATCAGCTCTGTGTAGGTGAGCTCAATGGCAATCTCGTCTCCCGGCATGATATTTGCCACATCCATGGTAAATACGTTGGAGCGCTGCTCCTCCAAAAGAGAAGCATTCTTGCCCTCGCTCTTGGCCTCCTCATATACTTCCTTGGCCTCCTCCTTCTCCTTGATCTGCGCCCGCACCATGTGACTGCCTACGGTCATAGTCATTCCGTGAACCGCAGTGCGGGTGGAGGCCGGAAATACATATTTGGCATTGATGGGCTGTTCGCCCTGATTTGCATAGGTTTGGGTTACGTGAATTTCGGCGATGGTCCCGTTTATAGTTGCCTGAACCTGGGTTGCCTTTAAGGGAAATTGATCCAGGGAAGGGTCCTCACTCTCCACAAGAAAATAGGGGGCAAGGGTTACATCCTCGTGCTGCTCTGCCGTTTCCTGACCGGCCTGAACGGTCACCGGGCAGGACATCAGTAATAGAAATACTGCCAGAATCCTGCACAGCCATTGATTTCTCCTTTTCATTCTAATACACCTCTTCTGTTCTTTGATACTATTAAAATACAACAGTAAAGCGTCAGAAGAGCGTCACGAAAACATCATAATTGCATCATTTTGGGGAGAAGACCTTACCTTTTGCCAATCTCTGCCTCTGCATACATTCCTCCACAAACTGCTTCACCAACCGTTCGTAGCGCTTTGTGTCCACCATATAGCTGAGTCCATGGCCTGCGCCTGGAAAGGTCTTTAAGGTTCTGGGACCACCACATGCGGACCAGATCTCCTGGCTCATGCGGCAGGGCACAAAGCGGTCATCCTCCCCATGTATGAGCAGAATGGGAATCCGGGTACGCCGAACAGCATCCACGGCTGTTGCCTCGTCCAAATTGAAATGTCCAAAGCACCTGGCCCCCAGACGGATAAAGGGCATCAGAACAGCAGGCGGCAGTCCCCGATCCCGACACACCTTCTCAATGATAGCCGCCGGGGAGGAATAAGGACAGTCCGCAATGATGCCCATTACATTGGCCGGCAGGTCCAGATTGGAGGCCATGAGAACTGCGGCCGCACCCATGGACACACCGGAGAGAAAGATGGGGGTATCACTGCCAAAGTGCTCACAGACATAGCTTACCCAGCTTAAGCAGTCCCTGCGCTCTTTGATGCCAAAGGTGATAGTACGGCTGGTGCTTCTTCCGTGGGCCCGCTCATCTACCACGATGGTATTGTGTCCCATTTCACGGGCCAGCTTATTTCCTCCGCAGAAGTCCCGAAGGGCTGCGCCCCGGTAGCCGTGAAATTGGATCTGGAAGGGTGCTTTGTCCTGTACGTGATAATATCTTCCCACCAGGCGCGTTCCGTCCCATGCCTGGATAAAAAGCAGCTCGTAGGGAAGCCGCTCCATTTCGTCAATCAGCGCATGCATGCGGTCCACGCTTTTTTTGTACTGCTCCCCTCCCGGCAGAATATGGGCATCCTCGTCCGGCCTTGGCACGGCATAGAATACCTCCCGGTAGGATATGTAAGTTATTAGAATACACAGGCTGACAAGCAGTATGCCTGCTCCTATTAATATCATCATTTTGAAATAGCCTCCAAACGAATCACTACATCTGCTTCCTCTGCCACCTCATTGGAATGAGTTACAACTATCACACAGCGATGGTACTCCTTTGCGGCCGATTTCAGAATAGCTGTAATCTCCTGTGCTGTTGCTCTGTCCAGGTTTCCGGTCGGCTCATCTGCCAAAATTACCGGTGCTTGAGATGCCAGGGCCCGGGCTATAGCCACTCTCTGCTGCTGGCCTCCGGACAGCTTTAACACATTGCGCTTTGCCTCCTCCGGCGTAAGCCCAAGCTGGAGCAAGGTGGAAAGGGGCTCCTGCTTGGTGGTAAGAGCTACATTTTCCTCCGGTGTCATATAGTCTATGAGATTATAATTCTGGAACACAAAGGAAACCCTCTCGTGCCGGTAGCGTTCCAGCCCAATTTCGCTCAACTCTCTTCCCTCTGATAAAATCTGCCCTTTATTTGGCACATCCAAACCGCCCAGGAGGGAAAGAAGTGTTGTTTTTCCACATCCGGAGGGTCCCAGAATCACATACATCTTCCCCTTTTCAAAGCTTAGATTAATTCCTTGAAGAACCGGCCTTCCCTCTGTGTACCAATAGAATACATCCTTTACCTCTAAAGCAGTCATCTCTTCCTCCCTCCAACGCTTTTGATACATCACACGTCTGTTACCTCATTTCTCTTTCACTCCATTATCGTCAAAAGCTCCCTGGGCTTACGCCGCACAATCACAAGAAAAGCTGCTCCCACACAAATACCAATGAGCAGAACACCCACCCCTCCTGATAAAGCAGCTCCGGAAAGAGACAGCTTCACTTCAAAGGCCGGCTGCTCTTCCAGGGCCTTCAGGGAAATAGGCTCATTAGCCATGCCGTATTCCTGCACCTGCCTGTCATCCTCCCTGGCAACTGTACCATCATAAAGCCACCCTCCAATCCATCCTGACAAAGACATAGATATCACCAGAGCCAGGCAAAAAGCAGGAAGGAATACAGCCATACATTCAAGGAAATGCTGCCAGAGAATATTCCATTTGGAGATACCAAAGGACATCAGAACACCGGCCTCATGAATCCGATCCCGCTCCCAAAGCATCAAAAGCAGCGAAAGCAGCACAACGCCAATGATTACAATTACCCCTACCAGAAGGGAGGTCATGCCCTCCAGACGTTCTAAAGGCTCCATGCAGCTTTGATAAGCCGAATTATTGGCTGTGAGCCTCAAGGATTCCCAGTCCATACCCTCCAGATCCTCCACGTCCGCCACGATGTCGTCCAGCTTTTTAGGGTCCTTGACAAAAAAGACGGCCCCACCTCGAAATGCAAGGGAATTGCTTCCATACTCCTGCTCCTTGATAGCCTGACTGGCAGCGGCATCTATAAAAATAAAATTTGAGGTTATATCACATTCCGGCGTATTCTGATTGGTCCCCTCCTGATAGCCCTCATCATAAATTCCAATTACATCAAAGTAAAAGTCAGGCCCCGGCGTCTCAGCCCCGGCTGTCTCTTCCGTCATCCGGGCGGAAAATACGTCTCCAACCTTTAGCCCGTTTTGCTCCGCAATGGTCTTGGACAGAAGTGCTTTTCCACGATCCCCTGGCTCTATGTGACGCCCCTCCGCCAGCGAAAATAGCTTAAGATAAAAATACTCATGAAGCTCACTGGAAGTATTCCCCAGGAAACGGGCCATCTGTGCCTTACTGTCGCCCTCCATGGTGAATCTTCCCGGCTTAAGAGACAGCTCCCCAACGGTCAGATAGTGGACATCCAGCGCATTGTATGCCTTAATCCCATTTATCTCCATCACACGGTCCACCAACGCCTGATCCACCCGCTGATTGATGCTCATCTTTCGATAATCCGGCATAATCTTAAAATAGCCTCCCAGCTCCTCCCGCAGCCTGGCAGATGCCTGCGCCGTCGTCCGGTTTATGGCCGTTCCCATAAGAATCAGGGTCATAAGGATGGTCAAAATCAGAAGCAGTAAGCCTGTTTTCCCTTTTTTCCTTGTAACGTACAGAAATGCTCTGCGGTATACGGACATCCGATCACCCTCCTTTTAAAGCCTCCCTTGGCTTTTGCTTAAGAATCTGCCGTGAGGCAGCCGCAACGGAAGCGATGCTTACCAGCAGCATAGCCAGAAGCACCGAAAGCATGGTCACCGGCCTGAGTGCATATTCCAAATTCATCTGTCCGGAGGGAAGCTTGTTGATGGTAATATTCCCCTGGTAATCTACGGCTGCCTCGTAGCCCTCCACACTTGTGGACGCCTCTATCTTCTTTTGCACGCTTCTTCCCACCGCATTTGTCAAAGGGACTGCCAAAAGTCCGGCCAGCAGAAAGGCGGCAAGGGCTACAAAGAAGCACTCCAATATAAACTGTGACAGGATCCCTTTCTTTTTTGTTCCTATGGAAATGAGAATCCCGACCTCCCGCTTCCGGCTTCGAATCCACATGGTCAGAATCAGCGACAGGATTAGAAATGTGCCTGTAAAAATGATGATAACCAAGATGGTTGAAAGGGTCAGGATGGTACGCAGAGGCTTTGCCGCCGCTTTGTAATCTCCGTCATAGCGTTTAAAATTATAATAGCTCCAATCCGCTATACTAAGAGACGTGATCTGCTCCTGAACGGAGTCTAACATTTCTGGGTCCTCCACGAACAGCGTCAGATTCGTGATGGCTCTTTCCGATTCCGGAGCCAGAATGCCACGCCCATAGTGCGAATTGTATTCCACCTGCTCCCAATAGTTTATGGAGGGATCGGAAAATATCACATTTGCAAGGATTGAGTCCTCCGCAGTCCAGTTGGAAAGATCCTGTTCAAAATTAATCTGAAAAATACCTATGATTTCAGACTCAAACGGGACTCCGTACCTTTCACCGGAAATGAAATCAAAATTGTAGAATTCAACGGTATCTCCGATTTGAAGTCCGTTTCTGGCCGCAAGCTCCTCTGAAATTACAGCCTTTCCCCGATCTCCCAGCTCTATATTGCGTCCTTCCGTGAGCTCTAAGGCTCCGTTTGCAAAGAACGGATGCCAGCGTCCATCCTCTACCGCATAAACTCCGCTGCTATGCATACGGCTCTCATCGGCGGCTCGTATCTCCTCCAAATCCGTGTAAAGTCCTTCCGGATCTTCTTTCTCCATCTCCTGAAGACTCAGGGTAAAGTATCCCGGATGGATATCCAGGCCGGTGTAAAGGGTTCCATATCCCATTTCCGTAAAATATCCCTCCACGCCTTCAATCTTAAGAAGCTGCTCTATCTGTGATTCTGACAGAATCGGAATCTTTACACTCCTGACAATCTCCTCTTCCTCATTAAAAGACAGCTCATAGACCTTACTCCCATCCATGGGCATAAGTTCCATTACAATTCCTGTGGTAATGGTCCTGCGCACTTCATCAGCCGCCTGCTTCGCACCTGCGCGGATGGATAAGCCTGCCAGAAGGAAAAGCCCCATTACGAACAGGATAACAAACAGAAGGATACTTCTGGCTTTTTTCCTTGTGATGTAAAGGTATGCTCTTTTTGCCGCTCCCATAGCTTAATCCTCCTGCTCTGCCTTTGTTTCGTGCATCAAAGCTAAAGTCTCCTCCGAAGCCTGTTGCAGCTGCTCTCTGAAAAGGCTTCTACAAGCGCCTTCCTTGGGTCCCGGCATACTGTCCAGCAGGATCACATATACCATAACCAAAACAATTCCCGTAAGCCATACGGAATAGTTTCGTTCCTTTTTATCGGGCTTTTTCTGCTGTCTCATAAAAGTGCTGTGGCAACCTCCGGTTTTTGTCTCTTTTCTACTTTATTATAGTGAATTTTCTGATTTTTTGCAACAAAAGAAGTCATTTTTCTAATCTTCCTGTGAATATTGAGCTGAAATGCCATGAATTTATAGATGTAACTTTAGCATAAAACATCCTGATTTTTCGTATACACTTGTCAATAATTCTGTAATATATTACCTATTTGCAATACAACCTTCCATGTTTCAGAAAAGGTAATTTCCCTGCTATATGTATTTTCTTTTTGATATTTCTCCCATATTCTTTTCAAAAACTTACTCTCCTGTATATCTTTTACGATTTCCGGATATTCCTTAATCTCCTCTAATGCTCCCCTCTTTTTAGCTGTTGCTAAAACTGCTTCTTTCAAAATATTCCAGTGCACTTCCTTGTCCTTCAGCTTAAACAATATAAATAAATCATAAAAGACTCGTGCCCTCGTATTGCCTATACTTCTTCGTAAAATTGTTTCATATTTCTCCGCAAGAATCGTTTCCAAGGTATATGCCTTTACCATAACACTTTTTTCTTCAAACATAAAGGGATAGCTGTAATTTATCTGCCCTGGCGTAATTATATCTCCTGTTGTAATATCAATTTTCATAGGAACCTTCATTTTTCCATAATTAGCACAAATCGAAACACAGAAATTATTGTATTCATTATCCATGATTGGCCGTTCATGAATTCCAATCATAGATGCAATCAGCAGTCTTCCGTATCTTATTAACCTTCGGATATCTTTCTCATTACCCTTAAAATATAAATTTAAGGCCGTACTGTACAGCTGCATATCCATCTTTTTCCGGTTTTTTACCAAATCACATATGGTTCTTTCTCTATCGTACACAACGATAGGCGCACCCTGGGGTGATATGATTTCGGTTTTTCCAACTGGATACAATTCTTTTGCTACATAATGACAGATTACCTCCTCCGTCAATTTTGTCGATGTGTGATAACCCCTTGGAAGAGAACAGTTTAAAATATTCGGCACTCTATCAGACAGTTCCCAAAAATATGCGGCAGTACCATAAGAAAATATTCCTCTGGGGCATGTCTGTTGAAATTCATAGTATTCATCCACCTCTTTCATGTTAAAGGCATACAGGCCGCGCCCGATTCGTTTGATCCTGCCTATCTCAAGCAGTTCCCTGATTTTTTCTTTTCTGATCCCTGCTTTCACAATCATATTTGTCTGAAAAATATTATGATTCTCATTTGCAATCCTGACTATTTTATCATAATCTGTCATAGCTGGTCTCCTTTCTTGTACTAATTCACTTCAATTATATTATATTGAATCTAATTAGTACATATTAAAACTATTATTTTATTTAAATTGGACTGCAAATATATAACATTGCTTTAAAATCTTCTATAGATTCAAAAAAATATTTTATTTTAAACTTCCAATATTTTTTGAGCAGGAAAGAAAGAAAAAAGGCAACTATCTACAGATGTATGACTCCTATTGGGATAAGGAATTAAAACAGTCCCGCACAAAAAATGTCATGGCTTTCGGTTATGTTGAGGAGCTTATTTCCGATGTGATGCCGGATCCGGTCGCTTATTACATGGAGTATGTAAAACAAAAGAATGAAGAGCGGGAGACGCTGCTCGCAGAAGAGACCCGCCCCAGAGCTTTCAATACCCCCGTGGAGATTAACGCAGGACATTTTCTCCTATCCTCTCTTTTGGAAGAGCTTGGTGTGAAAGAAACCATAGATATTCTGGCATCACAAATGCGATACCAGTTTCGCATATATGATATGCCGGCCCAGCTTATCTATGCAAGGGTCATCTGTCCCTGTTCAAAATCAAAAACGGTTTCTTCTGTTTTCCCACACCTGTATCAAAGCGTACCTATGTCAGAGGATCAGGTTTATGACGGCTGTTCTTTTGTTGGCGGACCCTATAAGAAATATATCGAACTATTTAACCATTGCTACGAGCAGTACTACAAGAGAGATTTTAGCAAAGCTTTTTTGGGCTGCACGAATTATTATTTCGAGACTGTTCTGCCCAAAGAGGATAAACAAAAAGGGCCTTCCAAAGAAAATAAACATGACCCTATCATCGGACAGGCTCTCCTGTTAGATGCGGATCTGGTCCCTCTGTGCATGCAGATGTATCCGGGAAACTTTGATCTGTTGCCTTAGCTTGTTTCTTTTAAGGTTTCTTGAAATTAAAGTATTCAAGAATGCTGTTAATTCATATGCTCTGATCAACTTTATGCGCAATTTCCGCATCGTCAGCAGAGGAGATGGTTCCTACATTAATATACCCAGAAATCAGGCAGTAAATGAAAAGATCAAACAGCTTACCTGATTACTTTCCATAAGTCAATAAAAATTCGCTGAACTTTACACGGCCAACGGCGCCCTTCCCGTCTACGGGACGGTCTATGGAGGAACCCCCATCGCTTTCTTCCTGTCACGGGTAGGCGCTCCCGCCTGCGCCGCCGGCCTGGAGGAAATCATAGCCCTTGGAGCCGGAAAAATCGTACTCTTCGGAAGCTGCGGCATTCTGGACGAGTCCCAGATGGAGGGACGCTTCCTGATTCCCTCCGCCGCTGTCCGTGAGGAAGGCACAAGCTTCCACTATGCCCCGGAAAGCGAAGAAATCCCAATGGAGCCGTCATCCGTCCAGGCCATGACCAAGTGCCTTGATACTTGCGGCTACCCTTATATCACCGGAAAGGTATGGACGATGGATGGCATCTACCAGGAAACGGCAGATAAGATCAAAAAGCGCAGAAACCAGGGCTGCCTTGCTCTCTAAGTCCCCGCAGCAAGCCGCAGGGCATTTGGCCCTCGCGGCTGCCCCTGATAAAACGGGGTAAGCTTCTCCAAAATGAACATGCCGGTATTTTCACTCGGATTTTTGCCCGCCGGAATAAAAATACACGCTAAAATACACCTCAAACCACTTGCAGGATCGCCCTCTAAATGATAAAATTTTCAGTAGAAAAAATCCTCAAAGGGACATACCCCCCTATACCTCGCAGCAAGTTCGCGGGGTATTTGTTCCCGCCGGGGAATATCATGGAGACACGATTATGAAGAAACGAACCTATCTGTGCATCCTGGCCGCTTTTCTCTGCCTTACCCTTGCCGGATGCCAAAAAGCCGATCCGGAGGCGGCCGACGGCGCAGCCAAAGCGCCGGAAACGGTAGAACTTTTAGTATGGGGCGCAGCGGAGGACGAAGCTCTGCTGGGTCAGATTTTTGAAAGTTTTGAGCAAAAATACCAAAGCGAGGCCGATTTTCACATCACCTTTTCCCCCCAGAGCGAAAGCAACTGTATGGATGCGCTGATGAATGATTTGGAAAACGGCGCCGATGTATTTGCCTTTGCGGACGATCAATTGAATACTCTGGTAGCCGCAGGCGCCCTGGAGCCTGTAGAGCCGGCGGATTCCATCAAAGCCGCCAATCTTTCGGAGGCCGTTCACGCCGCCTGTGTGGGGGATACGCTGTATGCTTATCCTCTGACTGCGGATAACGGATATTTTCTTTATTATAATAAGCACTATTTTACGGAAGAGGACATTTCCTCTCTGGAGCGGATGCTGGAAGTTGCCGCAGCCCAGGAAAAGAAAGTAACGATGGACTGGTCCTCCGGATGGTATGTATATTCTTTCTTTGGAAATACCGGACTTGAAGTAGGTCTCAACGACGACGGCATTACCAACTTCTGCACCTGGAACGGGACGGAAGGTCCCATTCGCGGAACCGACGTGGCACAGTCCATGCTGAACCTGGCCGAAAGCCCCGGGTTTATGAATACCACAGACGAAGGCTTTCTAAAGGGCGTGCAGGACGGAACGGTTATCGCCGGTGTCAGCGGTACATGGAACGCCGTAGCCATAAAAGAAGCCTGGGGTGCGGACTACGGAGCATCAAGGCTCCCCTCCTACACCTGCGGCGGACAGCAGGTTCAGATGGCCTCCTACTCCGGTTATAAGCTTATCGGCGTCAATGCCTACTCCGCATCTCATGAGTGGGCCTCCCGCCTGGCGGAATGGATTTCCAATGAAACCAACCAGAAGCTTCGTTTTGAGCTGCGGGGACAGGGGCCTGCCAACAAAAATGCGGCATCTTCCCAGGAGGTGCAAAGCTCGCCCGCTATCTCCGCTCTCCTCAGCCAGTCGGAATTTTCCACGGTTCAGCGTCTGGGCGGGAATTTTTGGGACCCCGTAACCGTCTTTGCTGGAAATATGGCCGCCGGCAATCCCACCGGGCAGGGGCTTCAGGAGCAGCTTGATAAGATGGTGGAGGATATCACGGCACCTTAATACATCGCTGCACGCTTGATATTCGTGTCAGCTGTGCGTCTGCGAAGCGCATACTTGAATATTGCAGCAAATATTTTGGAGGTATTACCATGACAAAACAAATCAGCCTCAAACGGCGCTTAATTCTGCCCATTGCCCTTCTGGGGATTGTGGCGCTTATTTCCAATGCCTTAGCTGTTATCAATATACATAATGTCAATTCTAATGCAGCAAATATTGCGGATAATCTGATGTCAGGGAAAAGCCGGCTTGCAGAGATTTCCGAATCTGCCATGAATATACATAATCTGGCTCTCTCCCACATTGTGGCAACGGATTATAATACGATGATTACAGTGGTAAATGAGATCAAGGAGGAGGAAGCCTTATTGGACAATATGCTCCTGGAGTATGAAGGCTTTGTTACGGAGGAGGACCGAAAGGAGTATGAGGCTCTTTTGTCCGCCTATGATTCCTTTAAGCATGCTTTGGTCAATCTGGTGTGTAAGAGCGCCGGTCATAAAACACAGGAAGCTTATCTTCTCGCCAATGAGGATGTGGCTCTTTTTGCCGGAACCATTGAGGCCAGCATTGACGCCCTTGATGCTTCCATCAGTGAGCAGACTTCCGATGCCAGAGGACAGCTCTCGGCGGTATATGTGATTTCTCTGATTGTCAGTGTTCTTTCCATTGCCATCTGTACGGCCCTTGTGTTTGGAACCATTTCTTTAATTCTGAAATATGTTGTGACGCCCATTAAGAGTATTTTGAGTACGATTCGCGAAAGTTCGGACCGCATTGATGATATGACGAGTGAGGTACGCAAGCGAACGGCTACTTCGCGGGAAAGTGTGTCGGATCTGTCCAATCTGATGCAGCAGCTCTCGTCAACGATTCAGGAGGTGGCCAGCAATGCCGCTGTGATTACGGCAAGCGCTGAGGAAGTGAACCGGGATGCCCACGGTACGGCGGAGGAATGTGCAAGTATTACGGCATATTCCGTGGCTATGAAGGCACGGGCGGATGATCTGGAGCAGTCGGCTAAGACGAATGTGGAGGTTACCAGCGCTAAGGCGGCGGATATTTTGGAATCTTTAAATGAAGCGATTGCTCAGAGCCGTAGTGTGGACCAGGTGAACAGTCTTACGGATGAGATTTTGAAAATTTCACAGACTACCCGGCTGATTGCCCTGAATGCTACGGTAGAGGCGGCTAATGCAGGGGCCGCGGGCAAGGGCTTTTCTATGGTTGCAAAGGAAATCCGACAGCTTGCCAATTCCAGCAGTGATGCGGCTAATCGGATTCAGGAGATTAATTCGGTTGTTACTTCCGCTGTTTATAATCTTTCTCAAAATGCGCAGAATCTGGTGGATTATATGAACAGCTCTATTTTGACGGAGTTTCAGGAGTTTGTGCGGTCGGGGAAGCAGTATCAGGAGGATGCGGCTTATATCAAGCAGTCGATGGATAATTTTAAGGAGCGGACGGAGCATTTGCGCGGGTCTATGTCCGGGATTGTGGAGTCGATTGGAGCGATTACAACGGTGATTGGAGAAGGCGCTTCTGGGATTTCGGGAGTTGCGGACAGTACGAGGAATCTGGTGATTGATATGGAGGATATTACACAGAGGATGGGCGTGAATCAGGCTATTGTTGGGGAGTTGAAGGAGGAGACGGTGGTGTTTGATAATCTTTAAAAGGTGGTCGGTTTTGAGAGAAAAGAGGCCCCCGGGCTTTTCCATATCTGTGTTCGGACGGTTCGCGTACAGTCTGTCTGCTCTTGTCGGACTAACGGTTTTTGGATTTGACAGGCTGCGCCTGTTGGAGTTTTTTGACGTTAGTTCGCCAATTTCAGACAGACTGTACGCGAACAGCCGGACACCTGATATCGGAAAAGCCCGGGGCCTCTTTTCTCTCAAAACCTCTGGTTGGCGGTTGTTCTGCGGGTGTTTTTACTATACCTGCTGTCTTCTTTTTTTTATTTTTCGTTGATGTAGTTGATTAGGCCTTCTGCTTTGATTATGCGCTGCATAAATTCGGGGAAGGCTTGGCCTTGGTATTGTTTTCCCGTGGTGAGGTTGCGGATGGTTCCGCTGTCAAAGTCTACTTCTACTTCGTCGCTGTCTTTGATGTCTCGTGCGGCTTCCGGGCACTCGATGATGGGAAGGCCGATGTTGATGGCGTTGCGGTAGAAGATCCGGGCGAAGGTTTCTGCAATGACGCAGGAGATGCCGGATACTTTGATGACTAGGGGGGCGTGCTCCCGGGAGGAGCCGCAGCCGAAGTTTTTGTTTGCTACCATGATGTCGCCGGGGTGTACTTTGCGGACGAAATCTTTGTCTATGTCTTCCATGCAATGTTCGGCCAGTTCTTTTGGATCTGCTATGGCCAGATATCTGGCCGGGATGATTACATCGGTGTCTACATTGTCTCCGTATTTGAATACTTTTCCTTTTGTCTGCATAGATATGTTCTCCTGTCTTTGTTCGGAAATTTTATTGTTTTTTGTTTTATTTTATAAACCAAGCTCTTCCGGTGCGGATATTTTGCCTGTTACTGCGCTGGCGGCCGCTACCGCAGGGCTTGCCAGGTAAACTTCGGAATCTACGTGTCCCATCCGGCCTACAAAGTTTCGGTTTGTGGTGGATACGCAGCGCTCTCCCGCTGCCAGGATTCCCATGTAGCCGCCAAGACAGGGGCCACAGGTGGGGGTGCTTACGGCAGCTCCGGCCTGGATGAAAATTTTTAACAGTCCTTCTTCCATAGCATCCATGTAGATTTTCTGTGTTCCCGGAATCACGATGCAGCGAAGTCCTTTTTTTACTTTTCGGCCTTTTAAGATTTGGGCTGCGGCGCGCAGATCGTCCATGCGGCCGTTGGTGCAGGAGCCGATTACTACCTGGTCTATGGCGATGTCTTCTGTAATCTCGCCGATGGTTTTTGTGTTTTCGGGCAGATGGGGGAAGGCTACCGTGGATTTCAGGGTGCTTAAGTCGATGGTGTATTCCTCATCGTACTCTGCGTCCGGATCTGCCTCATATACTTTGTATTCTCTTGCGGAATGTTCTTTCATGTATGCTTTTGCAAGATCGTCTACCGGGAAGATGCCGTTCTTTCCGCCTGCTTCGATTGCCATATTTGCTATGGTGAAACGGTCGTCCATTGACAGGTTTTTGATGCCTTCGCCTGTAAATTCCATTGATTTGTAGAGTGCTCCGTCTACGCCGATCATGCCGATAATGTGGAGAATGACGTCCTTGCCGCTGACCCATTTGGAGGGCTTTCCTATAATGTTGAATCGGATGGCGGAGGGAACCTTGAACCATGCCTTGCCGGTTGCCATGCCTGCGGCCATGTCGGTGCTGCCTACGCCTGTGGAAAAGGCTCCCAGAGCGCCGTAGGTACATGTGTGGGAGTCTGCGCCGATGATGCAGTCGCCCGCCACGGTGAGTCCCTTTTCCGGAAGGAGGGCGTGCTCGATGCCCATCTCTCCTACGTCGAAGTAGTTGCTTACTTCATGTTTGCAGGCAAATTCACGGACGCATTTGCAGTTTTCGGCGGATTTGATGTCCTTGTTGGGGATAAAATGATCCATTACCAGGGCGATTTTATCCTTGTGGAATACTTCTTTGCTGTTCATTTTTTCCATCTCGCGGATGGCTACCGGTGTTGTGATGTCATTGCCAAGAACCAGATCGAGATCCGCTTCGATAAGCTGTCCGGCCTTTACCTCCGAAAGTCCTGCGTGGGCTGCCAGGATTTTCTGTGTCATTGTCATTCCCATACTGTATACTCCTCCTGCTTTTCGTTCCATCATATTCCTCACAGTGCACTTTTTTAAAATCAATTTCCGGTTACAATGGCGTGTGCCTGTAAAGGGATTCGTACAAGGTTAAAAATATGGCTGATTTAAACTTCTTTCATTTCTTCCTGTATTTTAACATGTGTATTAATATAAGTAAAATATATATTATTAATATCTATTATTAATTTAACTTATATTAATAACTAATATCCCCGCTCTTTCAAGCTTGCCACAAGCTGTACATAAGCCTCCACCACATCGAAGCCCTTGTAATCCTCCCGTTTCAAATCGATCATATCCCCATGGGATATTCCCCGTGCCCTCTTATTGGCAAACACCCCCTGAAATTCCCCCCATTTTGCAGAATCAATACTCACCAGTCCGTCGTTGTCACCTTCCAAGGGGCGTATCATACACCAGGGAATGCCAAGCAGCAGGTGGCTCCAGGGATATTTCATTTTGGAGGCGTAGCTCTGGTAATATACCCCGGGCGCATCGGGATTTTCCCTGTTAAACTGCGCGCTGGCTTCTGTAGAAAACTGATGAGTGGCCGTATAAAAATCGGGGTTCTTATCCCCGAAGCGGCCAAAGGCGCGGTCAAAACAGGAGGCCACAAAACGGTACAGCCCCTCCGGCAGACGGCAGGCATAGTCTACAAAACGGCATCCCCGGTGCGGCGTGCTCATAGTGGTTAAAGAGGCCACATAGGGAGACATGTTAAGGCTGGAAATGGCATAGCGTGCGTCCAAACCTCCCTTGGAATGAGCAATGATATTAACCTTTTCGGCTCCTGTCTCCTTCAGGATCTCAAAAATTCGTCTGCGGATATCCTCTCCATTGCAGACTATGGTTCCAAAGGCCTCCTGGTTGCCGTAATAAATGACCGCACCGTTGCGCATAAGCTCCGCCGGAATCCGGCCCCAGTAGTTGAAATACCTCAGATCCCGAAAGCCCACGCCGTGAACCATCAGCAGAGGATACCGTGTCCTGCAAAGCTCTGTGTCCACCCGAAGCTCCCGAAGAAGAACCTTTTCCCGTTCAAAATCGTATTCCTCATAGACCAGACGACAGGCATAGAGAAGCACAAAAAGATTCACTATAGGAATCCACATGGTGAGAAGCATCACCACCCGTCTGGCAATACTCAGGCGGCGGGAGGTAAAGAAAATCCGGACGGCTCCCACGAGTATAAGGACAAAGGCCCCGGAAACGGCCATAATCCCATTGGCAATGAGAATTCCGGTGCTGAAATCGTAAGCCCCGGCTTTTTCTATGTAAAAAATCGCGAATACCAGGATCTGGACCGTCATCCCATAGAGGCCCTCATACACCAGGCTTCGCCCCCCAAGCATCATGCGGACCCGAAGCCCTGTCCTTACCCGGTCAAAGGCAGGCATCACAAGGAGCCCAAGGTAAATCCCCGCAAAGCAGATTCCCACAATGCTTAGGCCCCCTATCCCAAGGGCGGGAGGAAGCCCATTTTCTGACATGCGTCCATAGGCCCAAGAAAACAGCAGTATAAAATTGAACATACATGGAAGAAGCACTGCCAGAATACAGCGCTTAACAGCCCTTAGCATCCTTTTTTAGCTCCTTTTTATTATTTTATATCAGCATCCGGAATGGCTGCAGCAAAAAGCCCACTACGCTCCAGGCGGCTCTCTTCCAGGCGGGAACCTCCTCCACCGTCACATGCTTTGGCACCTCATAGGTTCCATCCATGAGGGCTCTGCGGCTGTCCGCCTCCATTTCATTCATATAACCGCAAAGCTCCTGGTTGAGTTCCCTACTCTCCACCACCAGCATCAGCTCCGTATCCAGGTAAGAGCTTCTCAAATCCAGGTTGTAGGATCCGATAACAGACAGGTCATCGTCAATCAGAATGCTCTTTGCATGGTTGGAGATTCCGCCGTCGTACTCATATAAGGGAATCCCCGTCTCCAAAATCCGGTCCTTGTTGCGCAGATAATCACTGGAGGCCACAAAATTGTCTCCATTTTCCACGGAATTTAAGAGGATTTTTATATCCGGTACTGCCTCCTTAAGAAGGGAAAGCTCCTCGCACATGTAGGAGTTTAAGACCACATAGGGGGACTGAATCACCACCCGCTCCTGGGCCCCCTTCATTAACTGCACCAGCTTATAAAATACAACCGGCTCTTTGGCATAGATCCCGGTCGGATTGGAGATCAGGTGAATGCTTCCTGCCTCATAGGTATGCTGCGCATAATCCCACTCTGGCTCAAACAGCTCCGGCGCCTTCCTTAAAAGCTCCTCATAGCGTTCCTCCAGAAGGGCTCTCTGCTCCTTCACCTTCTCTTTTTGGGCCAGATCCTCATTGTTATGGAAGGACTTGCAAACCTTTAGCTCCCAGACCTGCTCAAAATAGGCCTCCAGCTCATGAAGAGAGGTTTCTGTGCTTCCCGGCTTCGTATTATAAACCAGAACCTCCCTGTCACGGCTTACATTTTTGTCCGTGTAGGTTCCGATAAAATAGTCAAAGGTGTTGCGACCTCCCAAGATATAGGCCTCGTCGTCCACAATCACGTATTTGTCATGCATCCGTCCCTGAAGCTTCCAGGGAAGCAGGGGATTCATGGGATTGTAAAGGCGGATCTCCACATTTGGATGGGAGGAAAGGGCATAGAACAGAGCTCTCCCCTCCATACGGACAGCTCCGCTGAAGCCGTCCACCAGAATCCGCACCTGTACCCCTTTATCCGCCCGGTTTAAAAGCATAGCCAGAATGTCCATAGTGCTCTCTCCCGGACGCATGTCAAAGGTAGAGAGGACAATCCGCTCTCTTGCCCTGGCCATAAGGCGAATACGCTCCTCCCAGGCGCTCTCATTGGTCTCCAAAAGAGCCGCCCGATCTACGCCGGGGGCACCCTTTCGAAAGGCTGCAGGCTCAAAGTCTCCCACTGTGTCCGGACGAAGCTTGGGAAAATGCATAAAAGGGACTGTGGCCCCTGTTATCAGATAGATGAATATAAGAAGTACCAGGCAGGTAATCCTGTGGGCCCGGAAAAAGCTTTTTCGTTTCTTTGGTTTATGGATCATTGGCTGCTCCTTGTTTCTCATGTGAACACATTTCCTTATCTGTTCTATTGAGGGTAACCCCTTGCCGGCTGTCTGTCAAGGAATGAATGGGAAATTTTTTCATCTTAAGGTCTTTTCTAAGCATACCAGCTGAACGCCCGGTATACCGTTAAACTCACAGGGAACTATGCCGGCCTCCCGATAGCCCAGATGCCGGTACAATCTGCGGGCCGCCTGATTTCTGGCGTTGGTGTCCATGCGCAGGTAGGAACAATCATTCTCGGCGGCGTACTGCTCATAAAAGCGGACAAACCGGGAGCCGTATCCCTTTCCGGCAAGGGCCGGGTCCACTACAAGGGTATGCAGGACCATGATCTGCTCCTCTGGAGCGCCAGGAAATTCCCAGGACGCATTCGCATACTCCGGCACCTGAATTTTGTTAATCTTGGCTGCGGCCACTACAATCCCGTCCTCTAAAAGTACAAACAGTTCCCCGGTCTCCAAGGCATCCCGGGCTGTCTGCTCTGTGGGATAGACGCCTCGTATCCATCCGGTAGTTCCCTCTCCCTGCTCCTCCTTATCTAAAATGTGCTCATAAATACGGGCAACCGGCAAGATATCCTCAAGGGTTCCCCTTCGAATCTCAATCATGTTTGAATCCTCCTGTTTAAAATCGCTGCGCCTTTGCAGCTTTTCCATCCAAAAAAAAATTCAAAGGTTAAAAGAACATTTTCCTTTACCAAAATAAAATGAAAAGGGGAGGGATAAAATCTCTCGACGTATCCCTTCCCCTGTTGCTTTCCTCCCTTTATCTCCCAAGAAAGCCCTCATACTGCTTCACATTGCCAGCGTCAACGATAAATACCGGCTCGTAATCCTCAGCTCCCAGAACATAGTCCCAGGTTCCCTCCAGATAATCCAGCAGCTTCTGGATGGCTGTCTGGGTCATGACCGGGTTATAATACACGGACATAAGCCCCTCAAAATACGTATCCGCCACAGGACTAAGCTCCTCATCATCTCCGCGAAGAACCGCATACATCTCCTCCATGCCGCCCACCGCAGACATATAAACGGTCAAAGCCTCCAAATCTCCCTTAACACTGTCATCAAAGGTATCGTCGCTTAAGACCTCCAGAAAAGCCATGGACATCTCATCATCCATGGAAAATACAAACAAGGTATTGTCCGTAGATTTTGCCGCCTCGATCCAGGAGGGCAGATTGCTCTCAATATAGCCCTTTGCCTTCTCATTGGACCAGTCACAGTTATACTCAAAATAATTCTCCGTGCACAGCTTATCGACCTCCTCCTGAGTCCAGACTGCTCCATGGTTCACATCCTCCATGGTGTAGATCCTGTCCCCCTCGGCATCGTAATAATCCTCCTGGCCAAGCAGGAACTTTTTAAAGCCCTCGGTCCGCCGCTGGGAAACGGTAGAAACATCACCGGTAAACTGAACCAGGGTACTCTCAGGGGTCATGCCGTGGGTAATGAGATAATAAGCAACGGCCACTCCTGACTGCCAGTTGTCGCCGGAGTAATTCAAAACAGCCTGCTTCATGGTGCTCTCAATGATTCTGTCATAGGAAATCCAGGGAATTCCGGCATCAATCAATGCCTGCTGCCCCTTCTCGGCCGATTCGTCACAGCCCCAGAACATCACTCCCGCCGCATCGTGATTGGCCAGAATCTCCTGGACCTGCTCGTTCTGGGTCTCACCGTTATCCGCTATATAATGGGTAGCTATATAGTCCCCATGGATGCCCAGATTAATCTCATCCACAAAGGCTGCTGCATAAGCTGCTCCCTGACCCGTCCAGCCATGGTCCGGTGCGGTTGTCATTACATAAATCTGATTTCCAAGAGGTTCTGCTGCCTCCTCCTGCTCTTCCTCTGCCGGCTCCGTCTCTTCCTTCTTTCCGGCGCCCTTACATGCGACCAGTCCTGTTGCCAAACAGAGAACCAGCAGTAGCGCCAACCATTTCTTTTTCATGTGCCTGCCAACTCCTTTTTATATTTGTACCTTACTTCTTTGTTCTTATGCCTCCATATTTTACAGATTTCTCGCTTCATCATATCATTTCAGACTTCATCTGGCAATATGGGAATCAAAAAGTTTTCAGAAGCCTTTCAATCTCAAAGGCCACGCCTTCCTGCTCATTGGTCAAGGTAATCCGATCTGCAGCCTCCTTCGCCTCCGGACAGGCATTCTCCATGGCAAAGCCTATTCCGGCCTCTAAAAGCATGGTAATATCGTTGCTGCCATCCCCAAAGGCCGCCGTCTCCTCCTGCTCAAGCCCCAGATGCTCCCGCAGGAACCGAAGGGCCGCGCCCTTATTGGCATCCCTTGCATTGACCTCAATGTTGTTGATCACGGAGCTGGATACGGACAGATTGCAAAGAGATACCTTCATCTCCTCCAAAACCTGCTTGCGCTCCTTAAGGTCCGCAAAAAAGAGCATGAGCTTTTGCACAGTCTCCCCCGATTCCAGAAGATAAGCTTTTAAATCCTCAACCGGCATGTAAATTCTTCGCATCATGCGAAAAAGCGCCTGTCCCGGAGAATACTCCTCCATTTTCTCTATGTCACCTTTTCCCATATAGGCCTTCCCGCCCTTGTAGCATCCCGTAATTGCGGATGTATACTGTGCAGCATCAAAAAACTGCCGGATCTCCTCCTGGTTCATCTCCGCCCGGTAGAGCGTCCTTTTTTCCCAGGCGTCGTAAACCAGGGCTCCATTTGCCCCAATCACATAGCGGATAAAGGGGAGAGTCCGGATCTCCTCCGGCACGCCGTCGTACAGGCGTCCGGTGGTAGGAACCAGTTGAATTTTGGCCTCCGCTGCTCTTTTCAGAGCTTCCAGTGTTCGGGGTGTCAGATCCTTATTGTCCTTTAACAGTGTTCCATCCAAATCGAATGCAATTAGTTTGATTTGCTTCATCGCTCTGCTCCTTTTGTACCTTGACCAATCCGGTCCTTTTATAAAAATACATCTTGTCAGTCTTCGGGTATACGGCAAGAGGCTGTCACAAAACACCTTTTGCAACAGCCCTCTTTGATTTCTCTATTCTTGTTCAACCTGCGTCGATCCCTTTCTCCTCCTCCTTGATCTCCCAGTGGATCAGGAAGGTCAAGGCCGCTCTCAATGCAATGATTCCGGCTACCGTGGCAATCTCTGTCCACTCTCGAACCACCACAGTACGCAGGATCTCACTGCCCAGCTTAAACTCCAGACCCATAGCCAGGCCCTTGGCCAGCGTCAGCTTCGTATCCGGCTTTCGGCACACGTAGCTGTAAAAGCCCCGAATACCAGAGGCAATGATGATCCCCACGCCTATCAGCTCAAAAACAGGTATGGTTGCCTCCACCAGATAATGCAGAACCATCTCCAATATCTCAATCATTGTTATCTTCCGCCTCCCTTATGGGCAGCATACACAGCAGTAAAAATTCCTGCTGCCATCCTGCGCCTGCTCTATCATAGCACAGGAAAATAGAAAATGCAACGCCAACTCAGGATTTATAAAAGCAGCCGGATGTCCTACTCCTCCTCAATATGCTCCCGTCCCTGGTCAATAATGGTGCGTACATGGTTGTCTGCCAGAGAATAGAAGATAGATTTTCCCTCTCGTCTGCTCTTTACCAGCTTGCTCTGCTTCAGAATACGAAGCTGGTGGGAAATAGCGGACTGGGTCATATGGAGGGCCTCCGCCAGATCACACACGCAGACCTCCGCTTCAAAAAGAACGAAAAGGATTCGGATTCTCGTAGAGTCTCCAAAGACCTTGAACAGCTCTGCCAGATCGTAGGCTTCCGTCTCCTCCGGCATTTTTTCCTGGACTATTTTTAAAAGATTTTCGTGAACCTGAAAGGTATCACAGCATCCTTCCAATTTCTCTGCCATCCTTATACCTCCTATTTAAAGTCGCTGCGCGACAGCACTAAAGGGTAAAGTCACTTCGACGCACATGTAATGAGAGAAACTTTCATTCGAAAGGGCACTCATGAAAGTTCCTCTCGTGCGTCTTTGCGACTTTACCGTCGCAAAAATTTTTTATAAGCGCTTGGCTTTTTTAGTTGGACTTTTAAAGTCGCTGCGCGACGGCACATTACAAGCTTTAACTTAGCTTTTTCACAAACAGCGCACGGATAGCATTGAGTACCGCAATCACCATCACGCCCACATCGGCAAAAATCGCTACCCACATATTGGCAATACCAAGAGCTCCCAACACAAGGCAGATTAGCTTAATGCCAATGGCAAAATAAATATTTTCATACACAATGCGGATGCATTTTCTTGCAATGCGGATGGCTGTGGCAATCTTCAAGGGGTCGTCATCCATCAGAACAATATCCGCCGCCTCAATAGCCGCATCGGAGCCAAGAGCTCCCATGGCGATTCCAATGTCCGCCCTGGACAATACTGGTGCATCGTTGATACCGTCTCCTACAAAGACCAGCTTCTCCTTACCGCTTTTTCTCTCCAGCAGCTCCTCCACCTTGGTTACCTTATCTGCCGGCAAAAGCTCACTGTGTACCTCCCGGATTCCAAGCTCGCCAGCCACCTGCTCAGCAGCCTCCCTGCGGTCGCCTGTGAGCATCACCGTATTTTTCACTCCGGCTTTCTTTAACTGGCGTATGGCTTCCTTGGCATTGGGCTTTAGCATATCGGAAATCAGAATGTGTCCGGCATAAGCTCCGTCAACAGCCACATGAACCACCGTTCCCGTGGCATGACAGGGGGCAAAGGCAATCCCAAGGCGTTCCATCAGCCGATCACTGCCTGCGGCCACAGACACGCCGTCCACCCTGGCCGTAACACCATTCCCGCCAATCTCCTCAATCTCCGTCACACGGCCCCGGTCAACAGGCTTTCCGTAGGCCTTCTGAAGACTTTTGCTGATGGGATGGGAGGAGGCACACTCCGCAAGGGCTGCATACTCCAAAAGCTTCTCCGTCTCAATGGTACTGTGGTGAACCTCCTTCACCTCAAAGACTCCCTGGGTCATGGTGCCTGTCTTGTCAAACACCACCCATCCGGCTTGGGACAAGGCCTCCAGATAATTGGAGCCCTTCACCAGAACACCGGCCTTACTTGCTCCCCCGATGCCTGCAAAGAAGCTTAAGGGAATACTAATGACCAAAGCACAGGGACAGCTGATTACCAGGAAGGTCAGGGCCCTGTAAGTCCACTCTCCCCACTGAGGCGCAAGGCCCAGAATACCAAGTCGCACCAGGGGTGGCAGGATCGCCAGAGCCAGGGCTCCATAGCACACGGCCGGAGTATAATACCTGGCAAATTTGGAAATAAAATTCTCGGACTTGGACTTCTTGGAGCTGGAATTCTCCACCAGATCCAAAATCTTAGATACGGTAGATTCCCCAAAATCCTTCGTAGTCTGAATTTTTAAAAGCCCTGTCATATTAATACAGCCGCTGATTACCTCTTCCCCTGCCGTGACCTCTCTTGGCAGGCTCTCTCCTGTCAAGGCGCTTGTATTGAGAGAAGAGCTTCCCTCCACTACCATGCCATCAATGGGAATCTTCTCCCCCGGCTGAACCACAATCAGCGTGCCAACCTCTACCTCGTCCGGGTCTACTTGCTCTAAGACACCATCCCTCTCCACATTGGCATAATCCGGGCGGATATCCATGAGATCGCTGATATTTTTCCGGCTCTTTCCTACGGCATAGCTCTGGAACAGCTCTCCAATCTGGTAGAACAGCATAACTGCCGTTCCCTCCTGGTAATCTCCCAGGGCAATGGCTCCCACCGTGGCTATGGCCATCAAAAAGTTCTCATCAAACACCTGGCGGTTGCGAATCCCCTTAAAGGCCTTTTTCAAAATATCATAGCCGATGACCAGATAGGGAATCAGATACAGCCCAAACCGCAGATAACCGGTAACCGGTGTCATACTCAGACCAACCAGGAGCAGAAATGTGACAACAATCCGAATCAGCATTTTTTTCTGTTTTTTATTCATATTGCCTCCTTTGAAACACTGGAGTATTCTCAAAGCCTCTATAAGAAAATCTCGCAGTCATCCTCCACCTTCTTGCAGTTCTTTCTCACCTCCTGCATGACAGCTTTGGGATCTGCGCCTTCCTCAAACTCTACTACCATCTTCAAGGTCATAAAGCTGACCGAAGCTTCCTTCACGCCAGCCGTCTTTCTTGCGGCCTCCTCCATCTTATTGGCACAATTTGCACAATCTACGTCAATTTTATAGGTTTTTTTCATGGTAAGCATCCTCCATACTTATAATATTCTTTCATATGAATAATTGTTCATATGTTAGTTATATTATAGCATGGGGTTTGAGGATGTCAAGGACTATTTTAAAATTTTAAAACTTTAATTTTAGTGATTTCCACAGTCGAAAATCTCCTGCCGGGAGGTCAACACACCCCAATCTCTTTTATCAAAAATTCATTCCCTCGCAAAAGGTAAGTGTGCTCACCTCCACAGTGAGGACAGATCTTTGCGTACTGCACGGTGGGATATTCCTGTTGGCAGTCCTCGCAGAAAGAAACGGCGTCTATCTGTTCAATGACAAGCTCTGCCTCCTCCATCTCAGGCTCCTTTTTTCTTGCCCAATTCCAGCAATCCACCAGGTATTCAGGGATGATCCCCGTCACCTCCCCAATCTGCAGGGTTACGGAAGCTACGCTTTCCACCTGGTTCTCCTCTGCCACCTGTTTTACATCCTTTACAACATAAAACACAACGCCGAGCTCATGCATCGTCATTCTCTCCCTGTCTGCAAAAACGCTTCAGAAGCTTTACATATTTGTTCTCTTATCAGGGGCTGCGGCAAAATAAGCCGTCAGCCCCTTTTATAACCATTCGTTTCTCTCAGCTCTTTTTGTGGGTTACAATCTTTACCGCACGCTTTAGCTGATAAGGGATAATCGCCTTAAACTTATCCTCCGCCGTTACCATCTTGGTGCATTCCGGCCTATCTCTTCGCAGCGTAATCGCATCAAATTCACACTTGGTGGTACACACGCCGCAGCCGATACACTTATTCTCATCCACAACCGTTGCTCCGCAGCCAAGACACCGGGCAGTCTCCTTTTTCACCTGTTCCTCCGTAAAGGTCAGATGTGCGTCTTTAAAGGACTTATGCGGCACGGAAGTGTCCACTCCCTCCACCTGACGGGAGGAATTGTCATAGCTTTCCACCAGGATATTGTCTTTATTAAGTTCATTGAATTCCCAACGGTTGCGTCCAATGGTCATATGACCGTTATGTACATAGCGGTGCAGGGATTCTGCCGCATAATGGCCTGCCGCAATAGCATCAATGGCAAATTTCGGCCCTGTATACACATCGCCGCCCACAAAGATATCCGGCTGTTCCGTCTGGAACGTAAGCTTATCCGCCACAATGGCAGGTCCCTTAAAGGATACATTTTCTCCCTCCAGGAGACTGCCCCATACGGTCCTTTGACCCACGGCAAAGATCACCCTTTCACAGGCAATGGTGATGGTATCCTCCTCATCATAAGCAGGGGCAAATCTTCCCTCCTTGTTGAAAACGGAAAGACATTTCTTAAACACGATTCCCGTAACCCTGCCCTCTTCTGTGAGTACCTCTTTCGGTCCCCAGCCGTGCTTGATCGCCACACCGTCCTCAAGAGCCTCACAAACCTCTTCTTCGGATGCAGGCATCTCTTTTTCGGATTCCAGACAGAGCTGAGTCACCTCCGCAGCACCGCTTCGGATGCTCACTCTGGATGCGTCAATGGCCACATTTCCTCCACCTACCACTACAACTCTTCCGGTGTAGGAGGCATTTCCGGTATTGGCATCGTGGAGGTATTCAATGGCTGTCAAAGTCCCCTCTGTCTCATCTCCCGGCACGCCGGGGCGGCGGCCCGCACTGCACCCGATGGCAATGTAAAACGCCTTGTAACCCTGGGAACGAAGCTCCTTTAAGGTAACATCCTTTCCCACCTCAATGCCGGTCTTTATCTCCACGCCCATCTGACGCATCACGTCAATCTCCGCTTCAATCACGTCTTTTTCCAGCTTGTAGGAGGGGATTCCATAGCGGAGCATACCTCCGGGCATCTCGTTTTTCTCAAACACCGTGGGCCTGTATCCCTTTTCTGCCAGATAAAAGGCCGCACTTAAGCCCGCTGGACCGCCGCCGATGATGGCGATCTTCTCTGGAAAATGATCCATATGGATGCTTGCGGGAATGACTACAGGGGGAATATAACGTGTCTCAGCTTTCAAATCCTGCTCCGCAATAAACTTCTTCACCGCATCAATGGCAACGGCCTGGTCGATGGTTCCCCTGGTGCAGGCATCCTCGCAGCGGCGGTTGCAGATACGTCCGCAGACTGCCGGAAATGGATTCTGCTTTTTAATCAGAGCCAGGGCCTCCGTATATTTTCCCTGAGAAGCCTTTTTCAAATAGCCCTGAACGGCAATATGAGCCGGACAGGCTGTCTTACAGGGCGATGTCCCTGTCTTATGGCTATTGATCCGGTTGTTATCCCGGTAGTCCGGATCCCACTTGTCCTTTCCCCATTTCACAGCATCTGGAAGTTCCTGCTTGGGATACATCATCTCACTTCCATCCTTAGTGCAGAGCTTCTGTCCAAGCCTTGTGGCTCCTGCCGGACAGTATTCTACACAACGTCCGCAGGCCACACATTTTTCCTTATCCACATGTGCCACATAGGCGGAACGGGACATATTGGGCGTATTGAATAGCTGGGAGGTACGAAGTGCATTACATATATTTACATTGCAGTTACAAATGCCGAAAATCTTGTTTTCGCCGTCAATGTTGGTGATCTGATGAACGAAGCCGTTTTCCTCCGCACGCTTTAAGATGGCCATAGCCTCTTCATAGGTAATGTCGTGGCCTTTTCCCGTCTCACGGCAATAATCGGCAAAGTCACCCACACCGATACACCAGCCGTAGTCATCGTCCGCCACGCCCTCTCCCAGGACCTTGCGGGAGGCACGGCAGGAGCAGCGGCCTACTCCGATATGCCCCTCATATTTTTTCAGCCAGTAGGAAAGATGCTCCAGATCCACGGACTGATTTTCCATGGAAATGGCTTTTTCCACAGGGATGACATGCATACCGATTCCCGCACCTCCCGGCGGAACCATCTGTGTAATCCCTGCCAGGGGAATAAAGGTCATTCGCTCAAAGAAAGATGCCACATCCGGATGATCCCGAAGCCTTGGATTGCTGCCGTCCGGAAGTTCCTCCATGTTAAACAACTCTGCAGAACCCGGTACAAACATGGGAAGAATGTATCTGCGTTCCGTCTGCTCATGGGTACGGCCATTGTGATCGTAGTGGTAACCATAATCATACTCCAAAAGTCCGATGTAACTCATTTCATCCAGAAGCTTCTGGAACTTTTCTTCTCCGGCCTTGTCAATGTGGTTGAGTTTGCACAATTCCCCAAAGGTATAGGGGGTCCGCTTCTTCATGGCAAGGCCAACCTCCGCCATCTCCTCCGTAATAATCTCCGCCAAACCCCAATACTCCGGGTCCTCCACCTTAACGCCGCCGATCATATGGGCCGCCACATCGGTGATCTTCTTGCCCAGGGCAATGATTTTCTTGCTGGGCTCTTTATCATGCTTATGATTTGCCGGCCATTGGTTGTACTGTTCCAAATCAAATGCCATATTATTCTCCTCCTATTATTAGTTCCACAATCCTTTTTATTTTGCAAAGTGGAGTTCCCGAAGTCCCTCCACCTCATCGCACACTTTTTTCAGGCTGCAGGCTTTGCAGTCCATAAGGCTGGTTTTTAAAATGTGATCGATAGTCTGGGTAATGCTTTCCGTCTCTTTCGCAAATGATTCAAGCAGCTTATAATCAAAATCCTCCCTGGTTATATAATAGATGTGAACTGCTCTCACCGAAAGATTTTTGTGAAATGCCGAAATCATACGGTTCCCGGTCTTTGTAAAATCCAATCCCTTTGCAAGGGCGGCCTTTCCGATGCGGACGCTCTCCCTTTGTTTAAAAGCCGACACCCGCATCATAAATCCCTCCGGATAAAAATGGTACCTGGTATATTCAAGTGCCCGGACAGCCTGATACAAGACCTGCCCCTCTCCCAGTGTCTCCTCGTCCACACGCACCAGGGCAATCCGGCCATAAGGGACATCCCCTTGAATCTCCGGCAGATCCTTTCCCAAAAGCGTAATTTTGTCCGAAGGGACCAATTCCGGATTGGCCGTGATCATGGTACAGCCAATGGCAGGAAACCTTTCTCCGCCCAATTCGTAGGCCATATCGCTCCTCAAAATCATGCTCCGGTCGGAAACCTCCGGCCATCCGGTTTCTTCAAGAGACAATTGCCGGCTTTCTTCCGTCTCCAATCGATCCTGACATTTCTTTATCACTTCATCATACAGCTTCATTTCCATTATAAATGCTTATCCCTGTCTACCTTGTCATAATGCTTTTCAAACCAGGGAGCCAGTGCTGCCGTAAGCTTCATGTCAAGATTGAAAAAATACACAAGAAATGTCAGCACAAATAAGCACAGAGCAACAATTGCTAAAATTAATAAGATATGTAAAAATCCCATCCTGTTCTATCCTTTCTGCCGGGCAAATTCCGCAGCCCCAAGGGCTCCCATAAGCTGGGGATCGATGGAAAGCTCTATCACTTTCAAATTCAAAACTTTCTCAATCGCCGCCTTTAAGCCCTCATTTTTTGCACATCCTCCGGTCAGGGCAATACTGCTCACGGCTCCTGCTTTCTTGGACATGACAAAGCATCTTTTTGCAACGGACAGTTCGATGCCTGCCGCAATCTCATCCATGGGTTTTCCCTCTCCCACCAGGGAAATCACCTCGGATTCCGCAAATACGGTACACTGGGAGGTAATGGGGATCACGTTTTTTGCCTTTAAGGATAATCTGGAAAATTCATCCAAATCCATCTCGAAAGCCCTGGCCATTGCCTCAAAAAAACGTCCCGTTCCTGCCGCACATTTGTCATTCATGGCAAAATTGCGTACGGTTCCGTCCGTATCCACGGAGATCCCCTTTACATCCTGCCCGCCAATGTCAATAATCGCTTTCACACTTGGATCCGCCACATGCACTCCCATGGCATGACAGCTAATCTCCGAGATGTTCTCATCGGCAAACGGAACCTTATTACGCCCATAGCCAGTGCCTACCAGATAGGTTAGATCCTTAATACTGCTCAATTCCGGCACCTGTGCCACGGCCTGGTTCAAGGCATCCTCCGCACTGAGCACGGAATTGATGCGGCTCCGAAGCGTGACATTTGCTGCCATCTTCCCGTTTTCGTCAATAATTACACATTTTGTATAGGTACTTCCCGAATCACATCCGCCAAAATATTTCATACTGCTGCTCCTTTTTATTATAGTTCCGCATTCCCAGACTAGATGTCCTGCGTAATCTTCCTACCAGGAATGCTCATCCGAAATCACCTCAAGGGTCGGATCGATGGGTTCCTCCCGAAAAACGGTCCGCATGTACCGGTTCACCTGATCACGAATCTCCTGCCGGGAAATAATGCGGGGATCAAACAGATCGTGATCCACCCAAATAAGATGGATTCCCCGTTCTCTCGCTTTCTCCTCAAACTGCCCGTGCATCCCGTCCAAAGCCTTACAGCTGATGTGCTCCCAGAGAATCACCGTATCTGCCCGGAATTCCTCACAGAACTCCCAAAGCTCATCCAGCAGTACCTTGTAGCCGCCGTGGGTACGGTTCCGCATGATCATATTTTCCGTAAGCCATGCCATATCGTAGATCGCCTGTTCCCTGTCATCCTCCGAGAGCATTTTTGTGGACACCATGGAGAGCATATCCGTGAGGGGCAGTATTCCCCAGCAATTCTGCAGCCAAATGAGAAAATCAAAGTAGAAATGGGACTGCACGCCCCAGATAATAGCCCGGTGGCGGTATTCTTTCACCACCATGGTTTTCTTCCGGTAAGCCCTCTCCGCTATGGCAGAGATCTTTCGGTCCGCATCCACAAATTCCGGAACCTTTCCGCAGATGGCCATGTAATTGGTCTCCGTATAGAGGGCCAGATTGGATCCAAAAACCTGGGGATAATCCGTCTTATTCATTTCCAGCCATTCCATCCGATGGCGGGTGGATTCGTTGACCCGTTTCGCACACTCAAAATAGTAGTCCCAATCCCAGGTCTCCCCTGTATGCTCCTCAATAAATTGAATGGCATTGCGGATCTCCTGGGCCGCATACTCCTGCACGTCCTCCTCCCGGTGGCGGAGAGGTGCCGCCAGCTGAAAGCAGGGAACCCCATCCTCCAGTTCCAGCCGCTTGGAGATGACTCCGTTTCCCATAAGAGAGCCGTCGCAGGTGGTATTGCACTGAATGGCACAGGCCCCAAGCACCGGAAAATCATCCTCAATGGACACTCCCACCTCTGCCGCCGGCATGGGACAGACATCTCCGGAAAGTCCGAATTCCTGAGCCACATCCAGATAATGGCATACCGCATACTGGTTCAAAAGCACGGACACGTAGACGGACGGAGTCTCACGGCTCAATCCCTTTAAATTGGGAAATCCCATCATAACCGCCGTCATTTCATTTTCGTCCATCAATACAACCTTTTTGGAAAACTCCTTGTCGTTTCCAATTTTCCGGTCACCTCTGAAAAGATTGTCCAACAGTTTTGCAATATCCTCCATGACCAAATCAAACTCCGTATGAGCAATACGAAGCTGCGGTCCCCGAAGTCCCTGGGTATGACGGTCCACCATCATGGGAGCCGCAAGATAATTGCCCATCCATCGATAGCGGAAAAAGGCTTTGATGTTCCGGGGCTTCACAATAAACTTCGAGAGAATCCCCATGATATGAAGCCACCTGGTGTAATCATAAAAGGTGTCTTTCACTCCCCGCCATTCCCGGCGTTTTCGCACTTTCCCGTTGGTATAAAAGCTTCCAAGCCGTTCACTTCCCACCGCTTTTCCCATTTATCTTACACCTCCCTGGATCTTTTTCAGCTCCACGCTCTCCACAAAGGCCTGAACACGAGTGCGAAGCTGTCCGGAATTGCCCACCGCATAAGGACGGTCCACGGACAGAACGGGATAATGGTATTCATCACGCAGAACCTGGGTCCCCACCATACGTTCATAAGCCCATGGATCGCAAAACTTGATCTGCTGATAGATGATTCCATCCCCATGGTATTCCTTTGCAAGCCGATTCACATACCTACGCCGTTCCTGAATCTTCTCCTGATTCATATATCTGGCACACTGTCCCCGGTACATGTACTGCCTACAGATCTGGGTCAGTGCGTCCCCTTCTTCCTTTAACTCTATGGTGTCCCGTCCGGGAAATGACCCATAGCAAAAACGATCCGCACACACATAGGCCCCGCAATCCTCAATCAGCCGCACCAGGTCCACATCATCCACTTCCGAGCCCACCAGCACCACCCGGATCCGGTAGGGATTCTTTTCCTCCGGCTTTCGGGTTTTCAGTTCCTCCAGAGTTTCCGTAAGCTTTTCGATAAGCAGATCCTTTGGTGCCACATAAGTTGCCATGGTAAGAATATGAAACTCATACCCGGTAAGCCTTGGATGATCCTCTTTTCGGTACTCCCCAATCTGGCGAATAAGCTCACAGACACGATTATGCTCCTCCACCGCCTTTCGAATGGCAGCATCCGAGGTGTCAATGCCAAATTGCTCTCTCAGGGGATTCAAAATATGATTTTGGCACTGAAGCGTATAGAGATTCAGCCCATTGTCATCGGCTTTCATGGGGATCTCCATGTACTCCCAGAAGAAATGCTCTTTTTGCATGGTGTGGAGAAGCTCCATATTTTCCGCACAGCGGTTCAGCATGGAGCATCCGTCCGGCGTGATCATGCAATCTGTAAAATTGTAACCGCCCTCAATGGCACGTTCCAGCAGTGCCCTCGTATATTCACAGAGAAAGCTTGTAAGATAGTAGGTCGCCATTTCAATGGAACCGGTACGGGGAGCCCGAAGACGCACGGAAAAAGTCCCCGGCAGATTCAGCAGCGGCTCCGGAATATTCTCACAGACAGTGGCTATGCATTTCCTGCCCTCCGCCTGAGCCTGGCAGACCAGTTCATTATTGGCATCCTCCAGAAGCTTTTCAAAAAAATACAAATGCTTTAAGTCTTTCATCTTCACCTCTTATTAAAAGTTCCGCAACACCTTTCCAGTACCTCTTACCTAGAAATTTCCAGTTACAAAAGCAGCTTCTCGAGTGCTTCTTTTACCCCCTGTACGATCGCCGCATCCTCCGGAAGATAGAACACGTTCTCTCCCTTTAAGTCAAACTCTGCCAATGATAGGTCTGACGGAATATATGCCAGTGCCGGAATGTCACCGGTATCTATCAGTTCTTTCACCGCCATGGATGGCAGGCGGTTTGCTATCATTCCAATCTGCTCATACATCATCAGCTCATCGGCCACCTGCCGGATTGTCTTTATCACCTGGGTTCCCTTTTTGCTGGAATCTGTAATCAAAAGTAGATGGGTCACCTTTTCCATAACCCGGCGGTTGATCTGTTCGATTCCCGCTTCCCCGTCAATGATTACATAATCGAAATTTTCTGATAATATGCTGATCACTTCTTTGAGATAGGAATTGATCTTGCAATAGCAGCCCGCTGTCTCCGGACGGCCAATGGCGATAAAGCTAAAGCCGTCTGTCTCCACCAGTGCATCAAAGATGCGGTATCTGGCTTCTCCCAATAATTCAACGGCATTTTTTGTGTCGCCGCCCTCCGCCGTGGCGACTACGGCTTTGCGGATGTCATCTACGGTAGTCTCCACATCAATCCCAAGTGCAGTAGACAATCCCACTGCCGGGTCTGCGTCAATGGCAAGAATCCGTTTGTCCGGATACCCCTCTACTAATAACCGGACAATGGTTGCCGCAATGGAGGTTTTCCCTACGCCTCCCTTTCCGGCCACTGCCAGAATAACTGTTTTCTTCTCTTCCATAACTGTTTCCCTTTCTATGGCCAGTGCTCCCTGTTGAACGCCCTTTCACAGGCTTACATGGTCCAAATTTTCACCTGATCCGCAATCCAGTCCGCCAGTTCCTCTATCCCCTCTCCTGTCTTTGCGGAAATATAGAGAATGTCAATATGGGGATTCCGCATTTTTGCATATTTCTCCACCCGTTCTTTCTGAAAATCAAAATAAGGCAGAACGTCCGTCTTATTAATCACCAGAAGATCGCATTTCTCATACATCAGCGGATATTTGAGGGGCTTATCATCTCCCTCTGGCACGGAGAGAATCGTCATATTTTTCACGGCTCCGGTGTCAAATTCCGCCGGGCACACCAGATTGCCCACATTCTCCAGGACAATCAGCTCCGCATTCTCCATACCAAACTCATACAGGCCCTGCCGGGTCATATCGGCGTCCAGGTGGCACATGCCTCCCGTATGGATCTGAATGGATTTGATGCCCGCCTTTATCATGGTCTCGGCATCCACCGCAGAATCAATGTCAGCCTCCATGACTCCCATTTTAATCCGTCCCTCCAGGGCTTTTCCAAGAGCCAGAAGCGTCGTCGTCTTCCCTGAACCCGGAGAGGACATCAGGTTCAGAAGAAACACCTTTTTCTCTTTCAACTCCGCCCGCAGACGCTCGGCGTCCTTGTCGTTATTTTCAAAAATACTTCGCTTGACTTCTATGACACGCACATTCTTTTCCATCTTCTTCTCCCGCCCACAGTGTACAAGGTTATATAATTCTATTTTCCGACACATTTCGTCCCTTGTAAATTGACATAGTTGACAAAAAAGTGTCAAACTTTTTTCTGGTCCTGGTCGGACCAGATTTTGTTGACTTTTCTCGTTTTGCCATGATATTATCTATACATATATTTATCAATTTAGAAAGTGGGAATGAACTTTGGCTTTCCGAAAAATCGACGCCCCATCCATCAAAGAATTATTTTTAACTCAGCTTGAAGAAATGATTTTATCCGGCGAATTAAAGCCCGGGGATCGGCTTCCTACGGAACGGGAGCTGGCCGACACCATGGGAATCAGCAAAACGGTAGTCCATGAGGGCATTCGGGAGTTGGTCCGCATAGGCTTTCTGGACGTTATGTCCCGGCAGGGTGTCTACGTCGCCGACTATACCAGCACCGGCAATCTGGATACCCTCCTCGCCATCATACGCTATCGGGGCGATATGCCGGATAAGAAGATGCTGATCAGCCTTTTGGAAACACGCCTTTATCTGGAATGCCCCTGCATCCAAATCCTGGCAGAACTTCGGGATCCGGAGCATATCCGAAAGCTGGAGGCTTTACAGGAGGACGTAAAAAAGACGCTTGCAGCGGATATTAATACCTTTGCAACCGCCCTTTTCATGTATCGGAAAACCATTGCGTCTTTAAGCGGAAACTGTATTGTTCCCCTGATTATGAATGCATTTTTTACTGCTTCCATCTCTGCCTGGGCCGATTACTGCGAATATATCGGGCGGCAGAACACTTATGAAGCCCTTGTTCAAACTACGGAGTATATCAAAAATGGTGATTCCGATAGTGCCATCTGTCTGTTCACGGAATGCATTGAGAAGTATAAGAACCATCTGCGGAATCTGTAGCCATTCCGATGTACGGTCTGAATTATATTTAGCCAAACTTATTTGTCTATTTGCCCGGTGTTCCTGATTGCAAAGCCATACAGGATTCTTCAACGGACAGTTTTTTATGAAGATTCAAAGCCATAAAAACAGTGATAATGGCGGCCAGAACATCAGCAACCGGCTGGGCGTAAATGACACCGTTTAATCCTAAAATCCCTGGCAGGAACCAGATAACCGGCACAAAGCAGATTCCCTGTCGGCAAGCTCCAAGAAAGCATCCCTCTTTTGCTTTTCCCATTACAAGAAACAAGAAAGAGTACACGGTATAAAATCCAAAAAGGATAAATGACAGACCATTTGCCCGCAATGCTGCCGCACCAATCCGAATCATTTCGGTATCACTTTTTGTAAACAATGCCATAATCTGTGATGGGAATATAGCGGCTGTCAAACCAAAAACCACACAGAATATGGTTGACCACAGAACAGAGGTTTTCATCGCTTCATACAAGCGGTCAAACTTTTTTGCTCCGTAGCTGAATCCGGCGATTGGCTGAAATCCTTTCAGGAAACCAAAAACAATCAAAGTTCCCATAGACATGATTTTTGTAAGCGGCCCCATGGCGGCAAGGGCAGAGCCGCCATATTCTTTTGCCCCATTGTTTATCATGCTGATGGACATACTGGTCAGAACCTGAAAGAGTAAGGTGGGAATCCCTATTTTCAAAATTTCAGACATGATTTCCTTTGAAAAACAACAGTCTTTCATACGAAAATGGAATATGCTCTTTTTCCGGAAGATATAGCACAGGTAAACCACCGTGGAAATCACCTGAGAAATAGCGGTGGCAATGGCTGCACCGGCAACTCCAAGATTCAGGACATAAATAATAATGGGGTCTAATATCACGTTCAGGACAGCACCGGCCATTAACGCACACATGGCCGTCTTTGCGGCTCCCTCACTGGACACGATATTATTCATGGTGACATTGAAAACATTAAAAATGGAAAACGTGATGTAAATGCCGGTATAGGTAATCGCATAAGGCATAACGCTTTCCAATGCACCTATCTGATTTAATATGGGTTTCAGAAATATGACGGAGCCTATAATAACAATCGCTCCAATCAATACGCTGCTGTATAAAGCTGTACTGGCTACCTTATCAGCGGTATCTTTATCCCCCCGCCCCAACAGCCTGGAAAGATATGCCGCCGCCCCGTTCCCGAAAAGCAGCCCCAGGCCAACAACAATCTGCCCTAAAGGAAAAGCTACCGTAACCGCCCCCATCTGATCCGTACCTAATCCACCGACAAAATAGGTATCTGCCAGATTATAAAGTGCGTTAATCAGCATACCTATCATGGTTGGCAGTCCCAGTGCCAAAAGAGCCTTTGGTACTGGGACTGCCCCCAGAAGTTCCATTTTCCTGCTTTGTTCGTTCATGTGGTTTTCTCCTTTCGCTTGACCTATACTATTACTTATACTACTATAAATTATAATAGTTGCGTAACAAAGGATATACTACTATAATTTATAGCATCTGTCAAGTATGAAAGGAGAACAAATATGGCCACAATCGACCTAATTGTACTGGGAATTTTAAAAAGGGAATCTTTAAGTGCCTACGATATTCAAAAACTGGTTGAGTACCGTAACATATCCAAATGGGTAAAAATCAGCACTCCCTCAATTTATAAAAAAGTCCTTCAACTGGAAGAAAAAGGATTCATCAAAAGCCGTATTGAAAAAGAGGGAAAAATGCCGGAAAAGGCCGTCTATTCTCTAACCCGGCAGGGAGAGCAGGAATTTGAAAAGCTTATGCTTGAAATTGCCGCAAAATCCATTCACATTTATCTGGATTTTAATGCTGTGATTGTAAACCTAGACAGCCTCTCACAAGAAAAACAGAATGTATGTATGGCAAATATTGAGAACAACATCAAACAATTAAAATCCTATCTGGAAGAAAACTTTCTTGCGAAAGAAAATATACCGGACGTTCCTGAAAATGGAATGGCAGTCCTTGAGCAGCAGCTTATTCTTGCCAGGGCAATCGAAGCATGGATCTCATCGCTGAAGAAAAATGACGGTAATTCCGGCCCGGACAATACAGAAACATGATTCTGTCAACGCCAGACAAAATATAAACGGGCCAGTACATTAGTGGGCTGCCTTTTTTCCACAATTTTTCTCCCTGCTCTTACTCAAAAGCAATATCCCCGCCAAAAGCATCACCGGGAAAATAGCAGCAACGAAAATTCCAATTTTTAAATTATCCTCAAAAAGCCCCGATATGCTTCCAACCAGCGTAGGCCCACCGGAACAGCCCAGATCTCCTCCCAATGCCAGCAGTGCAAACATAGCCGTACCTCCTCTGGGTATGGCTGCGGCTGCCCGGCTAAAGGTTCCCGGCCACATAATTCCCACCGACAGGCCGCAGATCGCACATGCAAGCAAGCTAATCTGTGGTATCGGCACCAGAGAAATGCACAGATAGGATGCTATACACAGCAGGCTGCTGTAGATCATAAACCGATCCAGATGGATCTTATCTCCATATTTTCCGTAAAAAGCCCGTGAAAGTCCCATTAATACTGCAAACGCCATAGGCCCTGCCAGATCTCCCGCCATCTTTGAGATACCCAGCCCCTTTTCCGCAAAGGTAGAAGCCCACTGGCTCACAGACTGTTCACTTGCACCTGCACATACCATCATGACAAATAAAACCAGGAAAATCCTTGTAGAAAATAACGCTCCAACGCTAAGCCCCTTTTCTCCCTCTTTCATAAGAGCAGGAATCGGCACCTTTGTAAACACTGCTCCGTTATATAGGGGAACCAACGCCCATATAAATGCTATCATTCTCCAATTATCTACTCCAAAGATCTGAAAAAACAGCGTGGAAAACGCCACTACCCCCACATGGCCCCAGCAATAAAAAGAATGGAGCATGCTCATAGCCTTTTCTTTATTATCCGAGGGACAGGCCTCCACCACGGGACTTACCAGAACCTCCAAAAGTCCCCCGCCTATGGCATAAAGAATAACCGCCGAGAGTATCCCCGCAAAGGGATTGGGAAACAGCTCCGGAAGTAAAGGCAGTGCAATTAGCCCTGCCGCACTAAGAGCATGGGCAATTACCATAGAGGCCCTATACCCGATTTTATCCACAAACCCAACAGAGAAAATGTCCGTCAAGAGCTGCACGCCAAAATTGACAGTCACCAGCATGGTTATCCGGGACAAAGGAATCCCGTAGGTTCGCTGAAAGGTCAAAAATAAAAGAGGTGCAAAATTATTTACAATCGCCTGAACAATATAACCTGCAAAGCAGGCAGTGATTGTTCGATTATATTGATTCTTCATAGTTATCCATCCTTATTGAAATCTGTCTTTGCTTTTTTCTTTTCCACTCTTGACAAGAGCTTTCTTTCAGGGTATAGTAATTTTAAACTACTGTTTAATAAGCACTAGTTTAACATTTCGGACAAAGGAAGCTTTTCTTTTATCCAGCAATTTTTTTCATTTATTATGCTACTAATTTAAGCATCATACATACCTATATCTATCAATTTTACGTTCCATAAACCAGGAGGATACCTATGAATAAAACGAAATCACCATCTTCAAATGTCATTTCCGAAGCCCTCTGCCTGTATCGCCTGGGAGTGCATCTTCTGCTGTTTTTCCCACTTTCCCAGGTTCAGGAGATTCTTGCCGACTATCAGGAATACTTATCCCTCGGCAGAGAACGGGGAACCTCCTCTGAGGGCCTTTTGCAGGAATTGAAAGATCCGGCAGGTATCCGCCGGGAGCTTTTGGGAGAAATGCCAAAGGGCAGACGCTTCTTTATTCTATGGAACGGAGGATGGGGCATACTTTTTCTGCTTACTCTGTATGTATGTCTTCATTCCTTTTCTTCCTACCTGCCTCCTGTCCGTGTGCTCATTCCTCTTATGATAAGTCTCTCGGTGTCTTTATTTGCTCTTCTTCACGGCAGGGCCAGGGCTGTCCTGGAGCAGCAGCTTGGGATTCTTCCGGTTAAGGGAAGCTTTTTGCTTCTACAGCTTTTCCCACCTGCACTCACAGCTCTGACGGAATACGCCATGCAGTGGCTTTTGGTGCGGCCTCCGGAATCACTTCCAACAACCATAGGGAGCTGGCCTATCGGGCCTGTAATCAGTGGATGTTTATGCTCACTGGCATTTCTCCTGACGCTTCTGCTTATTGGCACTCTCCTTAAAGTCCGAAAATGTTCCATCCAATATTTCCCCGGAGCCATCCATACCCTGGGATCCATATTTTTCCTTTTCGATATGCGTGCCATTCTTCACAGCATGGATCTGGATTTTAGCGACCTCAAAATGCTGCGTCGGGAATTTATATTACCCCTCTGCTGGTATGTAGCCGGACTGCTTCTTGCCCTCCTGTTTGTCTTTCTTTTAAGACCAGGCAAGAAAAAGCAAGCCCAAAAGTTATGAAAAGCCTATACCTTTATGCACAAAAAACATATGCAGGTCATTGAAAGGAAAATGTAATGGACACTCAAATAAAAAAAGGAATCCTGGAGATGTGTATTCTTAAGTGTATCGCCGAAGAGCCTCTCTATGGCTATGATATTATTCAGCGGATGCATGTTCATTTCCCGGAGGTCGGCGAGAGTGCCTTCTATACTATCCTCCGCCGTCTTCACAAGGATGGTGCTGCAGATACCTTTATGGGAACTACAAGCGGCGGCCCCGCCCGAAAATATTACCGCATTACGGAACAGGGACAGGTACGCTTAAACGAAATGATTGCCGACTGGCAGCATTTGAAAACCATTATAGATGAGATGGGGATTTAATCCTCTTTCAACATCAAAAATGCTCCCAGATTTCCTCTTCTTCCCTTGGATGCCCGATGACTGAACAGAAGCCCGGGATTGCAGCAGGTACACAGATCCGTTGTCACAATCCGTTCCGGCTGCAATCCTGCTTCTTCAAAAATCAGCTCATTGGCTCGCCACAGATCAAGCTGATACTTTCCATTCGGCTTCTTATAAAACAGCTCCTTCCAGAACTCCTTTTCAAATGCCTGCCGAAACGCAGCGATTACTTCCTCACTTACCTCATAGCAATCCTGGCAAATGGATGGTCCGATAGCCACATACAAATCCTCCGGCCTGGTTCCATATTCCTTTTCCATCACTTCAACCGTATGCTTTCCAATCTTCCCTGCGGTTCCTTTCCATCCGGAATGAGACAGACCAATAGCCCTGTGAACCGGGTCCACCAAAAATAAGGGGACACAGTCCGCATAAAAGGTCGCCAACACCAGGCCCGGAACGTTCGTCACCATTCCATCCACATCCCTATAATCCTTTGGACAGGTAAATCCCTTTCCCCGATCCGCTTTTGTAACCACACGAACATTGGTCGTATGTGTTTGATCCGAAAGCACCAGATCCTCACAGGCAAAACCCATGGCCTTACCAAGACGGGCATAATTCTCCCGTACCTTTGCTTCCTCATCCCCTCTGGTAAAGCTCAGGTTCATCGAAGAAAATATTCCCTCACTGACACCACCCGGACGCATAGAAAATCCGTGTGTCACCACATTCGTATCCCTTAAGCTGGGAAATATAAGAAAAGGAACACCCGTGTGTTCCACAACCTCCATAGCTGTTCTTCCCTTTTTTCTGACTAATTCCATATGTGCTCCTATTCCAGATCCAATGTCATGAGTATTACGATTCAGTCCCTATGTCATGACCTTATTCCCTACCCATAAGAAAATGCATCCTTATATATCTCAATTTGCTCACCCTGAATTGCCACTACATCAAAACGACAGCTTTGACTCTCCGGTATTCGCCTTGACATGCGATAGAAATCAGCCACCCGGCAGATGGTTCTTTGTTTGGCAGATGTTACCGCTTCAGCCGGGCTGCCATACCGGTTATTCTTTCGATACTTGACCTCCAGAAAAACCAGGACCCCACACTCCTCCGCAATCAGATCAATCTCTCCAAGCCTGCAGCGAAAATTCCGTTCCAGGATCCGATATCCTTTCCTGCATAGATACTCTGCGGCCCTCTCCTCATAAGCTGTGCCAAGTCTGCGGCGATTTTCCATCCTGTTTCCTTTCTCGAGCTGTTTTTCCTTATACTTTTTTCCCACGATCTTTTATCACATAACCATTAAGCTTCTGATACAAAATTCTTAATAAAAGTCTTCCTGTGAATCACGCACGGCCCTATTTCCTTCAAAGCCGCTATGTGCTTTGCCGCACCATAACCCTTATTTGACGCAAATCCATACCCCGGATATAGATTTTCATACTCCACCATCATCCGATCCCTGGTTACCTTGGCGATAATGCTTGCCGCCGCAATGGATACGCTCTTGGCATCTCCTTTGATAATCGGTACCTGAGGAATCTCCACCTTTGGAATAGTTACCGCATCATTTAAAAGCAGATCCGGACACACTTTCAGATTGGCAATCGCCATCCGCATGGCTTCATAGGTAGCCTGAAGAATATTAATCTCATCAATTCTGTCTGGTCCCACAACGCCAAGTCCTACAGCCACCGCCTTTTCTATTATCTCATCATACAGAAGCTCCCGTTTTTTCTCCGAAAGCTTTTTGGAATCATTCAGGTAGAGAATCTCGCAATCCTTTGGGAGAATCACTGCCCCAGCCACAACCGGACCGGCTAAAGGTCCCCGACCAACCTCATCAATCCCGCAGAGCATCCCCCGATCCCTATACTTGTACTCATATTCCTTCATGTTCTCTAACCGTTCTCGCTCTGCTTTTAACTTCTCCTGCCTTTTCTGCTCTCGCAGAACCTCCGCCTTTGTCATATGCTCCGCTCCACTGTCTGAGACCTGCTCCCTTTCACGCCTCTATGGAAGCAGTCATCACTTTTTCTCACTGATGCTTCAAGATTCCGGCCTTATTCAAGGGCCAAATGCGAATCCATGCCCGCCCTACGATATCATCTCTATGAATCACACCTACACTGGGCTCCCGACTGTCAGAGCTGGCGTTGCGGTTGTCTCCCAAGACAAAGTATTCATCCTCCCCAAGGGTTATAGGCTCCGCTGCCATCCCAGGGTCCTGAATCACCTCACGGCCATAGGTTTCCCGCAAAACCTCACCATTGATATAGATCTCTCCCTCCGCAATCTGCACAGTCTCTCCCGGCAGTCCGATGATACGCTTAATATAGAAGGTATTTTCCTCATACTGATAAGGAAATACAATGATGTCATAGCGTACCGGGTCCTTAAAGCGGTATGTGATCTTATCCACTATCAGCTGATCCCCATGATTTAAGGTATTTTTCATGGAATCACCGCTTACATGGGTCCGCTGTCCCACAAAGGTAATGATAAGGAAGGTAATAACCAGTACAACTCCTATGTACAGAAGCATTCCAAGAAGCTCTTGAAAAGGGCTTCTCTCCCGCTCCTCGTCCCCTTCGCCAATAAAATCATCTTCTACTTCCTTGCCTTTTCTCCCCATATCCAGTCCTCACAATTCGTTCTCATTTCCTACCATTTTAATCCTCTTCCCCCGGAACCTCAAGGGTAAATCTTCCCAGCCTTCCATTTCGGAATTCCTCAAGAATGATTCCCACGGCCTTTCCATAGTCAAGCTCCTGTCCCTTTAAGAGACAACCGCGGTTTTTCGCAATATCCGAAAGCATGGAAAATGGCTCCTCCGTCTCCTGGATTCCATATCGCTGTGCCAAAGCTCCCGGATACTCCTCTGTCAAAAATTTAAGCAGCTCCAGGGTAAGCTCCTCCGTCTGAAGCACCTCATCCTTGATGGAGCCGATCATGGCCAGCCGAAGGCCTGCCTTCGGGTCCTCAAATTTGGGCCAGAGGATTCCAGGTGTATCCAAAAGCTCCACCTGCTTGTTCAGCCGCACCCACTGGGCGCCTCTGGTCACTCCCGGCTTATTGCCGGTCTTGGTACAGGCCTTTCCTGCAAAGCTGTTAATAAAGGTAGATTTTCCCACATTGGGAATGCCCACAACCATAGCCCGGATGGGCCTGTTTAAGATTCCCCGCTTCCGATCCCGCTCTATCTTTTCCCGGCATGCCTCCTGAACGGCTCCTTGGATAGCCTTGAGCCCTGCTCCGCTTCTGGAATTCACCAGCACTACCTGAAAGCCCTGCTCTTTAAAATATCCGCTCCAAAGGGCCGTCTTCTTTTCATCTGCCAAATCACATTTATTTAACAGGATAATCCGTGCCTTTTGTCTGCCCATCTCATCAATATCCGGATTCCGGCTGCTAAAGGGCACCCTTGCATCCACCAGCTCCAGGATCAGATCCACCAGCTTGATATTTTCCTGCATCATCCGCTTTGCCTTGGTCATATGACCCGGATACCACTGAATATTCATAAGCCTTCTCCTCTAGGGCAGCCATCCAAAGCGCTCGCCCGGCGTAATATTAAACCAAGCCATTCCCATAATGTCCTTTCTGTGGACATTTCCAATATCCGCGCTTCTGCTGTCCTCGCTGTTGTTACGGTTGTCGCCCAGAACAAAATATTCGTCCTCTCCAAGCTTGATGGGAACCTCCGCCACGCCTGCGTCATTCATGCTTTCCGTTAAGATCTCCTCATCCAAAAGCTCGCCGTCAATAAAGACCCGGCCGCTCTCGATGGTCACCGTATCTCCTGGGAGTCCCACCACACGCTTGATATGATAGTGGGCATTTTCATTTCCATTCGGCTTAAATACGATCAAATCGCCATAAGTCGGAGCCTTGACTCCGTAGATGAAGCGATTTACCAGAACACGATCCCCGCTGTAGATGGCGGGCTCCATGGACTGGCCCACATTGCTGAGAGCCGCTCCAAAAAAGTAAACCAAAACGCAGGCAAAGCCAAAGGCCAGTGCCGCCTCTCCGATCCACAGAAAGACTTCCTTGACCACCTTGATATTGATCCGCTTTTTTCGTCGCCGAAAGGTCAACCCTGCCATGCCGCTCTCCTCAATCACATCAAATCTCATACTATGCCCAGACTGAGCTTATATCCTGTGAGAATGAAAAGAGGGACTGGCGCAAAATGAAAATTTCTGATTTTGCGGCAGCCCCCCTGCTTGTTACGATTATTTTACCAATTCTTTTACCTTCGCACGCTTGCCTACACGACCTCTTAAGTAAGTCAGCTTCGCACGTCTTACCTTACCGCGACGTACCACTTCCACCTTCTCCACATTGGGGGAATGTAAGGGCCATGTCTTCTCCACGCCCACACCATTGGAATTCTTTCTCACGGTAAAGGTCTCTCTGGCTCCGCCACCCTGTCTCTTCAGGACGATTCCCTCAAAAACCTGGATTCTCTCGCGGTTACCCTCTTTGATCTTACCGTACACCTTCACGGTATCTCCCACACGGAACTGGGGCGGCTCTGCTTTCAGCTGAGCGGCTTCGATATTCTTAATAATCTCGTTCATTTTGTTGTTTCCTCCTTTTTATTCGGATGTTCTTACCATAATCCCGAAGACCCGTAAGCCGCACCGGAGGCCGGCACGTATCTGCTTCTGCCCTGTCGGGCTTTTCTTCTGAATCTATATGACAGCGGACCATCTCTTTTATCACAACGCAAATTATTATAGCATGAGGAATTGGAAAAAGCAAGCATAAAATATCAATGCAGGGCTCTCTCTTTTCTGTAAAGTCCCATTCCAAAACAAAAGGCAGAAAGCAAGAGTATGATTATGTCTTTCAGATAACCAAACTCCCTATTTGTCACAGATGTTCCAGCGAATCCGTCTATTATACGATTTATTCCATATTCTTCCGCAAATACGAGAAAGCATATGACACAAAGGGCAAAATATTTTCTGCTGCTCCACATATGAGTGATGACCAGGTAAGTTCCCCAGATCCCCAGAAGCCCTGCCGCTGCAATACACATACCCATGGTACGAAGCAGAGGCACCTTCAAAAGCACACTCAGCACTGCCAGATAGGGAAAAATCAGTACACTCAAGATAAGCAGGCTTTTTTGAATTCGATAAGTCTCCGCTTTAAAAAGGGGCGCCAACACTCCCCAGGCTGCCAGCAGAGACACAAGCACAATCAGGGACCAGGAAAGCCTTCCAAAAACAGCATAGTCACAGATGAGACATACAAGGGCTCCAAGAAGGAAGCTTATGGACATTCCCACAAATAGAAGCTCCCGCAGCCTTTGAATCTGTCTGGACACGGATTTGTGGGAATACTTTACTGCCTCATTTACCATAGTCTCTGTCTTCTCCTCCAGGGCTGCCTCATTCCTCTCACCATTTAACAGCTCTCCCGTGGATACACCCAGGGCTTTGGCCAGGGGAATCAGCAGACTGATATCCGGGCTGCTGATTCCTCGCTCCCACTTGGAAACAGCCTTATCTGTGACTCCAAGCTGACCGGCCAGGTCCTTCTGGGTGAAGCCTTTGACTTTTCTCATTTCAGATATGAATTTAGCCATCTTTTCCTGCTTGTTTTCTTCCTGCCCCATGAATGTCTTCCTTTCTTTTTTAAAATGATTCCAGACGGAAAGGACCGCCAAGAAATAAGACCATACACTTCTCTCCTGGCAGTCCTATCGTCTCGAATGCAATTAGTATAAAGGACTTTACACTCCACAGCAACCGATTTGTGGTTTAGAATGGGATTCTACCATTGGTTTACACGGATATTCCGGCTATCTCCTATTTTTTAGAAGCCAGATAAGCCGCCTTCCCATCCTCATAAAGATTCTTCCCCTCACTGTCAATGATCACCACAAGGGGCATATCCTCCACATAGAGCTTCCGAAGAGCCTCCGCTCCCAGATCCTCATAGGCAATCAGCTCGCACTTCTTAATACACTTTGCCAGCAGCGCACCGGCTCCGCCGATAGCACCAAAGTAAACTCCATGATACTTCTTCATGGCCTCGACAACCTCGGGCAGTCTGGCGCCCTTGCCAATCATGCCTCTGGCTCCCACGGACATCATGGTAGGCGCATAGGCATCCATCCGGCCGCTGGTGGTAGGTCCTGCAGATCCAATCACCTGCCCGGGCTTAGCCGGTGTAGGGCCCACATAATAAATAGTCGCATCTGTGGGATCAAAGGGCAGCTCCTCCCCACGGGCCAGAGCCTCGCACATTCTCTTGTGTCCCGCATCCCTGGAGGTATAAATAGTTCCTGTCAGATATACGCTGTCCCCTGCGTGCAGGGTCTTTGCCACCTCTTCCGTCAAAGGAAGCTGAATATGTTTTTCCATACCTAGATCACCTCCGTCTTATGGCGTGTCACATGACAGTTGATATTTACCGCACAGGGCATTCCCGCAATGTGGGTGGGCAGCGTCTCAATATTGAGAGCCAGAGCCGTAGTCTTGCCGCCAAAGCCCTGGGGCCCGATTCCCAGCTTATTGATCTTCTCCAGCATCTCTGCCTCCAGATCCGCATAGTATGGGTCCGGATTGCGCTCGTCGGTACTACGCATAAGAGCCTTTTTCGCAAGCAGTGCACATTTGTCAAAGGTTCCTCCGATTCCCACGCCCACAACCATTGGTGGACAGGGATTGGGACCGGCTGTCTCCACCGTCTCCAGAATAAAATCCTTGATTCCCTCAATGCCGGCGGAAGGCTTGAACATCCGAATGGCACTCATATTTTCACTGCCAAAGCCCTTGGGTCCTACGGTTACCTTAATCTGCTCTCCGGGCACAATCTCTGTGTAAAGCATGGCCGGCGTATTATCTCCCGTATTTCCACGGCGCACCGGGTCCTTTACTACGGATTTCCGAAGATATCCCTTGTCGTAGCCACGGCGCACGCCCTCGTCCACGGCCTCACTCAAATCGCCGCCCACGATATGTACGTCCTGTCCAATCTCCAGAAAGACACATGCCATTCCCGTATCCTGACAGATGGGAACATTCTCCTCCCTGGCAATCTCAAAGTTCGTAATAATCTTGTCCAGTACTCCCTGGGCAATCTCCCAGTCCTCACACGCCCGACAGCGCCGAATAGCGCCCTGAACGTCCTCGGGAAGATACTGATTTGCCTCAATACATAATTTCTCCACAACATCTGTAATCTGCTGTGCCTGAATCTCACGCATGAGCAATCACCTCCTGAATTTAATATTTATAAAATAAATTACTTTATTCTATCCTGTATTAGATTTTAAAATAAATGACGGCTAATTGCAATGGGTATTTGCACATTGACTGTTTGCAAGATCAAATGTATAATAAATTATACAAATCATACTTATTATACAGGAGGATTCCAATGAAAGCGCCAAAAGGGAAGTACGCATGGACAGCAACCGTGGGGGAAAAGGGGCAGATCGTCATACCAAAGCAGGCACGTGAAATCTTTGACATTCGTCCGGGGGATAATCTCCTGATTTTGGGAGATGAAAAGAAAGGGTTGGCCATCCCGCCCAAGAGTGCCTTTGCCGAGCTTGCGGCGGCTATTTTTGAAGCCGGTGAAAGGGAGCAGGAAGAGGAAAAGGAATGAGAAAGCTCTATCTGGATCAGCTTCGGTGGACGACCGTTCTTCTGGTCCTGGTTTATCATGTCTTTTATCTGTTCAACGACCTGGGGCTTTTTGTGGTGCACTGGATTACGGGGTATCTGAATATCCGGCTGGGAGGCGGGCTTTCCTATATTCCGAAAGCTCTTATTTATCCCATTTCCGTTATCAGCGGTACAGGGCCTCTGTGGTTTATTCAAATGCTGTTTCTCTTCTTCTGTATCCTTGTTCTGCTGCGAAAGCTTGATCCTGCCGACAGAATGTAGACCCTGTGCCAAAAGGCAAATTCTATGATTTTGATCCTGCTTTTCCTGCCGATTTACGGCGGGGCACAGGTGTTAAACCTTCCAATTCTCACCATGTATCGTTTTGGCATTTACTTTACGGCCTTTCTGATTGGCTACTATATTTTCTCCCACGACAGTGTCCAGGACAGAATCGAAAGCATGCACATTCCCATGACATGCCTGGCTCTCATAAGCGGTATTCTCTACACCCTTTGCTATCAGGGCCGTGATTACACTTCACCGGAGTGCTTAAAGAGCTTTCTGACAAATGCATATCTTTGGTTCACTGTTCTTGCCGTTCTTGAATGCTTCAAAAAATATGTGCAAAGGGAAACGGCTCTGGCCCGCTATATGAGAAATGCAGGCTTTGGCCTCTATGTTTTGCATTATCCGGTATTAATGGTGTGCTGCTATGTGCTGCATAGCTATTTTGCACTGCCTGCCATATGGAATTATTGGATTGCGTTGGCGGCAGAGATGGTTTTCACCTTGGGAGCCTATGAGACGGTAAAAAGAATACCTGTCGTGGGGTATTTGGTCCTTAGAATCAAGGGAAGCAAAAGGGCTGACGCTAAAATGGACCATCACTTGTAGTTTATAAAAACCAGTCCAATCAGGCAAATGATGACGCCAGCTATTTTGTTCCATGTGAGGGCCTCCCCATAGAGCAGGAAGCCCACCAGAATCAAGGCTGCTGCCAGAAAGGAACTCTGGACGATGGACGCTGTGCTGACCTGCCATCCGGCTTTGTAGGCATAGATGAATCCGACCTCCAGCCCAACCAGGGCAATGCCAAATACAAAGGGGACCCAGTTCAGCTTGCCGTATTCTCTCAAAAGGCTGCCGTCCTTATTCAGCGCAAAAAACAAAATGCCGCTTGTAACTGCGCCTACCAGGTAGGTTACAGTCAATGAGGCCAGGGGGTTCATTCCCTCCGGTACGGATTTTGCACAAATCTGATAGACCACATTTGACAGCACTACCAGTGCAATGGGCCAAATATAAGAAAACATATGAAATACCTCCTGAAAAATCTGTCAAAATTTTATGCTCCTCTCCCATTTCGATACGGCTTTATCCGTAACTCCCATTTTGATTATAAAATAATCATCCGCTATTTACAATGGCCAAATCCAGGGCAAAGGTATTGACAATTATATCGAACTTCGATATAATATAGTTCGAACCTCGATATATCGAGGCATGATAGTAAGGAGCACCTATGGACAGCAGGATCAGACGAATCTACGTACCCATGACAGAAAGCGGATTTTACATTTTATTCTGTCTGCGGCAATCACAGCATGGCTACGGCATCAGCCAGCAGGTCAAGCAGATGACAGGAGGCGCCTTAACCATCAGCGCCGGCACCATGTATGGAACCCTCTCCAAGATGGAAAAGGACGGACTGATTGCCTTTGTGAGAGAGGAAGAAAAGCGGAAGCTGTACCAGATCACCCCCCTTGGACAGGAAATCCTGGATCTGGAGCTTCGCCGCATTGAACGCCTGTATAAAAACAGTAAAGGAGAGAGTGTAAATGAATAATCACAGGACCCTCATACGCTTTTTTACAATTTCCGATTACGAGGAGGAGGAAATCTGGCTTCGCCGCCAGCACCAAAAGGGCTGGAAGCTGCTGAAAATGATTGTGCCCTGCTTCTATATTTTTGAGAGCTGTGCGCCGGAGGATGTTGTGTACCGGCTGGATTATAAAAACAACTCGGAAAATGGCGACTATTTTCAAATCTTTCAGGACTATGGCTGGGAATATTTTGCCCGCTGTATGGGCTGGCTCTACTTCCGCAGGCCAGTGTCCGAGACGGATACCAAAGAGGAGGAAGAGATTTTCTCCGATGACGGTTCCCGCATTGACATGGTAAATCACATACTCAAAACCCGTCTGCTTCCACTGGTGTGCATCTTTTTCTGCTGTCTGCTCCCCCAGTTCCTCAACAGCATGGAGCAGAGTGATCCCTTTGCGGATGTAGTTACCATTATATTCTCGGTTCTGCTACTCATATATCTCTACTTATTTGCCCACTGCGGCCTGAAGCTGCGGAAGCTGAAGAAAAAATACGGCAGGAGCAGATAGCCCAATCCGGGCTGCCTGCTCATAAAATAAACCTGAAAACCACAGGCACCAGCAAAATCATGACGGTTCCGACTGCACATGTAGCGATCACTCCCCAGAATCGTTTTTTGTCCTGCTCTGCCATATCTTTATACCATGCAGAAGAAAACTCAAAGGCAGTATTTTTCTTTTTCAGAACAAATATTGCCATTATAAATGCAATAAGAAAAATCCCACACTCACTCATTATAAAAATTCCGTATGCCCCCATTTTATGTCCCTCCTTTTTATGCTCCACAGCATTCCTCTCCATACATCCTGATTGAGAAGAATTTGTGAGCTTATCTGCCAGCTCCTGTCAAAATTTGCGTACCGTTAAATTACTTGCGATTCTTCCCAAGCTCATCAATAATCCAACAGGTACATATCACCACTGCAATCACAACCAGAAGCCTGGTAAAGCCCACGGCATTGATCACCAAATCACCGCCAACAAAGGGGAAAAAGTTAAACATTGCACCCCCATACCACAAAACAATAAATCCTACAATCATACTTATGGCATTTCTTGTCACATCTTTCATGCCCCTGCTCCTTTACAAATCGCTTCGCCAAATCGGTATATTTCATTCCCATGAGACAGTCAGCTACTGCACATCCCTATACAGCAGGTAATAATCCGTCTCAATATTCTCCGCCTGCTCTTTAAGCCACCTCATAGCATCGTCCAATGCCTTATTGTAAACAATAGGCGCCAAATGCTGGCAAAACAAATCCATCACCTGCCGCTCCTCAATGATTCCGATTTCCTCTCCCCGGACATCCAGGTAAAATGCCCTGATTTCATCGGCAAGCTGCTTCTTTTGCTTCTCATTCAACTTTATTACTTCATTCAAGCTTCTTCTCATGCGGTTTCCCCCTCCTGTCAGGAATTTGTATATACAGGGCATGGCACAGAAAGCCCTGACACACATCCAACTATATTATACCGGAGGCTTTCCCCAGAAACAAGCAAATTCGACAGAGCTATAGTGCACCACCAAAAATAAGCCTGCAAATACCCCATTGCAAAGGGCAGGCAGGGCTTTTATAATGAAAGCTGGAAATGATGACCTGATTCTGGATTTGGGGTGGGGAACGGGATTCGTATGGCATGTCTTATGAAAAGGAGCCTGACAGATTATGAGAAGATATAAAATAGCCGCATTAATCATGATGTTTCATGGAGGATTTATGGAGCTTGGCGGTGTGCTTTGCTTTATACCTGCTATGCTTTTGGGAAATGATACGTTTGATATCGGAAAGTATTTTTCGTTTAAGCTCCCCTATTTTCAGGAAAATCTAACTATGATGATTGTCATGGGAGCTATCTACGGTGCAGTGCGGATGGTTGGCGCAATCGGATTATGGAAAAAATAAAATGTGGGGATTGGTGCTTTCTGTAATCAACTGCATGATAACAATGACTTTGATGATGTTTTTATTGCCGGCGGGAATTCTGGACGGAGTTCTTGCCGCCAGTGCGCTCATACTGATCTTGACACAATACTATGGGGATAGGGAGATTGGGTAGGAAGTGGTCAAAATTTTAACCATCAACCTCCCCCAATGATAAGAGAAACTCTCTATCCTCCTCTGACACCGTGCCGTAAAAAGTCAGATATTCCTCGGGAACGGAAGTCCCTTTTATATTATCGGGCGAGATTTGCTCCTTGATGATATTGGAATTCTCATACACGGTTATCTCCATTTCTTTTTCCAGAGCACCGTCGTTATAGACGGCAGCAGGCTTTTTATAAGAAATAATCGTATATAAAACAGCCAGGCTCTCTGCCGTATTTTTCAGTTCCTCTTGTTCCGAATCTGATTCAAAGGAAGTATCCGTATCATCCAATTGACGAAATTGATACAGGATGTTTTCATCCTCAATGGTGTTTACCAGCTCTCCGTCACCGGAATAAATTTCAATCTGTGAAAGCCTCTGTAAATCTTTTTCTTTGCTGTCTTTGTTTAATGCACATCCTGCCAAGAATAAGACAGGCAAAAGGCTAAGAGCTAACATATAGGTTCTCTTTTTCACCTTAATTCCTCTTTTCTAATAAGAATTTCCTCTTTGCATTTCTTTTTTCCATGTATTGTGCATTCTGCGTAATGATATTTTCCCCATGAATGGATATGCCTGCTATGATAAACAACATCACGGAGGCAGCATCCAGGAACCAATCCAAAGCATTGCATACTTCTTTACCCATCACGCTTTCCGCCATAAATAAAAACTCTGTCCCGAAAAGAAATAAAAGAACGCCTAAAATGATCATACCGGCATATCTTTTTCTATTCCGGTTACTTTCCTCGCGGAAAGCCTTTATGACGGAATCATCAAAAATTAACGCTTTGGTATAGATTTCTTGATAACGCTTCGGCTGAAAGAAAAGCCAGATCAAAACAGCGATTCCCACTGCCATACTTCCCCAATAAAAAGGAAGCAGGAGCTGTCTGTAATCGGAAAAACAGCCGAACACATCAGAAATAATAATCAATCCCACTCCAGCAGCAAGCTTTTTTGCCCGCTGTCTTTTGTAGGAAAGAAAGCCCTCCAACATCTCACGGCTCACATAATAGCCGCCTGTTTGATTGTTTTCGTCAGGGCTTTCATCTTTTAGCAAATAATCCAATGTGACCCCAAACATATTGCTGATCTGTACCAACTTGTCGATCTCCGGTGTTCCCCTGTTGCTTTCCCACTTACTCACGGCCTGACGTGACACATCAAGCAAACCGGCAAGCTCCTCCTGAGAGTATCCGTTTTCTTTCCGAAGAACTTTTAGCTTCTCTCCAAAGGTCATCTCAATGAACCTCTCTTTCGCCTTTTTCCATATCAATCATACAATAAATACGGTTTAAAGACCACCAATTTTGCGTATCATCCTGTCAATTTTGCGTGTCATTTGTGTTCCGACTGCATAAAGCTTGAAGTATCATATATATTCCTGCATTAGATTACTGATTCTGCGCTCACTTCCTATCTCTGCAAACCGGAATTCACAAATCTGAATCTTCTCCTATACTCACCATATGAAATCCTTCTCCATGTACTTCATTGGATTCTAACACCACCAGAAAGGCTTGAGGATCTTCTTTTTTCACTGCATGTTGAACTAAAAACATTTCTTTATTGCTGCAAGCACACATAACCACCTGTTTTTTTTCACCGCAATATCCACCATATGCACGAAGAATTGTGCTGCCACGTTGGCAACACTCGTCTATTACCTGACATATTCTTTTTCCATGCTCTGTTACAATCAATGTCATTTTCCCCGCATTTATTCCATACATAAACTTATCCACTGCAACGGCAAAAATATAATTCACAATCATTCCATAAATAATTCCTTCAACATCACGGAACAATATTCCTCCTACAAGAATAATTCCTACATCAGACCAAAATGCAATATTTCCCAGAGAAAGGTGAGGTTTTATGGCCTTAACAGACATAATAATAAAATCTGATCCTCCGGTTGATGAATTTTTTGAATAAATCAATGCATATCCGATTCCTCCAAATACACCGGTGCAAAGTGCTGCTAATAATCGATCTCCATGAAAAACAGGAAATAAAGGTGCCACATAGTCAATCAAAACAGACGACAAAACCATGCAACGAATCGAGCTTACAAAAAATTTTCTTCCTAAAAGGCGATAACACAAAATTGCAACAGGTATATTTAATATAATAATAGAAAAACCAATTGAAATGTCAAATAAACGATATAGAATCAGTGCAATTCCAGAGAATCCGGTCATTGGAAATTTAGCTTGTACTGCAAAATTATAAATTCCAGCCGCAATAAAAATGCTCCCTATTAACTCCCAAAAGAGTTGAACAGAAATATTTTTAATACTCTTTAAAGATAAAAACTTCCTCATACCATTTATCCTCCATAAAAATATTAAAGAGCGACAGCGAATTATATCGAATATAATCCGCTACCGCTCTTTGCGAATGTAATATTATCATACGAAAACAAATCTGTCAACAGCTCACATCATTTTCAAATAGTCGGGCTCTTTTTATAGAAATCGGTTTTATAGAAATCAAGCTTCACTGCCCATCTGTGTCTTTTTGGAAATCAAACGTGTCCTGCCCTCCACCTTGACCATATTTTCCAATTCCTTTATTGCGTCCTTTGCAATCCATATCTGTGTCTTATTGCCGTCATTCAACAGCTCATGTGCAACCAAAAGAGCCTTTTCATTATAGTCAAAATCTCTTTTCCCAATTTCCTTTAAAGCCCATGCCACGGCTTTTTTTACATGCTCATGCTCAATATCCCGGGCCTCTCTTATCAATTTCAAATACACGAAGCGAACGCATACCTCGGATTGCTGATTTTATCAGCGGCAGAGATAAGCTCCGCAGGACGCACGATACATGGTCTTTAGACTATGTATAGAAGTGCGCCCTATCCGAGTTCTTGGATAGGGCGCATTATCCGAGATAATCAATTATCCGAGGAAACTCTCAAAACCTCCAGCATAAAAGGCTTTCAGAGAAGTTGCCTCGGATAATGTAAGAACTATTTCAGGAAGTCAGGGAGCTGATGCTCTTTCTTTTGTGTAACAGGATTTTCTTTTTGATGGGAAAACCACTTTTCGTTCCAATCCCGGATATGCCTGTTTACGGTTCTCTGTGAAAGTTCAGCATACCGTTCTGTTGTGGAGATCGAGGAATGTCCGAGAAAATTTTTGATTGCCATAATTGGTACCCCGGCTTCCAACATATGTGTGGCGGTCGTATGCTGAATTATGTAGAAAACACCCGGAATAGCAGTTAGAAAAACGGACAAAAAAAAGACGGCTCAGTTTCCCAAGCCGCCGTTATGTAGCTGCGATACATTCAGAGTCTGTTTCAAAACAATAACCAACTTCCCGTACACATCGGATAACAAAACATCCCTCCGGCAATAACCTTCCTATCTTCTCACGCAAGTTATGTACATGGCAGGCTATGGCATTGTTCGCATTTCCAAAAGCCTCCTCTTCCCACACCTTCCGATATATTTGGTCATAGGTAAGAACACGCCCTTTATTTGCCACAAACAAGCACAGAAGATTATATTCCTTTGCCGTCAGATTAATTTCCAGCTTATCACAATATACCTTTCGATGAGCCGGATCAATTTCTAAACCAGGAAGTGATAACACCGGCTCGTGCTTCAACCACAAAAGTTCAAATTCAGGATGCTTTTTCAAAGTCTTTATTATTTCATCAATGATAGAATGACTTCCCTCATTGGACTCAATAATTAATACACGGCTAATGTTACCACCTCCTCCATTCAGAACATATCAAAGCATAATTACATTTTTAATATCCTGTTTATTGAACTATTATCAGCCAAACACTTCCGCTACATCCTTTAAATATTTCCGGATCGGCAAATGCTGCGGACAATGTTTTTCGCATTTTCCACAACCGATGCACTCCGACGCTTTTCCGTGTGTTAATGTCAGATTGTTGTAATAGATGGATGATACCATGCCCTTAAAATTTTTATTATCGTTGTATAATGCGAAATAATCTGGAATCGCAATATTCTTCGGACATTCACTTTCACTGACGCAATATCTGCAGGCCGTACAGGGAATCGCAATCCCGGAACGGATAATATCCGCAGCCTGTTTCAATGCTTTCATTTCCGCTTCGCTCAAAGGTTTAAAATCCTTCATGTAGCTTAAGTTATCCTCAACCTGTTCCATATTGCTCATGCCCGAAAGCACCATCATCACATTTTCATGCGTGGCTGCAAAACGGATTGCCCACGATGCTGTAGAAAGCCCTGGTGTCTGTGCCTTCAATATCTCGTCCGCTTTCTCCGGGATATTCGCAAGTGCGCCCCCTTTGATTGGTTCCATCACAATCACGGGCTTGCCATGCCGTGCGGCAATCTCATAGCATTCTTTCGCCCGGAGTGCGGCATCGTCCCAATCCAGATAATTCAACTGGAGCTGCACATATTCTGTTTCTGGATGATCCTTCAATATGCGCTCCAGAAGTTCCGGCGAGTCATGGAAAGAAAAGCCAATGTGGCGGATTCTCCCTTCTTCTTTTTTCTTTACCAGAAAATCAAATGCCCCTACTTTTTGTACATTCTCATAGTTCGTACCGGCCAGTGCGTGAAGCCAGTAATAGTCAAAAAATTCTACGCCGCAGCGCATAAGCTGCTCCTCAAATATCCCCTGCATCTGATCCGGCTTCTGAATCAGGTAAACCGGCATTTTATCCGTAATGGTAAAACGTTCCCTCGGATACCGTTTTACTACAGTTTCCTGGAAAGCTTTCTCGCTGTTGCCTCCATGGTACGGATAAGCGGTGTCAAAGTATGTACCGCCCGCCTCCAGAAAGGCATCCACCATTTCTGTCATTTTCGGAATATCCACCTCACTGTAATTTCCATTTACCACAGGCAGCCTCATTAAGCCAAAACCAAATTTTTTCATTGCGATTCCTCCATTCGTTCCATAAGTTTTATTCAATTACAATTTCTTCCCCGGCTTCTATGATCAGGCGGTTTGGCGCTTCAAACTGCTCCGCCAGTTCCCTGTCAAAGACCACGCCCTCCCTGGCTGTCACATGGTAGGGAATATTATGCTTTGCGCCCACCATTTCCGCGCATTCCGCTGCTTCGTCAAGTCCCATGTTATAAATGCCGTCACAGCAGAAAAAAGCATAATCAATATTCTTCTCAGCCAGCAGCGGCATCTGCTCCGTGGTTGATGTATCGCCTGTCACATAGACGGATTTCCCATCGGAAAAGGTCAGTATGTAGCCCACGCAGCCACCCACGTCATGCAGGGAATTATAGCCTGCCTCCACTGCTTCCACCGTTACGTAACCCCGCTCAAATAACTGGTGTTCCCCATTCTGGATTGCCTCGGCCTGCGTGATGATCTCACAGCCCGGATTCCGGTTCCGCACTTTATCAACCATGTTGTGGTCATAATGCGGGTGTGTTACCAGAATCAAATCCGCAGAAAGTTCATAATCATCCCCCGCATAAGGATCAACGTAAATAACCTTTCCTTCCGCCGTAACAATACGGATGCTTGCCTGTCCCTGATAAAGCAAAACCGCCCGGTCTGTTCCATCCGTTTCCGTCTCATTTTGTGCGGATTCTGTATCATCAGAATCCTTGTCCGGCGTTCCCACGGCTGCCGGTTCCATCTGCTGTGTTCCTTCCATATGGGCATCTGCATCACTTCTGCCCGCACACCCTGTAAATAAAAGTACCGCCAGCATAGCCATGCTTAAAACAATTTTTCTTTTCATGTCCTTTTTCTCCTTTTCTCCAACAGTGCTGCCCCACCCACGGCATAATACCCGCACACCGCAAACAAACACATCACCGCAAGATAATCCATAAAAAAGAAAATACGCGGCTCCCCAAAATCAAAAAAGACAAACTGGTTTTGAAGGAACATATAAGAACCTATCTGCCTGCGGACAAATGCATAAACTCCATACAGTGCTATGAATATAACCACAACACGGAGCAGAAGAATACCACCCCTCCCCATTTTCCTCCTGCCCCATAAGTTTCCTGCCATGCCGACAGCCATCCTCCAATGAAGCCCTATATGCAGAGACATAAGTACAAACCCCCAATAGGAAGCAAAAAGATGCGATGTCCGTGCAAAAGATAAACTGCCGCCCAAACCCGAAAATATATGACGGGACATCATGATCCCACTGACCGGCAAGGCCAGCATAACCGGGATCAAAAACAGGTCAGCTATCGTCCTCAATATGCGGGAAGCGGAATAATGCCCACGAAACAGATTTCTGTACCACGAAAAATTCAATACATGGTGCAGGATAAAAAGCAGGAACATAAAAATACCCATCCATTCATGCACAGCCTCCCCAATTAAGGAATAAGCCATAAGCAGTGGAAGCAATACTGCCATACCCACATCCGCCAGCATATGCACAGCCTGTTTTCTTTTCTTCAAATATACTTCTTTCTTATCCGTCATTTTCGGTAAGCCCATACTGCACCTCCTATTGGTCAGGTGCATTACTGAGAAGCCATTTATCCTGCCGTTTTTCGAACCAGTGCGTTCCACTCATGCGGTAAGTTCCTCTTGCACCGTAAGCATTGGCGTTCAATACCGAAGTATAAGTGACAGAGGCAGTATCTCCATCTACCTCCACCACCGGGGAGTCAATGCCAATCGTAAAATACCGGAGACTGCCATCCTCCACATCCGCAAAATATTCTTCCCGCGTCTGCTGCCTGCCGCTCATATGCGTAAAGGTCATATCCTCCGGCACAAGTTCCCGCATGGTAACAATATCTGCGTCCGTCATTGCCTGACAGTACCTCGCCTGCTGATAGAGGACTTCTATCTGCTCCCCGCTCATGGCAGACAGATCCACCCCGATCAGTTCCACATTTTCAAAAACAGAAAAATCATATTCCTGCATAACTTCTCCTTCCTGCCTGTCTGCGATTTCAACCGTCACGGACACATTGTCCTCCATTGTCTCAAATACACTTAAATCCGAAGTAATCTTCCCCATACGGATCAGACCGCCCTGACTGGAATTCCCTTCATTTCCGAAAAAAATAGCAAGGGATTTTCCTGACACAAAATAAGTAATGTCTCCATTTTCAAAGTCAGGAATATCCTCTCCGTTTTCCGGCAGTTCCGAGACAGGAGCATAATATTCCCGATCTCCATAACGGTTCATGGAAAGCGTCAGAGGAAGCAATTCTAAAAATGCTTTTGTCGTTTCACTGTTATCCATCATTGCAAAAACAATATCATTCCCAAAGGTCAGCTTAATCTCCGTTGTATCGGACTGTAATTGTTCCGTTTCCGATTCCGTATCAGCAGCTTTCTGATGAATGCTTTCCACATCAGAAAACCCTGCCGAATCAGATACCGGCTCCTTCTGTTCCCTCTTTTCCGATGTGCCGCAGGCGGAAAATGTCAAAAGTATCGCAGACATTATCAGTACACAAATGCCGCATTTCTTTGCCTGCTTATTTTTACTCAATAAAACCACCTTCCCGCAGCCATTCCGTCACTGCTTCGCCCGCTTTGTCCCTCTGGTTCTGCGCCGCCTCGCCAGCAATGTCAAAGCCATCCATCATTTCGGCTCCCGTAATGTCCGCAATCGTGCTTTCCGTGCCGGACAATCCGCTGCCGCCATGTGTACAGAATGGAATTACCGTTTTTTCGGAAAAATCATAGCTTTCCAAAAAATGGTAGACAATCATCGGCATATCGCCCCACCAGTTTGGATAACCTACAAAGACAATATCGTAATCATCCATATTATCCACCGTGCCAGCGATTTCAGGACGGGCATTATCTGACATTTCCTGCCGGGAAACATCCAGCAGTCCATCGTATGTTTCAGGGTAAGCATTTACGGCTTCAATCTCAAATACATCTGCCCCTGTCTGCTCTGCAATCATTTTCGCAATAACAGCGGTATTGCCTTCCTCAATGACGCCCACCCCATACTGCTCCCCTGCAAGGGAAAAATACGCCACCAAAATAGAGTTTCCTTCCGCTTTGCTGTCGGAATCGGTGTCCATTTCTTCCTTCTCTGTACTATCGGAAGATTCTGTCCCTTCTGCCGCAGCCGGATCAGTTTCTTTTTCTGATATTTCCTGTCTGTCTGACGCTTCCTGCCGGGTGGTATTATCTTCATTCCGGTTTCCGCAGGCTGTAAGTGAAAATGCCATAATCCCAATTATCACAAGTGAAAGTATTTTTTTCATTCCAAACACCTCCTCACACTTCTAATCTACGGATTACCCGTGCCGGATTCCCGCCTACCACTGTGTTTGCCTGAACATCCTTTGTAACCACAGCCCCCGCAGCAACTACCGCATTTTCACCGACTGTAACACCGGGCAGGATAACCGCCCTCGCACCAATCCACGCATTCCTTTTAATATGAATTTTCCCGCAGAGCAGCACCCAATGGTCTGCAAAATCATGGTTCGCTGTGAGCAGCGCCACTTCGGGGCCAATCATCACATTATCCTCGATCTCAATGCTCCCCCTCGACATACAGGTCAGATTGTGATTGATAATTACATTTTTCCCGATTTTGATATTCTTCCCCAGGTCAATCTGCATCGGAGGGAAGATAACACTTCCCTCCGGCAGCGGCGATTCAAAAAGTTCATCTGTCAGCCGCCGTCCTTCCTCCGAATGCGGTTCGGTCTGATTGATATGAAAGCAAAGTTTTCCACACCTGTGGATTTCCTGGACGGAAGCCTGATAGCTTTCGTCCCGCATATTGATTCGTTCTAATTCCATGATATCACCTCTTTTTTAATCCGCAGGCGTAAACGCACTCAGATGGGCTTCCTGTTCTTCAAGGCTCATGTTAAAGAAACGCACTCCTTTATCCAAAGCCCGTATGCGTTCCATTTCACCCTCAGTCAGTTCAAAGTCGAATATGTCAATATTATCCTGAATATGTTTTGGATTGGTAGACTTCGGAAATACGATTGTTCCCTCCTGAATATGCCAGCGCAGAATGATCTGTACATTGTTTTTTTCATATTTTTCTGCAAGTTCGGTAAACACCGGTTCATTCAAAAGCGCCTTATCGCCATGCCCGATCGGATACCAGCTCTCAATTACTGTGCCGTAGGAAGCAATGCGATTTTTCAATTCATTCTGCTGGTAATACGGGTGACACTCTACTTGAAGCACTGAAGGTTTAATTGTTGCGGCGGCAAGCAGTTCTTCCAAACGCTCCGATTCAAAATTGCTGATACCGATGGATCGCACCTTGCCTGCGGCAACAGCTTTTTCCATATCTTTCCATGCCCCGATATAATCGCCAAACTGCTGATGAAGTAAAAGCAAGTCAATATATCCCGTATCCAGCCGGGAAAGCATTTTGTCAATCGCTGCCGCTGTCTTTCCCTCGCCATACTCGCTGGGCCAGAGCTTTGTGGTAATCCAGATTTCCTCACGGGGAATACCGCTTTCTTTTATGGCGGCCCCAACTCCACGCTCATTCTGGTAAGCGTGGGCAGTATCAATATGGCGGTAGCCTGCACGAAAAGCCTCCATACACGCTGCCTTTGTGTTTTCATCCCCCGGAATCATATATACGCCAAGGCCAAATTGAGGGATTTTGTTTCCATCATTTAAAGTTACATAAGTCTGATTCATTTTGATTTCCTCCATTCCTAATCTGCTATTTATTAAAATCCATACCTTTCCAGCCATTTCCTGATATCATTCTCTGCCTGTGCCACCCTGCCTCCTGTGACCGCCAGCCCTTTTTCTACCTTTGCGCCGGGACAGGCTGCCTGAATATCTGCCTCGCTGCGTCCCATACCGCTGCCTTCATGGGTACAGAGAGGAAGAATTGTCTTTCCAAAGAAATCATGCCCCTCCAAAAACGTGAACACAGCCATAGGACAGGTTCCCCACCAGTTTGGATACCCCAGGATTACGGTATCATAGTCATCCATCTTTAAGGTATCCTCTTTCAATGCCGGGCGCGCTTTTGCATTCTGCTCGGATTTTGCCAGTTCCACGGTTTCCATATGGTCATCTGGATATGGTTTCTCCGTTTCGATGCGGAATACATCCCCGCCTATCAATCCATGAACCATCTGTGCCGCAACCCTTGTATTTCCAATCTTCAATTTTACAATTTCCCCTCCCACATAGGCTTCCCCTTCGTGGGAAAAATAAGCGATCAACACTTTTTTCATGGCAATACCTCCATCTTTTATTTTCTTACCTGTCTAAAATTTCTTATCCGCCAACTGCGGTGATGCCCTCTGCGACGGTTTTTCCTATAAAGCTGCCACCCTGCCACTACCTGTGAAATCCCCGGTGGCCATATACCCTGCACCCATCCAGTGCTTCCTCCAAAGAGCGGAACTCTTCGTCTGTCAACTCCACTTTGGACGCATCCAGATTCTCAACAATGCGCTCCTTATTTTTCGAACCCGGTATTGGAACTACATTTGGATATTTGTGCAGCATCCACGCCAGGGAAATCTGTGCACTGGTGGCATTTTTCATCTCCGCATATTTTTTCAGAAGGTCAATGATGGGCTGATTCCCCGCTATGTTTGCTTTGGAAAGCTGCGGGACCCAGTTCCTGACATCATCATGCCTCTCAAATTGTGTGTCCACCGTGATCTTCCCGGAAAGAAGCCCGCTGGCGATGGGAGAAAACGGGACAAAACCAATGTTGTTCTCCAGACAGTAAGGGATTACGCCCTTTTCTGCATCCCGCTCTACCATGGAATAAATATTCTGGACTGCCGAGAGCGGCGTCACCCTGTTCGCCTTTTGAATGACGGGTACATCTACCTGGGACAGTCCCCAGCCACGGATCAGTCCATCCTCCATAAGCCTGCCCATAGCTTCCGCAATCTTTTCCACGGACACACCGCCCATTCTGTGGAGATAATATAAATCCACCCTGTCCGTTCCAAGCCGTGTAAGCGACCCTTCCAAATGTCTGCGGACTGCATTGTAAACAGAGCCCCTTCCGACCGCTTCAAATCCATTTAAGAACAGCTTCGTGGCAATCACCACCTGTTCCCTTACCCCATACAGTGCTTTTCCCACAATGCGCTCATTATGCCCAATGCCGGAAAGGTTCGGGCTGTAGATTTCTGCGGTATCAAAAAACGTGCATCCGTTCCGGTAAGCATTCCGGATTGCTTCCACGCTGTATTCCTCCGGCGGTATCTGCCCATAGCCGTGGGAAAACGCCATGCATCCCATGCCAACCTCGGATACTTCAATATCCCTTAATAATCTTGTCTTCATGCCGCCCCCTCTATCAATAACCCGCAAACCTCTGGTCCTTGTCAATATCCGTCATCCTCTGCATTTCTTCTTCTGACAGTTCAAAATCAAAAATCTCAAAGTTTTCCTGAATATGCGCCTCATTGCTTGAGCCGGGGATTGCGATATTGCCCGCCTGCAGGTGCCAGCGCAGGATAACCTGTGCGGAAGTCTTGCCGTGCGCTTCGGCTATGCTGCTGATGGTTTCATCATTAAAAAGTGTCTGCGTATTTCCCCTTCCGCCCAATGGGAACCAGGATTCCATGACCGTCCCGTACTGGGCAATATGCTCCTTCATCTCCATACTCTGATGGTATGGATGCGTTTCGTTCTGGATCAGTGCCGGGACGATTGTCGTCGCATTCACCAGACGGTCAAAGTCCTCCGGCTCATAGTAATTGGACAGACCGATGGATTTCAGTTTCCCATCTGCAACAGCCTGTTCCATTGCCTGATATGCCTCCACGTCATTTTCCGGCTGTGAATGGTGGAGGATCATAAGGTCGATATAATCAAGTCCAAGCCTGTCAAGGGATGCATCAACTGCCGCTGCCCCGTCATCGTAATCATCTGTCCACATCTTGGTCGTTACAAAGATTTCTTCCCTGGTTACAAAGCCTTCATCAATCGCCCTCTGTATCCCACGCCCAACGCCGGCTTCATTCCCGTAGATCCGGGCCGTGTCGATCAGGCGGTATCCGTCACGGAGTGCCCAATAGACAGAGTTTTCCGCCTCTTCCTGTGAAAGCCTGAAACAGCCGATACCAAGGATTGGCATTTCATATCCGCTGTTCAAAAGGACTGTACCCTGCTCAAGGTCAAATGCCCCGGCCTCCCCCGCCGGTTCCTTATCATTTGTTACATCCTCCGTGTCTGCATCAGAAGGAAGTTCTGTTTCATCCGCTCCCGTGATATCTGCCGGTTCTGTATCTGTTTCCGATTCCACATGGTCTGCCGGTCCTGACATCTGTGGATCACTTTCCGCACCGCATCCGGCCATACTGAATATAAGAATAAGCGCCAGGAAGAAAATACTGATTTTTTTCATCATCCCCAATACCTCCTTAAATTTGTTCATTCATCCCATGTTTATCAGTAATAAGGAATGTTGTCCTTCTGCGTTTGATATACCACTTTCCATCCGCTTTCACGTATGCATCTGTATAACGGACATAGTTTGTCGTTATGATATCTTTCCCATCCTCCTCATTTACAAGGACAGCCTGGCAGTATGCCGTTCCCTGTGCCTCTGTCACATCCTCATTTACTGCCACCGTCTGCTGCCCGCTGATGTGATAGACAGCCTTGCAGGGATTTATCGTGGCCGCAAATGCCTGCACGAGAGCCTCTCTGCCTTCAATTTTCTGGACTTCACCGTCTGTCCCTATTTGGAATTCCAGCACGCCGTCCGGCAGGAACAATTCCCCCTGGCTTTTTGTATCCTTTATGTCCGCCAGATTGGAGAAAGTATCCACCAGTTCCCTCAGTTCCATTTTTGCAATCAACACTTCATTTTTCATCATGAAATCCTCCTAAAAATTTATTTTTGCTCAACTAAATTACTGCAATCTGCTTTTTGTATGTTTTCCTGACCATGAACACACCGATAAAAAACCGGAGGATTTCCATGATCGGGAACGCCAGCCACACTAAGACCGCACTGCCCGATAAAGATAACAGCCATGCGGAAAGCAGCAGGAATACCGCCTGTGACACCGCAATGAGAAAGCTGTCCGTCCCACGCCCCAACGCCTGCAGGAAACCGGTAAGTATCTGCGTTGTCGTTGTGAGAAGGAGCGATGCCGCAATGATCCTGAGCGCAGGAATCCCTATTTCAAGGACCGCCTCCGATGCATCAAACATGGCAAGCAGAAGCTGCGGCACTGCCAGAAAGACAAGGGTTCCGAAAAACGCAATGACAAGGTTTACCAGGATACTCTTTTTCAGGGTTTCCATAATCCGTTCTTTGTTCCCCGCCCCGAAATTATAGGCGATGATGGATATGCCTGCCGTACTCATCCCGCCGGCCGGCATAATGACAAAACTCTGGAGCCGGATATAGATCACATAAATGCCGGGAGCTACTGCGGACAGTGACAGAAGGATATTGTTTATGCCAAATGCGAGGACGGAAATCAGGCACTGTGACAGCGCCACGGGAACCCCGACTTTTATGATCTCCGCAATCATGCTTCCATCCGGCAGGAATCCTTTTCCCTCGAAACGGATTTCTTTGTTGAAATGTAAATTCATCCAGAAACCCACCGCCGCCGCTACGGCCTGCGCGATCACAGTAGCATATGCCGCTCCTGCGATTCCCATGGCAGGAAGCCCAAACCATCCAAAGATCATGACAGGGTCAAGCACAATATTTACCACCGCCCCCACCAGCATGGAAACCATGGTGAGATTCGCCTTTCCGGTCGCCGACAAAAGCCTCTCCATCATGACCTGGTGCAGGGCTGCAAAGGCCAGCACACTGATGATCTCGCTGTATGAAATGCTCATCTCCAGCACTTCTTCAATATCCGTCTGCATACGGTAAAACGGCTCCATGGCAAACAGTCCTATAAATACAAAGGCAATGGATACAAGCCATATCAGCAGCATACCGTTTCCCGCCGCACGGTTTACCCCCTGTTTATCCCCTTCTCCAAGTTTTTTTGACAATACGGAATTGACGCCCACGCCAAGCCCGATCCCAATGCCGACAGCCAGATACTGGACTGGCATACAAAGGGAGATTGCCGTTAATGCAGAATCGCCAAGCCTTGCCACATACATACTGTCCACAAGCCCATACAAAACCTGCACAAGCATGGAGATGATCAGCGGCAGGGACATCTTCCTTAAAAGTTTTCCTATGGGAAGCGTCCCCATCTCATTTTCCGCTGCGGTTTCATCTCTGGCATTTCTGCTTAATTCCGCGGTTACTGTTTTTTCTGCCATATATAGACCTCCTTGACTTTTTTATTTATCTGTGATATTCTTATATTGTGCAACTCAAGTTGCTTATCTCTGTACAGTTTATTATATCCGTATCGGGAAGCAAAAACAATGGACGCTTTTTCTAATAAAGTGAGTTATGCCACACTTCCCGCAAAAAGGTTGCACAAATCCCAAGGAGGTAATGAAAATGCTGATCAACGGCACAGAAGATTTGAGGGTACAGAAAACAATAGACGCCATACAGAAAACGTTTGAAGATATGATCTGTGAAATGGATTATGAAAAAATCACGGTCAAAGAACTCTGCGAAAGGGCGCGGATCAATAAAAAAACTTTTTACCGGTATTATTCCGTCCTTGATGACCTGCTGGCAGAGTTGCAGGGAGTCATGATAGAAGAATATCTGGAACGAATCAAAAACTACCGGATTCCGGAGGACCTTGATAAGATCAACCGTGAATTTTTTCTCTATTCCGCAGAAAAAGGGTCAGTCTACGAAAAAATCACCTGCAGCGGAAATTATGGATATATCCGGAGCAGGATGATCAGCAATGTGATGAATTCCACCTGGAAAAACTCCACATGGCTCCAGCTTCTGGAGCTGCCAAAACAAAATATCCTGCTGCATTTCATCCAGACCTCTACTGTGGAAATGTATAGCCAGTGGGTAGCGGATGGGAAAAAAATCCCCCTGGAAGAAATGATAAAAATATCAAACCAGCTTCTATGTGCCGGTGTAAACGGCTTCGTGGAATACAATGCCCCAATTTGATAAACATTTTGATTTTGCCTTTGGGGGTTCAAATTTTTAGAAACAGAGGGTTCAAATTTCTGTGGGGAGGGTTCATACACAAACAATTCTCCTGCCTATGCCACAACACTCATGAACAATAAAAAGGCATCTGACGGTATCTAATATCGCCAAATGCCTTTATTTCTGCGGTTTCCCCGATATTCTGTTTTTGCCCTTTGTATCAATTAAGCGAGTTTTATTTCCACCTCCCCTCCAGAAAAGCGGCAAATGTACCTGTCGCCTCCATGACCGGGAGGGCGTAGTTCCGCAGCTGCTCCACATCCAGACTGGCATAGGATTGGATGGCGTTCTGGTCTGTATGCCCAAGGGCTTTCCTTACCGCCTCATAAGGGATGTTGTCATTGACCATGGAACTTGCCAGGGACGACCGGAAAGCATGTGCGCCCTGTTTGCGTCCCGCCGGATCAATTCCAGCTGCCATAATGGCAGTCCTGACGATCTTGGTGATTGCCTGCACAGAGATATGGCTGTAAGGGGGAACGATGTGGAGAAATACATACGGGCTGTCATAGCAGGATCGTTCTTCCTCTAAATACTGTTTCAGGGCGGCCTTTACATCCGGGACCATGGGAAGTTCAATGTCAACGCCGGTTTTGTGCTGTGTAAGCAGAATCAGGTTCCTGCCAAAATCCAGTTCCCGGAATGTCATGGATGAGATGTCCCCGCTCCTGATCCCCAGCCGTGTCGCAAGAAGCAGCACTGCGTAATCACGCTTTCCATGTGGGGAGTCCCGGTCTACGCTGTTTTCAATTTTCAGGATTTCTTCTATTGTATAAACAGAAGGGTACGGCTGCGGCCTCTTGAAAAGAGGAACGATGCCGCTGTAATCCCTGTCGGTATGTCTGGCCTGATATGCATATCTGAGGAATGTCCGGATGTGTGAAAGGTACCATTTGCTGCTGACCATTAAACACGCGGCTCCTACATTTTGGGCGTTCATTGCCTGCGGCGCTGCGCAGCCTGTATCAGCCAGGGCGGATAAAAAGTAGTGCCCAATCTTATCGTGAAGATGGATGCTGCTTTCCTGAAGCCCCTTGCGTTTCCCGTCTTCAAGGTACTCCGCTAAAAGAGCCTCCATTTCCGGATTCAATTCGTGGTATCCGCATGGCACTGTGTTGGTTTCCCTTGTATGGTAACCCATAGTTAAAACCTCCTGTTTGATAGCTTTAACTGTACTATGCCCATGTGGATAAATTTTATCCGAGATTTTTTGCATGAACCCCCGCATACAAAAGGTTTTTAAGAATTTCCTCGGATAATTAAAAATCTCGGATAATGCGCCCTTAGTTCCTAAGGGATTTTGCCGTTTCCGGCAGTCCTGACCTTTTTCTTGGAACGCTTGGAAAGATATTTCGGGCAGTCAACCACAACCGCCTGGAAGCTCTGTTTACATTCGTGCTGGCATTTCCGGCACAGTTCGTTGTAAGTGATACGGCTGCGGTCATTTAAGAAGAAAGACCATTCCAGCCGCCGCTTGTTGCTCATTCTTGCCATAACCGGCTCCTTTCTCCGTTTCTATCTGATGTATGCAGACAGGCTGTTTTGGTGTAGCGTTTCGGTATCATTTTTAAGGTTTTTCCCTCTGTATGCCCCTTTGGAAAGTGCGGCAGTATTACAGTCGGGGGATAATACCTCACGCCTTTTTGTCGCTTCCCGGTACGGTTTCGGAGCCTTTTGCCATCCATTCAAAGAACGCAATTTTGCTGACCTTGATAAGCCTGCCCCTGCGGAACGCCGGAAAGCCGGGGGTGTGTACCAGCTCATAGGAGCTCGCTCTTGAAATTCCCATAATCCGCTGGATGTCCGCCACATCCAGAACCAGCGGTAAATCCTCGTAGCAGTTCAATCTCTTTTTATCGTTCATTCTGTTCCTCCCATAAATTAAATAGGTTAAAATGCTTCCTGCTGCCGTTCTCCCCCAAATCCGTTTTCCTGCCCCCATTCCTGCGGTGTTTCCCTGCATTGGTGCGCCGAATGCGTCACTTCTCCTGCCGGTCATATCCCTTTTGGACGGTCATTCACTTGTCAAGGTACTGTTTGGAACCAAATTACCAACTGCAAATATCATAGCGGACTATTCTTGACAAAACAATGTTTCTACGATACCATGAGTGTAATGGATATAACTGAATTATATAATTACCATAAGCAAGGGCAGGGGATAGGGATGGAGAATCAGTTTATACGGCATGAGCCATGTTTTGAGAGGGTTTTGTTTGTCCTGACGCTGGACAGGAAGAAAATGAAAGAGAGGATTTTGATTGGGGAAGAACAGCAGATCCGCTTCCGTCTGAACGGGAGCCAAAACGCAGAGGTGCTTTGTGATATGACACGCCCGCTGGGAACTTTTTTGATAAACTTTGAATGCGACACGGACAGAGATTGGAACTTATACGGGCTTTCTCCACTGCGGCAAGCCCTCCACTCCAACCGATGGAAACAGCCGGAGCTGGAGCAGGCGGCAAGCGAATTTCTTTGGGAGAAATATCTTAGCAATGACCCTCTGAAAATGTATGTGGCGTTCCGTATCTGGAACAGCTATCTGCTTGCCAGAGAACCCCGTGACCGTAACGCTGCCTGTGACCGCTTCATGGATAAAATGAGCAGCCTGACCGGGGTATTCCATAACGAAGCCATGAGCTTTGACAGGGAGACAGGAAAACCGAAACATTTTCAAGCTGGCAGCCTTTATTTTAAAGGCACACCGTCAGAAGATACCCGGCTTGACCTCTGGTTCCCGGACAACCGGCGCACAGAAGAATGTGCGTCTGCCTATGCATCCCTCTACCCGTTGATTACCTATTATCTCAACCGGCTGAATGACTGGGGGCTTTGCTTCCGGCAGTGCAAGGTCTGCGGGAAATATTTTCTGGCAAAGAGCCAGCGGTATGAGCTGTGCAGTGACAAGTGCCGAAAAGCACAGGCGCTTCAAAACAAGCGGGAATTTGACGAGAGGGCAAGAGAAAATACCTATGACCTGCTTTATAAAAATGAATGCCAGAACTGGCGCAACAAAATAAACCGGGTAAAAAATACCGCAGGCTTTCCGGCTGACCGTCTGGAAAAAATACAGGCTGCCTTTGCTGACTTTAAGAAAGAAGCATTGCAGAGAAAAAAGGCTGTAAAAACAGGAACAGCCAGCCCGAAAGAATTTACGGACTGGCTGTATCAACAGAGTAATGTAATTATTGAATTGTGTGAAATATGGTTATAGAATAATCCATTTCCCTTTTTGGCTTGAACCTTCTCTTTTTATAATTCCAGATTTTTTCATGGATTCCATATAATACTTAACTGTACTATACTTTTCTCCAATGACATCTGCAATCTTTTTCTGAGATAATGACGGTTCCTCTTGAATTACTTTCAAGATGCGTGTAACTACGGAGTTATCGTTACCTTGGTTAGCTCGGTCAGTAGCTTGGTTAGTATCTTGGTCAGTGCTACTAACCAAGCTCTTGAACATAACCATAATGTCCTCACGCTTAATCGTATATTCTGGCATAGGATTTCCGGCTTCTTTGCAGCTATCTTTGATTTTTTCGATTCCACGCCCCCATGCTTCGATAAAACCAGTTCTAAAAAATGTATTGGCAATCAGAGGATTATAAGGTCTTGAACGATGTTTTCCCATTAAATCATTGATTGTCCAATCTTCTGGGAAAATACAATCATTCGCAATATAAATCCGATCTACATACACACTGATTTGAATTGGAATTAATGCTCCGTAAAATTTGTGTGCGATAGCATTAAAAACAGCTTCCCTAATTGCTTCTTTCGGAAAAGGGTAGGTTTCTACTCTTGTTACTCCTTGATACGAAATGTCCGCCTTTAAATATTTCGTAAAAATGAGATCAACCACTTTATCTGCCTGCGAAATTAGTGAACCGTGAATTTCATCCTGATAACGTAGTTCAGAATCCGATTCAAAATAGCCAATCTTGATGTATGCTCCCGGTATCCACTTTTCCGGGTTATGATGGAATAGCAAAATAGCCGCTCTTTTCAAATGACTACTTTCAAGCAAATTCAAACTGTCCAGTAGCTGTTCATTCGTGGCATCAATGTCTTTCTTGTCCATTCGTTTGCTACGTACTGCCTGCTCCCGGAAAATATCGAAACTGTCATTTCTTAAATCTTGTATAGTTACTCCCTGAATCGGCACGCTGTCCCATGTAATTCCCGTTTTCTGTAACAGAAACTGATTTAACGCCTGCCCCTTTAACTGCTGTTTAGTGCTGCCGCTCCGGTAATGATATTCACCCTTGTAGTTGACGGGGTAACTATTCGAATTCACGCAAATTTCAATGTAGTCTTTTCCATCTTTAGTCAACAAATTAACGTCTACAATAATACCAAGAACATCCCGAACTTTATTCGGAATATCTTCCAGTAATTTTTTACTGTCCTGAACACCAATCACTGTGCCGTCATCATTCGTTCCAATATAAATCTTGCCGCCCTGTGCATTGGCAAAACCACATATCCATTTAAGATACTCATCTCGCCAAGACTCTTTCCATTCTATATTTTGACTTTCTGCCACGCAATCACCCCTTAGTTTTCTTTCAATATATTCATCTGATTTTTAGCTGCATTTGAATACTTAAGCCAATCCCATATACTGATACATTTTTTGAATTGCGAGCGCGATTGATGTCCTTTTCCTACTGCTAGCAGATCAGGGTAATCCTCCAAGGCCTTATTCAAAAATTGCACTAAACTATCTGGTTCTATATCTTCCGGTGCTATTAACGGAATTTTAGATAATGTTTGACTTAATCCATGAGTGTTGTAATAATCCATTATATTTCCCATTTTAAAGTTACCATTATCTTTAATACGTTTTTTCTCTCCCCACGAAAGTATTTCTTCAAATCTCTCTTTTAGAGAAAATTTTACCTTGTCATTAATACTATCCTTGGATTGACATCTTGAAACAAATCGACATACAGGTAAAGTACTACGTCCATTATGCAAAGCGGGAACTGCTTCTCTCAAAATCATTTCATCATCATATTCTAATTCAGACTTTCCAAGCGCATAAAGATATAGTTCTTCCGCACGCAGTCCTCTATAACCAACTTTACCAAATTTGCCATATACGCCTACACCTACAACAAAATCAACATCTGTTTCCGAATCATCAATACTGGTCGCTACATATAACTTCTCTGTGGGTTTATTAGATTTGACCAATTCATATAGTTGACTTTTTATTCGGCGAAGTGCTTTAACATCGTATTTTACTGTATTTTCAAGAATTGCATCATATAAATCACTATATTGTGTTAATAACACATTTTTCATCGTGATAGTTTTTCCATTATTAAAATCAAACAACTTTTCATTAATGCAATCCGATACACTTGAATTTGAATTCCATTCAATAAATATTAGTCGTTCTTTTAATTGTTCAAGTTGATCATTTTCCAGACAGTCCGAAACTGATTGGAGAATACGCCTAATATTGGGATCGCTGATACTATACCCCACAAATATTATCGGTCTTTCGAGAAATAGTGTCAAAATTTTCGAACTCAAATATGCACTTTTTTGATTGAATATATTATAATCATACGAATTGATAACTATAGATTCTGGTTTGGTACAACATCCATGGATTTTATATATTTCCGCTATCTCATATATTGTCGAAAAAAGTAATTCGCTTTGCCCAATATATGTTTGAAATGCACCCTGCCCGAAACTGTTTTCTAAAAACGTGTCATAATTAGTCGTAATAATACAACTAATGTTTTTGCTTCCGATAGCCTTAAATTTAGAAATTTCTTCAGCATACATTTCTTGAATATTAGCACTAGAATCACGAATAAAATCTGCAATGCAAAATTTGAAAGGAGAAATTTTTTGTTTCAAGTCCTCCGTATGGAGTTCTCTGCTTTGTTTATAATTGCTATCAGTATACCATACTTCATTGAAATCTTCCTCTATATAATCAGCCAATGTTGGATACAACATATCCAGTTGATCTCGGCAAGCCCTTTCTGCTTTACCGTAGTAGTATTCAAATGGCTTAACACAGAATTTTCGAAGTAACCCTTCCCAATTGGGTAGATCAAGATATCTTCTCGTTAATCCAGAACCTATAAATAAAACTGGCAATGCAGAACTTCCTGCTAATAACTTTGCAATTTCTTTTTTCATTTTTCCTCCTGATTTTATGTAAAACCATTATCATTTGCACTAAACATCTTTTCCGTAATGCACCGGTTCCTCTGCCACCATAGATAGTGTTGGTTCTGTATCATAAAGATATGTAACTTTATCCGGTTCTTTTGAAACCTCTGGGCTAATCAGTCCGAAATATTTCTCAAAGAACCCTTTCAGTTTTTCAATAACTGTCTGTTTCTTCTTATCACGAGAACCTCCACCTCCGAAACGGGAAACGGGCGGCATCAGTCGGTCAACATCCGTGCCGGTGGTTTTGAGTACGCCATCACGGAAAGCGTTTTCCACAAATTTTCTTGTTTCCTCCGATTTCAATTTTTCTTCAGTGATCAAAATCTGAATATCGGTTTCTCTCTGCTCTCTGACAAAACGCTGCCAGTCAGTATTGACATTGGTACTTGTGTTGATGGTAGTAATAAAGTTTTCGATTAGTTCCTTTTTAGACCTAAGCTGCAAGCTGGACTTGATTGCTTTATCAATCGCAACAAGGATTTCCTTATCCTCACAGTTGCCATCGTGATACTTCCCAACCAGCATCAGGATATAGTCAATGTTGACTTCCACCTGTTTGACAAGCTCCATTTCAAAGACAACATCATCCATAATGCTGTCCTTGCTTCCCGGTTTCGGCTTGATTTCCTCGTACACATCATGGTATGTGCCTGTGTAGTCTTGGAAATCAATCGGGGACAGGATTTCATTTCCGGCAAAGCGATCAAAGGCAGCAAGGATATTTCTCAAACGGAGAATGTTGCCAAACAGGACAATAAAATCTTTCTTGTTTTGCTCTCCGACAATCGGCTGTCCCAAAGGATATTTCTGCAACAGTTCGGCAATTCGTTCCTCATAACCTTTCTGCTCACGACCTTTATCATCGACACAACCATAGTAATAATCCTCATAGGATTTCAAGAGGACAATGCCGTTTGCTTCCTTGTCTCCGAACAATGCAATCGCATCGTTGGTAGCTTCTTCAAGATCACGGAAGCAGACAATATTACCAAAGGACTTAACTGAATTGAGGATACGGTTCGTTCTGGAAAATGCCTGTATCAGACCGTGCATTTTCAAGTTCTTATCTACCCAAAGGGTGTTAAGTGTTGTTGCATCGAAGCCCGTCAAGAACATGTTGACTACAATCAGCAAATCGACTTCACGCTTCTTAACCTTATCGGAAAGGTCTTTGTAGTAATCTTGGAAGCCCTTGCTTGATGTATCGAAATTGGTTTTGAAAATCTTGTTGTAGTCTTTAATTGCCCTATCCAGAAAGTCACGGGAACTCTGGTCAAGGTCATCGGTGTCAAAACTTTCATCGTCCAGAATACCATCGGCACTATCCGCTTCGTTTGGAGCGAATGAGAAGATGGTGGCAATGGTCAAATCTCTGTGCTGTTCTGCAATCTGTTTTTTTAGCTCCAGATAATACTTTTTGCAGACAGGAATAGAACTGACGGCAAACATAGAGTTAAAACCGTTTATTCGCTGACCTTTCAGACTGTAATAGGAATTTCGCATGGTCTTTTGGTCGAAGTGTTCCCAAATGTACTTCACAACCTCTGTGATACGCTCCGGCGAACTCAATGCTTCCTCGGTGTCAATAGCGGCAACCTGTTTGTCCTGCTTTCCGTCCTTTTGCTTGACTGTGTTGATATAGTCGATACGGAACGGCAGAACATTTCCATCGTTGATTGCATCCACAATGGTGTAAGTGTGGAGCTTCGCACCAAAAGCCTGCTCTGTGGTTCTCAAATCCGGATTGCCGCCTGTTCCGGCATTGACAGCGAAAATAGGTGTACCAGTAAATCCGAAGATATGATAGTTCTTGAAATACTTGTCCACCTTGATTGTCTTTTCGCCCTTTTTGATTTGCCCTCCCACAATTCGGGTGTGCATATCTCCAAACTGGCTGCGGTGGCACTCGTCAAACACAAGAACAATATGCTTGTTGCGGATGGGGTGGCTCGGATTTTTGGTAATGAACACATCCAGCTTCTGAATGGTCGTTACGATAATTCGGGAAGTGCTGTCCTCAAGCTGTCTTTGCAAAATAGCGGTACTCTTGTTTCCGTTGGCAGCACCTTTCTCAAAGCGGTCATATTCCTTAATGGTCTGGTAGTCCAAGTCCTTACGGTCAACCACAAACAGAACCTTTTCGATATACGGCAGGTTCGTAGCAAGCTGGGCAGTCTTAAAGGAAGTCAAGGTCTTGCCGCTTCCTGTGGTGTGCCAGATATATCCTCCGGCTTCGATAGTGCCTGTTTTCTTGTAGTTGGTGGACACTTCAATTCTGTTCAAAATACGTTCGGTAGCAACAATCTGATAGGGGCGCATGACAAGCAGCAATTCCTCGGATGTGAACACGCAGTATTTTGTCAGGATATTCAGAATGGTGTGCTTCGCAAAGAATGTCTTTGTGAAATCCACAAGGTCGGGAATGACCTTGTTATTGCCGTCTGCCCAATAGGAAGTGAACTCAAAGCTGTTGGAAGTTTTCTTGCTGTGCTTCTTGGAGGAATTTTCACTTTCCTTAATGTGGCTTGCTCTGGTGGTGTTGGAATAATACTTTGTGAATGTGCCGTTGGAGATAACGAAAATCTGCACATACTCATAAAGCCCACAACCAGCCCAGAAGCTATCACGCTGATAACGGTTGATCTGGTTGAACGCTTCCTTGATAGCAACGCCACGGCGTTTCAGCTCCACATGAACCAGCGGTAGACCGTTCACAAGAATGGTCACATCATATCGGGTGTCGTGCGTTCCGGCACTTTCCTCATACTGATTGATGACCTGCAAACGGTTGTTGTGGATATTCTTCTTGTCAATCAGAGAGATGTTCATCGTCGTGCCGTCCTCACGGGTCAGATTTTGAACATAGTCCTCTTGAATTTTTCGGGTCTTTTCCACGATACCCTCATTGGCTTTGGCAATTTTGCTTTTGAAAAAGCTGTCCCATTCCTTATCCGTAAACTGATAGTTATTGAGTATTTCTAACTGTCTGCGGAGATTGGCAATGAGTGCATCGGTGCCCCGAATGGTCACATACTCATAGCCCTGTTCGCCCAGCATTTTGATAAATGCCGCTTCCAGAGCCGCTTCACTCTGGTAGGCATCAGAGCGTTTGGTCTGTGGCTCATACTCGGTCACAACAGTGCTTTCATTGGTCGAAAGCACGATATTGTAGATACTCATAGAAACCTCCTTTTGTGGATTACTCTGCCGATTTGAAAGTCAGCAGTTTATCACGATAGTATTCGTATTGCTTCGTCCTCGCTTCAATCTCTGCCGGTAAGCCGGAAGAAATATCATTGCAGAGGGCATCAAAGCAGTCAATCGTTGATACGATTTTCTTCTGTGTCCCCAAAGATGGAACAGGAATTTTTATGTTCAGAATATAGCTTCCGCTTATATGAGGAACTCCTGCACCTCTCTTTGAATCATTCAATTCTTTTTCCATATTCTTGAGGATGTAGTATAGATATTTTGTAATCATCAGCTTTGACTGAGCTTCATATCCAAAGCCATCGGTAACAAATATCGGTTCATTCCAATATGAAACGAAACCTGCGGATGCTCCACTTCTCGCAACTACAACAACCTCACCAATATGGTTTGCCTTGTCTATATAGTAGGCTGGCTCTTGCCCACCTAAGATAACGGGGATATTTCCGGCTGTTGCATCTTTTTTCGTAATATATTCACCACGGAACATCGTCACGACATCTTCGATTTTTAAGAAAACAACACCGAATACATATTGACAAAGGATAATCAGATCATTATACTCCGTTTGCTTGCTTGCTTGCTTGCTTGCTTGCTTGCTTGCTTGCTTGCTTGCTTGCTTGCTTAGCGATTATCTGCCCAGTTGCGGCGTATGTCAAGAGAGCATCACGATAGAACTCGTATTGCTTCTGTCTTGCTTCAATCTCAGCAGGTAGACCGATTTTGAGGTCAGAGCAAATGGCATCAAAGTTGTCAAGCACATGGACAAGGCGTTTTTGCACATCCAGAGGAGGCACGGGAATTTCAAGGGACAATACCAAAGATGAGTTTAAATCGCCTCTTGCTCCTTGCTTCCTGCTAAGGAGTTCATCATACTTGTTGTAAATGCAGTAGTAGATGTATCTATACAAGGCTTTGCTCTCATCAATCTCCAAATTCAGACAATGCTGATTGGTAGTCGCTTTTATCTTGTTAATAGCACATCTTCCTGCGGTAGCACCAGAAATCGCAACAATAACGCAGTTCTCTGGTATCCATTTTACTGCGGTCTCTACAACTGCCTTTTCTGTGATAAAGCTATCGACTTCGGTTATTTCGTTGAAGCGAACGTCCTGCGTCCTTATCCACGGAATAGTACCGTTCTCGTAGTAGTCAGAATTTCCTTTAGTTGGAGTAGAGCCGGAACAGCTTTTTTTGACAACAGTACGGAGCTGAACGATGGGAATATCAGCACCATTGAAGGTCAGTAGCTTATTCCTATAATAATTATATTGTTTTTTTCTCGCTGTAAGCTCCGCTGTAAGCTCCGCTGTAAGCTCCGCTGTAAGCTCCGTGAAATTGTCCAGAATACGGACAATTTCACTTTGCACTGGCAGAGGGGGAACAGGGATTTTCACCTTTGCCATAACATTACTCATTAGCTTTGGGTTTCCCATACCACTGCTGACATGCTTTTTCGCCTCAACAGAAAGAACAAAATAAAGAAAACGAGTAAGTATAATGTCATTAGATACCTTAATCAGTCCACATACATTTGTTACACTAAATTTCCCATTTCTATAAAAAACAGAACCAGCATTTGCTCCATCAGTAGTCCAAGTTAGATATTCGCCTTCAAAATCGTAGGTGGAAATACGCCCCAATTCACCATTGTTCTCCGTTTGAGAAGAATATACAGGGTAATCCCCTTGATTTTCATTGATATAATCCTTCGACATAACACGACCGCGAGAAATTGCTGCAATCTCAGCAACCGTTTTATATGAAACTCCGTTTGGGCATAGTTCTTGAATGAGATCGTCTAATTTACTCATACACCCACCTCAATTTCTGCGATAATCTTCGCAATCTCAGCACGGAGTACCTGTTCACGGGCAACGATTTCTTCAATCTCGGCATTGAGCTTCACAATATCGATTTTCTCTCTGGTGTCCTCAGCTTCCACATAGGTACTGACAGAGAGGTTGTAGTCTTGTTCAACGATTTCCTCATACGGAACACAACGGGCAAAGTGGGCAACATCAGCACGAGAAACAAATTCGTCCACAATATGAACGATATTTTCCTCAGTCAATCGGTTGTTGTTCGTTACCTTGACAAACTCACTGGAAGCATCAATAAACAGGGTCTTGCTGTCGGACTTGCTGCGCTTCAGAACCATAATGCAGGTCGCAATGGAAGTACCAAAAAACAAATTGCTTGGCAACTGAATGATACAGTCAATGAAGTTGTTGTCAATCAAATACTGACGGATTTTTCTTTCCGCTCCACCACGGTACATGATGCCGGGGAAGCAGACAATAGCCGCTGTTCCGTTGGTAGCAAGCCATGCCAGAGAGTGCATGATAAAGGCAAGGTCAGCCTTGGATTTCGGTGCCAGCACGCCGGCAGGGGAAAAGCGGGGGTCATTGATAAGAACCGGGTTGTCATCGCCCTCCCACTTGATGGAGTAAGGCGGATTGGAAACGATAACCTCAAACGGCTCGTCATCCCAATGCTGCGGAGACAGCAGGGTGTCCTCGTGGGCAATGTCAAACTTGTCAAAGTCAATGTCATGCAGGAACATATTGATACGGCAAAGGTTGTATGTAGTCAGATTGATTTCCTGTCCATAGAAACCTTGACGCACATTCTCTTTACCGAGAATTTTTGCCGCTTTCAGAAGCAGAGAACCAGAACCGCAAGCCGGGTCATAAACCTTGTTGACCTCCGTTTTTCCTGCAACAGCCATACGGGTCAGAAGCTCGGAAACCTCCTGCGGAGTGAAGAACTCACCGCCGCTTTTTCCGGCGTTGGATGCGTACATACTCATAAGATATTCGTAAGCATCACCGAAAGCATCAATGGAATTGTCCTTGTAGTTGCCCAAGCCCATGTTTGCCACGCCCTCGATCAGCTTCACGAGGTTCGCATTACGCTTGGCAACGGTAGCCCCCAGCTTGTTGCTGTTGACATCAATATCATCAAACAATCCCGCAAAATTATCTTCGCTTTCACTGCCCTTTGCTGATTCCTCAATGTGGTTAAAGGCAGCTTCCAAGGTCATGTTCAAATTTTCGTCATTTGCGGCTTTTTTTCTGACATTGCAGAAAAGCTCGCTGGGCAGAATGAAGAATCCCTTCGTTTTAACCAAGTCCTCACGAGCCTGTTCAGCATCTTCATCGGACAACTGTGCATAATCAAAGTCCACTTCTCCGGCTTCAATCTCGCCCTTGTTGATATAATTTGTTAGGTTTTCAGATATATAGCGATAGAACATCATACCCAGCACATAGGACTTGAAATCCCATCCGTCCACGCTTCCACGCAGTTCATCAGCAATCGCCCATATCGCCCGATGGAGTTCATCACGCTCTTGTTCTTTTCTAATATCAGCCATTTTCTTTCTCCTTTTCATCGGGAATAAAATCCAGAATATCATCTACCTTGCAACCAAGAGCAAGACATATCTTTTCGATACTATCCAAAGATACATACTGGTCACGCCTTAGTCGGGTTAGAATATTAGCACTAAATCCAGCTTTCTCCGTCAATTCGGCGGTCGGAATGCCCCGGTCTATCAGCAAGTGAAATAGTTTTTTATATGTTACAGCCATATAGTCCTCCTTGCCATGATAATCACTCATGATATTATATCACGAAAATGTGAAAATTTCAATTCATCGTTATAGATATTTATATTAGGAATAGTGTAAGAAAAAGACTGATGCAGTAGTTATTACTTACATCAAGCCTTTATCTCTTTTGCAGTTCTGTATAAGCGTGAGTTCGTCATAGTTGGTGTGGTATCTTTAACTATGGGAAACTCCCGTTTCCCATTTTGAGACTGCTCGATTGGTAATGTTTAATTTTTCAGCCAACTGCATTTGCATAAGCTCCTTTTCTTTTCGACAGGCTGATATAAATTTTCCTATCATTTCTTGTTCCATATCCTGCCTCCTTGCAGTTAGTTTACAAACGAAAAACGGATTGTAAAAGGAACTGACAGTTGATTGTATCTAATTCAACCATTGGCTGATTCCACAATCACCCGTTATTTCCTCTTGTTTATCTGGGAATTGGATTTTTTCTTTTTTTCTTTCACAACTCGTTCCACAATTTTACAGACAATTTCTATTGACAAAACTTCATCTTTCCGATACAATCATACATAAAAGAGATGGGTTTTCACCGTACAGTTTTTACTCAAGCGGGTTGCTCGTTTCTTTTTTTATTGCCAGCATGTCATAAAGATATTTCTTACCGTCCGCATCATGACGCACCAGCATCCGGGCAAAGAAGATATTGTACCGGCAGACCTCGCCGCTCTTATCATCATATACCGGTAGTGCAAACCGCACATCATACCGATACCACCCATACTTAGCGTCCTTCACATGCTTCTTTTTCCTATTCTCCGAATACTCCCCATTCGCAGCGATCTGAATCAGCTCCGGTATCCCCTGCGCCGCATTGGCTTTAGCCTTTGCAACAGCGCCTTTCAGGGCAATCCTACTCTCTGAACCGGCATATTCGTCTGGAAAGCTGCTGGAAATGAATATCTTTTCGGAGGTTTGCAATCTCGTAAAATTCCCCGACGTACTCTTTGAGATAATTCTCTACTTCTTTCCAGTCTTCCCGCTTTTTGCCCTTAAAACGGATATCATTGATCAGGACCATTTTCTCACCATTCAGGCCAACAATAATATTTACGTTTCTATCCATGGTATCCCGCCTTTTCTTTGTGCTATAAAATAAGATCATTTCTCGGCTTTTCGATAGATCATTTCACCATTCTCAATCATTTCCAACTGCCATATATCCCCGTCTTTTGTTTCCAATTTTATCCAATACCCATTTAGGGATACTGATCTGTCCTCCGCTGGCAGTCTTCTCCGGACCAAAAGTATACCAGAAAAAGGCTGTCCCCACAAGCCGGACAGGACAACCGTCAGTAGAAGTGAAAGCCTATTCTAATAAAATACAATTGAGTTGATTTTATCAACACATAGAGCTATAATATAAGTTGATAAAATCAACTCATAGAAAAGAGGTACTACATTGAATGAAGATATGATTAAAATAATACGACAATTTAACCGGTACTACACAGTATGGTTAGATGTTATGAATAAAGGCTATTTAGGGACAAGCTTCTCATGGCCTGAATCGAGGGTGCTATTTGAAATATATATTAACCAAGGAATCAATGCCACTGAATTATGTGAGCATCTAAACATGGATAAAAGCTATGTAAGCAGAATCCTTGCAAAGTTAGAGAAAAAAGGGTTTCTAATAAGAAAACTCGTTTCAGGAAGTAAAGGAATTAAAAAATTATATTTAACAGCTACAGGAAAAGAAAAAGCAAAACAAATAGATCGGTATGGCAATGAACAGATTTATGAAAAACTAAAAAATATAGACCCAAAAGATTGTAGCAGATTATGCGAAGCAATGATCGTAATGGAAAGTATATTGCGCAAAAACGATAAAAAAGCTTGATTTTTGGAGGAATTATAATGAATATTGAAATTGTCCCAGCATATAAGCATACACAGGAAATAAATGCTCTATTTTTCGAGTACACAAAGATGTTAATAGCAAATGACCATTCCTTTCAAAATTATCTTGATATTCAGCATTATGATGAAGAAATAAATCATTTAGAAGAAAAATACGGTATGCCCTCCGGAAGATTGTATTTGGCTTACTGTAACGGAGAAGCCGCAGGATGTATTGGGCTAAAAAAAATTGATGAAAAAAATTGTGAGATGAAACGTCTTTATGTAAGACCTCAATTTAGAAACATAAATATTGGAAAACTACTGGTACAGCGAATTATTATTGACGCCAAAGAAATTGGTTATTCTTATATGCTGCTGGATACTCTCCCCTTTTTAGAAAAGGCAATTCATTTGTATGAAAAATTTGGATTTTATACCATAGATTGTTATAACGATAGTCCTATGAGTACATCAATCTATATGAGATTGGATTTATAATTGTATTCTATATATTTCATACATGACAGCAGGCATTTTGATTTCTGTCTGCGGTTTGGAAACAGGTATTTTGTGGAAGAAAATGCTTGCAAAAAAGCAAATGGGGTTATCCATTTCCTGATAACCCCTTGCAATCATAACAACTCCTGCGGAAACCAATTCAGCGATTGACATTTCCAAGCTTTTCCGACACCAGGGACATCTGTTTTGGCGTGACCTCCCAGCCATAGCCAAAATCAATCTCCACAAGCCTGTCCTTGTAACACAACAGAAAGGTGTTCTCAGGGCCATACTCCTGATTTGCAAGCTGATAGGCATCCTCCGCCCCCCAGGGGGCGGGGTCCACAGGAATGGTGCAATCTTTCTGCCCCTCGGGCCTCCAATCGTCCTCCCAGCCCGCAAGTAATCCCTTTTTACAAAGATCATACAGAGCAGAAGCCTTTACCAGTGTGATGGTATATTCCAAGCGGGGCATTTCACTGTAATCGTCCGTATCGAAGCGGGGACTCTGGCGGGCCTCATACTGGGCCACCAGCAGAGACTGATGACTTGTCCGTTCCCTCGTATAGCCATCAAAATTCACACCCAGGAGCTCCTCCACGGTCAAGGGAAGATCATCCTGTGGATCTGCGAAAATATTGCCGTGATACTCATATGTTTCATCCTCTCCCGCAAACCAGCCACGGGAGGAGCCAAACAGGACGCCCCAGGTAATTCCGCCAAACAGAACAAAAGCCGCCGCAAAAGCAGAAAGGATCGTTACGGTTCGATTGACCCTGGCAGAGGCTTTTTTCTTTTTGAGAAACGTCTTGATGCCATAGGTCAGCAAATAAACTCCCGGCAGATATACGCCAAACATCAGCAGCGCAATCGCTATCATCATCGGATCTTCAGAGGTCAGAATACTGACAAGGTAATACACCATTCCCAGCCCTACTGCTGCCAGACAGATGAGCTGAAAGGTCCGGTGCCCCTTTGCTTCCAGAAACTCCCCCTGCTCTGCCGCCCTGACTGCCCTGTGATGCCAAAGGAAGTAGCCGCCGCATTCCACTGCTTCCAGCAAGAAAATAAACAGCCAGCATAGTCCGGTGAATAAATTTGCGGCGCTGGCCAGTACTCCCACCGGGTCATTCAGCAATCGAGCGGCAAACAGCCAGCCGTTTAACAAGGATAAAACCAGCAGCACCAGCTGGGATGGCAGAAAGGTTCGTTTTGCGGAGCGATGAATGGCATCTACCTCCATCACCGGGTCTGTTTCAATGAGGATTGGGTCTGGGGCTTCGTTGTAAAACACCTGCATCTGACCGAACGCTCCGGCCAGGACCCACCCTGTGTGTTGACAGAAGTCATAGAACGTCTGCTGCTCCTCCGACGGCTCTGGATCGAATGCGGATGCTTTGGGATACCAGCAGACGCAGAAAGTCAGCTTTTCAGGCTCAATCCTGCGGTATGTCCAAAGGAAAGAGCTAATGCTCTCCAGCAGCCATCCCTTTTCTGCCATCTTGGTCAGATGCTTTTCCAGCCTGGAACAGTCATAATAGGAGAATATTTCCAATGTACGCTTTTTCTCTTTCATTTTCACTCATCCTCTCCAAAAATTCTGCAGAAATCCTCGGCCTGTGCACGGATGCGCTGATACTCTCGCTCCAGCATTTCTCTCCCGTAGTCTGTCAGGATGTAACTGCGCCGACGCCCCTCTACTTTTGTTTCACGAATCATCCCCGCCTGGGCAAACTGCTCCAGCAAATTATAAAGCGTTCCCGATCCTACGTTCACCCGGTGCTGAGTCATGATGGGAACCCTGTCCAAAATATCCATACCGTAGCACTCCTCTTTCAAGCAGAGCAGGATATAAAACATCTGCTCGGTGAGTGTCTGAAACTTTGCCCTTGGCATATTGTGCCTCCTATTCTCGAATATCGAGTTTGTATGGTCTCATTATATACTCGATATTCGAGAATGTCAACAATAATCAAACAATTACCCGGAGCCGCATAAAATCAACGCTTATCTATCATCCTGTCAATCAAGCCAAAATCCATTGCCTCTCTCGCTGTCATATAGTGATCACGTTCCGTTGCAATCGCTATCTCCTCCATACTTTTCCCTGTATTTTCTGATAAAATGGTATTTAATCGTTTTTTACTCTCTTGTATATGGTCAGATGCAATTTTGATATCGGCTGCCTGTCCTTGAATCCCGTTTCCATGAATCGCAGGCTGATGTATCATAATTTCCGCATTAGGCAAAGCAAAGCGCTTTCCTTTTGCCCCTCCTGCCAATAAAAATGCTCCAAAGCTGGCTGCAAGACCTATACAGATGGTCGAAACATCACACCTGACATACTGCATTGTGTCATAGATAGCAAAGCCCGCCGAAACAGAACCGCCCGGACTATTTATATATAACTGAATGTCCTTTTCCGGGTCTTGCGATTCTAAAAATAACATTTGTGCAATAAGCAAGCTGGCTGAAGCATCACTTACTTCTTCCCCTAAAAATACAATCCTGTGGGACAATAATCTTGAAAAAATATCAAGCTCACGTTCTCCCCGGCTCGTTTGCTCAATAACATAAGGAATTGTGCTCATGCCGCCAATCTACCCCCTGCAAAATAATACAAAAATGAGTATCCCTTAAGTGAACGAAACATGCTTATCTTCAATTGCTTCGGATAAAACATACCATTTTTCCTGTAAATATTAGGCGTACATCCATATAATTGTTTAAAGGCTAATGAGAAAGCCTGCTGCGAAGCATAATGGGCTTCATAAGCAATTTCAACAATGGGCTGCTCTGTTTCCACAAGCTTTTGGGCTGCCAGAGTCAATCTGCGTCCTTGAATGTATTTATAAACGGTACATTTTGTTTCCTCCATAAAAATCCTGGCTATATAAAATTTTGAATAATTTAAAGCATTTGCTATGATATCAAGAGATAAATCCTCATTCATGTGTGTTTCTATATAGTCCACTACCTTTTTTACCACTGTATTACTGTTCATATGCGGCACGCTCCTTTCCCCACTAAATATAGCATATCTTTCTAAAATAATCTTAATAGAAATTGCCCTAATGAAAAAGCTGCAAAAGAAAACAGCACTATCCTTTTAAAAAAACTGTTGCCAATCGTTCTGTATATCCCATTGAAACGGTATCATTTTATCTATTGATATTTTTATAAGACTGTGGTAGTCTATATAGCGAAGACTACTACAGTCTTATAAAAAGGAGTGTATACTATATGGATAAAAAAACGGTAAAGCTTTTCGATTCCGAATTAAAAGTTATGGGTATTCTCTGGAAAGAGGGTGATGTACCGGCAAAGCATGTGGCAGATATTCTTATGAAAGAGCTGGGCTGGAATAAAAACACAACCTACCCCCTTATTAAACGCTGCATAAAAAAAGGAGCTATTGAACGTTCCGAACCTAATTTCATATGTCATGCGCTTATTCCCAAAGAAGAAATACAGGAAGCTGAAACCAACGAACTAATTGACAAAATTTATGACGGTTCTGCCGATAAGCTGTTCACCGCCCTGCTCGGCAGGAAAAAGCTCTCTGCCGAAGAGATTAAAAAGCTGAAACAAATGGTTGCAGATTTGGAATGAGGTGATAAGCATGGCTTTACTGGCAATGAGTTTTTCCGGGGCGGTTTTTACGATTGCGGTTGCAATAATTCGGGCAGTAGCAATAAATCGTCTGCCGAAAAAAACATTTCTTGTTTTGTGGGAAATGGTGCTTTTGAGGCTGATTGTTCCATTTACCATTCCCTCTGCGCTTAGTATATATACACTTATAAACCACAGTATATCGAAACCCGCATTTTTTGAAGCAGAAGCAGATCACCTTACCTCTGCCCTATCACAGGAATATTTTGTGATAAGACAAGGCATGGATCAGCCAGCAACAAATGTTCATTCTATTTCGGTCTGGTTTGTTGTGTGGTGTACCAGAATGATACTTTTTGCCGCATTTTTCATAGTATCCTATTTGCGTTGCCGGATTGAATTTCGGACAGCCTTACCAGTCAATCATGCCTATGTAGAACAATGGATAAAAGAACATCCACATAAACGCCGAATTTCCATAAAACAACTGGATAGAATTTCCACACCCTTGACGTATGGTGTTTTTCACCCTGTCATTTTAATGCCAAAGCAAACGGATTGGAAAAATATAAATCAGTTGCAATATATTTTCTCACATGAATATGTCCATATCAATCGTTTTGATACCATTCCAAAGCTGATTGCCGCATATGCCCTCTGTGTTCATTGGTTCAATCCTTTCGTTTGGGTAATGTACATTCTTTTCAACCGTGATATTGAGCTGGCATGTGACGAAAGTGTTATACGGCAATTTGGCGACAAATCCAAATCTGATTATTCGTACATGCTTATCCGTTTGGAAGCAAAGAAAAGCGGACTGTCGCCATTTTGTAATAATTTCAGCAAAAATGCCATTGAGGAAAGGATTACCGCCATTATGAACACAAAACGAACCACAATGATTACTCTTCTATCTGCCTGCCTTACCGTATTTGTCACCACTGGTTTGTTCACCACGTCTGCAATAGCTTCCATTGACAGCAAAACGAATAATACACTTCCTATCCGTGACTGGCAAACAAACACAAGCGATATTGCAGCAGATAAAAAAAGCCCTATAACAATAATCCATGAAAGCGTAGATATTCTCCATTACGAAGATGGCGCCCCCTATATCCACGATATACTTACAAACCATACCGACAGCACCATTGTAGAAACCCAATATTGTATGCTGGCTTACAACAAAAACGGTTCGCCACTAAAGCTATATTGGAATTTCCTTGACAGCAGTACAAAAAGTAGCTTTGAAAACATTGTCCGGACAAAAACAAACATTTTATCCAATCAAACCGAGGAATACCGTGGCGGCTGGTCCTTATATGATGGTGAAGTCATGGAGGATATTCCGAAAGTTGGAAATGACAAGGCGAACCAGGCTGCATATTCATTGCTCTGCTTAAAGCAGGTTGTTTTTGAAAACGGCACCGTTTGGGATAACCCAAACTATGAAAACTGGTTTATGACCTATGCGGGAAAAGAAATAGATGTAGACGAATTGAAAAACTATTACCCCCATGAATACAAGATAGAATTACCTTGAAAACAGGGACCGCCGCAAAAGAAGACACCTCATTCATCCACTCTCTTTTAAAATTGAATATCCGTTAAAAATAAGCTTATAAATACGCATTGTGTACGGTAATATTTTATAATCAAATATATAAATCGGAAGTTATTGGAGGGAAAAGTATGGAAAAAATTTCTGTGTTCCTGATTTCTGTACCGTTAATGATAGTAGCTTTTGTGTGTGTTTTATTTGCTGATAGAATAGATACGGCTGTTCAAGGAAATAAAGAGGTAAAAAAAGTGATAGTCGTATTTGGTGTGGGAACATTATTAGTTTGTACGTTTGCTATTGTGGTAAGTATCTTAGCATTAAACATCCAAACGAATTACAATTTATAGGAGGTGTGGCATGAAAAAGATAACTGTGCTTATATTTTCTTTGATTATATTACTCGCAGGTATTTATATTGGGACTAAAATCCAAGAAGGACTAAATACAGATATGCTTTTGGCAGGTTTAATGGTGGGAAATGCATTGCTCACCATAAGCACTATTAAAAATACGAAAGATAAATGATGAATCAAATTCCAGTTTGCCGAACTGCGGTCCCGTCCGTGCAGCCAATTCTCCAGATAAAAAGCAGACGACTTTCGGTATACTTACATCCCAAAAGCCATCTGCTTCTCTCTGTGCATAATACAACTTCGCCATGCACAGCTCGATTCCGCTTCGCTTCACCTCGCTCCCGGCTTTCGCCCTATACCGAGAGAAGCAAATGGCCTCCGGAATGCAAGCATCCCGTATTCCATCTGCTTCTCTCTGTGCATGGCTCATTGCTACAGGAATATCCCAATAAACTGGCTGGCCAGCACCACCATCACAAGGGCAATGGGATAAGTGGCCGCATAAGCCGAAGCCACATCATCCGTCTCCGTCACACGAATCAACGTACCCAAAGCCGGCGTACTCGTCATCCCGCCGCAGATCGATCCCAGCGTATTAAAAATACTAAGCCGCAGCACCTTAGATGCAAACACATACCCCAGCAGCATAGGAATCAGCGTCATCAGCGCCCCATAGAAGAACAAAAGCGCTCCCTGCTCTTTGAGGATCTCCACAAACCCCGATCCCGCCTGAGACCCGGCCCCAAGCAAAAAGAGAGCCAATCCAAACTCCCGAAGACACTCCAGAACATGCTTCTCCACCTTAACACTCAGCTTCCCAATATGTCCAAAATGTCCCAAAATCAACCCGGCAATCAAAGGCCCGCCGGAGGTTCCAAGAGCGAACACCGCACCTCCCGGAAGCGGAATCTCAATCTTCGCCAGAACAATCCCAAAAGCAATGGCCAGAGAAAAAGGAAAGAAGCCCATACTGTCCGCATAAAACAGCTCCTCCTTTTTCGTCTTATGGTACTCCTCCTCACCCACATTGGCCGCCGCCTCGTACCTTGCACGCTCCTCAGCCATATTTACCTTTAAAAGCTTCGGCACCAGCTGAACAAAGAGAACCACCCCGATAACGCCAAAGGGGTAAGCAATTCCATACCCCACGGAAGCCGCCTGCGACCCCGTAGCCTCCAGAGCCGCCGCAAGTCCCGGCGTACTGGTGAGAGCTCCGGTCATCATTCCAAGACTGATATCCACCGGCACCCCAAAAACCGTAATCACAAACACACAGGTCAGAGCCCCTGCCGCAATCACAATAATCCCCAGCAAAATATAGGATGTAGCATTCAGCTTAAAATTCCGAAAAAACTTAGGTCCCGCAATAAAGCCCACCGAAGTCACAAAACAGATAAGTCCTAAATTCTGCACCAGAGAGGGAATCTCCACGCCAAAATGACCAAACACCAGAGCCACCAGCAAAATACCGGCCGTCCCCAGCTCCAGCCCGCAAATCTTAATACTACCAACCAGATAACCGATAACGGCAATGAGAAACACCATCATCAGCGTATTAGAAAAAATATTCTCCTGAAACCATGTTACCAGTCCCATCTCACACTCCCTTTCCGATTATTTCCACAAGCTGCCAATGCTGTAAAATGAAATCCGTAAAAATTTCCGGTGCAGGGAAAACGCCGCCCCTGCGCCGATAGTCCCTGTAGACCTAACTTAACGACGCTCACCTTTTGAGGCGGCGATTCCTGCCCGAACCAAATACAATCTTAGAATTTCATTTCATGACAGGCTGCCTGTCATATACATATTACTTCGGCATCCCAAAGGTATACTTGGGCAGAAGCAGCGGAGAAACCTCACCCGTATGCAGATCCGCCGCCTCAAGCTCCTTAGCGTAATCCTGAATATGGTCAAGATTCATAGTTCCAAGCTCCACCTCTTTACACTTCGCCGCCGCAGCCTTACCCGCATTTCGGCCAAACACAATAATATCCAGCAGAGAATTACCCATGAGACGATTTCTTCCATGAATACCTCCCACAGCCTCACCTGCCACCAGAAGATTGGGAATCGCCTTGGTAAAGCCCTCACCGCCGATCTCCAGGCCGCCGTTCTGATAATGAAGCGTCGGATAAATGAGAATCGGCTGCTTTCTCATATCAATGCCATAATTCAAATACATCCGAAGCATAGCCGGAATCCGCTTCTCAATGGTTCCCTCGCCGTGAATCATCTCAATCATGGGCGTATCCAGCCAGATACCAAATCCGGTAGGTGTGGGCACACCCTTACCTCTCTCCTTGCACTCCCGAATAATAGAAGCCGCAGACACATCACGAGTTTCCAGAGGATGCATAAACGCCTCACCCTCCGCATTGATCAGCATAGCCCCCAGAGAACGCACTTTCTCCGTTACCAGAGCACCGAAGATCTGTGCCGGATAAGCAACGCCCGTAGGATGATACTGAATGGTATCCTGGTACAGCAAAGGAGCTCCTGCACGATAACCCATCACCAGACCATCTGCAGTTGCACCATAGTGGTTGGATGTGGGGAAATTCTGATAATGAAGCCGTCCCGCACCGCCGGTAGCAATAATCACCGTTTTCGCCTTTGCCACCTTGTATTCGCCCGTCTCCATATTTTGAAGCACGGCACCGGCCACCTGTCCCCTGTCATCCTTAATCAGCTCTACCGCCGCCGTAAAGTCCGCAATGGGAATCTGACGGTTCCACACCTCGTCACGAAGCACTCGCATAATCTCCGCACCGGAATAATCCTTGCAGGCATGCATACGCTTTCTGGAGGTTCCGCCGCCGTGGGTGGTTACCATTCTGCCATCCTTATCCTTGTCAAACATCACGCCCAGCTCGTTGAGCCATTTAATCGCATCGGGAGCCTCCATAACCAGACGGCGTAAGAGCTCCGGCCTTGCGGCAAAATGTCCGCCTCCAAAGGCATCCAGATAATGTCGCTCTGGAGAATCGTTCTCCTTATCCGCCGCCTGGATTCCGCCCTCGGCCATCATGGTATTGGCATCACCGATACGAAGCTTTGTCACCATCATGACATTGGCTCCTGCCTCATGGGCCTCAATGGCTGCGGAGGAACCTGCACCGCCGCCGCCGATAACCAGAACATCCACGTCATAAGCCGCATGATTCAAGTCAATGGGCACATCCTTGATCCGGCTGTTGGAGTGTAACAGAGTTCCCAATTCAAAGGGCACTTTCTCACCCTTGTTGGGTCCTACTTTTAACTCCTGAAAGCCCTCCTGACGATAATCAGGATGAAATTTGCGGAGAAGCTCATCTTTTTCCTCGGCCGTCATTCTTCTGGGCTCCATGCCGATTCGCCCGGCTCTGGTAGCCTCTACCTTTTTAATGGATTCCAACATTTCTGCTGTAAACATATGTGCTCCCCTCCTATTTCTCAATATCCCTGTTGTTGTAGAGTTCTTTCATTTCCTCAATGGGCTTTTGCATAACCTGCTCAATAAGGCTGTCAAACTCACCGCTGTTAATAGCCTCCACACGCTCGGCCAGGTGCTCGGACTTGGGAGCAATGTATTTTCCGGTAAGACGTCTTGCAAGCACGCCCACCATGGGGTGAGAAATACCTGCCGGACAGCGTGAGGTACAGATGCCGCAGCCGATACAGTCAAAAGATTCCTCCGCACACTTCTCAAAATCGCCCCTCTGTGCGTATGCAATATACTGCATAACACTTAAGCTCTGGGGACAGCCCTTGGTACAGGCATTGCAGCCGATACAGCTGTAGATCTCCGGATAAAGCTCCATCATAATCTTCTGCTTTGCCTCTACCTCATTGATATCATAATTTCTCTTATCCGTCGGGAAGAACGGCAGGGTTGCCACATACATTCCCTCCTGTACCTGGGTCTGGCATGCCAGACAGGTTTTCAGCTCGTTATTTCCCTTGATTCTGTAAATGGTGGCACAGGCACCGCAGAATCCATGACGGCAGCCGCAGCCCCGAACTAATTTATAGCCTGCATATTCCATTGCGGTCATAATGGTTAATTCGGCCGGTACGGAATACTGTTTTCCAAAAAAATATACGTTTACCATTTCCTGCATTTTATTTTTACCAGTCCTTTCTTAGTACTCCGGTGGCAATTCATCTATCTCATCAAACCGGAACACCGGCCCATCCTTGCACACATATTTAGATCCAATATTGCATCGTCCGCATTTTCCGATTCCGCACTTCATGCGAAGCTCCAGTGTGGTGTAAATCTGCTCCTTGGTAAAGCCCATCTCCGTAAGCCCCGCCAGTACGAATTTGATCATAATGGGCGGTCCGCAGACAAGAACTTTTTTGTCGGTGGTAAATCCAATCTCCTTTAAGTAGGAGGGAACAAAGCCCACATGGCCGTCCCAGCCCTCCTGCTCCCGGTCGATAGTCAGATATACGTCCACGCCATCAGTCTTGCACCAAACCTGCTGAATCTCCTCTAACTGCACCAGATCGTCTGCAGAACGGGAGCCGTAGAGAATCTCCACCGTCCCGTAATTCTCCCGGTTATCCAGTACGTAGTTGATCACGGAGCGAAGAGGCGCAAGGCCGATTCCTCCGGCGATAAACAGGAGATTTTCTCCCTTAAGAGCCGTCTCCACCGGAAATGCATTTCCATAGGGTCCTCTTACGGTAATCTCATCCCCCGGATTCATCCCGTGAAGCACATCCGTAAGACTTCCGCACCGCTTGATGGAAAATTCCTGAAATTCCTTGTTGGTTGGGGAGGAAGTAATGGAAAACATGGCCTCTCCCACGCCAGGTACGGACACCATGGCACACTGGCCCGGCATATGCTCGAAAAGCTTCTTCCCGTCCCGTCCTACTATACGGAACGTCTTAACATCCGGGGTTTCAGTACGGATATCTGTAATAACGCCAATCATTGGAATCAGCATGTCACTTTTATGATTTCCTCCGCATGTACACTCGCCCATTACGCTTCACCTCCCAGTTTCTTAATCACCTTTACAATATTTAAAGAAGCCGGACATTTGCTCACACAGCGGCCGCAGCCCACGCAGGAGAACATGCCGTCGTTATTGGCCGGATAGTACACAAGCTTGTGCATAAAACGCTGGCGGAACCGCTGCATCTGACTGGTACGCATATTGCCGTGGGCCATCATGGTAAAGTCAGAGTACATGCAGGAATCCCAGCAGCGGTAACGCTGCACGCCGCTTCCCGTGTTAAAGTCTTTGATATCGTAGCACTGACAGGTAGGGCACACAAAGGTACAGGTGCCGCAGGCCAGACAGGGCTTATACATCTCCTCCCACAAGGGAGAGTCAAACAGCTCCATGGTTCTTTCCGGGGTAAACCGGGAAAGATCAAGGTGGGAATAGGGAAGCTTTTCGATAATGGCCTGAATCTGCTTCTTCTCTTCCTCCACAGCCGTGTCATCCCCGTCCGTAAATAGTTCCTTTACGCTCTCGGTCAGTCTCTCGCCCTTTTCTGTCAGGGCTTTCCAGTACAGATCCTCACCTACAAACCAGGCTGCCACGTCAGATGCCGGATTGGCTGCGTCAATACCGAAGACCTTGCAGAAGCAGGTTTCCTCCGGCTCATGGCAGGCAATAGCTACCACCGTGCCGTGCTCCCGGCGTGCCCCGTAGAAGCTGTCCACCGGGTCATTTAAAAATACATTGTCCAGTACCTTTAAGCCCTGCACGTCACAGGCCCGCATGCCAAATACCACAAAAGGTTCATCCGTAAGCTTCGCCGGATCGATGGAAAGCTTTCCGTCCTCATTTTTACAGCTATATAAAGTCTCGCTCTGAGGGAAGAAACAGTCCTTGCCGGATTTCACGGTTTTCAGGGTATCCAGATCCACCTGCACCTCTTCGGTCCAGAGACCATAGTTGGTCTGATCGGCTTTCCGAATAGGAAGAAACAAATCCTGTGCCCCGGCCATTGCCGCAAATAATTCCGGCAGACGGTCTTTCTTTATCTGATACATTTAGTGCTTCCCTCCTCTCTCGGTGACAACACTCGGCTCCACGTCCTCGAACGTATAATCAGTAAGAGGTGCACGGCTGTCCGTATCCTCCCCTGCCTGATAGGGTCCGTAGAACTCGTTGATATCCTTGATAAACTTCCGATTCAGGAGGTGAAGCGGAATTCCCTGGGGACATACCCGGCTGCACTCGCCGCAGTCCGTGCACCGGCCCGCCACATGGAACGCCCGGATCACATGGAACATCTGCTCCTCAAAGGTATCCACATTGGCTTTCTGGGCCGAGTCAAACTTATTGCTGTCAAAGACACATTTTAAGCAGCTGCAGGCCGGACAGGCGTTCCGGCAGGCATTGCAGCGGATACACTTGGAAAGCTCATTCTGCCAGAATGCAAAACGCTCCTTTGGCGTCATGGCTTCCAGCTTCTCCACCATCTCAAAACGGTTGCCTTTGGGTCCGGCTTCCTCCCCCTCCTGGGCACCAATCAGTTCGTCGTACACCTGATGGGTCTTACCCTTGCAGACGGTACAGCGTTCCAACAGTGCGTCGTCAAAGGGGAATTCCTTTTCCCCGTAAATGGTTTGAATCTTCAACATATCTCCATCCTGGGAAATGGACTCAATTCCCTTGATGCCTGCATTTTTAATCTTATCAATATCTAAAGTTCCCTTGCAGCCCACGCCGATGATGTAGGTCTTTTCCCGGTTTACCCGGTGCTCCTTAATGAGCTGATTGAAGCTGTAGGTATCGCAGGGCTTCAAGAATACCAGGGTATTTCCCTCCATTTTCCCTGCCTGGATCATATATTTGCTTAAGTTAGCTCCGCAGAAGCCGTCGTACACGAAGTCCGCTAATTCCTCCGGGCTGTTAAAGTAGGCAGGCTCCGGATTGTAGCCCAGATCTCCCTGCTTCCATCCAAGAACACGTACCACGGTTCCGTCGGTAAGGAGTTCCTTTGCTCTCTCTACTAATCTTTCTTGCATCGCAAATCCCCCAATCTCACATTTTCGCCCAGGGAATGAATCTTGGCTACAAACTCATTCATGGTGGTGGAGAACTTCACGCCCTCTGCTGCGGACACCCATTCCACACGGGTCCGGCCGTTTTCCACACCAAGGTAATCCAGCATGGAGAACAGCAGGGTCATTCTTCTTCTCGCATAATAGTTGCCGGTTGTATAGTGGCAGTCTCCCGGATGGCAGCCGCACAGGATCACGCCGTCGGCTCCACGCTGAAACGCCCTTAAAATAAACATGGGATTTACACGGCAGGAGCAGGGCACACGGATGATCTTCACGTCCGCCGGATAAGCAAGCCTGCTGCTGCCGGCCAGATCGGCTCCCGCATAACTGCACCAGTTACAGCAGAAAGCTACGATCTTAGGCCGAAATTCTTGTGTTTTTTCTACTTGCATATCGCATCCACCTCCGCAAGAATTTGTCGATTCGAGAAGCCCTGTAGATCCATAGCTCCCGACGGGCAGGCAACGGTACATGCACCGCAGCCCTGGCAGAGTGCACTGTTGACATTGGCCACTCTTCTCGTCTCACGGATGCCGTGATCATTAACCTCTCTCTCTTCATAGGAAATGGCTCCGTAGGGGCATACCTTTTCACAGGAGGAGCAGCCGTTACAGAGAAGCTCGTCGGACTTGGCCACACAGGGGTTGGTTACCAGGTGATCCTTAGCCAGAAGCCCTACTACCTTTACGGCGGCAGCACCGGCCTGGGCTACGGTCTCCGGAATGTCTTTCGGTCCCTGGCAGACGCCGGAGAGGAAAATCCCCGCCGTAGGAGATTCCACCGGACGCAGCTTTGCGTGGGACTCGGTTAAGAAGTTGTTGGTATCAATGCTTGCGGTGAGCATGGTGGCAATTTTGCGCACATCCGGGTTGGGCTCAATGGCCGTAGCCAGAACTACCATATCCGTCTCCATGAGAATCCGCTTATTGTCGATTAAGTCAACACCCTGAACCAGAAGCTTGTCGCCTTTCTCCGCAACCTTCCCTACCTGGCCCTTAATGTAATTTACACCGTATTCCTCTACGGCTCTCCGGTAGAACTCGTCAAAGTTCTTACCAGGGGTACGAACGTCTATGTAGAATACCGTAACCTCCACACCCGGATACTTGTCACGGATGAGCATGGCGTGCTTTGCCGTGTACATACAGCAGATCTTGGAGCAATAGCTCTTTCCTCTCTTGTCCGCACAACGGGAGCCTACGCACTGGATAAATACCATGGATTTGGGCGGCTTATGATCAGACATACGCTCTAAGTGTCCCTTAGTTGGGCCTGCCGCATTCATAATACGCTCCAGTTCCAGGGAGGTAATCACATCGGGACTGGTACTGTAGGAATACTCATCAAACTTGTCAAGCTTGATGGTATCAAAGCCTGTGGCAACCACAATGGCTCCGTAATTCTGGGTTACAATCTCATCTTTCTGCTCATAGTCAATGGCTCCTGCCTGACACACCTTGGAGCAGACACCGCATTTTCCAGTCTTAAACTTGATACAGTTCTCACGATCAATCACCGGTACATTGGGGATTGCCTGGGCAAACGGGGTGTAGATGGCACTTCTGGTGTTAAGCCCTCTGTTGAACTCGTTGGGTGTCTTTTTAGAGGGACATTTCTCCTGGCAGACTCCGCAGCCAGTACACTTGCTCATATCAACGCTTCTGGCCTTTTTGCGGATATCCACCTGGAAGTCTCCCACAAAGCCGGATACCTTTTCCACCTCGCTGTAGGTGTAAATGGTGATCTTCTCATGGGCCGCAGCTTCCACCATCTTCGGTGTCAGAATACAGGCCGAGCAGTCCAGTGTGGGGAATGTCTTGTCAAGCTGGGACATTCTTCCGCCAATACTCGGGGTCTTCTCTACGATGTCTACCTCGTAGCCTGCGTCTGCGATATCCAGAGCCGTCTGAATGCCGGCGATTCCGCCGCCGATGACTAAGGCTCTCTTTACCACTCTGCTGGTGCCTGACTGTAAGGGGGCGTTTAAGGTTACCTTTGCGATGGCCGCCCTTGCCAGAATCACCGCTTTTTCTGTTGCTTCTTCTATATCTTTATGAATCCAGGAACAATGCTCACGAATATTGGCGATCTCTACCATGTAGGGATTGATGCCTGCACGCTCTGCCGCCTGACGGAATGTATTTTCATGCATTCTCGGGGAGCAGGAGCAGACTACAATGCCTGTCAGATTTTTCTCTTTGATTGCTTCACGGATCTTAAGCTGTCCGGCTTCGGAGCACATATACTGATAGTCCTCTGCGTGGACAACCCCCGGCTCCTTTGCCGCCGCTTCCACCACCCGGGCAACGTCAACGGTTGCCGCAATGTTGGTGCCGCAATGGCAGACAAATACTCCTATTCTTTGCACGTGATTCACCTCCAACCTTTCTAAATATTTACTTGCTGTACTTCCGAAATGCACTTGCAAGGAGCTGCTGTGGAAGTTCTTCGTCGAGAAGCTCCGGCACCTCACCCGGTGTCAGGTAATTGCCGCCTCTCTCACGAATCACCATAAGGCGTACCGCCTCAATCAGCTTCGCCGGCTTCACGTCTCTGGGACAACGCTCCACGCAGGCAAAGCAGGACAGGCATTTCCAGATGCTCTTTGACTCCAGAAGTGCTTTTACGTCTGCGTTCTGCACGTAGGAGACAAACTGATGGGGACGGATGTCCATTTCCTCGTAGGCCGGGCAGGAGGCGGAGCATTTTCCGCATTTCATACATTTCTTTGTGTTGACGCCGCTGATTTCTTTGATCAGCTCCGCCTGTTCTTGTTCTGTTCTATGCACCTTTTCCGACCTCCTTTATTCCTGCGGGCAACGAGCCAAGCGGACATGCTGGCATGTCCATTTGGCGACTGCCGCAAGGGTCAAAGCCCCCGCAGCTTGCTGAACTACAAGCTTGATGCCCCGTAGCTTGCTGCGGGGTCTTTGACTCCATGATAAGACCAAGGGCTTCTGCCAAAAGCTCCGTGATATAGTGAACAGGAAGCTTCTTGGATGTGCCGCTGTTTTTCAAGTTGTAAAGGCAGAGAGGACAGGCTGTAATCAGCTCCCCGGCCCCCTTATCGGCCGCGGAATCCATCACCTGATCCACCAGATTTCCGGCCAGGGCTTTTTCCTTCAATGATATGTAGCCGCCGCAGCACTCGTTCCGGTAAGGATAAACCACCGGCTCTGCGCCTATAGCTCTGATAAAGTCCTCAATGATGGTAGGATTCTCCGGATCGTCAAAGGCCATCACGCCGCTTGGACGAAGGAGCAGGCAGCCGTAGTAGGCGCCGATTTTTCTGCCCGTTAATGGATTTACCACCTTTTCTTTTACCGCGTCAAAACCTATGCGGTCGCGAAGCACCTCCAGAAAATGAAGGACTTTTGTCTCTCCCTCGTAGGGGGTGTTGAGCTTTAAGTAGTTGTTGGCCCTTGTGCGGATGTCCTCTACGTTTTTCATATCGTCGTTTACGCGCTTGATTACGTGGTGGCAGGCGGAGCAAAGGGTCACCAGATCGCGGTCCTTTTCCTTCGCGTCGTTTAGTGCGCGTACTGCTGAGAGCTTGGTGGCTATCTCGTCAGAAGCCTGGGGATAGACGGCGCCGCAGCACTGCCATTCCTCAATTTCCTCCAGGGTAAAGCCTAAAGCCTCGGCTGACATTCTGGCATATCGATCCAGGTCCTGGGCCTTGTTTTTCAAGGTACAGCCCGGATAATAGCTGTATACCATTTGGCTAACCTCCTTTTCTTTGATAACACTCGGAACTGCCTGTTGATTTGGTGCGGGGCAATTCGAGTATACATGATGTCACGATTCACGGCTTTCCCGCTGGCAGTATGGACAGACGGGCGGATGCTGTGAATCGTGATTTTTACGTTTGAAAATTGCTTCTATAGATTATAGCATATCTTTTTTGTGAAGTCATTTTCCAAATATTCGTAAGATGATGATTCTTTTATTCTTTGTTACTGTTCATTCTGTGAATCAGTAACCATGCTTCCTTTTGAATAAATATTTCTATAAAATACAGGCGCAAAACAGCATGGCTCTAATATGCCTGTATGCAATAGATACACAATTTCAAAAAAGTCTTTTAATTTTTACTGCACACATCCTTAATAAATGCCTTCAGGGTATCCGCAGAGTGAACCATCTGCTGCTGCTCGGCGTCTGTCATGCTGATCTTCAGAACCTTGCCGATTCCGTCGCTGTTTACCACGCAGGGAAGGCTGATACAGGAATCTGCCATGTCGCCGTAGTCGTCGCCCAATACATGGGCCACGGGAAGTACGGTGTTCTGATCCTTAATGATGGACTCCACGATACGTAAAGTGGACATGGCGATTCCGTCAAAGGTAGCGCCCTTTAAGGAGATAACGTCCGCGCCGCCGGAGCGTGCCTTCTGGGCAATCTCTTCCTTTTCCTTTGCCCGCACCTCAGGGTCCTGGGAAAGGAAATGATCCACCGGCTCCCCTGCCACGTTCACGCCGCTCCAGATAGGTACCTGTGCATCTCCATGCTCACCCAAAATATAGCCCTGGATATCACGGATGTCCACATGACAGCGCTCACTGATAAGATAACGGAAACGGGCCGTATCCAGAGAGGTACCCGTACCAATTACACGGCCGGTGGGCAGTCCGGTTTCTTTCTGAATCAAGTAAGTGTTTACATCCACCGGGTTCGCAACTACGATAATCAGCGGATTCTTGGCATACTCCATAATATTTCTGGCAATGCTCTTGGCTACGCCGGTATTGACCTTTGCCAGATCAAGACGTGTCTGACCGGGTTTTCTGGGAACGCCTGCCGTCACGATAATCGCCTTTGCGTCGGCACATTCCTCATAGCCGCCCTGACGCACACGTACCTGGCTGTAGAATGCGGTACCGTGGGAAATGTCCAGAGCCGCACCCTTGGCCCGGTCCTCATCTACATCAATGATGACAATCTCGCTTACCTGGGTTTTCAGCATCAAGGTGTAACAAATAGTTTCTCCTACCTTACCTGCGCCAACTACAACGATCTTGTTTGCTGTTTCTTGACTCATACTTTTACCTCTCTCTTTCCTTTGATTTCTGTTGCGGCTCCTTCTTTCCCTTGGCTATGTACCTTTCTTGGGGCAGGAACGGGAACAGATTTCTTCCACGTTTCGGGTCTGATTGATAATTTTATATCAATTGGATTTATTATAACACGTTGTTAAACAATTAACAACCCCTGGAATGGATTATTTTGAAGTTTTTTAAAAACCATAATACCACATGAATCCAAAGAATCTGTCTTGACTTTTTAGACTTTTTCTGTTATTTTACAATTTTTTCTATTTTTTGAGTTTTTTTAATTGCTTGTGCAAATGGAGGGAATTTGGGATGGATTGTTAAATTCTTAACTTTTTATATGGGGATGGATTCATTTGTTTGTAACTATTCAGAACAGCAGCGGTATGAAAAAACATTCTGTGCAAGTTTACTTGCTAAAGAATGATAATAGCTGCCTTTATTTATAGAAGAAAAAGAAGTATTCCGGTTTTTGGGATAGAAAAAATCTAGGAGGAGTGAAGCTTTGGAAGAAACGTTTCGTTTTTGTTTTACTTTGGTGTTTTGCTTTCATATTTATATACAGCAAGAAATTCCCTTATCACCCTCTGCAAACGTATAAGACTGTGAAAAAAAGCACGAAGAACTTGTTTTTCTCCATGCTTTTTCTATGCTGTCTCATTAAGTCCGTTGGCTTTCCAGTTCTGCAATCCGGCGCAGGGCCTCTTCCAGCTGCTCCGATTTTTGACGCTCGCTCTCTTCCAGCCTGTCGGCCCGGCTTTTCTCTATCTCAGCCAAATTTTTCTGCTGTTCTACTTCTGCCCTCTTCCGGTCCAGCTCCTCCTGCATCTCATCAATCATCAACTGCACCGTATTTCGGTCCAGTTCCCGCAGCTCCTTTGAAAAAAGTCCCATGATCTCCTCCATATTCCAGCATATTTCATATGCCTCTTCATACATGGGCTTAAACTGCGGATAAGCCTTAATTAGCTTCACTATCTCCTCCGGCTCATCCGTACTGAAAAATGTAAGCCATGCATCTAATTTCCCTCTTCCTTTTTTATTTTGCTGTGTTTTCTTAAAAATGCCAATAGGAATGAATACATATTTCTGGAGAAGCTCCAGGCGGATTCCCGTGTCCGACTGCTGTTCACACCGATGTATGTAAATATCGGGATACTGGTAAAATTCTTTAGGGCTGGATTCAAACAATACGATATTGTAAACTGATTTCATATCACGATAGCTGAATTTTTTTCGCTTCTTACTCCGCACCCGCTTATACTGGCGCAGTAAAAGATCCGCCGAATAGCAGGCGCTCCGCTCCCCCAGAAATTTGTAGCCTATCTTCTGAACCTCCACGTTGGCCAGACTTCCATCCCTAAGCTCCACCACAATGTCTGTAATCAAAAGAGAGCTTTCGTCCGCAATGCGGGTGGAATCATTGGGAAGCACCGTATGGATTCTCACCTGAGTTCCAAGAATTAGTGATAAAAACTCATTCAGACGCTCCGGTGCGCTTTCCGGATTCATGATCTCCTAAAAAAAGGAATCATAGAGCATTCTTGGGCCTTTTGCTCCTGTACAAAAATCTAAAAATTCCTCCTGCTGCTCTTCCGTCCAGGAACAGAATAATTCCAAGAGATCTTTCTTGCCATGTATGGCTGCCAACACCTCCTTTCGTTCTCGAATCATGGAAAAATACTGTTTCAAATCTGCCATAAAATTGCTCCTTTCCTTGATCTACACATGGTTTTTGTGCATTATGGTATACCCGTAGGGTGTTTCCTTAATCCCCCTCATACACCACTGTACCTTTCCCTACATATACCCTTACACAAATTTGCTGAAAATCTCTCCGAACTGGAGATATTGACAAAAGATATTCAGTAACAGATATTTGTCACTGGAAAAATATTCCTGTCCATAAAAGCATATTAACATGGATTCCAAAATTTTACAAGTAATAAATGAAATAATTTCAAATCCAATAATTTGAAATCCTTAAAATCTGAAGTCAGAAACTATTTCAAGCAATCATTAAAAGTAATTCTTTTGAAAGACTGCTGCTTTGACTATTTTCTAAGTCAAAGCAACAGCCTCTGCCTCAAAGAAAACACTTTATTTTCTCAAAGGAATCTCCACCTGCTCTGCCCCAATCTCCGCAAGGAAGCTCCGGTCATGCTCCACCAGAAGCATGGCAGGACGGTAGGTGCGGATCAGCTCCGCCAGCTGCATCCTAGAAAAAATATCAATATAATTCAAAGGCTCATCCCAAATATACACATGGGCCCTGGTCAAAAGGCTCGCCGCCAGCGCCGCCTTTTTCTTCTGCCCCTCACTGTAACAGCTCATGTCCTTTTCAAACTGCACCCTTGGGAAATCCAGCTTCCGAAGCAGGGCCAGAAAGAGATGCTCGGCCAGCCCCCGCTCCCTTGCATAATCCAAAAGCCCACCAGAGAGCCCGCTTACATCCTGGGGCACATAGGAAATCACCAGGCCGGAGGCCGTAAAAAGTTCTCCTTTGCTCTCAATCTCCTCTCCCAGAATTTTCTTCAAAATACTGCTCTTGCCGCAGCCGTTTCCACCCTTTAAAGCCAGCTGCCTGCCATTTTCCAGCTCAAAGCTGACATTCTGACAGACGGGCCTCTCTCCATAAAAAAGGGACAGTCCATCCGCCTTGATAAGACGCTCTTTGTGGTAGGTTAAGGGAAACAGTTTCAACTCCTCAGTAGTATCCAGGTTATTTAAAAGCCCCTCTTTTTCCTGAACCGCCTTTTCCATCCGATGCTGGGTGTTTTTTGCCCGTTTCATCATTTTCGCCGCCTTGTGGCCGATAAAGCCCCGGTCAGGGCGCAGACCACCAATTCGTGTGCCAAGCTTGGTCTTTTCCACCGCATTGGACCACCCCTCTGCCTGGCGTGCCGCCTCCCTCAGATGGGAAATATCCTTTTTCAGCCTCTCATTTTCTGCCTGGGCGTGAGCATCCCTTTTGGCTTTCTGCTCCTGCCAGGAGGTAAAGTTTCCCTGCATCACCGTTATGGTCTGCCGTTCAAATACCAGCACGTGATCCACGCACTGGTCAAGAAACCATTTGTCATGAGAAACCAGGAGAAAGCCTTTCTTCTTCCTCAGATACGCCGCCGTCTTTTCCCGACCCTCCATGTCCAGATGATTGGTAGGCTCATCTATGAGTAGGAACCTGTTTTCCCCGGAAAAAAGCAGGGCCAGAAGAATTTTCGTCTGCTCCCCTCCGCTTAAGGTATAAAAATCACGGCTCAACACCTCCGGGTCCACACTCAGCTGCTCCAGCTCCCGGCATACCCTCCACAGCTCATAACCGGGGCTTAACTCCTCCAGTAAATCCATAGTTGTCCAGACGGGGACATTCTCTAAATTCCTAATCTCCTCCCGTAAATATTCATCTCCTAGCAATGTACCCTCTTCGAGGACACCATAATGCATGTCCCTGCGGGACGGGCGGGCTTCGCCCGATAAGGTATAAGGAAAATACACGCACTCCATAGCCCCCGTAATAGAGCCGGAATATTCATAAGCTCCTGTCAAAAGCTTCAAAAAGGTTGTCTTTCCTTTCCCATTCCGTCCAATCAGACCGCACCGCCAGTCGGAATCAATCTGCAGATTTACATGTTCAAATACATTGTCATAGCTGCCCTCATAACAAAAGGTTAAATCATTTACCTTGATCTGTGCCATTCCACCACGTCCTTTCCACAATCAGGCTGACAGCTTATTCCGCCTCAGCCTCCTCCGGCAGCTGCTCTTCTCCACATACGAAAAAACACGAAGAATTCATTCTCCGTGCCACAACTATATTCCATCCCCTGGGTATTTCCAAAAGGAACGGACGCTTTGCTGATCTATCTCCCGCTGGCATACACAGACCACGGCCCTCCTAGGGCCGGACCTCTGCTAGCAAAAGAAAACACTGAAAGAATTTCATTTCTGCCGGACATCTTAAGAGCAGCCGCTTTTTGCAGCCGTACTCTTAACACCTGTTCACTTTCCTCCCATTAGCAGAAATAAATAATCATCCTTTCAGCTCCTTTTTCATTAAAATAGTTCTTGCTTCTTTTCTATCCTAGCATAGCAAAGGGAACGGCCCATTGTCAAGTGGAATTCTAATACCCATACCGTTTCCTCTTCACCCCCAGGAAAATCACCGTCACCCCAAGGGCCAGCACCTCCGCCGCCACCATAGAGAGCCAGATCCCATCCACTCTCCAGATCAACGGGAAAATAAGAACCGCCGCCACCTGGAACACCAGTGTCCGAAGAAAGGAAATTGCCGCCGAAACCAATCCGTTGTTCAAGGCCGTAAAAAAGGACGAACCAAAAATCACATACCCCGAAAAGAGAAAAGAAAAGGCAAAAAGGGAAAAAGCCCGTACCGTCAGTGCCAGCAAATCTTTATCATAGCCAGTAAACACAAAGGAAAGAGGCTGTGCCAGCAGATAGGAGGCCCCGAACATTACCACCGCAAAGCCCCCAAGCAGCACCAGGCTCTTTTTCAGCAGCCCCTTAAGCTCCGGAGAATTCTGCGCCCCATAATGGTAGCCGATAATAGGAGCCGTCCCCACGGAATAACCGATAAAAACCGCCTGAAACACCAGGCTGACATACATGAGCACACCGTAGGCCGCAACGCCATCCTCACCAATGTATCTCAAAAGCTGAAAATTGTAGAGCATGCTCACCAGAGACATGGAAATATTATTCAAAAGCTCCGAGGACCCATTGGTGCAGACCTTAACAAGGGCTCTCCCGTCAAACCTGGTCCTGCCAAGACGCAGCAGGCTGTTATTGGGCCGGGCAAAATAAATCAGCGGAATCACGCCGCCCACAACCTGACTCAGCGCCGTAGCCACAGCTGCCCCTAAAAGTCCCCATTGGAACACTGCCACAAACAAAGCATCCAGAACAATATTGGTACAGCCTGCCGCAATCGTCACACCCAGCCCCAGGGATGCCTTTTCCGCCGTCGCAAACAGACATTGGAATTCATATTGAAGAATGTACGCCGGAATCGCCAGCAGAATGATACGCCCATAAGTTACACTGTCCTCCAAAAGCTGTCCCTCCGCCCCCAGGAAAACCGCCAGAGGCCGGAGAAATATCAGTCCCAGAATCATCAGGACGACGCCGCAAAGCCCCGAAACATAAACAATTAGGGAAAACAGGCTTCTTGCCTTTTCCGCCTTTCCCTGGCCCATGGTCACGGCAATCAGCGCACCGCCGCCCGTTCCGAACATAAATCCCACACAGCCGAGAATCATCAAAAAGGGCATAATAAAATTAACCGCCGTAAAGGGCGTCTTTCCCACATAATTGGATACGAAAAATCCGTCCACCACGCCGTAAATAGAGGTAAAAACCAGAGTAATCATAGATGGCAGGGTAAACCGCAGTAATTTTTTATAGTCAAAATGATCCGATAATGGAATTCTCATTTTTATCACCCATTCCTTTTATTTCACCCAGGCAGAAGCAGTCATGAAAAATTTTATTTTTCACAGGATCTCCCTGGCTTTCTCTTTCAAATCCATCAGAAAACGCTCCGTAAGCTCCAGATATCTCTCCACATCCTCTCTGGGCCAGGAGGCAAATATTCCGTTCTCTGCTTCTATCATCCGAACGGCAGTATCCTTTGCCAGAGCCTTTCCCTTTTCCGTAAGGCAGACCCTCTTCTCCCTGGCCCCTGCCGGTTCCAGATAAGCAATTCCCTCTGCCTCCAATTTGCGGAGTGCAGAATTGATGGTCTGCTTGCTGACGCCCGACTGCTGACAGATCACCTGCAGAGGACAACTCTCCCCGCAAGCGCAAATTGTGTAGAGAATCATCATGGCACTGTCCGACTGTCCCAATTTAAAGGACATCTCATGGTACACTGCCTCTATCTCCCCTATCAGATGATTGTAACGCTTCATATCCTTTGAGCTGTAAGCTTTCATAGATTCATTCCTCCTGATATAGTCGCTGTGCGGCAACTCTAAATCAATTTCCAGTCACCTATTTTGAAATTAGTTTCCGTCCACTTTATGCTATGTTTGTAAACAGGTCTATATCGTAGCAAGATGTCACAGATTCTCTCATTTAAAACAACATGGTACGATTTCATACTAACATAATTGCCAGTATAGTACGAAATCATACCAACGTCAAGCTATTGTTTTGGATTATCACACCGAATCATCACAACAGACACAATCTACCATTGCAGCCTAACCTGGTCTTTCCCTTGAATTCTCCCAATACCAATGCTATAATTCAATCATATGCAAGCTTGCATTACCATAATTTCACCTTATAGTACATAGTCCCGCCAACATATATCTCATAGAAACCGGAGCCCTGCCCATGAACCAGAACCTGTCCCTCTACCGCATCTTTTACGCCACAGCCCTGGCAGGAAATATTTCCAAGGCTGCCGACGATCTCTTTATCAGTCAGCCCGCCATCAGTCAGTCCATCAAAAAGCTGGAGCAGTCCTTGGATACGTCCCTCTTTGTCCGCAATTCCAGGGGTGTTCATCTCACGGAGGAGGGAGAACTCCTCTTTGCCCATGTGAAATCCGCTTTCCAGACCCTGGAGGCCGGAGAACAGGAGCTTCGCCTACGCCGGGAGCTTGGAGTGGGGCACCTGCGCATCGGCGTCAGCTCCACCCTCTGTAAATACGTGCTTCTCCCCTATCTCACGGATTTTGTAAAGCTTCACCCTCATGTCCAGGTAACCATTGCCTGCCAGTCCACCAACCACACCCTCCAAATGCTGGAGCATGGAGATCTGGCTCTGGGGCTTACAGGCAGGCCGGAAAATCTCCACGGCATGAAGTTTTATCCGGTTCGGCAGATTCAGGACATTTTTGTAGCCTCCAGAGAATACCTGGAGCATCTGCTGGTTTTCTTGGGGCAGGAAAAACCGAGAAGTCTGTCGGGCCTTACCCTGTCTGATTCCGCCTCTTTGCTGATGTCCGGCACCCTGATGCTCTTAGATAAGGATAACCTGACCCGTCAATACCTGGATCAATACTTCAAGGACCAACAGCTTTTCCCGGAAAATATATTGGAGGCCACCTCCATGGATCTGCTGATTGATTTCGCAAAGATCGGTCTGGGAATCGCCTGCGTGATCCGGGAATTTGTGGAAAATGATTTAAAGACGGGGGCTCTCCTGGAGCTTCCGGCGCCCTTTCCCATTGCCTCCAGGGAAATTGGATTCGTGTTTTCCGGGGAACAGACAAATCTGGAGTTAATTGGGGAGCTTATACATCAAGATATATAGAAACTACCTTTTCTGATTGTGTACCTATTGTAAATTAATTTTTAAATATGAATTTTCCCCCACCCTATAAACCAAAACAAAGAAAGAAAGTAAGGAGCCCCTATGAACGGAAATGAATTAATGAATCTGGCACTAAAGCTTGGCTTTGCGGACGCAGCCATTATCAACACGAAAGATCTGGTATTTGTCCCCAACTTCCGCACCCTCTGCGAGGAAAATCTATGCGGAAAGTACGGCGTCAACTACGCCTGCCCACCGGACTGCGGAACCGTAGAGCAGATGCGTGAAAAGGTCCTGCGCTGGCGGCAGGCCCTGGTACTGCAGACCATGTGGGACATTGAGGACCCTCTGGACAATGAGCAGATAAAGCCGGCGAAAGCCCAGCACAACAAGCTCACTCGGCAGCTCATAGAGGAAGCCGGGGAACCGGGGCTGATGATCGGTGCCAGCGGCTGCAGCCTCTGCAATCCCTGTGCCATTACGGAGGGCAAGCCCTGCCATTTTCCAAAGCTTCAGTACTCCTGCATGTCCGCCTACTGTATCTTTGTAAAGGAAATGACAGAGCGCTGTCACATGGATTATGACTGCGCTCCTGGGATTACAACCTTTTTCAGTATGTACTGCTTTGACTAGTAAGCTCCCTAAATCTCTTCCCCGCCCCGATCCCAATCACCAGGGAAACTCCCCCTGCAAAGAGAATCACGGCAAACTCAAAGCCCTGGCAAAGCTCAAACAGCACCCCATACAAAGCATTTCCCAGAGGCTGGGCACACATGGCAATGGTGAGAATCACGGCAATCACCTTTCCAAGGAGATGCCCTGGTGTCTCTGCCTGAACAAAGGATATCATTTGCACCGAAAACATAGTGGAGACCACCATAATCACAAAGCAGCAGCCGGTAATCGTCAAATAACTCCCCATAGCAGGCATACCCACAGCCAAAGCAGCTCCCATAGGAAATACCCCGATAGAAGCACCCACAATCAGGCTTCCCGCCTTATGTATGGACAGCTTTTTTCCAAAGACTCCTGCCAGAATCCCACCTGTCAGGCCCCCTGCTGCCAGGGCTCCCTGGGTGAAGCTGTAGAGCGTATTGGCCGTATTCTCCGTTCCAAGCTCCAGCACCTCTGTAATGAGATAAGGCACCGCCACAATAATCATGGCAGACAGAAACAGATTGATCCCACAGACCACCAGTGTCACTCTCCCAATTTGGGGCTTTTCCCTGCAGATAAACGCAAAGCTCTCACAAAAATCCCCCTTTACCAGCTTGAAAATTCCTCCCCTGGAAGCCTGCTTCGCAAAGGGAATGTGGATAAAAATCTCCATCACCGCCGACAGGAAAAAGCAGACCATGCACAGAGCCAGCACCGTTTTAATTCCATAAGTGCTATAGAGCATACCTCCAAGCACCGGGCCCGCCAAATTTGCAAAGGAGCTGATGGTATTAATGATCGAATTGGCCTCCATAAAATGCTCCTGGCTCACCAAGGCCGGAATACTGGCCTGCACTGAGGGCTGATAGGCGCCAGCAATCCCGTAAAGCAGCATCATGGTGGCCGTCAAAAGAACCACCAGGTTCACACTCCCCATCAAAAGGGAAAAACTAAGAATCACCGCCGCCGTAAAAAAGTCCAGTATCACCATAATATTTCTCTTATTCACCCGATCCGCAACAATGCCCCCTATGGGAGACAGCAGAATCGAGGGGATAAATGCACAGGCCATCACGGTCCCGTAGAGGGCCGGTGAGCCGGTCTGGTTGAGAAGATAGAGGGGCAGCGCAAAGCGGACGGCGGCATTTCCAAAGAGAGAAATAATCTGCCCGATGACCACCAGGGTAAAGTCCCTGGAAAATAAGCTCTGTTTCATTTTCTAAACCTCCATTTTGTGTACTATAAAGCGCTTACTATTTTCAATTTTTCATAAGGCAATATTCAATACCGAACGTTGGTATGTATAACCTTAAAAGAAAGAGCTATTCCAAAACAGCCTTTCCATTACATTTTACTATTTTCTTTTCTGGTAAATAGCCGTCAGCTCCTGAAGACGTCCAAGCATTTCCTCATCCACAATATCCAACCCGAAACCCCCAAGCATCTGTTGAAACAGTATAAACTTGCCCAGAGACTCTTCCTCCGTATCATCCAGGATCATAGGATTCATCCATACATTTGCCACAAGGATAATCAGCTCTGCCAGCTGAGCCGGATAATCGGTCTTGATGGAACCGTCCGCAATTCCCTCTTGGATAATGGGCAGAATATAATTGGGAGCCGCATCGTGTATGGTCTCATGAAGGATGCTGAACAGAAGCTTGGCGTTATTGTGTATGTTGGGAGCTACCGCAAAAATCTCATCCTGCACCGGCCGGTTAATAGAGTCCTTAAATATCATCCGCAGCTTTTCCCTCGCGTTCAGATCCGTCCGATCCCGAATCTCTGCGAGCATGTGGTTGGACTGCTCCGTCATCCGATCCGTGACCGCTATCAGAATATCCTCCTTGGACTTAAAATGATGGTAGATAGCCCCTTTGCTTAATCCTCCCAGATTGTCAATGATGTCCTGGGTAGAGGTGTACTCATAGCCTTTCTCTAAAAATAAGCGGTATGATGTGTCCAGAATTCGATTTACCGTTTCCTCCGGGTTTTTATTGCGTGCCATGGCAAATGTACCTCCCCGTCTGCTTTGGAAAGATCAAAGACTTCGCATCCTTTCTCTTCCAAACATATTGATAGTATGTATACTAACATACCAACAGTATGTTTGTCAAATTATATTTTACTTTTTCTCTGCTCTGAGCCAATTCTCTTCCATCTGTCTGTGAAAATCTGCCACTTATCCAAAATCCCTAGAAATCTTTCTGAAATTTCCTTATACTAAACTTGCAATTGCAAAAAAAGTAATATTCTTCTCTTAACAACACTGAACAGGAAATTGTGGAACTGGAATGGAGGCACCACACCAGAATGCAAGTAGAAATCAAAATTGACCCTGCCTGTAAAGAGCCTAAGCTCATCGTGCTTACGGATAAAATGACAGAGGAAATAAACCTTCTCATCAAAAGAATCTCCCAGGAGGTCCCCCAGGTTCTCTCCGGCTTTCAAAATGACATGCTGAAGATCCTGGACCCATCTGAGATTTTCCGCTTTTACTGCGCATCGGGAAAGGTCTTTGCCGCAGACGACAAGGAGGAATACACCCTCCGTCTGCGCCTGTACGAATTGGAAGAGCGCCTTGACAAAAGTCAGTTTGTTCGCATCTCCAATTCCGAGATCATCAATCTTAAAAAGGTAAAGAGCTTTGACTTAAGCTTTACGGGAACTATCTGCGTCTCACTTCTGGACGGCACCGTGACCTACGCCTCCAGAAGATATGTAAACAAAATCAAACAAGTCTTGGGAATATGAGGTGACATTTATGAATCTAAGAAAAAAATTATTACTCCGAAGCTCCCTGGGAGCTCCCATCGGCATCACCATCAGCTACTGCATCACCCTTCTCATCTCTGTTTTTACCGGGGATGGAAACTACTATCCCGTAGTGCCGGCCCTTGCCGAAAGCCTGGGCAGTGAAATAAACGCCGTACTCATTCAGGCCATCTGCTCTGCTCTCTACGGCGCCGTCTGGGGCGGTCTCTCCATCATCTGGCAGTTCGAGCACTGGAGCCTGCTTAAAATGACTGTGACCCACTTTACAATTGCCTCCGTCACAACCCTTCCGGTGGCCTACCTCATGCAGTGGATGCCCCGCAGCGTACCAGGGATGCTCATTTACTTTGGCATCTTCTTTGCCATCTATTTTGGTATCTGGTTTTCTCAGTTCTGTACCATAAAAAAGCACATTGAAGAGTTGAACCGGAAAGTCCGGGAAACCAATGCATCCTCTCACTGTTGACAAGTAACATCAAATATATCTAAAACCAATAAAAATATATACACAGAATTATCATTCATTGTGCCAGCTTTCGCAATACTGCCATTGCCTCCAAAAGATCCGAAATTCTTCGATAATAGATCAGCTCCTTTGGCTCCGAAGCCGTCTCATCCTCAGGCAGATAGACTGTCCGAAGCCTTTCCTCCCTGGCCGCAAGAACCCCCTCCACGGTGGTTGTAAACACCAAAGCCTCCCGCCTTCCAACCCTCTCCCTCTCCATGATTTTGCAAAATCTCTTGGGGTCCTCCTCTGGGAGGAGGACCAGTTTTAAATCCAGCTCCCGGATTAACTCCAAAAATTCTCCTGCCCAGGGCCTTTCCGGACAGCCTTCCTCCGCTCCGGTCAGGGCACTTTTGTCTGCTATTATAAGTTTTAATCGGTTTTTAGACAGCTTTTTATCAGAAATCGACGCCATTTGAGCCGTTTCATAGGATTCATAAAGGTCCGGACGCCGTTTTCTGGTCCGTAGAATCGACTGCTCTCTCCGCCAATCCTCGATTCGATCGTGATTTCCGCAAAGAAGTACCGGTGGAACTGCTTTCCCTCGCCACACCTCCGGACGGCTGTATTGGGGATATTCCAGGAGATTATCATGAAAGGTCTCAAATTCCGCTGACACCTCATTACTCAATACTCCGGGAACCAGACGGGAAATGGCATCGATCATGACCATAGCAGGAAGCTCTCCTCCGGTGAGCACATAATCTCCAATTGACACATAGTCTGTGACCACCTCCTCCAGTACCCGCTCGTCAATTCCCTCATAATGGCCACAGAGCAGAATCAAATCCTTCTCTCTTGCCAACTCCTGAGCCAGAGCTTGATCAAAGGTCTTTCCCTGGGGTGTTACGTAAATAACACGGGCCTTTTCCCCCTCTATCCGCCTCTGCACATCCTCACAGGCGCGAAATACGGGCTCCGCCTGCATCACCATGCCTGCTCCGCCGCCGTATGGATAATCGTCCACCTTCCTGTGCTTATCCTCCGTATAATCCCGGATGTCCACAGCCTCCAGGTTTATCAAGCCCTTTTCCATGGCACGTCCCAGAATGCTTGTGTGAAGCCCCTGCTCAATCATTTCCGGAAATAAGGTCAATACATGATAATTCATTACTCCAACAATCCTTCCAATATATGCACCGTCATTTTGGCCTCTTCCACATCCACCTTGAGGACGCAGGAGGGAATGGCCGGAAGAAGTACCTCCTTCCCCTCCCCTGTTTCTACCACATAAACATCGTTGGCCCCTGTCTGCAAGACGTCTGTTAAGGTTCCAAGATACCCGCCCTCATCCGTATAAACCTCCATATTAATGAGATCTGTGATAAAGTTTTCATTTTCCCCAAGAGGAACTGCCTGATCCCGTGTCACAAGTAAGTCCTTTCCCTTGTACTGCTCCACTTCGTTAATATCCTGAAACTCCCGGAATTTCAAAATAACCTGATTTTTGAAAAATTTCACACCAGCTATCTCCAGGGGCTTATATTCATGTCCCGTATCCAGAAGAACCTTTTTAAGCTCACGGAAGCGTTCCGGATCATCTGTGGTGGGGAACACCTTAACCTCACCCTTTAAGCCATGTGTGGAGGCAATAACGCCTACCCTTAAATATGACTCCATGCTTCTCTCCTTTCTATCTGTCATGCATGCGCTCCATGCTGATTTCTATCTATTTTTATCCCTTATGGTCTCATTCCTATAGTGAAAAACAGCGGGTGTCTCCACCCGCCTGTCTGTCCTGCGAAAATTCTACTGCAGAATCTCCACAACAACCTTTTTTTCTTCCTTTGATGCTGCTGCTTTTACTACACAGCGGATCGCTTTTGCGATACGGCCCTGCTTGCCGATCACCTTTCCCATGTCGGACGGTGCCACCCGAAGCTCAACGAGAATGGTTTTTTCATTCTCCGTCTCTGTCACAGCAACTTCCTCCGGATGCTCTACCAGTGATTTTGCAATCACCTCTACTAATTCTTTCATATTTTTCCTCCGAATGCGGTGTTGCCCGCTGTTGCCTTTTTGAAAGCTCCGTGATTTATTTCTCAACACCGGCGGCCTTTAAAATCTTGCCTACTACCTCTGTGGGCTGTGCGCCGTTGTTCAGCCATTTCTTTGCTGCCTCAACGTCTACATTGAATGTACTGGGGTCTGTGCTCGGATCGTAGGTGCCAATCTCCTCGATGAATCTACCATCTCTGGGGGATCTGGAATCTGCTACGATAATTCTATAGAAAGGAGCTTTCTTCTGACCCATTCTTCTCAATCTGATTTTTACTGCCATCTCTTTTCACCTCCAAAATAAAAATTCTACTTTTGTTTTTATGTTAAAAGGGCATTCGAAAACGTCCCCTTTTACCAAAACCTTTGCTGCCCATCATACCGGGCATCTGCTTCATCATCTTGCGCATCTCACTAAACTGCTTTACCAAGCGATTCACCTCCGCAATATCCACTCCGGCTCCCTTTGCAATGCGGCGCTTTCGGGAAAGATTTAAAACCTCCGGGTTGGAGCGCTCCTTGGGCGTCATGGAGAGAATGATCGCCTCGATCTGAGCCATCTTTTTCTCATCAATGGCATCCTCCAGGCCCTTTAGCTGGCTTCCCACACCGGGCATCATGGAGAGGATACTTGTCAAGCCTCCCATTTTGCGCATCTGGTTCATGCTCTCCAGATAGTCGTCAAAGCCAAACTGGGCTTTCTTAAGCTTCTGGGTCATGGCCTTGGCCTTTTCCTCGTCTACGGATTCCTGCGCCTTTTCAATGAGTGTCAGCACATCGCCCATACCTAAGATACGTGAGGCCATACGGTCGGGATAGAACTGTTCCAGGTCGCTGAGCTTTTCTCCCATACCTACAAAGAGAATTGGCTTCCCGGTCACTGCCTTGATGGACAGTGCGGCTCCGCCTCTGGTGTCGCCGTCCAGCTTGGTAAGAATAACGCCGTCTATTCCAATCTTTTCGTCAAAGGTGCTGGCCACATTCACCGCGTCCTGACCAGTCATGGCATCCACGGTGAGCAGGGCCTGATCGATCTCCAGATTTTCCGCAATCTCCTGGAGCTCCGCCATCATATCCTCATCCACATGAAGGCGGCCTGCCGTATCCAGAATCAGCACATTGAAGCCGTTCTTTTTGGCATGCTCATAGGCACCCTTGGCAATATTTACCGGCTTCTGATTCTCACCCATGGTAAATACTTCCACGCCCTGCTTCTCACCATTTACCTGAAGCTGCTTGATCGCTGCCGGACGGTAAACATCGCAGGCTACCAGTAAGGGCTTTCTCCCCTTGCTTTTGAGCTTTCCGGCAATCTTGGCTGCCGTGGTGGTTTTACCAGCACCCTGAAGGCCCATCATCATAAGAATGGTGACCTCATTGCCGCCGCGAAGCTTTAGCTCCGTGGTCTCGCTTCCCATGAGGCTTATCATCTCCTCATGAACGATCTTGATCACCATCTGGCCCGGTGTCAGACTGTTCATCACGTCGGCTCCCACGGCCCGCGCCTCCACGGACTTAATAAACTGCTTTACCACCTTGAAGCTTACATCCGCCTCTAAGAGTGCCATCTTCACTTCCTTAAGGGCTGCCTTCACATCGGCCTCGGTGAGACGTCCTTTGCCCCGCAGGCTCTTAAATACATTTTGTAATTTATCGGATAAACTTTCAAATGCCATCTACAAATTCTCCAATATGTCTTGTAGCTGCCGGATAAGCTGCTCCTTGTCCGGTGCTTCCGTATCTCGCAGAGTTCGCTCCATCTCCTCAATCCGGCTCTTAATGGTCAGGAACCGTTCTACCAGATGCAGCTTTGCTTCGTACTCTGACAGAATTCGATTGCACCGCTTGATAAGGTCATGAACGCCCTGCCTGCTGATGCCACGCTCCTGGGCCACCTCGCTTAAGGTGTAATCGTTGAGGACCACGTCCTCATATATCTGCTTTTGGTGCTCTGTCAGGAGCTCTCCATAGAAATCATATAGCAGTGTCTGCTCCAAAAGCTTCTCCATGCTTTCCTCTTTCTGACGCATTTACTGCGTCATCCAGGTAGATTTGAAAGTTTACTTTCAAACTCATCACCTGCCTGACTTATCATACACAAAAAAGGCGTGGGTGTCAAGTGTTTTTTCTTGACAAAGCAAAAAATCTGATGATTTCCAAGACACTGGCTTGTGTATAGATTGTGCTGATGTGTCGAGGCTTCGTCAAATGTCTGCTTCGCAGCCGCCTGGCTCAGTGCCGCAGAAATAAAAAATCTTAAATAATTGCCTGTGCCAGATACAAGCGGCCTTCCTCCGGATAAAAGAGAAAAATCAAATAGCTTCCGTCCTCCTTCGAGAGCCTTGCCCATGCGAAATTTCCTGTAAGGTCCGGCTGATTTTGGCTCTCCGTCTCAAGGGCCTCCGTCACAAACTGAAGTCCTTCTACCATTGTGTCGCTTTTCCCCTTGATAAATGGAATTTGCAATTCTGCTATACTGACCTCGCTGACATTTTCGTAGATGCTGTACCACTCACCATCCCCATGGAAGCTTGCGCCGCTGTCCGCATAATAAACTTCCTGCCATTGGGAAGAAATCTCAATTCCCCAGCTTCTTTCATAAGTTCCAGCCGTATCCCTTCCACAAATTTGCCCCATCAGCTGACTCCCCATCCAGAGCACCAGGGGGAGCCAGAAGGGAAAGGCTGCAAACAGCAATATAAAAATTTGAAATCCATATGTTTTATGCTTCATAGAGCACTGCCCTTTCTTGACTCAAATTTTACACCTTTATGAATAAGAGAATATGTCCCTGCTGCTGAAAATGACAGCTTCCAAAATAGCAGACGAAAACGAGTGACCCCTATAGCTTTATTTCTTTATAGAGGCAGATACTGTCTGGCAATTCGATCCTCCGGCTTTTCGTCAAAGAGGTACAGTACCGCCACAAACAACCATTCCAAAGGCTTCATGACCAGATAAATCATGTCGGCAGACAATGGTGTGCGAATATGCTTGGAAATAGGATAACCGTAGTTATCATAAAAGCTCCGCAATGCCCGGTGAAAGCGCGGAGTGCGCTCCTCCAAAAGCTGTTCAAAGGCATTGGCTACGCAGAGCTGACGATTCACAACAATCTTACTGCCCCTGCGAAGGCCCAGGCGCTTTGGCTTTACCAGCCCCTTATGTCCCCTCAGTGCTACCGTACACAGATAATGGCTGTCAATGACCACCGGAGGAGGGGAAATCCTTGCGGACAAGGCCCAGTCACTGGTCTCTGTGAATGCACGAATGGCACTGTCCGGCTGCTGGCCGAATAGCAGCAGCACCGCGATCATGATGCAGAGCAGCGGCAGAGTTAAAAGTAAGGCATACAAGGCCCAATGTCCGCTGTCCGAGAGAATCCGGCTGCAATCATTTAAAAAATGACTCTTATAGGGCTCCTGTCTATCCGCCTTCAGAGCAGATCCCATCATTCCCTCATCATAACCCATTGTAGTTTCCCGCTGTTTCGCCCCTGCACTTTGATCCCGCACCACTTGAATCAGGAGATTGACCGCCAGCATCAGGTAGTTAAAGGGAACAAGCATCAGCAAAAGTACATCTCCCGGAAATACATTTCCAAAAGGAATGTCCGCCAAAGCCCCTCCAAGCAATTGAAGGATCACTGCCAGATTCACCAGGATTCCAAGGTAAACTCCTGACATGGAGAGCACTGCTGCCAAGGGGGCCGCTTTCCCCTTTTTTGATTTCAGATATGCATAGGAAATAAGTCCAACCGCCATAAGTGCCAACAGTGTCAGTATATGAGCGCGGGAAAACGGCTCGTGAAGAACAGACATATCCTGATTGATATAGATGCTCTCCTCCCAGCTTCGGGGGCTCCACAGGCCATAAAGCAGCAGACTGTAAAGAATGCCTACCGCAAAGACCATAGCCTCGAATTTTCCCGTGTGCTCCCTGTGAAGCAGCAGGTTCCGAATATTCCAGATGGTAAACAGAGGGCCTGGAATCAGCATGAGGCCCAGGAATAGAAAAAACAGCAGCATATAACCCATATTTTGCACCTCTTTCTCCCTGTTTTTTATCTGCTTTTTATCATACCTCCGCAGGATGCATTTGTCAATAAATATTTATTGTTTTTCAATAAATTATTATCTTTTTTCAATTGTCAAGGACTATTATTTTTTTTATTTTCCTCTTACTGCGTATAGAAAAATCATGGCTGGAAATCTTGTTATTAACAAGAAATCTACTATCTTCCATACATAGATTTTTTGTGGCAATTCTTAAGGGCAATAAGGAGGACTTTCGCAGAATGGCATTGAATAAGGTAGAAATATGCGGAGTAAATACGGCAAAGCTCCCTCTTCTTAAGCAGGAGGAAAAGGATGCGCTGTGGGAGCGGATTTCACAGGGGGATAAAGAGGCAAGGGAATTGTACATCAAGGGGAATCTGCGGCTGGTTCTGAGTGTGATCAAGCGCTTTTCCGCAAGCAGTGAAAATGTGGACGATCTCTTTCAGATTGGCTGCATCGGGCTCATGAAGGCCATTGACAATTTTGATGATAAGCTGGGGGTAAAATTTTCCACCTATGCAGTTCCTATGATCATCGGCGAAATCCGGCGGTATCTGAGAGATAACAATTCCATCCGCGTGAGCAGATCTCTCCGTGACACGGCTTATAAGGCTATTTATGCCAAGGAGGAGCTGATGCGGAAGAATTCCAAGGAGCCTACCATCAGCGAGATTGCAGAGGAAATCGGAATTCCGGATGAGGATATTATCTTTGCTCTGGATGCCATCCAAAGTCCGGTGAGCCTCTATGAACCGGTTTATACGGAGGGAGGGGATACTCTTTATGTGATGGATCAGATCAGTGATAAGAAGAATAAGGAGGAGCTCTGGGTGGAGGAGCTTTCGCTGTCGGAAGCTATGAAGAAGCTGCCGGATCGGGAAAATTATATTATTAATCTTCGGTTTTTTCAGGGGAAGACGCAGATGGAGGTGGCGGATGAGATTGGGATTTCTCAGGCGCAGGTGAGCAGGCTGGAGAAGAATGCTTTGAAGAATATGCGGAATTATTTGAAGATTTCTTGAAAAATGGCGTGAATTTAAGACGGACGGGGATGGCGCAGTGCGGGGCGGCATCCCCTGGTTTTGGTGTTATTTGGTGCCAGCCTGTGGTTTGGATTGCAAGCTTGCGGTTTATTTTAGTTCTTCTAATAAGGATCCGGTGGTGCGGTTGTAAGACCGGGCGGTTCCGTTTTCGCAGAGAAGGTAGAAGGTATCTCCTATAAAGGTTCCTCTGGTTCGATACCAGAATTGGTCGTCGGTTTTGGTGGCTATTTTTAGTTTTTGGATGAATTCTCCGTCTTCGTAGGCGTAAACCAGGTAGTTTTTCCAGTAGTTTCCGCGGTTGCTGCCTTCGGCTTCGAAGCCTATGAGGTTCTCTTCGGTGTCTATGAGAACGGCATGGTGATCCCACAGGGCTTCGCTGTAGTTGTAGTCCCTTAAGTTGAGCTTGGTTTTTTCTTTTGGGTCGGCCGAGTCCGAGATGTCAAACATGGAGAGCTTCATGCCCTCTTCCCGTCCTGTTTCTTCGTCGGCCTCTATGCCGATTCCCAGAAGCTCATTTTCTCCGTAAAAATGAAGGTATTCGGAGAAGCCGCTGATTTTTAGTTGGCCCAGAACCTTTGGATTCTGGGGATCGGACAGATCTATGGCAAAGAGGGGATCGGTCTGGCGGAAGGTGACGATGTAGCCGGTATCTCCTAAGAAGCGGGCGGATTTGATCTGCTCGCCTTCTGCAAGGCCCTCTACTTTTCCCTTGATGGTTAGGGAACGTCCCAGGATATACAGGGCGTTGGTCTCTTTGCTTTGTCCGTAGTCGTAGCCGATAAATTCACCGGTGCGATCGTCGGTTACTTTTTGGGACTGATATTCCTGAATGGTAGCGGCAATTCGAAGGTCGCCCTGGTATTCGTCCATGGAAAAGCTGCTGTCTACCCAGCCTGGGATTTCCCCTTCTGCCTGGGCGTAGAAATGGCCCTTTAAATAGGAAAAACGCAAAATCCGGGTACTGTCTGTGATGGCTCCCTCTTCCTGGGGCTCTTTCTCATAGACTGACTGGTAATGGGTCATGTAGATGTTTTTCTGGCTTACATAGCAGGTTCCTGATCCTGACAGGACTGCTCTGGTGTCCACAAATTCCACAGGGTTGGACAGGTCTATGGATACCAGTACCAGGAAGCTGTCACCCTCTGCGTAGGCCGGGCAGTAAATCTGGTCTGAGGAAATCCGTTTTCCATCTACAGCCGGGATATAGGCGTCGTAATCCTTCTCCCCCTCTCCGGGATTTGCTGTAAAGGAGCTGATTCCGTAAAAGTAGCCCTCCGCAATCCGCGAGCTCTGGTAAGCGCCCTGGAGGGTGAAGGTTTTCTGCTTCCTGGGGTTACTTTTGTCCGCAATGTCGTAAATACTGATTTCATGGTAAGCACGTACGGGTGACATTCCACAGATGGCCAGGTCCTCCACAAAGCCCTGCTTTCTGGCAGCCGTATCAAGGGCAACGGCATCATAGTACTTATTTTCAATGGTAATGATGAGATCCTTCCACAGATAGAATTCCTCCAGATCCTCAAAGCCCTCCAAAAAAGCGGTTTCCTTCAAGCCGTCCTTAGTATCCAGGATCTGAATGCCCTGCTTTTCCTCTCCCTTGGTGCCATCCTGGTTATCTGTCTGCTTTCTGGCTATCTGATACAGGTAGCGGCCGTCGTTTTTCACCCGGTCAGCCTCATCCACTCCGGCTGTCTGTATGTTGGTTTTGCCGAAGGCTGTATCCGCTGCCGCATTCTCTACGGCTGCCTGCTTCTGGGCGGGCGCCGCACCGGTAGATACATCTTTAACTGTATCATAGGAGGCTTCCTCCTTTACTCCAAATCGCATGGCTTCATTTTGAAACTGCCAGCTTTGGGAGAGATGGGCGTATATTCCTTCATAGGTGAGCTCCGGGAGGCTTAACACCTCCTGCTCCTCCTCTAAGGATTTTATGGTCTCCAGGTTCTCCGGCTGTAAAAGCTCAAATTTCTCTGTCTTCGGGAGAAGGGCCGGTTTCTGAATGTCCTTTGGAGACAAAAGGCCCTGAGCGTGCATATTGAGGATAAGGCCGGCTATGATGCAGAAGCTGGCAGCAGCAGCCAGTGCCGGGTACAGACGCCCCCTGCGGAAGTATTGTTTTCTCTCATGCTCCTTTAAGGTTTCCTGCATCCACTCCGGGTCCAGTCCGGCAGGAATCTCCAGTTGTTCACTCTTTTCACGGATTTTATTGATAATTTCTTTTTCTCTTTCCATTGCATGACCTCTTATTCCAGCTCTACGGCTTCAAATACGATTACTTCCGGTTCTGCGGCCTCTCCTGTACAAGCTCCGATTCCAGCTTTTTTAAAGCCCGACGGTATTTGGAACGAATGGTGCTGTGATTTTTGTTCAGAAGCCGGGCGATTTCCTCGCCCTTGTAGCCGCCAAATATAGTAAGGGTTACAATTAACCGCTCCTCTTCCTCCAGCCTTCCCAAAAGCTCCAAAAGCTCTGCCCGGGAGGTAAGGCTTGGCTCATAGGATAGCTCCGGCTCTTCCTTTTGGATTTTCCAGTGATTTCGCTTTTTTAAGCTTTTTTTACAGCGGTTTACCAGGATCTTAAAGATCCAGGGGCGGAAGGCTTCCTTGTTTTTCAGCCGATGGAAATGCTCGTAGGCAGCCAGGGTGGTCTCCTGGACCGCGTCCTCGGCATCCTCGGCATTACCCATATAATAATAAGCCAGACGATACATGTCCTTATAAACCGTCTGGTACTGCTCCATAAAGCGTTCCATTCCTCCCACCTCACTTGTTTCTGAAATGCATTTCTACTTATATAGAGTCTCTTTCTTGCAGAAATGTTGCAGGAAAAAAATTTTTTCTATTCTAATAATGAAAACAGTGCCCTAATCTGTGGAGCAAATAATCCAATCAGAGGCCACAAAATGCCTATACCGCACAAAATCGCAGACACACGTCTGTCGTGCTTCTGTATAATCGGAACGTAAAACAATTGTGGATTTTCCGAAGCATAGTATAAATCCACCTGCCTTCCCTCCGTCACAAAGCAAACGTTATAACCGCTGTGAGATGTTGCCTTATAGGTGATCCCGCCTGCCTGAAACTCATACACCGGATAGAAATACCGTTTTCCCGTGCGTGTAATTCTGCCCTGGGAAATCACAGTTGCCTTTGTCCGTACATTTGCATATCCACGCTCTTTCAGCAGACGCCGCCGCATAGACATTCCGATTGCGAAGAAGACCAATGGGATGATTGTAAAGCTTGTATCGGCTATACGCTCATCTGTGCTCCGCCCAGGCTGGCACAGGATGATTCCTGCAAAGATAAATCATAAAAGCGGCCAGATAATTGCAAGGGCCTTCCACCTTTTGTTCTCGCCTTTTATTGGTTCTGCCTGTTTAGACATAGTTCTCCTTTCCAATTCCATAATTGTGTCCGGTCATCAAAAGCTATATGAGTTATCATTCGATTCGTACTTATTTCTCTAAGTGTTTATTATACTCCTCTGCTGCCGGATCTACAAACCCAGAAAGGCTATCCATTTAATCTCTCCTTTATCCGTTGGCTCCATAACCCAAAAAGGCTGTCGGAAAATGGGGCATCGCAAAGGCTTCTGTCTTTTTTGCGACACCCCATCTTTCAACAACCTTTTTTTGTAATGCAAATTTGTGTACTCACCTACTACTCATACTTCAAAATCTCCTTCTTCAATCTCCGAATAATCTTCTTCTCCAGCCTGGATATATAGGACTGCGAGATCCCCAGAAGATCCGCCACCTCCTTCTGCGTCATCTCCTGTCCCATCGGGTTTTTCAGGCCAAAGCGCAGCTCCACAATGGTCCGCTCCCGATCCGAAAGCTTCTGAATGGCTTTGTCAAGAAGCTTCCGCTCCATCTCATTCTCAATATCCTGGTAAATCACATCCTCGTCCGTTCCCAGAATATCCGACAAAAGCAGCTCATTTCCATCCCAGTCCACATTCAGGGGCTCGTCAATGGATACCTCCATCCGTGTCTTGTTATTCCGCCTCAGATACATAAGAATCTCATTCTCAATACACCGGGAGGCATAGGTGGCCAGCTTAATATTCTTGCCGCTGTTAAAGGTGTTGATGGCCTTAATCAGGCCAATAGTCCCGATGGAAATGAGATCCTCCACGCCCACTCCCGTATTGTCAAACTTCTTAGCTATGTATACAACCAGCCGCAGATTGTGCTCAATCAAGAGAGAACGGGCTGCACTCCCTTCCTCCGTCCCCAGCTCTTGGATGGCCTTTGCCTCTGCCTCCGCCTCCAAGGGTGCCGGCAGGACCTCTGCGCCTCCGATATAATGAACGTCATTCTGTTTTCCCATAAATAGGGTGGGAAAATTCGGGACTAACTTTAACTGTACCTGGTTTGGAATTGCCACTTTAATCAGCATAACTATTTGTTTCCTCCTCCGATTGTTTTTGTCCTTGGGATTCTCCTTTATTCCAGGAGCTCCGGATGTAATATCATGTCATACTCCTTTTGGGAAGAAAGTGGTTCTTTTGTAACTCCTATGAGCGGCCTCTCCACTCGCTTTTCCTGGTCTTTCCCTTTGCGAATGTATAGATAGTCCGCATAAAAAGCCGGCATCAGGCCCCTCGGCTCTCCGATGCTGTGAAAGGGAACCATCTGGTACAAGGGTTCCTCACTGCCGCAGAGCTCCTGCTTTTTGTGCTCTGTAAGAATACTGACCGGTCTTTGGAAAATGGGATCCTTTAGCTGATTTCCCGTATCCAGCAGGCCCTTCACCTCTATGGTTCTTCCGTGAAAACCTACCACCGTCTCAAAGACATTCTCCATGCGGCTTTTTATCTCCATCAGCCAGCTCATGCTAGCGGAAAGAATCCAGTAGCTTATAAGTGTAAAGCCTGCAAATGGATAGATTGGGAAGCTCAGCTGGTTACTCACCCACTGGAAGATCCCTCCCAGCAGAAAGCTGCTTATGTACAAAAGGCTGACAGCCTTTATGCATCCGTACCAACCTCGAACACCAAGCCCTATTCTAACCATAACTGTGCTGAATAAGACATAGATGAGCAGTCGCCCGGCCCATGTGCTCTCTATAGACAAAAGATACACTCCGCAGACGCCCAAGCTTCCCACTGCCGCTCCTAACATTCTGCGCAGTCGCCCGGCCTGACACTTAAGCATTCTCTTCAAAAGGCCCAGCAGCAAGTAATCTGCTAAGAGATTTTCCAGGAACAGCACATCTAAGTACAATTCATAGTACACAGTCCACCTTCTTTCTGTCCCCTATTATAGGGAAGTGCCTGTGCGAAATATGTCAAACCCGGACAGATACCCGCTTGTTTTATCCCTGCTTTTTCGACAAAAAATGATGCCAAAGAAATTGCTCCGTCTTCCATTCTCAAGGAATAATTTTTCGTCATTTTTTCCCACAAAAAAACTGCCCATAAGCACTTCTTGTCTTATGGACAGTAAATCTCATATAGCAAAAAAATTTTTCTGCGTTCCGCTATTTATTCTTTTGAAGGAACTCCGGAATCTTAATCTCCGTCTCCGGAATCTTGCTCTCCGGACGCTTTGGCATATTCAATCCTGGCAAAGGCTTAAAGATCGGCTGCTCTGTACGTCCTCCTGCTTGTCCTCCCGTGTTCCCATCAAAGCCCTGCTTTGACATAGAGCTTGGGATCTTGCTGAAGCTGCTCTTGGGAAGCACCTTAGTGGGACTCTTCTCATCCAGTCCTGTAGCAATCACTGTGATGGTCGCTTCATCGGTGTATGTATCATCATACATCGCACCAAAGATAATATTGGCATCGTCGCCAGCCATATCCTGTACATAGCTTGCCGCATCATTGGCATCCATCAGGGAAATATCACCTGAAATATTAATAATAACATGAGATGCTCCCACAATGGTAGTCTCCAAAAGCGGACTTGCCACTGCCTGCTTCACCGCATCCAGAGCCTTCTCATCACCCTTACCGGCTCCAATACCAATATGAGCAATTCCCTTATCTGTCATAACGGTCTGTACATCCGCAAAATCCAAATTAATCAGCGCCGGCAGATTGATAAGATCTGTAATTCCCTGCACAGCCTGCTGCAATACCTCATCTGCCTTCTTCAAAGCATCCGGCATACTTGTCCGACGATCTACGATCTCCAGGAGCTTGTCATTGGGGATCACAATAAGGGTATCCACGCTCTCCTTAAGCTTCTGGATCCCCGATACTGCATTGTTCATACGTGTCTTTGCTTCAAATTTAAAGGGCCTTGTCACCACACCTACGGTCAAAATCCCCATATCCTTAGCAAGCTTCGCCACTACCGGTGCTCCACCGGTTCCCGTACCGCCGCCCATACCACAGGTAACAAATACCATATCAGCGCCCATTATCGCTTCCTTAATATCTTCAATACTCTCCTCTGCCGCTTTCTCTCCAACCTCCGGCTTCGCCCCGGCACCCAGACCCTTTGTAAGCTTCTCGCCAATCTGAATCGTCCGCTCTGCCTTACAGAGCTGCAACGCCTGCCGGTCTGTATTGATCCCTATAAACTCTACTCCGCCAATCTGCTCATCTATCATTCGGTTCACAGCATTATTCCCGGCACCGCCAACTCCAATCACAATAATTCTGGCCGCTGCCTCCGTATCATTCATCATAATCTCAAGCAAAATCTTGCCCTCCTTACCCAATACTATTCCCAAACCAATCTATTTTTATCAATCCGGACTTTTATCTTATGAAATTATACACCTCAGACCTACCATAATAAGAAGTACGCTTCTATGACAATAGAAATAAAAATCTCATACGATCTATGATAACTTTTTTTCCAAAATTAATCAACCCATATTTATAAGTTTTCCAAAAAAATTATATCCTATACATAAACAATTCCGGTTACTATTTGCTCCGTGGCCAGTAACCAACTCTTTACTCACCCTGTTCAAAACTGATAAACTTGGAATCCTCCGTATAGTTTTCCATACGCAGCACGCCGGAGCGCCCCTCCAAATCCGGATAAAGCTCATAAAGTCTTCCTACCTTTTCGTCCAGAGATCCACTATTTCCAAGCGCTATACGCACCTGATCAAAATGTAGTGTCAACTCCTGATTCGAACCAAATTCAATCTGATCTGGGGACAGATCATACTTTTTGACCAGCTGCGTAATATCGAGAATTCGCTGAAAAATAGACTCATCCTTTACATTCAGCTTTTGATACAGGGCTAAGGAATCAAATTTCAGCCCAGAGATACAAGGAATCCCCTCTGTTATCTCAGAGGAGCTCTCCACTACCACTCCATCCTTATCAAAATAGAAATTTGCCCCCATATAGGTGACATAGCCCACAATACTTTTCTCATAAACACGAAGGCTGACCTTTCCTGGTCCTTTTAGGCTCACCTCAATCTTATCTACAAAGGGAATGGGCTCTGTCTCAAGGTATTGATACTTCAGGTAGAGATACAACGAGTTAGCGCTGTATTTATCTGTAATAACCCGATCCACAATCTCCTGCTGGGAATAGTGGCTATTGCCTACGACTTCTATATCCCGAATCTGAAACAGGGTGACTACTAAAACCACGGCTATTGCGAAAATCACAGCAATAATCGCGGCAATCAAAAATCCCTTTCCAGGTCGATGCTTTTTCAATGGCTCCACCCGCCTTATTTTATACTCTACTCACTGTCTACGTGAATATCTTACCACAACACCTAGGGATTGCAAATCCCTAATTATATTTTCATAGCCTCGCGCAATATAATGGTATTGGTACACCCTGCTGCTTCCCTCAGCAGCAGCTGCTGCAAGGACTAAGGCCGCCCCGCCTCTTAATTCTCTCGCTGTCAAATCAGTGCCACATAGTCTTGGAACGCCCTGGATAATTGCCTTTTGGCCTTCTATCTGAATGTTAGCCCCCATACGTCGAAGCTCCTCTACCGTCTTAAATCGAGCCTCAAAAATGGTCTCCCGCACAATACTGCTCCCTTGTGCAAGGGAAAGCGCTGTCAAAAGAGGAGACTGCAAATCCGTGGGAAAGCCAGGATAAGGACTGGTAGACAGCTCCCCAATGCTCCTCGGACGCTTGGTGCATGAAAGCTGTACTTCCTGCCCTCTGCTTTCTTGGTGAACACCCATTTTTTCCAACACGCTCTGAACGCTTTCTAACTGCTCTAAGGGAACATCCTTTAAGCACACACTTCCTCCCACTGCTGCTGTCATCAGCATATAAGTCCCAGCTACAATTCGATCCGGCATAATCGTGAACTCTGTGTCACGCAGCTCTTTTACTCCCCTGATCTCAAGCCTGGAAGCTCCTGCTCCCCGAATGTCTCCACCCATGCCATTCAAGAATCGGCATAATTCTACAATCTCCGGCTCCCTTGCCGCATTTTCTAGTATGGTAGTCCCCTCTGCCAATACTGCTAATAAAATCACATTCTCGGTAGCCCCTACACTGGGAAATGGAAGGTCTATGGTTGTGCCCACAGGCTGCCTGCAAATTGCTTTTAGTCCTGTAGGTTCCTCTATAAATACAGCTCCAAGCCTTTTCAATGCGGCAAGATGAAGATCTATGGGGCGTGCTCCAATGACACAGCCTCCCGGATAAGACACACAAGCCTCCTTCATCCTGCCCAGAAGACTTCCGAGCAGCATAATAGAGGAACGCATCTGCCTTCCATAACACTCCTCCACACGGCTGTCCAAAAGCTCAGAGGCATCTATCACAAGATTCTCTCCCTCCCAGCTCATCCGACAGCCGAAATCCTTTAAGATTTCCAGCATGTACATAACATCTATAATTTTAGGACAATTTTTTAAAACGGTTGTTCCCCGATGAAGGATAACGGCAGACAGAATCGGCAGAGCCGCATTTTTCGAGCCCTGAATGTGTACCTCTCCCCGAAGCGGACGTCCACCCTCAATTTCCAGATATTCCACAAATCCTTCCCCCTAATTCCCGACTATATACTAAGATATGCCGAAAACGCCGTTTCGTTCGCAGGGACAGGAGTGGACCTATTTTGTTACATGGCGGGACACATTCAGGGCCAAGCCCATTTCCGACAAAAGGAACAGAACCGAGGTTCCTCCATAGCTGATAAAGGGAAGTGTGATCCCTGTATTGGGAATCGTATTGGTCACAACCGCAATGTTTAAGATCACCTGTATCATAATATGCCCCATAATTCCCACAGCAATCATACATCCAAACAAATCCGACACATGAACCGCAATCATCAGAAGACGCCAGCCCATAAGCAAAAACAAAAGCATCAGAAGGGCAGCTCCCACAAGGCCAAATTCCTCACAGATAATGGAGAAAATCATATCATTTTGAGCCTCCGGCACAAAGCCCAGCTTCTGCATACTCTCCCCATAGCCCACACCGAAGAGACCGCCGGAGCCTATGGCGTACAGGCCCTGAAGGGTTTGATATCCCTTTTCATAGGCTTCGGGATTGCGCCAGATAGCCAGTCTTTCCAATCGGTAGGATTCCACACTCAGAAAAATAGCCAAGAACCCCACACCCAAGCCTCCCATGGCAACAAACTGCAGATATTTGGGACTGGCCACAAAGACCAGGATTACGGCAATTCCCATAATGATAATGGCCGTACTTAAGTTGTTGGTCCCCACAAGACCCACAATCGGGAGAATCAAAAGCATTACCAGAAACATCTGCTTGAGTGATTTCATTTTATGTACCCTGCGGCTAATGACAGAGGCCAAGAGCAGGATCACGGCCACCTTTGCAAACTCAGAGGGCTGAAAGGATAAGGGACCTAGGGAGAGCCATCGCTTCGATCCGTTATATTCATCACCAAAAAACAGAACTGCTGTGGAGAGAAGAATGGACACCAGATATCCCAGTACTGCCATACGCTCCCATTTATGATAATCAATCCGAGATACCGCATACATGGCTGCAAGCCCTAAAGAGGTGGCAAAAAATTGTTTTTTCAAATAATAGGCACCGTCCGCAAACTTCACTCGCCCATTGTAAGCACTGGTGCTATAAAGAACAACAAGTCCAAAAACAACCAGAATCAGCACACACAGCAACAGACCATAGTCAAAGGGCTCGCGCCCTCGCTTTTTTGCTTTTTCGGGGGTTTTTGGACCTGCCATAAAATCACCTCTAGATTTATATTCTTTTTTTCTATTTATCCGCTGTGCAAGCACTTAAAGCCCATGCACAAGGTCCTTAAAAATCCTTCCTCTCTGCTCGTAATTCTCAAACATTCCCCAGCTTGCGCAGGCAGGTGACAACAGCACTGCGTCTCCCGGCTCTGCCCTCCCGGCACATATCTGAACGGCCTCCTCCATGCTATCTGCAAACTCAATCCGGTCAAAGCCATAACGGCGTGCCGTATCTGCAATTTGCTGCGCCGTAGCTCCCAAGAGCACCAGCCATTTTACCCGGCCCTCAAAGGTTTTCACCCAATCATCAAATTCTACATGCTTATCATAGCCGCCGCCAATCACGATGGTCGGTCTGATCATTGCCTCCACTGCTTTTATGGATGCATCTGTATTCGTTCCCTTGGAATCATTGTAATAAGCGACTCCATTCTTTTCCGCCACAAATTCGATTCGGTGCTCCACTGCCTGGAACTCTTTTACGGTTTTGCGTATCTGCTCTACAGGTACTCCCATTGCAATCCCCACAGCGATGGCTGCCATTACATTCTCATGGTTGTGGGCTCCTAGTAGCTGAAGCTCCCCAATGCCACAAACCTTGATCCTCTCCTCACCCGTTCCGTAAATAATCGAGGAAGCATCCAGATAAACACCTTGATCCAATATATGCTTTCTGCTGAAATAAAGAACCGATGCCTTCACCTGTTTGCCAAATTGCCGTGTCTCCTCGTCGTCATAGTTTAGCACGCAGGTATCCGAAGAATCCTGATTTCTTGCAATCTGCTCCTTCGTCCGAATGTAGCACTCCATGGTATGATGTCGATTCAAATGATCCGGAGTAATATTTAAAATGGCACTGACCTGTGGATGAAAGCTGTGAATAGTTTCCAGCTGAAAGCTGCTAATCTCTGCAACCGTCACACTTTCCTCGGTCATATTCAGAGCTTCCTTCGTGTAGGCATTTCCGATATTTCCTACCACAAACACCTCCTGATAAAAGCTTCGAAGAATCTCCCCCACCAGGGCCGTTGTAGTGGTTTTGCCATTGGTTCCTGTGATGGCCGCAAGCTTTCCCTTGGCAAAATGGTAAGCAAGCTCCACTTCTCCCCATATAACAGCCCCATTTTCGTGAAGTTCCTCCACCAAAGGGAGATCTACGGGCACACCAGGGCTTAAGACCACCACTTCTGTTTCTTCTCTCTCCTTTTTGGGCAGCTCTCCCAAAATAATCCGAAGGCTGCTGTTCTTGGGAAGATTCTCCCTCACCGCCTCCTCTGACAGGGATGTATTACCATCATAAAGTACCGGGGCCGCACCTACCTCCAAAAGGAGCCTTGCCGCACCTATTCCGCTTAGACCCGCTCCAATAATCAAAATCTTTTTATCTGTTATCATTTCTTAGTCTCCTATTCCAGTTCCGTAATTTATAATGCCAAAATCCCAATCAGGCAAAGGACTGCTGTCACAATGGAGAAAACTGCAACAACTCTCGTCTCTGACCATCCTCCCAGCTCAAAGTGGTGATGGATGGGCGCCATTCGAAAAATACGTTTTCCTCCTGTGAGCTTAAAATAGGTTACCTGTATCATCACAGAAAGAATCTCGATCCAATAAATCAAGGCTACAATCAAGATAAAGATGGGCATCTTCAGCATATAGGCTGTGGAAGCCACGAAGCCTCCCAAGGCCAAGGAGCCCGTATCTCCCATAAATACGCTGGCCGGATAAACATTGAACAGTAAAAAGCCCATCAGGCTTCCCACCACCGCACAGGTGATAGGGGAAATCCCACTGTGAGTTCCAAAGGCCACCACCGTAAAATAGGTGGCAATGAGCACGGTTACACTGGAGGCCAGCCCATCCAGTCCATCTGTAAAATTTGCCCCATTTACAGTACCGATAATGGCTAAGAACGCCACCGGAACAGCCAGCCAGCCTATATGCAGATAGTGCTCCGGCCAGAAGGGAATCAGCATCTCCATGTCTCCCCCTGTCAGGTTGTAATAATAATACACGAATATACCTGTCACCAGAATCTGCCCCAGCATCTTCTGTCCCGGTGTGAGCCCCTCCGAGCGGTGAAGCACAATCTTAATGTAATCATCCAAAAAGCCAATAATTCCAAAACCTACTGTCACAAATAAAATGGGAATAATCTCCGGGTAATCCTTCACATACAAGAGGGATGTGATCACAATCCCAGCCAGGATAATCAGGCCGCCCATGGTGGGCGTTCCGCTTTTTTTCAAATGGCTTTTGGGGCCCTCCTCCCGGACCGTCTGCCCGAACTTCAGCCTGCGCAGCAAAGGGATCACCACCGGGCCCAGGGCCGCACTGATGGCAAAGGAAATCAACACCGGCAATATCATAATATAGTTCATACTGTTACACCTCTCAAGCTTCTTTGGTCATTACCCTTCACAGCTGTGTCCGGTAATCCTTGGGCTGTCCCCGTATTGCATTATAAGTCTTTCCCCCGGATTATTCAACCATTATCTGTCCTTCCTGTAATTTTCTGCAAGCACCTGCCAGCGGTTACGGCTCGGGCTCGGATGGCGTCTCTTCCTTTTCAATCCCCAAATAGGGCAGAATATTGGAAAATATATCCTGAATCACCGGAGCCGCTATGGTTCCCCCGTAATAAATGCCCTGGGGATTGTGAATGATCGCTATGGCCAGCACCTGAGGATCATCTGCCGGGGCAAAGCCTATAAATGAGGATATGTATTTATTGGTGCCTCTTGGCAGGGTCTGCGAGGTGGCCGTCTTGCCCCCAATGCGGTAGCCCTCGATGTATGCCTTTTTCCCTCCGCCCTCCGATACTACCTTCTCCAGAAGAAACCGCATGGTTTCCGAGGTTTCCGGGGACACAACTCCCTCCTTCTTGGCGTAGGTCAGCTCCTTTAAGAGATTTCCCTCCCCATCCCGGATTTCCACACCGAAGTGTGGCGTTACCCGTGTGCCTCCATTGATCAGAGAGCTGACGGTTGTGGCAAGCTGAATCGGTGTGATCTGAAAGGACTGACCAAAGGAGATGGTCGCAAGCTCCACAGGGCCGATATTTTCCTTCTTATGAAAAATGGTTCCGGCCTCACCGGGAAGATCCACCCCTGTCTTGGATAAGAGGCCAAACTGCTGGAAATATCCGCAGAAATCATCTACGCCGATGCGCTGGCCGATATCGATAAAAACCGGATTGCACGAATTTTCGATTCCCTGCACAAAGGTCTCCGCCCCATGTCCCCCCACCTTATGGCAGCGAATCCGTCGATCCTCTACCATTCGAAAGCCTGGACAGCTAAAGGTATCATTCAGCGATACCACCCCCTTTTCCAGGGCTGCGGCCGCCGTTATGGTTTTAAAGGTAGATCCGGGCTCATAGGTATCATTGATGCTCTGGTTCCTCCACATCTGATTCAACAAGTCCTGCTTTTGCTGCTCCGTAAGGCCGCTGGTATCCACATCCACATTCAACGTAAAGGGATCGTTTAAATCAAACTCCGGCACATTCACACAGGCATAGATTTCCCCGTTTTGGGGATTTATAACCAGAATAGACACATAGGTGGCCTGCTTTTGCTCCAAAGCCTTCAATGCGGCCTGCTGAGCATAGAGCTGGATATTGTAGTCCAGGCTGATATAGAGATCACTTCCGGCCACCGGCTCCACCCGTTCCTCCCCCGCGTCGGCAATCTCCACCCCTCTGGCGTCCGTCTGGGTCAAAATGGTTCCGTTAATGCCCTGAAGATATTTGTCGTATACAACCTCCAGGCCGATGATCCCCTGGTTGTCACTTCCCGTAAAGCCCAGCACCTTGGAGGCCAGACTTCCGTAAGGATAATAGCGCTTAAAATCCTCGTCAATCTTCACACCCTCCAGCTGATAAGCGCGAATCCGATCCCCTGTTTCCTTTTCCACATTGGTTTTGATCCGCTCAATGGAACTGTATTTCTCCACCCGTTTCCGCACGGTCTCCTCAGGAAGCTCAAGCTCCTGACAGAGCACCTCAATTACCCGCTCCGGGTCCTTGATCTGACTGTGAACCACGGAAATGGTACATACGGTCCGGTTGGTGGCAAGCACCGTACCGGAGGCATCAATAATCCTTCCTCTGGCCGCCTTAATGCTCCGCTCCCGTTCATGGAGATCCTCCGCCAAATCCTGATAATATTCCGATTCAAAGACCATCAGCTTCACCAGCCTCCCGGTGAGCACACAGACCCCAATCAGGCAGCAGCTGAAAATCAGAATAATCTTTTTTCTATTATACGTCTTACACTTTGGATACATAAAAAGACCCCATAACGGCTTTGTATTAGCCTATTATGAGATCTTTTGAATTATACCATCCTTGTTATTCTTCCTGAGGCTCCTCCGGCTTCTGCTCCTCCTCCCCCTCATTGCCTAAAAGGGGACTTATGATACCATTCAAAAAGCCTGTGTCACCTTCCTGCTCTATTTCCTCCTCTGTGGGCATCTTCACCTGCTCACCGGTATTGGGATCTGTCAAAACACCCTCCGGGATCGGCTCCTCTTCCTCCGGTGGCTCACCTTCCTGGCCTTCTTCCTCCTCCGGCTGGGCTTTGGCCGCATTTTCTGCGTCTACCTCATCCTGCATATCTGCCGGAATCTCCTCCGTAGCATAGATATTCAGGTAAGGCATGGCCTCCTTCATAATATTTTTGAAGATCTCCTGGGCAAAGGCACTGCTTGCCTGTGTGGTAGAATCCGCCGCATTGGGCTCATCCACCACAACATAGCAGACCACCTGAGGGTTGTCCACCGGCGCAAAGCCAATAAAGGATACCAGATACTTTCTGGCCGAGCGGGGAATCTTCTCCGCAGTCCCTGTCTTGCCTCCCATGGCATAGCCTGCTACCCTTGCCTTTTTGCCTGTGGGATTGTTGCCGTTGCTGTCCGCCTCCCCGTACATGGTATGATACAGATACTGCTTGACCATGGCGGAGGTCTTTGCCGATACGGTCTGCTTGACCAGGACCGGATTGATATTCTCCACGGTTCCCCCATTGGAATCCAGAATCTTCTTTACCACATGGGGCTTGTAATAATATCCGCCGTTGATCACGGAGGAAAAGGCGCTTGCCACCTGAATCATGGTCGCATTGTAGCCCTGGCCAAAGGAGCTGGTTGCAAGCTCCGTGGGTCCTATGTTGTCTCTTGTAAATACGGTGGACGCATTGTTGGTCTCTCCCGGCAGATCAATGTTCGTCTTTAAACCAATGTTGAAGATCTGCTGATATTTTAAAAAGTTGTCATAGCCCTCCATAGCTCCTATCTGCATGAGTGCGTCATTGCAGGAAAACATCAGAGTGCCCTCCAGACTGATAATTCCATGCCCGCTCTTCTTAGCGCATTTAATGGGCTTCTGCCCCTCCACTATCACCTGGCCGCCGTCACATAAGAATGTGGTGGAATCATTCACCGTCCCTGTCTCCAAAGCACCTGCCACGGTCAAAGGCTTTACCGTAGACCCCGGCTCATAGCCATCGCTGATACAGTAATTCCTCCACATCTGATTCTGGAGAAACAGGGTCAGGTTTTCCTTATCCAGCTTCCCATTCGACTCCAGCTGATTGTATTCCCGCTCAAGCATATAGCCCTGATCCACAAGGATATGAGGATTGCCCTCCATGGCATCGTAGATCTCCTGGGGCAGATAACCATTTTCCACCAGATCGAAGGGATCGTTCAAATCAAAATCCACATCCCCTCCCATAGCCAGGATCTCCCCGTTCTGGGGGTCCATCATAACCACGCCAATATTTTTGGCCGCAGGGCCCTCGATATTTTTATTGGTGTAGTCCTCAATAAACTTGTCTATGTATTTCTCCACAATTCCCTGCAGAGTTACGTCAATGGTGGATACCACACTGTTGCCGTCTGTAGGCGCCTTCACAGACTTGGCCTGCTCCAGATCCTCATTCAGATAATTATAGCTTCTGCCGTTGGTTCCGTTCAGAATACTGCTGTACTCCTCCTCGATGCCTGTCTGTCCCTGATTGCCCGTCACCGTATAACCCACCACATGGCAGGCCAGGGAATCGTTGGGATAACGGCGGATATAGGAATCCTCGAACCAGACACCCTTGATTTTCGGCCCCCGCTCCTTATCCTCCAAAAGCTCCCGAAAGGCCATGGTCTCATCCTTGGTCAGCTGGCGCAAAAGGGGAACGTAGCTGCTGTCCTTCTTTTCGCTTAAGGCGGTGCGAAGATCCGCCTCCTCAAGCTCAAAGCACTCCAAAAGGGCGCGTATGGTAGGCTCCACACAATCCTTTTTTTCATCCTTATCCTGATTTTGCAGCAACACCTTGGGATCTAAAATCAGATTATACACCTTCTCGCTGGTAGCTAAAATGGTGCCGTTCCGGTCCAGAATATCCCCCCTTTTGTAGGGAAGCAGAGTGCTGGCCGTGTCCTGCTGGGCCAGAACCTTCTTGGTATACTTCTCTCCGTTTGTCTTATTGATATAGGCCAGACGGATATTCACGCCAATTAAAGCAAGCACTATTATCGAAAATAATAGTGCCAGCTTTCCCTTCATGCGATGCTCCGCTATGGCTTTTCTGCCTGTCCTTTTCTTTCCTGCTGACCGTCTCAAGCTATCACCTGCCTTTGGTACCGAACAACCCCTTCAGGCCATTTTTCTCCTGAGGGATTTCTTCATATTGCCTTACATAGTCACTGCCCTGACCGTCATACAAAATCACCTGATCTGCCTGGGCATATACCATGCCAAGCTCATTGATGGCAATATCCCGCACCTCCTCCAGATCCACCGAGGAAGTAACCCGGTTATATTCGTCATCATTTTCTGCCTTCATCTCAGACAACTGAGCCTCCAGAGCCGCAATGTTCTTCATTTTTGCCGTATTGTCTGCCTGTAGCTGCAGGTAGCCCGCACACACCCAGAGGGCCAGTATCGATGCCGCTGTCAGGAACAAGGTATACCCCACACTCAGATAATTTACCTTCTCTCTTCTTGGGGTACGGTATACCTGGGGACGTCTCTGCCTTCTTCTTTCTTGATCTCTTTTTGGATTTTCCACAACCTGAAGCTTACGGACTGCTGTGCCATTCACATAAGTCTGTCTGTTTCTGTCGGTGGTTCTTCTTTTGTCCGTATAAATGCTTCTGATTTCTGCCATCTTCTTCTCTCAACTCTCAACTTAGATCCGCTCAAACACCCGAAGCTTTGAGCTCTTGGATCTTTTATTTGCTATCAATTCCTCCTCACCTGGAACAATTGGTTTTTTAACAGCTAACCTGCCCTTCGGTTTGTTACCACACACACACACAGGAAAATTAGAAGGGCAGGTGCAGGGATTTTCATTTGTCTTAAAAATAGTTTTTACAATGCGATCCTCCAGGGAATGGAAGGTAATCACACAGATTCTCCCGCCCGGATTCAACAGGTCGATCATATCATCCAGAGAATTCTTAAGAACCTCAAGCTCCCCATTCAGCTCAATTCGAATAGCCTGAAAGGTTTTCTTTGCGGGATGTCCTCCATTCATGCGCATCCTTGCGGGAATGGCGCCCTTGATAATCTCCACCAGCTCCCCGGTAGTCTCTATAGGCTTCTTCTCTCTGGCCGCAACAATATGCCTGGCAATGTTCTTTGAAAACTTATCCTCTCCGTAGTCTCGGATCACACGGTACAGCTCCTGCTCCGTATATCCGTTCACAATGTCTCTTGCCGTCTTCGCCTGTCTCTGGTCCATCCGCATATCCAGAGGTGTATCCTCCCGATAGGTAAAGCCTCTCTCCGGGGCATCCAGCTGATAGGAGGATACTCCCAGATCTAAGACGATCCCATCCACTCTGTCTATCTTTAGCTTCTGTAGCTCAAGACGCATATTGCAGTAGTTGCTGCGGACAAGGATCACCCGATCCGCAAATTCCTTCAAGCGCTCCGCGGCCGCATCTATGGCATCTGCATCCTGATCAATGCCAATCAACCTGCCTTTTTCCGAAAGCCGTCTGCACACCTCATAGGCATGTCCGCCTCCGCCCAGGGTTCCGTCCACATAGATCCCATCCGGTCGAATATGTAACTGTTCGATGGTCTCCGCAAGAAGGACCGACGTATGTGCAAATTTCATTTACATCTCCCACCTGTCATTCTCACGGCTGCTCCTCCTGTGGTTCCTTCCCCCTATAAGGGCGGCTGCTCCTAAATATCCAGCCCCAGCTCCGTCAGCTGACCTGCAATCTCGTCCATGTCGATTTCATCGTAATTGTTGTTCTGATTCCACTTCTCCTCGCTCCAGATCTCAATGCGGTTTAGAAGTCCTGCCAAAACCACATCCTTCTCGATCCCCGCAAACTTGCGCAGTGTGGCGGGAAGCAGAATCCTCCCCTGCTTGTCAAACTCGCAGGAGGTGGCGCCTGCGGTGAGAAATCTCACGAAAGAACGGGCACTCTTGTTGGTTGTGGGAAGCTTTCTCAGCTTCTCCTCATATTCCTCCCACTCCTTCATGGGAAACACAAAGAGACAGCCGTCCAGTCCTCTGGTCACAATGAATTCCTCTCCCAACAGCTCTCGAAATTTGGAAGGAATGATGAGCCTGCCCTTGGTGTCCACCGAATGGTTGTATTCGCCGCGGAACATAGCGCTCACCCCTCTTTCGTCCGGTTTCAGGTTTTGTTCTCCACTATTCTTTACCTAAAAACCACTTTCCACCACTTTCTACCACTTGTAGTACAAGTGTATCTCACTTTTTTTCAAAAATCAAGAACTTTTCGGGGTAATTTTTAAGGAATTTTAAAGATTATTTTAACAAAAAAGAGGGACTCTATATCTTGTATTTTCATTACATCAAATACCTAGATATAGATCCCCTCTTTTGAATTCCAACTATTTCCATTCTTCTTTGTGCTCATTATCTCATGCCTGGCCGCCTGCTTCTTGGACGTGTCCGGTAAAACCAGATGATTCCGCTGACGGCGCTGATGGAAAGGACGATCAGCATAATGTGGGAATATTCCCCTACCAGATAGGCGATTCTCCCCCAGGATTCCCCCAGAATAGCTCCCAGGGATACAAGGGCCAGATTCCAAAGCACGCTTCCCACAGTGGTGTAGGCCAAAAACATTCCCATAGGCATCCGGCTCATTCCGGCCGGAATGGAAATCAGGCTGCGGACAATGGGTACAAAGCGGCAGAAAAATACGGTCTTCGTTCCCTTTGTAAGAAACCAGTCATCTGCCTTGGCCACATCCGCCGGCTTGAGGCAGAGCACCCTTCCCACCGGACCCGCCACCAGACGCATGAGGCGCTCCCGGTTCAGAAGCCATCCCACTCCGTAAAGCACCAGTGCCCCGGCCAGAGAGCCCAAGGTAGAATAAAAAACCACTCCAAATATGGAAAGCCTGGTATATGTAGTCAGAAAGCCTCCAAAGGGCAGAATGATTTCCGACGGAATGGGCGGAAAGATATTCTCCACCGCAATCAGGAAAAAAATCCCCGGATAGCCGTACTGCTCCATAAGACTCATAATCAGTTCCCGCAAGTGCCACCTCCGCAAATGCTTCATTCTCTGGTTACAGCCTATGCAAAAAAGAGACGGAAAATACATGTTCCATCTCTTCTCCTTTAACAATATTCAAATTTTCAAATGGCAAAGCTACACATTAAACCGGAAGAGGATCACATCCCCATCCTTCACCACATATTCCTTGCCTTCCAGACCCACCAGCCCTTTTTCCTTTGCCGCGGAATAGGAGCCGCAGTCTAAAAGATCCTGGTAATTCACAACCTCCGCCCGGATAAAGCCCCGCTCAAAATCCGAGTGGATCTTTCCTGCTGCCTGGGGCGCCTTGGTTCCCTTCTTTATGGTCCATGCACGGGTCTCTGTCTCACCGGCTGTCAGATAGCTGATTAAACCAAGAAGACTATAGCTCGCCCGGATCAGCTTTTCCAGGCCGGATTCCTTAAGACCTAAGTCCTCCAGGAACATCACCTTTTCCTCGTCATCCAGCTCCGCAATCTCCTGCTCGATCTGAGCGCAGATGACAAAGACCTCATTGCCATATTCCTTCGCAAAGTTACGCACCTCCTGTACATACCCGTTGGATGCTCCGTCATCCGCCAGATCATCCTCCGCCACATTTGCCGCAAAGATCACTGGCTTAGCCGTCAAGAGATTATATCCTGCCATCCACTCCTGCTCGTCCTCGTCCTCCGTCTCAAAGCCTGCTGCCATCTTTCCCTCTTCCAGCCATGCCTTGATGCGTTCCAGAAGCTCCAGCTCCTTTGCCAGAGTCTTATCATTGCGTGCTCCACGGACAGTCTTGGAGATTCTGCGCTCCAGGATCTCAATATCCGAGAAGATCAGCTCCAGGTTGATGGTCTCAATGTCCCGCAAAGGAGCAATGCTGCCGTCCACATGGACTACATTGGAGTCCTCAAAGCAGCGGACTACATGAACAATGGCGTCCACCTCACGGATATTTGCCAGGAACTGGTTGCCCAGGCCCTCACCCTTGGAAGCGCCCTTCACCAGACCGGCAATGTCTACAAACTCGATAACAGCCGGAGTGATCTTGGCTGAGTCGTAAAGGGCTGCCAAAAGCCCCAGCCGCTCATCCGGCACCGCCACCACGCCTACATTGGGGTCTATGGTACAGAAGGGATAATTGGCAGATTCTGCTCCTGCCTTGGTCAGTGAATTAAAAAGGGTGCTTTTTCCCACGTTGGGGAGACCCACAATGCCCAATTTCATATGAATCTATTCTCCTTTGGTTTTTCTTTCCCATAGTAAAAGCTCCTTTCAAGAAAGAGCTTTCATGCTTATGATAGTATAGCATATCAAGTCTCAAAAGTAAATCATTGGATTTTTTATGTTACTTTCTCTCCCCGTATAATAGGCAATACTGTCATCCCCGGAATAAAGCAACCAGTCAAACCGCCCCAAAATCACTCCCTCTCCTACGATCTTGGGCGCAAGATAGCTATTATCAACCAGCTTTCCCACAAAATCATCGCGATAGCTGTCACCGCATATTTTACACTGATATATGGTATATCCATAGGAGGTATAGGTGGCCTCTACCTCCTCCACCGGCTCATATACATGCTCTACAGCAGCCAAAGCTTCCAGAACCTCCTCGGACGTCGTCTCTCCTTCCTGCTGCAAATTGGAAATGTCCATAACCGTATCCCCATTGTCTCCAAAAATCAAAAGCGCCAGCCTGCTTTGAAGATGATCCTCATAAATTCCTTCCATTGCACCGGATATCCTTTGTTCCAATGAAATCAATGTACTTCGGAAAGGAGCATTATCATTATAATACGCTTCCAATCTCACCGTATAATCCTTTAGAGGAAGAACATCCGGGAACGGCTCCCTTGTCCGATTCTCCCCCAGATCGTAATTCAGCTTCCGATAACTGTCCGGCGCCACCAGTTTCATCCCCATCCAAAGAAGAGATGGCAGGATTAGAATCCCCATAAAAATGCCTATTTTAAACCTTTGACCCAGCTTCTTCATGTCTACCTCCTAGAATTGAAAGTAAATAAAGGGATTATAGGTTCCGGAAATAATGCTCAGGATGCTCAGAATTAAAATTCCTATCTGGGTGGGATACCAATCATAAATTTGGGGGAATTTCTTTTGGTATCTCCCGATAAATCCACTTCCCAAAACACCCAGTACCAATGCCTCCTGTCTCCAAAGCCCACACCTGGTCTGCCACATTTCCCAGAGTATTGGCAATGAGAACCTTCTTTCCCAAGCCAAGGCAGAAACGCTTTATGCCATATAAAAAGTCCCCGTTTAATTCCCTTCTGTCCTCCAGCTGTCTGGCAATATCGCTGTATTGAACAATGGGGCCTGCAATCAATTGAGGAAACAGAGATACATACAGGGCAAAATCCAGGATATTCCTCTGAGGAGGCGTAGACTCCCGGTAAACATCAATCACATAAGACATTGCCTGAAAAGTAAAAAAGGAAATGCCAATAGGCAGTACAATCTTTGCAATATGCAGTTCTCCCGTTCCTTGAAGAGAAAACAATTCCGTCCAAAAACCATTTCCCACTTCGCCTCTGCCAAGTGCAAAAATCGTCTCAATCATAGCGACAAACATATTAAAATATTTAAAGAAGAACAAAAGCAAAAGATTCAGGAAAACAACAGACCACAAAATTCTTTTCCTGCTCTTTCCCTGTTTGGATACCAGCCAATATGCCCAAAAAAATCCAAAACAAAAACGCCAATCATAATCAGGACATAATAAATGCCTCCCCAGGCATAAAAAAATAGGCTGCAGGCCAGTAAAAAATAATTTTTGCAGCGTATTCTTTGTTTTCCTGAAGAAATTGGAAGAACAGACAAAAGCGTATTGCCGATAATCACAAAGGGGAAAAATATCCATAAGAAAATCATGGAGCTGAATAACATGTTATCTCTTACCTTTCCATTTTCATCATTTGCTTCTTATCAATCACATACTTTCATTTACCAGGAAAATTATACTACATATTTCCCTTCCGTCAACAAAAAGCAGTTCTCCTTCCATCCCTTCGGAACTGAGAACTGCTTTAAAATCTACCTTTTCCTATTCCTTCTATCCCTTCAGCTTCTCCGCAAAATCCGCCATTGCCTCGGAAATCTTAAGCCCCTGGGGACAGACTGCCTCACAGCTTCTGCAGCCTACACAGGCACTTGGCCTCTTCTCCTTTGGCTCCGCCGAAACTGCCATCGTGGCAAGAAATCCTCCTCCCGTAAAGCAGTGCTCGTTATAAAGAGCAATCAGCTTGGGAATCTCCAGGCCCTGGGGACAGTGGCTCACACAGTAATGGCAGGCCGTACAGGGAAGTGTCCCTCCAAGAAGGCCGTCGGCAACCTGGAGCAGCGTCTCCATCTCCTGCTCATTCAGGGGCTTTTCTTCCTCAAAGGTATGTAGATTCTCCTTAAGCTGTGCAAAATCCGACATGCCTGAGAGAATCATCGTCACCTCCGGAAGTGTCTGCAAAAACCGGAAGGCCCAGGCGGGAGCCTTTTCCTTGGGCCGCAGAGCGAGAAGCTTCGCCTCCTCATTCTCCGCAAGTCTGGCAAGCCTTCCGCCCCGCAGTGGCTCCATCACCCACACAGGAAGCTTCCACTCCTTCAAAAGCTCCACCTTTCCCTTGGCATCCTGGAAGCTCCAGTCCAGATAATTAAGCTGAATCTGGCAGAACTCCATCTCCGATCCATAAGCCTCCAAAAAGCGCCTCATCACCTCCACACTGCCGTGTGCGGAAAATCCCAGATGCCGGATACGCCCTCTCTTTTTCTGCTCCGTCAGATATTGAAAGATCCCATATTTTTCATCCAGATAAGCGTCAATATTCATCTCACATACATTGTGAAACAAATAAAAATCAAAATACTCCACACCGCATTTCTCAAGCTGCTTCTCAAAAATCTCCTCCACCTTATCCATATTGGAGAGGTCATAGCCCGGAAACTTTGTAGCCAGATAATAATTCTCCCTGGGATAAGAGGCCAGAGCCCTCCCAATCACCAGCTCCGAATTCCCGCCGTGATATCCCCAAGCCGTATCATAATAATTGACCCCCTGGGCCATGGCGTAATCCACCATCTCCTTGGCCGCCGCCTCATCAATCCTGGAATCATCCCCATCCACCACTGGCAGACGCATACATCCCAGTCCCAGAGCCGACAGCTTTAAATCCTGAAACTCCTTATAAACCATATCTCCCAAGCTCCTTTCTGCTTTCCTTGATTGACTGACTGCCATAGCATCTGCTATAATCAGGTCAGCCATAAAACCTTAAGTATATTCTACAACTTAAAGCAAACTTAAAGTCAAGCAAAAGATTGCAAAAATTGCCCCTATCAAAAATCACAGAGGCTCCTGACCGCATTATAAGGAAAATCAGCATAAATATATTGAGAAAAGACGAGGTACATGATGTTCTATACCATAGGAGAAATCGCAAAAAAGCTAAATATCCCGCCCTCCACCCTGCGCTACTATGACAAGGAGGGGCTTCTCCCCTTCGTGGAGCGCTCCAGCAGCGGCATCCGCATGTTCAGTGATAAGGACTTTGAATCCCTCTCCGTCATTGAGTGCCTGAAAAAAGCCGGCATGTCCATCAAGGATATCAAGCGCTTCATGGAATGGTGCGCCAAGGGCGACTCCACCATTCCTGAGCGCCTCTCTATGTTCCACCGCCAGAAAGAGCAGGTCCTCTCCCAAATCGCCCAGCTCCAGGAAACCCTGGAAATCCTGGCCTACAAAGAATGGTACTACGAAACCGCATTAGAAGCCGGAACCTGCGCCGTTCATGAAAGCATGGATCTCTCAGACATCCCCGAAGGTTTTCGAAGCATCCATCAAAAGCTAACCCAGACATCCTCGGAAAACACCTGAATGTATCCTCCCCGCAAAGGAAACCGCAAGAGCCGGAAAATAAGTCTCCTAGCTTATTTTCCGGCTCTTTTGTCCATCCTACATCAAAATATTCCGAAAATCATTAAACATCACAAAAACCATAAGGGCCATCAACACCATCAGGCCCACAAAATGCACCATGCCCTCCTTCTCCGGGTCGATCCCCTTCCCCCGGATCGCCTCCAGAATCAAGAACACTAGCCGTCCTCCATCTAAGGCCGGCAGGGGCAGAAGGTTCATCACTCCAAGATTGGCCGTCAAAAGAATCGAGATATACAGCATATTCAGCCACACATAAAAGGCTCCGTCCGCCCGGCTGCTCTCATAGGTATCCCCAATGGCATTCACAATCCCCACAGGGCCGGAAATATCATCCGCACCCACGCGGCCTCCAAAGAGCATCCCAAGGCTCTTAATGGTGGTAGAGATCCAATACTTCACCTCATAAGCGCTGTACCCAATGGTCTGTATAATATTCCCCTTGGTTCGAACCCCGGACCCCCGAAGTCCCAGGTAATACATCCCGCTCTCCGCCTGCTTCGGTACAAGCGTCACCGTATGCCGCTGACCGTCTCGCTCATAGGTCAACTCCACCGTCTTTCCCTGGTTCATCTGCACATACATATTTACCTCCCGGTAAACATGAATCCGGGTACCATTCATTTTTACAATCCGATCCCCCGGAAGCATTCCAGCCTCCTCTGCGGGAAATCCTTCCGTGAGAGCCACCACCACCGGCGCGTCATAGCCAATACTTCCAATTACAATCAGAGACAAAAGAAAAGCCAGAATAAAGTTGAAAACCGGCCCGGCAGCCACCACGGAGATCCGTGTCCACACAGACTTGGCCGCAAAGGAATCCGGCATAATACCCGGCGCATCTGTCTCCTGACTATATCCGTCCTCCCCTTCCATCATACAAGACCCCCCAAAGGGCAGAAGCTTCAAAGAATAGCGGGTCTCCCCAATCTGTTTACTTAAGATTCGAGGCCCCATACCAAGAGAAAACTCATTTACCCGGATACCTCCCCTCTTAGCCAAAAGAAAATGTCCCAGCTCATGAATCACAATAATCAAACTAAATATAATAAGTGCCAGTAAGATTTTCAACCTACCACCTGCTTTCAATAAATTCGTAAACTACCTGTTCCGTCTCAAGAATCTGTTCCACAGAAGGGCTGGCAATGACCCTGTGAGCCTCCATACTGGCCTCAATAATCTCCGGAATCTCCGGATAAGCAATCTTCCTGTCAAGGAACTTGCTCACTGCCCGTTCATTGGCCGCATTGTACACCGTAGGCATAGAGCCGCCCGCCGCCGCCGCGTCAAAGGCCATCTTAAGCCCCAAAAAGGTGTCCATATCCGGCTTCTCGAAGGTAATCTCCGTCAGCTTCCAAAAGTCCAGCCGCTCTCCCGGCAGATACCGGCGCTCAGGGTAATACAGGGCATACTGGATGGGCAGCTTCATATCCGGCGTTCCAAGCTGGGCTATCACCGCTCCGTCCACAAATTCCACCATGGAATGGATAATGCTCTTGGGCTGAACTACGATCTGAATATCCTTTGGCTCCACGCCAAAGAGCCATTTGGCCTCCATCATTTCCAGGCCCTTATTCACCAGGGTAGAGGAGTCAATGGTAATCTTCCGCCCCATAGCCCAGTTGGGATGCTTCAGGGCATCCTCTACCTGAATATTACGAAGCTCCTTACGCTTCTTCCCGCGGAAGGGACCGCCGGAGGCCGTAAGAAGAATTTTCTTAAGCTGTCCCCGGTCCTCCCCCTGGAGGCACTGGAAAATAGCGCTGTGCTCGCTGTCCACCGGAAGCAGACGCACGCCCTTTTCCTTCGCCAATGGTATAATCATATGCCCGGCAGTGACCAAAGTTTCCTTATTTGCCAGGGCAATGTCCTTTCCTGCCTTCATAGCCTCGATGGTGGGGATAATTCCAATCATTCCCACAATGGCCGTCACCACAATCTCCGCCTGGGGATATGTGCACACCTCTACCAGACCCTCCATGCCGGAAGCCACCCTCACATCCAGGTCCCGAACCCGTTCCCTGAGATCCGAAGCGCTCTCCTCGGTCCAGACAGCGACAAGCTTGGGATGAAATTCTCGTATCTGTTCCTCTAATCTTTTCACATTGGAGCCTGCCGCCAGGGACACAATCTCCAGGTCGCCATTTTCCCGGGCCACCTCTAAGGTCTGGGTTCCGATAGAACCGGTGGAACCTAATATGGCAATTTTCTTCATGTTCTTCATTCCTTTCCTTAAATATGCCCATTTTTTCAGGGCATAAAGGTATACCCGCAGGGTGTTTCCTCTATCTGTCCATTTTTTCTGGACATAAAGGTATAATCTCTATAAACTCATCACGGCCAGCAGAAAAATCACCGGCGCCGTAAAAATCACACTGTCAAACCGGTCCAGAATCCCTCCGTGACCGGGAATCAGATGTCCGTAATCCTTAATGTCGTGATTCCGTTTAATTGCAGAGGCCGTCAGATCCCCAATCTGGGACAGTACCGCTCCCACAGCACAAATCAGGGCCAGAACGCCTGCCTGCTCCTTCATAAAAAAGCTTCCGTACAAAAGTCCCAGCAAAGCGGCACCCACAGTTCCTCCTACAGCCCCCTCAATAGATTTCTTCGGGCTTAAAACAGGAGCCAGCTTATGCTTTCCAATCAACATCCCAACTGCATAGGCACATGTATCACAGCCCCAGGAGCAGATAAAAATCAGCCAGTACAGTGATATTCTGTGATCAAAAATATCTGTCATCCGTACCAGATACAAAAAGGACAGCATAGCCGGAACATAGAGCACTCCGAAGAAAGCAGCCATCACATCCTCAATCCGGTATTTGGGAAAGGTAAACACATAAACTCCCATAAGCAGAAGCAGATACACAAACAGCAGAATCGGCAGGCATACCAGAGGAATCAGAATTCCTCCATTTCCCTCTCCGCCCATTCCCACCAGAAACACATAGAGTACGGAAGTAATCACTCCTAAAATCCCCAAAATATTCCTGTGCAGTCCAAACACCCGGACAAATTCCCAGTATCCGATTAGCGAGATCAGGAGGGTCAGTCCGAACAAAAACCATCCGCCCAGGACTCCGGCCAAAATTATGATCGCCAGGAGTACAATCCCACTGGCAAGCCTGATAAAAAACGCCTTCAACTACGCTTCCTCCTTCACTCCGCCATAGCGCCTGTCACGCCCGTTATAGGCTTCAATGGCCTTGACAAGCTCTTCCTTGGTGAAATCCGGCCAGTGGACATCCGCAAAGTAAAACTCTGTGTAGGCAAGCTGCCATAAAAGAAAATTCGACAGCCGCTGCTCTCCGCTGGTGCGGATCAGCAGATCCGGGTCCGGAATATCCGCCGTATCCAGATAGGATGTGAAAATCTCCTCGGAAATATCCTCCGGTGTGAGCTTCCCTTTCTCCTGGTCCGCCGCCATTTTCTTCATGGCCCGGATCATTTCGTCCCGGCTTCCGTAGTTAATGGCAATCTGGAAATTCAGGCCGTCATTGTTCTTGGAAGCCTCCTCAAGCTCGGCAATCCGTTCTCTGATATCCTCTGCCAGCCCTGTCTTGTCGCCGATCACCCGGACACGCATGTGATTCTTTTCTGCTGTTTTCAGACAGGTCTTCATGTAATTTCGCAGAAGCTTCATGAGAGCATCTACCTCTTCCTGGGGGCGCTTCCAGTTTTCTGTGGAAAAGGCGTATACCGTCAGGTATTTGATGCCCATGTTCCAGGCTTCCCGGCAGATGGTTTCCACATTCTTGCTTCCCTGGGCATGGCCGTAGTTTCGGGGCATTCCCTTGGATTTGGCCCAGCGGCCGTTGCCGTCTAAAATAATTGCCACGTGTTGTGGTATCTTCATGGTTTTTCTCCTCTACTCCGCAGTGCCACTCGGGAAACAGAGTTTCCCTCATTCACGGGCTTCGCCCTATGAAAACAGTTATGGTCAAAATCCCCTGCCGGCAGGTGATTTTGCCCCTACCTGTTTTCGCACTGCTCATTGCCATCGTGCATAAAAGGGGGCTGTGACAAAATCCGTATAGCCTATTTTGCCACAGCTCCCCCATTCATTTTTACTCATATACTCTATACGGTCAGAATCTCCTTGGACTTTTCGTCCACTGCCTTGTCGATATCGGCAATGTATTTGTCTGTCATTTTCTGAACCTTGGTCTCCAGATCCTTCTGATCGTCCTCGGAAATCTCCCCTGCCTTGTTTTTCTTTTTCAAGGTTTCATTGGCATCCCGGCGGATATTGCGGACAGCTACCTTTGCGGCCTCGCCCTTTTTCTTTACATCCTTCACCAGCTCTTTTCTGCGCTCCTCCGTAAGCTCCGGGAACACCAGACGGATGATGGAGCCGTCATTGGTGGGATTGATGCCGATATCGGAGGTGAGAATGGCCTTCTCAATGGCTTTTAACAGGCTCTTCTCCCATGGCTGAATCTGCAGCATCCGAGGCTCCGGCACAGAAATATTTCCCACCTGCTGTAGAGGAGTGGGCGTTCCGTAGTAGTCCACGCGAATCTTATCCAACACATGGGGATTGGCCCGGCCTGCCCGGATGCTGATAAACTCCCTCTGCATGGAATCGTAGGACTTTGTCATCTTTTCTTCATACACTTTTAATCTCTCATCCATGGTAAATACCCTCCGCTTTATACTGTAATTTTTGTTCCGGTAAACTTCCCCTTTACCGTATTGATAATACTATCCTTCTCATTCAATCCAAATACCATCATGGGCATATGATTCTCCATACACATAATGGAGGCGGTCAGGTCCATCACTGCCAGACGCTTATCCACCACATCGGAAATGGAGATCTCATCATACTTCACCGCCTTCGGATTCAGCTTGGGATCGCTGTCGTAGACGCCGTCCACTGCCTTGGCTAAGAGAATCACATCCGCTTCAATCTCAATGGCCATAAGGGTTGTGGTGGTATCTGTGGAAAAATAGGGATGACCCGTTCCTCCCGCAAAGAAGGTGACACAGCCACGATTCAGCCGCTTTAAGGCTCTGTCCTTGGTGAACAGCTTGGCAAAGCCCGCACACTCAAAGGGAGTGAACACCTCCGTCTCCATACCCACGGAGCGGAAAATCTCAGACACATAGATGCAGTTCATCACCGTAGCCAGCATTCCGATCTGATCCGCCTTGGTCCGGTCAATATTCTCACTGGTGCGGCCTCTCCAGAAATTGCCGCCTCCGATGACGATTCCCACCTGGACGCCGTCATCCACCAGAACCTTTACCTGCTTTGCCACTCCAATGACGGTGGCCTCGTCAAAGCCCGTGTGCTTCTCCCCTGCCAGGGCTTCTCCGCTCAGTTTTAACAATACTCGTTTCATAAAATTGGGATCTCCTGACCTTTTTCTTAACAAACCCTTGTTATAAAAATATCTTTTAACAGTATAACATATATTCGGAAAATTTCAATGAAAGAAACAAACATTTTTACTGGTAAGCATTTTCCTGGTATCCCTTTTTGCGAAAATAGGTTATAATGGATAAATACGATTGAGCGTGTGCTCTCCCACTAGAGTAATGAGGTACAAAAACCATGAAGCTGTCATCCTTTCTCTATTTTGCCCGGTTTGGAATCAAAACGGTCCTGCTTCGGAAAAAGGACCCGATTCTGGGAACCGTGATACTGACGGACAAATGCAACTTAAAATGTAAGCACTGCTCCGTAAATAATATTACTGCCACGATTCATCCCTACCTGCAGATCCAAAAGGAAATGAAGCTTCTGTATGAGATGGGTGTGCGCATTTTATTCTTCTGCGGCGGTGAAACCTTTTTGTGGCAGGATCAGGGGAAAAACCTGCGCGATCTGGTGATCGAGGCTAAGGAGATGGGATTTTTGATTGTGAATGTGGTCACCAACGGCACCTTTCCCATTGATTTGCCGGAGGCGGATCTGATTCTTTTGAGCCTGGACGGAAATCGGGAGAAGCACAATCAGATTCGGGGCAATACCTACGATACCATTCTAACCAATGTCCAAAATGCCTCCTGTGACAATATTTGCTTCTACATGGCAGTCAATCGGATCAATCGGGATACCATCCGGGATGTATGTCTCACGGCTATGAAGCTGCCCAATGTCCGGGCTGTTTCCTTTAACTTTCATACACCCTATCCCGATACCAAGGACCTGGCCCTTAGCCGAAAGGAAAAAGCGGACTGCTGTGCTGTGATTACGCGGATGATGCGGGAGGGCGCGCCCGTTTTTAATCTGAAGAGCGCCTTTCCCTACCTGATCAACAACACCTTTCCCACACCCTGCCATCAATGTGTGGTTATGGAGGACGGGAAGCTGAGTATCTGCGGCCGCTGTATTGAGGTTCCGGGGCTGTGCAGTCAGTGCGGGTATTTCTTTGTGGCGGAGTATACTCTTCTATTCCGCGGAAATGTAAGGATTATCTGGGAAATGCTGCGGACTTACCTGAAATACATATAAGAGGTCTGCGGGACTGAAATCAATAATATCAGGAGGCGTTATGAGCGCAATTACGAATTTAACAAGGATGTGGCTGACACGCTCCCGGAAGCCCTTCCTATTTACCGGCGAATTTGATGAGCAGCTTCCCTTTGAGGAATGTGAACAGCTTGGGTTGTATGTCCACATTCCATTTTGCAGAAGTATCTGCAGTTTCTGTCCTTATTGCAAGGTCCTGTATTCCAGGGAGCTGTGTGATCGCTATCTTGACGCCCTGTTAAAGGAAATCCATCTTGTGGGAGGCCAGTCCCACCATAAAAAAACCGTCACCAGTCTGTATTTTGGCGGCGGGACTCCGGCTCTCGCGGCAGAATGTCTGTCAGAAATCATAGAAGCGCTTGAGCAGTATTTTATCATTAAGGAAGGGATTGGCATAGAGCTGCACCCGGAGGATGTGACTATTTCTCTGTTACAGCAGCTGAAAAATGCCGGGGTAACCAGGATCAGCATCGGAATACAGTCCTTTCTGGAAAAATACCAGGCCCTCCTGGGGCGCAGGAGCATCGATCTCTCCTCCATGTCTCACGCCCTGAAAGCAGTCCCCTTTGAAACAGTCTCCATGGACTTTATCTTCGCCCTGCCAGGGCAGACCTTTACCGATCTGAAAACGGATATCGACACTGCCTTTGGACACGGCGCCAACCACATTGCCATCTATCCATTCATTGATTTCACCTTTACGGCAAGTCCCCTTCCGGCCATGAAAAAGAAGGAAAAGCGCCGGCTGCTCAATGAGGTTACCAAGTACTGTCTGAAGCAGGGCTTTATGCGCACCTCCATCTGGACCTTTTCCAGCCAGAAGGGGGCCAAATATTCCTCCATGACAAGGGATAATTTTCTCGGCTTCGGATGCTCCGCGGCTACCCTCTTAAAGGAACAATTTAAAATCAACACCTTTTCCGTGGAGGCATACTGCCGCCGGATTGACCACAGACAGCCTCCCACCTCCCTGACCCTACGCTTTTCCCTGCGTCAGAGAATGGTGTATTATCTGTTCTGGACCGCCTACAGTACCAAAATCAACGAGGCAGACTTTGAGCGATTCTTTAACGTGCCTTTAAAAAGGATGTACGGTCTGGAGCTTGCCGCCGCAAAGCTTCTGGGCCTTGTGACAGAAAAAAACGGTATTTACCGCATGACCCTAAAGGGGGCCTTTTATTACCACTACTATGAAAGCTTCTATACCCTGGCCTACATTGATAAAATGTGGGGGATCATGCGCCGGGAAGCATTTCCAGGGCAGATAGAATTGTGATTTCCTAAAACCAGCTTTTAGGGGCTGCCTGCAAACCCGACAGCCCCGCTCTATGCCTTATTTTCCAAACTTCTTACAAATATTCACCACCACGCCGCTAAGAGCCAGAAGCGCCATTGCGTTGGGAATCACCATCAGACCGTTAAAGAAATCTGCCAGCTCCCACACCAGCTCCACTTTCAGGGTAGACCCGACTACAATAAATACCACCACAATCAGGGAATACACTTTCACCGCCTTGGGTCCAAAGAGGTACTTCACATTTACCTCACCAAAGAAATGCCAGCTCAAAATCGTAGAAAAGGCAAAGAACAAAAGGCAGACTGCCACGAAGATATCCCCAAAGCCCTTAAAGCTAGTGCTAAACGCCGCCTGGGTCAGAGCAATTCCGCTCTCTCCCGTATCCATAGCCCCAGTGGTCAGCACAGAAAACACCGTCAGATTCAGCACAATAAAGGTATCAATAAACACACTAATCATAGCCGTCAAGCCCTGCTCATGGGGATTCTTAGCTGTTGCCCTGGCATGTGCGTGAGGCGTAGAACCCATACCAGCTTCATTGGAAAACAGCCCTCTTGCCACGCCATAGCGGATCGCCTCCCGCACCGTAATACCAACCGCTGCGCCTGCCACCGCCTGGGGCTTGAAGGCTCCCACAAAGATCATGCCGATAGCCCCCGGAAGCGCCGTAATATGTAAGCAAATCAGAATCAGGCTTCCCACAATATAGACAGCTGCCATAAAGGGAACCATCTTCTCCACAACCGCCGCCAGGCGTTTCGTTCCACCGATAAATACAAAAAACGCCAGAACCGCCAGAATCACGCCAATCACAACGGGAGACAAATTAATATTCCTTGCCTGGAACACCCCTGCAAATGCCGTACCAATAGAATTGGACTGCACCATATTGCCCATAAAGCCCAGGGCGAGAATAATAAACACTGCAAACAGCCCCGCCAGAGCCTTACCAAAGGTTCCCTGAAAAGCCTTGCGGATATAATAAACAGGCCCGCCGGTCACTTCTCCATTCTCCGTAGTCTTATATTCCTGGGCAAGAGCCGCCTCCCCATAAATCGTAGCCATCCCAAAAAAGGCGCTGACCCACATCCAGAAAATAGCGCCGGGCCCGCCAGAAATCAGAGCCGTAGCCGCTCCCGTCAGATTTCCCGTACCCACCTGGGCCGCAATAGCCGTAGCCAGAGACTGCAGGGGCGTCATCTCCCCATGCTCACGCTTCTCTTCATTCAGCTTAAAATGCCCGAACACCAGGCGGCATCCCTCGCCAAACTTACGCACCTGGATAAACTTAAGGCGCACTGTAAAATAAATACCCGTTCCACAGAGGATAAAGAGAAGCACATAGCTCCACATTATCCCATTTACACTCTTCACAAATTCCAACATCATCTTTCCCTCTCTTTTCTAATAATTGTGATATTGACACAAAAATAAGAGCCGATTTACCATCAGCCCTCCAAAGAGTAGAACATCTGCATGTAAGCCCTGTCCTTTTGCCTGAGAGATAGACAGCCCTCCTGCTCCAATATGGGAAGCACTGCGTTACACCTTCGGCGCTCATTCACTGAGACTCTCCAGAGTTTGTCAATTTTTGTCTGACAGAAAATATCATAGCACACCTCCCCCAAAAGCGCAACCGAATTTTCCAGGCAAATTCTTAAGCGGCAAATATAACCAAGGTCTCATTCGCTATACTTGTAAAAAAGAAACTTAATTTTTGAGCATTTTAGAAATCCAAAATAGAACTCTCCGCATAAAATAGGGTCTCTCACAAAATAAGTCCGCAGGCTTTTCCGATATCCAGTGTCCAGCTATTCGTGTACAGCAGTCTGAATTGGGCGAACATTGCTCACAGCATTAACGTCAGGCAACGCCTGTCAAAGCACTTACAGCAATGTCCGCCAAAGGCAGACTGATGTACACAAATCGTCTGAACGTTGTGATAAGGAGGGACCCACAAGATGGGAGGATTCCTTATTGCTGGGATATGGAAATGGCTGCGGACTTATTTTGTGAGAGACCCGTCCGCCCTCAATTATTCTCCACCATCCCCGAAGCCTGAGAAAACATAACCGAAACCTCATTCTTCTTCATAAACAACAACCCAAAGGACCCTGCCCCGCAATTACAAGCAATCGCCGAGGACGCTTTCTGCAGGTAAACCCGCTCAAAGGGACAATACTGCTTCACCAGCTTCTGAATATAAGCAATACTCCGATCCTCCAACCCCGCATAAGTAATAAACAAAATCCTCCGGTCAATATTTCTGGCATCCAAAAGCACCTTGCGGACATAGTGCTTGATCATGTGAACAAAATCTCCCATCTCCACGCCAGTCACCACCATTTTGCTCTTTTTCAGCTCAATCACGGGGTGCAAAAGCAGAGCGTCACAGACAATCTGCGTCCGCTTGGGAATATGCCCCGCCTGGCACATGGTATGAGTACTGTTAATAATAAAAGCCGAAGAAATATAGCGCTTCAGCTCTTTCACCACATTGACAATCTCCGTCTTTGTGGCATGCTGCTCTGCCATAGATGCAGCATACAGCACAATAAGCCCCAGACTGCTGGAAAGGTGCCCCGAATCCAGCACCGTCACATTTTCAAAGGACTTTGCCGCCTCCAGGGCATTGTAATAGCCCTGGCTGGTATGCTTTGCCATGGTAATGTGAATCACATTCTGAGCCTCCGTAAGCTTCTTCGCAAAAAACCGCTCATAGTCCTCCACCCTGGGAGCCTCGGAACGGCATTCCTTCCCCTCCAACATATACAAAAGCAGCTCATCCGCCTTAAGCTCCACCTCGTCCAGGAACCGCCCCTTATCCGTACACACATAATAGGGACACACCGAAATGCCAAATTCTTTCCGCAGGGATTCCGGCAGATCGCAGACACTGTCCGTAGTGACCATAACCGACATCCGTTGGGTCTGCTCAAAGATCAGAATATCCTTTCCAATCTCCGCTGTCTCCGCTTCCTCTGTCAGATTCACCAGCTCCTTGGGCAGAACGCTCAGCACCGCCGCCTCAAGGAGAGCGCCACTGACCGGCTTTGCCAGGTAACCGCTGAAGCCCTCTTTCCGGTAAAGAAGCTGATTGTCGCTTCCCGCATTTGCCGTAAGGGCAATCACAGGCGTATCCTGACACAGGCCGCCCGGCTGTTTGCGAAGCCTGTGGAGGCATTGAATTCCATCCATTTTCGGCATCAGGTGATCCATCAAAATCACATCATAATGCTGCTCCTGGGTCTTTCTAAGACACTCGGCGCCGCTTAGGGCCGTGTCAAGCCGAATCTTTGTTGCCAAAAGAAGCTTTCGCACCACCATAAGATTCATGTCATTGTCATCCACCACCAGAATATGGGCCTCTGGCGCCTCAAAGCTCTGCTGGTATTGCTTACCCTCACGAACCTTGGTACGGGAAGCCAGGGTAAAGGTTCCAAGCTCCTTGTCATCCACAATATCCTGCTCCAGCATGACAATGAAGGTAGATCCCTTGGTGTAAACACTGTTGATGCTGATCTCACCCCCCATGAGCTCCACCAGCTGATGAACAATACTTAAGCCCAGCCCCGTCCCCTCAATATGACGGTTTTTCTCCTGGTCCACACGCTTAAAGGCATTGAAAATATAAGGAATATTTTCCTTTTTCACCCCCTGACCCGTATCCTCCACCGTATACCATACCCGCACCCGGTTAATCCCTGTGCGCTCACAGCGGACAGAAAGGGTAATCGAGCCCTGGCTGGTGTATTTCAAAGCATTGTTCAACAGATTGATCAAAACCTGCTTTATACGCACCTCATCTCCACAGAGCATGCTGGGAATGGAGGAATCCACATGAAGCCGAAATTCCAGTCCCTTTTCCCTGGCCTTGAGCCAGATCATATTTACAATCTCCGAGAAAAGGGCGCCCGTCTCATAAGAAACATTTACAATCTCCATTTTGCCGGATTTAATCTTGGACAGATCCAGAATGTCATTGATGAGGGTAAGCAGTATTTTACTGGCTCCCTGGATATTTCTTGCATTCTCCGCCACGTCCTCAGGAATATCCCCCCGAAGAATCATCTCATTTAAACCGATGATGGTGTTAATGGGCGTGCGGATCTCATGACTCATACTGGCAAAAAAATGATTTTCCGCCTCATTGAGCTCCTCGATCTCCTTTTTCTGCCGTCCGGAAAGCTCATTTTCCTCCTCATAAAGCTTGTTTAAAAACATCAGCATCACGCTGGTCAGCACGCCTACCATAATCACGGAGATTGCGGAATCAAAGAACGAATGCTGCTGGGTATTCTTGGCAACCAGTTCCGGGTAGTAAAAGGCCAAATAGTAGCATCCCAGGGTCTCCAGAGTGCAGAGCAGGAAAAATCCCGCCTTCCTTCTTCCCTCCAGGGTAATGCTGATGTAAACAAAGCAGAGCACAAACCACTCCGGCATTCCGCTGTAGAACCCTCCGGCCGTAAAAAAGCTGATGGAAAACAGCACCAGCAGCAGCATGGTGATGATGGTGGCGCCTCGGTTGATGCAGTCCTTTTTAATGCTGAACCTTACAACCAGAGCCATAATCACAAGACCTGTGGCCAGCAGCACTATATTTATTAAATTTCTGCCCAGAGGCAGAATGAAAATCAACGCAAGCATGCAGATGCTTGTGACCACCCGAAACATACGCTCCCGCAGACGGATTCTATGGTCAAAAATAATTTCAAACCATTTTTCCAACATCCAAATGCCCTCCTATTCCAGTTCCGCAGACCTTTCTCAGTACACCTTCATGAGAAAGAATTCCAGCCACAAAAAACATGTGTCTGTAATTCTTTCTGTGCACTGTCAAAGGTCTGCTGTTTTATTCCAGTTCCACAATGCTCCTGCAAACTTTGTCGTAGATCTGCAGCAGCTCTAAGTGATGGTTTCGGATATATTCCGTGTCGCCGTTCCGGCCGGCCTGCTCTAAAACTCTCGCTTTCTCCGAGAGTTCTTCCGCTCCGATTGTCAGAGAGGTGCTCTTTAGAGCGTGAACCTTGATGGCATAGTCCCCCCAACTACCAGAATCATATAAGCTCTGGAGCTCGGTCTTCTTTGCCTGGCTTTGCTCCGCAAAGGTCTGAAGCATTTCCAGATAAAATTCTTTCTCTCCACAGCAGTATTCCAGTCCCAGCCTCACATTCATGCCGGCCTCCACAAGAGGCTTAAGCTGCAATAAGGAATTTCCCTCCGATGCAGGCTCTTCGGTCTCCGATTTCTCATGCACTGGCTCCTGATGCTCCGATTTCTTCCGCACCAGTGCCTCACGCTCCGGCTCCTTGCGCTCCGATTTCTCCCTCGCCGGTTCCTTGCGCTTCGGCTCTCTATGTACCCTTTGCTCCTGTGCCGGCTCGTTTTTCACAGCCTCTTTCTGTGTCGGCTCCTTATTCACAGCCTCTTTCTGTGCCGGCTCCTTATTCACAGCCTCTTTCTGTACCGGCTCTCTCCTATGCCACAAAACCACGGGCTCCGGCTCCGGCTTCGCTTTCGGATGTATCTCCAGCTGCGTCTCCCCGCCGTACTGAATCGCCTCCTCCGGCAGCACCTTGCGGAGCACCCTCTCCAAAGTAGAGCGCTCAATGGGCTTGGGAATAAATTCCGTAAATCCCTCCTGGCGGAACATCTCTCTGGCTCCGCTGATGGTATTGGCCGTCAAAGCCACCACCGGAAGCTCCTGATACATCCCATTGTTGATCTCACGGATGCGCCGCAGGGTCTCCACCCCGTCAAAGCCCGGCATCATGTGATCCAGGAAAATCATATCATAGTCCTCACTGCCCAGGCGCTCCACAGCCTCCTTGCCGCTTAAGCAGGTATCCACCTCGATCCCGTAGCTGCCCAGAACACCCTTGGCCACCACAAGGTTCATCTCCTCGTCATCAACAGCCAATGCCTTCACGCCAACGCAGGTGAAAGGCTTGTTGCCCTGGGTTCCCACAACCCCGTTTTCCTCCAAATCGCCGTTGAGCAGATTTGCCACGGAAAGGGCGGAAAAAGGCTTGTGAATGATAAGAAGCCCGCTGTCTCTTCTCAGTATAAAATCCCGCTCCGCAATCACAACCACCCAAACGCTGCGAGCCAGCTCCTCATAATACTCACCATTTTCCTGATATTCTGCCTCAGCAATAAATACATGGGTCACAGGATGGTTGTTCAGCAATTTCAGCAGCCCGTCAAAATTGTGGGCCTGATAGCCCTCCAAGCCAAGGCCATCCACAAGATGCAGAATCATCCTGTCATAGTAGCCCTTTACCTCGTCACAGCTATATTTATCCGGCCGGAAATAGCATGCAATGCAAAGCTTCTGCGGCTCGGAAACCACAATAGCCGGGGAATCGTCCGCTACTCCCTGTGGAATGACAATGTGAGCCTCCAGGCCCTGATTTTCCTTGCTTGCAAAATGAATAAATCCGCCCATGGATTCCAAAAGCCCCCTGGCAATGGGAAGCCCCAGCCCCAGCCCGCCTGCAAAGCGGCTGCTGCCGGAATCCGCCTGGTAAAAATCGTCAAACATCTGATTGAGCTGTTCCTCTGTCATCCCAATGCCTGTATCATAAACGTCAATAACCAGATTTACGCCATAACTCTCCTTGCGGCATTCCATGCACACATGAATCCCGCCCTTTTCCGTAAACTTAATGGAATTTTCCAGAAGAATTTTCAGCACATGGGAAATCTTTTCCGCATCTCCAATGAGTACGGCCGGTATCTTCGGATCCATGTCAAAAACCATTTCCAACTGGTTCCTGTTTCCCTGCATGGCCGTCAAGGTAATGACATCATTGAGCACAGAAGTGAGCATGTACTCCTGCTTTAAGGAGGTCAGCGTCCCCTCCACAATCTCCGTATAGTCCAGCATATTGTTGATCTGGCTGGACAGACGCTTGCCTGCAAGCTGAATGGACTGCATCTCCTCCTTAAGCTCCCCGTAAATCCCCTTTTCCAGTACCACCTCACTGATTCCAAGCACCATATTAATGGGCGTGCGAAGCTCATGGGACACATTGGACAGAAAGACCGCATTCTGCCGTCCCGCCTTCTCCAGCTCCGTAAAGGCATCATTAAACCTCTTCCTATCCACCAGTCTCCGCTTAATCCGGTATCTTGCAATGGCAAGGGCCCCCAGGGTCACAGACACATCAATGCCTAGACGAATCATATCATGTGGTTCCATCTCCCTGGTGATGGTCTTAAGTATCAGAAAATGATACAGCAGCTCCACCACATACAAGGCGGCCGTCATATACAACAGCCGCTTTTTATCAAACATGGAAAAAATAAGGATCACCATACAAGCTACAGCAGGAATATCATAGAGACTTCTGGGATGCACCCCAAAGAAGAAAAATCCTACCATCAGCAAGCCTGCACACAGATTTTTATAAAAGGATTCTGAGCCAAACCTCCCGATGTGCATGCACCACACAAGGGTATTTCCAACCAAAATAACGGGAATCATCCAAAGCTCCCATGACAATGCAAGGGTAATCACAATCAAAAATACGCCGAACACCGTCACAATCGTCGCCAGAAGCAGATGAATACTAGTCTGGTCCTCTGTTCTCATTCCTTATCAAACTCCTTTGCAACCCGCTTCAAAAGCTCTTGGGGGAAAAATGGTTTCTTCAGATAATTCACTGCTCCCAGATTGATAGCCTTTTTCACATCATCCTCATAACCCGATGCAGTGAGAAAAATCACAGGAATCTCATAGGCGGAAGCCTTCATGCGCTCAAAGGTTTCGATACCGTCCATCTCCGGCATTGCAATGTCCAGAAGAACCAGATCAAAATCCTCGTTCCTCAGCTTTTCAAGGGCTTCCCTTCCAGATTCCACCATCTCCACATCATAGGTCTTTCCAAGAATCATCTTTGTCCTCTTCAAGTTCATTGTGTCGTCGTCCACTACCAAAATACGCTTTACTTCCATAAATGTTGCCTCCTATTCCAGTTCCACAAAATACCACTCAGAGATTTTCCCAATCTCTATTACCCTTATTTTAAAGCAGGACAGCCATAAAGTCAACCGCCTGCTGGCACTCGGTTGCCCTGATATACAGACAAAAAAATCCGGAAAAAAGAGGAAAAATACTGTACAAAAAAGGATACTGCCAAAGGCGTACACCCATAGTAATATCCCTTTCCTTCTTTACACCAGTCCTGCTGTGATACCTTACCTACTCACCCAGATAAGCTTTCTTCACCGAATCATCATTCAGCAGATCCTCGGCCTTGCCGTCCAGCACAATCTTTCCGGTCTCCAGCACATAAGCCCGATCCGCAATGGACAGAGCTTTCTTTGCGTTCTGCTCCACCAGAAGCACCGTAGTACCCCCTGCGCTAACCTCCTGAATAATATCAAAAATCTCATTTACAAAGATGGGGGACAGTCCCATGGAGGGCTCATCCATCAAAATAATCCGGGGCTTGGACATGAGCGCCCGTCCCATAGCCAGCATCTGCTGCTCGCCGCCAGAAAGGGTTCCCGCCATCTGGTTCTTACGCTCCTCCAGGCGGGGGAAGCGCTTATATACACGGATCAGGCTCTCCTCCACCTCCTCCTTATCCTTGCGGGTAAAGGCGCCCATCTTCAGATTCTCCAGAACCGTAAGCTGGGCAAACACACGGCGTCCCTCCGGCACATGGGCCATGCCCATGGACACAATCTTGTGGGCCGGCGTGGAGGTGATGTCCTGCCCCTCAAAGAAAATCTGCCCTTTTTTCGGGGCAATCAGTCCTGTGATGCTGTGAAGAATCGTAGTCTTTCCCGCTCCGTTGGCGCCGATCAGAGCAATGACCTCACCCTCATTTACCTCAAAGGACACGCCCTTGATGGCCTGTATCATTCCATAAAATACTTCTACATCCTTGATTTCCAGCATTGCCATAATAATCTACTCCTATTCCAGTTCCGCAGCTTTTTGTCAGCACACAAAAAACTTCTGTTTAAACAATTATTCTCCAAGATATGCCGTAATTACCTTCGGGTCATTCAGCACCTCGCTGGTCTCTCCCTCCGTAAGAATCTGGCCGAAATTCAGCACCGTCAGCTTCTCACAGATTCCCGATACCAGCTTCATATCATGCTCAATCAGAAGAATGGTCATATGGAATTCATCCCGCACAAAGCGGATGGTATTCATCAGCTCCTGGGTTTCCTGGGGATTCATGCCCGCCGCCGGCTCATCCAGAAGAAGAAGCTTCGGGTCCGTAGCCAGGGCCCTGGCGATCTCCAGCTTCCTCTGCTTTCCATAAGGCAGGTTGGAAGCCTTGTAGTCTGCCTCCCCGTCCAGATCAAAGACCTTGAGAAGCTCCATAGCCCTCTCATCCATCTCTTTCTCCACCTTATAATACTTAGGCAGACGCAAAATCCCCGTAAGGGTGGAATAGGTGTGGTGATTGTGAAGCCCCACCTTTACATTATCCTTAACCGTCAGCTCATTAAAGAGACGGATATTCTGAAAGGTTCTCGCAATCCCATGCTGATTAATCTCAATGGTCTTTTTCCCTGTAATATTCTCCCCGTCCAGAAGAATATAGCCGTCCGTAGGCTTATACACACCGGTGAGAAGATTGAAAACCGTAGTCTTTCCCGCTCCGTTGGGTCCGATCAGACCGTAAAGCTCTCCCTGCTCAATGGTCATATGGAAATCGTCTACCGCCCGAAGACCTCCAAAGGAAATTCCCAGCTCTTTTACTTCCAGTAATGCCATCTTACTCCGCCTCCTTTTCCTGCTTCTTCTGTCCGAAAAGCACCTTTAGGGAGTAGCGCTCCCGGAACGCCTGCCCTCCCGGACTGGAGGTAAAGATCATCGTCGCAATCAAAACAATGGCATACATGAGCATACGATAATCATTGAGGCTTCTAAGAAGCTCCGGCAGCAAGGTCAGCACCACAGCCGCAATAATAGAGCCTCGGATATTTCCGATACCGCCCAGAACCACAAACACCAGAATCATAATGGACATATTATAGCCAAAGTTCTTGGGCTGGGCCGCCAGCGTAGACAAATTGTGGGCATAGAGCACGCCCGCCACGCCCGCCAGGGAAGCGGATACCGTAAAGGCCAGCAGCTTGTATTTGGTAATGTGAATTCCCACAGACTCCGCCGCAATCCGGTTGTCACGGATAGCCATAATGGCACGCCCTGTTCGGGAATTTACCATATTAATCACAATAAAAAGCGTAATCAGAATCAAAATAATGCCAATGAGGAACGAGGAATCATGGGGCGTCCCCGTAATTCCCTGGGGACCATTGATGAGCACCTCCCCGTCCGGCTCCATATTCATGGAAAATGCATCCTTAAAGGAAATGTGAAAGCCCTTGCTGTCATGTCCCAAAAAGATAACATTGATCACATTTTTAATAATCTCGCCAAAGGCCAGGGTTACAATGGCAAGGTAGTCTCCCCGCAGTCTGAGAACAGGAATCCCGATCAAAAATCCAAACAGGGCTGCCACAGCCGCACCGATGAGAAGTGCCAGGAAAAACCTGAGCCCGCTGACAGTAATTGCTTCTTTGGTGTAATTAGAGAAAAATGCACTGGCAAAGGCTCCCACGCACATAAATCCCGCGTGGCCCAGGCTCAGCTCACCGGAAATTCCCACCACAAGATTTAGGGACACCGCCAAAATCACATAGGTACACAGGGGCACAAGAAGACCCTGGAGAAGACTGGACACCATCCCTGCCCTTGTTAAAATCTCCATTACCACATAGGCAAGAATCACCATGCCGTATGTAATCAGATTGCTCTTTGTATTCTTACTCAATGCTTTCATCTTCATCCGTCCCACCTACACTTTCTCTTGAATCTGCTTACCCAAAAGTCCCGTAGGCTTCACCAGAAGCACAATAATCAGTACGGCAAACACAATGGCATCCGCAAGCTGAGAGGAAATATAGGCTTTTCCCAGAATCTCAATCACACCCAGGAGGATTCCGCCGATAAATGCCCCCGGTATGGAACCGATCCCGCCAAATACAGCGGCAACAAACGCCTTAATGCCAGGCATAGCTCCCGTATACGGAGTCAGCGCCGGGTAAGAGGAGCACAGAAGCACGCCCGCAATAGCTGCCAGGGCAGAACCGATGGCAAAGGTCAGGGCAATGGTTGCATTTACATTAACGCCCATAAGCTGGGCGGCACCGCTGTCCTCGGACACGGCCAGCATAGCCCGCCCGGACTTGGAATATTTGATAAAGGAGGTCAGCGCAATCATAATCACAATGCAGGCAAGAATTGTAACAATTGTCTCGCCGGAAAGAATAATGGCGCCGTCTGCCAGAGAAAGAGGCTCAATAGCCACAACAGAGGTAAAGGACTTCGTATTGGAGCCATAGATGAGAAGCGCTATATTCTGCAGGAAATAGCTGACTCCGATAGCCGTGATCAGCACAGCCAGCTTGGAGGCCCCCCTTAAAGGCTTATAGGCAATGCGCTCAATCACCATTCCCAGCACCGTACAGACTGCCACGGAAATCAGCACGCCCAGTATGGGAGGCAGCCCCATACCGCTGACCGCCGTAAATGTCACAAATCCACCGATCATAATGACATCACCGTGAGCGAAGTTCAGCATTTTCGCAATTCCATATACCATGGTATAGCCCAGGGCAATCAGGGCATAGACACTGCCCAGACTGATTCCATTTACCAGGTAGGATATAAATCCCATCATACATAACACCTCTTTATTCTTTAAAGTTCTACACAATTTGCATTGTATTATAGCATAGATACCCAGCATGCACAAGTGGGAAGTGTGAAAATAGAATTTTCAATCTTGGGTTTTATATCAAATAAACATGCAGGCATGTTCCCTTGAAAGAGCATGGGGAAAACGGAAAAACAGAGGAACCTTGCGGGCTCCTCTGTCCTGATTTTCTTATACTGCCAGCCTCCATGTGAAGCTAGCATTTTATTTTCTACGGCTGTCCTGCTTCTTACAGCGCAACGCCCTCGCCGCCCTTGATCTGTACAATCAGAGGAGCCTTGTTGGGCTCGCCGCTTGCCTCCCAGCTGATTCCCTTGCCGGTGATACCGTCAAAGGTGATGGAGGTCATAGCGGTCTTCATAGCGTCACAGATTGCAGATGCATCCATATCAACAGTCACGCCAGCCTCTTCCATAGCTGCCTTTACTACATATACACAGTCATACGCATCTGCTGCAAACTGATTGGGAACCTCATTGTACTTCTCCTGGTACTTGCTTACAAAGCTCTTTACCATCTCGTCATCAGAGTTGGGAACGAAAGGAGCCATGTACATCAGATCCTCAGCCAGAGAAGCGTCAAAGTTCTCTACGGACAGGATTCCGTCCATACCGTCTACGCCAAAGAACAGAGGAGTGTAGCTCTGCTTGCTGCACTCTGCCAGTACCAGAGAAGCCTCGGTGTAGTAGAACGGCATATACAGAAGCTCTGCGCCTGCATTCTTTGCACCCTGAACTGCGGTGGAGAAGTCAGTCTTGTTGTCAGCGGTAAATGCTGCGTCAGATACGATCTCAATGTTCTGGTTGGTAGCCTCTGCCCGGAATGCCTCGTAGATACCTACAGAGTAGGGATCGGAGCTGTCATAGATAACTGCAACCTTGGTTGCCAGGCTGTTCTCGCCAATGTACTTTGCAGACTCAAGTCCCTGGTTGGGGTCAGAGAAGCACATACGGAACGCATTGTCATACTGTACGCACTTTACTGCGGTTCCGGAGGGAGTAAGCTGGAACATGTTATCCTCATTGGTTTTCTCTGCAACTGCGATACAGGGATTGGAAGTAACGCTTCCAACCAGAACCTGCATGCCCCAGTCTTTCAGAGTATTGTATGCGTTTACAGACTTCTCAGGGTCATGCTCATCATCCTGGAAGTTCAGCTCGATCTGAGTTCCGTTAATGCCGCCTGCTGCGTTGATCTCCTCAACCGCAATCTCCATACCTCTCTGTACGGCAATACCGTAAGCGGATGCACCGCCGGTGGTAGGTCCAATACCGCCAATCTTAAATACGGCTCCGTCTGCTGCCGGTGTCTCGGCCGGTGCCTCTGCGTCATCGCCTGCTTCTGCCGGCGCTTCTGTCTCTGCGTTGTCTGCTGCCGGTGCTTCCGTCTCTCCGCTCTTGCCGCCGCAGGCTGCAAGGGAGAAAGTCATAGCACATGCTAACAGTAAACATAATGCTTTCTTTTTCATAATGTTTCCTCCTTGTTTTATTTCGTTGTTGTGATATATGTATCTGCCATATACATTTTATATGGCTCGTATTTATATCGTTCTCTATATTACAACCAACAAAATAAATTTGTCAATTCCTTTTCTGCGGAAAATCTCAATTTTTTTGCCTTTTTTTCCAGTTTTTTATATTTTTATCGCTTTAAAGGGGCAAATCGCTGCCTTTTTAACGTATCAGACAGGATTTGCACCTACTTCTTCTCCTTGATGCTGACCATATTTCCATTTACGGAAAGCTGGCGGATACTCCGAAGAAAGCTTGACAGGCGGCTGTAGCCGTAGTCCTTCAGGTCAAATGCCGGATGCTTTTTGTGTATCTCCTCGTAGACCATGGACAGGTTCTCAATCTGACCCCCGTTGTCCCGGATGAACACCAGAATCTCCTTTTCCAGCTTCTGCCGGTCCAGATGACCTCCCAAGCCTACTGCGTAGGCAGAATCGATTTTGTACAGATAAAGTCTGGGGCAGGTATCCTGTAAGAATACCACCAGCTTGGTGTAGCCGTAATTTCGCACGTCAAAGTCCGTGAATTTGTCATTGAGGCGGCTTCCGATCTCTCCCAGGTAGGTGATTTTCCCTTTGTTTTCATTATCGTTGATAAAGGAAATGATGGCTTCCTCGATCTGAGGCAGGGGGGTGACACCGCTCCCATGCTCCTCCTCCACCGCTTTGGATCCCTTTCTGCTTGTGGTTGGGGCGGAGGCATTTTCCACATCATTGACCTGCTTGTTGATCAGATTCAGATGGATGAATTTGTTGCAGGCTTTGGTGAGGGCCATGGGGGTTTTGGATTCTCCCATGCCGATGACGTACATATTTTCTTCCCGAAGCCGCATGGCCAGTCGGGTGAAATCGCTGTCGCTGGTTACCAGGCAGAAGCCGTCCACCTTGCCGGAGTAAAGGATGTCCATGGCGTCTATGACCATGGCCATGTCGGTAGCGTTTTTCCCGCTGGTGTAGGCAAACTGCTGTACCGGGGTGATGGAGTTCTCCAGAAGTATTTCTTCTTTCCAGCCATTTCCCTTGGTGGACCAGTTGCCGTAGATCCGGCGAAATGATGCGTAGCCGTAGTTCTCAATCTCATTGAAAATGCTGCCTGCGTATTTGGCGCTGATGTTGTCAGCGTCTATGAGTACAGCGAATTGTTTTTTGTCTTCTATTTGTTCCATATGTTTTGCTCCTATTCCAGTTCCGCAGTAGCTTATACTGTACACTCTTTAGAGATCCATTTCCAGCCACAGGTACATGTGTCTGTAAATGGATCTGTGCACCGTATAAGCTACTGCTGTTATTTTTAATTTCTGGGCTCTCCCGCTCTCCAGCTTTCGTCCGGTGACATGTTGAACGTGATCTCTGTTCCGTCGGAGCGGGCTACGATGGTCCCCTGCTCATCTGTCCGAAATGCGGAAGCTCCCATGGCACGCAGGCGGTTCATGACCTCCGCATGGGGATGCCCGTAGCTGTTGTCCTGCCCACAGCTTATGACCACATAGTCCGGCTCCACCGCATTCAGGAAATCCTCCGTGTTGGCGGTCCGGCTGCCGTGGTGTGCCGCCTTGAAAACATCGGCTTTCAGTTCGATACCATTTTTCAGCATGTCGGCCTCGGAGGCTTCCTCCGCATCTCCGGTGAAAAGGAAGCGGTTCTCTCCATGCTGAAGAAGTATTCCCACGGAATAGTCGTTGGCACTGTCCCCGTATCCCCCATTGGGCGCTACAATGGTAAATACGGCATCTCCAAGCTCGTAGACCTCTCCCACTTCGGGCAGGGTGTTTTTGTACCGCTTCTGCTTCATAGTCTGAATGACATCATCGTAGGTCCGGGTGTCCTTGGCAAAGTCCGGCATGATAACGATGCTGCAATCGAACTTGTAGAGGATCACATCCAGGCCGCCGATGTGATCCGCATCCGGGTGGGTGCCGATCACGTAATCCAGGGCGGTCACTCCCTGGCTTTCCAGATAGCTCTGTACGGCGGTTCCCTTGTCATTGTCCCCTGCGTCAATGAGCATGGCGTGTCCGTCACAGAGAATCAGTGTGCAATCTCCCTGGCCCACATCCAGATAGTGCACCTCCAACCCGGAGCCCTCTTGAAACGTACCCAAAGCATACTCGGAGAGGGCATCCGTCAATTCCCTGGGCAAATGCTCCCAAAAGGCCATAAGAAGAGTAAGAACTACCAGTACCAGCCCGAATTTCAGCTATTTACCCTGCTGCCGCTTTTGTTTCCTCTTTCTCCCTTTTCCCATGCTTTTTTCGTCCCCTGGCTCTATCAAATCTTAGGTGTTTCTTCCTATTATAAAGAGAGGGAAGCCTGCCGTGATGCTTCCCACTCTCTCCTCTTGCAAAAGACATTTGTCCGTGTTACAAAGACATTTCTTCTGTCACTTTGCTTAAAACACTACTCACCCAATACCGCATCCGCCAGCGCCTCCATAGCCTCCTTGTCCGTCTCTTTCATAGTAGAGCGGATGGTAACTACGGGTTCGCAGATGGTGAGATTTTTCATCTCATCCAGGATGCCCCGCATAATGCGGGCTGCGGATGGGGCCCAGGTTCCATTTTCCAGGAGGGCAACCTTACGGTTCCGGTAGGTCTTTGCCCTCAGGTGATGAAGAAAATCCTCCATGCAGGGGAACACTCCACCGTCATAGCTTGCCGCTGCCAGCACCAGGCGGTCATAGCGGAAAGCTTCGGCAACTACTGTCGGCATATCGGCTCTTGCCAGATCGTACACCTTAACCGGCGCCTCTGTTCTCTCCTCCAGCATACGGGCCAGCTCCTTTGCGGCCTTTGCCGTGTTGCCGTGGATGGATGCGTAGGCAACGACAACTCCTGCCTCCTCCGGCTCATAGCTGCTCCAGGTCTGATATTTTTCCAGATAATAACCCAGATTTTCTTTCAAAATCGGGCCATGCAGGGGGCAAATCATGGAAATATCCAGACCGGCGGCCTTTTTCAGAAGAGCCTGGACCTGTGCGCCGTATTTTCCAACAATATTGATGTAGTAGCGTCTGGCCTCGTCCGCCCAGTCCTCCCTTACGTCCAGGGCTCCGAACTTGCCGAAGCCGTCAGCGGAAAAGAGGATCTTGTCCTTGGAGTCATAAGCCACCATAACCTCCGGCCAGTGCACCATGGGAGCCATGACAAAGGTGAGGATGTGTTCTCCCAGGCTTAGGGTGTCCCCCTCCTTTACTGTTACACAGCGGTCGGTCAGATCCATCTCAAAAAACTGGGGAAGCATGGTAAAGGTTTTGGGATTGCCTACCAGCTTCATCTGGGGATATTTTTCCGCCAGCTTTCCAATGTTGCCCGCATGATCGGGCTCCAGATGGGATACCACCAGGTAGTCCGGGGCCTGTCCCTCTAAAACTTCCTCCAGGTTGGCGAGCCATTGCTCTCCTGCCCTTGGGTCTACGGTATCCAGGATAGCGGTTTTTTCGTCCAGGATCACATAGGAGTTGTAGGATACGCCATTTGGCACTACGTACTGGCTCTCGAACAGGTCTATGGTCTTGTCATCTACGCCTACATAATATACGGAATCTGTGATTTGATTTTTCATTTTGCTTATCCTCTGATTCTTTTTATTCTTCTGCATGGCCGCTGCCCTGTGAGTGTAAGGGCATGCCTGTGCATCCTTTCAAATTGTACACAACTTTTGGGGTTATGGCAAGTACATTACTCTTAATCTTCTTCAAAAATATCTTTTCGCATACTGATTGTATGTTTTGGATTTTTCCGTTTATTGTTTAAATTCTCAACAAAACCATTTTTCTTGTAAAATTGAGGGGTGTCAGGTTCATATTCAATATCTGCATTTATGGTAATAAATCTGCATGCTATCCCCATCTCATTCATCTCAAAGGCAAAGGCTCTGGCCATTTCCAGCAAAAAGGAACCATAACCTTTTCTCTGTGCTTCCCTCGTTAATTCTTTATTTACTGCCAGCTTGCCAACTTTCAGCGCCGGAATGGAAGCATATGGAACATTACCTATACTGTGTAATTCTTTTTCTTCATTTGTCAGTTTAATGGAATCGGCTAAGAGCGTCATATAGGCCAGGAGTCCATCTGTTTTTCTATGTAGAAGCAGAAAAGATTTACTTATGTTCAAATCATAAAAGTGCCGGGCGATTGTTAAGAATTCATTATACTCCGAAATGTGGCTGTCAAATGAATAATGTAAGATATCATCCATTTCATTGATTGACAATAGTCTCACAGAATTCTGAATCTCTACTATATCTTGTTCTGTTAAATAACTCATGCTTTACGTATACTGGTAAGGACATTACACAGCATATAATTTTTTCATTGCTTTTTCTGTTGGCTTTGTACTTGTCTGTAACAATACATCTGCCGCATCCTTACCGCTTAATTCGGGGGTTGCTTGTATTGGTTTTATTATTGACATAACATCCTCCTCTTTTCCTTTCTTTTTGTTGTCCATATTATAATACCTCAACAGCCAGAATTCAATTATTTTTAGTTACTATACAGTAACTATTTTTACATATTATGGATATTATCGGCGCTAATATTCCTGTGAATACTTTATTTTCTCTTTTCCAAAAGCAGTTTTTATGGTATCCTGAAAAAGCAAATCTGAACAACTCTGCCCGAAAGGATGATAATATGAATTTAAAGCTGATAGCCTTAGACATTGACGACACTTTAACGGATGATCACAAGAAAATCACACCAAATACCAGAGACACTCTTCTTGAAATTCAGGAAAAAGGCGTGCGCCTGGTGCTGGCCTCCGCCAGGCCAACTCCCGGTCTTTATGAGACCGCAGAGGTAATGCGTCTTGAGAAGCATCAGGGAATTCTGATGGCTTATAATGGCGGGAAAATTGTTCAGGCTTCGAACGGTGAGATTCTCTCTGAAATTCATATGGATGAGGAAAAGACAAGAGAGCTTCTGCGCTTTCTTGAGACTCTGCCGGTAACCGTCATTCTTGATGATGGTGCACAGTTTTATGTAACAGACGAACAGGGCTACAAGGTGGAATACGAGTGCAAAAACAATCATATGGAGTGTACAAAGGTCGGTAATCTTGCCGATTTCCTGCATTTTTCACCCATAAAGCTGTTACTGTCCGTAGATCCCTCCAACATTTTTGAGATACAGAATACCATCGCCGCCCATCTGGACGATAACCTGATCGTTGTGCGGACAGCGCCCTTTTATCTGGAAATCATTCCTGCAGAAATTAATAAGGGAAAGGGTCTGAGTGACATCTGCACCCATATGGGAATTGACCTTGCTGACACAGCGGCTTTCGGCGATTCGGAAAATGATATTCCTATGCTGCAGGCTGCGGGGCTCGGCATTGCCATGGGAAATGCCGAGACAGCGGTTAAAAACGCCGCCGACAGAATTACCTTATCCAACAATGAGGACGGAATCGCTTATGCCATCCACACATGGCTGACTACAGATGCTTCCAAACAACAGCTACCATAGTAAAGTAACAGGCCAAGCCTCCCACAATATTCGTCACCGGCTCTGCCGCCAGGACACCGTAGATTCCCAGGCCCCAAAGGTGCGGAAGAAGCAGAATCAGCGGTACCCCCAGAATGGCCTTGCGGAATAGGGAAAAGAACACGGCCTGCTTTGCTTTTCCAAGGCTCACAAATACGGTCTGGCCTACATACTGGAACGCCATAAAGAAGAACAGGACAAAATGCCAGCGCATGGAAATAGCAGACACCTCCAAAAGCTCCGGCTCCCCGTTGAACAGCCGGACCACTGTCTGCGGAAATAGTAGAAGAACCGCCCAGACAATCAGTGCATACAGGAGAGTTACCCTGCGGATGAAGCGGATTCCCTCCTTTACCCGATGATTTTCCTGGGCTCCATAGTTATAACCCAACACAGGCTGAGCCCCCTGAGTAAAGCCCTGCATGGGCATCTGCACCACCTCACGGACAGAGTAGATGATGGTCATAGCGCCCACATAGAGATCCCCTCCATAGAATTGGAGAGAGGCATTGCAGAAAATCTGCACCAAGCTGTTGGTAACAGACATGGTAAAGCCGGAAAGCCCCAGGGCCAGAATCGGCTTGACCAGATCTGCTTTTAGACGCAGAGTGGACAGACACAGGCGAAGAATGGCTTTTTTACCTCCCAGGAAGCTCAAGACCCAGATAGCCGACACAAACTGGGAAAGGATGGTGGCGGCTGCGGCTCCCTGCACTCCAAGTCCCAGACCGAAGATAAAAACAGGGTCCAGAATGAGATTTAACAGGGCTCCTATGACTACGGTGAGCATTCCTGTCCGTGCAAAGCCCTGGGATTCAATAAAGGGATTCATCCCCAGGCCCAGCATAACAAAGACATTGCCTGCCAGGTACACATCCATATAGGCGTTGGCATAGGGAATGGTCTCATCACTGGCACCGAAAAGGTACAAAAGAGGTGTTTTCAGAAGATAACCCGCAATGGTCAGGAGGATACCGAAGATCAGGAGCAGAGTAAGGGAATTTCCCATAATCTCCTCGGCCTTTTTTTCGTCTCCCCTGCCCCGCTCAATGGAACATAAAGGAGCGCCGCCACTTCCGCACAGATTGGAAAAAGCGTTGATGATGGTGATAATGGGAAATGCCACCCCTACGCCGGTGAGGGCAAGACGACCGTCCCCCGGCATGTGGCCTAAGTACATGCGGTCTACGATATTATAGAGGACATTCACAAGCTGGGCCAGGATCATAGGCAGAGCCAGGCGCACAATGCCGGCGGCCATGGAGCCCTTTGTGAAGTCGTGTTTTACTGTGGTGTTATTTGACATGAGAAAGCCTCCCCCTGTGCGTCGCCTCTTTTCTTTAGGATGTGGATGATTTTTGGGCATAGAGGTGATACACTATTTTATTATATTACAAAGCGGAGGGATGGGGAAGTTTTTCTTACTCACCGCTTACTCCCCATGCCCAGCACAGCCATGCTTATTCTCCCCACAGTGATGCTCCCCGCAGGAATGTCCATGCTCGTGTCCGTGGTGGTCACAGTGTACATCGGGGTTGAAAGCCAGATTTCCGGCCAGATATGCCTTGATGGCATCATCCGCCATGCCGGATACGCCTCCGTACAGCTTGATCCCTGCTTCCGCCAAGGCCATCTGCGCTCCGCCGCCGATTCCGCCGCAGATAAGGGCATCTACTCCTGCCTCGGTAAGAAAGCCTGACAGGGCTCCGTGACCCTGGCCGTTGGTATCCACAACCTTCTCTGCTGTGACCTTTCCATCCTCAATGTCGTAGAGCTTGAACTGCTCCGTGTGGCCGAAATGCTGGAAGATTGCTCCGTTTTCATAGGTGACTGCGATTCTCATAATATGTTCTCCTTTCCTTGATCCGCACATGTTCTCTGTGCATAAAGGTATACCCGTAGGGTGTTTCCTTGATCCGCACACGTTCTCTGTGCATAAAGGTCTACTACAGACTTTTTGGCAATAACGGAGAGCGGAACCATCGCAGAACCGATAATTCCCGCCGGCGATTCGGAGTATTTTTCCATGCACCAGACTGTCGGCCAGCTTTTCTCTGGCAGTCTCGTAGATCTCCGTCACTGTGGTCCTGGAAATGTCCATCTGTCTGGCGCACTGCTCATGAGTCAGCTTCTCCAAATCCACAAGACGGATAACCTCGTATTCATCTAGGTTCAGAACAATCTCCTCTCCGCAGGGAATCCCCTGGGGGATAAAGCTCTCATAAGCAGGCTCCCGGCAGATCCTCCTGCAGCGCCTTGGTCTTGGCATGGTATCACTCCCTATTGTTTCCGTTATATGTCGAAAATATTATAACGCTGTTTTGGAAAAGATGCAAGAGTTTTATCAATATATAAGAATACCCAAGCCTACCCCGAATACAATTATGATTGCAATAAGAGCGAACAGCCAAAAAGGAAAATAAAGATATTTATTTTTGCCTCCCTGGGTCAAAGTAGTATACTTATGACAGCAAAAAGGGCTGTAAGTTTTGCGCTTTTTCTTTGGATTGTCTTATGATTCGTCCTGCTCTCAAGACGGCCTGAATAATTCCAATCTCTCAGTTGTCTTTTTCCAAAAAATCTGTATACTATAGTTATAGAAACGGGACTGTTTCTTCTTACAAACAGTTTCCGAAAATCATGTTTAAAAGGATGTCGAAACCATGGACACAGAACTCACACAAGCAAAAGACAATGAATCCTTAGAGACTGCAAATGAACCGAAAGCCTCCTCTCCTGAGGTACCCAAAAAGCGCTTCCCAATTCTGCCCCTGATCCTAGGCGTGCCCCTGCTCTGCCTGTTGGCCGTTTATGTGGCAGGTGCTTTTTATTATCAAAATCATTTTCTAAACCATACAATCATCAATGATATCGATGTATCGAAAATGACAATCTTGGACCTGAAGGCCCAGATAAAGGATTACTCCCTTCCCGTGGTCCAGCGGCAGGCTGACGGAACCACTCTGGAGGAGGGAATCCTTGGAAGCAGCATCGGACTTTCCTGCTCCTCCACGGAGCCCTTTCAGGAAATCCTTGAAAATCAGAACCATTGGCTTTGGTTTCTCAGTCAGGAGGAGGACCACACTCTGGAAAATCCCATAAGCTATGATGAAGCTTCCCTCAAGGACGAGATTCAGAAGCTAAAAGGCTTTGACAAGGATTTTGTCACTTCGCCGGAGGATGCATACATAACAGATTACGAGCCAGGCCATGGATTTCAAATAGTACCGGAGGTTGTGGGGAATAAGCTCAGCCTCAAGAAAACCCAGGAGACCATTGCGACCGCCATAAAGGAACTTAAAAAGGAAGTCAACCTGGACGAAGCCGGCTGCTATGAGGAGCCAGGGATCACGGCGGAAAATGAGGAACTAAAAGCCGCATTTGCCAAGCTCCAGAGCTATGCGGAAACTGCCATTACCTACACCTTCGGATCGGAAAAAGAGGTTCTGGACGGCGATACCATCTGCACCTGGCTTCAGGTAGACGGATATGAGATTACCCTGGACCAAGCCCAGGTGGAGGAATATGTGGCCTCTCTTCGCAAAAAGCATGACACCGTATTTCGCCCCCGGACCTTCCAAACCAGCTACGGAACAGAAATCACCATCAAAAATGGGGATTATGGCTGGTGGATGGATACGGATCAGGAGGTGGCGGAGCTGACTGAGATGATTGAACAGGGCCAAAGCGGGGAGCGCACTCCTGTTTACAGGCAGACGGCAGCCTCCTATGACACGCCGGATTATGGGAATACCTATGTGGAGATCAACCTTACGGCCCAGCATCTGTTTCTCTACAAGGACGGCCAGCTCATTTTGGAATCTGATTTTGTATCCGGCAATGTAGCCCGCGGGTACACCACCCCTGGAGGCATCTTTGGGCTTACCTATAAGCAGCGGGACGCAACCCTGACAGGCGAAACTTATCGGACGCCCGTCTCCTTCTGGATGCCCTTTAATAATAACATCGGCATGCACGATGCCACCTGGAGAAGAGAATTCGGGAAAAACATCTACCTGACCAATGGCTCCCACGGCTGCATCAATCTGCCCTATTCCGTGGCAAAGGAAATCTATGGGTATGTGGAAAAGAATACGCCTGTCATTTGCTACTATCTTCCGGGCACAGAGTATGTGCCTGAGGCAGAACTGCCGGTAGATCCCAATCAGCCGCTGCCGCCTCAGGCGGAGGAAGGTGTCCCGGAGGCGGCTCCTCAGGCGGAAGAAGGTGTCCCGGCGGGGACGCCCCAAGCAGAGTAAGACATTGCGACGTCTGGCCCATTGCCGACTTCAAAAAAGGGCCAGATGTCACGTATTCATGAAAAGTATTATGTTTCCCTTATCTTCCCCATCTTTGCCTGCTCTTTACATAGGTTACTTCCTCCATCTCAACGCAGTAAGCCGCCAGATTTCCTCCGAACACACAGCCACAGTCAATGGCAATATGCCCGTTTCCCCGGTAAATCAGCGGCTGGGCGTCCTCTCGGATGTTCGGTGTAGGAGTATGCCCGGTCACTATGATTTTTCTATAATCCTGGTAATATCTCTTACGATAATCGGTGCGCTCAAACAGGAAATCCAAAAGCTCGTAATCCTCCAAGGGCCGCTTCTCCTCAAATCCGCGAAGTCCGGCGTGAACCAATATGAGCTTCTTTCCCCTCTCCTCAATCACCGCATAGGTCAAGCCCTCGCTCAAATAGTCAAGGATCTCTCTCTGCTCCTCCCGTGGCAGGGCTCGGAACCGGTTGGCTGTTATCTGCCCTCCGTCCAACACCCAGTAAGAGTAGTTCATGAGATCCTCCGATGTAAGATAACCCGCATAATTTTCCTCCGTGATTTCCACCATCAGCCTGCCAAGGGCTTGCAGCATCATATAATCATGATTTCCCACAATATAGCTCACATTGGAACGCCCCATCATATCCTGAATCACCTTGATGGGCTCCGGTCCCCGATCCATAGCGTCCCCCAGGACATAAAGCTCATCCTCATTGGAAAAATGAATTTTATCCAGCAGTTCCTGATATTCCTCATAGCAGCCGTGTACATCTGAAATTAAATAACGCATCATACGCCTCCGAATCCTTTGAAGTTGTCTTTTACAATTTCCATCCTTTAAAACTTTAAAGACTTTCTATCCTCTCCATCAGTGATTCTATAACATTCTTATACAAAGTTCCATCGGACAGCTCAATATTATAGGACGATTCCCATGAAAATGTCCAAAGTACCAGATTCCATATTGAAGTCTTCTCCGAATTTCCTCCAGCCATTCCTCCGTGGCTTTATCCACCTTATCCACGCTATAGGCTCCGCCAATGGCAATTCCGCGCTTTCCGTTGAAATCATATAATTCTCCATCCTTAGCAAATAAAAGGTCCGGAAACTCTTCCTCGTAATATACGATTCCCCCATGCCAGATTTTCTCTCTATAAGTTCCTATGTTTGAAGCTCGCTCCTCATGGTTCCCATGTATCAGAAAAAAGCTTATGGCTGCATCTGATTTCCATTTCAATAATTTTCTTCCTCATAGGGTAAAATCAACCAATCTCCCGTCTCTGTGACACGGTAATATTTGTTTTTCTCCGTATCTACCTTAAGGATCGGAATTACTCCGCTCTCTAAAACAGTTCCATCAATATAATAATGGCTTGCTCCGTCATAATAGATATCATGAAAATGTGGATCACCGGAAATCTCTGCCGTTCCAATGTGTCCGGCAATGATATCCATAATAAACTCGCCCGTTTCCGCAGGGTATTTTTCCACAAAGGTATCATCATCTGTTCCCCACTCCCACAGCTCGCCGGCTTCCTCATCTACACCTGCATGGCAGAAAATCTGCCGCTCTGTCGTATAATATCTTCTCAGATTCTGCATCCACGACAAATAGCGATCCTCTTTCATATCACAATCAGCGTAATCATCCGTATAGCGTTCAGACGAAATCGGCCATCGGCCATCCAGCGCCATATCTTCGTGATTTCCTGCCAGGGCGATGACCTTATCCCTCCCATACCTTTTTTCCAGATCCATTATCTTATCAAGAACACCGTAGGATTCCGGGCCATGGATATAGTCTCCCAGCAGGACCAGCTTATTATCCCCTGACAAGTCTATCAATGACAATGCCTCTTCAAACTGAATAAGGCAGCCGTGGATATCGCTAATTGCATATAAGATACTCATTTTCACTCTTCCCTTCTTCCAACCATCTGTTATACATCTGCTCTTTCTTTGTTTTTTCTTTTATCCATTTTCTTCTTATCCATTTATTTTAGTGCCGATAATTCTTTTAAAAATACCAACCGAAGCGTATATGCCAGCTCCTGCATAAAGAAATCCTCTCTGTCATAATAAAAGTTATTCCTGTCGCTCCACTCATTCTTTACTGAAAAATACCTTTTTCTCCGGGTAAAATCCTCCTCGGATGGTACATATCCCAGCAAGCCATTTTGTCTGGCAATTTCATAAGCCTTCTCGTCTTCCTCCTTCAAGTCAAAGGGGCATCTATAAAATAAAAGATTGGGATTTATTTCGAAATACCTCTCCGACAGCCCATCTGCACCAGAAAACATCCTAACAAAGGTTTGGATCTCCTCAATAATTTTATGTACCTTTAAATATACCTCCTGAGAAATATACAAATTTTGATTCAGCCCACAATAAATATCCCGGAAGCGCTTTTCAAAATATTTCCAACCAGCATCACTATCTTCCTCTGTCCCCGGAACATAGTTATAATAGTTGCTTTCCTTATAAAGATAAATGATTTCCAATAATGGACGAAGGACTTCTTCTATCAGCATTTTACAGCCCGGACTTTTATTCCACCTGCTTTTGCCCCTCACTGTTTGTCTCTTTGATTTTTTCAAGTTCAAACAATTGTACAAAATACCATTTCTTTCCATACACATTTCCTCCTTAGCTTTTTACTTGTTACATTTTAATTGTCAAGCTTCAATTTATAGCCTTATTATAGCTGTGGAGAAAGCGGAAATTTCCGGCTTTTTTCTCTGCGATTCGCTATAATATAATGCTAATGCTTTCGTTTATAGCAAAACAACACTTAAGCAACATCCATCATAATAGATTTACGTGCTCTTAAAATATCAATATAACTGCGCAACAGATGTTCCACATTGATTTCATTCGGCTTATGTCTCCAAACAGCTCCTGTGCCTGCAAGATCTTTGAGATTGCTCTTGTCTAAGCTTCCGTTGAAAAACATCTCTAGTTGTTCGCTTTGCAGCCATGTAGATACTGCCTTTAAAAACACGGGTGACTCAGTGTTCATCAGGTCATAAAGGAAATGTGGAAGGTATTCCCAATAGGGTTGGTAACCTCGCCGGCTGTTCCACGATCTGTACGGAAGAATGATAACGTTACAGCGCTGCTGTCCAAGCTCAAATAATTCTGATAGCAATGATGTCAACTCCGTTGGTGGCAAAAACAGATCAATATTTTCAATAAGCTCATTAAGAAAATCCGGGCAATCCTTCAATCCGAGTTTTTGTGGTCTAAGTTTTTCAGCCTCAAATTCTTTCCATTTATCCCAAAGTTCGCAACCGTAATAATTCAGTGTATAGCGTAAAGGGAGCCACAAACTAAAGAGCGTGTCTGCAAAAAGATTTCCATCAGTTAAGATGCAGTCTAAATCATGCTCCTTTCTATAGAGGTCTCCTGTTCCGTTATAATCTCTCCAATATTCTATTTTCTGCAAAATGGGCACATACGTATCCTTTTTCTTTATCGCACTTTTGTTATACATTTTTTCAGTGTGTTTATCCGTTACAAAATTTTTCATTTCTAAGCTTTTCATCATTATTCCTCCTAATTTAAAATTATAGAATTGATTTTTCTTATATTTTTTCTACTTTTATACCTTAACATCTCAAAACAAAAAAGTCAAGTATAATTTTAGATTTTATTTTTCTTGCATTTTTTCTGTTTTTGTATTATATTTATACTGGAGGTGAATTAGATGATAAATTATATAATAGAACTCAAAATGGCAGACAAATCTCTTAAAATAACAGATGAAATGAAAGAATTAATATCACAATGCGCGCTAGAAGCAAGTGCCACGACTGTCTCTCGCAAGAACAAGCGGACTTTTTCTGTTGAAAAACGTATTGATGAATATACTATTATTATTAAGCTACAAAGTCGTGATGCAATCAATCCAACAAGAACCATGTCAACACTAACGCGTGCGGTTGTTCATAATGAAAAACTATATTCTCTTGTTAAAGATCATATTGTTAATGGCCTAATTTTTAATACATCTCTTTTGAGTCAACAGGATGAACAAATTATACACATTCCAGATACACAGATTGTTTCTGAAATTATTTCTATATTTTTTAGTACTGATTATATGCCAAAAAAAGAAAAAGAATTAACTGAAGAAACTGCATCTAAAATACGAAAATTAATTATTGACTATAAAAACAAACTTTCTATTCTTTAACTGGTTATTATTTCTAATAGAGAATATAGTTCATCTGTAAAAAGGGGCGACTACCTCGCCCCTCTAGCTTTATTGCTAATTGTTCTTTGCTACATCCTTTCAACCTTTGTCATCTTTTTCAATTCTCTTTTCGCCATAATGTCCCTCCCGCCTCTTATCTCCCTCAAGTATAGCATCTATAATCTCGGTTTTTTCCACCTATTTGAGCCTTTCCAACACCTCTCCTGCCCTTAAAGGATAATGTACATCCGTCACAATTAATCCAGGCCTCTTTTCCGCTCCTTGGCTTTTATATATTTCCTCCCACAGCTTCTCCTGATCGGATACCAATTCAATATCTGTAATCCCATGAAAGTTCAATGCCTTACGTATATCCATTGCCTTAAAAATGTCATCGTCCACAACCACTACCCTAAGCTCTGATAAATTCATAATCCTTTTCTCCTTTACTATCCAAATAAATTTCCCTTTGCTTCATATTTTGCTATAATTTCTTCTTGTAGGACATAAATTCTTAATTCACCCGTTAGAGTATGCCCATAGCGCACAAATAAAGCCAGTATGTCCCATTTGCAACACACTGGCTTTCAACCGGCCATGCAGCTCCCGCCGGTTATAAATTCAATTTCTGTAATCTACTTCTGCTTTATTATATAAAACTTAGTTCTCCAACAAAACTATGCCTATTCCTCCACCGCTGCTGTAAACTCCGGCTCCGCATCCAGAATCTCCATAAACTCCTCCCCGGTAATGGTCTCCTTCTCATAAAGAAACTTAGCAATCTCATGAAGCTTGGAGGAGTTCTCCGTCAGAAGCCTTCTCGCCTTCTCATGCTGCTCCTTTACAATGGCCACCACCTTCTTGTCAATCAACGCCGCCGTCTCATTGGAGCAGGCCAGGGAGGTATCGCCGCCAAGGTACTGGTTATTCACCGTCTCCATAGCAACCATATCAAATTCCTCTGTCATGCCAAACCGGGCAACCATAGCCCTTGCAAGCTTGGTAGCCTGCTCAATATCATTGGAGGCTCCCGTAGTAATGGAATGGAAAATAAGCTCCTCCGCCACCCGGCCTCCCGTGTAGGTGGCAATCTTATTCTCAAGCTCCTCCCGGCTCATGAGATTATGTTCCCCCTCCTCCACCTGCATGGTGTAGCCCAGGGCACCGGAGGTCCGGGGAATAATGGTAATCTTGTGCACCGGCGCCGAGTGATTCTGCAGAGCCGCCACTAGGGCATGTCCCACCTCATGGTAAGCCACAATCAGCTTCTCCTTGTCCGAGAGCACCTTATTTTTCTTCTGATAGCCCGCAATCACCACCTCCACGCTCTCTTCCAAATCACTCTGAATCACATACTTTCTTCCCTGGCGGACTGCCCGAAGAGCGCCCTCATTGATCATATTTGCCAGCTCCGCACCGGAGGCACCTGCCGCCGCACGTGCAATGGCGTTGAAGTCCACATCCTCCGCAAGCTTAATTTTCCTGGCATGGACCTTCAGAATATCCTCCCGGCCCTTCAGATCCGGCAGCTCCACCGGTACCCTCCGGTCAAACCGGCCCGGACGAAGGAGTGCAGGGTCCAGAGATTCCGGCCGGTTGGTGGCCGCCAGAATGATAACACCCTTTCGTCCGTCAAAGCCGTCCATCTCCGTGAGCAGCTGATTGAGGGTCTGCTCCCGCTCATCATTGCCTCCCATTCCGCCGCCGTCACGCTTCTTTCCAATGGTATCAATCTCATCAATAAATACAATACAGGGGGCCTTCTCATTGGCCTGCTTGAACAGGTCACGAACCTTAGCCGCACCCATACCTACAAACATCTCCACGAATTCCGAACCGGAAATGGAGAAAAAGGGAACCTCCGCCTCCCCGGCCACAGCCTTTGCAAGAAGGGTTTTTCCTGTACCGGGAGGTCCCACAAGCAGGGCACCCTTTGGCATGGAGGCACCAATCTGGGCATACTTCTCCGGGTTGTGCAGAAAATCCACAATCTCCGTGAGGATTTCCTTGGCCTCATCCTCCCCTGCCACATCCGTAAACTTGATTCCCGTGGTGGATTCCACATAAATCTTGGCATTGCTCTTGCCAAAGGTCATGGCATTGCCCATGGGGCCGCCCATACGCTTCGTCATACTGCGCATTAAAAGCTGTCCAATGGCAATCATAAGAATAAACGGAAGCAGCGAAACAAGGAAGGACATTAGAGGTGACGGCCCCTCCACAATCTCAGTCCCAAATACCGCCCCGGCCTCATGAAGCCGATCCACCAGACCTGGATCGTTGAAAATACCGGTCTTATAATAATTGGTAGTCTCCGCCTTATCAGAAAAAATAATCTGATTATCCTCCACCTGGACCTCTTTGATCTGCTTTGCATCAATCATATCCAGAAAGGTATCATAGCCTACCTGCTTCACCTTGGGCGAAAGGGCCTTAGGAATAAACAGGGTATTCAGCAAAATCATAACCAGCAGAACAATCACATAATAATACAAAAATGGTTTTTTGGGGTTTTTAACTTCTTTCACAGCTCTTCTCCTATTATAGTCGCTGCGCGACAGTACGAAAGGGTAATCCTATTTGTTAAAAGGCAGTGTACCACGAACCGACTGGCGGGTCAATGAAAGAAGTGTGAAACATTTCTTAAATTTTTATATCCTTTGTGTCAGTCTTTGTCCTGCATCATGAGCTTCAAAAGCTCCGTAAGACGGGAAAGCTCCGAAACCTCCGTATACTCCTGGCAGGAATGTACCAGCTCCATAGCGCTGGCCAGCACCAGGCCGGGAATCCCGTGGAGGGACAGATTGCTCTCATCGCTCCCGCCAAAGGTCTTCACCAGTTTTCCTGAGAGCCCAAGGCACTCACAGGCCCGGCGGAACCGTCGGACCGAGCTGTGATCCTCTGGTGTACAATAGGCGTGAATGGGCACCTCAAAGGTCATCCGGCTTTTTCCTCTTGCTTTTCCGGCCTCCTCCTGAAACAGCTCCTCAATCTGCCGAGTCTGTTCCATAGCCTGCTCATGGGAATAGCTGCGAACCTCTCCTATCAGCCTGCACCGCTCCGGCACAATGTTGCTGTTGGCTCCGCCTCCGTGAATGGCTCCTATATTTACCGTCATATCCTCTCCCACATGCCCCAGCTTCATCTGTGCCACAGCCCTGGCGGCTATGGCAATAGCATGGATTCCCGTCTCCGGCGACAAGCCTGCATGAGCCGCCCGGCCTTCCACCTCAATCTCAAAATTTACCAGGGTGGGGGCCTGATATGCCGCAGTTCCCACAGGGCCGGTCAGATCCAAAATGTAGGATTCCTGTGCCCTTACCCTGGAAAAGTCAAACACCGCACTGCCCTTTAAATGCTTCTCCTCCCCGATAAAAAATACAAGCTCCAAATCCCTGCAGGGCCTTTCCTCCTCCCTAAGCTCCTCCAGCGCCTCCAGAAGCGCCGCCGTTCCTGACATGCAGTCCGCCCCCAAAACCGTTGTTCCGTCACTGGTAATCCGACCGTCCTCCCCAAGCAGAGCCCGCTTTCCCTTTGCCGGCTCCACCGTATCCATATGGGTAGAAAATAAAAGAGGTGGGCCCGGAAGATCCCCTTTCCGAAAGCCATAGACATTCCCGGCCGTTCCTCCATAAGCCTTACCGCCCTCATCCTCCTCCACGATAAACCCAAGCCTCCCAAGCTCCCCCTTTAACACATCCGCCATCCTGCGCTCATCAAAGCTGGGCGCATCAATGGATACCAGATGCCGAAAGGTTTCTATTAAGCGTTCCCTTTTTACTGACATGCTCTTCTCCTCCTTAGATCTAACCTTATTGTGTTCGTTTTCCAAAAAAATGTCAATACAATTGCTTGACACTACCCTTTATTTGTGCTATCTTTTAGTTAGATATTTAGAAAGTTATCTAATTATCTAACACATAAACATCTATTTATGATATACACAAAAAGATTTCAGAATATACTTTCACCAAAAAGAAAGGGGGGGAATCTCATTGAACGATGCATTCAAAGCTCTATCCGATCCCACAAGACGCCGAATTCTCGAGCTGCTCTCCGACCGGGACATGACAGCCGGGGAAATAGCCGAATGCTTCGACATTTCCAAGCCCTCGGTCAGCCACCACCTGAGCACCCTAAAGGCAGCCGGCCTGGTTCTGGACGAGCGGAAGGGACAAAACATTATCTACAGCTTGAACATGACCATTTTCCAGGATTTGATTAAATGGTTTTTCGATTTTTCCAAAGGAGGCACTCATCAATGAAAAAACAAACCATATTTTTATCTGTCATCTGCACACTGTCCTTTGTTGGACACCTGTTCGTACTCCCCCTGCTGCCCGATGAGGTTCCCATTCACTGGAACGTATACGGGGAGGCGGATAACTGGGCCGGCAAGCTGTCCACCCTGTTTCTGGCCCTGCTGCCCCTTCTCATGCTGTTACTGTTCCATCTGATACCAAGGATCGATCCCAGAAGCAAAAGCTACCAGAAGCACAAGAAGGCTTACCAGGTATTTATCACCGTTTTTGTCCTGTTTCTCAACATCATCCTGTGGATCACAAACGCCGCCTGTCTGGGCTATCCCGTTCCCATAGAGCGCTTGGTCCCCATAGGTGTGGGCATCCTCTTTCTGGCTGTGGGCAACTACATGCCTCAGCTGCGCACCAACTATACCATGGGCATTAAAAATCCCTGGACCCTGGAAAGCGAGTGGGTCTGGAAAAAAACCCACGTTGCAGGAGGCTTTGTATTTATCATCATGGGACTTTGCATGATACTGAACGGCTTCTTTTCCAATCCCTGGACATCGCAGATCACCGTGGGCATTGTCCTCCTGGGTGTATTTGGATTGGAGGTATACTCCTATCTCCTATATCGAAAGTGGAGAGCCAATCCGTAGCTGCCCCCAAGGTCAGGAGCCAGAAAAGAAATGTGACTTTGTCACGGAAGCTCTGAAAAAAACAGGATATACTAAGGACATCAAAGAAAAGGAAGGTAATGAATATGTCAGTACTTAGCATTAATAAAAACAATTTTGGTTCCGTAAAGGAAAGCACAAAGCCCGTTCTTCTGGACTTCTACGCAGACTGGTGCGGCCCCTGCCGTATGATGTCTCCCATAGTGAATGAGATCGCCGAGGAAAATCCCCAGTATCTCGTAGGCAAAATCAACGTGGACAGCGAGCCGGAGCTGGCCTCCGCCTTCGGTGTGGCAAGTATTCCCACACTGGTTGTCCTAAAGGACGGAAAAGTAACCCACCAGTCAGCCGGGTTAAAGCCCAAGGATCAGGTTCTGGCCTTTCTGGGATAAAATACTCACATTTAAAATCGGGCAGAGGGACCACCCTCTGCCCATGCAATTTCTTTAGAGCGCCAGTCTTCGCAGCCGCTTTTTATCCAGAATACGAATCCCCTTACGTGAAACCTCCACAATGCCCTCATTTGCAAAATATTTCAGCATACGGGAAACCACCTCCCTGGCGGAGCCCATATACCGGGCAATCTGCTCGTGGGTCAGGGCAAGCGTGTCCGATCCCGTCCGGGCCGACTCGTCCGTAAGAAATATAGCAAGCCGTCTGTCCATACTCATAAATAGAATCTGCTGCATCACCCACATCACATCGGAAAAACGGCTCACCGCCGCCTCCAGAGTAAAAATCCGAATGGAGGGATTGCGGGCCTCCACCGCGGCATAGGCGGGGCCGCTGATCACATAACACTGGCTGTCCTCCTCCGCATTGATGATCACATCAAAGGTAATGGATTGCAGCACGCAGGAGGCGGACAGCATACACATGTCGCCCTTGTGGAGCCGGTACAGGGTAATATCCTTGCCCTCCTCAGACATCATAGAAAGCCGAAGACTTCCCGAACAGACCAAAATCACCCCGGAGCACTCATTTCCATCGTGAACACCTGCACCCTTTGGATAAAACACAGATGCGGAATTCTGGCAGATGAAATCGCGATCCGCCTCCGTGATCTCCTCCCAAAAGGGAAATATCTCCTTGTATAAAGGTTCAACCATCTCTCGCTCCATATACACAGCTCCTTACTTCGGTTCCTCAGAGTATCAAGGACCGCATCCAAGTTTCCACACGCATAAAGTACGGGCACTTTCAAATTATTCTTAAGGTATACCATTTTTCGGGATAATTGGCAAGCTCTACTTGATCTTTTCATGCTCGCGCTTTTAATACCCATATTGCTTCCTGTATTTCACAAACAGGGCCCCCGACAAGGCCAACGCCATCAGCTCCGCCGCCGGAGTGGCAAGCCAGATGCCATTTACCCCCAGAAACAGAGGCAGCACCAGCATGGTAATCAGCATAAATACAAAGGATCTGGAAAATGCCAGCACCGCCGAAACCACGCCATTTGACAGGGCCGTAAACATCCCACTGGCAAATATATTGAAGCCGATAAAAAACAGTGCTATGGTGCAAATGTGGTTTCCCGTCACCGCCAGGTCATACACTGGATTGTCCGGCCGGGCAAATATGGACACCAGGGGTCTGGTAAGGAAAAAGGAGGCCGCCACCGTCACCAGAGAAATCATGCCGATCACCTTAAGGCTTAGACCCACCAGTTTTTTCAGCTTCCCGTGATTCTGCTCCCCATAGTAAAAGCTCAACATAGGCGCCACCCCATAGGAATAGCCCGTATAGAGGGAGCTGGCAAACATCAGCACATACATGATAATGGTCACCGCCGCAACGCCGTCCTCCCCCACGTAGCGGAGCATGGTCCAATTGAACATCATGGTAATGATTCCCGTCACAAGGGCCGTAGCCATCTCCGAGCATCCATTTGAGGCCGCATTTGCAAGGACCTTCAGGCGAAATGCCGGCTTCTGAAAATGGAGCAGGCTTTTCGTTTGGCTAAACACAAAGAAGCCCACAACAGCCGTGACAGAGTATCCCAGCCCCGTGGCAATGGCCGCACCGCTGATGCCCATGTGAAAGCCCGCGATAAACACATAGTCGAGAACCATGTTGAGGACACCGCCCGTCACCGAGCAGATCAGGGAAAGGGTCGCCTTTTCGCTTGCTATCATATAGAGAGTAAAATTGTTCATAAGCAAAATGGGGATGGTAAAAATAAGATAACGGCTCAGGTATTCCACACAGTAGCCCTCCACCTCCCCAGAAAGGCTCATTCCCGCAAAAATCCGATCCATCAGCAGAAAGCCCAGGCCGCTCATGACAAATCCCACCAGTATATTGACCAGAATCAGAAAGGTAAAGTCCTCCCTGGCCTCCTTACTCCTTTGTTCTCCCATTTTCTTCATAATCACAGCGCTTCCTCCGGTGGCAAGCATGGTGGAGATAGCTGTGACAAGCTGAATGATGGGGGCGGTCAGGTTGATGGCGGAGAGGGCGTTGGTTCCGATGAGATTGGACACAAAGAGGCCGTCCACCATGGTATAAAAGGACATGAATACGGTCATGGCAATGGTGGGGATTGCGAATTTTAGAATGTTTTTCAGGGTTACTGGTTTTGCATATACATTTTGATTTTCCATTTTCTCTCCTTTTCTAGTTCTGTAACATCCTGTCAGTACAATGCTTGTATTTATCTTCTACATCTGGTATCATATACCGTACAGTAACTGTACGGTCAAGAAGGAAAATCAAATTTTTTTAAAGTAAAGGGATTTCAAAATTTTGAATGTGCATGAAATAAAATTTGCTGTCTGGGAGGAAGAAGTATGAACGCAGAGGACAAACTGCTGACCATCGGGCAATTCGCGGCCCTTCATGGCATCAACAAAAAGACTCTCATGTGGTACGATGAAATCGGCCTGTTCAAGCCTGCGGCCATCCATCCTGCCAATGGCTACCGCTACTACAATTACCACCAGAGTCCCATTCTGGAAACCATTCTGCTCCTTCGGGAGCTGGACGTATCCATCCAGGAAATCCAGACTTTTATGCAGAACCGCTCCGCCGAAAATCTAAAATCCCTTCTGGATGAAAAAATAAAGGACCTGGATCTGCAGCTGGGCCATCTTAAGGCGGTCCGAAAAACCCTGTGCAATCACCAGCAAAATATGGTCACTCTGCTGACTATGGATTTATCGGAAATCACTCTTGTGGAAAAGGAGGAGCGCTGTCTGGTAACTGTGGACATTGACGAGAATACAACCTTTGAGAGAGAGGTGGAGCTGATCACCGCCGAGACAGCCAGGTTTGGCCTGGGCCGTCTCCACGACGCCTCCTACGGCTCCATGATCCCCGTAGAAAGCCTTCAAGCCGGTAATTTTGAGGATTACACCAAGCTCTTCATTGAGATTCCATTTCCCCCACGAAAAAAAGGGCTGCATATGCAGCCCAAAGGAAGCTATCTAAGAGCCTTTCACAAGGGAGCCTGGGACAGACTCCCTCTGCGCTATCTGGAGATCCTGGCTTTTGCCAGAGAGCAGGGATTAACCCTGTCCGGCTTCTCCTATGAAAAGGGAATCAACGAAACGGTGGTTGACCGGATCGAGGATTATATTGTACAGATTGAGATTCCTATAAATCCCCGATGGCCTTAGCATCCTGCACGTTCTCCCAGTCTGTCCGGGCAAAATCTTACACATCTCTTTTCCGCTTCCAGCTTCTGTCTGCCGTACGCTCCGGCCGGGCTTACTTCCTCATTCTCTTTGTGGGGATTCATCCCACCGCTTCCAAAATAGATCTGATCCGAGCTGCAAAATATCAGCTTAGTTCCCAAATCTTCACAGACACGGGCCATATACTCCGTTCCCTCCACATTGATCCGAAAGGACTCCTCCGGGTGCTCCTGACACCAGAGGGTGTCCGAGATGGCTGCACAGTGAACCGCTATTTCTGGTCGCACTTTCCCCATATACGCCCTCACTGAATCCATATGGCAGATATCCATTTCCTGATGGCCGGGGGCAAATACCTGGCAGCGTTTCTCATATGCCCGAACAATCCGGCTGCCCAGAAAGCCGTAGATCCTGTCACAAGGCTCCTCCCGCCCCACCTGTGCATTATTTCATCTGTTCTTAATTCTTTTGCTACCATCACTTCTCCTTATATTCCAATCCCCGTTCCCGAAAAACGCTTCTCCTCTTTCCTCAAATCCCTCTTAAGCAGCCGAATTCCCAGGAAAAAGGCCACGATGCCTATTACAAGGACTCCTATATTATAAATAAGGGCATTCATTTCCTCCAGCTTCTCAAGGATAGACGTTCCAAAGGCGGAATAAGCGTTGAAGCACAGGTGAAACAGCATAGATGCGACAAGGGTTTTATATTTCAATGCCAGATAACCGCAAATCAGGCCAACCAGGAATGCATAAGTTCCCTGAACCAGATTAAGATGCATAATCCCGAAAAGTGCCGCCTGCACAACATTGATCACCCAGAAGCCTGCCCCTGTCCGTTTTAAGCATTCCACCGTAAGACCCCGGCACACGATTTCTTCCCCAACAGGTGCCATAATCACCGTTGCAATGGCACTCAGTACGGTCAGCTCTCCGATTCCGGCTGACTCCATCAATTCATTATAGGCATCTATCTGGCCAGGGCTTATGTATTGCCATGCTACAAGGAGCAGCCCAATCAGACACTGGGCACCGATTGCAAGGCAGAGGATGCTCCCAAAAGATCTGAGTGAAAAATGAGGTTTCTCCTCCTCTTCTCTTAACTTCTTACCCCGAACAACCCACAGATAATACCAAAGTCCCGAAATCAAAAGCGTCAGAACCTGAGTAACGACCATAACTCCCATAATATTGTCCAAAACCATCTGTGCTCCTGCGGCCATACCATAGCGGATCATATACCACACGGTAATTATGATGCTTGCAAGAAACTGAACCGCAATCATCATAAACACCGGCAAGATACTCATCAGATACCATCCTACTTTTTTCATCATGTTCCTCCTACTTGACATTTCTTAGCTGGACGATTATTTTTTTCCATTATATCAGATTTCCCGTAAAAATTCATCTGTTATATATTCCAAAAATCAGCCCTGCGATCACTGCAATCCCATAGAGAAGCAGAAGAATCTTCAGATTCTCCCGCTGCGGGCGATTGGAACGAAACAATACTGCCAATCCCACTCCTGCCCCGGCACTTAGGCCCGCAATGGCAGCCCCGAAGCTTAACCCCCCGGTCAAATACAGCTCCGTAATCAGCACAGAGGACGCACAGTTGGGTATCATGCCCAAAAGGGCTGCCAAAAAGGGCTGAAACATCGTATCCTTTCCAAGGAATCCGGAAAGCTTGTCTATCCCCACAAGTTCCAAAACCAGATTGAGACAGACCGTAAAGAGAAGCAGGTAAAGGGCCAAACGTGCCGTATGCAAAAGTGCCGGGCGGAAGATCCCGCTGGTGTCGCTGCATCCGCAGTTTTTGCACATTTCCTCAATGTGCTTCTCTTCCTTTCGTCTCCGAAACAGTATATCAATCAGACATCCGGCTCCCATGCCAATCACAATCTTCCAGAGCAGCAGCGAAGCGATCGCTCTCCCGCTTCCCGGGTGTGCCATAAGAATCAAAACCGCTTCATCCGAAGTGGAGAGGAACACCGCCAGAAGCGTTCCCAGAGTAATAAGCCCGCCGGAATAGAGATTGGCCGCCGCCACCGAAAAGCCACATTGGGGAATACAACCAAAAATCGCCCCCACAAAGGGTCCTGCCTTTCCCACCCTGGCCAATATGCGGTTGCTGTATTGGTTTGAATAGTGCTCTATGGCCTCGATTATCAAAAAGGCTGCAAATAAAAAAGGAATGGTCCTGAGAGTATCCAGGATCCCATCCAGCAAAGCATCCAGAATCATACGTTTACCTCATCCTATAAAATCTTATTCAATAAGATATATCATTTTTCCGAAGAATTGGCAAGTTCTATTTCTCCCCAATATGTAAATCTGAAAATTTTAGATAATAATTAGATAAATGTGTGCTATTTTTTCCCAGAAAGGACATGAGATCCATGAAACACTTTAAAAGAATTCTGGCCGTCCGGCTGGCAAAGCTTGCCGCAATACTTATCCGTTTTTTTCATCTGGGAAACGGTGCCGTTTTTCCCGGACGTCTCGCCCAAATCATCGACCCGGAGATTCTGCCCGCCCTGTCCTCCCAGGTCCGTGAAAAAATCATAGCCGTTATGGGCACCAATGGAAAAACGACCACAAACAGTATTTTATATCACGCTTTAAAAAAAGAGGGGAAAAAGGTTATCAGCAACCGGACCGGAGCAAATATGCTGGATGGGATTGTCTCTGCTTTTGTCCTTGCAGCAGACTGGAACGGAAAGCTTGATACCGACTATGCTTGTATGGAAGTTGATGAAAATGCTTCCCTCTATGTACTTCCCAGGCTATGCCCCCGCTGCGTTATTCTTACAAATATTTCCAGAGATCAGTTGGATCGTTTTGGGGAAATCGACCTGACATGGGAGAGAATCCGGACCGCCCTCTCGAAAATACCGGACGCCAGACTTGTCATCAATTGTGACGACGTCCTTTCCGCTTCCCTGATGGCTGCCTGTCCCAATCCGGCAGTTACCTACGGTATCAACGAGCCGATCTTTGACCGCTGCTCCCGTTCCGGGATTCGGGAAAGTATCTTCTGCCGCCGTTGCGGAAAAAAGCTTACTTACAAATTCTTTCATTATGGGCAGCTTGGCATCTATCGCTGTCCCGGCTGCGGACAAAAGCGTTCGGAACCGGACTATACCATCTCCCACGTCACGGTTTTGGACGGTATCTATTCCTTTGCACTGGGCAGCCGCCGTCCCCCCTGCAAAGTGCAGGCACCCTACAACATTTACAATACCCTTGCCGCTTATGCCGCACTGAGCACTTCGGATGTTCCAAGAAAGTATTTTGAAAAAACCATAGCAAATTTTGATTATGGCAATCATCGGGAACGCACCTTTTTTATCCACGGAACAAGGGTACAGCTTCACCTGGCCAAAAACCCTGTCAGCTTCCAGCAAAAACTTTCGCTGATCCAAAAAGATCCCAGGCCGAAAGACCTGATTATCCAGATTCACGATAATGCTCCGGACGGAAAGGATGTCTCCTACCTGTGGGATGTGGACTTTCAATATCTGAGGGATTGCAATTGTTCGACCATTACGACCGTCGGCAGCCGCCGTCATGACATGGAGCTTCGATTGAAATACGAGGACATTCCCTGTCAGGCTTCCAAAGATTTAAGAAAACTTATCAAAGGACTTGCCAGAAACGGAACGGGGAATCTGTATATTCTTGTAAACTACTCGGGGTTATATCAGATGAACCGCCTTTTACAAAAAATAGCAATACCCTGACAGTGCCAGAACAATTTATGGACACATGCTTTTGTGGCCTGAAATTGTTCTAAATAAGTGGTACTGAAAAGGGTATGCGGAACTTAAAATAGGAAAATAACCCATGCATCGACCAAAGGAGGCATTATGAAATTAACAATTGGACACCTGTATCCGGATTTACTAAACCTGTATGGAGATCGTGGCAATATCCGCTGTCTTCAAAAACGTCTTCAATGGAGGGGCATAGGAGCAGAAGTCCTGTCCCTAAGCTCTGACAGCCGCATTGATTTTACAAAACTCGATCTGGTACTCTTAGGGGGCGGCTCCGACCGTGAGCAGGAACTTGCCTGCCGCTGTCTGTCAAAGCAAAAAGAAGCCTTTCAAAATTATGTAGAGCAGGGCGGCACTGTCCTGGCTGTCTGTGGCGGCTACCAGCTTCTTGGCATTGATTATCAGACCGAGAACGCACTTCTTAAGGGTCTAGGAATCTTAGACATTCACACCAAATGGAAGCCCCGCCGCTTAGTAGGAAATATTATTCTTCATAATTCCCTGGTTTCCTCCCGCCCCATTGTAGGCTTTGAAAATCATGGCGGCCGCACCGATATTGGAAGTTATACGCCTTTTGGCAAAGTCATTTCCGGCTGCGGCAATACGGAAACCTCCGGTTATGAGGGCATCGTCTACAAAAATGTCATCGGTACCTACCTCCACGGTCCCCTCCTGCCCAAAAATCCGGAGATTTGCGACTATCTCCTTAAAAGGGCTTTGAAACAAAAATATGGTGCTTCCCAGGCCTTAGGCAGCTTGCCGGATCAGTTGGAGCATCTTGCCAACAGAGGCATCGTTAAACGCTTTGCCCCAAGAACATTTATCTTTTTTCCATCCCTATATACCTAGTGTACTGGCTTGGTATCCAGAATCATACGTTTATGTCATCATATAAAATCTTATTCAATAAGATAAATCATTTTTCCGGAGAATTGGCAAGTTCTATTTCTCTCAATATGTAAATCAACCATAAATTCGTTAGAATTCGCAAATATAAAAAGAACCAACAACCGAGAAAGCTTTGCGTCTGAGTTATTAGTTCTTTTTTACATCCTTTTTATACCTGCAAATCTCCGATGGTCTTTGCTTCCTGTACACTCTCCCAGTCTGCCCGGAAGTCATCGATGGCTTTTTGAACGGAAGCCATCTGGAACGTGGAATGCAGAAGCTGAGGCGGAACGGTTACGGTATGTGCACCTGCCAGCAGGGCCTTGTTCACCTGGGCGATATTCTTAAAGCTGGCTGCCAGAATCTTGCAGTTGGCATGGTTCTCTTCAATTCCGTTTCGGAATGCTGAGATAGCTTCGGCAAAGTTCACATCCAGATTCTCCATGCGGTTCCGGTAAGGTGCTATGTAGTCTGCTCCTGCCATGATTGCCATAAAGCCCTGGATCTTGGAGTAAATGGCGGTAGCGGTCACGCCTACTCCCTGAGCTTTCAGCTTCATAATCGCCTGCAGGCCTGCTTCCGTGGTGGGAATCTTAATAAAAACTCTGGAATCCACATTTTTCAAGATGGCATCCGCATCCCGAAGGATTCCGTCCAAGTCCTCAGCGATAGTTTGAATGTGCAAAGTACGTTCCATTCCAATGATGGAACGAATCTCACGCATATGGGCAAAGAAATCAACCTTTCCCTCTGCCTTTAGAATACTTGGATTTGAAGTAACACCTGTAAAGGGGTAAATCTGGCTGTATTTGCGAATACTCTCCAAATTGGCTGTGTCAAATAAAATTTCCATAACTTGTCCTCCCATTATACTCGCTATGCGACTTTACCGTCCAGCAAAAAATATTTCAAGAAAACACTTGACATTTCTTAACCGGACTATTCATAGTTTCGTAAGATCCTGTGAAATTTTTGATCTGAATTTCTATTCTTAGGCTATCAAATTCTCCAACTATTGTCAATAAAATTTCTATTTTTCAAACAATATATCCAACAACTGCGGTGCCTCTCTCCTCACATTTCCCTTCCCTCCAAAAAGCAGCGGAAAAGTTTGTTAAAAAATTATCCTTTCCTATTGCATTTCTGAAAAATCCTGCTATAATGGATTTCATAAATAATAGCGAAGTAGGATTCTATGCGTCAAGTGTTCGATGGATGGGGAGTCGCCTCGAAACGAAAAGTGAATACCACCGGTATTCGTCTTACGATATATTATCCGCACCCGTTGCTACAGATGAGTACATCTCATGTGTGGAGGGACTATTATTTACTTTAGTAATGAGCAGGGCGTATCGGAAAATTTGAATATGGAATGGGGTGCTTGCACACCAGGCCAGATTCAGATTTTGTGATGCATGCGGCGAATGCCGCATAGCTTGAAAATGCCTGCATTTTCAAGCCTAAGCCCGTACAGTCACTATTCATTAACCTTACACACATCAGGAGGTGTATTTTTTATGCAGTTATGTTCCAAGCAAGCGTTCCAATTCAAGGAACAGCTCAAAAGCATCCACAGCGTACAGGGCATCTGCCTGGGCGGACTTTTTGTGTCCCTCTATGTGGTATTGTCCCTCTTTAACATCCGGTTTTCCGAAATTCTGGAATTCCGCCTTGCATTTCTGGCCCTGGCAGCAGCAGCCTTTTACGGCGGTCCTCTGATGGGAATGACAGTGGGCATCGCGGGTGATGTAATCAGCTACTTTGTCACAGCTCAGACCGCTCCGTTTTTCCCCGGCTTCACCATGACCTATGCGCTCATGGGCTTTTTGTTCGGCCTGTTTCTCTACCGCACAAAAATCACATTGGGACGGGCCCTCGTGGGAGGTCTCACAGAGTTTGTCATTTCCTGTACTCTGTCAACCTTTTGGCTTCACCTGATGTACGGGATGGAATGGCAGTATCTTCTGACCATCCGCCTGGTCAAGAACACCATTGCTCTGGGCGTCTATACGGTTCTGCTCTATGTATTTCTGAACGCATTTTCCAGAGTGTTAGGGGCAAACAAAGCTTCCGTAAAGGCCATTCGTTCTTAAATAAAATTTAATAATGCAAAAATAAAACTCCCATAAAAACGGCGCTGTTGAAATCACATCCAACAGCGCCATTTTTAAAATCTAAGGAATTCTTGCATCGCAGCTCCTGCCGCAAGCCAGCAACATTCTTTGAGCTATTCTCAGGAGGCTGCCAGACTTTTAAGGGTAGTAATGGAGATATCACCCACCACCGCCAGATCCTCCGCCTGGTAAGCGTAAGGAAAGTTATCCTCAAACAAAATCTGTGAGGAGGGCGGGAATTCCTCATCCCCGGCCCACAAAATAAATCGCACATGAAGGCCATTGATAAACTCAAACTCATAGGCCGCATCCCCCATGGAAATCTTCCTGGCCCCCAGCCTCTCCATTGCCCTCGCAAACTCATTCAGCTTAAAGCCAAAGGCAAACTTAAGCCTAGTCAGGCACCGCCCCTCAAACTGGCGGAAATACACCTCGCCCCAGGGCACCTCCCGGTAGGTGAGATACTTTCCGGTGCTCTTCACCGACTGGCCGGAAATGAGAAAACGCAGCACAATGATCTTGGCCGGCGCCATCTCCGAATAGCGCACTGGTCCCTCCTCTCCCTGCTCCGGGTGAAGGGCAAACTCCGGGTAATCCGCCAAATAGGGGTATCCCATCAGGAGGATATGGAACTGCTGCTTCTCCTGATCATACTCCACACCGCAGCGCGAAGCCGCCTCCTGGGGATCTATTTTGCGGTATTCCTCCAGATAATGAGCGAGCGGAATCCGCTCCTTGTTGTCTTTTTCGTAAGGAAATTCCATTGTCCTTCCTACTCCTTTAATTCAATTTCTACTGCTCCACCGAGGGAAACAGGGAGCTGTCCGTATGAGGCAGGAAGCAGCAGGCCACAAATTCATCCATATAGCCGGGCTCCGTGGAAAGCTCCAGGTAAGTCATATTCTGCGCCAGCTCATAGACCTTCCGCTCCGCCTTGGTGGACAGCAGCATGGCATAAGCGCCGGACAGTGAAGAATTGCCGATATAGTGATAGCACTCCACCGGAATGTCCGGGAACATGCCAATATTGATGGCATTCTGCATATTGATGCCGCTTCCGATACCGCCGGCCACATAGACCTGCTCAATCATACTGATATCGAAGTCCAGGGTCTTCAGCATGGTACGGATGGCAGAGAAAATAGCGCCCTTGGCCCGGATAAAGTTGTCAATATCCACCTCGGTAATCTCCACATCCTTCACGGAGCCGGATTCCTCCTCAAAGGCCAGCACATAGCTGCCCATTCCGTAAGCGTCCCGCTTGATCCGCTTTCCGTCCCGGATAAATTTTCCCTTGGGGCTGATAATCTTACACCGGAACAGCTCCGCAATCACATCAATGATACCGGAACCGCACAGGCCGATAGGCTTCTCTCCCTCGTCTCCGATAATGGTAAAATCAGGCTCCATAGTCTCCGCATCAATGGTACACGCCTCGATAGCTCCGTCCGTGGCGCGCATGCCGCAGCTGATATCGCCGCCCTCGAAGGCCGGACCTGCGGAGCAGGCGCAGCTCATCATAAAGTCGGAATTGCCGAATACCAGCTCTCCATTGGTTCCCAGGTCAATGAACAGGGAGAATTCCGGCTGGTTCCAGAGCATACTCACCAGAGTACCCGCCGTAATATCACCGCCCACGTAGCTTCCGATATTGGGCGCCATAATAATATGGGCATCCGGGTGAACCTTCAGATTGATATCTGACGCATAGAAAGAGTTTGTCTTAAAAAATGCCGGAATATACGGCTCCATGCGAAGCGGGTCCGCATTAATTCCCATAAGCAGATGGTTCATGGTGGTATTGCCCGCTATTGCCAAGCGGTAAATGTGCCGCGTGCTGATGTGGGCCGCCTTGCACATCTGCTGAATCATAGGATTCAGGGTCTCCGCCACAATCGCATCCTGCAGGCGGGTCCGGCCGCCCTGCTTGGTGGACTCGATAATCCGGTTGATTACATCCGCTCCGTAGCGAATCTGTCCGTTTCCGGTGGACGCCTTTGCCAGAATCTTGCCGTCTATCATATTCACCACAACCGCAGACACGGTGGTGGTTCCGATATCAATGGCAAGACCGCCCACAATCAAGTCCTCATTTGCCCCATAGACGTCATAGACGAACACATGGCGCTGGGCCTGTCCGATGATACACTGGATCTCAAAATTGCTGCCCCGCAGGGTATTGGGGAGCTTCCGCAGGGAGGAATAAGGAATCCGAATATATTGAATCCCCGTGGCCTCCTGCAGGGCCCTTATAACACGCTCAATATCCGGCATGGTGTCCTCCAGGCTCGGAGGGTCCATCTTAATCCGCACAATGTGAATGTTGTTGTGAAGGGGCAGATCGGCCTCCTCGATTTTGCGCTTGGATTCGTCAAAGATGGCTACCTCCTCCGGGGAGCTTAAGTCCGCCACCTTCATGCGGCTGCGGTAAGCGGAGGCAATATCCGGCACCATCACTTCCACGTCTCCGGCCACATAGCTTACGCAGGCCAGCCGCCAGCCCTCCTCATACTCCGCATCGCTGATATGACGGGTCTTCTTGGAATCCAGCTTGCCCTTGATAAACTTCACCTTGCATTTTCCGCAGGAAGCATTGCCGGAGCAGGGGGCGTCAATCACTACGTTGGATTTCCGGGCCGTCTCCAGAAGGTTCTCCCCCAGGGCCGTGGACACGGTTACCTGATCGCCGTCCTCGAATCGAAATATTACATTTGCCATTTTCCGTTTCCTCCTAAATTTAGAGTTCCGTAACACCACATCAATACAATTCGGTGTTATGGTTTTTAAATTTTCCTAAACGCAATCCCATTGTGAAAATTATACCATACTCCAGGGGTTTACTGCAATCAGGTAAAAGCATTCTTATAGAAGATCTCTGTGTGTCTGTTCTTGTCCCTCTTTGTCTCTATTTGTTATTTTTTCTGAATATTTACTCCATTTTCTCAAAATTATAATACAAAATAAATTTTATCTTCATAATTTCGTAATACTTTTTGTATATACTTAAGAGAAACAAAGGAAGCTCATACCAGTGCCAGCAAAATATCTATGGCAGATACAGACATGGAAAGGTTTTCGAAAGCCCTACTGGTTTATCTGAATACTGGTATGCAGAGTACGAAATGAAAATAAGAAATGGGGGGTGTCTATGAAAAAACGAGTTTTCTCTTACATCATCTGTCTGACAGCAATCACTTGTTCTCTACTGTCAAGCAGCAGAGCCGTATTGGCTGCCAATCTGGCAGATCATAACGCCGAAACCACTGAATATGGTGTTCTCACCGCATTTACACTCCCGGTTAAGGTGCCATCCTCCATCCAGCTGACCTATGTGAAGCTGGCAGAGCGTGAAAAATGGATTCTGGACGAAGTGCTGTCCGACTACGTGTCCGAGCATGTGGTACAGCTCAGCGAGGCCGGCCTTGATTATATGATTGGTGATTGGATTGATCGCGAGGCTTATACCTGCCTCCTTCTGGAAAAAAGACTTCCGGAGGGAACTCGCCACATGGCCTGCGGATATGCCAAAGCAGACAATGGCTATGTATATTTTGAGCTCTCCTCCCCCAATGCCTTGACCGAGCAGCAGATTCGTCAGGAGATAGAACAAAGCTTTTCAAGGACTCAGAGCTTTCAGTACAGCCTTTGCTAAGGTATCTCATTTCTATATTTGTTGTCTTGGCAGACATATGATAGATACATGGCCGGAGCCTTGATACTGATTTTTTATCAAGGCTCCGGCTTTTCCCTATTCTTTTTTACAGCAACGCCAAAAATGCCTCCACATCCTCCCGCTTTGTAGCCCAGCTCGTTGCCAGACGCACTACCGTATGCTCCGAATCCGGTTTTTCCCAAAAGCCCATGGCGACCTCCTGCTGCAGCCTTTGATAGGTCTCATTTTCCAGAAGAACAAACTGCTGGTTGGTGGGAGACTGCAGATAGAGCTGGTATCCCTTTTTCTCCAGGCCCTCCTTCAAAAGCTGAGCCATCTCAATGGCGTGGCGGCTGATTTCAAAGTACAGTCCCTCTGTAAACAGGGTATCAAACTGGATTCCCAAGAGCCGTCCCTTTGCCAAAAGCGCTCCATGCTGCTTCACGATACTCAAAAAATGCTTTGGCATATTTTTCTTTGTAAATACCAGAGCCTCTCCGCACAGAGCCCCCACCTTGGTTCCCCCGATGTAAAAGGCGTCACAGCACCTTGCTATCATGGGAAGGGTCACATCGGTCTCGCGGCTCATAAGGCCATAGCCCAGGCGTGCCCCGTCCAGATACAGAGGAATCTCATAGCCCTGACAGATGGAGGCAAGCTCCTGAAGCTCTGCCGCGCTGTAGAGGGTTCCATATTCTGTAGGATGGGATATGTAAACCATTCCCGGAAATACCATATGCTCATGGTTCTCATCCTGCCAGAAGCTCTCCAAAAGCTCTTTAAGCTCCTTCCCGCAGATTTTCCCCTGGTGCTCCGGAAGCTCTAATACCTTATGTCCATGATATTCAATGGCTCCGGCTTCGTGGGCACTTACATGTCCTGTCCGGGCCGCCACCACACCCTCGTAGGATTTAAGCAGTGAATCAACAGCTACCGTATTCGTCTGTGTACCGCCTACTAAAAAGAAAATCTCTGCCTCCGGACATTCACAGGCTTTTCGTATTTTCTCCTTAGCCCGATCGCAATAGAGGTCCTGTCCATAGCCGGTAAGCTTCTCCAAATTTGTTTCTATCAGGCGCTGTAATATTTGCTCGTGAGCGCCCTCCACATAGTCGCTTTCAAAAGATAACATAGCTCCTCCTCTAATGATTAAAAGCTCCATAATATTTTTCATTCCAAGATTCCAAAATGCTGCAGAGCATGGAGAATTCCACCCTCATCAATATCGTCTGTCACGTAATCAGCACACTTTTTCACACGATCCTCCCCATTGCCCATAGCCACGCCAATTCCGGAATACTCCATCATTTCTATATCATTTTCTCCATCTCCGAAGGCAATAATCTCCTCTGGCCGAATTCCATGGATATCCAGAATCTGCTTCATTCCCGTAACCTTTCCGCCGGTTTTGGCAATGATATCCGTTCCGTATTCCGCCCACCAGGTAAGCTTGCAGTGAGGCATCCGTTCCAATACCTCATAAACATCCTTCCGGCTGGAGAATATGCTGACGAGATAAATATGCGTTCCCGGATGATACTCCCCCAACTCTGGCAGTGCCGTGGAAATAGCTTCCTGAGCGATTCTCACTCTCTCATCTATAAAATTAATATAAATTCGATCCTTTTCTACAAACACAATAGGCAGCTCTCGCTTTTGAAACAGAGGAAGCACCTGTTGAATATCATATTCCTCAATGGGCGAGCCTGCTAAAACCTCCCGCCTGTGATCGAGGCAAAGCTGACCATTCAGCAGTACATAACCGTCAAATTCTATATCAGGAATCGGAAGCTGCTCCAGCTCCAGCATGTGTCTGCCTGTGGAGGTAAAAATTTTAATTCCCCGCTCCCGAAGGCCATAAAGAGCCTTCCGCGTATCCTCCGGCACAGCATGCGTCCTATGGGAAAGGATTGTTCCGTCAATATCAAAAAATGCCGCTTTTATCTTCATTTAGCTTCCTCCTATTCCAATTCCCAATTACACCTCAACAGCTACAGATCAATCTCCATTCCCGTATAAAGCTGTTCTGCACAATCCCCTAACTCCTCCTTTAATATAGCAAATGCTGGTTCTCCTGTACAGTGCCCTGTGTAAATTTTCCTGATTCCTGTTTTACGGATTCGGTCTGCCAGAGCGCGCACCTCCCCCTGAGAGGATTTGTAGAGGTGAAAACCGCCCAACATGGCATAAAGCTGTTTTCCCGGAAATGCCACCTCAATCTCTCTGATAATGTTATCCGCTCCCCCATGAGAACAGCTGCTGAAAATCACAAGCCCATTTTCCGTGTCAAAGACCAGACTCTGCTCATGAGCAAAGGAATCAGGGCGAAGCCGTCCATTTTCTTTTATGTACAGATCTACTCGCTTTGCAATCTCTTCCAATCCTGGTGTACTGTGCGGAACCAGGGTAACACCTGGCAGGATCTCATAATTTCCGGAAACATATTTAATTTGATCCCCGTAGGTTTTGAGAAATCCCCTGTGAATACCTATATACTTGTGAAAGCACCATTTCTTTCCATAGCAATTTTCCTTTGAGCCCTCCCGCAGATAGAAAATGGCTTTTTGATTGCGGGCGAAAAAGTCACCCATACCATCCGCATGATCGTAATGTGCATGGGACAGCACTCCGCAGTCTATCTGGGCCAAATCAATTCCCATGGCATCCGCATTTTTTAAGAAACGCCCGGAGGCTCCGGTGTCCAGAAGGATTTTGTGTTGTCCATATTCTATGTAGACGGACAGGCCCCACTCGGGGGATAGATTATTTTTTGTCAGGTTGTCCACTAGGATTGTTGCGTGCATAGAAGTTGATTCTCCTTTTTCTTTTTAATTTATTTTAGTTATTATCTCTCCAGGTGGAGAGTGATCGGCCATAATTATGGATTTATATGATATTCAAAAAATTTCAGCTCACACTTTCAAAGCGGAGGGTGACATGCAATGGCGGCTCCAATCCCTTTCACAATGAGATTTCAATCCACACTCTCCAAGTGGAGGGTGACTTTCTTGGCCCGTGTATCCAGGTACACCGTCCGATTTCAATCCACACCCTCCAAGCGGAGGGTGACAAGCTAAGATTGTACGTACTGTTTATGATGTGGTATTTCAATCCACACCCTCCAAGCGGAGGGTGACGCTCCCAGCCCCCGGTTGCCACCAGATAAACAATATTTCAATCCACACCCTCCAAGCGGAGGGTGACGAGAGTGCCCGGCATCTCCGGCAATGTAGATATATTTCAATCCACACCCTCCAAGCGGAGGGTGACGAACTGGATTTGTTTATGAAATCAAAGCCAGGCAATTTCAATCCACACCCTCCAAGCGGAGGGTGACTTGTTAGCAGCCAATAATACGTACAAACCTGGGGATTTCAATCCACACCCTCCAAGCGGAGGGTGACGCCGGAAACTTCTCTTTCCATGTCCTAAAAGTGATTTCAATCCACACCCTCCAAGCGGAGGGTGACGGTCTGGCGTTTCTTCTGGTGCTTCAGGAAGTAAATTTCAATCCACACCCTCCAAGCGGAGGGTGACGGGTTGATACTTCCACTACTTTTGGTTCTTCTATATTTCAATCCACACCCTCCAAGCGGAGGGTGACGCATTTGGATAGATTTAGTCAAGAGGACAGCAGGATTTCAATCCACACCCTCCAAGCGGAGGGTGACCTTTCTCCATGCAATTTAATCAGTAGACTATTAATTTCAATCCACACCCTCCAAGCGGAGGGTGACGCCTGAGTGTTTCCGGATTCATCCTGGATGGCTATTTCAATCCACACCCTCCAAGCGGAGGGTGACGAGGCCAGATAAATAACTGTCTAATTTATCGGTAATTTCAATCCACACCCTCCAAGCGGAGGGTGACCTGTCAGAAGTGCCGGATTGGGAGTATTTGGAGATTTCAATCCACACCCTCCAAGCGGAGGGTGACATTTGTTGCAGGGTATATCCGTCAAGCCGCATCTATTTCAATCCACACCCTCCAAGCGGAGGGTGACTACCTCCCTGCTGCTCTCTATTACCATGCCGGCCCATTTCAATCCACACCCTCCAAGCGGAGGGTGACCGAAATCCGCGAGCATGTATCTACTCTTTTGACAATTTCAATCCACACCCTCCAAGCGGAGGGTGACAATCTGCTGTTCAGCTTATCGCTGACCGCTTCCTATTTCAATCCACACCCTCCAAGCGGAGGGTGACCTTACTATTATCGTGCCTATGAATATAGGGAGTGATTTCAATCCACACCCTCCAAGCGGAGGGTGACGTCGTTGCAAATGGTTGATATTCCTTTTTTTTCATTTCAATCCACACCCTCCAAGCGGAGGGTGACCTATATCATAATTTATTGGTTACCAAATTTCAAATTTCAATCCACACCCTCCAAGCGGAGGGTGACTATCTTGTGGGTTTACGCCCTGCATTTCCTGCCGATTTCAATCCACACCCTCCAAGCGGAGGGTGACGTCGATGTATAAGATATCCGGATCTCCAATAAGCGATTTCAATCCACACCCTCCAAGCGGAGGGTGACAGGATAATAATGGCATTGTAAAAATCGTACTGTATTTCAATCCACACCCTCCAAGCGGAGGGTGACAGGCGGGCAAATATCCGCTTTATCGGTACTATATATTTCAATCCACACCCTCCAAGCGGAGGGTGACCGCATCCCAACCTTTAAAATTATTCCTTAGGCTATTTCAATCCACACCCTCCAAGCGGAGGGTGACTAAGAGGACACCAAGAGCATATAAAGAAATTATAATTTCAATCCACACCCTCCAAGCGGAGGGTGACGCCGCAGGAGCCGTTTCTAGCTGTCCAAAATGTGATTTCAATCCACACCCTCCAAGCGGAGGGTGACAAGACTTACAAACCCTGCACAGTCCTTGCGGACAATTTCAATCCACACCCTCCAAGCGGAGGGTGACTGCACTTCTCCGTTTCCATTATCTACAGCCTGCAATTTCAATCCACACCCTCCAAGCGGAGGGTGACAATCTCTACCAGCTTATAGGCATTGTCAAGGTTAATTTCAATCCACACCCTCCAAGCGGAGGGTGACCCAAGTCAGAATTGCAAGACCTTGTTGATACTGATTTCAATCCACACCCTCCAAGCGGAGGGTGACGCTGTTCGGGCGCAACCTCCTGCACCTCTGTAAACTATTTCAATCCACACCCTCCAAGCGGAGGGTGACATCAATCGCTTCCAGTTCCCCTTTCTGGTTAATGATTTCAATCCACACCCTCCAAGCGGAGGGTGACACAAAAAATCGTATCGTTGACACTAAAAATTATGATTTCAATCCACACCCTCCAAGCGGAGGGTGACTGATATATATTTGTTCCTGCCAGAAGAATAATCAATTTCAATCCACACCCTCCAAGCGGAGGGTGACGAAACAATTTGTCATATGGGCGGAGGAATACGACATTTCAATCCACACCCTCCAAGCGGAGGGTGACGGGCGTCGCGCCGGATCTTCCTTCCGGGAAATCCTATTTCAATCCACACCCTCCAAGCGGAGGGTGACACGGCGGAATCGACAACATATATGAATTCCATGTTATTTCAATCCACACCCTCCAAGCGGAGGGTGACCGGGTATTTCGAGGGGTTCGGCGTCGATATCAAGATTTCAATCCACACCCTCCAAGCGGAGGGTGACCGGATGTATGCGGATATCGGGATCGAGTTAAACGAATTTCAATCCACACCCTCCAAGCGGAGGGTGACAGCAAAAATCGCCAAAACAACATCCAAATTCTCAATATGTTCCAGTTATTTTCACCAAAAAACTACTAATTCTAACAATCATTCAACACTACAAAAAATCTAACCCCACAAAACACCACACATTCCCCAGTGCGAATCCCCCAGCTTTTGTATGCCCGCTTAAGGTTCGCACTAAAAAATCAAAGGCCCATTCATATCCATACTTTCTCTCACGCCAATATGCTCTACCTTATTTTTATAATTGTTTCCCAAATAATAAAAACGCAGGCTGTCCTTTTTCACATCAATTATTTCTTCCAGAATCGCTTTCACCTCTCTGCACTTAGCCGCATCCATCTCACATTCAAACACGGAATTTTGAACTCTTCTTCCATAATTCACACACTGCTTTGCCACCTGGCGCAGCCGTTTTTTTCCGGCGTCCGTCTCTGTATTTACATCATAAGTAATAAGCACAAGCATTGCAATCCCCCTAAATGATTTTCTTATCATACTGCCGCATATGGAGACCTCATTTCCACAAAAAGGGCGGATAGGCGTCCAAATCCCCTCGAATATAACGTGCCAAAAGCAGCGCCTGCGTATACGGCACCATTCCCCATTCCACCTTTTCCTCCAAAAAAGGATGCTTAATCATCTCCTGTTTCCGCATTTGCCAGGCTGATAAAACATTCTTTCTTGTTTCCTCATCCATAATGACCGCCCCGTTTTCCTTTTGATAAAAACCGGAAAAGGATACCATCCTCTTATTAATCAAGGACAGAACAAAACGATCCGCAAACACCGGCCTCAACTCTTCCATCAAATCCAAAGCCAGAGATGCCCTCCCCGGGCGGTCCGTATGCATAAATCCCACGTATGGGTCCAGTCCCACCGTTTCCAATGCTGCCATACACATGTGAGTCAACAGAGTATAAACAAAAGAAAGCAGTGCATTGACGGCATCCAAAGGAGGACGCCTGCTTCTTCCATGAAAGGAAAAATCCTCTTTTTGCTGTAAAATCAATTCATCAAATACAGAAAAGTATAGGCTTGCCGCTTCTCCCTCCACTCCCCGTAAGGCTTCCATTGAATCACACCTCTGCACAGAGCTTAAGGACCTTTTTAATTGTCCGGAAACTCTTTTTAGCCTCTCCACGTCCAGACGCATGGCATGATCCCGTGTGGCACGCTCCAATACCCATCTGGCATTAAACACCTTTCCCGTTATAAAATTTCTTGCAATATCCAGGCTTGTCCCCGCATCCTCTGGCAGAAAATACTGCCTCTTTCTCAATAGGACATTTCCACGCTCCTCTCCTGAAACCCTAGCCAGGAAACGTCCTGACTGGGTCAAAAAGGAAAGGGCTACATTTCGTTTCGCACATGCTCCCATCAGTGCAGGGCTGGCTCCTGTAAAGCCAAATGTGACAATAGCCTCCAAATTATGTAGCGGAACTCTGCCCACCTCCTGTTTGTCAAACAGAACTACTACATTCTCTCCATCTAAAGACAGATATTTATCCGGGGAGGTAATATAAAGTGTATTAAGCAGCTTTTTCAATCCACACTCTCCTCTTCTATCCGTTTCAAAATATATTCTCTTACCGACCGCTCTTTCATCAGCTTGGGGAGGCATAAATTCTTCAAGGAACATGCATTGCAGGCTTTTGTCCTTTTTACCCTTGGCGTATATCTGCGCTCATAGTAATGATGCATCTCCTCAAACGTGTCTCTCACCCTCTGCCGGATTTCTTCACTCAAAGGCACCTCTATGCGTCGGCGGATTTCCCCGTAGAATAAGCAGCCCTTTTCAATCTCACATTCCAGCATTTCCTCCAGGCACATAGCCTGTGCCGCCATCTGAAGAATATCCGCTTCATCCTCTTTCGGCTGTCCCTTTTTATACTCTATAGGACAGACCACGTACCTGCCCTCTCTGCCATGTAAGGAAATGCCTTTCTTGTCATCCCTGTAAAATTCAACAATGTCGCATACACCATTGATTCCAAGTGTGCGGGAAAATACCGGCATTCCCCTGGATATGATAACATCCTTTCTTTTTTCTGCCGAATAGCCGTCATGGGCTCGCTTATGAAAAATATTTCCCTCTACAGTCCTGAGATTTTCATCCCACTGCTGTTCAATATGAATCAAGGCCCACTGTCTTCTGCAAAAGGAAAAATGCTGAATGCCGGAGAGCATTAGAAAGTCCTCTTCCCTATAGCCGCTCAGCTCTTTCGGATACATGTAACTCCCTCCGGAATCCTTTCTTCACAAATCCGCACTTCATAATCCCCATAGCATCTGGCCTGTACTTCCGTATTCTTTTTTTCTACTACTACGGAATCAAACAGCTTATAGGAGGGTGCATTTCCCAATTCCGAAGCATGCTTAAAAATAATCAATTCCCGAACTGCCATTTTTCCTCTGGCTGCCGAATGGTCATGTTCAAACATATTCAAAATCGCTTCCCATAAAAGCTCCAAATCCGCCTCGCTAAAGCCTGTAACCTTTCGGGCAAGATTGGCAGAAACAAAGCCCTCCGCACGATATAATCCATAAGGGACAATCTCCTTTCTTCCCATCTCTGTCTTCTTTTTCTCCGCATCCTTTTCCGTGGTAATTGCAACTCTTGTAATTGTAAGGCTCTGAGGCACTATGGGATCAACAGATCTGGCAAAGCCAAACTGCACCGGTCCCCGAACCTGGCCGCAGTTCAAATTTGCCTTAACAAATGTCGTCATCACCGCACCAAATGTCCGAATATCAAAAAATCTGGAACACATAAAATCCCGAATTTTTATATCCAATGCAGGATCCTCTTTTTTCATTGCAGGAATCTTTTTCTCATCAATGGACAGCTCCGCAAAAGCCTGGGCATCGCTGGCATTTAAGGGCACTCCCTCTTTGATATAAATCTGATATCCCTCTTCTCCCTCTTTTACGGTTTCCACATAATTGCGGATTTTTCTTTTCAGGCACACATCCGTCACAATTCCATGTCCGGTGTCCAAATCAACTCTTGGCGCATTTCCATTATCCGGATCTCCGTTTGGATTTCCATTTTCCACATCAAATAAAACTACAAAATCATAACGGTTTTTAATCACTTCACTCATTTACGCATCCTCCTGTTTTCTCTCATATCTTTTCTGTGTCTGATGATAGTAACCAAGCATAAATACCGCCTGTTCCTCCAAACTAAGCTGTGTGGGAATCTTAATCTCAATCCTGTCCATGATCTCCATAACCTGCTGATCCAATTTTACCGCTAATCCGGGTTTATCTCTCCGCAGTTTTTTCATATGGCTTTCTTTCAGCTTCAAAAGCTGCGCTATAACCAATGCCGGTGTACTGCACATGCTATTTAAATACTGATCCTTAATTGTTGTGTTAAGCGTTCCCCCTGCCGATGTCTCCTGAATATTTTCCAACAGAGAAAACAGTCTCCCCAAAAGATATGCCTGATCGTTTGTTTCTGTGTTCAGTCCCACGCTCCATCCCTCCTTGTCTTTATCGCTCCTACAATTTTGATTTAAATACGCCTTTAATATTGCCGCCCGCTTCCAGTTCAGATTATGATCTGCCCGAATTCTCCGAATTGTGCAGTATAATAATTCATCCGGATATCTGGAATTTTTCAAAATTGACTGCAGAAGCGCTGCTGTCAAGGGCGGAATCGTATCCTTTCCTCCCGGAGCTTTCATTTCCTCCAATATCATCCAAAAGGGAAGATACATCCGTGCAACATGATATGGCAATACAATTTCCAACCGCTTTTCATGGGCCTGTATATTCTCCAGCCACAATCCAAAGCGATTTCTCAAAAAAAATCGAACCGACAGGCGTGCCGCATTAGGAGAAAGCCCTAATATGTAAAATGTATGATCCGGGTCAAGCTCCTGATCGTTCCACGAGATGCTCTCCCCCCTTGTGAGCTTTTTCAGCGCTTCCTGAATGTCTGCGTCCTGAATCCTTTGATCCTGATTGAGCAGAGCCATCATCAAATCCTGATATGCGTCCTCTCCCTCCTCCACCCATCCCGTTACAGTCACATCCCCTGCCGTGAAAACTCTCTGTGTATCTGCAAGGAGGTAATTCAAGGCCGCTCCATAAGCCCTTGCTGACGCCTCGCCGGTTTGGGCGTTGCCTCCGCTCTCCAACTCATAGGAACAAAATGCATCCGCATTAAAAGATACCAGAGAAGCGCCGCTGGACTGTGCGCCCCGTACTCCTTTAATCAGGGGATGGAGCCTTGCAATCGGCTCCCTTTTACCTGTCACCAAGCAAATCCCTGTCTCTTTCGTTTCATGCTGACTGATATGCCGCTCCCACATTTCTACTATTTTGGCGTCCTCTGACACCAGGCTTCCTCCATAGTAAAAAATAAGGTTAGCTCCTTTTAACAGCTCCTCCAGCTCTGGTTTTATATGCTCATTTTCTAAGGCCTCCTCCGGCTTCCATGTTAGGAAAAAATTCTTTACTGCCCATGCGGCTTTTGTATCCACCTCTTCCAGCAAGTCCAGATGTAGCTTCCTGGATGCCTCAAACCGTTCCCTGGCTTTTTTCGGTTTCCCTGCCGTATCCAATCCCAGCAGGTAGCCTCCATTATCCCAAAGGAAAAATGCCAGCGTTCCGCTTGTTCTGCCAGGGTGCTGAGGTACCGGCATCATCTGCGACTTTCCTTTCTCATTTTTCAGAGAAATCAATTGTGCGATTGTTCCATCCTCATGAAGCATTAAACCATAGGAAACCTTTTCATCCATCCATCCCGGCGCACTTATTTTTCTTTGTCTTACCAATTGTTCATACAATTGCACCAGTTCATAAAAGATCATCTCAGCACCTCACTCTCTCTGAGATCCAGGACTCCGTTTTTCAGCTTTGCCCTGAAAAATACAGGACTGGCATCATAAACCACTGTGCCGTCCTTTAATCTCCTTGGCACATATTCCATATGATGAAGCATAATTCCCAAATCTTTCTCCTGCCCCTCATATGCAGTAACAATTTCTCCGCCCTCCCACAATCGAAACTTAACCGGAAACTCTCTAACCCCAAAATAAGGCTGATGATAGCATTGGCCCTTTCTGGCTCTCCGCTTTAAAATATCCTGAAATTTTCCTGCATTATCTGTTTGGTTGGCTTCCGGCCCAATGTCAAAATGCGCCTCGAGCACATAATGGACGTTTTTTAATACTGTCGCCGCACGCTGTACGATTTCAGCCTTTGTATTCAGATAGAGTGTCCCAAATTCTTCCTTTTTAATGGCTGACTTAATCCCTGAACCTCCCATCTTTGATTTTACTTCATTTCTTCTTATACTGGTAAATTGTATGGGATTCAGCACATACACTCTGTCTATCTCATAGTGCAGCCCCGGATGCCAGAAAATGGCTTCCAATATACCCACTGCCGCCCCTGGCGTTATGACGTCATAGGTATATCTCTCCGTCTTTAACTCCGGTCTTGTATAGCATGCGTAATCACCCCAGACTTCCAACTTTATGGACATCCTCTTCCTCCTTTCTTTTGATACCTGTTTTCCACCTGTATATAATTTTCAAAGCTCTTCAAAAGCCACTTTGATTTTTAACAGAATATAGCAATCCCCTCCTCTGCCTGGAATTCCAGACCCGTATCCTCATGGTAGAGATTTCTGTTGTTCAAAACCGCAATCCCATTTATCAATTCTACATCTCCCAATCGTACCAGCTCCCCATAATGAGGCTTAAAAACATTCACACCATATCTTCCCAATGCTCTGAACAAGGGACTGTTGTAAAAACCATTTCTGAGCTGACTTATCAGTTCTTCCCCCTCCTCTTTCCATGGAATATACACAGTACAAGTATCATTTTCAATAAGCTGAAACACCTCTGCTATATCACAAAATGCATATCGGTTAATTTTTTCCATGATCTGCTTCTGATCCAGATTTTCCTTTCCCCGCAGCTGTCTCCAAAATCTGAAGTAGGTCTCTATCGCTTCTAGAGAATCCCATTGTTCATACTCTCTCATCACATAGCGTGCCGCATCAACCTGCTGCCGAATGGATCCATGAATCCGTCCCTCCAGCTCAAAAACCTCTGTTATGCTCTCCCGAAGGTTCTTGCCGCCGTTCCGATTGCATCTGCCCGCTGCCTGCAAAATAGAATCCAATCCCGCCTGCTCCCGCATTACATAGGGGAAGTCCAAATCTACCCCCGCCTCTACCAAGGATGTTGCAACAACCTTACAGGGCATTCCTTTCTGCAACCTCTCCTTAATCTGCTGAAGAGCTTCCTTTCTATGTACCGGGATCATCATGGTAGTCAAATGAAAAGCATTTTCTTTTTCCGACAGCATCTTATATAGACTCTGCGCCGTCCGTTTTGTATTTACAATGCAAAGCACCTGATGGCTGCTTTCAATTTTTTCTGCTATTTCCTCCAGGGACAATAGACCGGAATTTTGAAAGGTCACTCTTTTGAATGCTCCAAAATACCTTTCTGGCTCCGCTATTATTTCAAGAGGCATTGTCTCCTGCGGAAATACTACTGCTGGCTGTGTAGCCGTACAAAGCACCTGAGTTGCCCTGCAGGATTTTGATAATTTCTCCAAAGCATGAATGCAGGGAATCCAGTGGCTTACCGGAAGCATCTGCACCTCATCATAAATAATCACGCTATTTGCTATATTGTGAAGCTTCCGGCATCTTGACGGTTTGTTGTGGAACAGTGATTCAAAGAATTGCGCCGCCGTCGTAATGATAACAGGCATGTCCCAATTTTCACTTGCTAACTGATAGCACTTCCATTCCTGCTCATCCTCCTTTTCATAGATGACATTGGAATGATGCTCCAGCACGTTCTCTCTGCCTAATATCTCCCGAAATTTTTCTGCTGTCTGCTCTATGATATTTACATATGGTATCACATATATAATCCGATCTAAACCATGCTCCACACCATGATGCAAGGCAAAGCGCAGAGAGCTTATTGTCTTCCCGCCCCCTGTGGGTACGGTCAGCGTATAGATTCCTCTTTCCAGTTTTCTTCCCTGCTGTGCCGCTGTCTCCAAAATTTCTGTCCGCATCCCATTGATTCCGGAATGAGCTTCCAGCCATTTCTGATTTTTCAAATAAGTCTCCAGACGATCTTTTAGCTGCTCCAAGGTGTCATATTCTTCTCTTGAAGCACTTTTCCCCTCCATGAACATCTCCGTATCCAAAAAATCAGCGTCCACCAGGGATGAGTAAAGCATCTTAATTTCCATGTACCGTTCAAACGGGGTCTGGTTAGGTTCCATTTCCGGGACATTTTCAAATTCTCTGCCTGGACATAACTCTTTCCATGCTGTGTAATCCGGTATCTTTCTCTCCATGCCCTTTTTCAGGCGTCCCTGAACCGTTCTGTCTTCACTGGTATCCATTTTCCCGCCAAAATTTAAGAGACCGCCATGGTGCCCCATGATACACATTGACACACCAAGCTGTCTCTGCTTAAAAGCCTCTATTGCTCCGGCAGTGGAATGGTCGCACCTTTTTGTATGCTCCGGATTCCGGATTCTCTCTTGAAACTCCCCGGAACATTTTCCAATATCGTGCAAATATCCTGCCATTTCGCCCTGTTTCTCTTTTCCAAAGGCTGATGCAAATTGGGCAGACAGCTTGGAGGTTCCAGTTAAATGTTCTAAGACGGTCTGCTCTCGGTTATCTATTTTGTGGGCTAGGTATTGATTTTCCATTATAATCCCTCTTTTTATGTTCAGTTGATTTATAAGTACTTTATCACGATTTATAGAGTAAGTCAACATTTTTATAAATATTTAAAATTCAAAATTTTTCCCTTTACCTTCTAAATTTCTTATGTTATGATACCCATAATTAAAGCTTCTGTCATAAATAATACCATCTATTAAGGTGATTAAATTCTAATTGCCTTAAATATATTTATAATTGACAGAAGTCAATGTTCGTCTTATGAATTTATATGAAATAAATTCATATGTGGATTGAAATAGTTGTTTTATTAGTTGAGTGCTCTCAGCTTTGGCAGGTTTATTTTTATTACCCACGCATCTGACCGCACTCTTTTTCTTTTATCCGACTAATGTTACACAAACTATGTCCCAAGTTCATCACCCGCAAAAATTTGACAAAAACCTACAAAATATAATTCAAAATCCTGTTGCTATTTTTACATCACCTGAGTATACTAAAGATAAGTTAATGCCGTTTGGCTTAACAGGAGGTATATCTCGACCTATAACAGAGACAGTTATGAGTGGGCATATCTCAGCCCTTAAACAAGACAGTTATAAAAGAGTGTTTCGCCACTCAAAGTGCGAATCTAACAGTAGGGCGGATTTTCGCCCTATTTTTACAGGAGGATTATAAATGGCAATCGCAATATATGAAGCGCCCCCCAATATGTAGATTATCTTATTCCTTATGCTCCACATCTATTTCAAAACAAACAGCCTGGGCAGCACAATGAAAGAAAATATATTGGTATTAGAGGAAAAATATAAGCAATTTTCCAAGCATTCATGAACAGTATAATTTAATATCTATAAATTTCCCAAAAACCTCCCCACCACCTCATTAAACGCCTCCGCCCTCTTATTTGCAATAAAATGATCCCCCTCCAAAAATACCAGCTCTGCCCCTGCAATACTGCGGGCAATCAATTCCGTATGAGAACGCTTAATCATATCCTTTGTCCCCGCAATCACCAAGGTTCTCGCTGTAATCTTTTTAAGCTCCTTGGGCTTTACATTGGGATCGTTGACCATCAATCCCAGCATCTCCGCATGAAGCCTCGCCTGCGGACTTTTTGCCGCAAAAAGTCCTGCAAGCCAATAGCCCAATACAATCGGAATCTGGACAACAGGCTTCACTCCCTTTGCATCCAGATTCGCTCCATTTAAAATCAGATTTCGCACACGCCCCGGATACTTCATCGCAAAAACCATAGCAATATTCCCGCCATCGGAAAATCCAAGAATATCTGCCTGCTGGATATTTAGATTATCCAGAAAAACCCTTAAATCCTCAGCAAACTGTGCAATGGTAAAGGGTCCGTCACCTCTTGGCGTTTTCCCATGCCCTCTGGTATCCAGAGCCAGTACTCTATGATTTTTCGAAAAACAGGCAATCTGATGTACAAAATACTCATGATTTTCGCCGTTTCCGTGAAGCAAGATAAGAGGAAAGCCCTCTCCAGCTTCTGTGTAATAATTAGTTATTTCCATCCTTCTCTTTTCCGATCTCTGCTATCTTTATACAGAAGCTAAATTTAACCACTTCTTTATCTTTTCCACCGGCATCTCAAGAATTTCCGCAATATCTTCCAGAGAAGTTCCCTTTTCATACAATTTCTGTGCGGTTGTTTTGGATTTCGCTATTGTTGCTTTTTGGGCAGCCTCTTTCTCCTTGTTCGCCACATAAGTCCGGAAAATGTATTCATCATCAAACAATGTCATCATAATATCTACAACCTCCTTCTCCCTGTGTCCCAGATATTCTCGCAAAACGTCCTGATCCTTGCAGATGCAGATTGTCTCCAACACAGCTTTTCTGGTTCTTCCATATTGCTTTATTTGTTCATTGTAAATCCTTGTAAAGGTTACATACTGGTTGATAATGTCTCCTTTTTCTCCATCATATATTATCTTTACCTTTACTTCAACCGAGCATTCCGATCCACCAAAAAATTCCTTAGTTAAATACATAAATTCCGGCTTGTTTTTCCGCTCTCCAGTATAAATTACATAGAGTTCCGGTCTCGGCAGCTTTAAGCGTTTGCTTGTATACACATTCTGTCCGGTGGTCTCGATATATTCCTGATAGGTTTGGGCAAGATATAGAAAACTTCTTATCACAATATTGACTGTCCAGCTTGCCTGTGCTTCTCCCAGTACCATCAGCTTCTCTCCAACTTGGAATCCAAGATCATTGTATGGCTGATCCAAAAAAACATTCTTAATTGTCACATTGCTGATGCTGTCCTCCGTCGACTCCTTATCCTCTGGATGTAATGTCTGATACAATTGTAAAAGATATTTGGGAATCTTGAACAAATCTGTAAAGACACTATCCTTTACCGTATACTTTGCTTCTTGGGCTAATTCTTCGTTCTGTGTAAGTTCTTCTTTCTGATTCATACTATGTAGATACCTCGATTCTCTCGTTTTCATTCTGATTTGCTATCATTTGTAACGATTCATCTTCGGTATAGCATTATCCTACCATAATGCAATTTCCATAGCAATTTATTTTCCAGAAATAGTATAACTTCCTCTTCCTATTCCTGCCCTCAAGCTACAAATCCCCCGTCCGCAGCTCTACGACTGCAAACGGGGGAATTTTTCACTTAACTATTACTTCTACAAAATCTACCTTAACAAGCAAAGTCTTTTCCATCCCGAAAAGAAACGTAACAGAAGTTACTCTTTCGCTATCAGTTACATAATTGGATCCAGACCCAATACCGGATGGCTCTTCTCGGTCAGGAACGCCATCAAGGTCTCCTCATCCGTAGCAATGGTCTCATCCGCAATCATATCGCAGAAGTTGTCAATGCCATATTTCTCCTTGGCAGACTTATTCAGACGCTCAGCCACGTCATCCTTCAGCTCCTTGGGCATCCATACGATACGCTCAAAGCCGCCCTCTGCGCTCATGAACTTCTTGGAAGCGATGAAGTGTCTGCCGTGTCCCATAAATCCGGGAGTCTGAACACCGCCGCCCGTCATGGAAGCCAGCTCGCCAAAGGTCATTCCAAGCGGTGTCATGCCTGCATACTCACGGTTGGCAATGATAACACCGTTGGAGAAAGGCTCGATACCGCAGATACACTCGAAGCATCCGCAGGAGGTCATGGGATCTTCCATAATGGAGTACAGCGTAACCTTGGACAGTGCGCCCTGAGTTGCCTGCTCTACCATACGGTTTACATCCGGATATACACCCTTCACCTCATCCTCACAGCCCTCCTTGGAAATGGGCTGGCAGGGACCGGTAGGCGTCAGCTCCTTGGTTGCCTTTGCATCCAGCCATGAAACGGCTCCGCAAAGTCCCAGTCTCTCAGGCGTTACCACGCAGCAGTGAGAGGGAGCAAAGGACTGGCACAGCGTACAGGTGTAGAATACGTCTACGCTCTCGTCCGTCAGAGATTCCAGTCTCTGGTCTCTTGCGGCATAAGCCGGCATAGCCGTTCCGTCCAGAATCTCCTGTACCTTGGCAGCGTCTGTCACCATGGTAATCTGACATTTGTCCACAACAATGTCAAACTCATCCATGATCATTGCATACAGAACCTCTGCAAAATGGGTCAGACGCAGGCCCTTGTCAAATGCCTCCTTATTGATACGCACACGAATCTGGTTTCTCTGGCCGGTGTGCATTACACCCTCCATATAGTTAAACCATGCATGAATCTTACGCTCGATAACGGACTCAAAGTCAGACTGCATCTTAGCGCCTGCAACCTCAACAAAGGTAGCCAGCGCATAAGTTCCGCCTGCCTCCAGAGCATCCAAATCACCGCCGATGATGGTGATCTTGTGATCCTCAACCTCACCGTCCGCTCTGGTCTGAACCAGCTCACAGGTGGGCTGTTTGTGGGAGCTGAACTCTACCTGCATATCACCCTTACGGATAATCTCACCCTCAAATGCGGAAGCAAATGCAACCGGAATGGGAAGCTCTTTTACCTTAATCTTAATATTGCGAAGCTCTAAGGACTTCTTCACGGTCATAGCGTGATCCGTCACAGACTCCAGTGCACCCGGAACCTGATTTTCGCCCAGATCCACATCTACCACTACCGGGAAGCCCAGTGCGATAGCACCTGCTCCTGCGGATACCACCACCTCATTCAGTGCTCCAAATGTATTGACAAATGCAGGAACTCTCTCCTTGGTATAAGTAAGGAGTCCCGGCAGATCGCCCGGTGTTACATTACCGAAGATCAGAGCCGCACGAATGGCAACGGTTACTACATGGATAACAGAGGTCACATCATGTCCCAGGGGAACTACACGGAAGTCCAGGCCGATCTTTACGCCGCCTTCCATACACTGCTCAATCACATCACCGATCAGGAAAGTCATGATACCCTTGCTCTGGTAATCCTTCACTACATCCACTACATTTGCAGCGTCATCCGCCTTGCCCAGCACAACGGCTACGCCGGGGATATCGCCGGTTACCAGGGGAACGCCCAGGGAACGGATAATCGGGTCCGGAACAAAACCGATTCCGCTGTCCTCTCCGTAAGGATCTGCGCTCTCCACATACTTCAATGCCTCAATGATCTCCGCTCCCACAGCTGTGGCAAGACCGGCATTCAAGGCATCTCCCAAATCCTCCTTGTTGGTAATAAGGCTCTTCAATACGCCTACGCAGGCAGGCAGATCGCCTAACTTACTTACCTTTACGCCTGTTGCCGCATAGATGGTAGGCAGGAAATATGCCGTATCCGGCATAGCAACCTTCTTGTCCTCTCCATGCTTTGCAATGGCATCATTGACTGCGTTCTCAGTCAATCCGGCAACGGCATTGGAGCCGCCATAAATCAAATCTGTTAATACACTCATAGTATCTGTCCCTCCTTGGGTTGAATGGGTTTAGCACTTCACTACATGTCTTAAATTTTATCACTCTTGCATAGGGAAGTCAATAACCCCTGGGAGGGGATTTGTGAAAATGTTACAGTTTAGTTACCCTTCATACCCACGCCAATCACTCCGCTGATTGGTGTGGAGCCAATGAAGTTATGGGGACAAAGTTTAAATATGCTTTAACAGCAGCATCTCTTCCATCTGATCCTTTGTAATCAATCCCAAGGATTCTGCCCGCAGCACCTGCATGGCATAGGATGTGGGATTCTCATAAAATTGCAATGTTTCAGACATAATCTTTTTCCTTTTAGGGAATCCATGGAGACGCATCAGATCCTCAAATGAATCATAAAACTCTTTGCTGATAATCCCAAGCTCACAAAGCCTGGTCATAATTCCTCGCTTAGAAAACCCATACTTTTGCTTCATATAGGTGAGTTCAATAATAGACACTTCCCGCTTTTTAGTTCCAAACTCCCATTCTACCAGGCGTCTTGGAAACAATACCGCCCTGGCAAACCTGCAGACTAATTCCTCCGTATGCCCTGTATCCTCCCCCTCTAAATAGAGATGGGCAATCTCCCGAAGCATAAAAAAACGAAAATCATCCAATACATACAACGTAGGATATAAAACAAACATAACTTGTCTGCTACACTCTATCCCCGCAATACCATTTAAATCAAATCCCTCTGGAAGCTCAATCAGCTTCCACCCTTTTTGTTCCAAAAAACCACATACGCTGGAAATAGGACCTTCCGCAATTCCATAATCTTGTCGCACCCAATCCGCCAATTCCTCAACCAAATCCTCCTGCCCACGCAAAATTTTCTTTTTTGAGGGCAAAGAAATTTCATGAGAAGTATTCAGCAGATCCTCCACATACAGAATCTTCTCCAGCTCCACCTGAATGTACGCATTCATATCATTCATCTGCCGTGCAGGCATTGGAGGCTCCCGAAAAAAAATAATAGAAAACTCTTCCCAATCCGGTCGATAAAAAAAGGAGACTGTGGTTCCCATCTTTTTACCTAATATCTCCAGCGCATGCTCGCTTGGCACTGTAATCCCCAACTCATAATGCGACAGAGCAGCACGAGTGATAGGCAATGCGGAGCTGCTTAAAAGCTCCGATAGTTCCGATAAGGATAATCCGTTTGCATTTCGAATCAATTTCAGTCTGTTTCCTATCATATCATTCTCACCTGCTGTCATTCTAAGTTTCATGAAAATAAGCCTGTATTTAGCAATTTATTGGTACTTCTATCATAATTCACAAAGCATTTTCATACAAGCACTAATTTTCTTCAAGCCATTATTTCCATCATGGAAATAATATTTTTCTGTTTTTCCAGATAATCCAGCATTTCCTCTAACTCTTTCGCTTTTTCCAATCCAAGGGCCATGCAGGAGGTTTTTCTGAGCCGTTCCCCTACCTCCTTATGATTCAAAGGCCGTACATCCTCTATAAAACAGCAGTCTGTGGAGTCGTCCTCCATTTTCACCTCCACACGGGAGCCTTGCAGCCTTGGAAAGCTTTGTGTCATATTCCTGTCCTCATGCACCTTACATTTTTGCAGAACCTCCATGACTCCCTCCGAAAAGGGCGGCTCCCACTGAATATATTCACAGCTTCCGTCCACCAAGGTACTGGCTGTTCCCAATTGAATACTCATAATCCCCTGAACATAAGTTTCAATTTTTGTATTATCACATCCAGGATAACATTTTGCCTGCTTGGGAACAAAAATATCAACAGCTTTGATTTTTTTCCAGTCAAACCCTTCCTTCAAAGCAATCGTCAAAGCTGCCTGGCAAGATGCCTGCACCATAAAACAGCTGTCAATAGGCTTGTGCATGATGTGCAAAATACCGTAATTGCCTTTCAATCCTTTTTCAATCTCTTCCACTCATTCACGCCCCCCGCAAAATGGCACCCAAAGCTGCCTGCTGAGGCAATCTGTTGATTAGACAACCCCAATATTTTCGCAGACGCAAAGGCTGCTCCAAAGGCTGCCACCAATGCCGTGGAACGAAATGCATTATTAATATGGGCCTTCTGCAGTGCTGTTCCCAAACAAATCATTGTTTCATATCCGCACAGCACTGCCTCCAGAACCGCCTCCCCGGAAGCCTCATTTTCTTCTGCCAGAGCCAATACTGCAGGTATCACAATCGCCCCCGGATGGCAAATAGCCGTACGGCTGGAATCATTTCTTGAGGTTAAGGAGCCCTTTACCGTATTATAAAAGGCCGCTTCCTCCGCTGCTACTTTTTGCTTTTCTAAAATCAGAGTTGACGTGCCCTTCCTCCCCATTACTGAAGCAAGAGCCGCTTGTCCTCTTGCATCCTTTTTATTCGCAAGACAGCATTCTAACCCATCCTTTATACAAATTTTCAGTTTTTCCTGTACTTGTTTTGGCAGATGCTCCCAAGAAACAGCTTCCACTCCATCTGCCAGGCTTTCTATCAATGTTCGATGCTTCATCTTTGCCTCCTATATCATGTAAGCAAATTGGGAATCAATAACGTAATCTGCGGAAACAAAACCAGGAGCCCTATCAATACCAAAAGAGCTGCTATAAAAGGAACAGATTCCTTCACAACCTCCACGGATGAGCATTCTGCAATCCCTGCTGTCATGTAAATCAGAGCCCCCACCGGCGGTGTGCACAGGCCCAACTGGCTTACCAAAATCGCAAGTACTCCAAATTGCGTTGGATCAATCCCTACAGCCAGAATCACTGGTGCCATAACTGGTAGAATAACCATTTGAATCACACCTACATCCAAAATCATACCTAAAAAGAACAGTGCAATTACACAGAATGCCATGACCCCTGTACTACCTACTCCTAAGGTCATAGCCCGATTGGCAATCCAATCCGCAACTCCCATAGATCCTATAATCCACACAAAGGTTCCTGCACTGGCCAATACACACAATACCTTGCCAATAATAACCGTTGTATTCATTAAAATTTGTCCCAGCTTTTTCAGGCTCATTTCCTTATACGCATAAGAGAGGGCAACCGCAAACACGCAGGACAGCGCCCCAATTTCTACAATCGTCCCAATTCCGCACACCAGGCAAATCATGATAATGACTGGAAGTAAAAAGGCACCAACCCCCTCTTTCCCCTTTTCCCATACATTTCTCCAGCCACCCCATGGCGTATGTGGAAAATTTCTCTTTTTGCTAATAATATAGGATACAACTAAAAGAAATCCTCCCATAAGTACTCCCGGAATCATTCCGCCCAAAAACAGCTTTCGCACCGAAGCATTTAAATAAATACCCATAAGCACCAATCCGGTAGAAGGAGGAATAATCGGCCCAATAATTGATGAGCATTGAGTAATCGCTGCCGCATACCCAGCCGGATATCCATCTCTCTTCATTGTTGGAATCATCATCGCTCCAATTGAGGCAGTATCTGCCATTGCAGAACCGGATACTCCCGCAAATACAATCGATGCGATAATATTAATATGGCTTAAGCTTCCTCTTACATGCCCGATACAAGCTTTGCAAAAGCTCACCAGTCGATCACTTAAGCCGCCACTGTTCATGATTTCCCCCAGCAGAAAATAAAAAACAATGGCTGTAAAATTTACATTATTAATACCGGAAATAATACTCTGGCCTATAACCGGCAGTGGAACCTTCCCTGGGAAGGCAAGCATATACCCCACAGATGCCAATACCAGACTCAAAAACACTGGAAATCTTAAAAACAAAAACAACAGCATTAAACCAAACAATAGCAAAAGCTGCAGGATTACATCTTGTCCCATATCAGCACCCCACCTTTTCCTTTTCAGGCTTCAAATATTCTAGCCCCTTTATCACCGCCGCTATGGTCAAAAAGATACCACAAAACAGCAGTGGAACATAACGCCACATTTCATCAAAGCCAGCCACAGATATCACATAGCCCTTATTAATCTGAATACACATACACGAAACATAAATCAATCCGCAGCCCATACCAATTCCCAAAATCTGTAGCAGAATATCAAACCACTTCAAAAGTCTGGCTGAAATAAATGCATCTGCCACATCCATAATCATATGATTAACTCTTATTAGGAACACGAAAACGCAAGGTTTTTGACGAAAACACAAGAAAACAGATTGAAACTATCACATTACGCAGAAAGCCGTCCTTGAAAATGGGGCGGTTTTCTGCGCGATATGGCCAGAGTCCACTGGGGGCCGCCCTGTTTTGGTTATCAAGGCGGCCCCCAGCAGACCCCGGCCATTCCACCCGAAAAGTCTGAATTATCGCATGGTAACTTTGAGACAAAATGTCCCAAAGCAATCGTTGTCCCCGCCCCCTTTCCCATGAATGGGAAAGGGCGGGGGATAGGGTTGAACGCGCTGTAAAAACCGCTTATTTTCCACGGCTGGACTGTTAGTATTTAGGCGTTTGAAAGCCGCTTGTATCAAGGGTTTCCGGGCGCGTTCAGCAGGGGAGTGGTATGTTTATATGTCCTGCGCCCTATTCGTTCCACAAAAGCTAACATGGACGGCTGTGCTTTGAGACATTTTGTCCCAAAGGTGAGGGGGAGACAGTGGCGCAATGATTTTAATTAGGTAGCCCCCCACTATTCTATACAGATTATAAGAAAAACTTTTGTAAAGGAACCTTGACAAAACCGCCCTATGCTGCTATAATGGAAATGTAAAGGAACCTTGTCAAAACAGGGGGGTGACATTATTTGGAAAACAGGGTTGAAGAATTACGAAAAAGGTTAGGCATGAATCAAGAAGATTTTGCAAAAGCACTTAAAGTTTCAAGACAAACTGTCAGTTCAATAGAAACGGGGAAATATAATCCCTCTTTAGAATTAGCTTTTACAATATCAGATTTTTTCGGTAAGCAAATTGAAGATATTTTTATTCATGAAAGGAGTTGCAAAGATGAAAAAAGGTAATTTATTAGAGGGTATTTTGTTTGTTTTGACAGGCATTATTCTTTTGGGTGTAGCACTACTGACTGATAGTGTGCTGGACAGTTTGCTTATTGGTTTTGCTGCCGCAACTATCTCTTCTGGTATTTTTATGACCTGTAAATACTTCTATTGGAGTACATCTAAAAACAAAGAGCGTTATCAAGAAAAAATAGAAAATGAAAAAATTGAACTTCACGATGAATTAAAATCAAAATTAAGAGATAAATCCGGGCGCTATGCGTATGCTATCGGGCTTATGACAGTTAGTATTTCAATAATCATTTTCTTCATACTGGGACAACTTGAAATCATTGATAATTCACGCTTAATAGTGCTATATCTGGGCGGCTATTTATTATTTCAAATTGTAATAGGTATCGTAATATTTAAGCAGTTGCTAAAGAAGTATGAATAGCAAACCCAACCGAGCCAGTCAACGGCAAGTAAATGGGCTTCACTTCGCCCACCGTTGACAGCCCCATTTGTCTTTGCTGTTCGATAATCAAGGGGCGACAGCCTAAAGTGTTGCTATCTTATTCATAAGGAACCGGCGCGACAGCGGCGGTGACACAGCCAACCTCTTTGGGACATTTTGTCCCAAAGAGCCGGGTTTGGGGAGGCTCCCCAACAAGCATTTTTGACGGCCCCCGGCCAGTCAAAAATGGCAAGTGTGGCCACACTTGCATTGCTTGCCGTTTGTGGAATTATATAAATTGCGCGTTTTAAGACATGGTGCGGATTTTATACCTTTGGGACAAAATGTCCCAAAGTTGGGGCGGTACTTTTCGCAGTGCCGCCCCCTTTTCATGCCCGGCGGCATCCTTGCCGATACCCCTAATCGGAGTTATAATATAACTGTAATGTGATAGGGAAGGAGGAACAATGGCACGAACAAAAAACAGAGGGTATCAGCAGATTTTGCCCCCTACCTATGCGGCCCGGCGCTGGAAAATGGGCGGCTATATCCGGCTCTCCAAAGAGGATTTGCAGAAAATCAATCGTGGCCTTGACGATAGCAACAGTGTGAAAAATCAGCGCGATATATTCAACGATTTTCATTTTAATCATGCGGAAGAATTTGAAAGCTACACCGAGTATGTGGATGACGGCCACACGGGAACCGACACGGAGCGCGAAAGTTTCCAGCGGCTTTTGGGGGATGTGATGAACGGGAAAATTACCTGCGTTGTGGTAAAAGACCTCTCCCGTTTTGCCCGGAATTACAGTGACGCTGGCAGTCTGATTGATAACCTTTTTGTGCAAATGGGCGTCCGCTTTATCAGCTTGGCCGAGGGTGTGGACAGCTACCTAAACCCGGATAGCGTGAACAGCATTATTGTGCCGATAACAAATGTGATGAACGACCAGTATAGTTATCAAACCTCAAAGAAAATCCGGCAGGTATTTGATTACAAACGGCGCAACGGCCAGTACATCGGCTCTTTCGCCCCCTACGGCTACATCAAAGACCCGGCAAACAAGCATCAACTTCTGGTCGATACCGAGGCCGCCGAAACCGTCAAGCGCGTGTATTCCATGCTCCTGCAAGGCTCGTCTAAAAGGGCCATCGCGCTGTACCTCAACGAACATGGCATACTCAGCCCCACGGCATACCGCCGGAAAAAGGGCCTGCCCGTTTCCTCAGCTGTGGCGGACGCCCCCATGTGGGGGGCCCGCATGATACATGAAATGCTCACCAACCCCATTTACACCGGGGATTTGGTACAAGGCCGCCGCCGGGTGAAAAGCTACAAGGTACACCAGATCGAGGCTGTGCCGGAGGATGAATGGGTGCGCGTCCCCGATACCCACGAGGCGATTATCCCCCATGAAACCTTTGATAAGGTGCAGGCTCTGCTGGTACGCGATACCCGGACTTCCCCCAAAGGGCGCGAGGTTCACCTGTTCAGCGGTTTTCTGAAATGTGCGGACTGCGGGAAGTCCATTACCCGCAGCCAGAGCGGGAAAAATATCTATTACGCCTGCTCCACTTACAAGAACCGCTCCCGGACGGCCTGCACCATGCACTCTATCAAGCACAACCGTTTGGAGGCCGCCGTCCTGTTCGCTATCCAGTATCAAGTGAACACCGCCGTTTCCTACTCGGAGCTGATTGCCCGTATCAACTCGGCCCCGTTGAAAAAAAGTCAATCCCACCGCCTTAACGACCAGATAGCCGCAAAGGAAAAGGAATTGACCCGGATAACCCGCTACAAGCAGTCACTGTATCAAGATTGGAAAGACGGGGAAATCACCCAGCAGGAATACCGGGATATGAAAGCCGATTATGAACGGCAGGCCGCCGAGCTTGCGGATGTGCTGGCCCGGCTGAACGCGGAACGGGCGGAGCTCTTGAATGGCGTTGACAAGGAACACCCCGCGCTGGTAGCCTTTGCAAAGTATCAAAGCATTGAAACGCTCACCCGTGAAATCCTCACGGACTTGGTAGACCATATCAAGATTTACGAAAACGGCAATATCAGCGTTCATTTTAAGTTTGTGGACGAGTTCCGCCGGATTGCCGAGTACATTGAAATCAATACCACCGAGGCGAGCTGACCCCCGCCAAAGCATGAAAACCCGCAATTTACAGATTTTCCTAATATGAAGCAATCATATGATTGTTGATATTGATACTGGCTTTGGAAATGAATTAAATCTAATTCGTACCTGCGAGGAAATTGCCGCGGCTGGTGCAATGGCTGTCCATCTGGAGGATCAGGTTTCTCCAAAGTGCTGTGGTCATATGCAGGGAAAACAGGTAATCCCGGCAGAAGACTATTTCAGCAAGCTGCGGGCCGCACACTATGCACTGGAGGGTACGGACTGTCTGCTGATTGCTCGTACGGATTCCTACCACACCCATGGCGTGGAAGAAGCAATCCGGCGTAATCTGGGCTCTTTGGAGGCAGGCGCAGATATCACCTTTACAGAGGGTACAGAAAAAATGGAAGATATTATTCGTATAGGCAAAGAAGTTCCAGGATGGAAAATGTTCGACATGCTTTACGGTGGTGCCAGTCCGCGTATTTCCTTCAAGGAGCTGGTAGATTACGGCTATCGCCTAGTAACCGTTCCCATGGTAAGTCTTGGTGGCGCTGTAACCGGTATTACAGAATTCGCAGAGCATACATTTCAGGATCAAAATGACTATTATATTGCCAGTCGTGATCGTACCGGTGAGGATATCTCTCCCTTTGGTGTCTTTGAAATGATGGAAATTGACAAATGGCTGGGAACCGCAAAGATGTTTAATGATAAAATCAATATGACATCCCGTATTAAGCCGCAGGATTAAGCCATGAATGATATGAACTACAATGGAAATCCGGTTTTACAAATCATTACTCAGCGTTCCAGTCTTAGAAAATTTTCATCTGTCCCACTGACAAAGGCGGAAGAGGAAGCTATTCTCTATGCTGCTATGCGAGCTCCCACCGCAGCTAATCTGATGCTGTATTCTATCTTAATCGTGCGAGATAAAGAGGTAAAAAAGAAACTTTCTGTCTCTTGTAATCAGCAGGCATGGATTGAAACCGCTCCTTTTTTACTAATATTTTTGGCAGATATGCAGCGTTTGGAGGATTTTTATGCCTACTGCAAGGTAGCAGAAAAATGTGAAGAGCTTGGATTGTCTTATACTGCTCCAGGCGAGCAAAACCTTTTACTGGCCAGCTGCGATGCTCTTCTGGCTGCTCAAAATGCTGTCCTGGCTGCGGAATCCATGGATATCGGTTCCTGCTACATCGGCCATATTATGGATCACTATGAATTTCATCGGGAGCTGTTCAAATTGCCGCCTTATGTGTTTCCTATTACTATGCTTGCTTTTGGCAAGGCTCCTAAAGAATTTCATAGAAAGCCATCCAAACGGCGGTTTAACAAAAAGACTATTGTTCATGAAAACAGTTATCATCGTATGAACGAAGAGGAACTAGAGCAAGCATTTCAAAGCTTTCCTTATACGTCCCGCAATACATTTCATGCGGAAAACAATGGTCAGTTTCACTATTTAAGCCGTCATAGCTGTTCCGATTGTTATGAAGAAGGCATTCGCTCGGTACGTGTCGCATTAAAAAATTGGCAGTAACCGCAAATGATAAAAGTGATAGAAAAAATTTCAAAAACCACAGGAGGTGAACCATGAAAAAAATAGTTTCACTTTTTGGAGAAAAATCTGAACTTTTTTATGCATTGAATCAGAAAGCCGAAGCCTATGCCCATTCACTGAATTTGGAATACCGCTGGGCTCCTCAATCTCCTTTTTCGGAAGAAAGCGCTATTCATGAGCTCAAAAATGCAGATGCAGGAATTATTGATATTGAGCCCTACGGAGAATCTATTTTCAGCCAAATCAAAGATTCCTCCAAATTATTAGTGCGCTTCGGAGTAGGATATGACAAAGTGGATTTAGCTGCCGCAAGCCGTCATGGGATCGCAGTTGCCCGAACTGCAGGCGCCAACACTACCGCCGTAGCTGAAATGGCTTTGACACTGATACTTTCCTGCAAAAGAAAATTAAACCAATCCCAGCGCTGTATCCAAACAGGGGTATGGGTCAAAGAGATTGGTCATGAAATAATCGGCAGTACTGTAGGCATCATCGGGTACGGTTGCATCGGAAGGCGCTTTGCACGTCTGATCAAGGGATTTGGCTGTCACATTTTAGCCTATGATCCCCACCCTCAATCAGACATACACAAGAATGACAATGTAGAGTTTGTAAGTCTTGAAGAATTATTTTCCAGATCAGATGCCATCAGTATTCATGTTCCCTACACCTCTGAAACACATCATCTGATAAATGCAAAGCTGCTGTCGTTAATGAAGCCTACAGGGGTTATTGTGAACACCTCCAGAGGCGGCGTTGTAGATGAAATCGCTCTATTCCATGCCCTAAAATCCGGGCAGATCGCCAGTGCAGGTATTGATGTATTTGAAAAGGAGCCTCTTCCTCTGGATTCACCGCTTTTGACTTTAGAAAACATTGTACTAACCCCACATGTATCCAGCCAGACTGTGGAATCTCTCTGGAACATTTACAAAATGGCTCTTGATATCAGCGCTGACTTTTTTGCGGGCAAAGGCTCTCCATTTATCCTAAATCAGGATTACAGAAATTATCAATCATAATATATTGCTCATACCATTTCTTAGCCTAGAAATACCATTCTTCTAAGAAACGGTATTGTTTTTCCAAAGCTTATTTGCCATCAAATTAAAAATCTCTCTTACAATCCCTCTTTTCAAATTTATTTTTTCTTAGTATAATAAAAGATAGCTTTCAGATATGAACGACAGGGACGGCATTGCCCCTTAAAATATTTCCAGGGAGAGATCAATCATGCGCAATCATTCCGATAATAAAATCAGCCGACTCTTTCTCACAAAGCTTTTTATGGTGCTCATACTCTGTGTCGGCATTTTCATATTTTCCGCTTTCTTCATGAATAAAAAAGGCGCCAAAACCATCAGCGCCATCAGTGATATCTACATGCACAATATGAGCGATGAGATTGCCCTGGACTTTGTGTCCACCGTTGATCTGCGCTTTTCCCAGTTAGAGGATCTGATACAAAATGCCGATTTGTACCGCTACACCCATCAATCCCGGAAGGATTATCTGGCTGAGAGCGCCAGAAACCGTGGCTTTGAATCTCTGGCCTTCTGCACCAGTGACGGTGATCTTATTCCCATTTACGGTGAACAACTGACACCGGAGGCACCAAAGCTCTTTTTTACCTCCCTTCAAAAAAATGAGAAGCGTATTGGCACAATCCTGGATGCTGAGGGGAACACACGGGTATTGATCGGTCTTCCCAGCTCCGCCCTGAAGGACTGGGACCCGGATTATATGGCTCTGATAGCCGAGCTCTCTACGGATTATATCAGTGACATCCTTTCCTCGGATGTCTCCAGTTCTCCTGTCTATTCCCATATTATTCGCTCCGACGGCACCTATCCTTTTCAAAACGGAGATACTCTGCAGGACAATTACTTTGATCAGCTCTATACAGAGATTGCCAATGATGCAGAGGGCTACATATCAGACATCCAAGCATCCCTAACAGAGACCCAGCACTACTCCTCCGTGATCACCACCCATGGCGGACGCCGGCATCTCCATTGTACCAAGCTGGCATATTCCGACTGGTTTCTCATCGTCATTATGCCCTACAGCACCCTGGATCAGGAGATCGCCCAGCTCAATCAATACTGGCTTTTCATTGCTGTGGGAGGCTCTGCCATTGTCATTTTGGCCCTGTTCTGGGCCTTTGGATCTTATTTGAAGGAGATTCGAAAAAAAATGGATGAGCTGAACCGGGTGAGCCAGGAGGCCGTTCATGCCAGCAAGGCGAAAAGTGAATTTCTGTCCAACATGAGCCATGACATCCGCACCCCGATGAATGCCATTGTGGGAATGACCGCTATTGCATCTGCCAATATTAACAATCGCCAGCAGGTGGAGAACTGTCTCAAAAAAATCAGCCTTTCCAGCAAGCATCTCCTTGGCCTTATCAACGATGTGTTGGATATGTCCAAGATTGAAAGTGGAAAAATGACCCTAGCCATTGAGCAGATTTCTCTTCGGGAGGTTGTGGACAATATTGTAAATATCCTTCAGCCCCGTTTCCACGCCAGACAGCAGAAATTTGACGTATTCATTCGAGATATCACCACGGAGGATATCTGCTGCGACAGTGTCCGTCTGACTCAGATCCTGCTGAATATTTTGGGAAATTCCATTAAGTTTACACCGGAGGGAGGCTCCATACAGTTGTCCCTCTATGAAGAGCCCTCCCCCAAGGGGGATTCCTATGTTCAGCTCCACCTCTTAGTGAAGGATACCGGAATTGGTATGACACCGGAATTTCTGGAGCGCATTTTTGAAGCTTTCAGTCGCGCCGACAGTAAGCGTGTACAGAAGACAGAGGGCAGCGGCTTAGGCATGGCCATTACCAAATACATTGTAGATGCCATGGAGGGCAACATTGAGATTCAAAGCGAGCCCGGCAAAGGCAGCTGCTTCCATGTAACCCTGGATCTACAAAAGGCGCAGGTCAGCGAGGTAGATATGGCCCTGCCACATCTACGGTTGTTGGTTGTGGATGACGACCCCCAGCTCTGTGAAAGTACCATTGCCGCCCTGCACTCCATGGGCATTGATGCGGACTGGACCCTGGATGCCAAAAGCGCACTGGAAATGATTGAGCTTCAATCCGCCAAGCAGGAGGATTACCAAATGGTTCTGTTGGATTGGAAGCTGCCGGAGATAGACGGGATTTCTCTGACTCGCTCCATTCGCAGGCTCCTTGGAAATGAAATTCCCATTCTCCTCACCTCCGCCTATGACTGGAGTGAGATTTCCGTGGAGGCTCAGGCAGCCGGCGTTACTGGCTTTATTTCCAAGCCGCTGTTCCGCTCCACCCTGTTTTACGGCCTTAAGCCCTATCTCCTCTCTGATGGAGAGGCTCCTCCAGTCATTGCTGTGAAGGAAAAGGAAGATTTCACGGGCAAAAAGCTCCTTTTGGCGGAGGACAACGAGCTCAACTGGGAAATCGCCAATGAGCTCCTGTCTGATCTTGGATTGGATCTGGATTGGGCCGAAAACGGACAGATCTGCGTGGATAAATTCTGCGAATCGGAGGAGGGCTACTACGATGCCATTTTGATGGATCTGCGGATGCCTGTCATGTCCGGTCTGGAAGCAGCCAGAGCCATTCGTGCTCTGGAGCGTTCGGACGCCAAAACCATCCCGATCATTGCCATGACTGCAGATGCCTTTGCCGAGGATATCCAGAACTGCTTTGACAGCGGAATGAATGCTCACGTTGCAAAGCCCATTGATATCGACGATCTTGCGCGCCTGCTGAAAAAGCATTTGGTATGTATTTAAGCGGCCCCAAAAAAAATACCGTAAAATAGAAAAAGACATCAGACTGTTCCCATATTCGGTGTCCAGCTACTCACACAGAATATGAAACGGCTGATGTCTTTGTTCTTTATTTCATCACCAATTCCTTCGGTTCAATCAAACCGTCATTTCCTAAATAATTGATTTGATGGGTCATTTCCTCCTGCGCTTCCTCCCGGTTGTACAGGCTTCTCCTCAGCTTTCCGCCTGCTTTAGCCTCCTCCACTATCACATAAGCCGTCCCCTCCTGTAAGATCAGCTCTTCTGTTTCCTTTGAAATCTCTCTTGCCTCCAGCAATTCATTTTCATGATTGTACATTCTTACCTGCACCCGCTCCACAGGGATTGCCATCTCAAGGGAAGCCTTGATCTCCCTGGAATTTTTTTCTTTCCTCCCGTTTATCTCCTCCGTTGTCTCCCACTGAAGGGTCTGGCTGTACACCTCTCCTTCATCGTGGACACTGCACATCATACCACCCGTAGAATTGAGAACCGTATAATAGCTCCCATCACTTCTGTGGTAAACCGGGTACATATAAACAGGCTCCTTCAAATTCTCCCCAGCCAGTATAGAACCTGAAATGGTATTTTCCTTGCCTTCGTCTGTGACCTTCACCCTGGCGTCTACCTTCGTAAAATAGCCGTCATTGATAAAGCATGTGGAGGGCGCTCCCTCTATCTCTTCCTCTACAACACCCAGCACGTGTCCTTCCACGCCATCAAAGGCAATGGATCTATCGGTCTGCAGGGTTCCTTCTACTGTGAAGGAAGAGGTAAGGCTTTCCTCCAGCTCCCTGATACTGGAAAATGTCCTTCCCTCCAGCTCCTCCTCATGGCGACTTTGGGCCTTCTGCTCTCCCACCACTACCAGAATTCCGCAGAGCTCTTCCTCCTCTATCTGCTGAAGCTCCGGCCTGGCCAGGGTGCATCCGCTGAGCATGCAGAGACTAAAAAGCATGCAAACAATGGTACGAACATATCCTCTTCTTATAGGTACTCGGTTTTTCTCCCGCTTCATCCCTTATATCACTCCTTTTCCTGTTCCGGCTCGTCCAGTTGCCCGTCAAAACGGAGAATCTCTCCCACATCGCACCCCAAGTAATAGCAGATCCGGTTGAGGGTGCTAAAGCGCACACCCCTGGCCTTTCCGCTGCGCAGGACCGAGAGATTGGCCTCCGTGATACCGATATATTTACATAATTCTTTTGAAGTCATTTTCCGTTTCTTTAAAACCTCGTCCAGATAAATACGAATGGCCATTGGCATCTCCTGTTCTAGATAATCATTTCATTGTCCCGGCGCAGCTCCCCTGCCTCCCTGAGATAGCGAGCCAGAATAAGCGCTCCAAAGGCAACCAGCAAAGGAAAGAGGGAAATTTCCCAATGATAATCCACACTGGTAAGGCTTCCGGCCCAGAAAAACAGGGCGCTGTTCCAGATAAGATTGGAAAAAACCGATGCCGTCACCCCACTTCGGCTTATCCTGGACAGCCGTTTCGCCTCCCGAACCTCCCCTTCCCTGAAGGGTTCCTGATCCATTGCCTTTAAGAGACGCTTGATCTGGTACAGAATTGCCAGGAAAAAGGCAGAGGGGATCAGCGTAACGGCCATGCGTAAAAAAGCAAATGCTATATCCGCCCCTGTTCCTGCCGCATTTTCCCTGAGAGCAGTCAGCCTTACGGTAAGCTCTGTTCCGGCAGAATATAGGAAGGCAATTAGAAAAATGACTATGGTCACAGTCAACAGCAAGCGCATCCCCCGGTAGAGAAACGCTTTCCGGTCCAGTACCTCCTGGCAATTCAAGCTGCGTATCCAGGTAAGCAGTAACCAGGAAACCAGCAGAGACAGCCACAGCCCCCCATAAACAGCCTTCAGATAAGAAACCGACAGCTCCCCTCCCAATCCCACAGGCATCCGCCTGCTCAAAAGTCCGGGATTGATAAAGACATAAAGGAGGTAAAAGGTATAGGCGCTCAGCACCAACAAAAGGCCGTCCGCCCCATGAAGCCCCCTCTTCCTTTTCCAAATCCCAAAACCCGGCACAAGAACCGGAAGCAGGGATATCAATACATACAAAACAAGAGCCAATATATTCCCTGCGCTCCCACTCAAAGAAAGCCCTCGCAGCCCTGCCCCTAAGCCTTCCCAAACAAAATACAAAATTGGGAATTCTTTCATTATCATACCTCCTCACACTTCAAATAATTATCGCAAAACAATAATCTCATAAAAAGTATAACACAAAAATTATCGTTTTACAATGTTTTTCTGCTACGAGCAGTGCATTTAAAAAAATACAGGAGGTGTATGGGGAGCTCGCTCACCAGACACCTCCTGTATTTTTTTAAATATATGGCGACAGCCATAAAGCCAGGGAAAATCTTTTCTTTCCCTGGCTTCGCACTGCGGACTACAATCCCCTTATCCGGGGAGCTCCCTCACTTCTCCCGTCGTTTCCCCGTCATCCGTTCCACTGTAAGCTTCAATACCCTGGTCCTCGGTACCACCGCCTCATTATACCGAAATCCGGCGGGAACCGGATAATGCTCCATCAAAATATCCAACGCAGCCTTTTTCTCCTCCTCCAGAACCTCTTCCATCACTCCAAAGCCTATCACACTCTCATAACACATGGTGCAATTTCCCTGCTCCATATCCGTATATAAGGTATGCCCGCAGTCCATCTCAAAACAAACCTTTGGATCTCTTGCAAGCAACCCATACTTCATTCCATCCATGGCCCCATGAAAATACAGTGTCACCTGTGTCTCCTCTACTTCCATGCCAAAGTTCAGTGGGACCATATAGGGATACTCCTCTCCCTGCATGGCAACCCGGCAGACGTCACATTTCTTCATTACCTCTATGATCTCATCAAAATCCTGAATCTCTCTGTCTTTTCTTCGCATAGTTCCGTAATCTCCCATCTCAATATGCACTCACGTAACAACAGGGTGGAAGCATCTCCCACCCTGTGATTAACTCTACTATGACGTTTTCCTGCCATCTTGTCAAGCTTTTCAAAAAGATTTAACAATATTTAACATTTTCGCAAAATTCTATAAAACATGTGTCTTCAAAGAAATAGATTGTAAAAGCTTCTGGTAGCAGCAGGCTTTTCTTGCCTCCAGAAGTCTCTTACTCGTCCGCATCCCCAGATTTGTGCTTTTTGACTGCTTTGACATATTTAATAACATAATAATAGAACAATGCCATAACAGATGCCTTTGAAAATACCTCTCCCACATGATAGGTAAAGACATAAGTTAATACCATCTGTACTGCGATAATAACTACCATTGCCACTGTTGCTTTTAATACTTCTTTCATCTTGAAAACCCCTCTTTTCTTTTATTTTCTGATATTAGAATATCAGATTCCATTCCCCTGTACCATTGATTTACCTTACAATTTCACCCCTTAACTTACATTTTTGTAAGCTGAGCACAGTCCCTGTCTGCCCCGTAAGGGGGATGTATTATAGGGGACCCGCAGGATATTCAATGTTGTACCGGAGAAAACAGAAAAAGTTCTCAAGATTCGTTAATTCTTACTCCCCTGTCTCCTCCTCTTTGTGAGACAGCTTCCCCATCACACTCACCGCCAAGGTCAAAAGTCCGATTACCACAAAGATCCCAAGCATTCCCTTTCCCATAATCTCCAATGAAATCAAAAAATTCTCCCACATACTATATATCTCCTATTAAAGTTCCGCAGTACCTTATACAGCACCTACAGATACGCCGACACCAGCCCGATAATGAGACCGCCTGCAATCACCGACGCAATCTGCCCGGACACATTGGCTCCGATTGCGTGCATCAATATAATATTCCCCGGATCCTCCTCTAAGGCCATCTTCTGCACAACTCTGGCCGACATGGGAAATGCGGAAATTCCCGCTGCCCCAATCATGGGATTCACTTTCTTTTTTCGGAAAAGATTCAAAAATTTCGCCAGCAGCACACCTCCGATACTATCAAAGACAAAAGCTATCAAGCCAATCCCCATAATCAAAAGTGTGTCCACATTTACAAAAGTCTCCGCACGCATGCTAAATGAAATTGTCAGCCCCAAAAGCAATGTAATCAAGTTGGCCAGCACATTTTGAGCCGTATCTGAGAGGGTCCCAAGTACGCCGCATTCCCGAATCAAATTGCCAAACATAAGAAACCCCACCAAAGCCACGGACTGAGGAGCCACCAGCCCCACCAAAAAGGTAGTCAAAATAGGAAACGCAATCCGCATCCCCCTGGACACTGTGCCCGGCGTATACTCCATCCGAATGCACCGTTCTTTCTTCGTAGTCACCAGCCGAATAGCAAAGGGCTGCACAATGGGTACCAATGCCATATAGGAATAGGCCGCCACCGCAATCGCCCCCACATATTTTGAATGAAGAATCTGTGACACCAGAATCGAGGTGGGTCCGTCAGCCGCCCCGATAATCCCGATGGAAGCCGCATCTTTCAAATCAAAGCCCAGAAGCACCGCTGTACTGAGGGCAAAGAAGATTCCAAACTGTGCCCCTGCTCCAAATAAGAACATAGAGGGCATGGACAAAAGGGGGCCAAAATCTATCATAGCCCCAATTCCAATAAAGAGCAGAATCGGCAAAGCTTCCGACGCTTCGATCCCCACCTCAAACAGCCACTCAATGATCCCATTCACTACCCCGATTCCCTCTACATTCTGATTGATTACCCCGGACAAAGGCAGATTCACCAGAATCGCCCCAAAACCCATAGGCAGAAGCAATGCCGGCTCATAGCCCTTTTTCACTGCCAGATAGATAAGCAATAAGCCGATTCCATACATCACCGCCTGCTGCCAGGTGATTTGCAGTAATCCCTCCCATAAAAATTCCATTGGACATTCCTCCTTTGTCAATACGTCTCTATCTCTCCTGTCTTATCATGAATCCAATATCGTTCCCATTTGCCATCCTCCCGGCAATAAAGCTCATGGAAATATTCTCCCTCTTGCTCCTCCAAATCATTATAATACAGATATCCCCCGTATTCTCCTGCTTCCTCATTTTCTGACTTTTTGGAATCACTGATAACATAGTAATAGTCCGGCAGGCTCACCCCCATCAGCTTTTCATAATTTTCTTTCTGCCAGGGTGCATAGGGAAGAGACTCTTTCTCCCCGTCCAGTTCCAGATACTCCCACAGAAGTTCAAGTACCTCCGCCGGCTCCATGCTTACCTTTCGTGGCTCTGAATAAATAATATAAGGCTTATCGTATAACTCCATCTCCGGAAATGCCTGATGCACCGGGGCATCACCATTTACCAAATCCACCCGACGCATTTGCCCGCTGTCCTCTGTGGCAAACACATACCGAATCTCTTCTTTGGTGCTTTCCTCATACACCTCCACATCATCGCCCATTACAAAATTGCTGTATCCGACTGTCATAGTCTGCTCGAGTATCAGCTTTCCATTCCGATAGCTGTAAAACCTCGTCTGAGTGCCACCTGTACTGCTTCCCCATGTCTCTTTTATCAGAAGCTTTCCCTTTTCCACCCAGATTCCATTATAAGGATCTCCTTTTACTCCACCGGCAAACCGATCCATCATCTCAATATTATGTTCAACCTCTCTCCAGGAACCATCTGCCTGCCTTAAAAGCACAAACAACTGACGCTGCTCCTGATAAATGAAATCATCCACCACAAATACGGCATCCGTCCGTCCATCACCGTTTATATCCCCGTCCACATATCTGATGCACTCATATTCTTCCAGATCCGGGTATTGCTTTTTCATCCAGTCCAACGCCATTTTTAACTGCTCTTCTGATGGATCCCCCCACCCAACGGCAAGATATGGGACCTCCAAAACCGGCCCCAGGCTTTTACAGGGATTTCCAAAGGCAGAGACATACTCCAGATCCCGCTTTCCTGACAAAGGAGAGAAATCCGTAATCTGATTATCCGAAAGCCCTGCCTGATTTAAATGGGGAAGCTCCCCCAGGGGTGAAATATCGCCGATCCTGTTTCCATCTAATATCAAGACAAACAGATTCGTCAAACTGGCGAGAGGTGTCGGATCGCTAATCTCATTCTCCATCAAATACAGATAATTCAGCCGGGACATCCCCGCCAGCGGTGTCAAATCTGTAATCGAATTAAAGCTCAAATCCAATTCCTTAAGCCCTGTCAGATTTTTCAAAAATGTAATGTTTTCGATCTCATTTTCATTAATAATTAAAGTTTGAAGCCCTGTCAGCTTCTCCAATACTGTCATATCCTGAAGCGGCGTCTTACGCAGCGAAAGCCGTTTCAGTTGAGGCATTTCCTTTAAAAAAGAGGTCTCTTTCAAAGGGCAGCCTGTAAGGGAAAGATCTGTTATGGTATCCATCTCTGCCAAAAAGGACAGGTCAATTGCTTCCTCTGCGGGATAAGCTATGGACAGAGCCTTCAACCTGGACAGCTCCAAAATAGGCGTAAAATCTTCAATCAACAGCTCATCCTTTTTGCGAAATTCAATGGTTAGCGTCTGAAGATTTGGAAAGAACTGTAAACCCTCTAAAGACCTGGCTGCTTTCCCCTCAAATGACGAGGGTAAATTCAAATATTCACACTTCCTGATTTTCTCAAGAATCACTTCCTCTGTGTCATCCGTCTGAATTTTCGCACTGTCCCACACGCATTGCTGAAACCACGTATCTGCCGATATACACTCCAGGATATCCCCGTCTGCGCTGCCCTCTGCCAAAATCTCCGTATTCTCAACAGCTTCCCCTGTCTCTATTTGCTCTCTTTCATTCCTCAAATCCTCTTTAGAGCTTGACGAACCACAGCCTGTCAAAATCAGAATTCCCAGAAGCATCTGGCATAAAATTATTTGCCGCCTTTTTCTTTGATTCGTTTTCATATAGTCAGCTTCCCCTCTGCCTGTCCCACCAGAATGATGGACTGCCGATAAAAAAAGGAGACCTCCGGCATCCTCTGCCAAAAGTCTCGTTCTTTCTTAAGTAAGAAAGTGTGCAACCATGACGCTTACGCCAGGGTATGTTGATTGCACCTTCTAACTACTCCCTTTTGCTTTTTTTAGCTTACCATATCAGCCAAAAGCTGTCAAGACAGGAAAAGCCCCCCGACAATCATCCCATTCACCCCAAAAAGGAACAAAAAATCCCGCAGGCGCAGCTTCACCTGAAACGCCAGCGCTCTCGGCTCATTCTCCTGAAATCCTCTGGATTCCATGGCCATAGCCAGGCTTTCTGAGCGCTCCATAGCCTGCACCAGCATGGGAAGCAGGCGCTTGGCGGAAAGGGGGCCTGCCCTCACCCCCCGCACCTTAAGGGCCGCACCCACAACAGCGTGCTCCTCCCGCACCACCGGAAAAAAATGATAGGCAGCCAGAATCCCGTAAGCAAATTTCGGCGGCAAATGAAACTGCTGCATCAGGCTCATAACAAGCTCAAAGGCATCGGAGGTGAAGGCATAGAGAATCCCCAGGCTGCCATAGGCTAAAATCCGGGAGGAAAGCTGCATGGCCGTCGTCAGATTACCGGCATACAGGGTGTCCTGCCCAAACAGGGAAAGCTCCACGCCTGTGGTTTCTCCTTTTGTCCCAAAGCAAAAGCCGGCGGTAAACATTCCAAATGCCGCCAGGAAAAATGGAAACAACCCCAAAGCCAGCCGTTTTCGATTGACCCCCGGGGTGCAAAAGGTCACAATCAGGCACAGGGCCGAAATCAGCAGATTCAGTCTCACGTGAAAGGTCACGGACAGCAGCAGGGAGGCAATCATCAAGCTCAACAATTTATATCCGGGATTTAAACTCTTCATAGCAGCTCCTTTTTCAGCTTCCCATCCTCCAGCAAAAGCACCTGATTGGAGCAAGCCCTGGCAAGAGCCAGATCGTGGGTCGCCATCACGACAGTAAGCCCCTGGGACACACGCCGTTCCAGAAGCTCCCATATAAACCGGGTGGATCGCTCATCCTGGGCATAGGTGGGCTCATCCAAAAGCATCAGCGGGCAGTCCCCGGCAAGCATGGCAAGGAGGGCCAGACGGCGCTGCTGTCCCTGGCTCAAGGCATAGGGAGACTGCTTTTTCCATTCCAGAAGCCCGAATTCCAACAAAAGAGCATCCGCTCTCTCCTTTCGCTTTTCCTCGAGCTCCTTTGGCTTTGCCGTCCGCAGGGTCAGCAGAATCTCCTCCTCCACGGATAAGCGCAGAAACTGAAACCGGGGGTTTTGAAAAACCAGGCCTGCCTTTCCGCCCAGCATCAGCCTCCCCCGGAAGCGCCCCACCCCGGCAATGGCATGAAGCAGGGTCGTCTTCCCGCTCCCGCAGCTCCCCACCAGGGCCGTCACGCTTCCCTTAGGTATTTCAAAGGAAATGTCCTCCAAAAATGGCTTTCTGTCATGGAACAAGGTGATGCCCTCCGCCCATACCATAGGCTTTGCATCCGGCAAAATCTCAGGCGGATGCTTATCCGCCAGCCAGCCGTCATCATAGAACAGCCCTCTGGATACAAACTCCTCCCGATTTTCCTTAAGCTCCTCCCGGCTGATGGCCGTCTCGTTCAGGGAGCCTGTATTTTGAAACAAAAGAATCCGGGACAGAAAGGGCTTCCACCAGTCAAAGCGGTGATCCACCACCAGAAGCGTAAGCCCCTGCCTGTTCATGCGCCCCAGCAAATCAGCCAGGGCAGCGCAGGATCCCGGGTCCAGATTGGCAAAGGGCTCATCCAGAATCAGAAGCCTGGCCCCTGTAGCCAGCGCCGTGGCAAGGGCAAGCTTCTGCTTCATCCCCCCTGACAGGGTACGGATGGGGTAGGAAGCCCAGGCGGCAAGCCCCACCTGTTCCAGCAGCTTCTCGGTCCGGGCTCTCATATCTCCCTGATAGTTGATATTTTCCAGGGCAAACAAAACCTCGTGTTCCACCCGCTCCATACAGAATTGGTTATCGGGATTCTGAAACAAAATGGATACGGTCTTCGCCCGCCTTGCCGGGCCGTAGGAGGATAATGCCTCCCCCTCCAGGAAAATTTCTCCCTCCAGCTCTCCTGCATACTCCGGGTAAAGTCCGGCAAGGCAGTAGGCCAGGGTGCTCTTTCCGCACCCTGACGGCCCCATAAGCAAAACTGCCTCCCCTTTTCCCACGGTCAGGGACAACCCGGAAAAGACCGGCTCCTGACCCTTTCCATAGGAAAAGCTGAGATTTTTGCAGGAAAGCTGGATTTCTTTAAGCTTCATGGCTCCGCCCCAGCTCATAGCCCTTTAAAAGTCCCGTTTTAGAAAGCCCGTCACCGATCAGCTTGCAGATCAGGCCGGAGAAAAGCAGGGAGCTTACGAGACGGATGCAAAAGAGAAGCAGGAGAAAGGGAATGGTAAATTTCCCATAGCCAGAGCGCACAAAGCTCCAGAGAAAGCTGGTGACACAGCAGCCTGCCGCCGCCAGGTACATGACCTTTCCACCAAATTTCTTATATCCATGGGCAGCAAATACAAGCTCCGCCCCGGCTCCCTGAATAAGCCCGGATACAATCACAATGGGACCGAACCAGTTTCCCAAAAGCACCTCAATGACAGATGCCGTCACCTCAGCAATGAGGGCGGCGCCGGGCTTTTGCAGAATATAGCCGGTCAGAGTGGCGGCCATAAACCACACGCCGAATACCAGCTCATTTCCCAGAGGAGAGAGACCCGCCGGCGTCAGGGCGGCTGCAATCATGGACGCCAGATATACCGCCGCCAGGTATGCCACGCCAAATACAATGCAGATCATGGCTGTGAGAATAATTTCCTTTAGCTTCCATCCATTCTTTTTCGCTTCCATTTTCTTATTCCTCCTTTGTGGGACTGTTTACAGACAGGGTAAAATGCAGGATATAGTGAGGCACCGACTGCTCCATAAGACGGCACACATTTTCCAGATAATCAAATACCTCATGGACATCCCCTGTGATTCGTGTTGCGTAATGAATAGACACCGGCTTCAAGCCTGCCTCTTCCGCCATTCGCCAAACTTTTGCAATCTGGTCAATATAATCAGACACACCCATGGGATACAGGGCAAGCTTGCACTGTACGGGAAAATGTTTGTCCTGAATATCCGGCATATTTGGCAGGGGACCCTCCCGATTGAGAAGACTGTCCCCGTCCGTGTCCCCCGGACATCCCTTTGAAAACTGGCCCTCCAGAGCCATATGTACCTTGGGCCTCCAGGCATGGACAAAAAGCCCCCTCACGGCGTCTGCCACATAGGAAAGCTTTCCCCGATACACCGTAGACAGGGCATCCGACTGGCTCCACACGGCAGAGGTATCCGTTTTCTCCAAAGCTCCCAAAATCACTGAGACAAAATCATTTGTCATGGGATACAGGGAAAACCGGCAGCCGGAAATATCAAGCTTTGTTCCCCTGCCTGCCCAGGGCAGATCCTGGCGGTCACAGCCGCACCCGCATCCGCAATTCATAGCTTCCATCATAGATTCACCTTTCCTTTCTTCCAGAGGAAATCACATGTTTCCGCTGCACGGGCCTGTGCATAAAAGCGCAAAGAAAAAGGACCCTTTTCTCTGCGAAAAAAAGCATCCCTTGTGATCGCTGCAAAATGCAGCTCTATCATTTCGAATTACTTCCCTTCGCTGGTACTAACCAGATCAGGTTCAAAGAGTCGGACATCTGCCCTCTCAGCTCCGGCAAAGGCAATATTTACAATGCCTTTCAGGAGTTCCCCTAGAATTCTAATGTAATATTTAATTATGGTTTCCTACGCTCTTTACTATAGCGCATCCTTTGGCGGCTGTCAATGCAAAGTCAGCCTCAATTAAATTTAGACTTGCCTTAACAAAACCGAATGCCTTATAATTTTATACAGAAAGTACGATAGAAAAAATAGCTTCAGGAAACATTTGAGGGGGATTTCAATGAAAAAACGACACATCTTTTTCCGGCTGCTTCTTATGCTCCTGCCTTGCTGCCTTTTAGCCGGCTGCAAGTCACTGATTAAAAGCGACCAGATGGATCAACAGTTGGAACAGCTAATCACAGCCTTAAATGAGGACAATGCCGATCAAATCTATCAATTCATGTATCCGGGCGTTGTAACCCGTGAGGAATTTGAAACCGCTTATGAAGAATTCCAACTGGCCTGGGTAAAATCCACCAGATACACCACAAAGCTGAATGCCATAAATGTAAAAAATAACTTCAGCAACTCCGGCTCTTCTAAGACATGGCAGGCTCAGTATTATGTTTTCACGGAAGACACTTCCTACACCATAACCCTTGCATACCTGTCCGATTCTGACGGAGCCGGTCTATACCAGCTTAACCTTGCTTCTGGCACCGGACCCTTATTAATAAGCGGCGGCTTCACAACAGCCCGAGAGAATTCCTTTATTCAATGGTTTGTACTGATCTTCTCCATCTTAGGGTATGTCTTTATTCTTATCACAATCATTGACATCATTGGAAAGCGTCCACGGCTTTTCGGTGTATGGATTGGCGCTGCCCTGACTTTTTTAGGTTTCCGTGTCCTGATTACACCAAGCGGCTTTCAGGCAGGCGGTGGCCCTCTGTGGTTTGTCCTGTCTTCCTTTCGAATCTACAGTGATGGCACCCGGAATTTTGTTCTTGCCATTCCTGTCGGAGCTATCGTCTATTGGTGCCTGCGTAAAAAAACTGCTGACCCAAAAACAAAAGGCTAAACCAATGCAAGCTCATTAAAAGTGCGCTAAAAATCTCTTTCGTAAAATGAACCGGGAAGCAACTTTACATTCTGTTTCTACATTTGATGCAAATTGCTTCCCGGCTTTCTTTATTATCTTTTACCGGCAAAATATTATCTGCCAGGCTCTATTTTTTTTCCAGCGTCTCAAAGGCTACCTTCTCCGGCTTCTCCCCCCGCTGAAGCGCCGGAAGAAAACGCTTCCAGAAATCATCAAACAGGCTGAAAATCATCTTGCGCTTGGAGTAAATGAAGAACAGGGTAATCAAAATGTAAACTGCACTCAAAATGTCCGTAAACGCCCACAAAAGATCCGCCTCCACATTGTAAAAAAACAGGCAGGGCACCATGTAATACACGATATAAACATTGTTGGCAATCTTATTGGCTTTGGTATCCCCGAACACATAGTTTACGGATTTCGCACAGGAATAGTACATGCCGATAATGGTGGTCCATGCCAGCAAGGAAATGGTAACGCCCATAATCCAGCCTCCCACATTCCCGTAAGCCACCTTAAATGCCACGGTTGTAAGCTGGGCGCTGGTAATGTCCCCGTAATCAATATAAGAATCCGTAATCAAAATGGAAACGGCCGTAATGGTACACACTACAATGGTATCCAGGAAAATCTCGCCCCATCCCCAGGAGGACTGGCGCACCGGATGATCCGTCTTTGCCGCCGCATGGGCAATGATTCCGTAGCCTGTACCGGCGTCATTGGAGTAAATGCCTCTGGCAACGCCGTAACGGATGGCATCCCTGACCGTAGCCCCTGCAAAGCCGCCGATTCCTGCCATTGGCGTAAAAGCACTCTTAAAAATAAGGGCTACCGTCCCCGGAAGCTTATCCAGGTTCAGGATAATAATGCCAAGTCCTGCCAGCACATAGATGAACGCCATAATCGGCACTACCTTTTCCGTCACGTTGGAGATTCTGCGTAAGCCTCCGAACATAACCGCAAAGCAGGTCACTCCCACTACAATCACAGTCAAAAGGGGCGGCACCTGAAACGCCTCTTTCATGGAGCTTGCCACAGCCTCCGTCTGCACCGCACAGGTCCATGGTCCGAACAGAAAGCAGAAGCCTGCAAGCACAAATGCACCCTTTTTCCAGCCAAAGCCATTTTTCATAACAAAGGAGCGGTCGCACACATATTCATCCATGGAATTTTCGTATTTTACCCGGTATCTCTGGCCAAGAATAATCTCACATGCCTTGGTGGATACACCAAGAAGCCCGGAAACCCACATCCAGAACACAGCGCCGGGACCGCCGGTTACAATAGCGGAGGCAACGCCGGCAACATTTCCCGTACCAATGGTATTGGCAAGCCCGGTACAGGCAGCGGCAAAGCCGGAAATGGTTCCCTCTCCCTCCTCATTTTTGGAGAACATTTTTCCAATGGTATTCTTAAAATGAAACTTAATCTTTGTAATGTAGGAAAACTTAAACTTAATGGACAGATACAGGCCCGTGGCAAAGATCAACACGGTCATCCAGCTTCCCCACATAAAATCCGCTAACCAGTAAATAATATTTTCCAATGCATTCATAACAAACTTCCTCTCTCTTTTGCCATTCTTATTCTGGCTTCATTTGTAATTCTTTTTGCTGCCCCCTGGTGTGCTGCCCCCTGGTTCCCTGGTACCGGCAGGAAAACTCACATGTCCGGCAGTAGCGAATCACTGGCATGGGCTCTTTCGAATACTCCAACACCTGCTCCATGGGAGCGTTCTTCTCATTTTCCTCCATCTCCAGGGCGCACCGCTTCCGGTAGTAATCCCCCTCTCTTGCAGGCAGGCAGGAAAACCCTGTCTCCTCCCTGGTATATATCACCTGGGAAAATGCATCCTTGGGGCAGGCCGCAGCACAGGGTCTTCCACACTCCCGGCAGGGATCAAATTCCAGGGGGCCTGACGGTGGAAGCTCCCTGGACAGGGCAATGGCCCGAAGCCGCACCTCTGCCCCGTATTCCGGCGTAATCAAAAGGTTATTCCGTCCGATACAACCCAGTCCAGCCTCCACTGCGGCGTCCTTTAAATAAATGCCGCCCTTTTCTACGTGATAGGGCTTGGGATACACCCGGATGTCCGGGTAATGCTCCTCTATGTACTGCTTTAGCTTTGCTGAAATCTGCGCCAGAAGCTTATTGCCCGGCGGATTTATCTCGCCGCACCACCAGTCCAGCTCCGGCTTTTCCTCCGGGTGGCTGACGGCAAATACCAGGACCGTTTTTTCCTCCGGCTCCCACTTTACCGCCCCATGAGCCAGTCCGGTGGTAATCTGCTCTGCAAAATGATCTCTGGCGTGATCTTTCATGTTTGGAAAAAGCTGCTCGGAGGGACTGTTTTTCAACCGGGCCACAGACGCCAGCCCTGCCAGATCCGCACCAAATTCCTTTGCCTTTTCCAGAAGCTCCTCTGCCAGGGATTTCTGTTCCTCACTCCAATTCATAGACCGGGGACCTCCTTATCTCATAACAATTGTCTTTATAGCTTTTGCTCTATCTTTATTTCTCTCACCTCATCCACAGAAAGACCGACAAATTCGGCAATCTTTTCCAGTGTTATGGTTCCATCCTCCAGCATTTTCTTTGCCACATCTATCATGCTTTGTTTTATCATATCTTCCATAGCCCTGCACATAATCTCGATTCCCTCCTTGCTCTCTTTGAAAAATTTTACCCGTTCTGCCAGCGTCCTGTAATACATATCTGCCGGATCGGTACAGGAAAAATCATGCATAAGCCTCCCGATTGGCGTGTCTCCACGGTAAGCACCGTTTACAAACAATATGTGTGAACCGTCCTCGAATTTTTCTCCGGTTCCTAAAAAGCAGCGTTCCACCGGATAAAGCGGCAGCCCTTTTCCTATTACATCATTTTCCGTAATAAAGATTACCCAGGTTTCCGGCAGCTGTTCAAAACCCTCGCCTTTTTTCAAAAGGTTTGCATCCATCATGCTAGCGTTATACCTTGCTCTTTTTCTTCCTGCTCCTTTATCGGAACGCTGTACCTCCACGTTCAGCTTCGCCCCGGTACTATCCGTAGCCAGAATATCCAGTCTCACGGAACGGTTCAGCAGATTCTCCACAAACACCTGGGTACGAACGTCCAAAACCTTTAAATCCGGTCTTTCCAGCACGATCTGCAGTACCAACTCAATACCTGCCGTATCCCCCTCAAAACACTTTGTAAGGAAATCATCATCAAGCAGACGAAAGTTTTTTAACCTCTGCAAATTCTCCTGATGCTTCTGCTCTATCTGCTTCGCCACAGCTAGGCTTCCTAAATGATTTTCCTTTTGATTTTGCATTTTCATACTACCATAAACCTCCTGATCTTACAAGCTGGGAGCAAATATAGGTATACATCACATCATATACTTCCCTCCCATCCTCTCAATTACGTTTTCTTCACTTTGGAATTTACGGCGAGAATCCGCCGGAATTTTGAAATTTTTGTTTCATTTATTTTTTTAAAAGAATTGAACTGACAATGTTTTTATAGCTTACTCCATAACTTTTCATTTCTTATTCAAAAGCTCTTTCTCCATATGATCGGACAATGCTTTGTTCCGGGCAGCGATTATAAAAACGTGCTCCTCCATGCAAAAGATTTTTGTATACAGGTTTCTAATGATTTGCATCCCAATTAAATTCTTGTGTTCTGTGTTAAAGGAAACTCTTACATGGATGTCTCCAATTGCCACTCCATCTATTGTGTAATTATGCGCCATGTATTCAAATCTAACATTCTTAGATTTTATGAATGGCATCCTCTATCGTGGCTGTTATCTTTTTCTCCAATATATGTCTGCATTCCTCCTGGCTTTTACCCAGTTTTCTCAATTGTCTCTTGAGCAGATTGATTTCCTTTACATACTTTCTGATACATACCGTCTCTTTACTGTTACTCTCTATACCTGCTCCTACCGCTAACGGTATATTCACATCCATCAAAGCTTCATGCTCCAATGTCCTTATGTTCTTATTACCCACATCCAAACTGCTTACAGAAATCAAGCTATGAGAACATCCTGTATCAAAAGCCGCATGTGCTATATTCTGATTATGACCAAATAATTCAAATTGTATGGGAAATCGAAAGCTCCCCTTTTCTATCTTGCTTACTATTGTATCACTCGTATTCACAATTTTCTTCCCTTTCATAAGAATCATGATAAACAATGGTTGAATTCGGCTTTGTTATTTTTACGGGAGTTTTGGAAATACAGTCCAAGATTCCAGTAAAGCTCCCTATGCCAAGCTTATTTTTAACCAGTGTCACATCGGTCAATACCATATATAAATCATAGATATTTTCCAATTGAACCGTACTCACCAGCTTCCCTCCTATCCTCTCAATTACATTTTCTTCACTTTGGAATATACGGCGAGAATATGCCGGAATTGTAGAAGCATGCGTTCTATGACATGGAACGCATGACAGCATCATAGCAGATATCACTTCTTTTTTCAAGCGATTTTCTATCTTTTTGAAATTTTGAAATTTTTGGATTTTTTTGTAATATAGCGGGTGTCTGACTTAAAACCTTATGAAAGGAAAGAAAGCCGACAGACTGTGATTTCCCACTCCTTTTTTACAATTGTTTTTCAAAGATCGGTTCCACATAGCTCTTGATAAACCCAATCCTGTCCTTTGCCCTTGGCTGAAAAAGAGAGGCAATGGCAACAACCATATTCTTCTTTGGGCTGACATAAATGATATTCCCTCCGTCACCCATTGCCGCATATCCCTTATCTTCCTCGCTGACCCACCACAAATAACCGTAGGGCAGATTGCGCTGTTTCCACCGGCTCTGTTCCGACGTGCTCTCTGCAACCCATTTTTCGGAGACAATGCGCTGTCCATTCCAAATACCTTTGCTCAAAAATAATTGTCCGATTTTAGCCATATCCACCGGCGAAAGGGTAAGCCCCCAGCCTGCCGCATGGATGCCCGTGGGACTTGCAGCCCAGCCGCTGATATCAGCTGCTTTATAAAAAGCCATCTGTTCTTCCTTGCTATGAAAAATAATACTCCTTTCAACGGTAATGCCCAATGGGGCAAAGAGATTTTCCCTTGCAAAATCCAATACCGATTGTCCTGTTACTTTTACAAGGATACCCGATAGAATATCGGGACCGATAATCGGAGCATACCGAAACGTTCCGATATGCCCCCTGCCGCCTAACTGATCAAGGGAAAACTTTACCCAATCCATACTTGTGAAATACTTTTTATACGGATTAAACATATATTTGTAAGGAGCGGTCATTGTAAGCATATCTCTTATGGTGATGCTCCATATGGTTTTTTCGCCTCGTTTGACTGTGTATTCCGGATAGAACTCTAATACTTTCTGCTCAATGCTGTCTAAATACCCCTTGTCCAAGGCAATGCCAAGCAATATAGAAATAATGCTTTTTGTTACCGAAAAAATTTGGATGCGGTTCCCTTTCGTACAACCGTTATAATAATTTTCATAGACGGATTTTCCATCCTTTAATACAACCATTCCTGCCATATTGGAATAATCCCTGCTAATAATATTTTCCAGTCTTGCAATTTGTTCCTGTTTCATTCGCTCTCGTTTCATCTGTTCCTGCTTCATCTGTTCTTGCTCCATCTGCTCCTGCTCCATCTGTTCCTGCTTCATTTGTTCCTGCCCCATTTGTTTTTCCTCCATTGATTCCAATTTGTTATTTCGATATAAGCTTTTTTACAGGATAATAAACCTCCGTGATATTGTCCTGCTCATTCTCAACCTGTGACGGGTCGGTTACATAAACCTCAAAAAGCGCATTTGTGCACTGGTATCTTTCTTTTTCTGCCCATTCTATTTGTTTGGCGTAAACCGAGGGAAGCTGGGAATATGCTCCCCGCACAACTGTTTTTAAGCATAATCCGGGGCAAAAATCTCTTGTTCCTGTGACATATTCCTGCACAGGGAGGGCAAACTCTGTATCCAAGCCGGAAAGAGAATATTTTGCACTATGGAAAAGCACCATTGGCGCACCGCTCATTGTCAGCTTATCAGCAGCAATCCTTTTGAATAACCTTTCATAGCACTTGCTATATTCGGCAGGATAATCTTCTGCCTGTACCATTTTCCGAATATATAAGAGGTACATGTCAGGCACATCTGCAAGCTGGACATCAATATCCTCCAGATAGGACATCATGGATCTGCCCTGTTCAATCACCCCTATGTCGCCCTCCAACTGTGCTAATATTTGGCTGTAATCACGTACCTGTTTTTCAATTTCCTTTTTCTTGCGAATCAGCGAAAGATATAAATGATCCTCTTGTATTTCTTCCGAGCGCAAAATTGCCTTGATTTCATCTAACGAAAATGAATACGCCTTTAGCCGATTGATAAACAGCATTTTTTCAAGCTGCTCAATGGCATAATAGCGATAACCATTTTCGGGATTTACCTCACTTGGCTCAAGCAGGCCAATTTCAGCGTAATAGCGAAGTGTCTTTGTGGATACCTTGCATATATTTGAAAATTCTCCGATGGATAACATAAAAATCCTCCTTGTCGCTATATAGTATAAGCCTTGCCGTAAGGGAAAGGTCAAGTACACATAACGCCATATCAATAGTTCTTGACTCTTGACCTCCCACATTAGAATTAGTATATTTATAACAAAAGAGCCAAATATACCGCTTTTCCTGGGGATGATTTTTTATGAAGCAGGAGGATCTGGCCAAGCTTGTGGGCGTCCGCAGAGAAACCATTGAAAGAGCCATAGACGAAACAGGAAATGAAAATCGAGGAAATTTAAATGAAACATATTTTGATCATTGAGGATGATACCCATATCGGGAATATGATGGAGGAAGCGCTTGTAAAAGAGGGCTATCAGGTATCACGGGCTTACTCGGGGACAGAGGCATTGTATGTGCTGTCCGGGTCACAGCCCGACCTTATTTTGCTCGATCTGATGCTTCCCGGTCTTTCCGGTGAAAAGCTTCTGCCGCAAATCAGGGACATCCCCGTTATCGTTGTCAGCGCAAAAATTGATGTCAATGACAAGGTGGAGCTTTTGCTTGGCGGTGCGGCAGACTATCTTACAAAGCCCTTTGAAATAAAAGAACTGCTCGCAAGAATTACCGTTGCCCTCCGCAACCGCCCTGCCCCGGCTGCTTCCATTTTATCCTTTGATAATCTGCGGCTGGACACAAGGACACGTGAAGTCCTGGCAGGAACCCAGAGCGTGAATTTGACAAGGACGGAGTATGCCATCTTGAAAATCCTCATGCAGAATCCCACCCAGGTAATTCCAAAATCTCTATTGCTTGAACGCATAAGCGGGGACACTCCCGATTGCACGGACAGCTCCTTAAAAACACATATCAGCCATTTGCGGAAAAAGCTGCGGGACGTTGGGGGAAAAGAATATATCGATTCCGTATGGGGCATAGGCTTCAAATTGAAGTCGGAGTAAATCTCAACCAATTCTCAACGATTTTCTTAACCATTTTCTCAAGGATTTCCTGCTACAATGCCAGTATCAAGCATGAGATGCTCGTGCAAAAAAGGAGGCTATGCTTATGGACTATGTCCTGACTACCAGCGCTTTGTGCAAAGCGTACGGTACATGCAAGGCGTTGAACGCTGTTTCCATGCACGTTCCCAAGGGGGCCGTCTACGGCTTTGTTGGGAAAAACGGCGCCGGCAAGACAACTCTGATCCGCCTGATCTGCGGACTGCAGACTGCCGATTCCGGCGAATACACTCTGTATGGGAGAAAAAACACAGATAAGGAAATAGGAAAATCTCGCAGGCGAATGGGGGCTGTTGTGGAGACGCCATCGATTTATCTCGATCTGACGGCAGAGGATAATCTAAAGATGCAATATCGTATTCTCGGCCTGCCCTCTTTCGATGATCTGAGAGGGCTGTTAAGGCTGGTGGGCCTTGAACATACGGGAAAAAAGAAAGCGAAGAACTTTTCCCTTGGTATGCGCCAGCGGTTAGGGATTGCAGTCGCCCTTTGCGGCAGCCCGGATTTTCTTGTGCTGGATGAGCCGGTAAACGGCCTTGATCCGCAGGGCATTATTGAAATGCGGGAATTGCTCTTAAGACTTAACCGGGAGCATCAGATAACCATACTGATTTCCAGCCATATGCTTGATGAGCTGGCAAGGCTTGCCACCCACTACGGCTTTATTGACAATGGATCCATGGTAAAGGAAATCAGTGCCGCCGAATTGGAAGCTGCCTGCCGAAAATGTATCTTGATGGAAGTGAGCAATGCAAAAGCCCTTGCCTGTGTGCTGGATCGAATGAACATAGAGTATAAGATTTTGTCCGATACAACTGCCCAGGTGTTTGCAAAGGTGAAAGCATCCCTGCTGATCTCTGAGCTTGCGGAGGAAAATTGTGAGGTCATTTCCATGCAGGAGCGCACCGAGAGCCTGGAAAGCTTTTATATGGGTCTTGTGGGAGGTGGTAAGCATGACGAAGCTTTTTAGGGCTAATATGGCAAGGCTTTGGAAAAGCAAGGTGTTTTGGCTGGAATTTTCTGCACTGGTTACTTTTTGCGTTTTACAAAAAATCATCCTGATCCAGGATTCGGTGGAGACACATCCCTTGGAGGAGACATTCTGGATACAGGCATTTGTCATTGGCATTGTCCTCTCCGTTTTTATCAGCCTTTTTGTGGGCTCTGAATATGAGTATGGTACAATGAGAAATAAAATTATTTCAGGCCATAGCCGCACCCATATTTATCTTGCAAATGTATTCGTCTGCATCCTTGCAGGATGGATCATGTGCCTGGGATGCATGGTTTTCTCCCTTTTGATAGGCGTCCCCTTTTTGGGATTTTTCCAGACAGAGCTTTCTAAGATTCTTTTACAGGGAATCTGTGTGTTTGCTCTCATTGGGACTTATGGGGCAATTTACTGTTTTTTTGCCATGCTGATTCCCAATCGTGCTATTACGGCTACTGCCTGTGTTTTACTCTCATTTTTGCTGTTGTATGCCGGTACTGCCCTTTCCAACCGGCTGGACGAAGCGGAGTATTATTATATCCCGGACAGTTCCTTAGGAATAGGGGAAATTGATGACGGAAGCCATTCCCAGTGGATTCGCAATCCCGATTATTTAGAGGGAAGCAGGCGGCGGATGTATGAAATAGCGTTTGAATCGCTCCCGGGAGGACAGTCCTTACAGCTTAGCGGAATGCTGAATGAGCACACCCACTATGGGGAGATGCTCTCGGCTTCCTTTGGATGGATCGTCTTGTCATGCGGCTTCGGACTGATACTGTTTCGCAAAAAGGATTTGAAGTAGGAGGTGTCTATATGCTTTTCCTGTGGGCTCTGTGTGGTGTTCTGTCTGCCTTGGTTCTGATTCTCTGTGTGAAAATTTATACGCTGAAAGCAGGTATGACGGAAATACGGACAGAGCTTGCGGATCGGCTGAATACAGATACGAACACCCTTATTTCCATAGCCTCCAATGACCGGCATCTGCGGCTGCTGGCAGCCGACCTAAATGGGCAGCTTCGCCTGCTGCACCGGCAGCGCAGGCAGTACCTTAAGGGAGACCGGGAACTGAAAGAGGCCGTAACAAATATTTCCCATGATTTGCGGACACCTTTAACTGCCATTTGCGGGTATCTGGACTTGCTTGAAGCCGAAGAAAAATCCGAAGCGGTTACCCGCTATGTGACGGCCATTGAAAATCGTGCGGAGGTTTTAAAGCAGTTGACGGAGGAATTGTTTCGTTACTCCATCATTCTGTCGGTGCAGGAGCCTATGCTGCTGGAGCCTTTATGCATAAACGGTATCTTGGAAGAAAGCCTTGCCTCATTCTATGGTGCCTTGACCAAGCGCAGCATTACACCGGAAATAAATATTACGGAAAAAAAGGTTGTACGCACCTTGAACAGAACCGCCCTCCTACGTGTATTTAGCAATATTTTGGGGAATGCGGTGAAATACAGCAGCGGCGATCTCAAGGTTGCGCTGCTGGAAACGGGGGAAATTATTTTCTCAAACACTGCGCCAAATCTCAATGACGTACAGGTCGGGAAGCTCTTTAACCGCTTCTTTTCCGTGGAGACGGCAAGGAACTCAACCGGCCTGGGGCTTGCCATTGCAAAAACACTGGTTGAGCAGATGCACGGCACCATTACTGCCCGATACCAGGAGGGTGTATTAAGCATCTGCTTAGACTTTCCGGAAATGGCTGAATAAAGGCATGAACTAAAAACTCCCTTTTCGAAATTATGTATCTATTGAGAAATAACTTATAAATATACATTGTAAATGACAGATAAAGAGTTTATAATCAAATATATAAATCGGGATTTGGAAAGGAGAAAATGATGGATAGATGGGAATATATTGAAGGATATGAAGAGCAATATCGGGTTAGTGATAAAGGGGAAGTTCAATACTGGGAGAACAATGAAAAAAAATGGAAAATTAAAGAACCCAGAATGAACAAAAATGGATATTTTTATGTTAGGCTTAAAAAATCTGGGGAAGAAAAAATAAAATTTGTGCACAGGCTAGTGGCAGAAGCTTTTATTGATAATCCAGAAAACAAGGAAACTGTTAATCATATAAATGGGGTGAAAATTTGTAATTGTGTTGATAACTTAGAATGGATGACACAAGAAGAAAATAATCAACACTATGAGAAGCAACTAAAAAATTTATAATTTTAGACAGAATAAGAAATTCCAGTTTATAGAACTGTTAAGCTGTTGAAGATTATATAATCTGCGTGGAAATATACTTATATTTCAAAATTTATACATTGGGAACATTTTTCCGAAAAGGGAGTATAAAAAATAAACACTGACAAAAGGTGTCAGGTTATATGTTTTATACTAATACCATAGCAGCTCTTATAAAGGCACACACGCCTTTGTCAAGAGATGGCAGCTAAACTTTAAACACATGTAGAAAGAATGAGGTAACGAAAATGAACGAAATGAATCAGAAATTTTGCCAGTGCTGTGGTATGCCCCTGGGAGATACGGACGAGTTGTACGGAACAAATGCCGATGGCCGCAAAAATGAAGAATACTGCAAATATTGCTTTGAAAATGGTACGTTTACCTTTCAGGGCACCATGGAAGAAATGATTGAGATATGCGTGCCGAATATGGCGGCGGCCAATCCCAATATGAGTGAGGACGAGGCACGAAAAGCTATGCTGGAATGGTTTCCGACCTTGAAGCGCTGGAAAAAGTAATCGCCGGCAGTTTATCCCGGCTTTTCTTCATAATTTTACTCTAATGCACCTGCATCAATACCGCCACCAACACACTGCCTATGCCAATGACAAATCCCACAAGGATCCGCTTCACCGAATAACTGTATATCCTCTCCGGCTGGCTTCGGTCATAGCGAATGGCAATCGGTGTTCCTACCCTGGACGCCGAGGGAACTTGTATGCGATTCTTCGATACAATGTTTCTATCCTGCACACGGTAGGAAACCTCTGCCAATTTTGCATTGCGCCATTTTTCATTTGTGGGATTTGTCGATTTTATGGAAACAATCGTTCCATTGGTTTTCATTGTCTTTCCACGTTTTACCGCAAAAAGAAGACCGTTAAATAAGGCAAAGGAAAATGCCAAGCCCGCTACCATATACAGAACTATTACATCACGCTCCATGAAAAACCTCCTATTCCAGTTCCATACTGTTTTAAGTTGCTACGCAACAGTACGAAAGGGTAAAGTCACTTCGGCTATGTCAAATCACTTTTCTCAAAAAACCTAATAGACACAGCAGCAGATATGGAAAAAGCAGCAAGACTGACCATAACGCCCAAAACAATGATCGCTGTGGTAGAAACAGTATCTAAAAACTCAAATCTTATGGCATTTTCCGGCTTAAACAGGAAACCAAACAAAACAGGGGATGCCATGATAATGATGACAAAGACAAATTTTGTCCTCTCATATCCCAGCCTGTACAAAGCAGGAAAGTAAAAAGATAACAACAAGCTGATGATCAAAAAAATGATAACTGCCATTCGAATATCAAATGCTCCCAGCCTTGGAAAAAGAAGCGTGTCAATTCCAAAAACAAGACAGCATACCCCATAAATAATCAAGCAAAAACAATATTTTGAGAGCACAATCATTTTACGGGGATAGGGCAAAGCGCAAAGGAGGGTCGTTGCCTTTGGATATTGGTACTCCTTTAAGGCAACATACTGGGTCAGCATGAAAATGCTAAAAATAACAGCAAGTGTAAATCCCATTGCCCCTGTCGCCTCCGGTGCCCGCCAGAGCATAACAGGGGGAATCAGAAATGATGCCAGAAGCATAATGCCAGCATATTTCTTTACAATCAAAAAATCCTTTTTCACCAAGCTAAACAGCATCCCTCTTCCTCCTTTCCACATTGGCAAGCATAATATCCTCGATAGTGGCTTTTTCTACGAGAACATCCTGCATATGCTCCATGACATGAGAAGCCTGATTTGTAATTCCCATAAAGCCAAAAGCATTTTCCTCAATATTTAGGAAATATCCTCTTGTATCCATATTCAGCTTTTCCGTACCGCCCTTTATGATTCGGTAGCTGTCAAGCAGCTGATCCTTTTCCTCTTGAAAAACAATCTGACCGCCGTCAATCATAATCAGCATATCTGCAGTCTTTTCCAAATCGGAAGTAATGTGTGTCGAGAAAAATACGCCTCTTCCGCCTCTGTTCATATAGTCCTTTAGTATTTTTAAAAGCTGGCTTCGCACCAACGGGTCAAGCCCGCTTGTGGGTTCGTCCATGATAAGCAGCTCCGCTTTATGGGAAAGCGCCAGGGCTAAGGCGTATTTCATACGCATTCCCTTTGACAGAGTATTGATTTTCTGCCTGGGATTCAAGGAAAATTGCTCCATGTAATCTGCAAAATCCTGCTCGCACCAATTCTTGTAGGCAGGGGCAATCACATTTTTCATCTCTAAAAGCGTTAATTCCTCATAAAAGCATCCGTCCCCAAGGACAATGCCAATGCGGTCCTTTATTTTATTTTCATTGCCGGCCATATCCATGCCGAAAAAATTTACAGCTCCCGACACCTTATTTGTAAGCCCCAGGATACTTCGAAGCGTTGTGGTTTTTCCCGCTCCGTTGATTCCCACAAATCCCGTAATGCAGCCCTCCGGCAAGTAAAAGGAAATATCACACAGGGCAAAATCACCATAGCTTTTGTTTAACACGGAGACCTCCAAAATCTTATCCATTCAGTTTTCCTCCTCGTACAAAATGTCCATCATAGCATTTAATTCCTCTTTACTGATGCCCAGAGATTTCGCTGTCTGAAGCATATCAAGCATTTTTTTCTCCACAAGCCGCCGCTTGGAATCCCGCAGCAACTCAATGTTGCTTGTTGAAACAAAGGTGCCGATCCCCACCTGGCTTGTGATAAATCCCTCTTGCTCCAGTTCATCATAGACTCTCCGTATGGTTAAAACGCTGACCTTTAAATCATTTGCAAAGGCACGGATGGAGGGAAGTGCGTCGCCCTCTACAAGCTCTCCTTTTAAGATGGCGTCTTTAATCTGATCCTTGATCTGCTGGTAAAGGGGGGCTTCCGATGTGTTAGAGATGACAATCTTCAAATACCCTGCCTCCTTTAGTGTGATGTTATTATATACACACTATATACTTAAAGCACTTATGTGTCAATATGCTTTCGCATTTTTTAAGAAATACGATTTCAGGGTCACATTCTGCCAGGGAATATCTTCGGCCTTTTTATCTTTTGGCTCTCGTGGGAAGAAGCATACCAACACTTATAAATGTATGGATAAATACAATTGTGTTTCCTTGTATGCAAATAGCCTTTATTGGGTTAATCGTTTATGGTATCCTCAGTGTACAAAGGGCCACACGGCCCCCTTGTACACTGAGGGTACCTAAACAAAAATAAAAAAGTATAGAATATTGTAATATAGGCATACTTCATGTATAATAAAATCATGAACCAGGAGGTGATATTATGGCACCAGAGGCACAATCAATCATAAAAAACAATGTCATAAATTGTAACTATTCTGAGCAGGACGCTATTTATGCTTTACATGCTGAGCTTGAAAAAGGCATTCAAAGTATGAAGAATGGAAAAGTATACACAATAGAAGAAGCATGGGAGGAACTTGATAAAATTTAATGCCTATGGAGAAAGCAGGTAAATACAAGGTTCTTTTATCAAAGGATGCCCTTACAGATATTAAACAAACGAAAAAATATATTCTTACCACTTTTAAATATCGGGAATATGCAGAAAATTTTTCCAAAAAGATTAAAAAAGCAATCAAAGAATTAAATGTATTTCCCACAGGTTACGAAAGTACAGGTTACATTATAGAAGAATTAGAGGTTTATTTTAAACCATATAGTACATATTTGATTTTCTTTGTTGTTGAGAAAAATACTGTTACGGTTATTCGTGTGTTAAAAGATAGAATGTACTGGCAGTCAATTATAAAGAAAATGAAAAAAATTAACAGATAGAAATAAGGGAAACTTGTTTCTATCTGTTTTCGTTTGAGGTAATATGGGTATGCGTCTTAGCGATTGTATTGTGTACGTTTCCATTTACTATCTTATGTCAACCCCTCCATCTCAATCTCACGCAGCAGACTATCCGGCATACTTCTGGGGCCACGGACAGCGGAAACGCCATACTCCTTAAGCTTATTCCAAGTCAGAAAATCTGGTGCATACTCTGCAAGCCGCTTCAGCTTCATCACACGGCTCATGTGCAGCTTTCCATCATCATATTTATAGGGAATGTCCACCTCTACCGCCTGGCACTGATAGAGAATTGCGGAAACCGGGGCGGCCACATAGAGAAAGACCCGATCCTCCACCGAAATATGGCTGCTCTGCTTCCAGAGAATCGTCTCACTTTGGGAAAATGCTCTCTTCAGATCGTAATATTTTGGATTTGCAGGAACAATCCAGACCCTGCTCTTTTTCCCACCCTCCTGCCCCTTGCTCCCACGGCTTGCCGTAAGGTCAAAGCTCATTTCCAACAGGGGAAATATCTTCTCCCTGTCCACCGTACCGTCCAGAAGAATGGTAATCCAGGTTTCCCGATTCATATGGTAAGCAGGCAGAAAGCCCTCCTCCATGCGAAGCGAGCCGCCAAGAACCGGGTCACATTTTATATTCAGGATATCCACACAGTCCTTTCCTGAAAGCCCTAACCGCTCCCTTGGAAGACGCATAATCAGCCCGTACCATTTTCGTGTGTCCTTGTGGCGCAGGACCGCATCCGTCTGAGAATTCCAGGGATAATCCGGCTCCGTCTGGTAACGCTCCAAAGCGAATTTTAAAATATCCTGACGTAAGGAGATAATGTCTTGATCTTCGTTTGTCCTTTTCATGCTGAAAGCCCCGCTTTATGATTTCTTGAAAATCGGCATTCATTCCCGCTCTCTCTCGTGAAAAAAACACATATGAGACAGCGTTTGCCAAAGCTCTGATTGCTTGTTTTTACTCTGTATATAGTATAAATTTTGCACCAATAAAAATCAATGCTGAATTGAAAGACAGGCTTTTCAGGCTTCACTCCATGATACGTTCACAAATTGCCCTGCTTTTCCAGCTATATCTCCTCCTCACCGCAACAGCCCCATGCTCCCCGTTAATTGATTGACTTTCTTCTTCGCCCCGCAAAGAGCAATCCCCAGATAGCTAAGCTCACTCTCCGACGTCCCCCGCATCTTTTCCGCAAACTCCTCATAGGTCTTGCAGCCCTGGGCAAGATCCGAAAAATCAACTACTGTCAAATCAGTAAATTCCGGCTCATACAATTTTTCCCGAATAGTCTTAATCATCTCCCCATTCCCCTTTAAAATCGGCACCGGAAACTCAATAATCCCCAAATGCCCGTTTCCCGTTCCATCATACACATCCTCCCCCACAACCTCCGGCAGCTTCTTTCCAATGGTAATGCCCATAATAGCCGCCGTATTTGCTATAATGCCAAGGGGCAGTCTCTCGTCAATCACCATGACACATTTTTCATTCTGCAGATTCATTTTTTCTTTCCTCCTTTTCATCTCCACTATAAAATAAACGCTTTCCGTTATATTCGGAAAGGAAAAGCCCCGCAACTGCCAGAGCCGTCCCAATAACAGACGCCCAGGTCACCGGCTCCCTTAGCACCAGAGCTGAGGTGGCAACCGTTATAACCGGAACCATATAAATATAAGCGCTGGTCTTCACCGCCCCCAATGCCCTTATGGCAAAATTCCACGTGACAAAGCAGAGCGCAGAAGCCCCAAATCCCATAGCAAAGCGGAAAAACAGGATCTCCACGGGACCAAAATCCGCAAGCAGAAGCTTGGTAGATATAAAGGTAGTCCCCCATACCATAATCGTAAGCATTGCCGCCAAACACCCTGCAAGGCCAGACTCACTGCCCCTCATAAATCTCCTACTGCTCATGCCGGCTTCCACCTCCGTCCTTTTCCGAAAATATCTCCCCATACATCCCCGGAGCAAGCCCTGTAAACTGATTAAAATAATTGGTAAAATGGCTCTGATCCGAGAATCCTGTCCGAACGGCCGCCTCCACAGGAGGAATCCCCCAGGCCAGCAGCTTTTTTGCCTCATTGATACGGATGGTCTCCAGATAGCGGTAGGGCGTCACCCCCTTTGACCTTGTAAATGCACGAAGCAGCGTTGACTTGCTAAGCCCCGCATGGCGGCATATCTGATCCAAATAAATGCGTTCCATAAAATGCTGCTCCATATATTCACAGGCTTTCTCAATCTCCTCCCTGCACTCCGGGATGCAGCTCTCAAAGGGCTGTCCATAATTTCCAATCAAAAGAGAGACAAGAAGCAGCAAGGCTTCCTCTTTCCCAAAGCCTCCCTCTCCACTCATAACCATCTCATGTAGACAGCGCAGACAGCAGCCCGCTTCCTCATCACAGATTACATTTCTGGAAAAGCCCGTAAGCTCACGCCTCCCCGTGACCTCATGAGCCAAGTCCAGCATAACCTCCTTAGAAATGTTAACCCCCCTGTAATCAAAGGTTCCCCCGTCACTCTGCACACAGGCATGGCTGTCACCCGGATTAAAAAGCAGGAGGCTCCCCTCCCCTATGGCATACTCCCCATCTCTCAAGGAAAGCACTCGCTCCCCCTTTTCCACCAGCCCCAGGACATAATGCTCATGAAAATGGCAGGGAAAGGGCTGCACAATCCCCTCGAACCGGTACGCCTCTATCTTAAGCTCCTCATCATATACCACTGTCCGTATTTCCTTTTTCATCAAACTCACCTCCCTGCAAAAACCATTTTACCTCCAATCCTTTCCTAGGTCTTGTAAAATATCTTCATTTTTCATAACAATTCAAACAACGAAAAAGCAAACATAAAAAGATGCGTCAAGCTTGCTTGTAGTCAAATTTTTATGCTTGCTTCCCGGATTCATTTAAAAATTTCCACGTATGAAAACCCTCCAATCAACAAAATCTACACATAAAGCATTTTTCCATGCAAAATCCATTCCATTTCAAAGGAGCAAAACCAACATGCAAGAAATGACAGCGAGTATCCTGCAGGGAATCCTCCTGCCCTTTATCGGTACCTCCCTGGGCGCCGCCTGCGTCTTCCTAATGAGCGGCACCCTATGCCCCAGTCTCCGGCAGGCCCTGACCGGCTTCGCAGCTGGCGTAATGACAGCCGCCTCCGTGTGGAGCCTGCTCATCCCCGCCATGGAGCAGTCCGCAGCGATGGGCCAATTCGCCTTTATTCCGGCAGTCACCGGCTTCTGGATCGGAATCCTGTTCCTGCTGCTTCTGGATAAAACTATCCCCCACCTGCACCAAAACAGCCAAGAGCCCGAGGGCCCCCACTCCCACCTAAAGCGGACCACCATGCTCATACTCGCCGTCACCCTCCACAACATCCCGGAGGGCATGGCAGTCGGAATCGTCCTGGCAGGCTGGATAGCCGGAAGCGAAACCCTCACCGCCGCCGGCGCCCTTACCCTGTCCCTTGGCATCGCCATCCAGAACTTCCCGGAGGGCGCCATCATCTCCATGCCCCTCCACTCCGAGGGCATAAAAAAAGGAAAAGCATTCCTCCAGGGAATCCTCTCCGGCGTCGTAGAACCCCTGGCAGCCCTCCTGACCCTCATAGCCGCAAGCCACATCCTCCCCACCCTCCCCTACCTCTTAAGCTTCGCCGCCGGCGCCATGATCTACGTAGTGGTCGAAGAGCTAATCCCCGAAGCCTCCACCGCCCCCCACTCCAACCTGGGCACCCTCCTCTTCTCCACAGGCTTCACCCTAATGATGATCCTGGATACTGCCCTGGGCTAATATTACTCCTGCAATTTTTCCCCCACTTCCCTCTAAATTAGTCAACACAATCACCTTAAACTCTCATTCACTTCCAGGTCCCACACCCAACCGCCCCCAAAGACAGGGACCGGATCAGCCAGCCGCCGGAGGCTTTTCCAATATCCAGTGTCCGGCTGTTCACGCACAGGCTGTCTGATATGAACGAACATTGACCTCAAAAAGCAACCACCTTAAACAATCAATAAAGGCAATGTACGTTCATAGCAGATAGAATGTACGTGAACTGTCCGAACACCAGATATGGAAAAGCCTCCGGCGGCTGACTGCTCCGGTCCCGTCCGTCCTCACTCCTCAATAATCCGTCTACTCCCCAAATAAGTAGCCAAAAAATACCCCCCATAAATCATGGCAATAAACACCGCCGTAAACAAAATAGCCTCCATCTGCGACCCACCGTTAAGAAGCACCAGCATCCGGTTCACAAACTGCACCCCAAAAAGCGAATGTACAAAAGCCAAGGAAAGGGGGAGCAAAAAGAAAATCCCAATCTGCCGAAACAGTGCCCTGCGGATCATCCCCTGATCTGCTCCAAGCTCCCGCAAAATCCCATACCGGTCCCGATTATCCGAAGCCTCCGACAGCTCCTTAAGTGCCAGAACCGCCGCACTGGAAATCAAAAAGATCACCCCAAGATAAAGTGCAATAAAAGTTATAATCGCCCCAACTCCGACACTGCTCTCCCGAAGTGCCATCTTCGAAATCACATAAATCGGAGTCCGCTTTGTCGCCGTCTCAATCCGTTCCTCCAGGTCCATCCTTTCCTCATCCGAATCCCCCCGGTAATCCCCGGCCAGATAATTGCAATAAGGCACAAGCTCCCCATTTTCAAAAGCACTGTCCGGCAGCACAAAGATTCCCAGGACCGTCCGGGAGCTGCTCATACTCAAGTACCCCTCCTGACACTCCGCATATTTGGGCGTGTACGCCTTTCCTCCCACACTTAAGGATGCACCTGCCTTAAGAGCCATATCCCGAATCGCTTTCATAGAATCAAAGGTACACAAAAGCAGGTACTCATCCTCCGAAAGCTCATAGGTAGGAATCCCGTAGAGCTTCGCCATCCGGTTATACTGGGAAAGAGGTACCAGCTCCTCTCTCTGGGTCCAGTCCAGCATGGGAAACTGCTCCATCACCTGCTCCTTGCTCGCCCCAAGGGTACTCTCCCAGGTCAGTCCGGGCAGCGTATAAGAGGTAATTTCCGTGTACCCCTCCCGAAGCACCTCCGAAAGACCAAACCCCTCCCCCGAAAGATACGTCTCAATCCCCTTGTCCGCATCCTCCCGGGACTGCTTTTCACCTGATTCCATGGATTTTGTCATACACACATCCTTAGGTGTCAATTCCTCCAGCTCCGCATTCAGAGACTGATTCACGCTCACGCCGCAGGAGAGAACCCCGATGGTGAGAAACAGCATCAGGCAAATCACCGTCATAGAGCAAACCATGGTATTGATCCGGCTGTTCATCTGGCGAAATACAAACAGGTTCAGCTCTTTCAGGTAGAATCCCTTTCTCGCCTGAACCACCCGCAGCATCAGCCCGGACAGGGACCAGAAAAAGAGAAAGGTTCCCACACTTCCCAGTCCGATCAAAACCATCATCTGGTTTTGATTCACATTTCCAAAAATCCCCAGAACACTTGCGTAGCAATACGCCAGGATCCCCAGAGAAAATACAAACAAAATCCCTGACAAAACCGGATTCTTCATCCGCACCCGTTCATTTTTCCGTCCGGCTGTCAGAAGATCCAGAAGCTTATACCGTGAAACCGCCCCGGCATTCAAAAGGATCACCAGCACATACATGATTCCAAAATAAACCACCGTCTTTCCCGCCGCCCCCGGGGAAAAGACAAAGGTAAAGGAAGTCATATCCACCTCAAACATCCGTGCCACCAGAATGGACATGAGCTGAGAAGCAAAGACGCCGATCACCAGACCCACGGCCAGAGAAATCAGACCGATAATCACCGTCTCCCCCAGAAGAATCCGGGAAATGCTCCCACGGCCCATGCCAAGGGTCATATACACCCCAAACTCTTTTTTCCGTTTCCGAATCAGAAAATTGTTGGCATACACAATAAGAAAACCCAGAATCACAGACACAAAAACAGAAACACCTGCAAGCATTGCAAGCATAAGCTCAATAATCTCTCTGGTTGAAGCAGAAACAGCCTGCATAACTCCCTGAGAATCCAAAGCATTAAACACATAGAAAATCGCAACCCCCAATACCAGTGTGAGAAAATAGATCGTATAGTCTTGAAAACTCTTTTTCAGATTCCGCAGAGATAATTTAAACAGCATCATCCAAATCACCTCCCAGCAGTGTAACCACATCAATAATCTGATTAAAAAAGCTCTTTCTGTCCTCTTCCCCCTTACGGATCTCACTAAAAATCCCGCCATCCTTAATAAACAGAATGCGGGACGCATAGCTTGCCGTAAAAGCATCGTGAGTCACCATCAGAATCGTTGCCCCAAGCTCCCGGTTCATCTGTGTAAAGCAGTCAAGCAGCATTCGGGATGCTTTGGAATCCAGAGCCCCCGTAGGCTCATCTGCCAGAATCAACTTCGGCTGTCCAATAATCGCCCGTGCGGATGCCGTTCTCTGCTTTTCACCGCCGGAGATTTGATAAGGGTATTTATTTAAAATATCCCCAATCCCAAGCCGTCTGGCTGCGTCTCTTACGCTTTTCTCAATTTTCCCCGGTGAAATACGGCGAATGGACAGAGCCAGTGCAATATTCTCATAAACGGTGAGCGTATCCAGCAAATGAAAATCCTGAAACACAAAGCCCAATTCCTCTCTTCGGAACTTATTTAAGGCATTTCCCCGAAGCTTTGTGATATCACGACCCGCCACCTGAATCTCGCCGCTTGTCACCCGGTCAATGGTGGAAATACAATTTAACAGGGTGGTCTTTCCGCTTCCGCTTGCCCCCATAATCCCCACAAACTCGCCAGCCTCCACCTGGAAGCTGATATTGTCCACCGCCTTGGTGACGCTTCCCTTGCTTCCGTAATACTTTTCCATATTGTTGACACTTAAAATCACACTCATGGTACGTCCTCCATTCCAGTTCCGTAGTTCTTCATACAGTACCCCTTATCTAGAAGAATTTTCGGTCACAGAAACATGTGCCCGCAAATCCTTCTGGCACTGTACGAAGAACTACTGATTCCAGTTCCGTAGTTCCGCATCATCTGTACAATCCCCTAGGATATAGATGAATTTTTATACTGTGATTATAGAAAATTTATCCTCTACGTACCATCGAAATTCCTTACACCTGCCTTTCATTTTTGTAAGGTTCCGTTTTTATCTTACATCCACATAGCTCCCCTTGGGGAAAATCAGCCTTACCTCACATCCCTCCCCCTCTTTGGAGGCAATTTCAATCCCATGCCCCAGGCGGCGGCACAGCTTTTGACAGAGATAGAGCCCCAGTCCCGTGGCCTGCCCCGACTGTCTCCCCCGGCTTCCCGTAAAGCCCTTTTCAAACACCCGGTCCAGATCACCGCTCCTGATCCCTCTCCCATTGTCCCGAATCACAAGGCTGGTCTGCTCCTGCCCCTCATTTCCGGTAAAGGAAAGCTTCAGGGACTCCTTATCGGAATACTTCACACTGTTGGACAAAATCTGATTCAGAATAAAGGCAAGCCATTTCTCATCACTGTAAACAGTGGTTTCCAGCCCCTCCATCTCAACAGAGGTCCCCTTTGCAATCAAGGCACGCTTGTTCCGCTTCACCGCCTGGGTCACAAGGTCCTTAAGACTCACGGCACGAATCAGATAATCTTTCTCCACATGGGCGCTCCGGGCATAAAAAAGCGCCTGCTCCGTATAGCCCTCAATCCGCTCAAGCTCCTCTAACAGCCCCTTTGCCTCCTCCATCCGGTGATTCTCCAGCATAAGCTTTCCTGCGGCAATAGGCGTCTTTACCTCATGAATCCACAGCTCAATGTATTCCTTATACTCCCTTTCCGCATTTTTGTAACGGCTCACATGATCCGCCATGGACTTCCCCAGATCCTCTAAAATCTCCTTAAACAGCCGCTCCTCCTGGTTCACCGGGCGATCCAGCATTTCCGGCAAAAGATATTTCTTATCGAGAGCCCCAAGGCTCTCCCTGATATTCTGAAAATAAATGCGTTTCCTTTGAAATTCCTGCCAGGAAATAAAAAAATACGCCCCATAAAAACAAAAAGCCGTATAAATCCCCATGCCCAGGCTTGCCCGGACAGTCAGAAGAAATATCTCCACTGTCGCCAGGACGCCGCTCACAAGGAGAAGCTGTCCCAAGCGCTCCCTTACATAGACTCCGTATCGCATAACAGCACGTACCCCATTCCTCTCTTTGTCTGAATCACATCCTGCACGCCGATTTGTGCAAGCTTTCCACGAAGACGGGTCATATTCACCGTCAGAGTATTGTCGTCCACAAAGAGTTCACTGTCCCAGAGATGGGAAATGAGATCATCCCTGGACACAATCTCACCGGGATGGCGGGCAAGGCAATCCAGAATCCGCAGCTCATTTTTGGTGAGCTCTGCGCTTCCCGTCTTCGAGGCAATCACCGCCTTGGCCACATCCAGGGTAAATGCCCCAAGCCTTTGCTTCTCCTGAACCACCGGCTCCCGGTAGACCCGTTTCAGAATGGCCTCCATCCGGGCCAACAAAATCTGGAGGTGAAAGGGCTTTGTCACAAAATCATCCGCTCCCTGGCTCATGCTCATTAGCTCTGCCATCTGGGTATCCTGGCTGGTAATCACAATCACCGGAAGCTCCGTTGCCTTGCGAAGCTCCCGGCACAGGTACAAGCCGTCTGTCCCCGGCAGGCCCAGGTCCAGAAGAACCAAATCCGGCTGAGCCTTTCGGATGGCAGGCACCGTGTACTCCCCCTCCGGCAAGCTCTCTGCCTGGTAGCCGTTATTGTTAAGAAAAGTCTGAAGCTCCCTACAGAGTTTTTCATCATCCTCTACGATTAATATTTTCCTCATTATAGTTTTCCTTTCAGTGTCGAATAACAAGCTGCTTTTTTAGTATAGCATGTTCCCCAGGCTGTGCAAGCCAAAGGATTCCGGTCCGGTTAAGACTCTGATATAAAAATGGATCTGTCGGGAAATCAGGCAGACCCATTTTTTATAATTATTTCCCCCTCCACTTCTTCCGCATCCTCCAATTAACACCGCAGTAAATCAGGCACACCACAATCCCCGACACCAGCATCCGCACAAGCACCAAAGGCCACATCAGCTGCAGTCTTGCAAAGTGGTACTCGTTGAATCCGCCCTGCATCACAAACACGGACAATCCCAACAAACCTACCGGCAGAAACGCCCCAAATAAGAAGCTCACAATTCCACCCAGAATTGCATTCGTCTTCTGATAGGCGTGAATTCGTTTCATATAATCAATCTCCTTTGTTTCCTGCTTGGAACACTCCATCTGATCCCCCTCCATTTTTTCCGTAAGCCTGTAATAATAGTCTCTGCACGATTCGCACGATTCCAGATGCCCCTTAATCTCCTCCCTGCTCTCCTCTGATACCAGATTCTCCGCATACAGCGGTGCCAGATCTCTTATCAATGCACAGGAAATATTATCTTTCATGCTTATCCGCCTCCTTTCTAACGATCTCTTTTCCCCGATAAAAATTCACCCTGGCCCAATTTTCACTCTGACCCATGATTTCTCCAATCTGCCCAAAGGTAAGATTCCCAATGAGCCGCAGATACATGACCTCACGCATGGGCTCCTTTAAGCCATGAAGCAGCTTTAAGATCTCCAGATTGTCCCACTGAAGACACAGCTCCTCCTCCGGCGAGCAAGGCCCTGCCAAATCCTCCATTTCCTCCAAAGGCTGCACCTTACGGCTTTCTCTCATGTGGGCCAGCCAAAGGTTCCGGGCAATTCCGCACAGCCAGGTAGTAAGCTTGCCGTCACCCCGAAAGGAATCAATGCTCCTGACAGCCTGGAAAAAGGTCTCCTGGGTCAGCTCCTCCGCCAGATCCCTGTTTCGGGTCCTGCTAAGCAAAAATGCATACACGGTCTGGGCGTGCTTCTGATAGATTTCCTCAAGAGACTCCATTTCGTATCCTCCTTTCCTGCACATGCTCTCTTTGCATGTTCATTAGTAGGTGTTGAAAAAAGACCTTTCGTTACAAGCTTCCGTCAAAAAATTTCCACAGACCCTCACAGCCTACATTTTCTATCAAGCCCCAATCAGCACATTCTTCCCCGAAAAAGCAAACCCATAAGCCCGAATCCGCTGACTCGCAACCCCTTTCTCCTCCAGCAACGCCCCATACCTCCTATCCCGAATCTGATCCAATGCATCCCGCACTGTATCCTCCAGATTCTGCTCTTTTGCCGGTCGGAAAACCTTAAACTCAATAATAATAGCGTCATCCTCCGCCCGCTTTGGCTCCAACAGAATGTCATATCTTCCAAAACCGGATTCCCTGTTTGAAGTGAGGGAATAACGCCCCTGAAGCTCCACCAGAAGTCCCCTGAAGCTTTCGATATTTTTCCTCCTCCCAGATAGACAGCCCCTCAAACAAATCACCCCGGTTCTCATACTTTACAGAAAAAAACTGCTCTGTCATACTCATATTCAGAGTCTTTCCAAAACGCCTGGGGCGGGTAATAAGCGTTACCTGATCCTCTGACTCCCACCAATCCTTGATAAAACGAGTCTTATCTATATAGAAAATATCTTTTGTAATCACCTGTTCAAAATTCTGATGTCCGATTCCCACTGTCTGCACGATGGAGCCCTCCTTTCCTGACAAAGGCCTTTTGCTCTTACCATTTCAGTATAACAATTTTGAGCATCCTATTCAATGACCCTAAGTAAATTCAAAATAATCATTTCTTATTGATTCCTTTTTTGTTCCGTGCTATATTGTCATTAACAAAAAAGTGATATACTTGGCACAAAAATTGATCGTATTATGCAGACGAAAATGATAAATTATTAAGATTCCGTATAATAAAAATGAAAAGCAAGGAGGAATGCCTATGTCAACTTTAGAAAAAACTATTGTTTTACTACAAGAAATGCCGGAACAATCCCTCGAATCCTTATATGATTTCATTCGTTCAATATGGCTTCATCCAGATAGCAAAACAAAACATTCGGAAAATTCTGTTGATATTTCTGAAAGTATGGAGGGATTCCGTGTATTACAATCTTTTGCAGGTACATTGCCTGCTGATTTTGACTATAAAAAAGAATTGGATGAGATGAGGGAGGAAAAATATGCTCGTTTTAATTGATACAAACATCATTTTAGATATGCTTGAAAAACGTGAACCATTTTATGAATCATCCAATAATGTGTTATCTCTCTGTGCATCCAAAAAGATAAAAGGATGTATTGCATTGCACTCCATTTCAAATATATTTTATATCCTCCGGAAAAATTACTCCGCTGAAAACCGCAGACGTTTAATTCTAGGAATCTTGAAATTTCTCCAAGTAGCAAATGTCAATCACAAAAATGTGCAACATGCTCTAGAGAGAAATGATTTCCCCGATTTTGAGGACTGCCTACAAGATGAATGTGCTGCCCAAAATCTTGCGGACTATATCATTACTCGAAACATTGACGACTTTTCAAACTCAAATATCCCTGCTATTACACCAGCGGATTTCTTAGAAAAATATAATCTTTAACACCATATGAGTATGGAGGGACACGGATGGAACTGTCACCCTCGTAGTAGTTACAATGAATGCTTAAATATCCCGGTCTCTTGCGAGGATGACCTTTCCCCCAGTTATTTCCTCCCCATCTCCACAACACTCAAGACCCACCGTATCCACCCCACAATCGTCGAAGATCTCCTGACAAACGTACTCTCAGATTTCACCTGAAAAAGCTGCGACCGCTTCATAATATCCACCACTGTCCCCGTGTCCGGCATCTCGCCGCACCGCAGGCAGACTTTCAGCGTCTCACGAAAAGCCCTGTGCTTGAGAATCTGCGTGACAATCGCAAGCTGCCGTTCCCGATACCCCAGTTCCATCATATAATGCCCCAAGCTCGAAAGCCGAAAGGTAATCCCACCATTCCTGTGAGCACCCGCCTTTTCAACAAATCCCAGATACCGCCCCGCATCCGTATAATAATTGGTCTGCCGTTCATCAAAAGCATATTCCGTTGTAATGTCCTGCTTGGTCATAGGCTTTTCATGAAGAAGCTCAATAAGATTAATAATCCGGGACATGCTGTTTGCCTGAGGAAAGGAAATGGACGGCTCCTGCTCCAAAGGTACGGTCCTCAACAGATTTTCAATATCCTCCAAAGTGATTTCCGACGCAATCACATAGCTTTTCTGTCTCACCAGCTCCAGAGAATTATAATGTATAAGGTCTTCAAAATGATATTGGTACAGATGAAATACACCATTGGAAAAAACCAGAAATACTGGCTTCACCGGCTTTGTAATGCGGCTGCTCCAGGCTCTTAGAGGATAATAGATCTGACGCACCAGAAAGTCCTCCGCCAAATCCCTCTTAGCTTCAAACAGGGAAAGACTGCCGGCACCCTCGTAGGCCGCATCAATCTCAATCTGCGAATTGCTGACCGCAAGATCCTGCCGCCCATCCTCCGTGTCAATGGAAAAATTAAAGGAGCCGGAACTCATGCGGCCGCTGACCGTAGGTATCAGCATATCCTCCCCCAAAAAATCCTTGAGGATTCCGCAGGCATTGGCACAGTTGAGGGCAATCGCTTCACTTACCAGGAACTTAGGTCTAAGCGTCTGCATGTGGGCAGGAATGGTGATTCTCTCCGGCTCTTTATCGGGAAGCGGAAACTCCTTGTATGCATGAAAAGAAGAGATCACATAGTCCCCTCTGGTAATCGGGAGGATCGCCAGGTGATTTTCCGCAAATATCTTCGGAAGATTGATTTTGTGATCAAATTTCGTCATCAGTCTGGGTTCCCGAAATTCCTTTATCTGGGCCGCAGAGATGGTAAAACGCCCCTCAGCGGCAATGACATCCAAAATGTGGTACTTGTCAAAGAGGGCCTGCCATGCGGTGTCGTTGTATCCCATGAGATGAAAGCTCCTTTCATTTTCGGATTACTCCCTCCCATTATAATCTGCTTTTGTAAGAAACACAATTGTCAACAATCCTCCCATCCTCAATCCGCACAATGCGATCCGCCATCTGTGCAATCTCCGGATTGTGGGTAATCATCACAATCGTCTGATGAAATTCTCTGCTTGTCCTCTTCAACAGCCCGACCACGTCGTCGCTCGTCTTAGAGTCCAGATTCCCCGTCGGCTCATCCGCAAGCACGATTGCCGGTTTTGAAGCCAGTGCCCTGGCAATGGCCGCCCGCTGCTGCTGTCCGCCGGAAAGCTGCCCCGGCAGGCTGTCCAGCTTATCCTTAAGCCCCAACAGCTTCACCACATTTTCCACAAACTCCCGATCCGGCTTCTGCCTGTCCAGAGAAAGTGGAAACACAATATTCTCCCATACCGTCAATACCGGAATCAGATTGTAATTCTGAAAGACAAAGCCGATCTGCTTCCGCCGAAAAACAGTGGCCTGTTCCCTGCTCAGATTCCCAAGCTTTGTACCGGCGATCTGAACACTCCCCTCCGTAGGAACATCCAGTCCCCCCAGCATATTCAACAAGGTAGACTTCCCGCTTCCCGAAGTACCGATAACAGCCGTAAATGTTCCCTGTTCAATTTCCAGATCCACGCCGTCCAGTGCACGAACCCTGGTCTCGCCACTTCCATAATATTTCTTAAGACCCACAGCCTTTAAAATGCTCTCCATGACCTCTCTCCTTTCTCTCATCACTCCGCCATGCGAAGCTGCTCCACAATACTGCCTTTGTGAAAACAGCCCAGGGCCGCAGCCGGAACAACTGCCGCCACAAGAAGCAAAACCCCACAGGCACCAAGAGCAGGCGTAAGTGTAAAGCGAAATGTAAACTGCCACATAGAATCCACCATCCGCTTCACCAGTGTCAGATTCAGCACCGCCGCCAGAATCAGACCCAAAAGGCAGGCCCCTGCTGCATAAAAAACGCCCTCGTACACTATCATTTTCGTTAACTGCCCCCTGGTCATTCCTACGCTCTCCATCGTCGCAAACTCATGACGGCGTGTCAAAATGGACGTAACAATCGTATTGATCAGGTTCAGCACCCCAGCCAGGCCAAAGATCAACCCTACAAATCCGCCCACAAACCGAATCATCTTCTGGGTCCCCTCGGAACTTTCACGGGCAGCCCTGGCAGAAAGATAATTGATATCCGGGTCCGTCTCCTCCATATAATCCTCCAAAAATTCTGTCATCTCCTCCTCATATCCCTCCTCCACGTCAAAGGAATATTTATAGACTGCCGGATCATCATACAATTCCTCAAATACACGGGAGGGAAAATATAAAAACAGGCCGTCTCCCCCTACCTCATTAACTCCATTTGCCGTATAGCCAATCTCCTCATCGTCACTGGAAAGAGCCGCCTTGGCCAGTACCGGAAGATCCAGCACCGGTACGCCGTCCTTATAGACCTGAATCCTCTCTCCCACCTCCACCAGATCCATAATCGGATTCAGGGACATATCTCTCCGATCCACAGGCACGCCAACCAGAACGCCCTCTCCCTTGGACATCTTCTCATAAAGGGCGTGAGCATCCCTCTCCCCCTCACGCAGGTCCATCCGGGCAAGGGCCACCTCCTCCATCCCATAGACATTGCAAATAAACCGCCCGTCATTTCCAAGACCATAGCTGTTGTAGATCTCATCAAAGCCAAAGGTGAGTCCGCTGTCGTCATTCACAAAGGTTTCCCCTGTGAGAGAATGGCCAAAATCATAAGTAACATCGGCATCCTCAGCCGTATTCTTGTAAATTCCTGAGCCGCCGGTAACACCGGGCCGGGCGGCAATCTCCTCAATCGTCTCCGGCCGCAGTGCATCCGTGTGCCGGAAAAACCCCTTTGTATTGCTGGTACTGACCACATTGACCACAGCAAAATCCGTTCGGATCATAAAAGCCGTTTCTTTCTCCACATCCAGGCTGTCCGACGCCGTGCCCGCACAGTTAAGGAGCACCACGCAGAGCATGAGAGAAAGCATAATAAATGCCGTCCGCCGCCGGTTCCGTCCCAGGTTTGACCAGGCCAGCCGCCGAATATCCGCACCCAGGGCACTTTTTCGGGTAGCACGCCGTCCACCTCCCCTCTCCACGTAGCAGAACGCCTCCATAGGCGGTATATTGGCCGCAATGCGGACCGGCCTGCGGGTACTGGCGAATACTGTCATTCCCGTCAAGGTCCCCGCAATCAAAAACAGCAGGGGCGACGGCGAAACATCCGCAGCAATGTTCTGATACTCCGTAGCCACCATGCTCATCATCAAAGGCAGAGCCGCCCTCCCCGCAAAAAAGCCGATCACAAGACCCATGGGGATTCCCAAAAGGCTAAGCCAGAGAGCCTGCCGGTTCATCAATCCCCTCACCTGTCTCCTGCTCATGCCAATGGTCCGGTACAGCCCAAAACGACGAATTTCCCTCATAACCGCAATATCAAACACATTAAAAATCAGGAGATACCCACACGCCATAAACAGCAGGCCAAAAAACACCACGGCCCCGGCCTGAAAAGGGCTTGGCCGTACATTGGTGGCCGTATTTACCACGGCCTGCATGTAATCAGGTGCATTTGCATCATCCGGATCCCCGCCCAGATCAAACACCAATTCCCGGAGCCTTTCCTCCAGGTGCCCTTTGCTGCCAACCGTAAAATCAGAAAAATACGTTCCGGTCATATCGTGATCCTCCGGAAAGGTATAACAGAAAATCTCCGGATAAGCATCACGAAAGGCAGTTCCGGCCCACATCACACTCATCTGACCATTCAGTGCTTCATACCAGCCGGAAACCACCATGGGAAGCACGTACTCCCTCCCATGAGCCGTAAAGGCGACCGTAACCTCCGCCCCCACTTTTGGCTCCACTCCCAGATCACGCAGTGCAAGATCCGATGCAACCACCTCATTGGCCCTTAAGGGAACACTGCCGTAGACAGGCATGCAAAAAGTCAGCTTCGCCTGAATCTCATCCTCCACATCAAACTCCACATTATGCCGTCTCCCATTGGTAAGAAATCCCACCGGAATCCGCAGCCCCACCTCTTTCGCAAAATCCGACTGTCTCAGTTCCTCGAACTGCTCCCTTGTCATATAGCGGATTTCCCCATCCGAACGGCTCATTTTCTGCATCTGCATGGTCAAGGTAAAGGATTCCAAGGCTCCCATCACAATCGCCGTGATCGCAGTAAACAGCACCGCCGTCAAAGCAATCGCCAAAACCGCCATCAAGTTCCGGGCCTTACCGGCCCGAAAGCTTCGCCGTGTCAAAACTCTCAGCATATCCTCCACAAGCATAACCTCCAAAACGTTCTACCTGGTGCAACTTCCTATTCGTTGTACTACATACACCATATCACCAAAAGGTTACACTCCGGGTACACAAAGGTCACATTTTTGTACCTCTGTCTTTCCGTCCCTCAGCCGCACCACAGACTCTGCCATCTGTGCCAGCTCCAAATCATGGGTAATTACAAGCAGCGTCTGATGAAACACCTCGACTGTCATTTTCAAAAGTCCCATCACATTCTGCCCCGTCTTCACATCAAGGCTCCCTGTTGGCTCATCTGCCAGAACAATGGCCGGTCTCGTAATCAAAGCCCGTGCAATGGCCGCACACTGCTGTTCTCCCCCGGAAAGCCGGTATGGAAAAGCATCCAATTTTCCCCCAAGTCCCAGGCATCCCGCAAGCTTCCCAAAAAACACCTCGTCCACCCGGGCGTCATCCAGTGCCAGCGGAAACAAAATGTTCTCCCGAACCGTAAGCTCCGGAATCAGGCGATAATCCTGAAAAACAAATCCCACCCTCCTGCGTCGGAAAACGGTCAACTGATCCTCCGACAATTCTGCCAGATTAACGCCGTCAACCAGGATCTCCCCTGCCGTGGGCCGGTACAATCCTCCAATCGTATTCAAAAGCGTGGTTTTTCCCGATCCGGAAGCCCCCACAATTACCGTAAACCGGCCTTTTTCAATGGAAAGACTAAGCCCGTCCAGTGCCTTAACCCTATGCTCGCCGCTTCCGAAATATTTTTTCAAATTGCGAATCCTGACAATGTCCAATGTCTCCCCCTCACGATGTAGTCTCCAAAACAGCTCAAGTCAATTTAATAAAAATACGGAAAAGACCGTGCCTTTTCCCACCTCCGATTTCATGCTGATATAGCCCTTTTGCCGGGTGATAATGCTCCTGGCCAAGGAAAGGCCCAGTCCCACGCCCTCCATAGAAGCCACCTCCCGTGCCCTGTAAAACCGTTTAAACACATCATGGTAATGCTCGGCCGCTATTCCAATCCCCGTATCCGAAATATCAATTCGTGTATAAAAATGCCATGGACGGACACGCACGCCAACTGCCCCGTTCTCTGGCGTATACTTTACGGCATTGTCCAGAATATTTCCCAGGGCTTCAGCCGTCCATTTTCTGTCATGCTTCACAGTCACCCGGCTGTCACATTCCACCTCCATCCGAATACGCTTCTCTTCCGCTTTCGCCCAAACAGCGTTCACCGCCTGCCCGATGGTATCATACAAGCTGCATTCCTCCATGTGTAAGGCAAATGTTCCCGTTTCCAGGCGGGACATTTTAATCAGTGCCTGCATAAGAAAATCCAGCTTATCAATCTGGGCATTCATGGCTTCAAGAAATTCCGTCTGTTTTTCATGAGACAGGGAATGCTCCTGCAAAATGTCCGTAAACATGCGGATATTCGCAACCGGAGTTTTCACCTGATGGGAAATATCGCTGACCAGTTCCTGAATATTCTGCCTGTCCTCTTCACTTTGCTTCTGACCCTCCCTCATACAGTCATAATACTGCAAAAGCTTCCCCTGTACCCTGGAAGCCCTTGTATCTTCATAGAAATGGTAAGCCGGCGGCACACGTCCGTCCATAAGGGCATCCACCGTATCACAGATTCGATTTGCAAAATCAGTTTCCTTGCGTACCTGTCTTTCTCTCCACAGAGCTGTCAGCAGGAGAATAAAAATACCGGACCCGGGAATCATCATGCGTATCACGGGAACGGGCAGGCAATCCCACAGCATTCCCGCAAGGATAAGGCAAAATGCCGTCAGGCACAGCAGGATGGCGGTCCATTCCCATTTACCTCCGTACTTCCTCATAGCTTCTCTCCCACCCAGATATAGCCCATCCCTCTAACCGTGCGGATATAGGAGTGTCCGGCATCCTCTATCTTTGCACGCAGGCGGTTCATGGTCACGGTCAGGGTATGATCGTCAACATAGTTTCCGGCACAGTCCCACAGCTTTTCCAATAAAATCCGACGTGTCACAAGATTCCCTGGATGAGATGTCAAAAGCCGCAGCAGCTTATATTCGTTGGGCGTGATAACCAGATGCTCTCCATTTCGAACGACCGTGAGCGTATGAAAATCCAACCGCAGGAATCCGTCGTCAAAGCCCTCCTGTAAGTCCCTGGCATCCGCAGCTCCCCTGCGGAGTGCAACCTCTACACGCCGCTTTAGGATTTGTATATGAAAGGGCTTCGTAATGTAATCGTCCGCCCCCAGATCAAAGCCCTTTAATACATCCTGTTCCAAATCCTTGGCAGTTAAAAAAATCACCGGAAGTGTTGGCTGCTCCTTTTTTATTTCCCTGCAAAGCTCAAACCCGTCTCCGTCCGGAAGATTTACATCCAGAATTGCCAGGTCAAAATGATCCGTTTTTACAAGCTTAAGAGCTTTCTGACAATGATAAGCCGCCACCGTCAGATAACCGCTTGTATCCAATTCAAAGCACAGGCCGGTGCTTAAGGGCAAATCATCCTCTACCAATAATATTTTTGACATTGCTTTGTCACCTCTGTTTCGTATTGTAACAAGACGATACCCTGCGTGTCTCCCATCCATACATACTCCCGCAGGGTGAACGGACTTCTTCAATCCCATTATAATTCGCTTCTTTCATAAACACAATTCCGGAGAGTCATTTTTATGTTTTGTGAGAAGTCTTGATGGTTTTTAGCTGGACTGTTTGTTCGTTACTGTACAGACGGAGTATGGCGAAACCGGCCCTTTGCCATACTCCGTCTGTACAGTAACGTTTGTTGTCTTTGGTAGGAAAATCTCATAATCTCCTCATGTTGAATTCAACTCCTTTTTCATGTATAATTTATCCATAGGAAGAAACACTTTTCCTACAGACCCTAATCATAAAAGGAGACTTTCCCATGAGCAGTTTAGACGCAACCGTATCCATGCTCGAAGCAATCCTTTCCGACCTTGCCGAATCACGTCAGCAGATTTCCGACGGCAAAGGTCTTGACATGGAAGACGCACTGAAAAGGATGGGTGAGCAGCATGGATTCATTTGACGTAATTATTTCGCCAAAAGAGTCCTTTATTTTACAATTCCTTGAGTTTTTTGTTCTACTTTGCTTCATTCTTTGTGTCTTCCAGGCCTTTTAATATCCCCTCCACAAGCTCCGCCGCAAGCTTGTCCTGATACTCTTGGGATGCAAGTTCCTTTCTATCCTCAGAATTGGAGAGATAGCCTGTCTCCACCAGTACGGAGGGAATGCTTACGTTTTTTAAAACATGGTATTCGGCCGGTTTTGCGTTTCTTATCAGGATAGTTCCTTTTTCTTCAAGATTTTCTATGAGCTTTTCCGCATAGTATCTTCCCTCTGCCGAATCCTCACTGTAATAGCACTCCAGGCCACGGATGGAACTGTCGTCCTCGTAGTAGTTGCAGTGGATGCTTAGAAACAGGTCCGCTTCCTGATCTCTGGTGACCTGCGTTCTATCTTCTAATTCCATGTAGGTATCTTTGTCTCTTGTAAGGATGACCCGGATATTTTTGCTTTCCAGAAGCTGCTTCATTTTAAGAACAATGGAAAGATTTATATCCTTTTCAACTGCGGACTGTTCTATGGTGCCGCTGTCGTTCCCGCCATGGCCGGCATCCAGGATGATTGTGTACGGGCTGGCAGATCTTAAGGATGAGGACTCAGCGTAGGCTGCACTTTCCAGGACAGAATCCGAATTCTGTGAGGTGTCTTTGCTTCTGCGGAAAAAATCACGAATATAGAGACAGCCGCACAGCATAAGAAAAAGCATGGCGGATAAAATGATGATGACCAAGGCTCTTACGGCATAGGCAGTGATAATCCCGGATTGACGGGAGGGTCGTTTTACACGTTTTGTATGTTTTGCCTGCTTTGTATATTTTGTATGTTCTTTATGCGTTACTTGTCTTTTCTTTTTTCTTCTTTTTTTTGAGGGTGACTTTCGCCAAACCGGTTGTGGTCTCTCTTGCTCCATGGAGGACTCCTGCGTAAAAATGATAGGTACGTATATCTATCTGATCTTACCCTCAATGTATAAGAGGACACACGCCTTGTACATTGAGGGTATTATTATAAAATAAAATTTTACTTGAGATATCTCTAAAAAACTTCTAACATTATCTTAAAAAAATATGAAGATGTCTCCCCCCCGCTTGCAGGATCTCATGGACGAGCATATGCATCCTATGGTAAAATAAAAATATAAAACAATCGGGAATAAGGGGGGCAAAAATGAAGCAATTAAAAACACTGAAATTGAAAGTCTTAGCTGTCACGCTGCTTATTATGGTGGCAATAAACGGGTGCACAAACGCACGCTCCCCGAAGCAGCCTGCGGAAAGCAAGACGAAGCCAAAGAAAACGGTTCAAAAGGATTTTACCGATTCCGCCGAAGAAGTGTCTGAGTATCAATACCTGGAGCTTACCGAGATAAAGGATTCTTACGGTGACGGAGCCATGTATCCGGTTTATGCACCCAAGGGGTACAGCAACGATAACGACCTCATCTATTATTCCGACCACGGCCTTACATTTCTCGCATCTGCCATGGAGCTTGGTTCCAATGAATATCTGATCGAATCTCTGGAATATTCAGTAGAATTTACGGAAGAGGAATGGACGGATGACAATTCGGAATTCAGGGATGTGGAGATCTCCGAAATGCTGGAAAACGGAGAAGACAGATATCAGATTATCTCGGCCGAAAAGGAAGATCTGTATGGAACGCCTTATGAAGTCAATCATATCTATTACCTGAATATTCAGGAAGATGGATGCGGGGTGTTTTGGGATCTGGAATTGTATGAAGCAAACGCAGATTCCAAAACAGACTTCATTATAGATGAACTGGCCAAGTGCTATCATGTGGATCTGGATGTCATAAAAGCAGACGGTGCGTGGGCTGCCGCCAATGAAGAACGTCTCGCCCAGGAAAAACAGCTTGACCAGGGGGAAAAGGAAAACGCTCTTCCGGAAACGATTTTGTGGTTTAATGCCACTTATGCACCCCTGACCTACAACAATGGTCTCGACTGGGAAGTGGTGGGCGGAATGGAGCCCTCGGAATCGAATACGATGGTAACAAAGTTTGTGCTGGACAGAGACTGGGGCATCGAGGATGAGAGTTCCGCAATAGAGACAGTCGAAAGCCTGAAAGAGAACGGTCACAGGGCAAAATGCCGGGAGTGCATGGAGGAACTGGAAAAGCTGGGGATCCTGGAGGAAAAAAGCGAGGAAGTATTCCTGGAGTCCCTCCTGAATTCCGGAATTGAAGAAAACCTTTACCGCTACGTGATTGCCTATCAGCTTCACCGAAGCGGGCTTGACGCCGACTATATTGCCGCATGGGATCTCTGCCGGGTGAACCAGCTCTATGCAGACTTTTATATCTGCGGATATATGACATACGAGGAAGCAATGGATGCGTCCCTTGAAAATTCTCTTATTTTGCAGAAAATGTATTCGTCATGGGATGATCTGGTCACGTCATATCTGGCCGGATATCAGTTCTGGCGAAGCGATCCGATGTTGACCGATGATTCCCCGACCAAGGAACGTTATCAGTGTTATTTGGATCTGCTTAAGATGGAGGATGGGCCTTATACCCTTGACTGGAACCTGGAACTTGAGAAAAGCTGGTAACTTATTTCCGTAAACGTCATCCTCAGATTACAAGGGGAACAGCTATGCCGAATATTATCGAAATCAAAGATTTTCATGCACCCGAACTGGATATTTATGCCCGCCTTACGGAGAATCAGCTTCTGGATCTTAAAGAACCGGCACATGGGCTTTTTATTGCGGAAAGTCCAAAAGTGATTGAACGTGCCCTTGATGCCGGATATACTCCGGTATCCCTCCTTTTGGAACGAAAGCATGTAGAGGGGGAAGCAAGGGAGATTGTCGCCCGCTGTGAGGGAATTCCTGTCTACACGGCTGACTTTGACGTTCTGACCCGGCTGACCGGATTCAAGCTGACAAGGGGAGCCTTGTGTGCCATGGAGCGTCCCAATCTTTTGGACCTCAAAACCGTCTGTGCAAAAGCCCGCCGGATCGCCGTACTGGAAAATGTTATGAATCCCACCAATGTGGGTGCCATTTTCCGCAATGGGGCGGCTCTGAATATGGATGCCGTTCTGCTTACTTCCGCCTGCAGCAATCCCCTGTACCGGCGGGCGGTAAGGGTGAGTATGGGAACGGTGTTTCAGATACCCTGGACCTTTTTTGACCGGGAGCTTCCGGGGCAGCCCTCTGCGGACATTGGGATTCTGAAAGAACTGGGATTTGTCACGGTTGCCATGGCTTTGAAAAGGGATTCTCTGTCTGTGACAGCCCCCCGTTTAAAGGCTGCAAAAAAACTTGCCATTGTGCTGGGAAATGAGGGAGACGGGCTGGCGGAGGATACGATTGCCGCCTGTGATTACACCGTGTGCATTCCCATGAAGCACGGGGTGGATTCCCTGAACGTGGCGGCGGCAAGTGCGGTTGCGTTTTGGGAATTGGGGTAGAGACGCCTCCTTTCCTGCGCACATTCTCTGTGCACTTTCATTAGTAGGTGTTAAAAAGGAAAAATTCCTTTCACACTCCCCTCTTTGTACATACAGATCACAAGCTCGCTCTTAATTCCATTCAGTTCAATCCGGTTCTCCGCATCCGGTACGCTTAAATCATCGGCCGGCTTTCCGTCCTTTTCATAGGAAATGCTTGTGCCAACCCCTTTTGCACAGGCTGTAAAGGCCGTACCCTCGGGAATATGAATTTTTGAGGTGGACGATATCTGATTGATTGTCACCTCTCCTTTCAGGGAACGGCAGATCACTTCCATATCAAGGTTACAATTTATCTCCACTACACCGGAGACATCCTCCATGGTGATGCAGGGTGTCTTTGCATCAAGCTCGATACTGTCACATGTAAGTGAGCGGATTTCCACGGTCCCCGCATTGACGGCACATTCCATTTTCCCCATATACAGTGACGGAATCTGCACAAAAATACTCACCGCCTCCTTTGCCACTGCCTCAGATACGCCGTTCCTGCGGTTTACATCCACATCAATCCGCTTTCGGGTGTCATCAATCTTCACCTTAAAGTCATTCTGAATGGCAGAGAGCGTATTGGACGCCAGGCGGACACGAAGCTTCTCACCCTCATACCCTGAGAGTACCAATTGCTTTGCGCCGCCAAGCTTCATATCATAGCGCTTCGGCTCGTCAATATCATACTCTGTGATACTCTCAAAAAGATACCCGTCCGGTTTTTTCACTCCCTTTTCCCTGCCGAGGAGCTCATCTATGGAAATGTCAAACAGGGTGGAGATTGCCATCATATTTTCAATATCGGGAATGCCCCCATCGGTCTCCCATTTTGTAACCGCCTGCCTGGATACGCCCAGCTTCTCCGCCAGCTGCTCCTGGGACATACCGGCCCTTCTGCGGATAGATTTCAATTTTTCTGCAAATGTCATGATCTTGACCTCCTGTTTATTTTTCATAAGCTTAGTATAGGAACATACGCCTTGCACCGCAAGCAGGCAGAGGTTGCATTTTACTATTTTCTGCTACTTTTCGTAGCATTTTCTCTCTTCATATAAATGAAAACAATCTTTTTTATAGAAATCATGTTTTATTTTGTCATTGATTTTTGATTGTATTTTACAGAAGCCTTTTTATTGATTTGTACATTGACTGTGCTATGGTGCTGCTATCATTTCCGCCATGGCCAGCATCCGGAATTACGGTATATGGGCTGGCGTCCTTTGTTATAAGCAGGTGCACACTCCAGGATCTCATGGACTAGCATACGCATTTATGGTACAATAACGACATGAAGTAATCCGGCAAATCACAATCTGAGTTCCGCTAAAGCAGGCTGTCCGCTAACTTGCTCTGGCATGGAGGTAAAAGCATGAAGCAATGGAAAAAACCGAAAATGAAGCTGTTAGCCCTTATACTGCTTATTATGTTAGCCATTAATGGGTGCGGAAGCACCGGGCCGTCAAAACAGGTCGGGGAAAACAAAACGAAGCCTGCAAGGACAGCAAAAAAGGAGCCTGCGAATTCCGACAAAGAAGATTCTGACGATTCCGAGCTTCAATACATAGAGCTTACCGAGGTGGAGGATTATTATGGTGATAAGTCTCTATATCCGGTATACGTGCCCAAGGGACACAGCAACGAAAATGGCTTTATTTTTTATTCCGACCATGGACTTATATTTGCCGCATCTGCCATGAAATACAGTGCAAATGAATATCTGATGGAATCTATGAAAACCTCCGTAGAATTTAGTGCGGAGGAATGGATGGATGACAATTCGGGGTATACCGATGTAGAGCTTAGCGAAATCCTGGAAAATGGAGAGGACAGATATCAGATCCTCACAGCCAAAAAGGAAGACCTTTACGGAATCCCTTATGAGGTCAGCCATATCTATTACATGAATATTCAGGAAACCGGCTGTGGAGTGCTATGGGATTTGGAGCTGTCCGAAATAGGCGTGGATTCGGATACGGATTCCATTATTGACGAGCTGGCCCAATGCTATGATGTCGATCTGGATGTTATCAAGGCAAGCGGCGGGTGGGCCATCGCCAACGAGGAGCGCCTTGCTGAGGAGAAAAGAGCAAATTCTCTCCCGGAAACCATTTTGTGGTTCAATGCCACCTATGCGCCCTTAACCTACAGCAATGGCTTCGATTGGGAAAAGGTAGGGGGAATGGAGCCCTCGGAATCCAATCAGCAATTGAATAAGTTCCTGCTAAGCAGGGACTGGGACATCGAGGACGAGGCTTCCGCACTAGAGACTGTCGAAAGCCTGAAAGCAAACGGCCACAGGGCAAAGTGCCGTGAATGTATGGAAAAGCTGAAAGAATTGGGGATTCTGGACGAAAAGAATGAGGAAACCTTTTTAAAGGCCCTCATGGATTCCGGAATCGAAGAAAATCTTTACCGCTATGTGATTGCCTATCAGCTGCACCAAAGCGGGCTGGACGCCGATTTTATAGCCGCATGGGATCTGTGCCGGGTAAATCAGCTGTATGCGGACTTCTATATCTGTGGATATATGTCTTACGAGGATGCGCTGGATGCGTCCTTGGAGAATTCTCTTATTTTGCAGAAAATGTATTCTTCCTGGGAGGATATGGTAAATGCATACCTGCTGGGATATCAGTTCTGGCGAAGCGATCCGGTGCTGACAGACGATTCGCCTACTATGGAGCGCTATCAGTGCTATCTGGATCTGCTAGAGATGGAGGATGGACCTTATACCCTTGACTGGAATATGAAGCTTGAAAAGAGCTGGTAGCCTGCTTATGAAAATGAGCTTGGGCTCTTTATTGCGGAGAGCCCAAGGGGCATTGGGCGGGCTCTTGACGCCGGTTATATTCCGGTATCTCTTCTTCCGGAGCTGAAGCTTTCTAACTGAATTTCTTCATTTGCTTCGTGTTTATAGCCACTATAAAAGGCACTAACGGATATCTCCGCTAATACCTTCTTACTGGTTAGTAAATACTATTCATTTTGACTTAAAAATTTCTTTGTACATTAAGCACTTTCATCAATGCTTCCTGTAAAACTCTTGATATATTGATTCCAGCATGTTCAGCCTCATAATTTAGCCAACTAGGAATAGTAACATTTTTTCTAACTGCCTTTGTGTCAATTTTTCTTCTATACTCCCCAGAATCAATATCAACCAAAGATACAACTGTTGTTCCATCCTCTGCAAAGGTTCCACTATTTACATCTAAAGAATTAATCTCAGATGGTAAAGGAATTTCCATTCCATCATCTTCCATTGATACACACTTTAATTCAATTGCATCTCTAGCCATTTCAACAGCATTTACCATATCTTTTCCTTCTGTTAAAATCTCCAGATCGGGAACTTCCACTAGTACAACTGTATCCGTTTTAGTGAAAAATACGGGATATATATTTTTCATCCATTCTTAGAACTTTATATACTATATACTTATCATAAGGATAAGGGATTCTATAATCCCCTTCGCCTTATAATAATGTTTCCTCTTTACACGTGGATTATATACACTTTATACGTATATATCAATATTTATTTTAGATGCTTTGGTAATCTATGGGTAAGTTTTGGGAGACGGTCGCCGGGCACCTCGAAAAGCCATTCGGCTTTCCTCGGTTTGCGGCTGTCGCCGCATGCATAAAAAGGCAGGGACACCGCCTGGTGTGCTAGCACCCCATTCGGTGTCCCTGCCTTTTTATGCGCCCGGCTCGTAGCTAGATAATAATGCAAACCAACCCCCCATTACTATCGTTTACGATCTTCTGCATGGTCTCCTGCAATTTCACCTGGCTTTCGTCTCCTATCTGGTAGATCTTCCCTCGTATCCCATCCTCCACCAGCTCTTCTACGGATTTCCCAAAGATATTTGTACTCCAAATACTCTCGTTCTCTCCTCCGCTGTCTTTCAGATATGTAATGAGATCCTTTGCCTGCTCCTCGCTTCCTACTATGGGGGCAATCTCTGTCTCTATGTTTGCCCGGATGAGGTGAATGCTTGGAGCGATGGATCGAATTTTTACGCCGAATTTGTTCCCCTGGTGAATCAGCTCTGGTTCCTCTAAGGTGATTTCCTCTTGATCCGGCATCACTACGCCATAGCCTTTCTGCCGTACGGAGGTGATGGCGGTGGCTACTTTTTCGTACTCTTTCTTCATTTTGGACAGCTCCCGAATCAGGGACATGAGCTCGTATTCTCCTAAAATCTCGCTTCCGGTGAGCTCGCTTAGGAGCTCGTAGTAGTACCGGTCGTCAATCTCCATGTTTACCTTGGCGGTTCCGCTGTCCATGTGGATCTGATCCAGCTTCATGCGATCTATGAACTCGCTCTCTGTTTGGAGATTTTCCGGGGTTACGTCACGGATAGTATTGAGCTTCTGGGCCAGCTCCCGAAGCCTTGCTATGACATCCTGCTTAATGCGGTGCTCCATAGGCAGCATTTCTACCCACTTAGGCACATAGCACTCTACCTTGGCAAGTGGAAATTCGTAGAGAATCTGCTCCAGGATTCGAGTGACGTCCTCCTTTCTAAGCTGCTCGCAGTTTACCGGCAACACAGATACGCCGTATTTCTCCACCATTTTGGCTGCCATGCCGGACACGGCGTCGCTGTAGGGCTTTTCGGAATTTAAAAGGATAACAAAGGGCTTCCCCAGCTTCTTAAGCTCCGCTACGGTCCGCTCCTCCGGTTCTATGTAATTGTCTCTGGGAATGTCCCCAAAGGAGCCATCACAGGTCACTACGATTCCGATGGTGGAATGATCTGTGATAACCTTTTTCGTTCCCAGCTCCGCTGCCTGGGTAAAGGGCACCTCATAGTCAAACCAGGGAGTCTTCACCATCCGCTCTGCGTCATCCTCCATGTGCCCTTCGGAGCCGGGCACCATAAAGCCCACGCAGTCAATCATGCGCACCTTTACCGCCACGTCCCCGGAAATCCGTACCTCCACAGCCTCCTTGGGAATAAATTTGGGCTCTGTGGTCATAATGGTCTTTCCAGCCGCCGACTGGGGCAGCTCATCCCTTGCCCTGGTTCTGGCATTTTCATCCTCAATGCCCGGCAGCACGCACAGATCCATGAAGCGCTTGATAAAAGTAGATTTTCCGGTACGCACCGGGCCTACCACACCCAGGTAAATCTCTCCGCCGGTTCGGGTCTGTATGTCTTTATACAAGTTATATTCGGAACTTTTGTCCATAAAAATACCCCTTCCATATATGCTGTTACAATATATGTAAAGGGGTATGTTTATATACCTTAAGGAATCACGGTTCTTCCGAACCGTGAAAAACAGGCTTATCTCATTTTCTTTTTAAGAAATCGGAAACAGTGGCAGCTCCTCCAGATAAATAATATCCTCCCGCTTCGCCGCATCACCCTCTGCCAAAATAGCTGCCCTTGCGAGAATGCTTCCTCCTGCCTTCTCCACCAGACGCTCAATGGCACTTAGGGATTCCCCTGTGGAAATCACATCATCCACAATGGCAACTCTCCGGCCCTGCAGAAGCATGGCATCCTTCCCGTCCAGACAAAGGGTCTGGGTCTTCTGGGTGGTGATAGACACCACCTCATCGGTCAGGGGCTGATCCATATAAGGCTTGATGCTCTTGCGGGCTACAATGTAATAGGGCAGTCCCCGCAGACGGCAAAGCTCCTGCACCAGAGGAATCCCCTTTGCCTCCGCAGTTACAATATAATCTACCTCTGGCAGCTTCTTTTCCAAAAGGGGCGCAGCCTTTGTCACCAGCTCACAATCCCCCAAAATCACAAAGCTGGCAATGGCCAGATCCGGAGCAATCTGCATAATCGGAAGCTGGCGTGTTACACCTGCCACCGAAAGCTCATAATAATTCATATTCGTTCTCCTTCCCGTTGTAAAATGCAATATTCCGGCGATTCATCATTCATCCAATCACCATTCTCATCCATTTTCTCTTTATATTCCAATACCAATGCTAAAGAGAAGCTTGAGAGCCAGTCCAGCCAGCATTCCCACAAAAGGGTCCACCGCTGCTGTCACTACAATGGTCACACCACCCACAATATTGTCCCCAGGGGCCGTTCCCGAAAAAGCAACTGCCGCATTGGAGGGTACGGTTACCACCGCTCCAAGGATAAACAAAAAGCCGGCAATGGACTGATTGGGTACATATTTTCCAATTCTGGGCAGCAGACCCACAAACAAAATGGCTGCCATAATCACCATCATCAATACACCGGCCAGCACCGGATTGGGAGCTCCCGCCGTTGCTGATATAATAGCCTCCACCGGGCCGCCTCCAAAGAGAGAGCTGACTGCGTCTGCCAGACCGGAATAAACAGTCAGATGGTCAATGTTGGCATTTGCCCCCGCAATCCCTCCGGTAATGGAGCCAAAAGCAATATTTCCACCTATGGTCAGGCAGCAAAGAGCCAGAGCTCCCCGCAAAATTCTCAGGTTAAAGGCAGGCTTATGAAGCTCCAGCTTTCCCATTTTCTCTGTCATGCCTCCCCCAATATCTTGTCCGGCAATTTTGGCCGCTATGGAGGAAATGATAAGGGAAATCACAATGGTATAAACCAGATTCTGACCAAAGAAAAAGTACACCACAATGGCAGATGCCAGGGAAACACAGCCCACCAGCTTATTTTCCTTAATCATGCTAAAGGACACCTTGGCCAGCATAATGCCCACGCCTGCCATCATTGCGTTGACAATCACATCCCCCGCAAAGCCGGTAATTACGCTTAAGAGACCGCAGGCACCCAGAATCAGCATGGCAACACCTGCGTAGAAGACCATGGACAGCCTCTCCCGCAGATCCTTTCCCATAGTTCCTGCCAGGGTAATAGTCTCAGCCTGGAAGGAAATAGGCGCTACGGAGCCAAGGGCAGCACAGGACACCGCACCAATGATAAAGCCAAGGGCAGTCGGCACCGAGGCAAACCCAAAGGAAATAGCCAAAAGGCCCTGGGGAATCCCATTCAGCACAACACCGATGGCTGCCAATAGATCTTGAATAATTTCCATAAGAACACACATCCTTTCGTGGATTTTCTACAAATCCTGCTTTTTTCCTTCCCCATGGTATCACTAATTGCTTTCAGATGCAATATTTCTGAAAAAATACATGCCCCTTCATTCCAACTCCATCATCCGAAAGGTCATCATCACATAAAGCAGGGTATCATAGTCATCCAAATCCAGGTGAATCAGCTCCTTGATCTTCTCCATCCGATAGAGAAAGGTACTTCTATGGATGTAAAGCTGCCTGGCTGTCTGCACGGCATTCAGATGATTTTGCACATAGAGCTTTAACGTATTATAATAATCGGTGTTGTGCTGCTCATCAAAGGAGCGAAGCCCCAGAATCTTTTGGGAGCACACCAGCTCCTGGGGAAGATCCCCCCTGCTCTGCTCCAGAAGATAGTCAAGAGCGATATCATCAAACCGGTGTATCCAGCGAAAGGGCGCCCTCCTGCCTCCCACCTCCAGGGCCACCGCCGCCTGCTGGTAATAGAAATGCAGAGCCTCGAAGCCTACAAACTCATTGCTCAAGCCCGCCTTCAAAAAGCTGTCCCGCAGAAAATAAACAATTTTATCCATGGCATCCGTGATTCCGCCCCCGAACCGGGTGAGATTCACAAAGATGGTAATATTATTTTCGTATTGAAAGGCACAGGAATTGCCCAACATATTTTCAATGTGGCTGCAAATAAAGCGCACTGTCATATTTTCCAGATCCAGGGCTGCCACCTTCAAATTGATACAGAAATACCGATGCTCCGGAAGCCAGCCAAACCCCGAGAACCACTGCCTGGTCACCTCCCTATCCTGATCGGGATTCAACAAAATGTCGGAGAGAATCCGATCCAGACGGTAGCCCATATCCGTCTGCAGAGTAAGCTGCTTGGACAAGGCCAGCTTTATGTAACTGGTCAGATGCTCCAAAAGAGCCCCGTCATAGGCTTCAAACCGGCTTAAGCTCTCCACCATGGTCACCCGATAGGCAAAGCGGTCATGTTCGAAGATATTGACACAGAGGCTTCGAGCCCCCGTAATATAATCCGGGGAAAAATAGGCTCCCCTCTTTTTCATCAGCCTTTGCTGCTGATCCGTATCCCGGTACTCGCCGCTATACTCGAAGATAGCGTCTGGGTCCACCAGGCCAGACAGCTCCGAGTGGGTGTCTATCACGCTGGAATAGCCGATGACAAAATAATCTGCCGAATTGACAATCACCGGATTGTGGAACACCCGAAAGCTTTCGTCCAGCATCTCCTGGATGCTTCCTTCCTGGTTTGCAAGCTCGTAGAGGCGCTCATCCCACTGGCTATAGTATTCAAAAAGCCGCTGAATCTCATTAAAAAGCACAAAAGGGGAGGTGTCGTCCACAAGCTGGAATACCTGTCCGTTCCTTGCCGTATTACGGGTCCGTACCTTTCCAATGCAGAACAGTACGGCCTCCTCCGGCACAATCAAGTCCTGCTCGGATACCTGCTCCTGAGAACAGATGTAGATTTTGTGATTCTGCATTCCGTCCCCATCGCAGAAAAACAGGACCTGCTCCAAGTGCAGCTCATCGGATAGGGCTTTTTTATTTTGAAGGGTAAATTTTGATTTGAGCTTGTGGGCCAGAATCGAGGTACTGAGCTTCATAGTGTGAGAATCCTCCTGTATTTCTTCTTGCAAGCTGCATATATACAAGCAGATAAAGCAACAAATTCATATAATTTGACTGACACCCTTAGCCCTATAAAAAGGAAGTGGAACGTGCTATTCCCCTCTCCAGGCAAAAGAAGCTATTCAGCAGCTTGCTTTCTCATACAAATTGTATGAAAAATGCGAAGGAAAGTCAACTATGTATCTTTTCAGTTATCTCTGTGTCATTTCTATCCCCTTTTTGAGATCCCTTTGCATTCGTTACAAAAAATACATGGAAGGAAAATAACTATTGCATTATCTGCTTTCCAAGGTATAATGGGGAATACAGGTCTTCTGAAGACTCTTAAAATGCGTATAAAAAATAAAGGAGGGGAATCTCACTATGCGGAATGAAAAGGTCAGCTGGGGAATCTTTTTTCAGACAATCTTGACTATCGCGCTGCCCATTGCGTTTCAGAATTTTCTGTCCACCACGGCAAGCATGGTCGATACCATTATGATCGGCAGCCAGGGTGAATTATCCGTAGCTGCCGTGGGAATCTGTTCCCAAATTACCTCTCTATTTTTCTCCTGCTACTTTGGTTTCGCAAGCGGAGGGCTGTTGTTTTTCTCCCAGTACTGGGGAGCGCGCAATGAGAGGGGCATCAACCGGGTCTTTGGACTGGCGCTAACCTGTATGCTGGCCGTGTCTGTGATCTTTGGGGGTACAGCCGTTATCGCCCCGGAGTTTATACTGGGAATCTATACGGATAAAGAAAATATCATTGCCATCGGCGCCCCATATATCCGAATTGTAGGCTTCGCCTACCCACTGCAGGTTCTTGCCATGATCATCAGTTTTCTGATGCGCTCAACAGAACGTGTAAAACCGCCTCTCTTCAGCTCCATTCTGGCACTGATCACGAATTTTATTCTAAACTGGATTCTGATTTACGGACGCTTCGGTATGCCGCAGATGGGTGCGGCTGGTGCGGCAGTGGGCACCTTAGTGTCTGGCATTGTAAATGTACTTGTGCTGCTCCTGTTCCTTCTAAAGGATCAGGAAACCATTGCACTGAAATTAAAAGATATGTTTTTCTGGGGCAATGGTTTTCTGAAAGAATATATGGGGAAATGTCTGCCTATTATCTGCAATGAATTATTTTATGGGATCGGACAGATGCTGATCAATATCGTCATCGGACATCAGTCAGAATCAGCTATTGCAGCCATGGCTGCATTCCGTGTTCTGGAAGGCTTTGTATTTGCCTTCTTCGCCGGTCTTGCGGATGCTTCCTCTGTGGTTGTGGGAAAGAAGGTCGGCTCCGGACATCTGATGAAGGGCTACCAGTATATGAAGAAATTCGCCATCCTGTGCCCGGCAATCACCTTCTGCATCTGTCTGTTCGGCCTGCTGCTGAACAAACCGCTCCTGTCACTGTTTGGCCTTGGGACAGAGGCTATGTTTTTCGGCAAATATATGCTCCTCATCTATCTGGCAGCCGGAACCATCCGCACCTGCAACTATATTATGAACAGCTGCTACCGCGCCGGAGGCGAAGCCGTATTCGGAACGCTGCTGGAGATCATCTGTCTGTTTACCGTGAGTGTCCCTGCAACCTGGGCTGCCGGTATGATCTGGCATCTGCCCTTCCTTGCGGTCTTTTCATTCCTGTATACGGACGAGCTGATCCGGCTGGCCTTTGAACTGTGGTATACCCGCAGCGGGAAATGGATCAAGCCTGTGACCAGGATGGGACGGGATGCGCTGCCGGAATTCCAGGCGGAGCTTAAGCAAATGAGGCATTGAAATGTCCTTTTCTCACATCACCTGATGCTTTGCAAAAATCCTCCGGCTAAGGACAAAGCTTGCCGCCGTCATCACCAGGGCAAAGACCGCCACCACCCACACGAAGGAAACCTGCGCTCCGCCGCCAAGGGAAAGCTTCGGAACCATCAGAGGCACCTCCGCCAAAAAGTCCCAGATGGGATTCAGGCTTAAAAGCTTCAAAGGTACACCCAACTGCCCAAGCAAGGATGGCATGGCATAGCAGGCCGCAGCCGCAATCACTGTTACAAAGGAGGATCTGCAAAGCGCCGAGAGCACCAGTATCAGTGCCGTTAAAATCAGAGAGCCACCAATCCACAGCACCAGGCAATAGCCAGCCGCACCCATATAGGTGAGAAAATAGGGCACTCCGGAAAGCATAAAATGATTATTGAGCTGCACGCTGGCCCCACCCCCGTCTAAGCCAAAATCTTTCCAGTATAGGAAGCTCTGAAGAAGCAGCCAGCCTCCCACTACCATTAGGGTGAAAAGATAGGAGGCAATGATTTTTGCCCAGGCGCAGCTCCTCTTTCCATGTCGGGAGGTAAGAATCAGTGCGTCAGTTCCCCTGCTGTATTCCTCAGAAAAGACCGGCGACAGAGCAATCACCAGGAGAAAGCCCATAAATACCATCATGTACGCTCCTCCCTCCAGAAAGACCAGCCAGCCCTGGTTATATCCCAATATCAGCGGCCTTTCGTCCAGGTATGCGGGAAATGTAGATCGAATATCCATGCCATCATAGCTTCCGTCCATGTCCCCCCAGAGGCTGGACAGCGTGTTATAGATATTATTTACCACCCAGAAGCCCCCGTCATCTCTTCTTGGGCGGTAGGTCTCCAGAATCTCCTCCACCTTTTCCTCCGTCAAGGGCCCCTCATGCCTGGCGGCAATCTCCTTGTCAAGCCTGACAGCCTCCCGACCCTCCAGATAATTCCCCTCGGACTCCATCACAATCTGCGCTCCCGCTCCTCTTCCCACATACATAGTAGTGCCCATAATCAAAATACATGCAATGGCTGCGTACACAATCTTCCGGTTCAGTATTTTTTCAAATTCAAATCCAATCATCCGAATCATTGTCTGCTTTCCTCCTCGCTGAAATAATAGAGATACAGATCCTCCAGGGTGGGCTCCGCCTCCACAGCCTCCTCACAGGGTTTCGTATCTGAGATAATCCGCAGGATGGTCTCATCCCCTGCATTTTTCAGATTCCCCACATTGTACTGTTCTACATAGCGATCTGCATATCTGGAATCCACTTTGCACTCCCATACAAGCCCTTTTGCTTCTCGAGTCACCACCTCCGGCGCACCTCTGTGAATCAGGCGTCCCTCCTTCATCACCAAGATCTCATCGGCAATGTACTCCACATCCGATACAATGTGGGTAGACAGAAGCACAATCTTATCCTTGGAAAAGGAGCTGATAAGGTTTCGGAAGCGCACCCGCTCCTTAGGGTCCAGACCTGCTGTGGGCTCATCCAGAATCAGAATCTTAGGCTCATTCAGCATGGCCTGGGCGATTCCCAGACGCTGCTTCATTCCGCCGGAAAAGGTTTTGATCTTTCTCTTTTTCTGGTCTGCCAGGCCCACCATGTCCAGAAGATAGAGAGCCCGGACGGCTGCCTGTTCCTTTCCCAGCCCTTTTAAAGACGCAATGTACAGCAGGAATTTGTAAGCTGTAAATTCCTGGTAGTAGCCGAAATTCTGGGGGAGGTATCCCAGGAGATCCCGGTATTCCTCTCCCATCTCCCGAATGTTCTGCCCGTTGCAGAAGATCTCCCCGGAAGACGGCTCCAGGATGTCGCAGATCATACGCATCAGAGTGGTTTTTCCAGCTCCGTTTGCTCCCAGAAGCCCGTAAACTCCGCATTTCAATTCCAAATCTATCCGATCCACTGCCAGCTTTTGCTTATATTGCTTGGTCAGCCGGTCTAACCGTAATTCCATAACTCGTTCCTCCTATTCCAGTTCCGTAAAATCGCTGCGCGATGGCACTAAAGGGTTAAGCTCCGCAATACTCCGCTTCCACTCCCTTTAAAAAACGCACACAGCACAGGGCCAGCAGCCCAAGACATGCCAGCAGCAGAAGCGCCAGTATAAAGGGATCTGCAATCCTCTGCCTTAACTGGGGATCATATGCAATACCCTCCAACAAGGTCACCCACAGCAGGGTCATGAACACCGCCGCACCAAGGAGGGTTATTCCCTGAAAACGCCGCCGGAAACGGGCCATCAGATACAGATACACGCAATCCGAAAGAATCTGCGGGATGAAAAAGAACCCCAACAGTTCCGATGCCCATATTCCAGCCCCAAATCCCATCACCGTCACACCGCATGCCACCAGAGAATCCACAATTCCAAAAATCAGCAGCCGCATTCCCATGAGCTGACGCAGATTGTAGCGGCATGCCTGCTCCAGCTCCCACATACTCTGCCGGTAGCTCCGCATGATTTCCGTGAATCCCACAATTCCTATGATCGGCGCACAGAGCAGCAGGTTTATGAGAATCTCTCTCCTATCCCCTACACAGAAGCTCCATCCCAGGATAAGAACCAGAGCTCCCTGAATCAGCCATACGGCCGGGGAAAGATAGGCCGTCTGATCCAGCACACGCTGTATATAAGGCTTTCTCGACCGAATATGAAGCCATTTTCTCTCCATACGTAACAGCTCCAGGGTCTGCCGCTTTCTTTCCCCGTCAATCTCCGGCTGTTCTGCACTTTTCAGAAAAGCCCGGATTTCCTCCTCCTGTCTCCTGTTTCTTTTATTTTTTCTCTCTTCTTTCAACGCCAGCCTCCTATTTAAAGTTCCGCAAGCTCTTTCCAGTTCCAGAGTTTACTGTTTTAAAGTTGCTACACAACAGTACTAAAGAGTAAAGTCACAAAAATATTTCGAGGACACATTTGTTACCTGGATCTTTCCATATAAGCTTTCATCTTATCCATCCCCTGCTTCAGCCGGGATTTGACGGTTGACATGGGGACATTGGTAATCTGTGCAATCTCTCTGAGCTTAAAGTCATAAAAGAAATGTAAAATCACCACATCCCTCTGGACCGGGGAAAGGACCTGAAGCGCCCTCAGTACCTCGTCGGACAGCTCCACCCTCTTAAGCTCCGAATCCTCCCTGACTATGGTTTCCAAAAGCTCCTCCCCTGCAAACTGCACCGAATTTTTCCGAAACCAGTCCATACACACATTTCCTGCAATCCGGTAAAGGTATGCCTTGAACCTTTTCTGCTCCACATAGGTGTCCATATATCGCAAAAGATGGAGAAATGTCTCCTGGGCGCAGTCATAGGCCGCTTCCCGGTCTCCTAGCTTGTAGTAACAGAACCGGTAGATTCCATCATAGTGGCTCTCGATCAGAACATCCAGAAGCTCCGTCTCTCCCTGTTTGATTCTCTTAATCAGCTCGCTGTCTCTCAATTTATGTACTCTCCCTGTGGAGCGCTTTTAAAAATCCATCTGCGGTGTGCTGTCTGTATGCTCCGCATACCGGCGTATTTTCAAAAGTTTTCTCATGTAAAACGTCTTACAATAACTATAACGCAAAAAGGAGGGGAAAGGATTTAAGAATTTTTAAATTTTATAATCTAAATTCACCAATAATATTTATAAAAAAACCAGAATACCCTTTCGATAAAAAAGAGAATCCTGGTTTTTTTACATACTTAAAATTTATGCCGGAACAGATTTCACTCTTGTGTACTGTCTGATTATCAGACAGACGGTACACTGGTTCACAGCGATTTTTATAAATACTTCCTCTTGGCCGCCTCTACCACATGGCCAACCAGTACGGAGGTGGTTACGCTTCCAACACCGCCCGGTACGGGAGTAATGGCTTCTACGACAGGCTCTACCTCTGCATAAGCCACGTCACCGCAGAGCTTGCCTTCCTCATTCACATTGATTCCAACATCAATCACGGTCTGACCCGGGGATACATATTCCTTGCCTACCACGCCTGCACGTCCGGCTGCAACAATGAGGATCTCCGCCTCACGGGTTACACTGGGCATATCTTTTGTTCTCGTATGACAGATGGTTACGGTTGCATTTTTCTTAATCAGCATCATGGCTGCGGGCTTTCCTACTACCAGGGAACGGCCTATCACTACAGCTTTCTTGCCGGTGCAGTCGATTCCGTAGTGATCCAGAATCTCCATACAAGCCTGGGGCGTACAGGGCGGGAAGCCGATCTGCTTTCCGGTAAATACACCCGTCAGGGATGCGTCTGTCTGGCAGTCTACGTCCTTCTCTGCGGACAGTGCATTCTCAACTACACTTTGGTTGATGTGCTTGGGCAATGGACGGAACATCAGAACACCATGGATGTTGTCATCGTTATTTACTTCCTCAATCACCTTTAGAAGCTCTTCCTGCGTTACCTCTGCGGGAAGCAGGTATTTCTTGAACTCTACACCCAGGGTCTCGCAGCGTTTGGTTGCACCTCTCTCATAAGAAAGGTCATCCGGTCTCTCACCTACACGGATAATTCCCAGGGTAGGATTTACTCCCTTTTCTTTTAATGCCGCTACATCTGCTTTAATTCTCTCATTCAAAGCAGCAGTTACTTCTTTTCCTAATAACTGTTTTGCCATTATTCCAATCTCCTATTTAAAGTTCCATAATATCACTGATTTCAGTTTTGTATCCTCAAACTATCTCAGTCTGCCATTCACACTTGCAAATACTTCATCCGCAATCTTCGTATACTTCTCAATCATAGCGTCTGCCTTTGCATTCAGCTCTGCCGCATACTCTTTATCCGCCATAGACTTTGTATTGATAAACACATTGAGGGAGGCTCCCAGAAGAGCAGCCTTGCAGAATGCAACGCCTACGCCTGCATCGCTGATAGCCAATGCAGAACCCTTTGCCGCAAACTCTACAATTAAATCAATGGCCTCACAGCATTTCTCCATAATCTCCATGGGAACGGAGCAGGCATCCTTGAGAACAATAGCCATCACACGGGCTTTCTCCGCCTTTTCCTCCTCCGTCTCTCTCGGCATACCGTAAGCCTTGGACAACGGCTCGAATACTTCTGCGTCACGATCGATCAGACGCAGGAAATCTGCCTGAAGGGCGGTTGCCTTTTCCTTTAAAGTGTACATTTCTTCCTCAACGTCCGCATATTTTTTCTTTCCTACGGTGAGGCTTCCTACCATATTGCCAAGTGCCGTACCAACTGCCGCTACCAGTGCGGAAGCTCCGCCGCCGCCCGGTACGGGAGCCTTGGATGCCAGAACCTCTACAAATTCATCACATTTGCTGGTTGAAAATCCCATTCTCTCTCTCCTATTCCAAAAATTTGCTTTACCCACAAGCAGGAAGGGCCTGTAAGGGTCCTTCCCGACTGTGTTCTTTATAGGTTTATAACAGTGATAACAGATTCGCTTAGAACAATCCGGAAATCTTGCCGGTCTCGTCTACGTCGATACGCTCTGCTGCCGGAACCTTGGGAAGTCCGGGCATGGTCATGATCTCGCCGGTCAGAGCTACGATAAAGCCTGCACCTGCGGAAATCTTCAGGTTGCGAACGGTAACCTCGAAATCCTTGGGAGCACCCAGCTTGGTCTGGTCGTCGGTTAAGCTGTACTGGGTCTTTGCCACGCAGATCGGGCAGCTTCCAAATCCAAGTGCCTCAAGCTCCTTGGCCTGCTTCTGAGCATTGGCAGTCAGAACCGCACGGGAACCGCCGTAAATCTTCTGAACGATTGCATTCAGCTTATCCTCAATGCTGGTGCCCTCAAGCTCATAGGAGAACGTAAAGTCATTGGGTTCCTCAACCAGACGGATTACTTCCTCGGCAAGCTTCACGCCGCCTTCGCCGCCCTTTGCCCAAACCTCGGACAGAGCAACGTTTACGCCAAGCTCCTTACACTTGCTCTCTACCAGGTCAAGCTCGGCCTTGGTATCTGTCGGGAATGCATTGATGGCAACCACACAGGGAAGCTTGTATACATCTTTGATATTGCTTACATGCTTCAGCAGGTTCGGAAGTCCCTTCTCCAGAGCTTCCAGATTCTCATTGTTGAGATCTGCCTTGGGAACGCCGCCGTTGTACTTAAGAGCACGAACCGTAGCAACGATAACCACTGCGTTGGGTTTCAGTCCTGCCATACGGCACTTGATATCCAGGAACTTCTCAGCACCAAGGTCTGCACCGAAGCCTGCCTCTGTGATGGTGTAATCAGCCAGCTTCATAGCCATCTTGGTAGCTGTTACAGAGTTACATCCGTGAGCGATATTTGCGAAAGGTCCGCCATGAACAATAGCCGGTACATGCTCTAAGGTCTGTACCAGGTTAGGCTTTAAGGCATCCTTAAGAAGAGCTGCCATAGCACCCTGTGCGTTCAAATCGCCTGCGGTTACGGGCTTCTGCTCAGCAACCTTTCCATATGTATAACCGATGATGATTCTTGCAAGTCTTTCTTTCAGGTCTGTGATGTCATTTGCCAGACACAGAACTGCCATAATCTCGGAAGCAACCGTAATGTCGTAGCCGTCCTCTCTGGGCATGCCGTTAGTTCTTCCACCAAGGCCGTCCACTACGTTACGGAGCTGACGGTCATTCATATCCACGCATCTTCTCCAGGTAATCTTTCTGGGGTCAATGTTCAGTGCGTTGCCCTGGAAAATGTGGTTGTCGATCATAGCTGCCAACAGGTTGTTTGCCGCACCGATTGCGTGGAAGTCACCGGTAAAGTGAAGGTTGATGTCCTCCATGGGAACTACCTGTGCATAGCCGCCGCCTGCCGCTCCGCCCTTTACACCGAATACAGGTCCAAGGGACGGCTCACGAAGAGCTACCATAACCTTCTTGCCAAGCTTCTGCATACCGTCTGCCAGACCTACGGTTGTGGTGGTCTTGCCTTCTCCTGCCGGGGTAGGGTTGATGGCTGTTACCAGAATCAGCTTTCCATCCTCCGCATTGGTCTCTTTGAGCAGATTGTAGTCAATCTTTGCTTTGTACTTTCCATACTGCTCCAGATACTTGTCGTCAATTCCTGCCTTTGCCGCAATCTCTGTGATCGGCTGCATGACTGTCTCCTGTGCAATTTCGATGTCTGATTTGAATCCCATTTCGAAACTTCCCCTTTCTTAGTTAGGTATTATTTTGTAGATAATTTAACAATCCATAACACACTGTATTTATCTACCTTGTCCCCATTATATTCCATAGAAAAACATCCGACAATCATACAAACTGTCGGATGTTTCCCATTACTCTCTTCCCATCTTCAATGGGTCATCTTAAAAAACAGAGTCCTGAATATAATTATAAACTCTTGCCACTGCACATCCCTACAGCTTAATCTCCGTTCCATTCACGACAATGCCTTCAATCTCACCCAGTTCCACCACGCTCTTCCAGATGACCCTGCAGGATGCTTCGCCATTCTCATCCCAGTCCTGACTCATAGCGTTACATTCCACCTGGTTTCCGTCTTTCAGCTTCAGGAAAACATCCTCAAGCTCTGTCTTCTCATCCGACAATGTGTCGAATTCCACTACGGCGGACACAGGAGAAATCTGAACTTTTTTAACTTCCACATTCCCAACCACAGCCTTTTCCTTAAGTTCCCAGGTCTGCATGGTGTCCTCATAGTCTACGGTAAAACTCAAGCTCCACTCGCCATCAAACAATTCCTCATAGGAACCGTCGCCGCCCAGGGCAAAGACCGCATTTTTCGCCTGGTTTTCACTGATATCGTTAAAGCAATAACGACAGGAAACGTAATCATCTCCCACAATATCCGCCTGGCCTTCCATGCCCGGGAAATAATCCTCCTCGGCTCCGTTTCCGATGGCCAGAGCTCCCGAACTTCCGTTAATCACCTGCCCGGTACGGCGATCCATTACAATCAGGGACTTCTGATCCAGGAGATCCCAGTCAAGTTCTCCCCCAAGATCCAGGTTAACAATCAGATTGTCCTCATACTGCCCTTTATAGATACCCATATTCGAAATACGTGCTTCCGGGTATTTGGAGGAAAAGGCAATCCGCTTATCGGTTTTTTCCACCATAAAGCTCTCATGAGCATTCACATTTCCTTCGGCATCCTCCTCGGTGCTGTAACTGTTTATTATCAAACCGGCATTTTCGCTGGCTTCCCGAATCTTAAGAGGCTCAAATTCCTGCATCAGCTCCCAGATGGTTTTGTCCATGCCCATATCAATAATCTCATTACTCTCCGCCATCAGATTCCGCAGAGACATCTTGATTTCCTTGCCCTTCATGTCATTGTCAAGCATCTCCGACATCAAAAAGGTCGCCCTGCCCGGCACGCTGCCGTCGTCAATCCGATCCAGTCCGCAATAAATCCGGTTCAGCTCACCGCCTCCGATGCCCTCGCCCTCAAGCATAACTTCCTCAAACCGGTAAGACTGCACGCTGCCCTCCTGCTCTGCGGTAAAGGGGCTTCCGTCCACCGTCTCCACATCCAGGGCCGCATAGAGGACATTCCCATCCCCCACCGTTCCCCGTAGGGTCAGCTTAAGGCCGTTCCCGGTGGTCTCCTCATGAATCACATTTCCCGCACTTGCAAGAAAGTCATTTCCCGCCTCCAGGGGCACCGCCGACATCTCATTTCCCCCCTGCTCCGAAGCAACCTCTTTCTTAAAGAAGCCCTGGAAAATATCATTCAGGTCAAAAGCCGCCGCTGCCGTCATGGACACGCAAAGAATCATCACCGCCGCACAGGCTGCAATCAATCTGGGCCTAACATGCCGGGTATGCCCGGTACGCCTGGTCTGGTCTGCCTTTCTTATCTGCTTTTTCTCTCTATCTTCCATTTTCATACAATTCTCCTCTTCCAAAACTGCACGAAGCAAAGAGTCGTGCAGCTCCTTAGAAGGCTCAATCCCCGAAAATGCATTCTTATATCCTTTTATACTCATGCTTGCACTCCTCCTCTTCTAAAATCTGATACAGGTTTCCTTCTGTCCCACAACCGACAACCTTCCCGTTCCCTTAGGCTCCCGGCTTCTGCCGCCCGTTCCGCTAATTCTGGCCGCTTCTGACCGTCTCTTATAAACCACGTTTACCGTCCTGGATTCTCCGGCTGCCTCCGCATCCAGCACCTCACGAAGCTGCTCCCTTCCCCGGGCAAGGCGTGTAGTAATCGTCGTCACCTTCTCGTCCAGAAGCTCCGCAATCTCCTTCACCGTATAACCCTCATAGTAAAAAAGATGTATCACCGTCCGGTACTTCACAGGAAGATCCATCACCGCATAAAAAAGCTCACTCCGTTCTTCCATCTCATAGCTGTCCTCCTGCCCCAAGGTTCTCTCTTCCAGGGCCATCGTACGTTTCACCCACCCCGACATAAAATAGCTCTTACAGCAATTAATCGTCGTTCGGATAAACCAGGCTTTCTCATGCTCCTCGTTTTCAAACTCCGGTTTCTTCCGGAAAAACCGCAGGAAGACCTCCTGATACACGTCGTCGGTATCCTGCCTATTCTTCATATAGGAATAAGCCAGCTTATCAACGTCATTCAGATAAACTTACAACACGTTCAGTTTAGGGACAGTTTTTTAGAAGCTGTCCCTAAAAATCTGCTCCAAATCTGTTAAAAAAAGGGACTTTATGTCGATATACATAATAAAGGTGAATGGATTTATTTACTTCAGATAATCAAATTATAAAAACTTCCGATAAAAAATCCCCTAAAACGTACAATACGAATCATTATTCTCATAAAAAGGTTGTTCAGTTAAGAACCACTTTTATTCCAGCATCCACAGAAATGAGGTGTTTTTATGGCGGTAAAAAAAATCACTCCCAACAAAATTAAATCAGAACTAAAAACAGCCATCACCTTGGCAATCGAAAATGAAAACCGGGAGTTTGGCGAACAAGAGTATACTTTTGTCCGCAACCGTGTTTTGACTGCGGAAAAAATGGTAGACATATTGCTTTCCATTCAGGGCGGAAGCCTGGACAAGGAATTATACGAGATGGGAGTTGCAGCTAAAAAATCGGCCTTTGTCCAGCGAAGAAAAAACATTTCCTATACCGTGTTTGAAGAAATATTGGAAAACTTTAATTCAATTCATAACGACATTCAAAGATACAAAGGTTATCGGGTGCTTGCGGTTGACGGAACCTGTGTAAATATGGCAAGAAATCCACAATCATCCAGCTTCATGCAGCACGCAGGAACCCCGAAGGGGTACAATCAGCTTCATGTCACTCCACTGTATGATGTACTTAACAAAACATACGTTCATTGCCATATACAACCACAACCGAAGCAGGATGAAATCGGTGCCTTGCTTTTCCTGTTGGAATGGTATGATTACAAGGAAAAGACACTTATTACCGCAGACAGAGGCTTTGAATCCTATAACCTGTTTTCCCACCTTTTGGAAAAACCCAATACGGATTTCCTTATCAGAGTAAAGCAAGGCAGATCTGCCATGAGGGAAATCCGAAAGCTTCCAATGCAGGAACTGGATACCCGAATCAATTTTATAATTACCACTACTCAAACCAATACGGATAAGAGAAAGAATTATATTTATATACAGACACAGAAAAACGAGAACCGGACATACAGCCCCGGCACCAAAAGTGGGAGGTGGGACTTCCCCAGCCCTTACCCCATGTCATTCCGTGTCGTGCGTTTCATGTTGGAAACGGGCGAATATGAAACACTGGCAACGAGCCTGCCGGATAGCTTCACGCTGTCTGAAATCAAAGAATTATACCATTCACGTTGGGGAATCGAAACGGCTTTCCGTGAGCTGAAATACAGCCTGGGACTTGTTAATCTTCATGGGAAGAAAGACGATTTTGTAAAACAAGAAATCTATGCAGCAATGATTATGTCAAATTTCTCCTCACGTATTGCAAATCAAGTAGTGTTGGAAAAGCAAAAATCTAACATACATACATATAAAGTAAACATGAAAATGGCGATTTATCTTTGCAAAAAATTTTACCGGGCAAAAAAGGGCAATGGAAAGCAGCTCATGCGTGACATAGCGAAATATACGGAGCCGGTACGCCCGGATAGAAAGGACGAGCGGAACATAAAAGCAAAGTCTTTTGTGGGATTTAATTACAGGGTTCCTGCGTGATTTTTCATAGCAGAATTTCAGAAAAATTTCTGAATTTTAATTTTTCAAATTTCAGAAATTTTTCTGAAATCGCTGTTTTGACATTCCATGCCGTTTTATTTCTCAAAATAAAGCAAAAAAAGCCTTGAATACGGCCTTTTTTTCATAAAAATAAATATCGCTGAAAATACGAAACCTGTAATTTGGTAAAATTTTCTTAAAATGCAAATTTTAAAATTCAGAAATTTACCATCAGCAAAACCACATCTCCCGATTTTTCCATCCGAGAAAGAAACATGAAGCAATCCGGAATTATCCAAAATCATCCAAAACACTGATTTGACGCTTGCCAAAAAGGATTTCATATAGTACAATAGGCATTGGGAAAATCAAGAGAAGTATAGTGTACCACCCGGCATTGTTGGCGCAATGCCGGGCAAAGATGGTAATTGGCCTACCACACAATACAGACGAATCTGCGATACACACAAGATGGATTATACCGTATTTTTTATAAAAATACAATCCTTTTGTGATGGATGGACAGAGAAGTCAAAAACCTTATGATATAGAAAGAGGTGTAGAAGTGTGGACGCATACTGCTGCACCTCTCTTGGTTTCCCACGAAGCGCTTGCACGGCGGAGCAATCCGCCGCCGGAGGCGCTTTCAGTGGGAAATCGAAGTCTTAATAGACTGCGATTCTTTTTGCTGTGAAATCGCAGTCTTTTTATGTCCAAAAATAACGAAAGGTATAAAAAGCCTAATCAAAATGCATCTATGCTTTAAGGAGGTATACACACAGTGGCGAAAAAAGAAAACGGACATACGGGATGGAAAAAGATACAAAAAAGCAGATTCTTTTTTGGAGGACTGCTTGCAGTCTCCCTAATCTTTACTCTGGCCTATTACATAAGACAGGAACGGGCGGAGGCCATGTACCAGGAGCTAAAGACCAGGCAGGATGAAACGGCGGTGTTGGGAGGCATTTCCCTGGCGGCCCTACAGCCGCAGGCCTTGGAAGAAGAACCGGAACCAGCTATGTCTGGGGAAACCGTGGAGGCAGAAACACCTCCACACCTGGAAAACACCATTGACTTTACGAAGCTTTGGGAGAGGAACGAGGATATTTACGCATGGATTACCATTCCCGGAACCCAGGTGGACTATCCGGTTTTGCAGCATCCGGTGGATGACGCTTATTATCTGAACCATACCCTGGAGGGAATGTCCGGCCTGCCCGGAAGCATCTATTCGGAAAAAGTGCATCCGAAAGACTTTTCCGCAGCTCAGACCGTGCTTTACGGCCACAACATGAAAAACGGAACTATGTTCGGAAGCCTGCACGAATACGAGGACGCCATCTTTTTTGAAGAACATCCCTACGTGTATATCCATCTGCCAGAGCGTACCCTGGTATACCGGATTTTTGCGGCGGTACAGTTTTCCAATGCTTATCTTCCCGTCTACCGGAATTACGAAGATGAAGCCGGTTTTACTGCCTATGTGGAGGAGTTGAAAAGCGCACCAGGGCAGGCAGACAGGGAGATAAAAGTCCCTTATGGGAGCCGCCTGCTGACCCTGTCCACCTGTATTGGGAATGACGCAGACCACCGGTTCCTGGTGGCGGCGGTTCAAGTGGAGGAATATGAAAGAAAATGATATGAAAGCAGAAATGCTTTGATATAAAAACACAGAAAAGGAGAACGAGAAAGATGAAGAAATGGAAACTAATTGTGATTACGGCCATCCTCTGCATGACCGTGGGGATGCAGGCCCTGGCCTCAGAGGTGCCGACAGAGGTGACAGAGCCTGTTGAAAATGAACCGACAGAAAATACGGGCCAGAGCGAAACACCAGCAGACAATGGCGAGACAAAAATTGTTACAAATCTTCCCTCATATGATGGTGATTTCGCGACGACCGGCACCATTAATATAAATGGTACGGCCGTTTGCGATGATGGAAATGTTGAAATTTCGGGAAGCGGTAATTGGGGAGGAGTACAAAATTATTATACGAAATCCCCGAATAGTATTTCCCAGGAAGAAGCACAGAAAATTTTGGGTTCAAGAAAGCTCTATGAGACATTAACCATAGAATTTAAACCTGCGCTTATGGGTGAACATCCAGAATTAAATAATAAAACGGTAAAAGAAATTATTATAAAAACTGTGCGCCTTGAATTTGATACAAATGTTTTGCCTAAATCCCTTTACCCCTACTACAGAGATTTCAATGGAACCGAAGCTGCGGAAAAGGCAAATGAATCATCAAAGATTCTTTATTTCCCGTCAGGAGAAACTTCTTATAAAGAATGTAAGTTTAGCCTTCTGGATACAGATGGAATCATATTTATTACGGGCCTTGAGGGAGCCGTTCTTCCTCTTGAGGGAGCCCGTCTTGTATTTATCTGGGGAGATCCCGAAGGTGCAACTGTAGAACCGGAAAGCACGCCCTCTGCTGATTCTGGTTCTTCCGGTGAGCCGGAGGTATATTCCCACGGGGCCACCGTGGGAGAAATCGGTGTGAAGAAATCCGGCGCAGGTGTCCAGGCACATGTGCGCAAGGCAAATGGGGAGGAAACCGAGGTAATTGTACATCCATACCTTAATCCGGGAACAAAGACCTTAACGCAGGCGCAGGCCCGGCAGATGCTTGGAACAAGCTTTGCGTGCAGTATTTACTCCTTTGACCTTTCTATCGTAAACGCCCAGGAGGATTACGGGCCAGTAACTTTGATAGATGGAACCGTGCCCGTGACTTTCTTTGTACCTGGGGTAACGCCGGAATCAAAAGTGGCCCTCCGTCACTGGATAAACGGGAGCAGTACTTATGAGGATTTGCCTGTGGAAGTGGGAAATGGAACCGTTAAAGCAGAATTTACCTCTTTCTCTCCGGTTGTGATTGTGGTGGAACAGCCGGGAGTAGCCACAACGGTGGAAAACGGGCCGGTATCCCCTAAGACAGGTGAAAGCTCTGTAATTTATGTGGTGGAGGCGGTAGCTCTATTGTCACTTTTGGGGCTTTTCACATACCGGAGAAAACGCCAGGCATAAGCAGAAACACATAAGCGAAGCATTTAAAGAACCAATTTAAAACCATAATTACACGGAAAACAGGCCGGACCTAAAGTAATGGACCGGCCTGTTTTTTGTATTCTACCATTTCAAAGTAAAAAAGTAGATGGGTTACTTAACTAAACGGGTTGGACCCCTAACTGACCAAAATTGATGGTAAAATGAATGACATTGGCCAGCTTATATACCGTTTTCTCATATTTCAAAATCAGAGCTTCAATCTGCTGCTTCCGTTGTACATCCCGATTCATATGCTCCTCCTTCCAGGCCTGTACCTATTATACTTTTGAAAGAGGGAAAATGTCACAAGAAAAAACAAGAAATTTCAAAAACCAGGCATTCGCAAAAACAAAAAGGATCAAAACCCGCCTACAGCAAGTCTCAATCCTTTTTCCAATCTTTTTTATCTCACCCGTTCCGGAAAGCCCACCTTTTTCTGTACCTTCCGCAAGGTCTTGTTGGCAAAATACTGCGCCTTCTCTCCATTCTTTTTTATAACGGAATCAATGTACGCCTTATCCTTATTCAGCTCCGCCACGCGCTCCTGCAGAGGCTTCAGCACCGCCACCACGGCCTCGCCCACCGCAGGCTTAAACTCTCCGTAGCCCTTGCCGTCAAACTCCCGTACGGTCTCGTCTGGCGTCTTTCCGGTACAAGCGCAGTAAATATCAATCAGGTTTTTAATTCCCGGCTGCTCGTCACGGTAAAGAATCTGGCTCTCAGAGTCTGTCACCGCGCGCTTGAACTTACGCATAATGGTATCCGGGTCGTCCATCAGATAAATGCTTGCGTTCGGATTCTCATCAGACTTTGACATTTTTTTAGACGGGTCCTGAAGGCTCATAATCTTTGCACCCACTTTGCCGATATAAGCCTCCGGAACCGTAAACACATCCCCGTAAATGCCGTTAAACCGCTGTGCAATATCTCTGGTAATCTCCAAGTGCTGCATCTGATCCACGCCCACCGGCACCACGTCCGCCTGGTACAGCAGGATATCCGCCGCCATCAGCACCGGATAGGTAAACAGTCCTGCGTTGATGTTGTCCGCATGCTTTGCCGCTTTATCCTTAAACTGGGTCATCCGGTTCAGCTCGCCCATATAGGTAAAGCAGTTGAGAATCCATGCCAGCTCCGCATGTCCCGATACATGGGACTGATAATAAATGCAGTTCTTCTCCGGGTCCAGTCCGGCCGCAATGTACAGGGTCAGAAGTGCTCTGGCCCTCTTACGAAGTTCTGCGGGATCCTGGCGGATGGTGATGGAATGCAGATCCACCACGCCGTAAAAGCATTCATATTCATCGCTTAAGGTCAGCCAATTCTTCAAGGCCCCCAGATAATTTCCCAAAGTCAGATTGCCTGTCGCCTGCATTCCGCTGTACAGGACTTTTTTGTCTCCTAACATAATCCCTTAAATATCCTCCTATATTTAGTTCCGTAATATCCCCCACAATACACCTGTAGGAAATCAATTTCCAGTCACAAAACCGTGTGCCTGTAAATCGATTTGTGCATTGTGCGGGATATTACTGATATTATATCTTCAATAAGACACATGCCAATCGAAAATAAATCATCAGACTGCACGCATCTACAATGGTCGTAATCAGCGGAGCCGCCATAATAGCCGGGTCCAGGTTCATCCGCTTTGCCAGCATAGGCAATGTACATCCGATAGTCTTAGCCAGAATCACCGTCAGCACCAGAGACAGCACCACCACCAGATTTACCAGAGGCTGATCCGGATACTGCAAAAGCAGCCGCACAAAATTGGCCGCAGCCAATACAAGACCGCACAGAAAACCCACCCGAAGCTCCTTCCACGCTACCCGGAATACATCCCGAAGCTCAATGTCTCCCACCGCCATACCACGAATCACCATGGTGCTGCTCTGATTGCCGCAATTGCCGCTGGTATCCATCAGCATCGGAATAAAGCTAATCAAAAGTGGCACCACCTGGAGGGCATTCTCATAGGTCACAAGAATGGCTCCTGTCAAAAGGGAGGTAAACATCAAGAGCAAAAGCCAGGGTATACGGTTCTTGGCTAGTTCCAGCACACCGGTTTTCAGATAAGGCTTCTCCGAGGGCAGCATAGCCGCCATCTTCTCAAAGTCCTCGGTGGCCTCCTGCTCCATAACCTCCACCACATCATCTACGGTGACAATTCCCACCAGCCGGTCCTCATGATCCACCACCGGCAGACAGAGCAGGTCATATTTATTGAAGGTCTCCACAACCTCCTCCTGATCCTCCGTTGTCACTGCATAGATAATGTTCTCATCCATAATATCCTTGATGATGGTATGGTACGGATTCATCAGCAGATCCTTCACCGTCACGACCCCCTGGAGACGGCGCTTGCTGTCCGTCACAAAGCAGGTGTAAATGGTCTCCTTATCCACACCATTTTCCCGAATATAGGCAAATGCCTGCTCTACGGTCATATTCCGCTTAAGGCCAATATACTCCGCCGTCATAATGCTTCCGGCGCTGTTCTCCGGATACTGCAGAAACTGGTTGATAAGGGCTCTGGTATCCGGCGCTGCATTCTTAAGCACACGCTTTACCACAATAGCCGGAAGCTCCTCCAGCATATCTACCGCGTCGTCCACGTACAGATCCTCAATAATCTTACCCAGCTCATAGTCCGTAATGCTGTTGATAATGTGCTCCTGGTCCTCAACCTCCAGAAAGGAAAATACATCCGCCGCCAGCTCCTTAGGCAGCATCCGGTACACCAGTACCTTCTTTTCCAGTTCCAGCTCCTCAATGAACTCCGCAATATCCACCTCGTTCATATCGGCCATGGTCTCCCTGAGCTTCCGAAACTGCCTGCTGTCCAGAAGCTCTGTCAAGAACTCCCAGTCAAAATTTCCCATTGCCATGTCAATCTCCTCCATTCCTGTGGATGGACATGGCAAAGCCATTCACAATCCTGCCCTCACAAATACGGCCAGAATCCGTGAATGTCCGTCTGCTCTTCTCAATTCCGTAAAAAATGATTTTCTCCCCGAGCTGCTAACGCCAGGCAAGATACGCTTCCAGAACTACTGATATCCAGGAAAGCAAAGAATAACATGAAAAGCCCATATCCATCCATATTCTGTTCTGTCTTAAGCTACACCTTCGACTTCGTCCGTCCACGGACTCTTCACATCCTTCTTCTGCATAAATTTGGTTTTAAAAACCTGCATAGCTTATCATAGCACTATTCTATGGTTATCGTCAACCACGGGTTCCGAAAAAGCCTCAAAGCATTCAAAAAATTATTTTTTTCTGCCTGCCAAGCTCTTTCTGTTTCGCGGTAAATATGATAAACTTTTTGTTGTGATAAAAAATCAAGGGGAACTTCTATATTGAAAGGCTTCCAAAAATAGTACTGTTTAGGAAAGGACGAAAATTATGGAGAAAATTACAAGCTTTACCATTGACCACAACAAGCTTAAACCCGGCGTCTATGTATCACGAAAGGACCCTGCGGGGAATGCCGTGATTACCACTTTTGACCTTCGGCTGACCAACCCAAATGAGGAGCCGGTAATGAATACGGCTGAAATTCACACCATTGAGCACCTGGGCGCCACATTTCTGCGGAATCACAAGGACTTTGGTTCCAAAACTATCTACTTCGGACCCATGGGCTGCCGGACAGGCTTCTACCTGCTTCTGGCTGGAGACTATGAATCCAAGGAGATTGTTCCTCTGATGGTGGAAATGTGGGAGTTTATCCGAGATTTTTCCGGAGAAGTGCCGGGGGCCTGCGCCAAAGACTGCGGAAATTATCTGGACATGAATCTGCCTATGGCCAACTGGTTGGCCAGGCGGTATCTGGATGAGGTTCTGTATGAGATTAAGGAGGATCGATTGATCTATCCTGAATAAATCCTGGAAGCATCCATTTTAAAATAAGTCATCTGCCCTTTTAAATACTCCATATTCTTCTGCACATATCCTCCATGTTCCGTATGAACAATACGCAAAAGAATGTTGCAAGCAGCCAAAAAGGGCAGATGACTTATTTATCCCACTGCAAACATCAGAATCGGAATGGTAAACACACATAGAACAGTTGTCAGTATAATAGCAGCACCGCCAGTAGTCACATCAATTCCCCTTTCCATTCCCAGCATCAGAGCAATATTTCCAACCGGCATTCCGAACAACACCATACATACAGAAATGATGGATTTATCCGAAGTTGCCATTTTTAAAAACGGCAGCATCAAAAGAGGAAGGATCAAAAGCTTGATAACTGCAAAGAGGTACAACCTGGGCTGACAGAAGATGCGTTTCAAATCCGACTGCGCAAGGGTAAATCCAATGACAATCAGAGCCATCGGCGACGTCACATTCCCAAGATAGGCCGCCGCTGTCTTCACAAACTCCGGAAGCTGAATTTCGAATATAATAATGATCATCGCAGCCATACTGAAAACAGTCCCCGGATTCACCATTTCCTTCAGGGAAGATAGAGAAGGCCTGTCGCTCAATACCCCCACCCCGTAGGAGTAAAGTATCACATTATAAATGAGAATAAATTCCGTGACGTAAATCACATATTCCGTTCCGATAATACCGGACACAACCGGAATCCCAATGAATCCCAAATTTGAAAAGACAAACATCAGCTGAAAGATCTTCCGATGCCCCGGCTCCCGCTCAAAAATAGGCGATAAAACCATACCAAGCGGAATAAAAAACGCAAACATACCAATGGCAATCAATCCGACCGTTTTCATATCATCCGGTGAAATAAGCCCCACGGAATTAGCCGCACTGGATAAAATCAGCATCGGGTTAAACAAATTCACCAAAAGCCCCGACATCTGACGGTTCGTATGCTCGTCCAACATTCCCCGTCCGGTAATAAAATATCCCACACCAATCATAACCAGAAGCGCTAACATCTGAAAAAACACCGTAACAACCGTCATTCCCATCTCTTCCTTCTTTTGTCATTTTACTCCGAAAGCCATTATACTACAGGAGGCCGTCTGCCGTAAACCAAATTTGGCACAAACATACCGCAAAGTAGGGCATACAGATGGCGGGAAAAATTTTTCAAACATGTTCTAATCTTATCGCCCGTTAATTTTTTCCAAACTTCGCCGATAATTTTAATAAGAACACTTATCAACCGTTCATAATCGGAAGGACTTATACTTATAAGCATATCATAACCATGTATCTTCGGAGCAGAAATACTTTATTCGTCCGGAAACAGGCAGCAACAGACAGGGGGGGAATATATGAACTTTTTTACGGTCCAGTCATTAAACACCTACACAAAAAACATGGAAATGCAGATGAAATGGCAGAAGAAAAAAGCAACCGGCGATTTCAAGGCCGACGGCACCATGACCATCGCCGATTCCGTAAAACAGCAGGCGGAAGAGATCCGCAAAGCCAACAAGGACGGCACCACCAAAATGACTGCCCAGATTGAGCTAAAGCTCAACTCCGGCCAAAAGCTGACGACCGAAGAATTGGCCTACTTAAGAGACCACGATCCCCAGACCTACCAGCGCGTCAAAGCTACGGAGATGGAACAGAAAAACTACGAGCAGGAATTAAAGCGCTGCAAAACCAAGGAAGAGGTTCAGCGTGTCCGCATGGCTCACGCCGCCACCTCTTTAAACACTGTAAATGATATCAAAAATAACCCCAACATTCCGGAAAGTAAAAAGCTGGAGCTTATTTGGAACGAGCACCGCAAAAACATGGCACTCCAGCAGAGCACCCAGGAATTCGTAGAGAGCGGCAAATACGCCAAGCTTCCCACGGAAGCAGAAAAGCAAAAGGCAGAGAAGGATCTGGAGGAAGCCAAGAAAGCCGAGCTGGGCGTGGAAGATCCCACAAAGACAGACAAGGAAAAAGATCCAGAGAAATCTGATGACTCAAAAGACATCTCCAGCAAAATTCCAGGAGAAGCTGATGTAGAAACTGAGAAGGCAAAGGCTGCCCTGGACCATAAGGAAATGACTCGTCAGGAAGCAGAATCCACACCGGAGGCTCTGAAAGTAAAACGGGCGAAAGCCCAGGCTGCCTACAAGGAAGCTGGGGCCTCTGCCAAGCCAGATATATCCATGCCATCTCAAAAGTTAGATGTAAAGCGCTAGTACCTGCTGTTGGAGGGGAGGTTATTTATACTCTTTCGTGATTAGCTCCGGCTCATGATTTCCAAAAGAGCCCTCCCCAAAGGCAGCCTGGGCTTATCCTTCACACATTTCTACAAAAGCCCCCTCAGCTCTTCATGAATCCTTCCGTTTGTGGCCACCACGCTCCCTCTTTTCAAAAGATCAAGCGGCGCCCCTGAAAAATCCGTAATCATCCCGCCAGCCTCGGAAATCAGCAGCATCCCTGCCGCAAAATCCCAGGGACTCAGACGTGCCTCAAAAAAACCACCTGTACGGCCGCAGGCTACATAAGCCAGATCCAAAGCCGCCGATCCGGTTCTGCGAATATCCTGGCTCTCCATAAAGACCTTTAAAAGACGCTCAAAGTTTTCCTTTGCCAGCCCCTTGTCATAGGGTGCCGTACCAAAGGAAATGATGGTCTCCTTCAAGGTATTTGCCTGAGACACCCGAATGGGTTTTCCATTTAAAAAGCTTCCTGTGCCCTTCCGTGCGTAATACACATCCTCCCGGAAGGGGTCATAGACAATCCCCAGCGTAATCTCGCCCTTTTCATACAGTCCAAGGGACACGGTGCTATGCTGGTAATCATGTATCAGATTGGTGGTTCCATCTATGGGGTCCAAAATCCAGTATGTATCCCCGGACATTTCATGAAGTCCTTCCTCCTCGCCCAGAAACTGGATGCCGGGGGCCAGCTTATGCAGCTCATGAGCCAGGAAATTCTGAATATCCGTATCCACCTGAGTAACATAATCTGCAGGTCCCTTCACCTTCACATGGCCTGCCATCTCCCGATTTTCCACAAAGCTCTTTGTTCTTTTTACCAGATCAATAATCTCCCTCAATTCCATACATCTGCTCCTGCCCTTCCTCTATTTTTCTCTATAGCTCTATGTTCCCCGGCCCTTCCATATTGCCGTAGAATCTCATGAAACTGACTCCCGCACCGTTCCAGCTCCCCCAAAACAACATCAATCTTCCCATCATCCAAAAACCAATTGTCCCGACTAATTCCGCGTGTTACCGCCGGACAAACAAAAAATTCCGTATCCGGATACAAAATTTCGTAATATAAAAGAGCCCTCCTCGCATGGCAAGCCTGTGAACAAAGAATCGCCTTGTTAATCACAAGACCTTTTGCATCCGTCACCTGCCTGGAATAGATGGAATTTTCATAAGTAAAGGTGGCCTGCCGTTCCTCCAGAATCGCCTCCGCCGGAACTCCCTGCTCCACCAGAATATCCCTAAGGAATTCCCACTCCGTCTCATATCCGGGAATCATACACTTCCCCACCGGCTTGCTAAACCGTCCCGAGGGCAGTACCCACGGGGCATACCCCTCCCGGTACAGCTCCGCCGCCTTCACAGCCAGAGCCCCCTGATCTCCTCCTGGTACAAAAATCACATCCGCCTTTTCCGGCTTATGCTCCACAAAAATAAATTCTGTTATATCCTCTATAAACTTCACAGACTTCCTCCCATCATTCTCTTGGCCGGAATCACAGCCCCCGCCGCATTGGAACCGTAGCCGTCAGCGCCGATCCCCCTGGCAAAGTCCTCCGTCGCCGGAGCTCCTGTCATTCCCTTCCCATTATAAAAAGCCCCCGGAATAAAGTCAACAACCCCGCAGTTTTCCTATTCCAAAACCCGGGAAAAAATGCTATAATACATCTGAGTACCCGAGTATAAGAAAAACCGCTTTCTGACGCGCTCCAGTACAAGAAGCAGCGCATAAGAGCTTTTTTGTCCATAAGATTTCTAAATTGAGGGGAGAACCGCATGAATAAACAACTGATAACCGACCAGAGCCCAATCGAATACATCCTGTCCGTGCTTTACGGCCTGGAGCATGGTTCCGATCCGAGAGAAGCCTCCCTGCTCTGCGACGCTGCCGATCTCAAAACCGCACAGGAGCTGAAAAAATTCGTGGACGAGATTCCCGGAGGCTTCTTCATCTACCACGCCGACGGAGACGAGGAAATCCTCTACGCCAACAAAGCCATGCTGCGGCTGTTTGCCTGCGATACCCTCAAGGAATTTCAGGAAGTGACGGGAAACACCTTCCCCGGCCTGGTGCATCCGGAGGATCTGGAAGCCGTGGAATGCAGCATCCGCGATCAAATCAGCAAGAGCCAGTACGATCTGGACTATGTGGAATACCGGATCATCCGAAAGGACGGTCAGATCCGCTGGGTGGAGGATTACGGACATTTTATCCGCAGCCGGTTTGCCGGCGACATCTTCTACGTCTTTGTAGGGGACGCCACGGAAAAAAGAGAGCGGCAGTCCGAGGAGGAGCGGCGGAGACTTGCCGTGATCGAGGGACTCAGCAGCGAATACGAGGCCATTCTCTATGTGGATCTAGACAAGGATAAGCTCCTCCCCTACCGCCTAAGCTCCCGCATTGAATTTCAGTTCGGCTCCGGTCCCCAGTGCTACTCCTTCCATGAATTTTGTACGGAATATATTAAGACCTGGGTATATCCGGAGGACCGGGCTCTGATTACCCTTGCCCTCGATCCCCACTGGATTCGGAAAAACGTCGCTTCCCAGGATACCTATTATGTAAACTACAGAATCCGGACTCCCGAGAATGTTCAGTATTTCCAGCTCCGCATCGCCCATGCGGGCCATCAGGAATCCTGCTCCCAGGTTGTCATCGGCTCCCGCAGGGTAGACGATGAGATTCAGCATGAGATGGAGCAGAAACGGCTCCTGGAGGATACCCTGAACCACGCCAAGCGGGCCAACATTGCCAAGAACACCTTCCTTGCCAATATGTCCCACGACATGCGTACGCCCCTAAACGCCATCACAGGCTTCACGGCCCTTGCCCAAAACCATATGGAAGAGCCGGAAAAGCTCGCCGAATATCTGCAGAAGATCCAGGCCTCAGGCGATCAGCTCCTGTCCCTCATCAACGATATCCTGGAGATCTCCAGAATCGAATCGGGCACCCTGCAGACAGAGGACGTTCCCTGCTGCCTCTCCACACTTATCTCGGATTTTCTGAAGTCCCAGGAAGCTCAGACGGAAAAAAAGCATCTTTCCCTGACTATGGATCTGTCCGGCGCGGAGCACACCTGCGTATACAGCGATCCGGGCAAGCTCCGTCAGATCCTTGCCTGCCTTACAAGCAACGCCATAAAATATACGCCGGACGGCGGCCGCATCCGGATCTCCGTATCCGAACGCAAAGCGCCCACGAACAATTACGCCTCCTACGAATTCTCCGTGGAGGATAACGGAATCGGAATCGCCCCGGAATATCTGGAGCATATTTTCGAGCCATTTGAGCGTGTCAAGAACACTACCTTCAGCGGCATCCACGGAACCGGACTGGGCCTTACCATCGCCCGGCGCCTGGTGGAGCTGATGGACGGAACCATCGCCGTAGAGAGCAGGCCCGAGCAGGGAAGCCGGTTTGCCTTTACCCTCACCCTGCGGATTCAGCACTCCAATTTGCTTGACGAAGAGGCGGCTGCGGAAGCGCTTCTGCAGCGGTTTAGAGGCCGCAAAATCCTTCTGGTGGACGACAACGATCTGAATCTGGAGCTGGAATCCGAGCTGCTTGAGGATCTTGGCTTTTCGGTGGATACCGCTATGGACGGCCGCATTGCCCTGGATCTGCTTTTGCAGGCTGACCCGGGAACCTACGCCCTGATTCTGATGGATATACAGATGCCCATTATGAACGGCTATGAAACCACACAGGTGATCCGCAGCTTAAACGATCCACTCCTTCACAGCATTCCGATTATCGCCCTGTCCGCCAATGCCTTTGAGGAGGATCGGCGGATGTCCAGAAAGAGCGGCATGAACGCCCATATGTCCAAGCCCCTCAATACGGATCAGCTTCTGGAATTTCTGGCGGAAATCATTTAATCTGGTATTGAGCCGTCTTATTTTGCATCTCCCTGTGCAATAAGCTCCGGCTCAATCACCAGGCGCTTCTCCACCTGCTCTCCGTCCAGGATGCGGATGGCCGTTTCGCAGGCCAGGCTTCCTATCTCCGGACAGCGGATGGTCGCATTGAGAATCCCCCGTTCCACCAGATCAAGACCTCCGAAATTCCCTGCAAAGCCGTCCACTCCCAAAAAGCAGATTCCGCTGACCCGGTACTGCTTCTGAGCCAGATAGGCCCCGTAGGCCATCTCATCGTTAAAGGCAAAGACAATATCCGCCGTCTGCCTTGCCACCAGGTAATCCTTCATGCGGTTTTCCGCCTTATCCCGCAGCCATTCCCCATTGAGATAGTGGATATTTTCTTCCGGCAGCGCCCCCTTCACCGCATCCTGAAAGCCCTTCAGCCTTCGGTCGGAAATGGGCGACCCGGCGGAACCCTCTATGACAATCACCTCATTGCCCGGCTCATACTTCTCTTCCAGTATATAAGTGCCTGCGATTCTCCCTATCTCATAGTCGTTAAACTCAATAAAGGCGGTATAATTCTCCGTACCCGGATCAACGCCCATCACAACCACCGGAAGCTCCCGGCACAGCTCATCCAGTTTTTCCTTCAGTGATTCGGAATCATTGGGCGCCACAATCAGCAGATCCACGCCGCACTCCATAAGCTGATCGATATCCTGGAGCTGCTTCCGGCTGCTTCCGGCCGCATCCTTAAAAATGATATTTACACGGCTGTCCAGCAGCCGTTCCTCGGTCATGCTGTCGATGGTCTGGCTCAGCCACGGCTCCATCACATTCGAAAGGCTGACCCCTATAAGGTATTCGTATTCATTTTCCATAATGGCTTCCTCCTCCCCGCATCCTGCCAAAAAGCAGAGCAGAAGGAAGAACGGCAGCAGTAAAAGCCTCTTTTTCATATCCGGTCCGTCCCCTTTTACATAATATTTTTCCGATGCTCCGAAGGCGATATGCCCATAATATTCTTAAAGGCCGTGGAAAAATAATGCTGACTTTTATAGCCCACCAGATCCGCAATCTCATTGATCGGCCGGCTCGTGCCGCGCATCAGCACGATGGCTTCGTTGATCCGCAGACTGGTAAGAAAATCCTTGAAGGACATTCCAAGCTCCTGCTTCATCAGGCGGCTCAGGTATGCCGGGCTGATGCCGACAGAGCGGGCCACCAGGTTGAGATCCATATCCGGGTCACGAAAATGCTCAAAAAGGTATTTCTTGGCCTCCGTCACAACCGGGCGGCATTCCAGGGACGTTTGAACCTCCTTCAGCGCCGCGCCATAGATCTCCGGAAACAGGGCCTCTTCGCATCTTCGGACCACAATGGTACAGGTTCCACCCAAAATCTGCTCCAGGCTTTCCTCCATATGCCGCCGCAGAGCTCCAAGCTCCTCCTCCCTCTCATGAAATATGCCCGCCACATTCTGATACCGATCCATAAAGAGATAGACGGGATCGCATGTCTCCAGAAGCTCTCCCAGGATATTTTTAAGGGCAAACTGATACACGCCGTCGGAAATATGGCTGTCGTCCATGCGCAGGCTCAGGGTACGGTTATTCTGGGTGGATACGAGCACCAGGGCCGCGTCCTCCCCGATCCGCACGGACAAAAGCTCCTTCTGCCCCTCGCGCTCCGCGTCCGTAAGGCTTCCCTCGATCCAGTCGTTGAAAAATACGCCCTGGAGGTATTCTCTGTGCTGCTCCAGCTGATAATTGGCCAAATCGATAAACCGCTGCCGGGAGCGCTCCAGGCTTAACTCCTCCATAAGCCGCAGAATGGCCTCGTAAAGCTCCTGCTCCTCAATGGGCTTTAAGATATAGCTGCGGACTCCCAGAGCCATCGCTTCCTTGGCGTAGGAAAATTCATTGTAGCCGGATACTATGATGGTCCGGCACTCCGGATGTACGCTGCGGAGCTGTTCCAGAAGCTGCAGTCCGTTCAGCTTCGGCATACAGATATCCACCAGTGCAATGTCCGGCTGCTCCTCCCCCACGATACGGAGGGCCTCCAGTCCGTTTTTCGCCTCGCCGCAGACCCTTAAGGGAAGGGCGAAGCTTTCCACCAGTTCCCGAAGTCCCTGGCGTATCTTTGGTTCGTCATCCGCAATCACGATTTTCCACATCATCTTTTTCCTCCGTATTTTCGTCGCGCCGTCCATTCAGCGGAAGCCGGATCTCCGCAACGGTGCCGCCTCCTGTCCCCGGCCGGTAGAAAAGGCCGTAAGCCTCCCCGTAGGAAAAGCGAATCCGGTCGTGGACATTGCGCACCCCGAAGGCCCGTATCTCCTCGGGCCGCTCCTCCATCCGCAGGATTTTGTTGAGCCGTGCGCACTCCTCCGGGCTCATTCCGGCCCCGTCGTCCATCACAAGAATCAACAGAATATCCGGTTCCTCTTTTTCTATCCGGATGCGGATATTTCCCCGCTCCTGATCCGATTCCTTGATTCCGTGATAGAGGGCGTTTTCCACCAGGGGCTGAATAATTAATCTGGGCACGCTGCAATTCAAAAGCTCCTCCGGGCAGGAAGGCTCGTACTCAAACAAGTCCTCATACCGGAACTTCTGGACCTCCAGATAGCTTCGAACCAGGGACATCTCCTCCCGCAGAGAGATGTACTCCTTGCCGCTGCTCAGGCAGATACGGAAAAAGTTGGAAAGAGCCCGGACCGTCTCCACAATGTCCTTGGCCTGATACCGCTTCGCCATCCACTGAATGCTGTCCAGGGTATTGTACAGAAAATGAGGCTTTATCTGCTCCCGGAGAATCTTCATTTCCGCCTCTCTCTTCTGCTTCTGCTCCGCATAGACCAGGCGGAGCAGCTCATTGATCTTGTCCACCATTGAGTTAAAGGCGTTTCCAAGCTGCCCGATCTCCCCCTGATAGTGGTTGTCAAAGCGCACCGTCAGATCGCCGGTCTGCGCCCGCTTCATCAGCCGGGACAGATTGGAGATGGGCGTGGTTATGGTTTTGGAAAAGAGGGCGGACCACACAAGGGCTACCCCGCAGCAGATCACCGCCAGCAGTACGGACACTCTCTGAACTCTGGAGACGCCCTGAATGGTCTTTCCCATATCATAAAGCCCTACGGTGGTCAGCCTGGTGTATTCCGACTGGTTGTAGATGATCCGGTACTGTCCCTCCTGAATCCGGCATTTGAAGCTTCCGCTCTGGGCTTCCTGGAACCAGGCCGGGTTGATCCGGTAGACTATCTTATTTTCCGGGGTGTAGAGAATATTTCCTTTGCTGTCCATAATAAAGACAAAGCCTGTCTGTCCCAGGGTGATATCCCCCACCAGGCTCTGGATGCTGCGCTTGTCCAAATCAATCAGGGCCACGCCCACAAGCTCCCGGTCCGCCGCGCCGTAGATAGCCTGGGCTACGGAAACATAGCTGTCGGAGCTGTAGTTTCTCCAGTCCTGCAGGTTCCGCCCGATGGATGTGCTGATCACCACCGGACGCCCCTCCGCCCGGACCGCGTCCTGATACCATTTCTCCTCGCTCAGATCCTGCTTCTGAATCCGGTAGGAGTCATTGGACAGATAGTGCCCCCGGCTGCTGGCCAGTACGATATTCAGATAATCCCGGTGGACGGCGGAATATTCCAGTAAAAGGTTGCGGACCTCCGTCTCCAGCTCCACCCGCTTTCCCTGCTCCCGGTCCTCGTCCACCACAAGATATCCCTGGACCGCCCGGCTCTCGCCCAGAAGCTTCAGGGTTTTCTCAATGTCCTCCAGTTTCAGATCCACGGATTTCTGCACTTGATTCTGCATTTCCGCCGTACTGGCATAGGCATGCTCCTCAATGGAATCAATGTAAATCCTGCTGCCCGTCATGGTCAGCACTAGGGTTACGGAGAGAACTGCCGTAAAGGTAAATACGAGAAACGATCGTCTGAGATTTTTTGTGAATAACAATTCCTGAATGTTTTTCATAAACACCTGCCTTCACCTCCGGCGCCGTTTAGTAAAGCCTCAAAAGCCTGTAAGGACCCGCGGGCCTGGCCGAATGTCAGGACGGCGTCCTGCGTTACGGCGGAGCGTATGAGATATAGTTATACTAAAAAAATTACGGCGTCCCGTCAAGAGAAATATTATGTGAACCGGCTCAAAACGGCCCACCTGCTGTACACAGATGGGCCGTTTCCCTTGCAGGCAGTTTTTATGCCGTAGCAATCTGTTTATTCGCCGCCGTATTTCTTTAACAGCTCGGGAGCTGTCTCCGGAGTGATAATCTCGGATTCCAGAGTGATTTCCTTGTCAAGCTCCTTCCCCTCAACCAGAAGCTGATATGCGCTCTCAATCGCCTCTGCGCCGCCGGTGGGATATACCATAGACAGGCTTAGTCTGCCTTCCATTACGCTGCGGATGCCGCCGTCGGGAGTGGGCAGTCCGTCAACGCCGATGAAAATGATATCCTTCTCGCGTCCTGCGTTCTTGGCCGCAATGTAAGCGCCCTCTGCCATCGGGTCGTTCAGGCAGTAGAACAGGTCGATCTCGGTGTTGGTCTGCAGCATTTCCTCAGCTACGGTGATTGCTTTCTCACGCAGCCAGTCCGCATTGTTGGCCGCTACGATCTCTACCTTGGGATTTGCCTTGATTCCCTCACGGAAGCCGTTGTCTCTGTCGATACCGCCGGAGGTTCCCTCAAGACCCTTGATCTCGCATACCTTTCCTCCGTCGGGAAGAAGGGTATTTGCCACATACTCGCCTACCTGTTTTCCGATTGCCACGTTATCTGCGCCGATAAACTGTGTATATCCGTCTCCGTCAATCTTTCTGTCCAGAAGGATTACGGGGATTCCCGCCTCATACGCCGCGGTAACCGCATTGGTCAGAGGAGTCGCCTCGTTGGGGGAGGTGATAATCAGATCCACGCCCATCTGTACGAAGTTCTCGATGTCCGCGATCTGCTTGGAGTTATCCTGCGCCGCGTCTGCATAAATAATTTCAAACTCGGGATGTGCTTCCGCCGCCGCGGCAATCTGATCGTTCATAGCTACACGCCAGGGCTCGCCTAAGTTACACTGTGACATGCCAATCACGTATTTGTCCTTTGCGCCCGCCTCTGCTCCTGCATCTGCCGCCGGCTCCTCGGCATCCGCCTCGGCCGGTTCCTCCGCCTGCTCCTCAGTACCGGACGGCTCTGCTGCCGCCGGTTCTTCCGCCTTGCTGCCGCAGCCAGCCAATAAGGTTGCAAGCATTGCCGTGCAAAGCACCACACTTAAAATTCTCTTTTTCATATTTCCCTCTTTCTTCGATAGCTTTTATTTTTTAATCTGCGTGGGGCTGCTATCGATCAGCCCCGCGCAGATTGCGCACTTTATTATAGATGTAACCATTTCTCTACCCGGCTGTCTCTAAGCTCTGCCGCTTACTCCTTCCGCTCCGCCTGCATAAATACGGCGATGATGATAAGGAAGCCTTTTACCATAAGCTGCAGGTTGGAGTTTACGCCCTTCAAGCCCAGTACGTTATCGAGCATACCCAGTATCAGCGCTCCTATCAGGGTTCCGAGCATGGTTCCCTTGCCGCCTGCCAGGCTGGTTCCGCCGATGGCGCAGGCAGCCACCGCGTTCAGCTCGTAGCCGGAGCCTTCGTTGGGTCCGCCCTGGCTTATCTGGGCCGCGTGAATCATGGCCGCTACGGATGCAAGCATGGAGCACAGCATAAAGGTGAACAGCTTGATCCGGTCTACGTTGATGCCTGCCAGATAGGAGGCCTGACGATTGCCGCCGATGGCGTAGAGCTGGCGGCCAAAACGCGTCCTTGTCATAATGAAATGGAAAATCAGCAGCAGTACCAGGAAAATAATGGCCGGTACGGGTATCAGGCCCCTGATACGCATCTGGAGCACCTCAAACTGAGGCGGTGCAAGTCCCTCTCCCTTGCCGTAGGTGAGGGGAATTCCCACGCCGTTTGCCCAGAATCTTGCAAGCCCTCTTGCAATGTTCATACTGGCCAGGGTAACGATAAATGCCTGAAGCTTCAGCTTTGTGATACAGATGCCGTTAAAGAAGCCGAAGGCCGCACCTATCAGAAGGCTTGCCAGAACCGCCGGCACAAATCCCAGGCCGTTCCACACCATCAGCGCCGCGCAGCCGGTGGACACCAGGCCCACAACGGAGCCTACGGACAGGTCAATATCGCCCAGAATCAGAATCATAGTCATACCGATGGCGATAATGCCGTTTTCCGACACGGCGCGGAGCACGTTCATCAGGTTTCTGGCGTCCAGAAACACATTTTTTCCATCCTGCACGCAGATTACGCTTGCCACTATGAAGATGAGGATCAGCGCAATTACGCTTTGCATTTTCTTTATCAATACCTTTGTCTGGTCTGTTTTCATCTCTGCCTCTCCCTATTTTTAAAGTTTTCCAACACAACTTATTTGGTAGCGCTGTGAAGCAGCTTTTCCTGGGTAGCCTCCGCCTGTAGGAATTCGCCCGTCAGCTCTCCCTCACAGAAGGTCACGATCCGGTCGGATATTCCGATGACCTCCGGCAGCTCCGAGGACACGACGATAATGGCCATCCCCGTCTTTGCCAGGTTGTTAATGAGCTGGTAAATCTCCGCCTTGGCGCCCACGTCGATGCCTCTGGTGGGTTCGTCCAGGAGAAGAAGTTTCGGCCTGGTCAAAAGCCAGCGGGCCAGAATTACTTTCTGCTGATTTCCTCCCGACAGGGCGCTTGCCAGGGTTCTGCTCCCCGGAGCCTTTACCTTGAGAGCCTCTATCTGTTCCTCCCAGGCTTTTCCCTCTTCCTTCAGATCCATTACAAAATATTTGCTGAACTGCTTAAGAAGGGGAAGGGAGATATTTTCTCCGATGGAGCGCTGCAGTACCAGGCCGCTGCCCTTCCGATCCTCCGTGGCAAAGGAAATCCCTGCACGGATGGCGTCTCCCGGCTTCCGTATGGTCACGGGCTTTCCTTCTATATAGATTTCCCCGGTTACTTCTCTTGCGTGAACGCCTGCCACACACTCAAAGAACTCGGTCCTTCCGGCTCCCGCCAGTCCTGCTATCCCCAGGACCTCCCCGTGGCGCACCTTCAGGGAGATATTTTTAAGGGATCGCCGGAAGCTTCCCGGCGCCGGCGCGTAGGTGAGGTTCTTTACCTCAAAGGCCACGTCTCCTTTTTCCGTGGGGTCCTTGGGGTACTGCTCGCTCACGTCCCGGCCTACCATCATGCGGATGATCTCGTCGGTATCTGTCTCGGCCGCATTGACGGTGCCGATGTACGCTCCGTCTCTCATAACGGTCAGGCGGTCGGCAATCTTGAAGATCTCCTCCATACGGTGGGTGATGTAGATTATGCCCCGCCCCTCGCTTCGAAGCCGGCGGATAATGGTGAAGAGCTTTTCCGCCTCTTTTTCGCTGATGGCGGAGGTGGGTTCATCCATTACAAGAATCCGGGCGTCCAGGGAGAGGGCCTTGGCGATCTCCACAAGCTGCTGCTCTCCGATGCGCAGATCCTTTACCTTCTGGGTGGGCTTCACGTCAAGCTCCAGCATATCCAGGTATTTCTGCGTCTCCGTGATCATGCTGTCAAAGTCCACCACCGGCAGCTTCTTTTTGAACCAGCGGCCCAGAAAGATGTTCTCGGCCACATTGAGCTCCGGCACTACCTGCAGCTCCTGGTGGATCTTTGCGATGCCGTGCTTTTTGGCGGCCACCGGGTCCGTGACGTTTATTTTTTGGCCTTCCACATAGATCTCGCCCTCCTGGGGAAGTAAGGAACCGCTCAGGATATTCATCAGCGTGGATTTCCCGGCTCCGTTCTCACCCATCAGGGCGAGTACCTCTCCCTCATGCAAATCTATGGAAACGTCCTTCAGGGCCTGGACCGCTCCAAAGCTTTTGCTGATATGCTTCATTTCCAAAAGAACCTTCCCCATTTTCTCACCTTCTTTTGTCGTTTTTCTCATTAAGTTTATTATAGGGTTGAATTTTTCTTCTGTATTTATAATTTTCGTAGAAATAATTATAAAAACATGACTTTTTGTTTAAAATTACCCGGATATGGGTTTGAATTTCGCTGATTATGGGCAGAATATTAAAAAGAGAAGAGGTTATGTCTCTTCTCTTTTTATATATTATACAATTTTTTGTCTGTGTCGGGCTGTGGCTGCGAAAACTCCGCATTCAATGAATAACAACCACTCTTGTTTCCGGCCCTTCCCTGCACAGCATCTTCGCTTCTGAATTATCCCCTATATAAGTTCCTTCACCATAAATTATTAGGTATATCTTCTCCCACGGCGGAATTGTTATCGACTTTTTATCCAAAGAAACGGTTGCTGCTCCTGATTCAAGCTCAATTTCCACTAAGGTGTATTGATCTTCTAAGACCTCATCATTATTAAGTTTATATGGTATTAACACCACTTTACAACTTTTGAGTTAAGCTGTTTCTCCCAAACATAGCTTTCGTAAGGCTTTAATAACAGCC
>QZDX01000039.1 GCA_009917555.1 bacterium 1XD21-13 | reverse complement strand
CTAGTTTTTTAGATTTATTAAAGTTTGGCAGAAATCACTCTAAAAAACAAGGCGGAGGATTTGACGCTTACCTTTTGTCTGCAAGAAATTTAGGATTTGAACAACGTCCAACATGTGATGATATTTTGATGGTTGGAGTTGAAGGACCAGTCGATAATATAAAAATATATATACATCCTGTGGAAGTTAAAATTGGGGGGATTCCTCAAACAGAAATAGATAAAGCCAAGGAGCAGGTTGTCAATACATATACTAGCATGTATAAAGCTTTGTGGCCAGATGAAGGAAGAAATTTTCTAGAATGTAAATTATCGAGAAATTTTTTCATTCAATTATTGCTTGTAAGCTGTGAGAAGTTAAGGTTGTATAATATATATCCGAATGAAAGGTGGGATTTGGTAATAGATGAATATAGGGAAGCACTTCTTAATGAGAAGTATGTGTTTTCTAGTCAATTAGATTTATACATTGGAAAGGGCACAATAGTCTTTTTTAAAACGGAGTGTTTAAATAAGAATGGAGATATTATTGGTGATGTGTGTATGTTAGAGTTTCCAGAGAAAATGGGAGCAGAATATATGGTATGTTCGGCGGAAGAAATAGAAAAACAAATTAAAGATGAAATCGAGTTGCCGAAACAATTATGTAGGTTATATATGCCAGATGATACTGGAAATGAAAGCAATACTGATGATGCGGAAATAAAAAAGGAAGAGGTAGTTTTTTTAGATACTCAATCAGCGGAAGAAACGGACAATGTATCTCTGATTGCAGAGCTGAGAGGAGAAGAGCTTGCAAATAAAATGGGTATAGAAGTATGTTTTGGACTTGAAAAGGGAGCTGGAGCAGAATTAAAGTGGTTTCCGAATGATACAGATCAACTATTCCATACTAATATGGGGATAATTGGAACAATGGGAACAGGAAAGACGCAGTTTACTAAGTCTATTATTACACAGTTATATCGAAACCATAGTCACAATGTTGATTCGCATGATGTGGGAATATTAATTTTTGACTATAAAGGTGATTATAATCAAAGCAAAAAGGATTTTGTAGAAGCAACAGATGCCACTATATATCAACCATATCATTTGCCTTTTAATCCCTTAGCACTAACAAAGTCAGAAGTGTTTAAACCATTATTACCTATTCATATAGCTAATGCATTTAAAGATACGATATCTAAAGCATACGGACTTGGGCCTAAACAGCAGGATACTTTATTTCAATGCATAATCGAAGCTTATCATAATTGTGGGATTATTGAGGATGATCCTAGCACATGGAGTAATGAACCTCCAACATTTGAACAAGTATATCAAAGATATGCAAATGATGACGAAATTAAGAAAAATGATTCCCTTGCAGCAGCAATGAATAAGTTACATCAATTCCAAATATTTGAGAGTAAGACTGAAAAGACAAAATCTTTATTCGAATTATTAAGTGGAGTGGTAGTTATTGATTTGTCTATTTTTGATCCGGACGTACAAAATTTAATTGTAGCCATTACGTTGGATTTGTTTTATTCTCAGATGCAAGCTGTTGGCTCTAGTAAGATGCAAGGGAAATATAGGCAGTTAACAAAGATTATTTTAGTTGATGAAGCAGATAACTTTATGAGTCAAGGTTTTCCGTCATTGAAGCGGATTCTTAAAGAAGGAAGGGAGTTTGGTGTAGGAACTATTTTATCAACTCAATTTTTGAATCATTTTGGAACGGGGGATGATGATTATTCTAAATATGTATTGACTTGGGTTGTTCATAATGTTTCTGATTTAAAATTGGGAGATGTAGATTTTGTATTTAAGACACAAGCAAAGAGTAATGAAAGCGTAACTTTGTATAATGATATTAAAAAACTCGATAAGCACAATAGTATTGTGAAGATTGGTAATAGTAAACCTCAATATATTATTGATAGAGCATTTTGGGAATTGTGGAGAGATATTAAAGGTTTAGACAACTAAATTAATTGACAAAAACACTATACGTAAGTATACTACTTACGTATAGTGTTTTTTGGGAGAATCATAATGAAGAAAAGATATTCGGCTATAAGGGGAATTCAAGCAGGGTGTGAATTTTATACTATTATGGTTAAATTGGGTGATTTGGAAAAAATGATATCAGACATTGATATAATATTATCTGCAGAAGAGCGAGCCCAAAGACAAATAAATCGGAAAAGAATTCCTGCTATAAAAAAGTATATTTTAGAAAATAGATATTCTTATGTTTTTTCTGCACTTGCGTGTTCCATAGATAGTAAGTTTGAGTTTATACCAGACACGGAGAATAGGGACATAGGAATGTTGGAAATAGACTGTAAAAGTAAATTACTTATTAATGATGGACAGCATCGAAAAACGGCTATTGCTGAGGCAATAAAAGAGGTGCCGGATTTGGCAGATGAGTCTATTTCTGTTGTAGTGTTTAAAGATAAAGGCTTAAAACACAGGCAACAAATGTTTACAGATTTGAATAAACATGCTGTTAAAACATCAAACTCTATTGCTGAACTGTATGATTCGAAAGATGTAATATCAGAATTAACCAGAATGCTGTTAAAGAAAAATGAATTTATTAATAAATACACAGATAGAGAAAAGGATTCTCTTTCAAAATTTTCAAGGAATTTATTTGCCTTTAATACTTTTTATAAAGCTAATAGTAGGATGATTGGAGGTTTTGAGTGCACACAGGAACGAGTAGAGATTGTAATTAAGTATTGGGATACTGTGGTAAAAAATATTCCTTTGTGGAGACAAATGGATGTTGGCGAATTACCTAAAATCCGATTAAGAGAGGAATATTTAGTATGTCAGGCTGTTGTCATTGAAGCATTTGGGCAGGTGGGGGCATATTTTATTCTAAATAGTTTTGAAATTGAAGAGAAACTTGTGCAGTTAAGACAAATAGACTGGAGAAGGACCGCTAGAAGTTGGAAAGGACGTTGTGTAAAAAATAATAATAAAATGACGAAAAGTAATCAAGCGATTATTTTAACAAGTAATGTTATAAAGAAAGTATTAGGGATACCTTTAAATGATGAAGAAAAGAAAATAGAAAAGAGAAAAAGATAGAAGGTTGCGTATATGAATTTTCAGGAATTTCCAGAATATGAAGATATAATTGAAGAGATGAAAACGGTATATTGTCATGATAAAAGACCGTGGCTAATAGGATTTAGTGGGGGGAAGGATTCTACATTATTGTGTTGCCTTGTGTTTGAGATGCTACAAAGATTGGATTGCGAAAAGATTAGTAAGAAAGTATATGTTGTATCATCAGACACTATGGTTGAGAATCCTTTGGTGGGAAAGTATATGCGTGATATGTCCCAATTAATTGGAGAACAAGGTGCGACATTAGGAATTGAGAGTAGTGTAATTACACCAGATATTGACAAAACTTTTTGGTCTTGTTTGATTGGATTGGGATATCCTACACCTGAAGCACCAGGATTTAGATGGTGTACGGATAAACTCAAAATTCGGCCATTAAATAAATATGTGTTAGACGTTATTAATCAGAATGGTGAAATTGTAATGTTGTTAGGGGTTAGAAAGGCAGAGAGCAGCTACAGGGCACGTGGGATCAAATCACGTGAGATAGAAGGAAAATTGTTGATTCGGCACACGGATATAAAAAATGCTTATGTTTATAATCCTTTGACAGAAATACCAAATGAAAGAATTTGGTCATTTTTGTTAAGCGGAGACGCCAGAACCCCATGGAATTCAGATAATAAGTATTTGTTTTCTCTTTATCAAGGAGAGAACCTGAGTGAAGAAGAAAGTGCTTTGGGCCAGGTTGATGAGAATAAGATGACCGTAACTGGAAATTCTAGATTTGGCTGTTGGATTTGTACAATGGTTAAAGAGGACAAATCATTAAAAAATTTTATCGAGCATGGTGAAACTTGGCTTGTGCCATTGAGAGATTTTAGAAATTGGTTATTAACGATACGAGAAAATCCTGATTTTAGAGATAAAAGACGCAGAAATGGTTCTGTTTATGTTAAAGATGATGGACAATTAGGGTTTGGATCGTTTAGTATGGCTGGAAGAAGACGGATTCTAAAACGATTATTAGAATTAGAAGTTCAAACGGGATTAGAATTAATTACAGTAGAAGAACTAAAAATGATCGATAAAATGTGGGAAAAAGAAGGAGATTTGTTCAAAAGAACATTAGTTGATTTATATTATGAGGTAAAAGGAAAACGTTTAGCGTGGGATGAATATAGGCTCCCATTATATGCGGAGGATGCTTTTGAAATCATTGCAAGAACCTGTGAAGAATATGATATAGAGTATGATATGCTATGTAAACTAGTAATAGCAATAGAAAACAATAAGCATTTTACAAGGGGGCAAAAAGTAAACAAAGCATTTGACCGAGTTGTGAATGAAGGTTGGCTACATTACGAGAATATTAAACAAGCGAAAGAAGATATAGAACATGAGGATTAATAGAATTGAACTTTGTAATTTTGGTTCATATGCAGGAATTTGCGAATTTGATTTGCTTGCGAGTAATAGAAAAGGAAATATTGTTTTAATAGGGGGTAAAAATGGAACTGGAAAAACAACTTTATTTTCAGGTATAAAGTTATGTCTCTATGGAAATAAGGCAGAAGGATTTGAGAATGTAAATGCATTTTATCGTCGAGAAGTAAGAAAATATATAAATGACACGTCAAAATTTGAAAGTGGCACTAAATGCTATGTTAAAATGACGGTTTTATTTTCTAATGGACAGTATGACGATGAATATTTATTATTGCGTTCGTGGAATAATAATTCGGTTCTTTTGGAAAACTTTGAGGAATTTTCTGTCACTAAAAATGGTATAAGTATGACAGATGAAGAGTTGGCGGACTTTGAAAATTATGTTATGAATGTAATTCCTCCAGGATTATTTGATTTATTCTTTTTTGATGGTGAGCAAATTGCTGATTATTTTTTGGGAGAAGATGGTAATGAAAGGGTAAAGAATGCCTTTATGGTATTATGCGGATATGACACATTTGATATAATGCAAAAAAATTTTAAAAGATTAACTTATGGCAAAAAAAATTTAGAATCAGACAAAGAAATAAATTATGTTGAGGCAAAAAGAATAGCAGAGAAAAAGGAAGGAGACTTAACAAAATCGTTAAAAAGTATAGAAAGTATTAAAGCATCTTTAGATAGTATAAATCTGGAAATTAAGGTGTTTGACAAGAAATACAAATTATCTGGAGGTGTAACTTTTTCAGAATGGAATGAAAAGTTGCTTCAGATAAAGGAAGAAGAACGTATTCGTGACGAAAAAAATACGCTTTTAAAAAAGATGGCGAATGAAACTATTCCGTTTATAATCGTGCATTCATTATTGGAAAAGACGGCATTACAATTAAAAGAAGAATATGATAAGCAACAATTTGAGTTATTACAAAAGTCTCTCCGAACGATATTACCAAATGTAATGAAAAGAGTATATGAAAGATTGGAAAGTCGGAATGATTCAGAATTTACAAATTTAGTTATTGAAGAGTTTGCTTCTCAGTTGAAAGCAAAAAACATATCTAATGTAAGTACAATTATTAATATTACAGGAGAGGAATACTTGTTGGTTCAAGCGGCGGTGGCAAGATATTTGGAATTAGATGGAGAGGCTGTGGCCGCAGTAGAGTGTGAGATCAAAAAGTCCATTGAACGTACTCAATTACTAAGGAACGAAATTGAAAATTGTAATATTGAAGGAGTTCAAGAGTACTTGGCGAAAAAGTCTTTTCTGTCAGAAAAGGCACAGGAGTTAACTGGAGAACTGCAAGATGCTATTCAGATTTCACAGAAGAAAAAGGAGGAGTATGAACAAGCACTGGCTATATTAAAAAAGGAGGAACGTAAATTTGATGAAGATTTGAAAAATACATCAATAATAAGTCTGTCTGAACGTTCAGTTGCCTTTTTGGATGAACTACAGAAGCGATTGTATAAAAATGAGATAAAAAAGGTCGAGAATTTGTTTATGAAAAAGATTAGTGAATTGACAAGAAAAAGCAGATTTATCGACAGTATTATAATTGATTCGGGTTTTAATGTACATATTTATAAAAATACAGTATTTAGTACAAAGAGTGTTTGCGATAGAATTAAGAGAATAGGGATTTCTTCTTATATGGCGGAACAGGGAGAAATTCATTGTCAAGGATTGCTTTCGAGTACTGGTACTAAAGACTTGAACGAATTTATAAAGAAATTTGGAGGTAAGACAAAGAGAATTATAGTTTTACAAGAAATTGAGAAATCTAGATTATCGAAAGGCGAAAAACAAATTTTTATAATGGCATTATATTGGGCGTTTGTCCAATTAAATAAACAACAGGTACCATTTGTTATTGATACGCCATTTGCAAGAATTGATAGTGAGCATCGAAAAAATATTACAAAGAATTTTTTTATGGATTTAGCAGGCCAAGTTTTTATTTTTTCTACAAATGAAGAGATTGTTGGAGAGCATTACGAACAAATTCGTGATAGAATTCAAGCTCAATTTCTGCTCGAAAATATAGACAATTTGCAAACCAGAGTATATTCAAATAAATATTTTGGAGATAAGTAATGCAGTTTAGATTAAAAACATCAAAACGAACAGAAGAGATATTTAATGCAATTTATGCCAGAGAACATTTACAGCCATTTGCACTGGCGAAGATTGCAATATCATTAGCTTTGAAAAATGGATTTTATTCAATAGAAGGGGAAGAGCATGACGCTAATGGGCTTGAACTGAATAGGCAGACCATTACTAGTGAAAATGATTCACTCTTTAAAGCACTTATAGAGGTAAATGAGAATCGTCATATTAATGAAGAAGAATATTTCCCGGGAGTGGTAAAGAAGTACATTGATTATGGAGCTATATTATTAGAACAAGAATATAAGTACAGTCATGATTTTTATGCACATTTAGTTAATTTGGATAAAGGTATATAGGGTATTTATTATCATTCATAAAGAGCGTTGGGCTTTTGCTACTCAAGGATGCATGTGGAAGCTATGGCAAAGGGCTTCTCTAAAAGAGGTATCACTTTCATAATGGTTTACAGTAATGGCGAGGGTGAATTTTTTCCGTGGACATGGTAATGTTTTTGCGTCCTACGGAGTCGCCGGTAGTATTTCTTCAGCAGTTAGGGCGTGGGCTCCGACGCTCAAAGGGAAAAGAATATCTGAATGTTCTGGACTTTATAGGAAATTATGAAAAGGCAGGTAAAGCACCGTATCTGCTCAGCGGAAAGCCATATAATATTGAGGTAATGGGAAGTTCTGCATTTTTACAGGACTTTGAATTTCCAGATGAATGTATGGTGGATTTTGATCTGCGTCTTGTTGATTTGTTCCGTGAAATGGAGAAACGGAAACAGACGATTCGGGATCACATACAGGAAGAATATCTTCGTGTGAAAGAACTTCTGGAAAAAGTGCCTGATCGTATGGAACTGTTTACCTATATGGATGACAATGTGTATGAGCTTTGTATAGGGCATTCCAGTGAAAATCCTTTTCGCAGATATTTGGAGTTTCTTGAAGAAATGGGAGATTTGTCACCGGAAGAATACAGAGTATATCATGGGATAGGCAGAGAATTTCTTAAGGTTTTAGAGACAACCAATATGCAAAAATCCTATAAAATGCCGATTCTGGAGGCATTTTATAACGATGGTGATGTGCGGCTTGCGGTAACAGATGAGGAAGTTCTATATTCTTGGAAAAAATTTTTTTCGAAAGGAACCAACTGGAGAGATTGGGATGATGTAGCTTCTTATGAGGACTATAAAAAAATATCAGATCGTGAGCATTTAAACAAAGCAAAGAAAATGCCGATTCATTTCCTGAAAAAATCCGGAAAGGAATTTTTTGTGGAGAGAAAAGGCTATGCTTTGGCCTTGCGTGAAGAATTGAAGGATGTTATACAAGAAGATGCGTTTCGGAAGCATATGAAGGATATCATTGAATATCGTACTATGGAATATTATCGCAGACGATATACAGGGCAATAACGACAAAGGATGGAATATTGCACATATGTATTTACTAAGAACATTTATTTTAAGGAAAAAATAGTTCTAAAATTAAAATGCTATAAAGGAAACTAAAAAAGACAACAAATGTATAAGCTATGGGCAAAAGGATGTACCCAGTAAGCTGGATGACGATTTAAAAAACATTTGTGTGCATTATGGAGGCTATGGGATATGATATTAAGAGAGAAACAAATTTGTGTCAACGCTGTTGTCACAAATAAGTTGGTCAAATCATTTGGCTATTATTTTTAAAGCAAAAACACAGAAAGAACGTCATTTTTATATAGAATTATGCATAAAAGAGAATTATTTTGTAATAGAATTTCTGGATCTTCCATCAAATTTTAAAGAAACCGATTTGAGGAAAGGTCTGATTCAATTCCCCAGTTGAATATTCTTGTGCGGTGAAACCGCATATCCGGGCTGGCGGAAACCGCCAGTCCGGCATATGGGAAACCG
>QZDX01000038.1 GCA_009917555.1 bacterium 1XD21-13 | reverse complement strand
TCCGTGTACTTCTTCACCACAGAAATGAACTTCCTGACGTTGGTTTTCTTCTGCTCCTGCTGTTTCACTTCTCGCCCCAGGGTTTCCACGACGGCCTTTAACTGTTCCTGCTCCTGTTCATAGTCACGGGACAGCTTGATAAACCGTTCATCGGACAGTTTGCCGGAAATATTGTCCTCATAAATCCTCTTGAAGATCACATCCAACTCTGCGATGCGCTTTTCAGACTGTGCCAGCACAGCCTTTTTCTGTGCCAGCGCCTTGTCACGCTCCCGCAGGCTCCGTTCCGCCGCCCGCTGGATAAAGTCGTCCTCATACTGCGTCACATAGGAAATTGCTTCCCGCAGGTTCCGCAGTACGATTTCTTCCAGCACTACACGGCGGATGGAGTGCGTCTTGCACAAGGAACGGTCTTTTCGATAGGTGGAGCAGATATAATATTCCTGCTCTGGCTTGAAGTGGTTGGCCCGGCAAAGGTACATCTTGCCGCCGCAATCGGCGCAGTACACCAGCCCGGAGAACATACCCATGTCCCCCATCTTGGTCGGGCGGCGTCTGGCCTGCCGGATGTTCTGTACGACCAGGAACACGCTTTCCTCAATGATCGCCTCTTGGGTATTCTCGAAGATCACCCACTCGGACGGGTTATTCCAGACCTTTTTCTTGCTCTTGAATGACGGCTTGCTGGTCTTGAAATTGACCGTGTGGCCCAAGTACTCGACACGCTCCAAAATGCGGGAAACGGTTTCGTTTGTCCACTTGTAGGGATTAGCCGTAGGAGCGTTGCAGACTGGCAGGCCCTTTTCGTGGGCGTAGGCCGTGGGGTTCAGGACGTTGCTCTGTTGCAGCCACTTGGCGATCTGCGTCGGCCCCAGGCCGTCCACGCACAGGGCGAAAATCTTTTGCACGATAGCAGCCGCTTCCTCGTCCACAATCCAGCGTTTCTTGTCCTCCGGGTCTTTCATGTACCCATAGGGCGGGATGGTGCAAAGGTGTTCGCCGGAGCGTCCCTTGGATTGCCAGGTAGCCTTGATTTTCTTGCTGGTGTCCTTGGCGAACATCTCATTAAATACGTTGCGGATTGCGGTGAACTCACTATCTCCTTTTATGCTGTCCACTCCGTCATTTACGGCGATGAAGTGAACACCATACTCTGGGAACACCATTTCACTGATATGGACAAGACCACAAAAAATCTATACGGAGTTGCTGACAATCCCGGCACCTATGATGGTGCTGGGATTTTTCTGTTTAAGTTGGCCTATAATTTCACACTTTAGCAGTTCAAAAAAATTTTACCGCATGATATAATTTTATCTTGCTTTGAAGTGCGCTTCATAGTTTATCCTATATGACGAAAGGCGGATTTGAAATGTACTCAGCAAAAGAGGCGGCAGAAATGACTGGACTTACCACTGCAACTCTGCGTTACTACGAAAAGGAACAGTTACTTCCAGCGATTGAAAGAACTGAGCAAAGATATAGGAAATACTCTGACACAGATATTGAGTGGATAAAGATGGTACAATGCCTGCGCATGGCTAATGTACCTATCCGGTCTATTCGTGAGTATATCCTACTATTGACACAGGGCGGAAAAACGATTTCACAACGCCGCCTTATGGTGCAAAAGTACATTGACGATCTCCATAGCCAAATGGCAAATTTACAAAAAGCTTTAGCGTTGACAGAAAAGAAATTGGAATTTTATGGAAAACTCTTGCAATCGCCATCTGCCCAGGATTTGACATATCTTGAAGAATGGAATTTGTTCAAGAGCAAGGGAGACAGTTAGAGATGGATACAGTTTTAATCACTGGAACCACCAGTGGAATCGGAAAAGCATTTGTCGAAAAATTTGCAAGTATGGGGAACAACATCATCCTTGTGTCAAGAAACAGGGATAAACTCCAACAGCAGCAAATAGACCTGCAATCACGCTATCAAATTTCGGTTGAATATATTTCCTGCGATTTAGCAGAAGTCGATGCAGTGGATATGATTATGGAGAAAATCCAGAGTTGGGGCCTATCTATCGATGTCCTTGTAAACAATGCTGGTTTTAATGAAGCGGGATGCTTTACAAATACCAACCTCTCAAAAGAGCTTGATATGATTAAAGTCCATATCAAAGTATTGACTGCCTTAACGAAATTATTTTTACCTGGAATGATAGAACGCGGGTATGGGCGTATTCTGAATATTGGGTCTACCGGCTCCTATATGCCATGCCCTAATGATGTGGTATATGCCGCCACAAAAGCCTATGTCTTATCTTTTTCTAACGGACTGTATCAAGAATTGAAAGGAAGCGGGGTTACAGTGACCTGTCTATGTCCAGGTGCAACCCAAACTCTATTTGCAGAAAAAGCAAATATCAGCAACACTCTACTTTTCAAACTTTTTGTGATGCAGCCAGAGGTTGTTGCTGCTATTGGCTACAATAACTTGCAAAAGGGAAAACGGGTAGTTACTGCTGGCCTCTATAATAAGTTGATTGTTCTTTCTGCTAAGCTGCTTCCTGTATCAATTATCAATCCAATAGCCCAATGGATGATTAAGGTGTAAACAAAATTCACAATTCAAATCAATATATTTTGTAACTGCCGCACGACGGCAAAAGAAAAAAAGCCGTCGTACAAGTAGCAGTATTGTCACGCCCGGAGCGGCGGCTTTGAGAAATCAGAGCCGCCGCTTTTTGTGTTTTGGCGGCAATAGGAGGATGCCGCCATGCGATTGCAAACAGATAGGTACATATCAAAAAAAGCCTAATCCTCACAGCGGCATCCCCTACCCAAGCTTGCGAAAATAGTAGTTTTTTGTCTGCCCATATCGCCACCCCCAACGCCCGAACAGCCTTGTGCTGTTCGGGCGTTTTTGCTTTTTCGGAGGGCTGTCCCATCCAGCCCCGGTGTCGCGGCCCGCCCCTCCTGTTCAGATTTCGCTTACCCCAAATCTGAACAGGAGGACAACAAGATGGAGATCACCATCAAGAGATACAGCCGCAAGATGACCTATGAGGACGCCGCCACCCTTGAGGAATTTTGGGAACTGGTCAAGCGCACCGAGCGGAGCCTTGACCGGGAACAGCGGCGGCATTGGGACGGGCGCGAGTGTGACGAATACATAATTGCCGCCCAGGGCGTTCTGCCCTACTGCGCCACCCCGGAGGAATTGGTCTGCCAGCGGGAGACGCTGGATGAAATTATGGCGGTGCTGGCCCTCTGCACCAAAACCCAGCGGGAGCGGTTTCTGCTCTATGCGCTGTACGATTACAGCTATGCGGAAATTGGGCATCTGTGCGGCTGCTCCAAGGCCGCAGTCCATGACAGCATTGAAGGAGTTCGGAAAAAGTTTTTCAAGTTTTTCCGCTGACCTACCCAACGATCACCCCGGCATGATGGCTACCAGGTGAGGGGCAACCGCCCTATCACCGGGAGGGACAAGCTGCTCCGGCGGCTTGTCCCTCCTATGTCAAGGAGGTCACAGTGAATACCGTTATTTTTTGTGCCGAAAACCCCGTCTGTTTCCAACAGCGCACTTATACACCGTTCCGGTGTCGTGCGCGCGTCGTCGCAAAGTCCGCTCATCTCCGTTTCCGCCTTGCGGCGAAAACTGCGCTCGCTCCCTTGCTCCTCCTTTCCCCACAAAGTCTGAGACTTTGCGGGGACCCCAGGTTGGGGCGTTGCGTCCTTCGAACGCGATGGGGAGCTGCACTCCCCAAACCCCTTGCACACCCGCAGGAACGGAACACCCGCGACCCGGCTGTTCCGTTCCTGCGGGTCAGGTATCGTTACTGCCAGATTGGCACTCACGCTAAAAACGTAAATCTGACGCTTTTAGGATTTTGCCGGGGGAGCGTGTGAAATGACAGCGCCGGAAAACCCCCACATGACCTATCAGCAGTACCGAACGGCCCGGAGGTTGGTGCATGAGTGCTGCAACTACGATTGCGGAAACTGCTTGCTCCTGGACAATGGCGAAGAATGTGTCTGCCCTCAAAGCATCACCTACTCGCTGATCTGTAAATGGTTCCGCGCCGCCGTCCTTCCGCTGGACGCCGGCCTGTGCGCCGCATTGTTCCCGCCTTCCTCTGTCAGACGGCGGCACTGCCGGGAGTGCGGGAGGCCGTTTGCCCCGCCCAGGCACAACACTCTCTATTGCTCCACCTGTGCCGCAGAACGGGTGAAACGGAGCAAACGCACATGGGCCAGGAAAAACCGGGCTGGAGTGTAGAAAAAGTACCCGCTGAAAACGCAGTAATATCAGGGCTTTCAAGACCGCCCTCAAAGGGGGCCTGATACATTTCCTTCCCGACCCCGAAAACGGGCCTCTAACGGCCCACAGCGGCGGTCTGACAGCCCCACACTAAGGAGGCTAATACCATGACCGACTACATGACGATAACTACCGAATTGCCGCCCTATTTCTTCTTCCCCTGGTTCCTGCTGGATATGGGCTTGACCCTTACCGCCAAGCTGGCCTATGCCCTTTTGCTTGACCGGGCGCGGCTATCCCAGCTCAACGGGTGGACGGACGAGGCGGGGAGAGTTTATATCATCTTCCCGATTGAGAAGATAGCCGAAATGCTCGGCAAGAGCATGACCACTGCCAAGAACGTATTGGCTGAGTTGGAGGCGGCGGGTCTGATTGAACGCAAACGGCAGCAGTTTTCCAAGCCTAATCATATCTATGTGAAACTGCCTGATGGACAAAAATTTAGCCGCCCCTGATGGATAAAAACTTGTCCTTCACCATGGCCGGAAAACTGTTCTTGTAATAGGGCAGAAACCCGGCTGACGCAGGCAAAAAACCTGTCCTCTAATAAGAACTATAAGAACAATAACAAGTATAAATAAAACGAGTGGGAGTAAATAGCGCCCACTTTTCGGACAAATGTCCACCATGAAATTTTGAAAACAAGGAGTTGCCTATGGAGCATATCAGCTACAAAAAGCAGACCGAGATTGTCAATTTCCAGGGCCGGGAAATCCCGCTGGAAAACCTGACACCCATCCTCTCCCCGGAGCAGGAGGCGGCGAAGCATCGGGAATTGGAGCAGCGGCTTTATGAGGTGTTCCGCAAGTACCAGCAGAGGGGAAAGCCCGCTACATGATTTTTTCAGATTGAGATTGATTTGCGAGGCCGCTGACGGTATAATGAAGCTGTCAGCAGCTCCGTTTCTTTTCAGAAAGGGAGCGCAAAATGAACAATCGAATTGACGCAATTTATGCAAGACAATCTATCGACAAGAAAGATAGCATTTCCATTGAAAGTCAGATTGAGTTTTGCAAATATGAATTGAGGGGTGGAAGCTGCCGGGAGTATCAAGATAAGGGTTACAGCGGTAAGAATACGGACAGGCCCCAGTTTCAAATGCTGGTGGAGGACATCAAGCGCGGGCTGATTGCCAGGGTGGTCGTTTACAAACTCGACCGCATCAGCCGCTCCATTCTGGACTTCGCAAACATGATGGCGCTGTTCCAGGAATACAACGTGGAGTTCATATCCTCAACGGAGAAGTTCGACACGTCCACACCCATGGGCCGGGCCATGCTGAACATCTGCATTGTGTTTGCGCAGTTGGAGCGAGAGACTATCCAAAAGCGGGTGCAGGACGCATGGTATTCCCGGTGTCAGCGCGGTTTCAAAATGGGAGGCCGAGCTCCCTATGGATTTCGGACGGAGCCTATCATTATTGACGGCATCCATACCAAGAAGCTGGTGATTGAGCCGACCGAGGCGGCGTTCGTTCGCAAGATGTACGATATGTATATCGACCCGCGCATTTCGCTCCACGACATCGCCACCCAGCTTACGGCCCAAGGTGTGAGGTCATTCTATGGAAAACCGTTTTCCAGGTCAACAATCAGCCTAATCCTCCGCAATCCAATTTACGCAATGGCTGACCTGGACATTTACGAGTTTTTTAAGAGCCAGGGAACGGAGATTTACAACGATGCAGCCGACTTCGTAGGGACAAATGGCTGCTACTATTATCGGAGCAAGGGCAGTACCGATAACAAGCACAAGTATCTGCAAGGCCAGATGTTGGTGCTTGCCCCCAGCGAGGGTTTTATTCCGTCTGATTTATGGCTTCGGGTGCGGAAGAAAATCATGGCGAGCCAGAGTTATCAGCCCGCCCGGAAAGCCCGCAATACCTGGATGGCTGGGAAAATCAAGTGCGGTAATTGCGGCTATGCTCTGATGACGGCCCACTCCTGCGGGTATCTCTATCTGCGTTGTACGAAACACGCTGAAAACAAATCCTGCCCCGGCTGTGGCACTATCAAAATGCGGGAATTGGAGGTGGTAGTTTACCAGCAGATGGTGAAAAAGCTGGAGGACTACAAGACGCTGACGGGCCGTAAAAAGAAAAGAGCCGCCAGCCCGAAGCTGACGGCGAAGCAAGCGGAGTTGGCCCAGGTGGAGAGCGAGATTGAGAAGCTACTGGACACGCTGACGGGCGCGACCCCGGTGCTGATCTCCTATGCCAACGCCAAGATCGAGGAATTGGACAGCCGCCGTCAGGCCCTTGCCAGCGAGATTGCCAAACTGACCGCCGAGGCAGTGTCGCCGGAGCAGATTGACACGATTTCCAACTACCTGGACGATTGGGAGAATGTCAGTTTTGAGGACAAGCAGCAGGTGGTGGATTTGATGATTACTGTCATTCGTGCCACCAGCGAGAAGCTGCAAATTGAATGGAAAATCTGACGGCGGGCATACCGTCAGGCCAGTATCTTTTTATGCCCTTGTCCATTGTAGTTCGGTATACATTCCCACTTGGAGATAGTTGCGGCCCAAACGGGACATATCCTTGACGACCACCCGCTTGATCTTGCCCGCCTTGATGTCGGCAAGCATCCGCTGGAAGCCAGGACGGTTGAAATTTGTCCCCGAATAACCGTCGTCCTCGTCGTAGTGCCGGATGGCGGTATAGCCGTGGTCGCGGCAATACTTCTCCAAAATCTTCTTTTGGTTGATGATGCTGTTGCTTTCGCCGTCCAGCTTATCTTCCTGCGACAGCCGTTCATAGCAGGCGGTCAAGCCCTCGGCGTCGTCCTCCGGCTGGCTGTTCTGGATATAGAACTGTAAGACCGTGTTCTGGATGGCCTCGCGGGTTTCCGCCCGCAGGGGGGCGGTGCTGGTGATGCGCTGGAACGTGCCAACGGGGGTAATATTCGGCTTCATCATTTCAGCGCACCCCCTTTCATCAGGGAGCGGATTGCGGCAAAGGCTTTATGCTCCGCCAGCAGGTCGCCACCCTCCTTGATAGAGAATACCGCCGTGCCGTGCCGGGCGGCGTCCTCCAAAAACTGATAGAGGGAAATGCTGTCCCGTGCGATACGGGTCGTGCTGTGGGTAACTACCGCCTGTACATGGCCGCTGTGGATGGTGGACAGCATTTCCTTGAAAGCCGGGCGGTCAGGGGTCGCCCCCGGATAGCCCATATCTGCGTACAAAGCGAAGCTGTCAATCCCGTGCTGCCGTGCATACTGCAACAGTTGGTGCATTTGATTGTCAAGGTGCAAGGTCGTATCATTGTCGTTCGTCCGTGCCGCACGATAGTACAGTGCGAACACCTTATCCGGCTGTTTATTCATTTTGGCCTCCTATTCCGCAGCCGGAAAACGGGGCCTTGATACAGTCATATTATACCATGTCCGGCCCCGTTAGTCAGCTCAAAAATTATAATCAGGGCTGGGATTTTTTCTTCTCCAAATCGCCCTGAATTAAACGGTTGATCTTGGTTACTGCGTTCTCGCTGGCCCTGCCGCTGACAGAAGCCTTAACGATATAGCGAACGCCCCCGATCTCGTACTGACGTACAATGGGGGCGCTGATCTGCTGATTTGTTACCGTATTCATACGGTACAATCCCCCTTTCACGAAACAAAAGGTTCATGCTGTAAAGGGGCATAAATCGGACGGCTGGCGGCGACCAGCACCACGGGACTTTCACCCCCGCGTGGTTCTCACGCGGCCCTACCCATTGCCTGCGACGCTTTTAACGCTCGGACTGTGGCTGTAAGGGAGTATCGTTAGCGTATGCGCCGCTGATTATAAGTTGCCGACTTTTCGGTGTAGGCGGTTCTCGCTCTCCCGCAGGATGCGGGGTCATGGCGCGCCCACCGATGCGGCGCATACAGAATGTGTCCGTTGCCCTATGCTGCGCCGCCGTTATCTTACGGGCTTTCTTTGTCAAGGTGCAGCGCCGGGCCGGAGGCGGTGAAACATGGAAAGGGTAAGGTGTTCCGCCTGCCCTGCCGGGCCGGTTGCCGTCAGTTCATGGCGACAATAGCGTGGATGAGCTTGATTTCCAGCAAGTGCTTCATGTACTCGTCCACGCACTCATGGGGATAGCCGTACTTGTCGTACAGCGTCCGGGTACAGAGCTTGTTTATGTAGCCCTCGTAGTACCGCAAGACACGCTCCACGGCCTCGGCATCCCCGGCGCGGGCGGCTTCGATTACCGACATGGGGAGAAGCGCCCGGCCCTTGTAGTCAGGTTCCGACATTCGCGTTCAACCTCCTTTCGGCATCAGCGCCGCCAACTTGTTCCGCAGTTCGTCCAATGCTTTCCGCCTGCGCCGCTGGACGGCATAGCGGGACAGCTCCATGATCTCACCGATCTTGCCGTCCGACATTCCCAGGACACAGTGCAGTATCAGAATACTTTGTTCCTGCTCTGTCAGGGCGGCAAAGGCATCGGCTACAAGCTCGTTCTCAATCGGCAGGTCGCACCCATGCGACGTAAAAACATGGCTTTCGCTGGGGTAGCTGTCTACCGTGGAGAGCTTGTCCATTTCTTTCTGCGGCAGGATGTTCAACGATACATGTGTTATTCGTTAGTTTATCTGAACCAAAATCCTCAGTTTTTCTCCAAATTAAATAAGGTATGGGATATTTT
>QZDX01000037.1 GCA_009917555.1 bacterium 1XD21-13 | reverse complement strand
TGATAAAATCGCCAACTATTAAAATACGGTGGAATTTAGTCCTGCACTGGAATTTACTTTTTCAAGTCAGCTCTGCAAAGAGGTTAAATATACCACACCGGAATCTGTAGAATATTTTCCCGCAAAATTCCGGGCTGCGAGCAAATACAGACGATTGCCCCCATACCCCGTTTTTTATCCTCCAGCTGATCCAGCACCAAAAAAGCACTGGTTTCGTCTGCGGATACATGAGGATTCTGCTTGATCTCAATGGGGTAGAGTGTGCCGTTTTCCTCTATAATGAGATCAATCTCACCTTCTACCTCTATTGCTTCTCCATTCTTTTTTACCCTTTTTTTGTCCCTTCCTCTATAGTAGGACACATAGTATCGATAATCCAGACCCTTATTGGAAAATGATTTTAAAATTTCCGATATCACAAAGGTCTCAAATATATGACCGCTAAAAGCGCCGTAGGCTAATGCCTCCTCCGTCAGCCACCTGGTCAAATAGCAGGCCAGGCCCGTATCGCGAAAATACAGCTTTGGTGTCTTAATGGCCCGCTTTAACACATTGGAGGAATAGGGCTCCAGCAGATAGACAATACCGGAGGCCTCCAAAATGGAAATCCAATTTTTGATGGTCACAACATCCTTCCCCACCTCACTGGCAATGTTTGAATAATTCAGAATTTCTCCTGTCCGCGCGGCCGTTGCAATCATAAATCGCCGGAATGCATCCAAATCCTGGACTGCCGAAAGCTCTCTTACATCCCTTTCAATATAGGTTCTTACATAATTGCTATAGAACTCCGACCAGTCCACCTCCGGATTTTGAAGCTCCGGATAGGAGCCTCTATGAATGATCGACCAGATATTTCGGGGTGCCTTCACCGTTTTTTGCCGCTCCAGCAAGTACTCCATAGAAGGAAGAAATCTTTCCTGAAAGGAATCCTTCTGAAGCTCTCGCAGGGACAGGCCGGAAAGCTCAACTATACTGATTCTCCCGGACAAAGTCTCTGATATATTCTGCATCAGTCGAAACTGTTGGGACCCGGACAGGCAGAATAAGCCCTTTTCCTCCGTTTCATCACAGAGAAGCTTGATGTAGCGAAAGAGCTCCGGCGCCCGCTGAATCTCGTCAATGATAAGCGGCGGCTGATTTAGCATCATAAACATGCTTCCGTTCTCCCTGGCCTGCTGCTCCAAAAAAGGGTCATCCAAAGAAACATATTTCCAATCGGAAAATTGCTTTTTGAGCAGCGTAGACTTTCCAACCTGCCTGGGGCCCGTGAGCAGTACTGCCTTAAATGTCTCAGAGGATTTTAAGAGCTTTTCCTCTATGCTTCTTCTTATATATTCCATGCCTTTCCTCCACTGCGCTTGTTATGATTATAATTGTGATATATTTTGAATTTAATTCTAAATTTATCATAATTCTAGCATGGCGGCTGTGAGAAGTCAAATAGGCGTACTTATTTTCTAATATTGCTTTAGAGTTTCATTGACGGGACTTTTGGGGGCTGTTATAATTGCTATGTTTATTGTTGAGGAAAGGATGGTGCTTTATGACATATCGGACGAAGGGAACCTGCTCTATGGCGATTCAGGTGGAGCTGGCCCCGGATCATACCATTGAGCATGTGGAATTTATCGGTGGATGCTCCGGAAATACTCAGGGCGTGGCTATTCTCGTTCAGGGGATGAAGGCGGAGGATGCCATTGAAAAAATCGAAGGGATTCGCTGTGGATCGAAGCCTACCTCCTGCCCGGATCAGTTGGCGAAGGCTTTGAGGGTGGCTTTGGAGATGGATGTGGAAACGGAAAAACGGTAAGGGTTTTGAGGCCTTACCGTTTTTCTTTCTGTCCTATATAATTAATTACTTTTATAATGATTTATTACACAGGCTATGTATAATAACAAAAATTTGCTAGTAAATTAGGAACATTTTAGAGCTCTTGTACGAGTTGTCGTTGATTCTGTTGTACTTCCTTTAGTAGCACTATGCCCTCCTCTAGCCATATACCACCAGCCACTAGTAACTGAAATATCTGTTTTACTTCCATAGCATGTTGCCGTATTATTTTCTGAAAAGTAATAGCTCCCAATCTGACCAAACGAATTACCTCCATCTGAGCTCTCATCCAAACACACAGACGCTCGAACAGTATCGCAAACCCTATGAGCCGTTGTTGTTGCAGATACACTTACTTTTCCTTTTCCTGCATCTTTCACTCCACAAATACCCTCTTTCAGATATGTACCTCTGGAAATTCCATACCAACAAACAATAGATTCCCCTTCTGATTCTGTATATTCATAATACCCTGGTACCTCTATCTCCTCAGCATACACCATTAGTCTTGTTGGAAACCAAATTGCTCCTATTACAAGGCCTAATAAAACCGATAACAATTTCTTGTGATTTTTCATTAAATTTATCCTCCTGTTATCTTTCTATATATTTTTATGCACTACACTAAACACTTTTAAAAACAATTCCGAATAGAATGCCTTCCAATTTTTCCAATTCTATATCGCTTGACAAATAGTAAAAGGCATTTCCATATTCTAATTGTATTGCATAAAATATCTCATCATTTCCTTTATTCACTTCTGTTATATCGTAAGCTTTACCTAAATGAAAAATCTCTGTCTTTCCAATTACTTTTCCATCCTGTTGTGCATTAAATGACACATTACTATTTTGTTTGTTTTCATATACTGTTAAAATTTGATCAGCACAATGAAATTCCATTATAGCCTCACCCATCTTCGAATCAATATAAATTTTTTCTAATTCCAATTCTTTTGGTCTGTCTGTAAGCCTTAACGCAAGAATACCTATTTCTTCCTCTATCTTTTCATAGGCTTCTTCCTCTGTCAACTCTAAATAACGAACACTCTCTGTATCTGTTATAATATCAAACATTTCATCTTCTTGCTTCTTCTCTACATTAAGTATATACACCCTAGCCCCCTTCACCCCCAATCCAGCTCCAGCCACCAACACCGCGACCATAGCCGCTGTTGCCAATGCTCTTCTCTGGGCCTTTGCGTGAAAGGGAATTCTCTTAACAGAAGGTTTGGTATCCGATTCCGGCTTTGGCTCCGTATTCTCCTTAGCCTTCATCCGCTCCATCAGGTCTTCGTAGGAATCCTCGGGCATTTCCAGACTTGCGAGGCTTTTTTTTGTATTCACCCTCCTTTCTAAAGCAGTTGCTTCTGACTCTATCTCCCGCTTTAACGTTTCTTTTAAATCCTTTTTCTTCATGTTGTTCCCTTTATTTTTGCGGATTATGAATTGACAGACGGGTGGGAAGCTATCATAATAACCATATATTGTTTTCCCTATGGAGGTCTGATCATGAAACGAATCCTTTTGACCGGCGGTGGTACTGCCGGACATGTAACCCCGAATATTGCCCTTCTGCCAAGGCTCCGCGAGCTCGGATATGAGATTTCCTACATGGGCTCCTATGACGGAATCGAAAAGAAGCTGATTGAAGAGCTTCAAATCCCCTACTATGGAATCTCTTCCGGAAAGCTCCGTCGATACTTTGATCCAAAGAACTTCACGGATCCCTTTAAGGTTCTGAAGGGATATGGAGAAGCCTGTCGGATAATTAAAAAGCTGTCACCGGATGTTCTGTTTTCCAAAGGCGGCTTTGTGTCAGTTCCGGTGGTTCTGGCAGCCAAGCGCTATCATATCCCCGCAATCATTCACGAGTCCGATATGACCCCCGGTCTTGCCAATAAGCTGTGCATTCCTTCCGCCAAAAAAGTGTGCTGCAATTTTCCGGAAACCATACAATATCTTCCGGCCGGAAAGGCTGTACTCACCGGCTCCCCCATCCGCCAGGAGCTTCTTAAGGGGAATCGGCTCAATGCCCTCCGCTTTACAGGTCTGTCCGCAAATAAGCCTGTGATCTTGGTGATGGGCGGCAGTATGGGCGCAGCGGCTGTCAATGAGGCTGTCCGCCGAATTCTGCCTGCCCTCCTGAAAGAATTCCAGGTTGTCCACCTCTGTGGTGCCGGGAAGCTGGATCACTCTCTTGGACATTTGGCTGGCTATGTACAATATGAATACATCAAAAGCGAACTAAAGGATCTTTTCGCTCTGGCGGATATTGTCATATCCAGAGCTGGCGCCAATGCCATCTGTGAGCTCCTTGCCTTAAAAAAGCCAAGTCTTTTGATTCCCCTTTCTGCTGCCGCCAGCCGGGGAGACCAGATTTTAAATGCCCGTTCCTTTGAAAAACAGGGCTTCAGTATGGTTCTGGAAGAGGAGGAGATTACCGACGAGGTACTGCTTCATGCAGTTCATTCCCTCTATGAAAACCGCACCTCCTTCTCCTCTGCCATGAACAGCAGCAAGCAGACGGATTCCATTGAAACTATCCTTTCTCTCATTGAGGAAGCTGTGTCACATACTTAATCACGGAAGGGAATGCTCCAGCATTCCCTTTTACAATTCCTCGTAATCCTTTTGGTAATGACTGGTTAACCAATTCTTTGCTTTTCTCAGGTGTAAATCTACAGTACTAAGCGAAATCCCTCTCTGCTTTGCAATCACCTTTCTTGGAACCTCCAAATATTCTGCCAGCATAAAAACCTCGTACCAATTCTCATTTTTTCTGCGCAGACCCTCTAACATCCTGTCTAAAAATTCTCTTTGAGTCCTCCGCTCCAAATGCTGTTCAATACTATTTTCACGCTCCATGAAGTATTCCATCTCTGCAGTACCGCTTAGGAGAACGCTGTATTGTCCGCCCTTGCGACAGTAATCACGAGCTTCATTAGCTGCGATTACCAGCAGCCAGGATTTCACCCGCTCTTCATCTACATGATCCTGGTAGCCATACAGCTTTTCAAAGACCTTTTGGCAGATATCTTGGGCCGTGTGATAATCTTTCGTAAAATCATAAGCCACCTTCATGATCAGATTTTTGTACTTTTCATAGATTTCCCGAAATTTCTCTTCTGTATTTAACATTCTATGCTACGCTTTCCTCCCCCCTATGATTCCGAAAGCAGACTTACCAATTCTTGAAGCTCCTCCGGAGATACCGTTCCCGGATTCCAGGTAATGCCTGCCTCGTCCATTTCATATCTCGGTATCAGATGCAGATGGAAATGAAACACCGTTTGGCCGGCCGCCTCTCCATTATTCTGCACCAAGTTAAAGCCCGCGCAGCCCAACGCCTGCTTCATATGGCCTGCCAGCCTTTTTGCCAAAACAATAGCTTTTTGGGCCAGTTCGTCATCCAGCTCAAACAGATCTGCAAAATGCCTCTTGGGAACAATCAACGCGTGTCCTCTTGTAGCCGGACTCAAGTCCAAAAACACGCGGAAGTCCTCATCCTCATAAATTGTTGATGACGGAATCTCTCCATTGGCAATTTTGCAAAAAATACAATTGTCCCTTTCCATAATTCGCCCTCCTTGTATAAATTCAGCCAGGGTCTCCCCTGTACCTTGTCGAATTTTGCCGATCTGTTCCATATTGTCAAGCTGATCTCTACATGCTACACTTATTTGCAGGAGTGATAAGAATATGGAAGATACAAACTTTACCGTTGCAAAAATAACACATGAAATTCGTAATCCGCTTACCTTGATCAACAGCTCTCTTCAGCTGATCGAGTCCATGCACCCAGAGGTGAAGGACTTCCAGTTCTGGTCACAGACCCTGGAGGATGTGTCCTATGTCAATCAGCTGTTAGAGGATTTATCAATCTACAGTGATAAGCGCCGTTTCTTTATGTGCGAGGTGGATTTAAAGGAAGTCATACATTCTTTAGAGGAAAGCCTAAAACCTTATGCCCAGATGAATCGGAAACACTTTGCTGTACATATGCCAGCACAGCTGCCTGCTGTCTTTGGCAATCCCATGAAGCTGAAACAAGCATTTTTAAATCTTCTCAAAAACGCCTTTGAATCCACGGGGGAGGACGGCTGCGTCTCCTTGTCAATCAGAAAGTATCTTGATCAGATTATAATTCGAGTTGTTGATGATGGCTGTGGAATGAACCAGGAAACCATCGATACGCTGTTTAAACCTTTCTCATCAAATAAATCATATGGCACCGGGCTGGGACTCGCAATCACGCAGAAAATCATTCAAGCTCATTACGGTGACATTGAAGTCGCATCTACCCTGGGACGGGGAACTACCTTTACAATAACCCTCCCCCATATATAACCATATTTTAGTATATATTCCAAGATTATACAAGCATTTTTTCTAATATGCAATTTATCTCAATTTTTTAAAAAATCTGACATTAATTGTAAAGTTTTCTGATTGTCAGAAGTCTTTTTCATAGTCTTTAAAACCAATATAAAAAAGCACCGACCCCGCGGCTAAATCCGCAAAACCAGTGCCCTGCATGCGCGATCAGGGGTTCGAACCCTGGACACCCTGATTAAGAGTCAGGTGCTCTGCCAGCTGAGCTAATCGCGCTTATCTGTCCTTCTTTTTTGGTCTTTCATTTTCGACGCAAGAATTATTATAATCGATCATTTCATAAAATGCAAGTACTTTTTTATATTTCTTGACCTTTTTTCTCTTTTTGTATAAAATGATTACAAATCACCCAACATTCACAAAAAAATACCACAAACAGCCGAAAAGGAGATTACCATGAGACTTCGCAAAATCAAGGGCGCGGACGAGGCAGTTGCCGCCAGCCCCTACGTGATCCCGGAAGATCCAAAGCTTGCCGGTGGCTGGGGGAAGCTTTTTGGAAATGCTTCTCCCCTTCATATAGAAATTGGTATGGGAAAGGGCCGTTTCCTCATGGAGCTGGCAGCGATCCATCCTGAGATCAACTATATCGGAATCGAGCGCTATACAAGCGTCCTGGTGAAAGGATTGAAAAAAATGGAGGCCAATCCCCTGCCCAACCTCTTTTTCCTGTGCATGGACGCCTCCCATCTGGAGCAGTGCTTTGCTCCCGGCGAGGTGGAGCGTATTTATCTGAATTTTTCGGATCCCTGGCCCAAGGATCGCCATGCCAGAAGACGTTTGACCTCCCCTGAATACTTGAAGCGCTATAGCGCCATTCTTGCTCCTGAGGGGCGGATAGAATTTAAGACGGATAATGAAGCCCTTTTTGATTTTTCTCTGGAAAGCGTGAAGGCTACAGGCTGGCGCTTATTGGACTGCACCCGTGATCTCCACCGGGACCCTCACATGAACCAGGGAAATATTATGACAGAATATGAAGAAAAGTTTTCTGCCCAGGGAAATCCTATTTATAAACTGACTGCATGCCGATAATTTTTCAACTTGTCAGATAATTTCTTCTAATTTTCGACATTAATATTGTCAAGGAAAAGTTTACTTTTTTCCCTGATAAAAGCATTTTATCTGATTTATACAGAACGCACGTTTTCACATTTACTATGTAAACCCACTGCTTTGTTAGAAAAAAATGTGGATAATGTGGATAACTTCGTTGATAACTCGCTTTTCCGCCATTTTCAACTTTTTCAAATGTGGATAACTTTTTATTGGCTTTTAGACTTTTGGGTAAACTTTTTAGAGGGTCAAAAAAACTTTGTGCAAAATGTAGATTTAAAACTTTTGCGAAAAAATGTTTTCAAAGAAGCTGTCTGAAAATACAAAAATATCAGTTTAATAAATAGTTATCTTAAAAACCGCCCCAAAAACCGGAAAGTTTTTGGGGCGATCCCTTTGTTTATCCCTCAATCGCAATGAATTTATTTTCTTCTATGGGTTTCTTATGCTCCACCTTGGGAACTACAAGCTTCAGAATTCCATCCTCGAACCTTGCCTTGATATCCTCCTGCTTAACTTCCTCTCCTACGTAAAAGCTTCTGGAGCACTGTCCTGTATATCGCTCTCTGCGAATGTAGTTTCCCTGGGCATCCTTTTCATCATTGGTGGTATTTTTAGATGCCTGAATGGTCAAATAGCCATCCTTCAACTGAGCTGTAACGTCCTCCTTCTTATAGCCCGGCAGTTCCATTTCAAGCTCATAGGCACCCTCCTGCTCCTTAACATCCGTCCTCATCAGGTTGGTCTCCCGTTTTGCAGTCTTGTTGAAGCTGCTCTCAAAAGGAAAATCCATCCACTCATCAAATAAACTGTTTCCAAAAAGACTCGGCATCATCATCATAATTCATTCCTCCTAACTTGTTTATCAACTTATTTTTTCACTTTTTTATGAGTTGATACCTTTTTGAACCTTTTTCTTTGGTACAGCTATACTATAGTCCTTTTTGTTAGCACTGTCAAGAGGTGAGTGCTAATAATTCTGTGAAAAATTTGTGAAAATTATTTTCTGGATTCCTTCAGGATTCAACATCAAAAAAGCCGCAGAGCTATGAATCTCCCATGATTCTAGCTGATGCGGCTTTTTAATTCCTTCTATATAAAATGATCCTGCTCGAAGCTTTCTCCCTGAATATAAGGCTCATTCTGAAGCTCCCCGTTAATATATACCTAGCCGTCCTTAATGTCAACCCTACCTCCGGGTATCCCTATGACGCGCTTCACATAATACTCTCTTACTCATGGGTCTTATCCCTTAAATGCCCAGAACCGGAATCGAACCAGTGACACGAGGATTTTCAGTCCTCTGCTCTACCAACTGAGCTATCTGGGCTAATCAAGTACACCGCCTGGCTTGTTGCCTGCGGAAATAAACATAGGAGCACGAATCATTCTACTCCATGCTTCGTGCTGCCTGAGTGGCGAGGACAGGATTTGAACCTGTGACCTTCGGGTTATGAGCCCGACGAGCTTCCAGACTGCTCCACCTCGCGATATAAATTTTATTACAACAGACTTGCTGTTGTGAGTGGGGGAAAGTGGATTCGAACCACTGAAAGCACAGCTAACAGATTTACAGTCTGCCCCCTTTGGCCACTCGGGAATTCCCCCATATATTTCATTAGAGCCGATGATCGGACTCGAACCGATAACCTGCTGATTACAAATCAGCTGCTCTGCCAATTGAGCCACATCGGCAGGGATGGGACCTATAGGGCTCGAACCTATGACCCTCTGCTTGTAAGGCAGATGCTCTCCCAGCTGAGCTAAGATCCCTCATAGCGACCCGAATGGGACTCGAACCCACGACCTCCGCCGTGACAGGGCGGCGCTCTAACCAACTGAGCCATCGGGCCATTACACCTTCAAAACTATATACTGATTTATCTCTTACATCTTGGTTTTTGTTCTTTCCTATGACGTACGCTTAAGAGCCAGTCATTCGGAATAAGCTTCGCTTCTTCCTCCAGCCGCTCTTA
>QZDX01000036.1 GCA_009917555.1 bacterium 1XD21-13 | reverse complement strand
AGACAAAAATAATGCGAAAGTCGGCGCAGCTTGACGCTACGCCGACCCTCGCTTAAAATGTTTTCTTACGTTACCAGCCTATTGACGGGGTGATGTTTTATGCTGCAGAAAGAAACTGTATAAACGTTATGGGGATGTGGGGAAATGGCTGCTGTCCCATTTTCCCACATCCCATCGCTTTCGTAACGATTGTACAGTTTTAGAGTTTTTCGTAAGATACCAATTCTTTTATAGGAATACGGGTCAGCGAATGTCGATCTGGGTCTGCGGCTTCTTTATTTGAATATCCAATGGCTAAAATGTTGACTGGCTCAAGATTATCCGGCAAATGAAATTCTTTCCGTATGACGTCGGGTTTAAAATAGCACACCCAGACAGAACCTAAACCTAATTCCGTCGCTTCCAGCATCATGTGGTCGGTCAAGATAGAAGCGTCAATATCGCTTGTCTGTTTGTTGTCAAATGGCCGTACCCACGCCTTATCATGGTCAACGCAGACAATCACGGCAAGCGGTGCACCATAGATATTTGCACTTTTTCCGATTTTTTCAAGCCCCTCCTTTTCCTGCACTGCGATCAAGTGTACTGGCTGCAGATTTGCCGCCGTGGGAGCCACATGAGCCGCCTGCAAAATCTTATCCAGCTTTTCGGCTTCCACCTTTCTGTCCGAATAATTGCGTACAGAGTAACGCTTTTTTGCGATTTCAAGAAAATCCATAGTAGTCAATCCTTTCTTTGTGGTGTATACTTAACGTGTTTCTTCAACTGTTACACATATTTTAACATAGTACAAGCATTCTTCAAGACCGCACTTTTCAGGTAGATACTTCCCGAAAAGAAAGTAGATAAAGGAGTTCCTGCACAATGACATATGAAAGAGACCAGTTTAGCTGTCCGGTTGAAGCTACCTTATTTTTGATCGGCGGGAAATACAAGGCACTGATTCTTTGGCATCTCATAGAAAAACCTCTGCACTATATGGAATTGCAGCGTCTGATTCCAAAAGCAACACCCAAAATGCTTTCTCAACAGCTGCACGATTTGGAAGAGTGCGGGATGATTAACCGGGAAGTAGTCCCAAAGAAGCCGCCCCGTACCCTCTATTCGCTTACCGCCTTTGGAAAGAGCATTATTCCCGTTTTGGATTCCATGTGTAATTGGGGTGCGGCCTTTTTGGACGGTTTGGATATTACACCGCCCTGCTGTTCATCCACTCAAAAATAGCAGGGAAATGCTCTGTTTGCAAAAGCAATTTACGAATACTGCAACAGCCGTAGGGCATTAAAGAGGAATAATTTAGTGGCCATCTGCATAAAATTTTACAGGGAAGCCATATTGACTTTCCATTTTGCACCTGCTAGAATGTAGGTACAAAGAAAGTTTACCACTGACCGATACGTGGTATATAAATGGTCGGGTTGAAAGTATAGTCCTTTGCCGTAAGGTGAGGGACTTTTTTCATAATGAGGGCAAGTGAACATACAGCGAAAGAGATTGAATAGTAAGCAAAAAAGTTATGGATGTGCCATCCCCTACCTCAAATGCCTGCAATAAGACCGGACAGCCAAAAATGAGAACAGCGGTATCTCAATGACGCAGGCCCCAATCATGGCGTAGGGTGTCCACAGGGCCAGATTTCCCACATTCAGGAATTGGAAATCCGTAATGGCATAGAGGATACTCGCCTGGATGCTTGTGCCGCTGGCTGGCAGGATACTGCAGATCCACGAGGACAGTACACCCGGCACCGTCATGGAAACCACCGTGGGTGCAATGCAGAACACCAATGCCGCCGCAAGGGAGGATACTGTATTTTTACACTTGGAGGAGAGAAACAGGGTGAAGCTTACCGAAGCCAGAACACAGAGGAATCCGGCAGCGGCGAAAACGCCCTGAAGCTGGCCGATATTCAGGTCCGCCAATGTGACAATGGAATACAGCATCTGAATGGAGCTTTTGGTACATTCCCAACCAAACAAGCTGTCGGCGGCCAGAATAAATACGGCGGTGCAGATGAGAAACGCCAATCCGCCAATCAAAAGTGCGGCCAGCAGCTTTGCGGTACCCAAGGCGGCTCTGCCATGCTTCGTGCAGCGTAGAATATCATCTGCCCCGGACTGGTAACCGGCAGAGAATGCGGGGGCGGCAATTACCACGCAGAACAGCAGCACCAGAAAGCTCATCATGTTCTGATAGTCCATGATCGTGGAACTCATGCCTGGATAGACTTCAAAGGGCTTTGGAACCCGGCGGTACATTTCTGCGGCTTTCTGCCGAACCGCCCCGCTGTCCGGCTGCTCCATTGCCATAAGAGAAGCGATCCGTTCCTCGCAGACAGAATAGTAGTTGTCAATCTGCTCCGGATCGATCTCCATAATCGCCGGTGCCATGCCGGTATCCGGATCCGCAAAGGCTTCCTTGACACCGTGGAGCAGGGGAGCTATGGGGAGTATTTCACGCTCGTAGACACCCTGGGGCAGGTCGTAGGATTCCGTTACGCCGCATGCGTTCAGGCAGGCCTGATAGGTCTCAACGGCCCTGCGTACCCGTTCGGGGGTGACGGTGCCGGAAGCGTCTGCCTGCAGCTCTTTTTCATAGGCAATGGATTTCAGGCCGGTCAAATGAATCTCATTTCCGTTCTCATCCGTATAACTGCTGTAACAGTAGGTGACGGGAAGATAGGCCAGCAAAATGGAAAATACCAGAACCAGGGACAGCAAGATCCAGGTAAGTCTTGCTTTCAGCATTCGTTTCAGTTCCAATCGTAAGATCCTCATTATCTTATTCTCCTTATTATAAGTTCCGTAATATCCTGTCAGTACACCCTTATCTAGATCAATTTCCAGCCACAAAAAGATGTGTCTGTAAATCGATCTGTGCACTGACAGGATATTACTGATTAAAGTTCCGTAATATTCCTCCCAGTACACGGGTATAAAATCAATTTCCAGTCACAGATCCATGTGCCTGTAAATTGATTTGTGCACTGACAGGATATTACTGATTAAGATTGCTACGCAACAGTACTAAAGGGCAAAGTCACTTCGACACACCTGTAATGAGAGAAACTTTCATTCGAAAGGACACTCATGAAAGTTCCTCTCGTGCGTCTTCGTGACTTGCCCAATATCCCCTTTCCTGTCATTTTGGGGAAACAACCACAGATACAGGTCCTCCAGGCGTGGAACGGCAGGCCGGGACTCTGCGTTGCAGGGACGCTTTGCGAGATAGCGGATGGAAACATTGCCGTCATTTTCATTTCGCAGGCTGACAATTCGAAGCCTGCTTTCGTATTCCGGCACCGCATCCGGCGGGAGCGTGCAGCTCCACACCTTGCCCTCCACCAGCTTTACCAGCTCTTCGGTGGTCCCGGTGGCCAGGAGCCTGCCGTCCCTTATCACGGCATGGCTGGTGGCAATGTACTCCACGTCCGGGACAATGTGGGTGGAAATAAGTACGATCCGGTCATGAGCAAATTCCGAAAGCAGGTTGCGGAAGCGGACCCTCTCTCCGGGGTCAAGACCTCCGGTAGGCTCATCCAAAATCAGGACCTCCGGGTCGTTTAATAATGCCTGGGCAATCCCCACCCGCCGTTTCATTCCTCCCGAGAGCTTGGAGATCTTTTTGCTGCAGACATTTGCCAGGGACACCCGTTCCAGCAATTCGTGAATCCTCCGTCGGCTCTGCCGTTCGGAAAGTCCTTTCAGGGCCGCTACATATGCCAGATAGTCTTTGACGGTAAATTCATGGTAAAAGCCAAACTCCTGGGGCAGATATCCGAAGATGTCCCGGTATGCCATTCCCAGCGTGCCAATGGGAGTGCCGTCATATAGGACCTCGCCGGATGTGGGCGGCAGAATCCCCGCCAGAATTCGCATCAGGGTCGTCTTTCCTGCTCCGTTGGCCCCCAGCAGGCTCCACACCCCCGGTGTCAGCTTCAGATTGATGTTGCGAAGTGCTTTCTTATCCCTGAATTCCTTTGAAACATGGTAGATTTGCAATTCCATGTGAAAACTCCTTTCCAGATAGATAAAGACGTTTCCGCCTTGATACAGTCATTGTACCAAAGGCAAAAACGTCTTTTTCTCGTTTCTTCCTACGATATTCAACTAATTTTCCAACGAATTTCTTAAGATGGGCAGCATAACGGTAAAAACGGTTTCGTCATGTTCACTTGCGGCGGTGATGGTTCCGCCGTGAAGCTCTGTGATCTGCTTTGCGATGGCAAGACCCAGTCCGGTTCCCTCTGTTCTGTGTTCTCCGTCAAGCCGGTAAAACTGTTGGAATATCCGATCCAGTTTTTCTTTCGGGATGGTGCTGCCATGGTTGGAAAATGTGATGGTTACGTGATCCGCATGACACCTGGCTTCAATGGTGATATTGCTTCCCTTAGAGCTGTAGACCGCAGCATTTTGCAAAAGATTATCAAATACCCGCAGCATTTTGTCAGCATCGCATTTTAACGTGATATCCTCTTTCATTTCAAGCCGGCAGGACAGGTCCTTTTTGTCTAAGACAGGCCCGAATTCATACACAAGCTGCTCCAACAGACGGGTCAGATTGATTTCACGGTACTGGAGGGTGATGCTGGACAGATTGTATTTTGCGATTTCAAGAAATTCGTTAATCAGATCCTCCAGACGTTCGGCCTTGGAAAGGGAAATGGAGAGGTATTTTTCCCGCAGCTCATCGGAAATCTGCTTCTCGTCCCGTAAGAGACTTAAGTAGCTGATAGAAGAAGCCAGGGGTGTTTTCAGGTCGTGGGCCAGATACATGATGAGATCGTTTTTTTGCTGTTCATCCAGAAGCATGCGGCTTTTCTGTTGGTCAATGGTATGCTTTGTCAGGTTCATTTTCCGTTCTATGGTAAGCAGCTCAGGGCTTAAGGAAATCTCGCCGGGCGTGTCCCGAAGCAGGACATCCATTCCTCTGCTGATTTCCTCAAAATACCTGGTAAACCAGCGGAGGTAAACGGAAAACAGGACCGTAAATGCAAGGAGCATAGACAGCCAGATAAACGTGTCCATGTGGGTGCGGAACGTTCGCTGGTACAGAGCAAGAGAGGACTTAGAATCCATGCCGAAGACATTTTCAAAGAGGGAGACCATCAGAACTGCGAAATTGCCCCGGAGGAAAAACGAATACAGGATATAGATGCTCAGGGCGGCGGCAATCAGCATGGCAAGGGTGCCAAAGAAGATTTTTATGCGAAACAGGCGAAATTCTTTGTAAGCTTTATTTTTCAATGGTGTATCCAACCCCCCATACTGTTTTTATAAATCTTGGATTTTTTGCAGGCTCCTGAAGCTTTTCACGAATTCTGCCGATATGGGCCATGACCGTGTTGTTGTTTTGGAAAAATTTCTCCCCCCACACGGCTTCAAACAATTCTTCCGAGGGGACGACAATCCCCTGACGCTCACAGAGATACCAGAGGATGGAAAACTCAATGGGAGTTAAGGGTATTTCATTTCCGAACAGGAAGCATTTGTGATGGTCCTTGTTGATGAGAAGCCCCCGAATATCGTATTCCTGTGCCGAATTGCCCTGCCTTGAAACGGAGTTGTTATAGTGCATGTACCGCCGAAGCTGTGTCTTCACCCTGGCAGTTACTTCCAGGGGATTAAAGGGCTTTGTGATGTAATCGTCAGCCCCGATGGTGAGACCCATGATTTTATCCCGGTCGGAGCTTTTTGCGGTTAACATAATGATGGGATAATAGGAGGTTTCCCGGATCTTTTTGCAGATTTGAAAACCGTCTCCGTCCGGCAGCATAATGTCCAAAATGGCCAAATCCAGATCCGTATGCTCCATACATTCCAGGGCATCCCTGGCGGTATAAAATTTGTGGACTGTGTAGCCGTCGCTTGTGAGATAAAGCTCCAGGACATCGGCCAGTTCTTTTTCATCATCTACTACTAAAATGTGGATACTCATTCTAAATCGTGGATTCCTTTCCTTTGGGGTGGGAGATAGGCAAGTAAGTTTGGCTGAATCTAATTCGGTCAGTATACTGGTTTGCGGTATTTCTATTATAGCAGGATAAGGAATGGGGTTTCCTCTTTTTTTCTATAAAATTTCTTAATATTTTTGGGTGGTTTGCAGGTTCCGAATGGGAGTAGGGTTTCTTAGGTGGTATCGTCCAGAGCGTTGGCATTGGATTTTGGGGGTTGGAAAGGAAAGTGCTGGTGCAAAGCGGATCAATGCAGTTAGATTGTTGTTGAATTGGAAAAGAAGCAATATTTTATAGAGGAAAATTGTATAATATAGTAATTGTAAACGAAAGTGTTATTCTGTATAATTGAAGAGTAATCTCCGTGTACAAGGGGAGTAGGAGTTCATTTATATCATATTTTTAGTTACAGGTCTTAAGAAAATTCTTTTGGCTGTAACGGATCTGACCAGGAGGAACGTCTATGTCAATTTTGGAAAAAACAATTGGTTTATTGGAAACCATGCCGAATGATAAAATTGAAACGGTTTATGCGTTTGTACGGTTTATTGATTCTGACATCTATAGATTGCCGCCCGAATCTACATCCACAAAAACAGAAGCCATACAGTCCATGCTCGGAATCGCTCATGAATATGCGAACCCGGAACTAATCGAACAGGAGGAGGGTGCTTTTGAACGTGCCATTGCGGAAAAATATGCAACTGATAGATGCTAATGTGATTTTAAGATTTGTATTGAATGATAATGTCGAAATGGCTCAGCGAGCAGCGGAGGTCATTGCTCTCGGTGTGTACACAAAACCGGAGATTATTGCAGAGGTTGTCTATGTGCTGAAAAGTGTATATTCTACTCCCAAGGACAAAATCAAGTCTATCATTCATGGACTGTCAGACATTGTTCGGATTGAAAATTCTGATTGTGTTGTTCATGCGATAGATCTGTTTGCCAGTACGTCTCTTGATTTTGTTGACTGTCTGCTTGTTGCGTATCACTCATTAAATGGCGAAAAAGTTTTCACTTTTGATAAAAAGCTGAACAAGTATCTGAATACGGATGTAATGTAAATTTTTGGAGACTATATGTTTAACATTATCATATAGTTTTTGAGTTGGGGAAAAATTGAAATAATCTGTATGAAACAAGAAATCAGTAAATATACGAAATGCCTGTCTTTTAATTGGGACAGGCATTTTTCATGAACAACATCTGATGGAAGATTTTTTGTTACATACGTCTCATTAAAAGAAGCAGGGCTTCTTTCTGCCCATCGTTTAGAGTGCTCCATGCAGCAAATAAGGTACGCTGCTCCGCAGTCAATTCCTCCGGGCCATTTCCGTCAGAAAAAAATTGTGACAATGTGATACCGAATGCCTTACAGATGGCTTCTAAAGTCGGAATAGTCGGAGCATTGTTGCGTTTGAAAATATTTGTGACGGTGGAATGGGAAAGACCGGCTTCCATGCTGAGCCGATAAGTGGTCCAGTTTCGCTCCTCCATGAGTTCTTTTATATGTTTTTTAACGTCCATTTTTGATCTTTTACCATCCATATTCATTTATATATATTCTAGTTTTCAAATGGGTGCCAGGATAGTCATAATTGGTAGATATAGTATTACTCAAAAGGAACATGGTTTAGATACATTTTATCAATAGTAAAAGGGCTTCTTTTTGGTCCTCATTTAAAGTGCTCCACGCAGCGAATAAGGAGCGTTGTTCCATAGTCAGTTCTGCCATTCCATTTTTTTCAGAAAAAAACTGCGATAACGTGATACCAAATGCTTTACATATGGACTCTAATGTTGGGATAGTCGGGGCATTATTGCGTTTGAAAATATTTGTGACGGTGGAATGGGAAAGACCGGCTTCCATACTGAGCCGATAGTTTGTCCAACCCCGTTCCTCCATAAGCTCTTTTATATGTCTTTTAATGTCCATTTTTCACCGCCTATATTCATTTGTATCTATTTTATATTTCAAATGAGTGGTATAATAGTCATAATGAGTAGATAGAATATCACTCAAAAGAGACATAATAATATGGAGGTAGAAGTTATGGATTTGGACAGAGAAGATAATGAAATGGTATTTTCGATCGTTTATACATTGGAGATTCTACATAACAAAGGGGTACTGATTCAGAATACGATTCAAATGAGTCTCTCTTGCTTGATGGACTGGTATCGGATGTCAGGAGATTCCCGATATCTGGAATTAGCATTGTTACAAATGAGAGCTTGTTTTGAACTTGGTATCTTAAGTGAACATAATATAGCCCTTTATACTCAGATTTGTGAATTAGCCCATGTAGAGTTGGAGGAAGTTATGAAACAAAAGCTTGGCCTAGCAAAGCGGGTGAAACCAAATAAGTCCCAGGTGCGGAGTATGATTGGAAAATGGATGCCCTCAAAAGATAATCCATTGACGATTAATCAGGTAGTGGAAGATATTATTGATAAGGTAGTGAACAAGAAAGAGGGAGTTTATTATTATAGCTATAAAAAGAGCAGTAGAAACAAAATAGAAGATATAAAACGGGAAAATCTTTATAAATTGATTATTACAAAATCAGAATGTTATTTCATAGACTTACATAAGTTTATTGTCTATTTATTTGAGTAGATAGCTGCGGAAGAAACGAATGGATATCAAATTTTTGTTATTCAACATCATTTTCTTCCGGGTCTAAACCAACAAAGAATTCATCATAATTACAATGATAAATTTTCTTTAGTGCAATAAGGACGCTGATTTTAACATTCAATTCGCCATATTCATATTTAGAATAAGTAGTTCGTCCTATATCGCAGTTCCGGCGTTGCAACTCGGCACAGATTCTTTCTTGGGAATAGCCGTGCTCCAGACGAAGCTTTCTCAGATTATCACCTATACACAAATCTCTTCTAAGTTTTTGTTCCATAAAAGCACCTCTGGCTTGACCGGTATTGGTTGCAACTAAAAATATTCTATGATAAATTTAGGCATTATATTGACCGTGATAATGGTCAATATAACAAAATCTGAGATTGAAAGAGATAGAGAGAGACAAAAAATGAAAAGAATAAATAAAGGGAAATTCCTTTTGGCAATAGTGTTAATCCTGTTTGTTTTTTAAAAGTGACCCATATTCAGAATCAAACATTGGATCATTTAAGGAAATCTGTACAGGAAGTCATACTGGAAAAACAGGAAATAGAAGTGAAAAAGGAAAATAGATCAACATGCTTATCGAATGCTTTGCCCGAAGATTGCAAGTTATGTGGGAATAAAGAAAGTACACAGATATCTTGGTATGAATCGCAGGATAATTTAGGCATTATCAGTATCAATACATTTGAAATAAGCTATATAGAGATTAACCGTTATAATGATTGTGGTTGCCTTATAGAAGAGACCGACACTAGCTTGGGAACGCAAATCAGAAGCACTGGGGAGAATGGATTTGTATCTGTAGTGACAGTAAATACGAATCGTGGATATGCGTCTGGCAATATCCATATGAATCAAGATAAAATCCTGAATATGGAAGAGGTATCGGTAAACCTTTGCATGGAATGCAGGGAGCATCTTTTAGATATGACCTGGGGAGAGCCTTATGGCGTTGGTCTTATATATTTTAAGACAGGGGAGGTTAGACTATTTGAGGAAAATGTTAGGGGTTTTATGCTTGGGGATTTTTATGTACTCTGTGAACCAAGGGCGGAGGGTGACAGTGAGAAAATATCTAAGATAGATTTACACATTTTTTACTGCCCGGAACGCTCTAATATATAGGGCGATCATAGCGATCACCATCCGATTTTAAAGTGGAAAATATTATATGCTCAGTTATTGAACTTAGGTAGATGAGGTGGTATAGTTTGAATAACAATAATGGGAAGAAAGGGGAAATTGAGATGAATGCATGTGTGTTAAAGCCTGTCATGCCTTTTGCGACGAGAAGCGAATTGCAAAGAACACCTGCAACAGAGGATAATAGGAAAATGGTTGACTTTATGGATTCTCACAATTTTTCCTTTGATATTGATGCGGAAACCAACTGTTTAAAATGTACGGTAATAAAGAAGTAAAACGAGATGGAAATAGTCAAATGTACTTCGAAATATGAAAGAGGTGACAAAATGGCTACAAAAAGTGCAAATTATTATGAAAAGAGAATTCCGTTTTCGTTGGCACTTCCAAAAGAACCGGCCACATTGGATTCTATGACCACAAAAGAATTTGGTTCCATAATGGAAAAAGGATTGATACAGGCAAAGGTGGATCAGTCACGTTCTGCTACGGATGTATTTAAAGATTTAAGACGGGAGTTAAAATGACGACTTTTCCATCCTTTGGGAGAGAGGGTGGCCTGGGCCACGTCCGCTTGGTTCGTTGCCCGCAGGAATAAACCACAAAAATAGCCGCCCATGTCTTGGAAAACTTAGCAGCCATTTTTGCTAATATAAAACCGGACTAGCCGTCTATCGGCAGTGCTCTTTTTGCCTTTTTATTGTAGCAGATTTTCCCCTATCGGTCAATTACTGCGGAACGTTTTGCTAAACTCATTCTATACCGGATTCCATATAAAAGCAAGGGGTTACTAGTAGTCCGTATCGGAAATCCATGAGCATATTTCCGGTCTATTTCTCCGATAGCACAGGTCAAAAAGCCTCGCCGTAGCACCACTACGTCTGCGTTTTTTGACCTGCACTCTCGAAAAAATATCCTCAGAAATATGCACAAGGATTTCCGATACAGACTACTAGCGGCCAAAGGAGCAGAAGCATTATGATTTACATCACAGACAACCTTTTCAATTACTTCATCTACCTGTTTCTATGCCATTTCGGTTTCCGCCTAAGCCCAAGAAAGCCCCCGTTTTTTCTTGCTGCATCCGCATTTACCATGCTGCTTGCCGGAGCGTTTAACGCCTATTTTGATATAAATTCTCCCATTGTTTACATGATCTGGAGCGTGCTTTCCATCAGCCTGTTTTTCGAGAGCAGTCTTTTGCATCTTATCATATTAAGCATGGCCCTTATGTATTTCACCGGAATCATGGACACGTTCACCGTAATGCTGGTACAGATTGTACTGGTAGGCGGAGGGATTGCCGGGACGGATATTACCTGGTGGATGGAATCGGCCTACATGCTCTCGTTTTTGGTGTATGTTCTGATATACATAAAGCTTCTCAGAAAAAATGAAGTTTACCTGTGCGACATAGGCCTTGCCTATAAGCTTGCACTTCTCATACAGGGCGGCATCTTTCAAACGTTCTACAATTATGTCTTTATCTTTTTTGACGAGAATCAGGCCAGGTACGGCTGGGACGCATATGCCGTATTTTTTGTCAGCATTGTGGGTGCAATCTATTCCATTTTCCTGACCTTAAGCCTTGCCATCAAAAACGTACTTTCGGACAGGCAGAACAAAGAGCTTCAGTCCTTTATGGAAATGCAGAAGCAGCAGTACGATTACCAGCTCAGGCAATCTGCGGCAATACGGCGGTTCAGGCATGATCTGGTAAATCACATGGGTGTCCTAAAAGAATTGCTTGCCAGGAAGAAGACAGAAGAAGCCAGGGATTACATTGATAAAATCTGGAATATGCAGGCGGATTTTGATTTGAAAATCCACACAGGGGACAGCTTTCTGGACGTGATTGTAAATTATTATTTCTATCTGGCAAAAAAGGAAAAGATAGACCTTGCCTTTTCCGGAAAGCTGACCGAAAAAATGCCCCTTGACATGGTAGATCTGACTTCTCTCATGGGAAATATATTGCAGAACGCCCTGGAAGCGGCAGGAAAGGCGGCTGCTCCGAGGATCCGGATGGAGCTTGTGGAGCATCAAAAGGAAATATTTATCCTTGTCAGCAACAGCGTAAGGGAACCGATACAGGGGAAAAGGGGCTTTTTTCCCACAACCAAAAGAGATAAAGAAAATCATGGCTTTGGCATGAAAAATATTGCCGCCGCAGTGAAAAAGTATCATGGGGAATACTATATCGATTCGATAACAGAGAATGGAGAAAATATATTTCAAATCCGTATTTCCATTCCAAGGGAGAACAGGGTATGCAAATAAGTATCATAGAAGATGAAGCTGTGTGGAGAGACAAAATCCGGGCGGTTGTTGAGACATATTTAAGGGATCACAAGATTTTCTGCTCCATACATTCCTACGGCAGCGGAACGGATTTTCTCAAAAATCCCCAGGCGGATCTGCTGTTCCTGGATATTGAGCTGGCAGAGGGGGAGGACGGCTTTGCCATAGCAGAGAAGCTTAAAGACTCCAAAAGTCCCTGTAAAATATGCTTTCTGACCTCCCATACGGAACTGGCAAGGCAGGGATATCGGGTGAACGCTTTCCGCTATATCGACAAAATGCATTTGGAGGAAATAAATGAAGCTTTGGATTCGTTCCTGAAAACAAGGATTCAGGACAGGAGCATGGAATGTAAGGATGCCAACGGCCTTTGCATTCGGATCCATATGCAGGAGCTTCTGCTCGTAGAGACAAGCGGAAGAAAGCTTCGCTATCGAATGGCGGACGGCAGCGAGCATATCTGCCCGGGGCTTATAGGGGAAGCGGCACAAAGCCTTTCCCCCTTTGGCTTTTGTCAGATACAGCGGTCCTACATTGTCAATTTAAAGTATATTGCGGAGGTAAACAGCCGGGAGGTTACCCTTTTGGACGGAACCAGGATAGCCATCGGGAGGACACGGAGCAGGGAATTTAGGAAAGCGTATTTTCAGTGGCGGATGAACTTTGAGAATTAACGCAAGAGAGTACCAGAATGTGTCGTTTAAGCAAGAACTGTGTCATTTATGCGGAAGTATTTGATTGTCTTTTTCGATGTGATATAAATAAAGCATTAAGAATGAAGAATGTTTTCGGAAAAGAAGTGGAAAGTGAAAAGGAGCTTTTTCAATGTCACAGTATAAGAAAAAGAAACGTAAAAAAAGAGGAATGCCTTTTGGGGCCATAATTGGAAGCTTGATTTTGATTCTGATGCTGGCCCTTGTATTCTTTTTGCTTTTTGCAAAAGAAAGACCGGAAGAATCGGAATCCTCCGGGGAATTTGTGATGGGAGACAATCTGAAAGCAGCAATCACACAGCTTGCACTCAGCTATGACAGCTTTGATCCGGATTTGGTGGACCGTGAAGAGTGGAAAGAGACTTTCATTACAAGATTCATTCAAAATTCAAGACTGTCCTTTGATTATTTAGAGATGGTTTCCGAAAAAAACAGCGGAGAAATCAGTACCGATGAACTGAACTATATCCAGTATTCCCTTACGGGTATGGAACTGAATTTTTCCACTTACATAGACGGCTCCGTAAACCGATATGATGCCGCCAGCCCATTGAATTACGGCTCCATATCCGGGTATGATTATGAGAATACGGAGCAGGGAGTGATCCTTACCGCTGATCTGGAAGTGGGATTTGACGGGACAGACCACAGGGAAAAACGGAAGATTACGGCGGAGCTTGTCAAGAATCCCGACAGCTGTTTTGACGGCTATACGGTGGTATCTGTTATTTCCGAGACAGTTTCGGAAGTACAAAATGATAAGGAAGATCTGGTAAAAGAAGAGGACGAACTGGAGAGCCTGGCAGGAGAATATGAGTATCCGTCGGACTACGGAACGGGTAAGTTAAGGATAGAAAGAACATCTGAGGGATATGATATTTCCGATTATGAATCGGAGGATTCCTATCGCTTTCTAGCTGATTCATCCAACATAGAGACCATAGAAGATAACAGGATCTATATCAAGTATCCCAAGCAGGTATTATCCGACGACACGGTTGTCTTTTGCTATTATATTTTGGAATATGGCACGGAGGGAATTGATGTATATTATGGGGAATCCGCACTTGGGGAGGGTGAATTTTTATATCATGCCGCAAAGAAGAATTTATCGAACGAACCATCCAATATTTCGGATGGTTCGGTGGAACAGGCATTCATCCTTTCTGCGAACCCTGATTTTTATGAAAAAGCAGCAAGTAACCCCATTGACCGGAACTATGTAATGGATCATGAAGCGGCCCCTCTGGAAATTTGGAAATCCGCTTTGACGAAATGTGAAGCATGGAATCAACAGATTAAATTCACCGGTTCCAGACTGGAGAGCTTACTGAGTGAAGATGACTATGCTGTGTTGCAGAATGCAATCAGTCTCTGGCAGGAGTATTATCAGGAAGAGGTTAATCAAAGCCGTGAATTATATGGACCCAACGCATTAATAGGGGGCAGCATGTATACAGCCATATCCGGAGATCTGCTGATAGAAAAATGCAGGCTGACATCATTTATATTGTTGTCTCAGGAATATGAATTGTCAGGCAATGCATCCTTTGCGGTAAATGCAGCGGCAGCAAACAATGACAGCGAATATTCTTTTTCGCCCTATTCCTTTTTCATTGAATATACCTCTGATTTTGAAGAAACATTAATTCCCTATTCCTTAAATGAAAAGAACAGTGATGAATTAGAAGCACTGATTCATGAAACAGCGAATAAAATTGAAGAAAAGTTCGGGCATGATTTTGCGGAGCATACGGACAAATATATTTCGTTTATTCAAGCACTCTATACCATCGAGAACCATATATCGGAGGATCATAATCGATGTCTTACGTTAAAAGAAAACCGACTTAAGCTGTGTGCAATAGAGCTTTTGGATATTGTATATATGATTGGTGGTTAGATCATTTTCTTACCACTATTCTATTGGTAGATTACCCTCAGTGTCCCCTTGTACACTGAGGGTATCATACAGACTGGCAAGCATATCTACATCACCGGCATTAAAGGCGTCCATCCATTTATTTACGATTTCTTTCGGACTTAGCATGTGGTTATTCTCCTTTTCGTTTAGAATTGTTATTAGTTTTGGTATACATTATGAAATTCGGGTTATTGTTGCTTTTGGCCATTCCATGTGCGTGATAAAATGTCTTTTTACTTAATATTCACCACTTTACAACTTTTTAAAAGAAATGCCGTATGAGACACTTTAAGTGTATAATAAGTTTGCACACCAA
>QZDX01000035.1 GCA_009917555.1 bacterium 1XD21-13 | reverse complement strand
AGCCCGAAAATACGGGCTATACCGACATATAAGAACTTCTAAAGAGATAATCTAAATTCACCATAAATTTTGAGGCAGAATATTATCTAAACTAAAAATAATTTAATGTTACACTTTCAAGTCTATTCTATTTTGAGAAATTGAATTTTTAAACATTTCTGGCACATAATTCTCTTTTTCTAAAACCGATTCTTCTAAACTGTCAGCAATAAATAAATTTTTATCACCCTTTCCTTGAACCGTTGGTGTTATTATCTTATCGATTTCTACAATATCAAAATCCTTATTTGATGCAATATTATTTTTTACATTTTTTTCATCCGCTTGTACTTTTTCTTCACTTGTTTTTTCTGCGGCTTTCTCTTTTAGCCTTGTTTCCATTTCTGCCTTTTCATCCTGCTTAGCCTTTTTTTGAGACTCCTTTAATTCCTTCTGTGCCTTAACCAATGCCTCTTCAGCCTGGTCTAACTCTTTCCTTCCATATTTTCCAGCTCGTTCTACCAATTCCCAATCTGGATTTTGTTTCTCAAGTTCTCTTGATACCATATTCATAGGTTTTAGCGCCGCCTTCGCACTGCAATCAGCAGACATCAACGCATAACTTAATCCTCCAGATATTAAATTTGTCATACTATATTCCTCCTTACATCATTTTAAAGATCATTGTTGATAGATACTTGTCACTATTATCATAAGAAATCTTTAATACATTCTCTTGTCCCGTATAATTAATATAAACAAGGTTTCCCTTCCCCCCAAAGCCTGGTAGTTTAGTGTATCCGCCGAAAAGAAGCCAAAATTCAGTTTCTTTTATTTCGTATTGCAAAAGAACAAGATCCATTGTTTTCCTATCAATATAAACACTCTTGCCATCTACAAAAATAGCTTTCCTTAAAGTTTCACTATCCTCTAATATTTTCGTTTCCTTATCTCTATTTATCAGCACCATATTGTTCTCCTCTATGTAACGTGGAAGAGAATTTTTTTCTATCATCAATAACAAACCTGCTAATGTAATGAAACAAAAAACACATAAAATTCTTGCATATTTTGGTTTATAGGCTTTATAATCCGCAATTTTAATGATCCTTTGCTTTGTGTCCCTGTAACATCTCTCTCCTGCAAAAGTTGTAACACTTTCAAAAGCCTCCTCTCTTAGAATTTTGATAGATTTGATAAGTAGTTCCCCATACTCATATGCACTCCCTCCACTTCTTCTTATTGTGATTCTATCACATATATCCTCCATATCTTCTTTAAAATCTTTCATACAGAGCGTCAAAAACAAATTGGGCCATAGCAAAATTCTTATTATGTCCCACAATAGATAAAACCACAAATGTCCTAATTGGATATGAATTCTTTCATGGAGTAGAATTAATTTCAATTCTTCAAATTCAAATTTTTCAAGTAATATCCTCGGAATTATAATCTTAGCCCGAAATAACCCCACTGCAAATGGTGTAGTCATTATTTCACTAATTAAAATTCTTTGACCACAAATGTTACCCTTCTCCATAACTTTTATTTGTTTCCAAACTTTTCTATACCTTTGAACAATATAAACTAAATAAAGTAATATACATAATATATATCCATATCTAACCCACCAATAAAGCATGCAAATGTCATTCCACCACATAAATGACTTCCGCATCCATGTATTATCATAAAACAAATTCAGCTTTCCCATAAATGGAACTAACAAAAAAAGCCCCCACATCAATCCTTTTAAAAAAATTTTCTTTTTTAAAAAGATTTTTCGCATAATAATTACAAAGATTAAAATTGGAAATGATAATAATGCACATCGACCTAATAGAATCGAAAAATAGGTGGTAAAATCATTTAGTAATACTATGAAACCGAGAAACTTCCACCAAACTTGTTCCACCATTACTTCTATTTCCTTTTGCTTTTTTCAAGTATCTCTTCTAATTCACTGATCTCTTCATCTGTTAATGCAATACTTTGAATTAATGATGCAATCGCATTTGTTTGATTACCAGAAAAAAAACTATCCGCAAATCTCTTACTTTTAATTTTCAAACATTCCTCCTTTGATTTCATAGCTGAGTAATGATATACTCTTGCATCCTTCTCATCCAACGTATAGCTTAAAAGCCCCTTTTGGCATAAACGATTCATAAGAACTCTAATCATCTTTGGCGTCATATTTAATTTTCCTTGTAGTTTATGTATCACTGCTGACGATGTCAAAGGCATGCTACTTTCCCAAATAACCTCCATTATTGGCCATTCACTTTCACTTGGCATCATGTTTCCATTTTCCAATAATTATCCCTCCTTAAATATGCGAATTTATTAAAAGCATCTTTATAACATATATCGGATAACATATGTTTATTATTAATAGTTGTTTTCCATTTTTATTCAAAGTTACACATATAATCTATCTCACAAGTAAAATCAGCCAATTTATGTATGGCAAAAGGTACAGAAATGTATATTATCTGCCTTTTGCCTATCCTCAACACATTGGAACACCATACCCATAAATCCGGCTATCCCCCAAAGAATAGCTCCGCCTCTTTACAGTATTTCCACTATTTCCTTCGATGGTGTACACCCTGCCACCCTCTACACTTTCCACGATTCCCACATGGTCTACACCTCCATCTCCCTCCCAGTCAAAAAAGATAATATCCCCCATCACCGGAACATAGCTCCCATCCTCAAACCGTCCCCTTGCACTGAACCACTCCACACCATCCGAACAAAGAGAAAACTTTGGCATCATTCCACTATCCAGATAGCCGCACTGATCCGCACACCATGACACAAAGCAGGCGCACCACTCCACCTCTTCCTCAAAGCCGTACCAGCTCCAGTAAAGCTCCCCGCCGTTGCCCTCCTGTGTAAGAGCTACCTGCACCATCTCCCCACTTCCGGCCCCGGTCTGGATTCTTCCAAACACATAGTAGCGGAGCACATGGGGGACATACTGCCTGTCCCCGTAGCTCTCCCATCCCATCTGCTCTGCCATCCGCTCCGAAAACTCGGCGGCATTTAAAACGGAATAGCCCCCGTAGTTGCTCTTGGCCCATGAGATATATCCGGCTCCAAAGTTATAGCCCTGTAAAGCCAGCTTGATGCGTTCCATGTCAATGGGGCTTTCCACCCCGGCACTCCGAAGACATGCTTTCAGCTCCTGCACGCCGCAGGCTATGGAATACTCCGGGTCCGTGATTCCGCCCCGCTCCCTTGGATACTGCGTATTGAACCCGCTCTCAGAGCTCTGCATGGGATCTAAGCCCTGCCCTCCGGATTCCTGCATCATAACCGCCTTGATAAGCTCCACATATTCCGGTATCCCGTATTCCTGTGCATATCTTCGGATCACCGGCTCATACGCCTCCACCTCCCCGCTGACCGGAAGAACCGCACTGGAATGACTGCCTCCTGTCATACAGAGAAGACCGCCGAACAGTATCACGATCAGCAGGATGAGAACCGCAATCCACCCGCCTGCGGCGATGGCCATTATCAGAGCTTTTGTTGCCTCTATAACGGCCTTGACTGCGGCGATGGATGCCTTTACCGCCACTTTAGCGGCCTGCGCCCCTGCCTGCGCCGCTTTTCTGGCAGACATGGCCGTCCTTTGTGCCGTCTTTGCTGTGGCCTTTGCCGCCATCTTTGCGGATCGGGCCGCCTGCCGGGAGGTTTTGACCGCTTTATGGGAGGTCTGCTCCACCGTCTTTACGGATTTTGTCTTGGTCCTGATGCTCCGGAGGGCTTTTCCCCTCTCATCTAGGGTCTTGATGGTCCGGGACTGCTCCAAAGCCTCACGGACTTTGATTTTCCTCTGCTCCGTGATTCTCTTTATGGCCGCCTGTCTCCGGGCCTGCATCCGGGCCGTCTCTCCTCTTGCCTCTTTCGGCTGGCCGGGAGGCGCCTCTGCGCCTCCCAAAGACAAGGAGGACGGCTTTTCTTTTATGGAGGTGCTTAACGGCTCCCGCCGTTTCAATGCCTCCACCGCCTTTCCTCCCTGTCTGCGTATTTGTCGGGATGTTTTGATAACGGCGCTTTCCGTACTCCGGGAGATCTGCTCCTCCGCATATTTAACGGGCGTCGTTTTCTCTCTGGTCTGCCCCTCCTCCATGCCGTCCTTGGTCTGGATATAGGCGTGTTTCATCTTTTCCATGCCGATAACCGCCTTGTCCATGGCTCTTACATCCTTATGGATCTGGCGTGTTTTGATGCCCCGCCCTGCCATTACTCTGTGACCTTTTTCGCCACCACCACAAGTCTTCCGTTGACGGCGGAATACTCGCAGGTGGAAAGGGTTAAAAGCCGGTCTCCATACACGGCTGTTTCCCCCGTGTCGTAAAGGGAAAGCTCCCTGCACATTTCCACATAGGCGGTAAACTCTTCCTCCTTGTGGGCGTTGGTAAAGAGGTAATAGGGAAAGCCTATATCATCATAAGCCGTTGTTTTAAATACGGCGATGATCTCATACTCGGCTGTTTCCTCCAGCGTGTCAAAGCGGATGGTTTTATGGCTTTCATAAAACTCCTTTTTTGTATAATCCATCAAGGCTCCGAACATCCTCCCGCCCTTGATGTGGTGTCCGTAGACAATCAGGTTGTCCCCGTTCCCCAAAGGATCGCAGTCCTCCGCTATATAGGGCACGCCGTAATCACTCTTCTCCTTTTCAAAGTTGTGCTTTAGATAAAAGTCCGGGCTCTCCGGCGTATACATCACCGGATAATCCACCGTAGTCCCCTCAATGGAAATCCAGCCTGCCAGATCGCTGTTCTGTTCCGCAAGTTCTTGATAGTGCAAAAGCCGGATGTTTTCTTCTTCCTGTGGTCCATGCTCCTGCTCTTTGGATTCTCCGGCCTGTTCCACAAGCTCTGCAAGCCGTGTAAAGTCGTCCGTATGTCTTTTCCCCTCCACATAGTGGCGGATGATGCAAAATAAGGAGACACTCAACATCAAGGCACAAAAACCAATGCCTGCTGCATAAATTTTTTTCTTCATGATCTTATCCTCCAAAATTTTTCAAAATAAAAACAGGCTCCCAGCCTGTCATTTCTGGTTATCTTTCTTGATTCTCCCGTTTCTCATGGACTGGTGCCAGCTCCCTGCAGTACTCCGGATACCTCTGTCGGATGGCCTCATAGAAATAGGGCGCATACCCGCAATCAAAGATTTCGTTAGGTGTGGACAGGCGTTCTTCCGTTTCCTCCACATAACCGTTCCAGAGATTAAAAGCAAGCCTTGTAAGCCGCACGGTTCCTCCCGTCTGCCAGCCTTCATGCAAGCCGTCCGGGTTGATGCAGTCATTTTTAAAGTCAAAGATCCGGCCCACGTTCCTCCTTGCCGTATCGGAAATGCCTACACAGTAGAAGAAAGCCCGGTGGTAGCTGTCACTGTTGCCGCACTTTGCAAGCATGGAAAAGAAAAAGTACTCTTGCTCCTTTGATGCAAATCGAATTTCACTCATATTCTGCTCCTTTTCTGAACGCAAAAAGACGTATGAAACTGTCATGCCTCATGCGTCTCCTTGTGTTCTCTTGTATTATTCCCTTTTATTTTGTATGGCCGATGATCCATTGCAGAAGTTCGTCCGCACCGATTTTCCCTGACGCCAGTTCTAAAATCGCATCGCTCAGCTCCTTCTGGCTGTATGACAGTTCATATCCATTCAATGCCAGAAAGACCAGCATTACATGCGTACCCAGCCTTTTATTCCCATCCACCATTGCATGGTTCTTGACAAGGCCATAGCAGAGCTGTGCCGCCTTTGCCTGAATGCTTGGATACAGTTCTTCTCCGCCGAAAGATTGAAATGGATTAAAAAGTGCGGATTCCAGCATTCCCTCGTCACGGATGCCTCTACTTCCTCCCGTAGCCTCAATGAGCTGTCCATGGAGCATCAACACCTGCTCTTTTGTCAGTGTCATCATTTTGCAAGCACCTCATAAGCCTCCATATTCTGCCGGATCAGCCGTTCAGAAATGGCAAGCACATCTTCCGTATCTGCGGTCTTCTCCTTCTCCGCTTTGTTGAAATCAATCACAAGATACCGGGGAACATTATTCTTTAAAATCACCGCAGTTCCGTGCTCATCTACCAGCTTTGCCACTTTGGAAAAGTTCTGGTTTGCCTCTGTAATGGAAATCATAGTAGCTGTATCAATCGTCATTTTCATGCACCTCGCTTTCCTGTTTATAGTATATCCAGATTCTAGCTAGAATACAACCTATTATTTAATGTCCAAACATGAAATTCCATCAGAATCTCTACTCAAAACCCGCAATTTCCTATCTTCTTCTCATGCCGTCCTCTCCCGGCTTTGTGGTCATCAGCTTATAAAGCCTCGTATTCCTTGGGAACTTATTGATAAAGGGCACAAGGGAGCTCCCGTACTTTATCAGGCCGCACCCTGCGTCCGCATTGGTGATATAGCCCATCTGCTCGTTGGAGATGTTCAAAAGCTCTGCCAGTTTCTGCTGGTCGGATGCCGCCTGATTGAGCATCACGATAAACTCGCTGTTGGAAAGCATGGTGCTGGCAAGCACGGAATCCAGCAGATACTCCACGTTCTGGGTAATGGCGTTGGGAAAGGCGTTTCTTTTCCTGAAGCGCCGCCATGCGGAATTGAAGAACGCCCCGGAATACTCATTTTCAAACACCACATGAAATTCATCCAGAAAGAGGTGGGTGCGCTTTCCCTTCTTCCAGTTCTCGGTTACCCGGTTCAGCATGGCGTCCGTAATAACCAAAAGCCCCATAGTCTTTAACTGCTTTCCCAAGTCCATAATGTCATACACCACCATCCGGTTATTGACATCCACGTTGCTCTCATGTGCAAATGCGTCCAGACTGCCGCTTGTAAACAGCTCCAGTTCCAGCGCCAGATCCTTTGCCTCCTTCTCCGGCTGACTAAGCATCTTTTCCCGAAGTCCGCATAAGGTGGGGACTGCTCCCCCATTCTGGTAATCCTCATAGACGGCGGCAGTACAGCGGTCAATGATGGACTTCTCCTTTGCGCTGACGCCTTTCTTGTCCAACTGCTCGAATAAGGATAAAACAAACTCGGATTTGTCGATTACCGGGTTTCCCCCGTCCCCGTAGCCCTCCACCATGTCCATGGCGTTGATGTGGTCCCGGCTCCCTGCGGCTATGCGGATCACCTCGCCTCCCATGGCCTCGATGAGAGGGGCGTAGTCGGCTAAGTCGGGGCGATTACTCGCCCTTTCTCGCCTAAGAACCGTACGTGAGCGTTTCCACTCATACGGCTCAAGCATTTCATCACTCTTTCGAGCGGCTCTCAAGATAGATTCGTTGGCAGTCAGCGTGAACATACGCCATATTTGCCACTTCCTCTTTTCCGCCACAGGACTTCGGCACTTTGAAGAAAATCTCCCTCTCATCCAAAATATCCAGTGGCATTCCACAGTGATAGCAACAGCCGTCTTGATTCTTCCAGATTAGCTTGAAGCGTCCTGTCAGTTTCTTCATTCCCTGATTGAACTTGCGTTGTTTGAAATATTCCGTATCAAGGAATGGGTTGGCTGCTTCCCTTACTTTTGTGTGTCGGACAATCGGCGTATGGTCTACCCGTATCAGCTCTTTTGTATCCGTGGAGAATACCCAGTTTTGGTTTCCCCTGCGATGCCAATACTTCGTAGAAATCCACCATTGCCCTTTCTTCGGATGTCGTCTTTTCGCCCATCTCCACAGCAGTTCGTAGAGAATATAATCTAAATGTGCAAATGCTTCATTCGCACATACAGACTGGTGGTAATTCGTCCATCCTCGGATTTGTTGGTTTAGCTTCATAATCAGCACATCCTGATTCCATGCTTTTCCACGTTTCAGTATTGTGTCAGATAAGTTCCTCACGATTGTCTGTACGGATTTCTTTGACGGTTTTACAATCAGCTTTCCATTCCATTTTCGGAACGTCCAGCCTAGCATATCAAATCCGCTGTTGATGTGGGTAACTACTGTTTTCTCGTCCGACAGTTCCAAACCTCTTGTTTTCAGGAAATCCTTTATCAGCTCTTTTGCTTCTAAGGCGATTTCTTCTGTTGCCGCTGTGACAATGAAATCATCAGCATAACGCACCAGATTGACCTTATGGGCGTTTTTAAACCTCAAGTCCACCTTTCCAAGCCTGTTGGTGTGGAATCTGTCCGATAACACTTTCTGCATACCGTCCAATGCCATATTTGCAAGAATCGGCGATATAACGCCACCCTGCGGAGTGCCGTCCTCTGTCGGGAACAGTTCTCCCTTGAAGATAAATCCTGCTTTAAGGAATTGTTTCAGAACAGATTTATCCATAAGGATATTCTCGACCAGCCATTCGTGACTGATGTTGTCAAAACAGCCTTTAATGTCGCCCTCTAAAACCCATTCGGGCGATACCTTGCGTGACAGTGCCGTAAAGATATATTCGCAAGCGTCCTGACAGCAACGCCTCTTTCTAAAACCAAACGATTTCGTGTCGGCGGTTGTTTCTGCCACTGGCTCTAATGCAAGAGCGTACAACGCCTGCATTGCCCTGTCATACATGGTTGGAATCCCTAACGGACGTTTCTTTTTCTTATCTTTCTTCTCGATATAGACACGTCTTAACGGTTTTGCTTTGTAGTTTTTGTCTGTCAATGATAGGACAGCCCTCATCTTCATTGCAGGCGTTGACCAGATTTCTCCGTCTACTCCTGCGGTTTTCTTGCCTTTGTTTGTGGTCACTCGCCTTACGGCAAGTGCTTTTGCATGAAATGAATGTGTCAACAAGTATTGAAGCCGCTTCACTGTGTTCCATTTCTTTTCCTGAGTTGCCTTGACAATCCTGACTTGCAGCCTATTAACTTCCTGCTCTGCTTTCTTCCAGTCAATGGTTTTCCATTGCGTGGCAAGCAGCTTGCTGTCCGATAATCTCTCGGAAACTATTGTTTCCGTCGTTGAATTATTACCGTTCATAGGTTTACCCCCATTCTTTGTCATGAAATACCGTGGGATAAGTCTGCACCCTTTCAGGTCAGGGCAAATCTTGAACCCCTATACTCCGCCATTACAGCAGAGCCGTTCGCTTTTTATCCCATTCCTTTACCCTCTGCGTCATTTCTTCCCGTTGCGGGGTCGATACCTTAAATAAGGAACACATAGGGCTTACCAAGTTCCGCATAATAAATAATTGTGAATGCCTTAGACGCCATCTTTGAGCCGGGAGGAATCACGTCCATTTGTTACGACGTCGCGAAAGTCACCGCAACCACCTCCGCACCTTTTGGTGTAAGTGTATCAGCCTTATTTCACTTATTCCCTGTAACGACTCTTACAATGGTTCACATTACATTCGTCATAGCACTCTTATCCTAACAGTACGCCCGACTTAGGCTGTCAGGTTTCCCATATTGTCCCACAAGCTTCCCACCTGAACGTTGCCATCCACGCAGATTGTGGTAGGATTACCCCAAATGGATAGGGTAGCTGACGACCAGCAATTTATTATGCGACTTCTTGTCGCACCTCCCGCTCCGGATCGCAGATTAAAATGTCATCCCCGGTGGCAAGGGCAAGGAACACAATCAGCATTTTTGCGCTGAAGGATTTGCCGCTCCCCGGAACGCCCAAAAGGAACGAGTTGGGATTCAACAACTTTGCCTTGTTGCACATGATGAGGTTATGGGAAATGGCGTTCTCCCCGCAGTAGATGCCGCCCTCATCCATAATCTCCTGCACCCGAAACGGCATCAGAACCGCAAGGCTCTCCGTAGTAAGGGTTCTAAGAGCGTCAATCTTCCGGTGTCCGATTGGCAGGGCCGTATTGAGGCCGTCCATCTGCTGATACTTAAGAACTGCAAACTGGCAGAGATGCTTTCTTGCCGTGGTTAAAAGGGCGTCCGTGTCTGCGTCAAGCTGCTCCTTGGTTTCCGCCGTATGGACCAGCGTCACCACCGCAAACATCATCCTCTGGTCACGGGTGGTCAAATCATCCAGAAATTCCTTGCTCTCCTTTCTCTGCTGTTCCATGTCGTAGGGCACAACGGCGGAAAAGTTGTTGCTGGCGTTCTGCCGCCTCTGCCAGTTGGTGATGTTGGTCTCCACGCCCAAGAGCCGGTTTTCCACCTCACGCACCGCCTCGTCCGTTGGAATGGGGAGTATGTCAATGCTCAGCATCAGGTTCCGGTTTAAGTCCGTAAGCTCCGCTATCATGCTGTCCTTGATATAGGAGGCGTACTCACGCAGGAACAGCACACGCCCCCAGCGATCCCCCATCCGGAAACAGTCCGTTTCAAACTCAAAGGTGTCCGGGCAGATAAAGTCCTTAAAGCTGTGTCCCTTTTTCATGGTTTCCGACAGGTCAAAACGGAAGTCCGTTTCCTCCCCGGTACGGTAGAAGTCATGGAGGGCCCTTAACTTATCCGTTGCATCCATCTCCACGCACTTGGAGCCAAGGCGCATAAAGTGTCCTGCCAGATCCGGCCCCACACGTGCAAAATAGGTTCTTGCCTCCTCAATGGACTTTTTATAGACGGAGACGGTGACATACTTCTCCTGCACCATGCTGTTGGCCTCGGCCACTTTTTCAAGGAGCATGGAATTATACTCCTTCCGGTACAGGTCAAGGCCGTCCTCCCGCATGGGGATCAGGATGGCTTTCTCAAAGTCCTGCCGGTTCAGGCGGCGGTTGCTGATGGTGATCTTTGTGGTGGCCCCGCTGTCAAAGCAATTTAAAAGCTCGCTGTACTGTAAAAACATGGCCTCCTTGTCCTCCCGGCTGGCAGAGGCGTAATTGATGTCCACAAACTTATAGGTCCGGGCGAATTTACTGCGCCCCACCTGAAAGATCCCGTCTCCCCATACGGCCTCTATGGGAACGGCCTGCTGGACGCTCCTTGGCACCTTGAACCGCTCCCTGTCCTGCTTTAAAATGCTGTTCAGTGTTTTAATCATGCTGTTTCAACTCCTCCTTTTCATGGCCCTCAATGGCTGGTTTCAATATCTGATAATAGATGTTTTCCGGGTGGAAGATCAGGCGTTTAGGCATCACAAGCTCCGATTTAATGAACGCCTACAAAAACTGTTCCGCATTCATGCCGTGATACCGGACAAAGCCAAGGGCCGCAAAGGGGGCCGCCCCCAGAACGCACATCCAGCTCACGGTCTCCGTTCCCACGTAAGGACGGAGAAGAAAATACAAGCCCACGGCCACGCCGCACGCCAGTACCGAAAAAAGGAACTGCCGCATGGACAGTCCAAAAAACATGGATTCCGGATAATTCCGGATCTCCCGGTTGATTTTTACCTCCAAATAGAACACCTCCTGTTTTAGATATAAAAAAACCGCCACATTGGAAAAAGTGGCGATTTTAAAAATAATTTAACTATATTCTGTTGTTAATGAATAAGCCAGCCGTAATCCTGCCTGCAGTCCACCACATAATCGGCATATACAACATCATCCTGAATCTGAAAAATCAAAAGATACCGTTTCTCAAATACCAAAAAGCGGTAGACATTCCTCGGTATATACTCTCCCGCAAGCCATGGACATCTCTGAGGCATCTCTTCCAAGGAATTAGCCGCTTTTTCAAAAGAAACAACCAGCCGTTCCGCTGCATCCGGGCTGGCCTGCGCCAAAAATGCGGCATGATTCACAAGCATCTGCTTTGCCTGTTCTGATACAATAACCTTATATTTACTTTGTCTCTCCATGCCCCGACGCCTCATTGATCGCCTCACGCATCATAGAGGCAACTTCATCCACGGAATAGCCCCTGCTCCCATGAACCCTGTCCTCCTCCACGGCAAGCAGTTCTTCCCTGAGTTTCAGCATCGCCTCCCGTCTGTTGTAGGTATCAATATCCATAACAACGAGATCCCCCTCACCATTTTTGGTAAGGAAAACCGGCGCTGATGTTTTTCTGCATGTGTCCGCAATCTCATTATAATTCTGACGGATTGCGGCTGACGGACGAATTGTCATAGCGGCACCTCCTATATCCTTCAATAGTATTATTCTGTCTATATTATACTTTTCTTATACTATCTGGTCAATATGCATAGAAATGATTTTAAAACTTTTTCACTTATAAATGGGTTTTTACAGCCCCATCATTTCACGCACCACACAATCCGCCATCTTAACGGCTCCCACCAGCACCAGCATGTTGAAGATCAGCTCTCCGATATAGCCCCACACCATGGTGACTGCCGCCGCATCCGGGTTCACCTCCGGCGGAGAAGATGCAAAGGCGGAGAAGATGATGCACGCCAGTACGATGACTGCTCCCTCCAGACACACTGCCGCATAGGACTTTAGAAAGCTCTTCCCGATGTTCTGGGACGGCTCCCCGGCAAAGGTGGACAAGGGCAGGGGCGCTATCGCCGTATAAAGGTACAAACGGAAGAACCGCCCGTACACGCTCATGATCATAACAAAGCTCAATACCGTGATGAACAGTCCTCCAATCAGCGTCACCGCCCATAAGGGGATGCTCTCAAAAAAGCCGCAGTCCTCCACCGCCGTTACAATCTCCGAGGGCAGGACCGTCTCCTGCGCCGATCCAAATCCCCCGGTATCCATAATGGTGCCGATCACGCCCTGCACGATCCGGAACAGGGCCATCATAAGTTCCAAACCGTAAGAGACCACGCCCTTTGCAATGGCAAAGCGGACAAAGAGCTTTAGGGCGTGCTCCGGCTTTTTCACCTCTGCCAAATTCCATTAGAGAACATATCAAAGAACGCCCCCATACCCGAAGATACAAGAGCGTTATCAAACTATTAAGGGCAGAGATATTTTTTCATCTGCGTCCTTATCTTTTCTTTTGCGATAGAAATAGATTTACCCACCGAAGAAGCAGTACAATGCTCCATTTCAGCAATCTCATAGTAATTGAAATCGTACTCGTAATAGAGCAGGAAACGCCGCCTCTGTATCTCTGGAAGAGCGGCAATGGTACGGTGGAGCAGTTCGGAGCATTCCTGCTCAATAATCAGCTCGTCAACACCTTTCGGCGTAACCCTTGCCCTTTTGTTAAGGGCTTCATCGGAAAGCTCAAGAAATTCTTTGTGGCGTTCATCTGATTGCAGCAGGTTACGGTTTCTGCGCTCCATTTGCTGAAACTCTATAAAGAATTGTTCGGATACCTCTAATTCGTGATAGCCGCCTTGCCCGTCCTTAAAGCTGATAAAATACCTTGTGCCGTTTTCTGCCGCTTCCTCCCGAAGCGTATATGTCTTAACTCGGTATGCCATTATGTTTTTCCTCCTGCGAAAAAATAGGGCGAAAGGTTTTTGACCTCTCACCCCATAGCCCGCAGGCGAATGTGTTTTTCTTCCCTTACCGCTTAAAGGCTTTCAGCTTTTTCCGCAGGTGTCCCATCCTTGCATAGACAGCCCCCGTTGTCAGACCGACAATCGGGGCAATCTCCTTTGTGGAATAGCCCTGCATTTTTAGGAGAACGATTTTCAAAGTGCGCCTGTCTACTGTAACCAATGCAAGGTACAGATTTTCGTTTTCAATCTCGTCCAGCAAATCAGCCACCGTTCTAACCTCCGTCTGCTTCTCCCTGTCCGCCATTCCCTCAAGGTATTCCCCGACATCATTCAGATAGCGGTAAAACCGTCTGGCGGCATTAAAATCCGCCCTGTCATAGATACGGATTTTCTCAATGGTATCCTCGTCAACACCGCACCTCCGTAAAATCTTTTCCTCAGCTTCTTTCCAGATACGCCATTTGCGTTCCTCCCGCCCATGGTTATATGCCATTTCTTTTCCTCCAATCGGGATTCCCATAAATCCAAGATTGAGAGGGCAGTATGAAAGCCCCCTCGATTTCCCAAAGGAAAAATCAAAGGGGGCTTTGCACTTAAAATCTGCTTTCCATTATTTTTCTGAGCTTTGCCAGAATTTTGAGCTTGTGTCTGTTTACCGTACTCTGGTCTACATTTTTCATCCTTGCAATCTCTTTCGAGGAAACACCGTCAAAGAAGATTGCCCGTATCAACGCCTGCTCATCGTCCGACAGCAAGAGCAGGGCGGCGTTAAGCCTGTCCAACATCATGGAATGGATAACTGTTTCCTCAACGCCTGCCGCTTCATCAGCGATAAAGTCCAGAGCGTTACCCTCGCTGTCAACAAAGCCGTCCAATGAAAGCAGGCTGTTCTTCGTATCCAGTTTCTGAAGATAACGCCACCGCTCTTTATCCCGATAGAAGTCCGTGTACTGTTCCCGCACAACCTCAATCAGACAGCCCCCGAATATGTACAGTCTGCTTCTCTGCGGCGGCAAAAATCCATATAGGACAACTCCGCATAGCTGCCATTCTCTTTGATATATACCTTTCTCGGTGCGTATTTCACCGTAGACACCTCCAATCTGAATTTTGAAAATCGTTAAAATCCAGATTGAAAGGCGGGGAACGGCAGCCTACGCCAGAAACCGCTTTACGGCGCATTTCTGCAAAAAGTGACAAAAGAAAAACCGCAAAGGCTGTCACACCTTTACGGTTTAAGGAGAATTTATTTCTATTATGTAGAGATTTGACTTCTACTTTTGAGGTACAAAGCCCCCTTGCGATGGCGAGGATTTTTTTAACAGGTCATCCACCCATCCTCTAAATGATATATGTAAATGCAAATGAAAGCTGCTTGCAGGCAAAAGAAATCCCTCCAAACTTCAAAAAGCGAAGTCGGAGGGATAGCAAAGCATGGGATAGCAGCTCACCGAACATCGTTTTTTTTATTCGGTGAGCAAACTTTATATTTTATTGTTCCATAATATAGAGCATCTCAGTTGCCGCCACTGTATAGGTTTTACCTTTTTTATCATGGACGACTATTTTTTCTGTGTTAATCTCATCAATGGTCACAGAACAGAAGCTGATAGGCTTAACAACAGAAAAAGGTAGTTGCTGCCGTTTTTTTAGATTGCATTTCATATCGGTAAAATAATCTGCCAAATTCAAAGTAACATCCTCAGATGGAATTTTGGGGAGTTCCTTATATTTCTCCTTATCTGCATCCGTTATACTTGAAATTGCAGAGATATTTAATAACCCTCTTTTTCCTTTATCACCAATAAATAATAAGAAATTCTCTACTTCGGCAACGATAGCAATACAATATAATCCCTGGAATTCTCTATCATTTAAAAATATTTTCACCCATTTTCCCAAATACGGAGCACAAACCGAGGTGGAACCTATTTGCTCCACATTCATTTTTTGGGCTTTATCCCGTAAAAGATAGTCTAAATCCGTATCCAATAAATCACAAAGTATCAATAGCTTCTCCGTTTCGGGATAACCTTGGCCGGTATCACATAGTTAAAGATATTGGTATCATTCAATCAATTTTGCCGATAAAGCGGTAGAAGATTTCTA
>QZDX01000034.1 GCA_009917555.1 bacterium 1XD21-13 | reverse complement strand
ATTAAAATAAGAACAGATTTCAGGTGGCTCTCAAGCTTTAAATTAGTGGCTCCCAAGCTTTAGAATAATCATCAAAGCGGCGCAAGCCGCAAAAAGGCGGGCTTGGGGTGGCAACCCCAACAAGATTCCCGCAGGACAAAATGAGCGGTTAGCGAAATTTGGTACTGTGGTAGAATCTTGCTCTAAGAAAACGGCGAAACTCCCCCTTTACTCCTTACTACGCAGAAAAATGAAAATATGGCAAAGTTTTGAGAAACTTTTTGATAAAACTTTTCGACAAAGTTGAAAAATCAGCGCGGTTTTTGGCGCAAAAAAACAGGAAATCTTTTTTTGATTTCCTGTCATGGTATGCCGCTGTGACGGGCGGCGGTTATTCGGTTATTATTCCCCGGAAGCAAACCTGTAGCCCATGCCTAAAACAGTCTTTATATAGGTGGGCTTGTGGCTGTCCGGCTCTATCTTTTTCCGCAGGCTGTAGATTACGTTGGCTACGCTTGACTGGCAGCTATCGCTTTCCATGCTCCATACGGCTTCAAAGATTTGTGCTTTTGTGAATACCCGTCCCGGACTGGCGGCAAGGTAACAGAGTGCGCCATACTCTAAACGGGTGAGGTTTATGTCTTTACCGTCTTTCAGTACCCGATGTTGATGCAGTCTGATTTCCAATCCCGGAAAAACTAATGCGGGTGATTGTGGCGGCTGTATGGCTTCCAGTGGTATCATATCAGCAAGGGCGGCTATGGCTTTTTCAACCGCTTTTTCTTCTGTATCTTTGAATGTAAGTATAAGTATTTTAGCGACAAATCTCACCTCCTATTATGTAGCCTGTCCGTCCAGCCGAAACTGGAACAGGGCAGCGATAAGACGCTGTTTTATGCTGTTTTCGCCATACTCCGGCAGCGTCTGTACATTTCCCCGATTTCCTGTTGTGTGTAATCTCCGAAAAAGTAAAGGAATATGATTTCTCGGTTTCTCTCCGGCAGGGATAACAGGGCGGCGACAAGTTCCCCATTGGTGAGGATAACTGTCTGACCGCATATCGTAATGGGGTATTCTTCATAGGGTGCTTCAAAATATTCGTCTGTTGTGCCTAAAGGGTAAAATTTTTCTTCTGTGAGGTATTCAAGGGATATTTCTTTTTGCCGCCGTCTGCTCCTGTCACGCCATGCGTTGATAGCCGCAAAGCGTATGACGGTCTTGCAAAAGCCGTTGAAAGTATACATGATGTGTTCTTTGTATGCTTCTGTACAAGGCATAGTTGATTCCCCCTTTCTCCCACATAGGGTTTTTATAATTTGCAATTAGTAGGTGTGCCAAAATATATTGGATTCTGGATAAATAAAATGCAGTATAAGTGTAACTATTATGATTAGGCATAGAAATATAAAGCTACCCACTATAAACCATTTTATCCCTCTTAAAATATCTTTGAGAGTTTTATTTTGAATAATAGAATCCACGTCTTGGGAAACTCGATAAATTGAATCGACTTTTTCATTTATAAAAGAATTTTCCCTTACTTCCTGCACGTCAATATCCTTTACAAGTTCATCTAAAGTCATATCAAAGAAATCACTTAACATGACTAATCTAGTAAAATCCGGGTATGATTGCCCTGCTTCCCACTTTGAGACAGTCTGTCTTGATACCTGCATTTCCATTCCCAATTCTTCTTGTGAGAGTCCTTTTTCTTTACGAAGTTTTAATAATTTTTCGTTAAATTTCATTTCACATTTCCTCCTTTTTTTCTAGCCTACAATATTATTTATTTGGCTTCAAGCAATTTAGGTTGTCAATTTGTCAATTTTAACACACATTTCATAAGTTTCTGAAAATTAACATTGTGTCAATAATCTTTAACACACCTTTTAGATACTCCAATCCTAATTGTTCATTGTCAATAACACCAAAATTATGCTATATTCCTGACTGGTTCACAATGATGAAGAATAAGAAAGGGATTTCGTAGTAGTCGGCATTCGTGGAAATATGTATAACTGGCTGCCTTTCGGAATTGTGGGTAACTCTGTTTGCAGGACGTTGGAAAGCTGCTCTTTAGCTTTTCAATGTCCTGTGAATAGAGTTATCCAGGATTCCATAGCCTGTTATGCACATTTCCACAATGCTTGTCTTTTGGTCTTTGGTTTCTGTGGTTCGGAATAGTGTGGTGCTGGCGGTCTATCTCTTGTTTTCGGTTGCTTGCTTCTTTACCGTACATGAGCATTCGAGCCAGGGTTGTCCGAGCCGTAGCCCTCTAACAGATTGACTACGCCCCATACACCAAGGCCAGCACCGAGGGCGATCACAAGGGTCTGCAAAGTATCAATAGCGGAAGTAAAAAACTGCATAGAGCCTCCTTTTCTCCGGGGTATTCCCGGCCATGAAAAAAGCCGCCATTTCTGGCGGCAGTTACCGACTTCGGGACACTTTGTCCCAAAGCCTATTTATGCAAAGGCATCCGGGTCGTCAATATCGTCATAGTTGAGGATGTCCTCGTCCTCGCCCATGAGCCCATTATCCTCCACGGACACCTTATACACCTCGCATAGTTCCTCCGGCCCGGGCCGCCTGCGGCGGTTGATAAGCCCGTCGAGGTCAAAGGCGTTTTTGATTTTATCGGCCTCAGCCGTGTATTTATAGTTGGGGTGCTTTTTCAAATCATATTTGGGGGAGAAAAACGGGGGCAGGCCCCGTAACTGCAAAATGCACTTGTCCCCCGGCATAGTTGCCAGTTCCGCTGGGGTCATCAGCTCCCGGCCCAGCCGCTGGTTGTTCTGGCTGTAGCTTTCCGACTGGCCACGGGAACGGCTGTCGGTCTGCATGGAGATAGTGGCCTTTCCCAGCCAGTTCTCGGATATTTCCTTGATCGTGCTGGCCTCCCGGCCCCCGAGGAAGATCACGCTGTCCATATTTCCCAAAATCGTCTCAGCGTGTTTGTCATAAATAGCCTTGCACTGCGCTAACTGCTGGTAAAAGAGGGTCAGCGACACCTCCCGGGAGCGGATGACCGCCACAATCTTTTCAAGCTGGGGAACCTGTCCCGTGTTGGCCGCCTCGTCCCACAGCACCCGCACATGGTAGGGCAGGCGGCCCCCGTGAACATTGTCGGCCCTTTCGCACAGGAGATTGAACATCTGCGAAAAAGCCAGAGCCACAAGGAAGTTATAGGTCTGGGTGGTGTCCGAAATAATAAAGAACACCGCCGTTTTCCGATCCCCGATGCGGTCAAGCTCCAGCTCGTCATAAGACATAATCTCCCGGAGCTGTGGAATGTCAAAGGGCGCAAGCCTGGCCCCACAGGAAATCAAAATGCTTTTTGCTGTCTTGCCAGTGACGTTTTGTAAAGGACTTTTTAATCAAATTCACATAAAATTTACATTTTGTAAATCAGAAGATAACAAAATATGGCTAAAAAGATTATATATTAATACGTTAGGCAAGTTTTAATAGCCTTATCTACTTATATATGCTAAAATAATTGTGTTACATAGATTAGTTTGGTAAATTTTATTTAAGAGGATTAGTTTATGAATTTGAGCATGAGAATTAAAAATATTAAATGTGTTAAAGATTTGACATTTTCTTTTCCGCTTGAATCAGGAATATATGCAATAACAGGAGAAAATGGTTCAGGAAAAAGTACGTTAATATCATGTGCCTCATCTGTATTCTACCAAATGCCAATGACTGAATATTTTGGGCGTCCCAATAATGCATCTATAGAATTTAGTCTTGGAAACGCAACGAGAAGATGGATTTTTAATGGGCAGAAATGGTATGCGGAATCTTCGGAAGAAAAAATGAAACTTAATGGATTTTATGAAGGCAGTGTTATTTTCGGCAATAGATTTAAAGATACTAAACTGTCTATCATTAACATATTAGATCAGTTATCGAAAAATGATTTGTATGAAGCTAGCATTTTTGTTAAAGAAAATTTAGGATTGATTCTTCACAATGATAAAGATTCTTATAAAAATCTTTATGTAGTAAAAAAACAGATTGCAGATAAAATGGGATTAACAAGAATTACTTTTTGTAGCCTATCAAAAAATAGTGAGTTAATTAGCCAACCCCGAATGTCAACCGGTGAAAATTTATTGTTAAGTATATTAGGCTCCTTAGAAGTATTATATAATAAAAGAACCAAACATAATGATGGACGACCATGTATTGTATTTTTGGATGAAATTGAGTTGGCTCTTCATTCGTCAGCCCTTAGAAGATTGATACTATTTCTAAAAGAGATTGCAGCATCTATTGATCTTTCTATATTTTTTTCAACTCATTCAATTGAATTATTACGAGAAATAAAAGCACAAAATATTTTTTATCTTTCAAATTTGTATGATGATTCCATAATGGTGACAAATCCATGCTATCCAGCATATGCAACGAGGAATTTATATGGGGATGATGGATACGGAAATGATTTAGTTATTTTAGTAGAGGATGATTTAGCTAAACTGATTATTGAAAAAATTTTACTATCTAAGAATATTACTCAAAATATAAGGATAAAAATATTACCTACAGGAGGTTGGACAAATACTATTTCAATGGCATATGATGTCACAACGTCAAATCTTCTTCAAAAGGGAACAAGATTAGCCGTAGTTTTAGATCAAGATATAAGAGATCAAGTGCCAGATTTTTTGTCAAAACACAAACATTTTTTAGGCATAAAAATAGATTATCTCCCAATTGCCAGTTTAGAAAAATACCTACGTTCAAATCTATTTTTGCAGATTAATAACAAGTTATTTTCTATGTTGGATACATATCTCTTTCAAAAAAGACCGCTTCAAGAAATATTATCTTTATATGGGCGTGGGGTGCATGAAGACGATTCTGATGGAAAAACATTATATGGATATTTACTTAATGAAGTCCGCTCTATGAGAAAAGATCGTGAGGATATTGTTGATTTAGTTGTTAGATTTATTTTAGAAAATGATTCTAATAGTGTAAATAAATTAACAGAATATCTTAGAAAGAAAATTTTAGATTAATAAAAGGTTTTAACAGTATATTGATATTTTTCAAAATTCAACTACACAAAGAACTATTACCAAATCGTAATAATCTATTATCTACAGAATTAAGGCCGGGAATTTGTTATTGAACTCCCGGCCTATCATTTATCTATATTGCTCGCTCCGCTTTCAGTTTTTTTACTTCATCAAGAGAAAGTCCAGAAATACTCGCAATTTCTTCCAGAGCATATTTTCCAGCTGCCAGCATACGAAGCGCAACTTCTTTTAAAGATTCAATTCTCATATCCTCCATAATTTTACACATCTCGCTCACTCCTTTCGGGTTCTCTTTTAGATACCGTGTTCGGTTTGCCATCAATTCAAAATTCATATCATCTGCCCTGGTGCAATTAAAATCGTGCATGAGTTTTCCTATAGCGGAATCCCCACGATATTCACCATTCACATAAAGAATATGCTCCCCATCTTCAAAAAATTTACCCGTTGCAAGGTTGATTCTCTCAATCGGATAAACAGCTTCGCCTTGACCATAAAAATCTTTTTCAATAATAAAAATTGTATATATGTCTGGCAATTCTTTGAATTCCTGACCAGAATGGAGATTCTCTATATCCATTACGCTTGAATGATACCTTGCCCTGTGTGGGTCTGCTCCTTTGTCTTGCCTCTGGACTTCCAGATCGTATTTTTTCCCAGCTGAATCCGTTCCATATGCGTCCAAGCAGATAGAACGTGCCCCAGCCAGCCTTTTCATATCCTTCTGTGTTTCACAATCAGTAATAATTAAATCCGGTTTATCAGTGATAATGCGTAACACAAATTCAGCCAATGGAATGTTATCTTTGAAAAGACAACGCATAAAGTCATCATCGATTGGCCTTAACAAACGCAAACGTTGCAAATCTTCCTGATGTTGCTTATCCGTCACTGTCAATCTTCCCACCTGCTTTCCCTTCTGCTTTCCCTTCTGCTTTCGTATCTCCATACTACCATAAACCTCCTGATTTTACAAGCCGGGAGCCAGCGCATTTCTGAATCCCGGCCTGTTTCCGTTATCGTTTTTTCACATCTGCTGTATCTCATTTTTCAGCATACGCTTGATTTTGTCGCTCATGGTTTCCTTGCTGGTCTTGCTGAAATGAACCCTCACAATGTAGGTAGTCCGGCCAATCTTCTTCACCAGTGCGGGAGCGTCCTTAGCTGGTGGCGTGGTGGTAATATTCTTTGTGATTTTCTCGCTGCTCATAAATTCTCCTTTTCATACAATCAAGTTTATTATCCCTTACTCACAATCTCTTTCGCCGCCGCTTTGGTCGCCCTGGCTCCTTCCTCCCGTAAATTCTTACCAGAAAAAAGAACCGGCGCACACCGTTCCAGTATGCGGTCGTAAATCCTTGCGTGAGCAAGGTCTGGCGGGTTCTTGATTTCTTCCAGTTTCAGGTTTGTTGTGACAATCAACGGCTTCTTACTCCGATATCGGCTGTCAATGACGGTGAACATCTGCTCCATGGCATACTCGGTACTGCGCTCCACTCCTAAATCATCAATGACAAGCAGGCTGTAATCGTCCAGGCTGGCGATAAAGGCCGCCCTGTCCTCGGCAAACACACCGGTCAGCCGGTTCAAAATAGACGGGAAATTTGTCATCAACACCGGCACGTCACGGTCAAGCAGAGCATTGGCGATACAACCAGCAAAAAAGGATTTCCCGGTTCCCACGTCACCAAAGAGCAAAAGGCCGGTATTGTCACGGTATGCCTCCTTCCAATGCTTCACATAAGCGTGCGCTTTCTCCATGATAGGATTCTGGCCGTTATCGTTGGAGAAAGTGTAATCATAAAGGTATCGGTCTTGAAGCCCCTGCGCCTTCCGGCGTTTGATACGCTCCATGCGTTCCCTCTGTTCCTCCATGGCTTTCCGTTCCTCCTGCGCTTTCTGCTGGCAGGGGCAGAGGCAGCGGGGTATGAAATAGTCGGAGTCGCCGAACCTGGGCACAACGGTCTGGCGGCTGCCACGGCATTTCTTACAGTGGATAAGCCCGTCAGCCGGTTCTATGTATTCGTCCCCGGCAAGCTCCATATCCCCGGCGGCCCGGTCAATGGCCGCCCGGACTTCTGCGGTAATCTCTATCATATGGTTTCTCCTTCCTTTACGCTGTAATCCCGGTTCCGGGCAGGCGGTTCCTCTTTCTTTTTGTCGGCGTTCGCCCAGCGCCGGATTGTGGCGGCATGGTTTTTATATCCTTTTCCGCTGGATTCCATGTACTCGGACAGCCGCTCAATGTACTGTTCCCAAAGAGAGGGAAGTTCCGTCTGGAGTTCTGCCAGTTCCGCAGAAGATAGAAACACATTCCGGTATCTCCCATAGGCGTGTGCCATATCCCCCTCTCTATTCTCTATACTCTTATCTCTAATCTCTTTATCTCTATACTCTAATATAGGCGGACATTTGTCCACCCGGCCATTGGACGGACAAATGTCCGTTTCCCCGGACGGGAGCAGGTTCTGGCGTTTCAGCCTCATGCGCTCCTTTTTCTTCCGCTCCCCCTCGCTGGACGACTGGCCGATCAGCAGCTGGATGTCGCTCATGTAATAGGCTCCGTCCGTCAGTATCTCCACAAGGCCAAACTCCTGGAATATCTTCAAAGCCCGCTCCACCGTGCCTACCTGATGCCGGGTAAAGGTGGCTATGGTCTGCACGGTATGGGGCAGGCAGTCATTCAGCAGGAGTACGCCGCTGCTTTTCAGCGACATCAAATACATCTTGAGCAGGAGATTGGAGTACAGAAGGCCGTCCTGCATACTCTCCAGGATGACCATGGTTTCGCTGTTATAAAAGTTCTCTTTCAGCTTGAGGTAATAAAATCTTCGATTCTCTGTCATTTAGTTGCTCCTTTGGTTCAGAATGGATTATTTCGGCTCTTGTACGCATTTTAAGGGGGCTTTTGGAGTGTCGGTAATAAAAAGTATTGCCTCCCCTCCGACACGCTCCGAAAGTGCTTGATTTACAAGGCTTTTTCCGCTCCTAAATGCGTAGAATCATGGTATCTTTTCCGCTGTCGTTCTGCCTCCTTCCTCCGGCGCACCCTGGCGGCACATTCCCTACAGTATTTCGCCCGGTTGGAGCCGGGCAGGAAAAGAGCGCCGCACTCGCTGCACCGTCTGCTTTCCAGCCGGTGGTAAAGGACCGTTTCCAGCTGGTGGTCTAAGGGCAGCACCGCCACACGGAACCAGCGACAGAGCAGGGAGTGGGAAATGCTCTGGACACAGACGCACCCGTCCCCCTCGTCAAGCGCCATACACTGGCCGTTGTCGTAGTTGCAGCACTCACGCACCAGCCGCCTCGCCCTGCGGTACTGCCGGTAGTCCATGGACGGGATTCGCTCATGCCGCCTGTTTCCCATATCTCACCTTACAGCGGCACAAAGGCGGCTGCCCCTCCCTGAAAAGGAAAACCGGCTCCGGCGCTTTCGCCCCCGTAGGCGCTGGCGGCGTGGGCGGCACGGGTATCTTTACGGTGATAGTGATTGTCATGGTGATAAACTGCTGTGTCATAATTCCTGTTCCTCCTTCTTTCTGGCCGGTTCATTTTCCGTCCTGGCCAACTGCTCCGCTGTCTTTTTCAGGTTCTCCACCGCTTTGATGTCCTCCCGCATGGATTTCATTTTCTGGTAATGCACCGATTTCTCCGCTTTCAGGCGGTCGGCCTCGGCCTGCCATTTCTTCGGGGTGATTTCTTCGCTGGTGGTTTTCAGTTTTTCCAGATACCGGACGGCGGCCTCATATAACGCCAGTTCCGCACTGTGCTTCTGCTCAAACTGCTCCTTTTTCTTCCCCGGCTTCATCTTGTCAAACTGGCGGCGGGTTCCTTTGTTCCTCTCGTATTTCTCCCACATGGAGAGACGTTCGTCCAGCACTTTGATGCGCCGCTCGGCGGTGACAATCTTCCCACGCAGGGAATAGTAATCTTTGTTCATGGCGGCCACTTTCTCATAAAGCTGCTCCATGGAAGTGATGTTATTACCGTTCAGGAAATTGAACAGGGTGGCGCTTTCTTTCAGATTCCTTATCTTCCCATACCGGGAGCCGGGGTTCCCTGTTGACAGCTGCGCCTCATAAAGCTGCGCCATGATACTGTCTTTTCCTTCTGGTTTCCCCGCCTGCTCTTTCGTCCATTTGTAGAGACGGGTAATCCGTGCCTTGATTTCCTTCAGCAGCTTATTGTCGGCGGCAATCTGGCGGTTGATATATCCTCTCTCCGTGGCAATGCCTTTCCGCTCCATCTGGCTGGCGGCAACTCCTAAATGGATGGAAGGTATCTTGTCAATGCCCTGACGCTCGTAGGAGCGGTGGTCAATCCGTTCCGGCCTGCCGGCAGCCTCCAACGCTCTGTTGGCGTAGGCAGCCCAGGCAGTCCTCCACTTCTCTACATTTCCCTTGTCGTTCCAGTCGGTGGTGTCCTCCCGGTGGCTCTTCCAGCCGCCTTTGCCGTTGGGGATTCTCTGGCCGTTTTCGTCCAGTTCGTAGACCTTCCGGCATTTCGCTCCCCACTGCCCATCCTCCTTTAGCGGTCGGATAGTGAGCATGACATGGAAGTGGGGATTGCCGTCTTTCTTGTCATGGATAGAGAAATCCGCACACATACCGGCGGCGACAAAGGTATCGCTGATGAAGGAGCGGGCAAGCCGCAGCTGTTCCTCTCGGTTCAGTTCTACCGGCAGGGAAATCTCTATCTCACGGGCAAGCTGTGCGTCACGGGTCTTTTCAACCATCTCCACACTGTTCCAGAAAGTGTTTCGGTCTTGAAATTCCGGCGGGGCATGGGGCGGCAGTATGATTTCAGAGTGGACTACGCCACGTTTCCGGGTGTAATCATGGGTAAGCCCGTCCCATTCGTTGGTCATTTTGGTTCCGCTCCGGTAAGCGGCAGCGCCCACGGCGGACTTGGCCTTGCTGCGCTTGATAATCTGGACGGGCATATGGAATATGGCTATGGCGGTTCGCCTCCTTTCGGGTGGGGATAGATTGGCTTCGCTGGAAAGGGCAGACGCAGGGCGGGTGTCCTTTCCGGCGGGGCGTACAAGGGGTTTGGGGAGTGTAGCTCCCCATTGCGTCCAGAGGACGCCACGCCCCCGGCAGGGCGCACACACCGGAACGGTGTATAAGTGCGCCGTTGGATTTTTAAGATTGCTGCACACTTTAGCTTTCAGGCTCTTTTTTCAGCAGCCGCATGACTTCCGTCAGGCGGGAAATGGCGGATAAAAATGCTTTGACTTCCTCGCCGGTCATGTCGCTAATGGCAGGGAAGATACTTTCCAGAATTGCCCCATGCTCAATCAAGCGGCGTGTCCTGGCTTTCCGTTCTGCGTCCGTTTTCCGGTTCAGGAGAATCTTCTGGCGGTTCTCCAACTGGCGGATTTCCGTCTTTACTTTTTCCTGCTGGTTTTTCAGCTTGTCTATATCTGGCATTTGTAATCACCTCCTTTCGGGCGGTAAAAAAGACAGCCGTTTCCGGTTGCCCTGCTGTGATTTGGATTCTGTTGTCTGTCACCGTTCCTGCGCCGGCGGCTTCTTGTCCGGGTAGAGTTTCCCGGCCATGACAGCGGCATGGTTCCTGATTCTGATTTCTCCCCGGTTCTCACTGGCTCTGGCATTCTTGTAGCCCTCGTCAGAGAGGAAAAAGCGGTATCGCTCTCCGGGGAATCCCACCGGGCTGTCACTGTTCAGGATATCCACCGTTACCATGTGCCTTGTTTCCGGTAGGAACCGCTCCATGCCTGCCAGGTCATGCCCCTGCAGAACCGGCTCTCCTTTCTCGGCTTTGGCGGCGGCAAGCCTCTGGCGGATAGAATGATCCTGCTTTTCGATAAATGCGGCCCGGTTATCCGCAATAAACCGGCTGCACTCCGGCTCTGCCAGTTTTTCCAGTTTTCGTATGGTATTCTCGACAATCACTTTTGAGAGTAAATCGTCCTTCCGTTCCAGAACCGGCACAATCTCTTTCAGCCCGGCAAGGGTTTCTTCCTTCGTTGGTGCGGCATACTGGCAGAGTATTTCTAGTTCGCTTCTGGTAAAATTCATTTGCTTTATTCCCTCCACTTCTTTTTCTCAAAATAGTTCCGCATTCGTTTTAATCCGCTCTTAACGGTCTGCTGTACCACGGATACGCTCACGCCTTCTTCTGCGGCAATCTCAATCAGTTTTTTGCCAAGTATGTAGCGGGCATGGATACGCCTCGCCTGTATGTCCGTCAGACTACTCATAGCTTCGGACAGATGTTCCAGTGTGGCAAGGAAAAGCTGTTCTTCCTCCTGTTCCAGCAGAATCTCCTCCGGGGATTTGGCGGTAAAATCAAAGGCACAGTTTTCAATCCCGTCCTCACAGTCAAGGGAATAGTACGCCTTGTGATACCAGATTTTATGGGTACGGTTGTTTTCCTCCCTCCGCATAAGCAGCAGAGCCTCGGCCACCTCGTCCGATACCTCAATAAATGTGTCTGTGACAAAAAGCGGGTAATAATACTTTTTCAGGTTGATTGTTTTCATGGCTAATCTCTCCTAAAATGCGGAGAGGACAGGCAGCGGTTTCCTGCCCGTCCTCCCCGGAAATGTGATAGGGAAAAGTTCCCTTCACTTGTTAGCCCGAAATCGGCCAATCGTAGGGTCTGTATCAGAAAAATTTTTTAATTTTCTTCCGTACCGCCTCAATGCTGTCCTGTATGGCAGCTTTGGAGCAGCGGCAAAGCCCGGCAATCTCGGTATAGCTCAAACCCTCCAGTGCGTAGAGCAGAAATCGGCGGCGCTGCGCCTCGGTGCAGAGCGCAAGGGCGGCCTTAATCTCCAGCATGGTTTCTTTCCTGCACACCCACTGCTCCGGCGTCTGGTAGTAGCAGGAGCGCCCTTCGGTGAGGACTATGTACTCGTCAAACTCCCGGCTGTCCCAGTGCCTCCGCTTCTCATGGGCAAGGTTTTCTTCCTTGTGGTCGGCTCTGTCCAGGTACTCGTATACTTCAACTGTGACCTCCACGGACAGGGCTTGTCCGTCTATGTTGATGGTGACTTCCATCCGCCTTTCCTCCGTTCAGATTTTTTGCAAAGGTTTCTGAACGGAGTAGGGCGGGGAACGGCAGCCTGGACGGGCTGGCATTTGTTTTACCCATAGGCATATAAAAACACCCGGCTGTGAAATGCAATCGGGTGTAATGGAACTGTGAACAGTATTTAATTGACTTGACAGTGCATACCTATGGGTAAAATATCCCCCGGCCAAGATCAGGCTTTTTTTGATAAGTCAATGACCGTCGGATTTTGTCGATACGGTATGTGCTTCATGGCGGCTACCTCCTTTAGCCGCCGCTTTTTGCAGTAATACCGCGTCATTCCTTGAGAAGATAAAAAGAAACGGCGGCTTTGATCTCTCAAAAGCCGCCGCGTATGAATAGGCGTGTGAAAATACCCCTGCTGTACGACGGCTTTTTTTCTTTTGCCGTCGTGCGGCAGATTACTTTTTAAGTTTCATTATTTTTTTCGTTTTCTGATAATGTGAATGACAATGACCGCAACTACAATTAACGAAATCCCTCCAAATAAAGGAAGCCATGTGTCAGTAACACTTTGCCAAACAGCACTCCAATTTACATTTTCCGGCATAACTTAAACCTCCAATTCTTCAATTTGTTTTTCCATAACCATATGTTTACATGACAGGTAAGTGGCAATGAAATATCCACCATACACAATCAAGAACATCAAAACAGTAACACCAATATTTGTAGATATGTGCATATTTAGAAATTCTTCTACAATCGCTGTGATTTTTCCTATTCCAAAGGCTGAAAACATTCCTGCAAGCAAAAGCGGCACAACAAAGAATATCGCTATCTGCTTGAATAAAGCTCCGAAAAGTAACCGGCTATCCGTCCCCAGCTTTTGTAATAATCCGTATCGGTAAACATTATCTGCGGTTTCTGTCAACTGTTTTAGGGACAGCAGCGCGGCGCATATCAGCAGAAACACCAGCCCGATATAGCAGCATAAGAATACCAGCAACGCGCAGGAGCCGTAATACATACTGCTCAACATGATTTTTTCAGTATACCGATACCCCTCTGTTTCCCATTCCAGCCCAATCGGTATCATTTTCTGCAATATTTCATCTGTATTTATACCGGGTTTATACTGTACTAACAAAATATTTATGTCTTTCGTTAAAGACGCAGCGGCATGATCGGGAACAATAAATGTTCCCCTGTCGTTATTACCTACCGAAGTCATCAAAACAGTTTCACCCAGCGGCTTCTTCCCACCCGGCTGTAAAATCGTCCCATTCAAGTCAATTTCCGTACAGGACTGCAAAAATGAATCAATATATTGCAAAGTGCCTTTGTAATTACAGTTTAAGAGAAATTCATTATCAGCAAGACTTATGGGGGCTTTACCCTGTGCCGCTAATGCACGGTTAAAATCTGAAATGGAAACTACCGAAACACCCACTTCGGGAATGTCACTGTCAATGTGCCATAAGTTTAAGTCCTGTCCCTCAAACAAATCCCCATAGGTTATTTCTGCTTCATAAAGGCTGATCTGCGCTATGCTGTCTGCATAGATACCCATATCCACGTCCCTTGATTTCAGATATGCCGCAATGTCCGTTTCTCCTGCCACATCAATATCCGCAACAACATTCAAATCATAAGGAAGCGAAGCCTTAGACGTTTCATTCATGGTTAAAGCAGAACTTATCCCCACGGATATGCCACAAATAGATATGGTGAGCAAAGCGCATACTACGCTCATAGTCATAAAATCCGTCTGCACTTTACTTCCGATCTGTCGGCTTAAAAAGGTATTCAGCCCTTTCAGATAAATTTTCCTGTTTGCCTGTATCGCTGTAAGCAATACTGCCGATACAGAAAAGAAGAAAAGTGCTGTCCCTGCTGCTAATAAAACTACTGCAATCTGAAACCATGAATTTTCGCGGCTGGGAAGTATACCATAGTGCTGAATAATCACGCCGGAAGAAACAATACAAAGGATAGAAAGCGCAGCTAAAGAAATTTGCGCGGTTTTGTTCCTTAGTGCCATGACTTCATTCTTCCTGCTGGCGGTCAACAGGTCAATCAACTTGACCGAAGAAACCGTGCGCACATTGAAAATCATGACAATCAGAAAAATCAATACAAAACAGCCGATTGTCTTTTTCAGCGCACTCATGGAAAAAACAATCTGAAACTTACTCATATCTATTGCAAACAGGCGTAAAGAAAATATGGAAAGTCCCTGTGACAAAAGCAGCCCTAATATAAGCCCAAACACAAGTGACAGAATACCCACGCATAAGGTTTCCCCGGCAAAAATCCTTGATATTTTCCTTTTTTCCATTCCTAACAATGTATAAATCCCTAATTCCTTTTTCCTGCGTTTTAAGAGGAACTGATTTGCATACAGGATAAGAAATGCAAGCACAACAGCCACTACAACAGATAATGCAGAAAGCAATATCCCTAACTGGTCAGAAAGTAATTGCTTTGTTGCGTCAAGATCATTTAATGCTGGCTGGGTCTGAATGGAATTGAAAGCGTAAAACATACTTACCGAAACCGTAAGCGTCAAGAAATAAATCATATAGTCCTGTATGTTTTTACGCACATTGCGAATAATCAATTTACCCTCTGTCATTGGTTTCACCTCCCAATACAGAAACTACCTCCATGATTTCCTCAAAAAATTCTTTCCGTGATTTTGCCCCACGGTGAATTTCGTTGAAAATTTTCCCGTCCTTAATAAAAAGAATACGGCGGCAATAACTGGCTGTGAAAGAATCATGCGTTACCATGAGAATTGTTGCAGAAAGGTTTTGGTTCAATTCTTCCAGCATATCCAAAAGCATATGGGAAGAACGGGAATCCAACGCGCCCGTAGGTTCATCAGCCAAAACAAGAGCCGGATTTGTTACCATTGCACGGGCGGCGGCTACACGCTGCTGCTGTCCGCCGGACATTTGATAGGGGTATTTTTCCAAAACTTCCGTAATATTTAATGCCCTTGCAATTTCCTGTACCCTTTTATCAATTTCTTTTGCTTTTATGCCGGAAATGGATAGGGCAAGGGAGATATTCTCATACGCAGTCAATGTATCAAGCAGATTAAAGTCTTGAAAGATAAAGCCCAGCTTTTCGCGCCGAAAAGCCGACAACTGTTTTCCGCGTAAAGTAGTAATGTCTTTTCCCTCAACTAAAATTTTTCCGCTGGTTACTGTGTCGATTGTGGAAATGCAGTTCAGCAATGTTGTCTTACCAGAGCCGGACGCGCCCATGATACCGACAAATTCCCCTTTTCCAACAGACAGGGAAATACGATTAACAGCTTTGGTAATGTTTCCTTTGTTTCCATAATATTTTTGAATGTCAGAAACCTCTAAAATCGGGGTATTCATAATTTTGCTCCTTTCGTTTTCCTTTTTTGATATTGTACATTCAGAAATTAAAATGCGCCATTAAATAAGATTACATTTACATTACCGAAATGTAAGGTTTCGGGGAGAAAAGAAGCAGACATTTTTCATGCCTGCTCGTACAATCCCGCTTTGCAGGATATTCCTATGTCAAATAAAGATTTTCTTTGGGGAACATGATCTTTACGGTTGTCCCATTTTCAAGGCTGCTTGCCACCGAAATTTCCATATTCATTTTACGGCATAATTTCCAGCATAAATATAAACCAATACCTGTTGATTTTCCAAATTTACGCCCATTTTCCCCTGTAAACCCTTTATCAAAAATCCTCGGAATATCTGCTTCGGTTATACCAATTCCATTATCGGAGATAGAAAGGCTGCACCCGTTATCAAAAGAACTCCCCTCAAAAGAAAGAATCAGATTTTCTTTTGCATATTTAACAGAGTTAGCTATAATCTGCCCTATAATAAATACACACCATTTCCGATCGGCAAATACTGGAATATCCAAATTCTCAAATACAGGTCTGCCGTGGGCTTCAATGATCTGTTTGGAATAGCTTTTCAACGCTTCCTGTACCAATGTTTTCAAGGTTGTCTTTTCTATCTTAAAATCTTTTTCCAATGTTGTGCTTCTCGCATAGAAAAGGGCTTGTTCTACAAAATGGTCTATTTTATTCAATTCATCATCTATGCGGATTGTAGAAATATTCTTGTCATTCTCAATGATTAAATGGGCAGAGGTTATCGGCGTTTTTATTTCATGTACCCACATTTCGATATATTCCCGGTATTCTTGATTAGTAGCCCCCGCTTCTGCCAACTTATCATTCATGTACTTATTAGACAGGCGTAGAATTTGGTATAACAGTTTCCCGTCAAGAAATCCCGGCTTTTCTATAAGCTCTGCTAATAAAGTCTTGTCGTCAAGTCCATCAAATAAAGCCATAAATCCGCAGTAATATTTCTTTTTTCTTGTATAGTCCCATAACAAGGCTGCAAGAAAAGAAAAGCCAAATATTATTTCGATATAAATAATAAATTCATAACGCAATCCCATTAACCAAAGAAGCCCCATAGAAAAAATAACAGCTACCAAAAACATTACAACAGAAAAAAGGCGGTCAATTATATAATCGGTCAGTTTCATACTTTGTACCCCAATCCACGTTTTGTTTCCAAATAATCGGGCGCGCCAATCTCCGATAACTTCTTACGCAATCGCACAATATTAACATTGAGTGTGTTTTCGTCTATAAATTCGTCGCTCTGCCATAATTCATCTATGATCGCGTCACGCGGTATCACATTGCCTTTGTTTACAACCAGCAAACGCAGTATGCCAAGCTCATTTTTTGTTAAATCTACCTCTTTATCCCCATAAGAAGCAGTAGCCTTTAGCAGATTGATTGTCAGCCCTTTATGGATAAGGACAGAATTAACCTGTGCTTCATAAGTCCTTTTTAATATTTTTTGAATACGCGCTATCAATACCTGTGCGTTATAAGGCTTTGATATAAAATCGTCTGCGCCGATATTTAGGCTCATCAATTCGTCAAAGTCTGTATTTCTGCTTGTCAGAACGATAATCGGAATATCCGACTGTTTCCGAATCTCACGGCATATCGTATAACCGTCTTGATATGGCAAGTTTATATCCAGCAGTACAAGGTCTGCTTCCGCTTTCAAAATATGGTCTGTAATATGTGCGAAATCAGTACTGCTTTCATAAGCATATCCATATTTCTGTAACAGAACGGACAACTCTTTACAAATCTCTGTTTCATCTTCAACAACAAATATTTTCACTTTCTGTTTCCCTCCCGTTTCCTTTTATCTACTGGCTTTTCAGCGTCCTTTGGTATCAGCCACAAGCGGCTGAATTTTGCCACGCCCGGTATACGGTTTTCCTCACATAGCTTTTGCACCCGTCTTTCTGAAATGCCCCATTTCTTCGCCGCTTCCGGGGCAGAAATATACTCTAACATCTTCATTCACCTTTCCCATAAATTCTATTGCTACAATTATATACGGTTAGCCGAATACACGCAAGAATCATTACTGTATTTTTTGTAATTATTTAGACCAATTGATGTAACTGTGTAAACGTATTCAATTAAAAAAGTAAACTGTACAATACAATAGGGTGAACAAATATGTCAAAAAGACCAGTACCACGATATGATTTTAAGGCTTTTGGGGCTGCAATCAAGGCTGCACGGACAGGACGCAGGTAATCCAGAAAGAAAGTTTGCGATGAGATGTTTATCTCACCTCACTACCTTGCGAACATTGAAAACAAGGGGCAGCACCCAAGTTTGCAGATATTCTTTGAGCTTATGCTCCGCTACAATATTTCCGTAGACCAGTTTCTCTTAGACAAGCCAGCGGGGAAGGACACCCGGCGGTTACAGCTGGATGCATTGCTGGATAGCATGAGTGACAACGGGCTACAGATTGTGACCGCAACAGCCAAGAAGATTGCAGAGATAGAAAGGCCGCAGGAAATGGAGAACACATAACCCGTGTTCTCCATTTCCTGGCTGTCAACTTGACTGGCATTGTTCTTGTAATATTTTACACATTGTTTTTATTTCCGCTTCTTCTGACGGATTCAATTCTCTGTCATTCTCCGTCATCTGTTATTCGTTAGTTTATCTGAACCAAAATCCTCAGTTTTTCTCCAAATTAAATAAGGTATGGGATATTTT
>QZDX01000033.1 GCA_009917555.1 bacterium 1XD21-13 | reverse complement strand
TTGCGGCAGATAGAAGAGAAAAAGTATGCTGCGTCACTGGAGGAAAAGGGCATAGCACCGGAGCGGATTCGGAAATACGGCTTTGCCTTTGAGGGAAAAAAAGTATTGATAGGCTGAGGATGCCTTTACTGAAAAATGTCAAAAAAAGTACGCATTATGAGAAAATTCATTTTCATAATGTGTACTTTTTTGTTTTATCTGTCTATACTTCTATCGGCATAATTCTACCATAACATTAGTCAATTTTGCAAATTTTTTTTCATTCTTTTTGTGCTATAGTTCCAAATTTTTTCCAAGCTTTTTTATTTTCTAAAAGCACACTTTTTGAGGATGTATATCATGCCGTCAAAAACCGTCTATAAAGTCATACACCAATACAGCCAGGGTCCCATACCAGAGGAGGATATGCAGAAGCTCCAGGAGATTGCGGCGGACTATGGAAAGGTAAAGAACTATGTGTATGCGCGTTTTGGCGGAATTGCCAGTCTGTCGAAGCTTTATCCCGGCTACACGGTGCAAAATGAGATGACAGCAAGCGGCTTGAGGGATACCTTGGGTCTGCCCTCCGTATATTTTTACCTTGCCATTTTTGAAGCTCTGGGGGATTTAAAGGCCCAGTGGACCAGAACAAAGGTCCAGATTCAGAAAAATGTAAGTCAAAATGAGGGATTTACGGAGGAGGAGAAGCACTATCTTGGCTTCCTTTTAAAGGTCAGCAATGCTTTTGAGCAGGTACTGAACCAGAGACCCATAGAGCTTACAAAGAAGCTGAAAGCTCAGTATGATCTGCTTTCGGGTCAGGTGGATACAGGAAAGCTCCATCGGTATCTGTGCAGACAGGTGCGGAAATATCATGTGAAGCTCCGCACAGAGAAGATTTCCGGATTCTCCATCTCGGAGAGAGCTTACCGGTATGGAGATGAGGGTATTTACATTTCTACCAAGGAAAAAAGGAAACGTATCCATGTGCCTCTGACAGATCACAATCAGTATGATTGCCAGCTTTACATCAAGCTGAATTCGAAGGATCGTACCATTGAGATTCATGTGCCCATCCAGATGGCAGTGCGTAAGCATCCTGATTACAACCATAAGATCGGTATAGCCTTTGGAATGTACACGATGCTGACAACCGACCAGGGGCACCGCTATGGAGAGGAGCTTGGGACGTATCAGCTTGGATATGCAGACTGGATTCGGGCACAGGCCGGAAGCTATCAGCGCAATAAGGAGAATAACCCTGGCCGGAAAAAGTATTATGCCAAGAAAAGGCGTCTGGAGGAACAGTTTCATAGTTATATCAATCAGGAGCTGAACCGTTTTTTAAGTGTAGAAAAGCCTCAGACTATTTATATGGTGAGGCTGCCAGGGACACAGACAAAGGGTGAGAACAAGAGAATCAACCATTCCGTCGGTCTGTGGCAGAGAGGTTACATTCGGAAGCGACTGGCCCAAAAATGTGAGGAACAGTCGGTGGAGATCGTAGAGGTCCTTGGAAAGGATATCAGCAGGGAATGCAGCTGCTGTGGAGCTATGGGAAGGAAGACAGATGGAAGCTTTCACTGTCCTTCCTGCAGCTATGAGGAAGAGGAAAAGGTCAACACCGCACGCAATGCAAAGAAGCGTGGACAGGGGCAAGGTGTATTGTATGGATCATAAGAACAGCCATTTAGATAAGCACCGGTGATGAGCCGGAGCTTTACCGAAAGGACTAAGGGGCAGGTTCATGATATAAAAAGAAAACTACGGCATTAGAAGGCAGGAATTTAAGGGAACTTAAAGGAATGTGCATTGGGTATGCCAGGACCCTGTGAACACGCGGAGGCGTGAGGTAGCAGGGAGCGAAGCTGACGCAGTGTGTGGCGTCCGCATCACCTGACAGATTGGACTGTGATAGACCGATATAGGGTGACCAATATATTTTATTATGAAAGTAGTATTAAAAATTGGTATCAATAACCCGTCTGTTTTTATCAGAACAGGGCGGTGTTGATATAGATACACTGACAGGAGGACGAACAGCGTGTCGGAACAGGATAAGAACGGAAAAAAGGGAAAAGGGGGGAAGATAGCTTTTGCGGTGTGCCTGGTAGTCATCGTCGCACTGTTGGGAGTAATCATATTTTTATTGTCCCGGGGACAGGAGGAAGAGGAGCCTAAGAGGCGCAATGTGGTAGTGAATGAGGAGAACGTGGATGAGGTTCTGGAGAGCCTTGTAGAGGAGGGATATGTACCGCCTGGATATTACGAGGTTACGATGAACTCCACATGGAACTTCACAAGCGGAGATGTTCCCTCGGAGAATGCGTATGTGGAAAACGCAAACACAAATACGAATCCCGTTTATTTCGATGTCATCAGGGAGGACACAGGAGAGACGATCTACGAGTCGCCGATCATACCAGTGGGTAGCCATCTGGATGAGATTGCGCTGGATACTGTATTGGAGGCAGGGACCTATGACTGCATACTGACCTATCATCTTCTGGATGAAGAGGAGCAGGATGTGAGCACATTGCAGCTAACCGTGCAGATCGTAATTGCGCAGTGAGTGCTCTGTCAGTGAGAAAAATTCATGGAAGAAAAAATCAAGGAGGATGAAACATGAGTAACAAGTTTAGGAAAGTTTTAGCTGCTATCCTGGCTGGTACAATGGTACTGGGAAGCTCAGTAGTAGCCAATGCCGCTGAGGGAAGCGGAGAAGGTACAGGATCTGTGGACGTTGTGGAGGCGGAAGATATATTTAGCGTGATTCTGCCTACAGACGCAGGAACTCAGTTTAATTATATCCTGGACCCCACAGGTGTAATTGCAAAGACAAATTTTGAAAAGTATGGCGGAACTGCATCTGCATCCTTTGTAGAGGATCAGACCATGTATTTTCGTAATAAGCCAGCATCGGGAAGCAATGTTGCAACTTACAGCAATGTGAGTGATCCGATCAAGGCTTACAACAAGAGTACTATGGATGTAGAGATTCAGGTTAAGGCGAATCTGGCAACACCAAGTGGAATCATAATCTCCACTTCTTCGGTAGCTGGACAGACTACTGGGACAGCAACTCCATCCATCTTTCTTGCAGTGACAGAAGATGGAAATACCGCAAAGGCAGCTATCACAGAAACTGACAGAGTTGTAGCTACATCTTCTATCACAAATGCAAAGGCTAATTATAAAGTTGTGTATGCGTCTGACAGCAAAACCTATAAAACATCATTGGCTACCGGTTCTAATGCCAAAACCGATGATGAACTTGAAGCAGCAGGATTCGACTGCTATTCCTTTAGCCTGATGGGTGATTGCAATCCCAATGGAAAATGGATCGGCCTGACAGAAGAGCCGCCAAAAGTAAGCCTGGTATGGACGATTAATAAGCCGGATGGAGCGCTAGAGGTTGGAACTTCCCCACTTACTGTAAGTTCTACAGGATTGATTACACATACTGGTTTAACTGCAGATAAGAATTATGCATCAATGAAAATTACTAATAAGAATGGCACTTTTGATATAGGGGAAGCGCCTGTTACTTGGAACCTTGATAACCATAGTGCAGAAACAGGTGGCTCATATACATGTCAGCTGGGTGATTTCTGGATGGAGACATTGCGCGGATTTAGTGGGGGCAAAGTAGTTGTTACTTTAACAGATGGTAGCACAGTTGAAGCAAATATTAACATTCCTGCTGCATAAAATTAAAATACTATAACAGAAATTTAATAAGCGGTTTTGAGTCAAGTAGATATGTTTCGCAAGAATATATCTACTTGACTGTCTATATAATAAGTATTTTGTATAGAAAGATATAAAGATGGATAAAGAAATTTTTGTAACAAAATCTTCAATGCCACCATATGAAGAATATATAGAAGCAATAAAACCTTTATGGGAAAGTCATTGGCTTACCAACATGGGTGAATATCATAAAAAATTAGAAGAGCAATTGAAAAAATATTTAGAGGTTCCAGAGCTTTCTTTAATGGTAAATGGCCACATGGCTTTGGAACTTACAATACAAGCCATGGGATTCCCAAAAGGAGCAGAGGTGATCACATCACCTTTTACTTTTATTTCTACTACTCATGCAATAGTTCGAAACCATCTTAAACCTGTTTTTAGCGATGTAAAATTGGAAGATGGAACGATTGATGAAACTAAAATTGAAGATTTGATTACGGAGAAAACAGTTGCGATTATTCCTATACATGTGTATGGAAACGTTTGTAATGTTGAAGAAATTCAGCGTATTGCAGATAAATATAATTTAAAAGTTATTTATGATGCGGCACATGCATTTGGTGTTTCTTATAAAGGAAACGGAATTGGAAATTATGGAGATGCATCTGTTTTTAGTTTTCATGCAACAAAAGTGTTTAATACAATTGAGGGTGGGGCAGTAGCTTTTTCAGATAAAAAATTATATGAAAGACTGTATAACTTAAAAAATTTTGGTATTCGTGGCGAAGAGCTAGTCACTGAGGTGGGGGCGAATGCTAAAATGAATGAATTTTGTGCCATTATGGGGCTATGTAATTTAAATCATATTAAGGAAAATTTGAATAAAAGGAAACATATATATGAGTATTATAGGAATAATCTTAAAGATATACAAGGAGTACGACTCTTTGAAAATAAAACAGACGTAATTTTGAATTATGCATATTTCCCTGTTCTGGTAGAAGATAATTATATTATGAGTAGGGATGAATTGTATGTTCATTTGAAACATAGCAATATATATACACGAAAATACTTTTATCCGCTCACATCAGATCAGGCATGTTTTAAAAATAAGTATAAAAAAGTTGATTTAGAGAATGCCAGAGAACTTTCCAGGAAAGTTTTGGTCCTGCCTATTTATGAAGATTTGGACAGGAAAGATGCATGTAATATAGTAGAAGTTATTAAATACTAGTATTAGAGAGTGGTGAAAGCTGTGGGCGAAAAAGAAAATAATTGTACTTTAAAGCATAAGCTAAATTTTCAAGGTATAAAAACTCCATGTTATGTAATTGATAGAGAACAATTTGATAGAAATTTATTTGACATACAAAGTAATTTTCAGCGAGAATGGGGAGACAATTTAGGCATTGGATATTCAATAAAAACTAATCATTTACCACAATTATTAGAAATAGCAAAGAACAAAGGAATGATAGCAGAAGCTGTATCAGATGAAGAGTATTATTATGCGTTAGAGCAGGGATTTGATAAAAGAAGGATTATTTTAAATGGACCGCTAAAAAGTGAGGAGTGCCTGATATGTGCATTAAAAAATAATAGTATTGTCAATATTGATAATTTGGAAGAAATAGATATGCTCATCCGGAGGAAGGACAAGTTAAAAAATAGAGAGATTAAAGTAGGCTTAAGAGTAAATTTTGATTTGGAGAAATTGTGCAAGGGAGAGACAGCAACAGGGGAGGCAGGGAGCAGATTTGGATTGTGTGTTGAAAATGATGAATTTGAAGAGGCTGTAAATATATTATCTGTATTGCATATAAGAATTTGCGGATTGCATCTCCATTTCAGTACAAAAACAAGGAGCTTAAAAGTATTCAAAATACTAGCAGAGAAGATTTGTGAGATTAGTGTGAAGTATAGGTTGCTGGAAAATATTGAATATCTTGATATAGGAGGAGGCTATTGGGGGGGAAGGACTGTAAAAGATAGGCCAACTATGGAAGAGTATAGTAAAGGTATTTCAGAGATACTAAAAAAAAGATTTGATTCTCGAAAAGTAAAATTAGTTCTAGAACCTGGAGCAGCTTTGCTCTCTACGATAGCAACGTATTATACTCAGGTTCAGAATGTAAGGCAGATAAAAAATTTTTCTGTTGTTACTGTAGATGGCAGTTTGTTGCATGTTAATCCTTTATTGAATCGACGTAAACTAGAGTATAAAATATATGCTTCTGGAAAAAGAAGCATACCTCAACAAATAGTTTGTGGTTTTACTTGTTTAGAAAGGGATAGAATTTTGCAGTTGGATAATGCTCTGGAACTGAAAAAAGGGGACTATGTACAAATTGATTATACAGGGGCATATACGATGGGATTTAATAATTGTTTTATAAGTTCTCCACCTTATATATATATGAAGGAGGATGAAATGGCAATTTTGATCAGAGATAAAAAGCGAAAACTTATGTTAGATATATAAATTTTAGCGATAAATCAAGAAAAGTTCTTGATTTAGAATTTTGTAGAGGATAAAGAATAAGCATATATGTATATAAATTTAAAAGGAAAAAAGATTTTAATTTTAGGTGGAGCGTATCAGCATCTTAAAATTGTTGAAAAAGCAAGAGAAATGGAAATTATAACGTATGTTACGGACTTTTTGGAAGTCGAAAAATCACCAGCCAAACAATTAGCGGATTATCAATATATGTATAATGTTACAGATATTGATGCATTGTTTACACTATGTCAAAGAGAGCATATAGATGGAATTATTGCACCATATTTAGATATTACTCAAAAACCATATCAGGTTTTATGTGAAAAATTAGGATTTCCATGCTTTGGAAATAAAAAGCAATTTCAAATATTAACAGATAAAAATAACTTTAAAGAATTTTGCGAAAATTTTGGAGGTGACATTATACCATACTACCGAGAGAGTGATATTTTGGATGAAAAGATTTGTAATGAAAAAGTGAAATTTCCTATATTGATAAAGCCTTGTGACAGCAGAGGTTCTAGAGGACAAAGTATATGTTATAACAGAAATGAAGCAATTAAAGCAATTCATTTTGCTAAATCAGAAAGCTTTTCGAAAAACATTGTTATTGAAGAATATATGCGGTCTGATAATGATCTTCAGTTGGTTTACATAGTTATTGATGGTGAACCCATATTAGTTAGAGTTGAGGATAGATATTTAGGGAATAAGGGTACAGGCCTTGATAAGTTAAGTATTGCGTCAATAGAGCCATCTATTTATGAGCAAGAATATAGAGAATTTGTTAATGAAAAAACAATTTCGATGATTAAGGCATTGGGGTTAAAAAATTCTCCAGTTTTTCTTCAAGGATTTTGGGATGGAGAGACGGTTAGATTTTATGATCCTGGAATTCGTCTTCCAGGTGATGAGTACGATAGAATATATAAATCAGTTACGGGTATTGATTTACCAGAATTAATGATTTGGTTTGCTTTAACAGGGAAAATGTCAAGTAAAGTAGGGAAAAAAATAAAATATGCGAAAATAAATAAGGCAACAGCAATGCTATATTTAGCGGTAAAGCCGGGAAAAATTATAAAAATAGAAGGATTAGAAGAAATTAAAGCAAATGCGTGTATTTTAGCTTTTTTTCAAATGTATAAAGAAGGGGATACTGTATTTGCCTACAATAATGTGAAGCAGCGTTTTGGAGAGGTAGATATTGAATGTGAGGGTTTTGAACAATTACAAAAAGTAATTGATTGGCTGTTTGATACTCTTCATGTGTTTGATGAAAAAGGAGAGGATATGTTATTTGCTAAATTTGATACAGAGATTCTTGAAAAGTATAAAGGAGTAAAACAATGTTTGTAAGATATGGATGTGTAACGTTAAGGGCTGTAGAAGATAAAGATTTTGATCTTTTATTTTATTTAATTAATGCTCCTGAAATAGAGAAAGGATTAATAGGATGGAATTTTCCTGTAAGCTACTCGGCCCAAAAACAGTGGATGGAAAATTTTAAGAACTCTCTTGAGAGTATTAAGTTTATGATTGAACTGGAAAATTCAAAAACAATAGGAATGGTTATGCTGGAAAAGATTGACCTAAAAAATAGAACAGCTGAGATAGCATGTAAGATGAGTGCACCTTTAGAAGATAGAATAAAAGGTGATATGTCTGATGCGTTGAAAGGAATGATCAAGTACGCATTTGATGAACTAGGATTGAATTGTATTGTTGCAATGATTTTGGAAGATAATATACTTTCTCGAAATTTGTGTAAACGTGTTGGTTTTATTGAAGAGGGGGTTTTAAGAAAAAGAGTATATAAAGAGGGAAGATTTAAAAATGTTATTTCAACATCTTTATTAAAAGAAGAATTTTGTGGGTAAAAAGGAAGATTATAGATGAGGTCAATCATTAAGAAAGAGGTATTGCAATCAAATTTGATAGCAATTTTAGATGATAGAGGAAATGCATTTACATATAAAAAATTAGCAAATGAAGCAAGAGAGTTATCACAATTTATAGTTAGTCGCAGTGTTATTTTTTTGTTATGTGATCATCAAACAGAGACATTAAAATTTTTATATAAAGTTTTTTATTTAAAAAGTATACCCATGTTATTATCTGCGGATATGGATAGTACATTGATTGAAAATTTAATCAAAATTTATCAACCACAATATATTTATTGTAAAAAAACAAGTCAATTTGCAAAAAAGTATTTATATAATATTGAATTTGATACCCATGTATTATTAAAAACAGGGTATATAGAATATCCTGTTCATCCGGACTTGGCTTTACTCTTGTCAACAAGCGGTACAACAGGAAGTGCAAAGCTGGTTAGATTAAGCTATAACAATTTGTATGATAATATTTCAAATGCTTGTCAAAAGCTGGTCATTCAAAAGGGACAAAAAGGAATAAGTCCCTTACCAATAAATCATATTTATGGCTTGGATTTTTGCTTATGGCATTGGCACTGTGGGGCGACACTGTTAGTTACAGAAGAGTCGGTAATTAGTAAGAAATTTCTTGAATTTTATAAAAAAGAAGAAGCAAACAATTTTGCGGGTACACCATATATATACAAAATATTGAAGAGAATTCAGTTTTGGGATTCGGAAAAAGTAGGTTATTTACATGTAGCAATGTCTGCAGGGGAGCAAATGCCAAAAGAAGAGCAGAAAAATTTAGTTTTTACATTGGGGGACAAGTTTTGGATTAGTTATGGACAGACAGAATGTGCATATATGATTTCTGCCATGAATTTTGATAGGAATAATATAAAGCTTGGCTCTGTTGGAAAAGCACTTGATAATGTGAAAATTGAGATTAATAGCAATGAAGAATTATTAGTAAAAAGTAAAAGTGTATGCATGGGATATGCTAATACGATTGAAGAATTGGCGAATGGTGATATAAATCAAGGAATCATTTATACAGGTGATAAGGCTTGGATAGATGAAGATGGATGTATTTACTTAAAAGGGCGTCTAACACGTTATATAAAAATATTAGGAAAGCGGGTAAACCTTGATGATATTGAAGAATATTTGAGGAATAAATTTCCGAGTAGAGAATTTGCTTGCATAGGATCGGATAATTTTATAGTAGTGTTTTTTACAGGACTAGAAGAAAATTTGGATAAGGAAGTTTCTGTTATTTTAGATAGATATATGAGGATACCACAAAAGTTTATTTTTTGTATGTCCTTAAAAGAACTGCCAAGAAGTAATACTGGAAAGATTTTATATACAATGCTGGAGGAATTGAGGATTGGAAAAACGGGTATTGGAAATATGTGAAGAAATATGTTGCCAGAAGATTTCGGCAGATGAACAGTTGCTTGAAGAGGGGCTATTGGATTCTTATCGTATTATGGAATTGGTAAGTGAATTAGAGACAGAATTTAAAATAGTTTTCATGCCAAAAGATCTTATGGAGCTAGAAAATTTTTCTTCTTTGAAAAAAATAGTAAAGCTGATTGTAGAAAAGATCAAAGGTATTAAATAAGTAATTCAGATTGACATGCCTATATATAATTTTTTCATTCATATACTTCTAAGTTTATTGAGCGAAGTAAAAATAAATATTTTTATTAATGAAAGGATTGGGGCATTTAGCTGTTTAATTTGTGTACACGGATATTGGCCCTTATGAAATTTGGGGAGGAGTACCGGCAAAATTTATTAAATATCAATTTAAGAAAGAATGGATAGAAAGATTATTGGAATTGGCATGGTGGAATTGGCCATTGAATGTAATAGAAAGAAATAACAAAGGATCTAATAGAATATTTAGAGGATTCAGTTGAGAAAAGTTGTTAGATAATATGATAGGTGGGATTAAAGCTATGAATCTAATAGATAAAAGAAGTTTGTTTTCTTCTTGCGTATTAGTAAAAGATGCAATTTTTACTTTTACACAGTCAGGTAATCTTCCTGTTAAAATTGATTTGAATAGTAGAGAAATGAGATATGTGGATGATTTGACAGGATATAGACCATTTATTTCGGAAGATATATTAACTGATGGAAAATATATTTATGCTTTCAGTTTAAATGGAAAAAATTTGCTAAGATGGGATCTACTCAATAAATGCTGTAGTTATTTTGAAATTGATTGTGGGAAGAAAGAATGGGGTAACTATGCAACGATTGCAAAATATGAAGAATTTATTTATATTTTTCCAAAGTATTCGGAGCAACTTATCAAGTTTAATGTAGAAACAGGAGCTTTACAAAGAGATAAAAATTTATATATGAAAATCTACACGCAATTTAAAGGGCTGGAAGAGTACAATTATTTTGAATGTGGATGTCAGTTTGGTAATCTGGTCTGGCTTTTTCAGGAACAGAAAAATATGATTATCATGTATGATATGAAGAGTGATACTTGGAAAGAATATAAACTTTCTCTAAAGGTTAGACATTGTGTACATATGGTATTGTATTTAGGGAATATATACATATTGGATTCATGTGGAAAGATTTATTTTTGGAATATAGAGACTCATTTTATAGAACTTTTAATTGACTATAGTGCAATGAGTAATAGTAGTACTGAATTTGGCAGAATAGCAGTAACGAATAATAAGATTTATATGCTTCCAGCATTGGGGAAAGATATTGTCTGTATGTTTCTTATGACAAAAGAAATAGAGATTTATCAAAACTATCCTATTCAATTTCAATATTTAGCATCAGATTCATGGAGTAAATATCAGGGTTATTGTGAAGATAGCGATTATTATTATTTTGCAATGAGAAGTGCTAATTTTATTTTGGCTATTAATAAAAGGAGTGGACAAGAATATTGGATGAAGATAAATCCTCCGCTTCTATCTAATTGGTTTGATGTTTTTTCAAACTATTATAAAAATGTGGTTTATGAAGAGATAGATTCAATCAAGGAATTACTAAATCATATAAATTTCTATGACTCAAATCTTCTCTCTAATAGAAGCGGAAATTTCTCAGGAAATCAAATATGGAGAGGACTGAAGGAGTTGTAGAAATGGATACAAAGTTACAGATTGATTTTAAGGAACCATTAGTTAGCATTTGTCTTATTACTTATAATCATGAAAAATATATTAAGCAGGCCGTAGACAGCATTTTAGCTCAGCGGATGAATTTTTCATATGAATTGTTAATTGCCGATGATGCATCCACAGATCACACGCAAAAAATATTGTTGGAGAATTACAGTAATATTGAAAATATTAGATTGATTTTAAGGGAAAAAAATTCAGATGGAAGAAATGGATTTTTAACATTAAAAGCGGCAAGGGGAAAGTATATATATAATTGTGAAGGCGATGATTATTGGATTGGACTAGATGGATTGCAGACTCTTGTAGATTGGTTGGAGAATCATGAGGAATATATCGGTGTGTGTGGCAGAAGAATAACATTATCGGAAAAAACTGGTTTAAAGTCCTTATTATATGATAAAAATACAAACAATAAAGAAATAAAATTAGATGATTTTTTAAATAATAGAGCTATTTTTGACATGTGTACAATACTATATAAAAATTTTTATCATGATAGGCAGTATGATTATCGGTTTTATTTGGCATCCCGTAGAGTTGGAGATCTTACACTCATGTTTTATGTATTACTACATGGAAATGTTTTTCAGTTAGATAAGATTGTTGGGGTGTACAGAGCAGATAGAATTAAAGGAGCAAGTTCTTACAATGCTACTACAAATTCCAGACAAATATTTGAAGATCATATGGAACTTATTTCAAACTTGCCAAATTTAATTTATGAGAAATTGGATTATTCAAAATTAAGGAAGCGCTATGTTGTATGGTATGTTAATTCTTGTATTTCTACATATGAATTATTAAAACAAATACCATTTATGTTATATCATAAAGTAACCCTTAAAACGGCATTGAGTTGTATAAAAGACAGGATAAAAGTTATAAGAGGTTAAAGGGATAGTATTATGTTAATGTATATTGGCCTGACTATTTTGCTGCTTTTAATTGGTATGATAATAGGCTTTGTATTAGGACTAAGATATGCCAATAGGGAAATTGTGAAGATGCATACAGTTTCTTTGAAATATTGGACATTATACGAGATTGCGGTTCGATGGATAAAAAATCCACAAAAGATCAATGAGTATATAAAACAAAATGGATATAAAAGGATATGCGTGTATGGCATGAGCCATCTGGGTGACTGCTTGGTAAAAATATTAAAAGAAAATGGAATAGAGGTAGTATGCGGCATTGATAAAAATGCAGATAATTTGTTTAGTCCATACCTGCCGGTTCGTAGCTTAGAAGATAATTTTCCGGCAGTTGATTTGATTATTGTTACTGCAATAATGTATTTTGAACAGATAAAATCTGAATTGGAAACAAAGATAGGAAAAGAAATACCTATTATTTCGTTAGAAGAGATTTTGCAATAAATACCGGAAAATTAGTTTTCTAATAGATAAGGAGAGCAATGACAGTGAGAATTTTGTTTATTGCAAATTGTGTAAGTTTATATGGTGCAAATCGTTCTATGTTAGATTTAGCATTGGGATTAGAAAAGCTTGGGCAGGAAATATATTTCATTATTCCTTGGGAAGGGACAGGAAGGGATAGATTTAGGATTAGGAAGAGATTGGAAAGTCATAAGTATTCATATAAGTTTATGAGATATTCTCCAAGTGTTCATTTGAGTAATGATAATAGGGTTAAGGCAAGTATATTTCACAGAGAAATAAATAAAAATTGTTTGCCGTTAATGAAGCAGTATGCAGAAGAGGCCCAAATTGATATTATTCATACCAATAGTTTTACACATACTATAGGCAGCTTGTTAAGCCGGCAGATAAATAAACCTCATGTTTGGCATATAAGGGAAGTGATGAAAAAGGACTACGATTTGGCTTTTGATAGCCAATTTTTATATCAATATAGTTTAAGGAATACAGAGCAGATAATTTGTATTTCAGAATATGTAAAAAAGGAACATAGGAAAATTTTGAGAAGTGTTCCGGTAGCGGTAATGCAAGATGGATTGGATGTGAGTCAATATATTATAGATAATTCATACAGAGAACACTTGGATATATGTAACATACTGATATGCGGTGTTATTCAGGAGGGAAAAGGGCAATTAGATGCGGTTAAAGCGGTTGAGGGTTTAATACATAAATATCATTTGAAAAATATCCACCTGAAAATAGTTGGAGATGGTTTTGGAAGGTATTTGGAAAAAATAAAAAAATTTATAAAAGATTATGAGTTGGAAGATTATATAGATATATTGCCATTTCAGGAAGATTTAAGAGAATTGAGGAGAAATACAGATATTGCGCTTGTATGTTCCAGGAGTGAGGCTCTCGGGCGTGTTACGATTGAAGGTATGCTTAGTGAAAATCTAGTGATAGGAGCAGACTCAGGGGCAACGAAGGAGATTATTAAGGATGGAGAAACTGGATATTTGTATGAGGAAGGAAATATAAAGGAGTTGTGCCAGAAGATATATTTTGCGGTTAAACACTGGAAGGGGCAGGAATTGCTGATAAGAAAGGCAAAAGAGTATGCGTGTCATAATTATGACATTAATAATTATGCAGAAAAGATTTTAAGGATTTATGAAAAGTTTTGTTAAAACCAGATTAAAGTCATGCGGGTTTTAGGAGGGATATTTTGAAAAAGGAAATCATGTGGGCATTTGCGGGAACAGTATTAGGTTTGGCCGGGGGAGCAGGGGCTGCTCTAAAAACAGAAGTAAAAGACAAAATCGCATTAAAAGAATTATCAGATAAGCATTTGGCTTTATATATGATGATGAATCAGTGGGTGCGCGTAAAACAAGAAGGAAAGAATATTGCAGATTACCTTAAGCAGCATAATTTTACAATGATTGCTGTTTACGGGATGAGTTATGTGGGAGAACGGCTTATAGAAGAATTGAAGGGCAGTGAGGTAGAAGTTGCATATGGAATAGATAAAAATGCAGGTGGGATTTATGCGGATATTGAGGTTGTAACTCCACATGAAACTTTAAAAGAAGTGAATGCAGTGATAGTGACATCTATATTTTTTATGGATGAGATAGAAAGGGATTTATCTTCAAAGCTTTCCTGTCCAATTCTATCATTAGAAGATATCTTATATGAATTGTAATGTTTTAAGAAAGCCGGAGAAATAGAATATGATTATTGTAAGAATATGGGAAGGGCTGGGAAATCAAATGTTTCAATACGCCTATGCCAGAGCATTAAAGGAAAAGGGAATAGATGTGAGGCTTGATTTAAATAAGGCATATGATGAAACATTTGAAAAATATAGAAATAACGCACAAAGGGAAAATCATATTCAGAATTTTAGAATATCTTTACCATCCATAGATATGACCCAATATGGAAGGTATGAATATTTATCGAAAGACACCCGGTTGAAAAAAACTGTTTTTTATCTGCAAAGCCATTTGCTTTGGAAATATAAATTTTATGAAGAACAAGTACAGAGTTACTCAGATAAAACAGCAGGAATAAAGGGAAATTATTATGTAAAAGGATGGTTCCAAAGCGAAAGATATTTTAAGGATATACGAAATATACTTCTTAAAGAATTTACACCAAAAGAAAAGATTCGGATATCGAAAGAACTTCGTGAGGCTTTGAAAGAGCCAGAAAGTGTATCTCTTCATGTGAGAAGAGGAGATTATGTAAAGGCTGATATTGCTTTAAATAAAATATACTATGAAAGAGCAATTGCTTATATAGAACAGAACTATACAAAACCAATATTTGTGATATTTTCAGATGATCTTGAATGGGTAAAGGAAAATATACATATAAAGGGAAAGTGCATTTTTGTAAACGAAGAAAAAAAATTAGAAGATTATGAAGAGCTTTTGATCATGAGCAGATGCAGAACAAATATCATTGCCAATAGTACATTTAGCTGGTGGGCTGCATGGTTGAATCAGAATAAGGACAAAGTTGTAATAGCACCAAGAAAATGGCTTAAGGGTCAGAATAATATTGTTCCGAAAGAATGGTTCATTTTGTAAAGAATCAATTTTATTTTGTCATATCTTATGAGAAGTAAAAAAGCTGCTCTTCATGAGAAACTTATTTTTCCCAGATACAATCAAAATTCTTTTGGATTGGAGGCAGTTTGATATGCAGGAAGAACAAAAAAACACAATTGCTGCTTTCAGAAAAAATATTGACAAACAAAAAATCGATAAATTTATCATTTATGGAACTGGTATCAATGCGGAAGCGGTTGTTAAAAACTGTACGGATTATTCAGTTGTGGGAATCATGGATGTGGCGAAGACAGGGCAGAGCTTTTGTGGGCTTCCAATCTTGTCTATGGAGGAAATATTAGAAAAGGGAATCCAAATAATAATTGTAGTGGCCCGTCCGGCTGTTCACACGATTATTTACAAGAGAATTCGTGAATGGTGTATCGAGCATCAAATAGAGGTTTATGATATCTATGGAAAAAGTATGGAAGAAAAGCTAAAGATTCAAACTTGTGATTCTCCGTATTTTGATATATCTTATGAGAATCTGATAAAAGAAATTGATTCACATGAGATTATATCTTTCGATATTTTTGATACAGTGCTTATGCGCCGTGTATATGAACCGACGGATGTTTTTTTGCTGCTGGATTGTGAAGTAAATGAAGCGGTGCCCTTTAGTTTCTCCAAGATGCGCCGGGAAGCGGAGCTTGAGCTTTTGGAAGAATGTGAACCCAATTTATATCAGATATATAAGCGAATGGGAGAAAAATATCATTTATCTCAGGAAACATGTGATGGCTTGATGGAGAGAGAACTGAATAAGGAGAGGCAGGTGCTGATTGTCCGTAAGCGGATGAAAAAGTGTATTGATTATTGCAGAACACAGGGAAAACGCTTTTTTTTCGTTTCGGATATGTATTTGCCTTCTGAGATTCTAAAAGATTTTTTGGGGAAGTTTGGAATTACAGGATATGAGGACATTCTGGTATCTTGTGAGTACCAGGTATCTAAAAGTACGGGTTTGTTTAAAATTTTAAAGAAAAAAGCGAGAGGCGAATCCTATTTACATATTGGGGATAATGAAGAGGCTGACTATCATGGTGCGATAAGATATGGAATAGATGCTTTTTTGATTAAGTCTGCCATGCGGATGTTGGAGATTTCTTCTTATAAAAATGCGTTGGCTTATTTAAATGGGCCAGAAAGCAGAGTTATGCTGGGGTTGCTTGCAGGGGAGGTATTTAATGATCCATTTATATTATACCATTCCAAGGGAAAGCCGGTAATGGAGCAGGCTCAGTCATTTGGCTTTGCATTTATAGCTCCATTGATTACGGCTTATCTGGTGTGGCTATTTGGCTCTTTAAAGAAGAAGGGACAGGGGATACTATTATTTTCGGCGAGAGATGGCTGGATGATTCAAAAAGCATATCATATTTTAGGAGACAGATGGAGGCTGGCAGGACTTCCAGAAGATATTTATTTTATGATTTCCCGAAAGGCGGTGATTCAGGCGGAGGAAGCTTTGGATGGACAAGCAGGAATTGCATATCGAAAATATCTGGATAGCTTGAATTTAAATTTTTATAGGCAAATATATCTTTTTGATTTTATGTCAAGGGGAACCTGTCAGACAAAGCTTGAGAAAATTATTAGAAGAAAGATAAAGGGTCTATATTTCCAAAAAAGTTTTAGTGGGGATAAGGAAAAGGATTCGCTGGATGTAGAGGCATATTTTAAAGAGACCCTGTCATATGCAAGTGATTTGAGAGTATTTGCAATGTGTGACTTTTTGGAGTGCATTATCACTTCATATCAGCCTTCTTTTCTTGGAATGAAAGAGGATGGAAGCTTCATTTATGACGAGGAGAAACGCTCAGAAGAACAGATAGAGTGTTTGAAGGAGATTCATAAAGGCATTCTGGATTACTGTGAATATTTTGCTCAGATTATGGGAAAATTTCCAAAACAGATGCCGCCTGCTGAGTTTTGTGATGAGATATTAAAATATACGAATATAGATTTTTCTGTAATTAACATTCCAGCATTGGAGGATTTTATGCTTGATGATTGGCTGGGCGGAGATAAGAATACAGGACGGGATGTTTTGAACTGAAAAATTTGGAGACTAAATCTAAGGAAAGTATTTTACAGAATAATAGATTTACACATACGAAGATATCTGAGATAGCTAAACAGGATGAAATTGTGTTAGATATTGGAAGGAATTAAGAAAAAAGAGTTTCCTTTAGAACAATTTTTTGAAATATGTAAAGAGTGATCGTTGGGAGAACGCAATGAAAAAAGTACTACACATGACACCACCAGACATCAACAATGGCGTCTATCGTTATGTGTTTAATCACATGCACTACATAGACTTAGAAAAATATGAATTTACCTTTTTGACCAAGAATCCCGATGGATTGCGAAAGACAAAGGAGTTTCAAAAATATCACTTTCCAATCCGGGCTTTTTGTAATGTGGAGCGGGAAAATCCCGATGGTTTGAGAGATGAGATTACGAGAATTTTAAGTGAGGGCTATGATATCATCCACCTGCACACCAGCTTATGGAGAGGATTTCTGATTGAACAAATTGCCATGGAGCTGAAGCTTCCACGGGTAATTGTTCATTCTCACAGTTCAGGAATTGATGAAAGGGAAGAAAAGGAACGGGCAGACTTTCTGGTAAAACATAATTACTATAAGAAGAAATTTAGTATGGAATACGCGACAGATGTATGTGCCTGCTCCAGGCTGGCTGGTGACTGGCTTTATGGGGAACAGATTCCAAGAGAAGCCATACGGATTCTGCCCAATGCGGTTGAGGTTGGAAAGTATCATTTTCAGCCATGGGTGCGACAGAGAAAGCGCAGTGAGATGGGACTGGAAGGACGGATTGTACTTGGGAATGTAGGACGTTATAGTTACCAGAAGAATCAGAAATTTTTATTAAAGGCCTTTGCTAAGGCACACCGGAAAAATCCCAGCTTATTTTTGATACTCATGGGACAGGGGAACATGCTTCCGGAGTTAAAGGGCCTGGCAGAACAGCTTGAGATTGAGAAGGATGTATGCTTTCTCGGGTGGCAGGAACACGTAGAGGAATACCTGCAGGCCATGGATGCGTTTTGCCTTCCCTCCGTCTTTGAGGGGCTGGCTATTTCGGCGGTAGAGGCTCAGGCAGCAGGGCTGCCTTGCCTGCTGTCCGATACGATTGACAGGGGGTCAGCGGTGACGGATTTGGTTGAGTTTTTTCCATTAAAGGAGGAAATCTGGGTAGAGAGGCTTGCCCATTGTAGAAAGTACGATTCGAGAGAGCGCCGGGATGAGGAAATGGCGGAGAAAGGGTATGATATTCGGGTGGCAACAGAGAGATTAGCAGATTTTTATGAAGAAAGCTAAACTATATAAGTAAAGAATAATCATTGAATCAACAGCCCGAAGTTGTTATACTGGAAACAACAAAGGGCTGTTTTGAAGTGCAGGCGCCCCGTTGAAGGATGTTCCGGATCAGATTTAAATGGCAGGAGGGAATCGTCATGGCAAGAACGGTAGGAATCGGGATACAAAGTTTTGAAAAAATAAGAGAAAACCACTGTTTTTATGTGGATAAGACACACTTTATAAAAGAATGGTGGGAAAGTAAAGATGATGTTACCCTGATTACCCGCCCCCGTCGTTTTGGAAAGACATTGACCCTGAATATGGTGGAGCAGTTCTTTTCCCTGGATTATGCAGATAGAGGAGATTTGTTTGAAGGATTATCTGTCTGGGCGGAAGAAGGATATCGGAAGCTTCAGGGAACTTATCCGGTGATCTTCTTAAGCTTTGCGGGGGTGAAAGAGACCTCTTATCCGGAGGCCAGGAAAAAGATATGTCAGCATATTAAAAATCTCTACAATCATTTTGATTTCCTGCTGAAGGGGGATGATTTAAATGCGGATGAGAAGGAGATGTACCGAAAGGTTTCGGCTGAGATGGAGGATTATATTGCTTCGGATTCCTTACGATGTCTGTCCGATTATCTGTCCCGTTTTTATGGAAAGAAAGTGATTATTCTTCTGGATGAATATGATACCCCCCTGCAGGAGGCATATATCGGGGGATATTGGGAGGAATTGATTCCCTTTATCCGGAATCTGTTTCAGGCTACCTTTAAGAGCAATCCCTACCTTGAACGTGCAGTGATGATGGGAATTACCAGGGTTAGCAAGGAGTCAGTTTTTTCGGATCTTAATAATCTCGAGGTGGTAACGACTACCTCGGAGAAATATGAAACCTCCTTTGGCTTTACACAGGAGGAGGTCTTCGAGGCATTGGAGGAATTTGGCCTTTCAGGGAAGAAAGATGAGGTAAGAGGCTGGTATGACGGATTTATCTTTGGAAATAAGAGAGATATTTATAATCCCTGGTCCATATTGAATTACCTCGATAAAAAACGGTTCTCTACTTACTGGGCCAACACCAGCAGTAACAGCCTGGTAGGAAAGCTAATCCAGGAGGGCAGCGCCGACGTTAAGATGGTTATGGAAGATCTTATACAGGGAGGATCTTTTACAACAAAGCTTGATGAGCAGATAGTATTCAGCCAATTGGAGAACCGGGAAAGCGCTGTGTGG
>QZDX01000032.1 GCA_009917555.1 bacterium 1XD21-13 | reverse complement strand
AGCCCGAAAATACGGGCTATACCGACATATAAGAACTTCTAAAGAGATAATCTAAATTCACCATAAATTTTATTATACAATCATACTATTTCTGTACTATAAAATCAATTAACTTTGGAAAGAACCTATTTATTGCTTACTTTCCTTCCCTATTTAGAAAAAATATGTTACCATAATATATAAGAAGGAACCTGCGGACGTGCTTGGATCACACTGCCGGTACAGGGCTTGTGCTCCAAAAGGAAAGGGGATGGACCATGGCGAATTTATTTTCAAAGAATTACAATAAGAGGACGCGGTTTACCAGGGTATGTATCGGTGAGGCCATTTTTTCCCTGATGGATAAAAAGGATTATAAGGATATTAAGATCTCGGACATTGTCAAGAGGGCCGGTGTGTCTCGGATGACCTTTTACCATTATTATGAAACCAAGGAGGATGCCCTGACGGACTTTTTCCATGAGATTGTGGCCGGGTATATTCGGGAATGTATTGCCGAGAAGGAGACCGTGGGGAAATTCCACGATATGTCCAGTATTGTCCATGCCCTGAAGTATTTTGACCGGTATGCCAGCTTCATCCTAAAGCTCGTGGATGCCCGGCTTTACTACATCGTCATAGACGGCATGAATGCCTATATGAAGAACCGCATCATGCCACGCTATAGGATTCCCCTCTATGAGCTCTATTTTTATGGAGGAGCTCTGCTAAATGTATTTATCATGTGGGAGCTGAACGGAAAGAAGGAGTCGGCGGAGGAGATTGCAGGGATGGTTGCGGCAAGTATCAAGGCTTCCGGGCAGGTGCCCCATTCGTAATTTGTCTCCTAATGTCTCAAGCGAACGTGCTTGCACGTTCATTTGAGACATAAACTCAAAATTGAAAATTCTATTTTCAATCTTTTTCGAAAGGATAGAGGATATCCCGCAGGGATGATAGAATATATGTTCGAAACACTCTGCTTGATTTCAAAAAAAATAGATAGTATAATTAGGAAAAGTCAGGTAAGGATATTGTTCGAGGTATGTGAGATATTCGGGAGCGGGGATGCTTGGAATATGGAGGGCATGAGATTATGGCAAGGACAGTGGGCATAGGGATCCAGAATTTTGAAAAATTGATATTGGAAAATTGCTTCTATATAGACAAGACGGATTTTATCAGGCAATGGTGGGAGAGCAAGGACGACGTGACGCTCCTCACACGTCCGCGTCGGTTTGGAAAGACCCTGAATATGAATATGCTGGAGCGGTTCTTTTCCACGGAGTATGCGGGGCAGGGTCAGGTGTTTGAGGGGCTGTCCATTTGGAAGGAAGAAAAGTACCGCAGGCTTCAGGGAACCTGTCCGGTGGTATTTTTGAGCTTTGCCGGAATCAAGGCAGCTTCCTTTCAGGAAGCCCGCAAAAGCCTTTTTTACTTAATCGAAAGGTTGTACAACCGCTATGATTTTTTGCTGAAGGAGGACTGTCTCAATGAAAGAGAAAAGTCCTTTTTTAGAAATGTTTCCGCAGATATGGATAATTACATGGCGGTTTCCTCCATAGGAACGCTGTCGGAATATCTGTGCCGTTATTATGGGAAAAAGGTTATTATTCTGCTGGACGAGTATGATACGCCACTTCAGGAGGCTTGGGTGTATGGCTATTGGCAGGATATGGTGGAATTCATAAGAGGACTGTTCAATTCCACATTTAAGGCCAATCCCTATCTTGACCGGGCGATTATGACGGGAATTACCAGGGTGAGTAAAGAATCTATTTTCTCTGATTTAAACAATCTGGAAGTGGTGACTACCACCTCGGATAAATATGAAGACTGTTTTGGATTTACGGAGGAAGAGGTATGGAGGGCTTTGGAGGAATGTGGCTTATCTGAGGAAAGGCAGCTTGTAAAGGATTGGTATGACGGGTTTACATTTGGAAAAAGGCGGGATATTTATAATCCCTGGTCAATTATAAATTATTTGTCTAAAAAGCGGTTTTCCACTTATTGGGCCAATACCAGCAGCAATGGCCTCATAGACAAGCTGATCCGGGAGGGCGGTACGGAGATCAAGATATCTATGGAGAAGCTTCTGAAGGGAGAGCATTTGTTCAAGGAGCTGGATGAACAGATTGTATTTGATCAGCTGGACGGGGATGAAAATGCGGTCTGGAGCCTGCTGCTTGCCAGTGGATATCTGAAAGTGGAATGTTATAGGCAGCAGGAGGAGACAGGAGCGGTTTTACCACGGCTTTGTATTGGGGCTGAGCGTAGAGCTGGCGGACCGATATATCATTACATCCAACCGGGAGAGCGGCTTTGGACGGTATGATGTGATGCTGGAGCCGCGGCGGAGGGAGGACCCTGGAATCCTTATGGAATTTCAGGTCCGAGATTCGGCGGATGAGGCAACGTTGGCGGACACGGCCCAGGAAGCACTGGATCAAATAGAGCGTAAGCGGTATGCTGCAGTGCTGGAGGAGAAGGGGATAGAGAAGACGCGGATGCGAAGGTATGGCTTTGCTTTTGAGGGTAAGACGGTTTTGATCAAAAATGCCCAGCTCTGATATCAGAAAGGCTTAGAGCCTTTCTGCCCCTTGTTCACAAAACCTACATATTTCTCTGCTATACTAACAAAAAATACAGACCGGGAGGAAGTGCCGGATGGATAAATTAAAGATTCTGGTGGTAGACGATGAGAGCAGAATGCGCAAGCTGGTGAAGGATTTCCTGGTAAAGCAGAACTACGAGGTCCTGGAGGCGGAAAATGGCGCCGAGGCGCTGGACATTTTTTTTGAAACGGAAGGGATTGCCCTGGTGATTCTGGATGTGATGATGCCCAAGATGGACGGTTGGCAGACCTGCAAGGAGATCCGGGAGTATTCCAAGGTTCCTATTATTATGCTCACGGCCAAATCCGACGAGCGGGACGAGCTTCAGGGCTTTGAGCTGGGCGTGGACGAGTACATTTCCAAGCCCTTTAGCCCCAAGATCCTGGTTGCCCGGGTGGAGGCTATTTTGCGCAGAACCAATACAAGGACTGCCGAGGAGACCTTAAGCGCCGGAGGCATTGAGCTGAACAAGGCCGCCCATATGGTGACTCTGGACGGGGAGGCCTTGGAGCTGAGCTTTAAGGAATTTGAGCTTCTGGCTTATTTCATGGAGCATGAGGGAATCGCCCTTTCCAGGGAGAAGATTCTCAACAATGTCTGGAACTATGATTATTTCGGGGATGCCAGAACCATTGATACCCATGTGAAGAAGCTTAGGAGCAAGCTTGGGAAAAAGGGCGATTTGATCAAGACCATTTGGGGCATGGGGTACAAATTTGCCACAGAAGAGGCTTTTTGAAAACGGCTGTTTTGCATTTCGACCGGGTATGATATAAATATAGAGGTGCGCAATGAAGCATTCCATCAAACGCCAGATGGCCGCCTGCTTTATTGGTGTGATGGCGGTTACTCTGATTTGCTGCTGGCTGGCAAATCATTTTTTCCTTGAGGATTACTATTTAAAAAATAAGAAAAATGTCATTATCAGCGCCTACAATGTGCTGAACAGCGGGATGTCCCAGGGAAAGGCCGAGGAGGAGGCATTTACCACGGAGCTGACCCTGCTGTGCAACACGGACAATATTTCCATCTTTGTGATGGACACCAGCGGCAATCCGAGGCTCTACACGGAGAGCACCTACAAGACCCTCCAGAGAAAGTTGTACAGCTATATTTTTGAGCTGGAGCCCAAGGAGCTGTCCAGGGTGGTTCTTCAGGGAGAGCGTTACATTGTTCGGGAGAGCAAGGATCTTCTGACCCAGGCGGATTATATGGAGCTCATAGGGACCCTGGATACGGGGGAGCCCTTTATCATGCGGACGCCCCTGGAGAGTATTCGGGAAAGTGCCCAGATTTCCAACCGGTTTTTCGCTTACTGCGGCGGGGTGGGAATTCTTGTGAGCTCCCTTTTGATCTGGTGGCTGTCCCGGCGGATTTCCGAGCCTGTTATGAGGCTGGCGGATCTGTCAAAGCGGATGACAGAGCTGGATTTTAATGCCAAATTCACCTCGCCGGAGCGCAATGAGATCGGTCTTTTGGGCCATCATATGAATCAGCTTTCGGAAACCCTGGAGCATACCATCTCCGAATTGAAGACGGCAAACAATGAGCTGCAAAGAGATATTGAGCAGAAGATCCAGATTGACGAGATGCGCAAGGAATTTCTCTCCAATGTGTCTCACGAATTGAAGACACCCATAGCCTTGATTCAAGGCTATGCGGAGGGCTTGAAGGAATGCATCAACGATGACCCGGAGAGCCGGGACTTCTACTGCGAGGTGATCATGGACGAGGCCGGGAAAATGAATACCCTGGTGAAGAATCTTCTTGCCCTCAATCAGCTGGAATCAGGGGCGGACCTGACCTCCATGGAGCGGTTTGATATTGTGGATCTTATTCGCAATGTGCTGAACTCCGTGGGAATCCTGCTGGAGCAAAAGGAGATCCGTCTGATCTTCAAGGAGCAGGAGCCTATCTATGTGTGGGCGGATGAATTCAAGGTGGAGCAGGTGGTGACCAACTACATCAGCAATGCCATCAATCACTGTGAGGAAGATAAGATCATAGAGATCAAGGCTGTGTCAAGGGACGATATGACAAGGATTTCCGTATTTAATACAGGCAGGCCCATACCAGAGAGTGATTTGGACAAGATCTGGACCAAATTTTACAAGGTGGACAAGGCCCGCACCAGAGAATACGGCGGAAGCGGAATCGGGCTGTCCATTGTCAAGGCGGTGATGGAGGCTATGAACAGGGATTATGGCGTGAAGAATTACGACAATGGAGTGGAGTTCTGGTTTGAAGTGGATGGCAAGGTGAATTAACCGTTAGGTTAAGAGAAGGCCCCCTGGGGGGCAAGGTGAATTGATGAAGTGCCATTGCCAGAAAGGAGTCTTTTGAATGGTAAGAAAGCATATTTATTTTTCGGGAAGAGTTCAGGGAGTGGGCTTCCGCTTTCAGGCAGGCTGGGCGGCTAAGAGGTTCGGGCTCACCGGCTGGGTGAAGAATCTCTATGACGGACGGGTGGAGATGGAGATCCAGGGAGATTCTGCCGCCATAGACGGTATGCTGAATGCCCTGCAGGGTGACACCTATATCCGCATCACAGATATAGACAGCGTGGAGATCCCTTTGGAGGAGGGGGAAAGAAAATTCCGCACACAATATTAAAGATAGAAAGAAGGCTTACACCGGCAGCAGCTCCGGCTCCTTTTTTCGAATATAGGATTCCAGGGTGCTGTGATCGATCAGGGCAGGGGTTACGCCCTCTCTGGAGATACAGAACCCTGCGGCGTAGGTGGCAATCCGGATGGAATCGCTTAGGCAAAAGCCCTTCTGCAGATACACGGCCAGGGCGCAGATAAAGGCATCACCGGCACCCGTATTGTCCACAGCCAAAAAATCCTGGGCGGGGAAGTACTGCTCCTCCTGCCTTGTCTTTAAATAACACCCTTTTTCTCCTAGGGTGATAATCACCGTTTCCACACCGGCATTCAGGAAGGTATCCGCCTGTTCTCTCAGGCTTTTTCCAGGACACAGAATATTAATTTCATTGAGATTGGGCACCAGAAGGTCCACATATTTTAGAAGCTCCGGCTCAATGGAGGAGCAGGCGGAGGGCTTTAAGATGGTTTTGGCTCCGTATTTGTAAGCCAGCTTTCCCGCCTGGATTAGCACATTCTGAGGAATCTCCGTCTGGAACAGACAGTAGCCGCTGTCCTGAAAGGCATCCTCATTTCGGAGAATGTCATCTGGGCACAGAGAGGCATTGGCGCCGGAGAGAATGGAAATCATGGAATTCCCGTCTGGCTGTACAAAGATATAGGCTTTTCCGGTGGCTGTGTCCGGGCATCTTAAGATGCAGCCGGAGTGAATGGCGTGCTTGTCCAGAGCAGCAAAAATATGGTTGGCATCCATATCATTTCCCACTGCTCCAATCAGGGCAACCCTGGCTCCTAAAAGAGAGGCACCGATGGACTGGTTGATGCCCTTGCCTCCGGGAAAGAGGGAGAAATCCGTGGTGGATACGGTTTTTCCCGTGACGGGAAGTTCCTTCACCTTCAGATAATTGTCAATATTGATACTGCCTACCACCGTCAGCTTCCGGGAGTGATGCAGGGGCGGGATGGATATGGTGTCCCCATGGGTAATGAAAAGCTCGGCCTCGAATTTGGGGACGGCATCACCGTCCTCCGCAAGATGAATCACACTCTGACACAGATGGCGTCCGAATTCATAATAAGGAATGCCGATGGTAGAAATAGGAAGAAAATCAAAGACCTCCTGGCTGTCCTTGCGAAGAGAGAGCAGGGTGATATCCCGGGGAATGTGGTAGTGCAGATGGTTTAGCCTCTCATAAAGCCGAAGCCCTGCAAAAAAAGAGGAGCAGACAATTCCCGTTACGGCGTGGGTGGCAATGCTCCCGAGGAGATGGTCGTCCGTCTGATGAAAGACCAGCTGCTCCTGAAAGGGAATTCCCCCGTCAAGAAAACACTGGCGGTAGCCGGCCAAAAATTGTTCCGTATAGTCATCCTCCGATAAAAGGCAGGCAATATTGCGGTGGTTGGCCCGAATGAGAGCCGAGGCCGCAGTAAAGCCTATCTTGGAAAAATCAATGTTGCAGGCGTCCTCATCCTGGAGAAAATGGAAGAGCAGGCAAGGAATACCAGCCCCCTCCGGAATCTGCCTGTGGAGAAGGCTGTCCTCCCCCAAGGGCTCCCACAGAATGGCGTCCACATGGTGCTGGCGGAATTTGTGGAGGGCTTTCTGCTCTGCCAAGGGGTCTGTGCCCGTTTCCGCAATGAGTACCGCGTAGCCCTTTCCCCGGGCTACCTCCAGAATTCCTTTTAATATGTGGTTGGATTCACAGGAACGGACAAGCAGTCCTAAGAGAAAGGAACGGCCGGCACCTCCCGTGGTGTGGGAGTAAGGGGCATAATTGAATTCCTTGATAATGCGCAAAACCCGCTCCCTGGTTTCGGCGCTGATACTGGAATCCTTCTGATTCATAATTTTTGATACGGTGGAAATGGACACACCGGCCATCTGTGCGATTTCTTTGATTGTCATATCCCGTCTCCCAAATGATAGTGCTTCCTTAAATCAAAATATGCTTCCATTATAACCGAGAAGTGTCTGTCTGCATAGTATAAAATTTTTGTACAAAAAGCATAAAAATTGGTAAAGAAAAAATAACTAAAAACATTGACAAGTCCTTTAATTGGTGATATGCTTATTCCACAAAGAAAACACTTTAGGAAAAAGTTTTCCTAGTGAAATACTACGAATACATAAGGGAAAACATTTTCCGAAGAAAAAGGAGGATAAAAATGAAAAAAGTGTTAAGCTTGATGCTGGTATTAGCTCTTACATTCGGCCTTTGCGCATGTGGCGGAAAAGAAGAAGCACCGGCAGCAACCAATGAAGGTGAGACAGAAGCTCCTGCAGCAGAAGCAGAGGGCGGCGAGGACGCAGCAGAGCCTGCAGCATCCGGAGACAAGATTCGTGTGTGTGTTGTATACACAGGAAACTTAGGCGACAAGTCCTACAACGATTCCTGTAACGCAGGTGCACAGAAGGCAGCTGAGGAATTTGGAATTGAGTTAAAGTCTCTTGAGGGTAATACGGCTCAGGAATGGGAAGCAAACTTAGTAGCAGCCTGTGAGGAGGGCTACGACCTGATTATCGGTGCTTCCTCCAATATCGCTGATTACATTGTTGAGCATGGTCCCAACTACCCGGACATCAAGTTCGCAGTAATTGATACTACCGTGGATCTTCCCAATGTTCAGTCCGTAAGCTTCGCTCAGAATCAGGGTTCCTTCCTGGCAGGCGCAGCAGCAGCTATGTTTACCGAGAAGACCGAGATTGACGGCGTAAATGAGGATGCCATCATCGGTTGGGTAGGCGGAATGGATATTCCGGTTCTTCATGACTTCTACACTGGCTATGAGCAGGGCGCTAAGTACATCAATCCTGACATCACCATTCTTCAGGCATTTGCAGGCAACTGGTCTGACCCCTTAAAGGGCAAGGAGCTGACCCTGGCACAGTTTGAGCAGGGCGCAGACATCGTTATGAACGTCGCATCCGGTACTGGCGTAGGTGTTCTGGAGGGTGCAAAGGAATCTGGCAAGTACGCCATCGGCGTTGACCTGAACCAGGATAATGATCAGCCAGGTGCTGTTCTTACCTCCATGGTTAAGAGAGTGGACAATGCCTGCTATCTTCTGATTCAGTCTGTTGTAGAGGGAACCTTCCAGGGTGGAACTACTACCTATCTGTCTCTGGCAGAGGGCGGTGTCAGCCTGACAGACTTCTCCGTTATTAAGGAATACTTAGGTGACAAGTTCCCGCAGGATATCGTTGACAAGTGTGCTGAGCTTGAGCAGAAGATCATTTCCGGCGAGATTGTAGTAGAAAACTATGAAGGCTTTGGCCCTGAGCAGTAATCATTGATCACAGAAATGCAGGGATTTTCTAAAATCCCTGCATTTTTTTTAGAGGGGTATATGCATGAGAGAATATGTAGTTGAGATGAATCACATTGTCAAATCCTTTGGCGAGGTTCGGGCGGTCAAGCATGGAGAATTCACACTCCGCAAGGGTGAGATTCATTCTCTGATCGGAGAGAACGGAGCAGGAAAATCGACCATGATGAAGCTTTTGTATGGAATGTATCCCATTGACAGCGGTGAGATTATCATCAATGGGGAAACCATGAAGAAGCTGGAGCCGAAGATCGCCATTGACCACGGCGTAGGTATGGTTCACCAGGAATTTATGCTGGTAAACGATCTGACGGTTCTGGAGAATGTCATCCTTGGCTTTGAGCCCAAAAAGGGATTGACTATTGACTTTGCCAAGGCAAGAAAAGAAGTAGAGCATTATATTGAACAATACAATATGGATATCCAGCTGGATAAAAAGGTAAGCCAGATTTCCGTTGGCGAGGCACAGAGAGTAGAGATTATCAAGACACTTATGCGCGGTGTTGAGATTATCATTCTGGATGAGCCTACGGCCGTTCTGACGCCTCAGGAGACCAAGAAGCTCTTTGAGATTCTGTTCAATCTGAAGGCGGAAGGAAAATCTCTGGTATTTATTTCCCATAAGCTCAATGAGGTAATGGAGATCTCCGATCGAATCTCCGTTATGCGCCAGGGAGAGTATATGGGAACTGTTGACAAGGATAAGACCACACCCCTTGACCTGACCAAACGAATGATTGGCCGTGAGGTATTCCTGAATATTGACAAGACCTACTCCAAGGTAGGCCAAACCATTTTGGAGGTTAAGGATGTATGGGTTCCGGCCCTGAAGGAATCCTCCAAGATTCGTGGCATGTCCCTTCATGTGAATGAGGGTGAGATCGTGGGAATCGCCGGAATTGACGGCAACGGACAGTCCGAGCTGATTGAGGCCATCACAGGACTTCGCAAGGTAGAAAAGGGAAGTGTCATTCTGAACGGGAAGGATATCACCAACCTGAAGCCCAGAAAGATCCGGGATGCGGGAATGGCTCATATTCCCGAGGATCGAAACAGGAGAGGACTGAATCGGAGCATGAGCATTGAGGACAATCTCATTGCGGTTGAGATTGATTCCGGAGCCTATACCAAGGGTGCGCTGATGAATATTCCCGCACAGGATCAGTATTCTGAGGAAATGGTAAAGCAGTTTGACATCCGTCCCACGGATTACAAGCTTCCAACCTCATCTCTGTCCGGCGGAAATGCTCAGAAGGTAGTTGTTGCAAGAGAGGTTTCCATGAAAAAGAAGCTTCTGATTGCCTCCCAGCCCACCAGAGGCGTGGATATCGGAGCCATTGAGTCTATCCGCAACACTCTGGAGGTAGCGAAAAAGGACGGAGCAGGCGTTTTGCTTGTGTCCGCCGAGCTGGAGGAGATAATTTCCCTGTCCGACCGGATCATTGTTATCCATGAGGGCAAGATCACAGGCGAGATGCCTGCAAGTGAGGCAAATGAGAACAACCTGGGTCTGCTCATGATGGGCGGAACTGTGGAAGAGGAGAAAGGAGGGGAAGCATCATGAGCCAATCCATGAAGAATTTATTGAAGGTTGTGATTACCATGGTTCTGTCCCTGGTAATCGGTGCAATCTTTATTCTGAGTATTGGGGAGAACCCCATTGCGGCCTATGGAGCCCTGCTAAAGGGAGCCTTCGGCACAAAGCTTGGAATCGGAACCACCATTGCCGGCTTTACTCCCCTTCTTCTGACCTCCATTGCCTTTGCGGTGGCAGCTCAGGCAGGAGCCTTCAACGTAGGTGTGGAAGGTGAGGTTATTTTAGGAGGAATCACAGCGGCGTACATAGGAATCCATTGGGGATTTTTGCCGGCGCCTCTGCTGTATCTGGCCTGCTTTGCAGGAGCTATGGTGGTTGCGGCTGCATGGGCCTTTATTCCGGCCGCACTGAAGGCTTACTATAACGTATCCGAGGTCTGCGTAACCATTCTGATGAACACGGTTGCCCTGTATATCGGCTCTTACTTAGTAAGCGGTCCCATGAGTGCAGGCGTGGCAACCCCCCAGACAGACCCGGTGCTTGTGACCATACCGAAGATTTTAAAGCCTTCTTCGGCCAATGCCGGTGTATTCCTGGCAATCATTATCGTACTTATTGTTATTTTTATGCTCTATAAGACAAAATGGGGCTATAAGATCCGTACAGTGGGAACCAACCCGGAGCATGCGGATTATGTGGGCATCGATGCCAAAAAAACCTTCATCAATGCTATGCTTCTGTCCGGTATGCTGGGCGGAATCGCAGGCTGCATTGAGGTTCTTGGCGTACACGGCTACTACCTGGACGGCTTTGCAAAGGACCTGGGAACCAATGGTATGCTTGCGGCCTTGATTGTAAAGTCCAACATGGCAACCACACCGCTGATGGCCTTCTTCCTTGCGGTATTGAAGTCAGGTGCTATGGCTATGCAGCAGACCACCGGTGTGCCCAAGGCCATTGTAGATACCATTTCAGCCATCTTTATCATTATCGCTACCATGGAATTTGTGATTCAGATAAAGGGCAGAAGGCAGAAGGAGCAGGCAGCGGCTGTTTCATCAGGAGAAGCGCCGGGCACGGCACCGCCTGTGGAATCTGAGGAGAAGGAGGAGTAAACGATGGGACTGATGGAAAATTTAGGTAAAGTATTTAACGTATCATTGATTTATGCCACGTTTCGGGCTTCCACTCCGATTATTTACGCGGCCCTCTGTGCGGCCATTACCCAGCAGGCAAACATTCTGAACATTGGTACTGAGGGTATTATGCTGGTGGGCGCATTTACAGCGATCTCTGTGAGCTATGCCACAGGAAGCTGGTTTTTAGGCGTGATCGTGGCCATGCTTGCAGGAGCAGCCATTGCTATGATTATGGCAGTGGGACATATTAAGTACAATTCGGAAATCTGTGCCATTGGTATGGGAATCAATTTATTTGCCATTGCAATTACAAAATTCCTGTTAAATACCTTGTTCCACACCAACGGAAATTTTTCCGATCCCAAGATCGTGCCCATTCCCAGAGTGGAGCTTTCCTTCCTGGAGAATATTCCGGTTTTGAATCAGCTGTTCAACAACTGGTGCTTTACGGAGTGGTTCGTGATCCTGTTTATCATTATTCTGCAGTTCCTGTTTTACAAAACCGTATGGGGCCTTCGGCTTCGTGCTGTGGGACAGTTCCCCATGGCTGCTGAGACGGCAGGTATCCGTGTAAATGCGGTGAAGTATCAGGCAATGCTGATCTCCGGTCTCATCGGAGGTCTTGCGGGAGCACACCTTTCCTTGGGCTACAGCGCGCAGTTTGTAGAGAATATGACCAACAGCCGTGGCTTCATGGGTGTTGCGGCTATGTACTTCGGCGGCGCCAATCCCGTTCTCACCGCAGTGGGCTGTCTGCTCTTTGGCTTTGCGGATTCCGTAGGAGCAAGACTGCAGGCTTATGGCTTCCCGGCACAGTTTGTGCTGATGATGCCTTACCTTGTAACCGTTCTGGTGCTTGCTATCTCCATGGCGATTAAGCTTGGAGCTGAGCGCAAGAGAGAGTCCTCACTGGTTACCGGTGATTCTCATTGATGGAAGCAGAAATAAGGAAAAAGGAGAATGATGTCATATGGAAAAGATAAAGATCATCCTGGACTGTGATCCGGGACATGATGACGCAGTTGCCATTATGCTGGCGGCAAAGAGTCCGAAGATTGATTTGCTGGGCATTACCGTAGTGGCGGGCAATCAGACCCTTGAGAATACGGAGCGGAATGCCCGGAATGTCGTACAGTGTCTTGGAATTGACGTTCCGGTGTATGCAGGCTGTGACCGCCCTATGGTGCGGGAAAAGATGACGGCAGGCGATATCCATGGAAGCACCGGACTGGACGGTCCTGTGTTTGAGCCTCTGACCAAGGAGCTGGAGAAGGAACATGCGGTTTCCTATATTATTCGTACTCTCATGGAGTCGGATGGGGATATTACCATGGTAACAACCGGTCCCATGACGAACCTGGGCATGGCCATCCGTATGGAGCCTAAGATTGTGGATAAGATTAAGCAGATCGTGCTGATGGGCGGCGCTTATACCAACGGCAATGTAACACCGGCAGCGGAGTTCAATATCATTGCGGACGGAGATGCGGCTTATGTGTGCTTTACCTGTGGAAGACCCATTACCATGATGGGGCTGGATGTGACAAGACAGGTACTGTGCTATCCCAGCATCGTAGAGCGCATGGGCAAAATCGGCAATGTGGCTTCCAAGCTGTTTGTGGATCTGATGGGACATTTCTGCAAATCTCAGAAGGAGGTATTTGGCTGGGAGGGCGGTCCTCTCCACGATCCCGTTACCATTGCTTACCTGATTGATCCCTCTGTGGTGGAGGTAAAGCCCATGAATGTGCAGATTGATATTAGAAGCACCCAGTCCTACGGAAGAACCAACTGTGATTTCTTCGGATATCAGCAGCTTCCGGCTACGGCAGATGTGGCAATCGGCATTGACGCGGAGAAGTTCTGGAATATTGTGGAGGAGGGACTTCGCCTCTACAGCTAAAAGCGAAAGGTTATTCATGTATGGAACGTTTAAAGGAAACATTGGAAAAGAATAAAGAGCAGTATATTCAGCGCTTGATGGACCTCATCGCCATTGATACCCATGATATTGGTCATGGGATCGACGGCGGTCTGGAAAAAGAGGGCCAGGATTATATGGTAAAGCTCTTTGAGGAAATGGGCGCCTCGGATATTGTGAAGGACCCCATGGAGGAGGCTGTCATAGAGGAGTGCTTAAAGAAGCATCAGGAGGGCAATCTGGGCCACGACCAGACAGACCGGTACAATGTCTATGCCACCTTTAAGGGAAAGGAGGGGGGCAAAAGCCTTCTCTTCAACAGTCACATTGATGTGATGCCCGCAGATGAGGCTGACGGCTGGACCCACCCGCCCTATGAGCCGGTGATCATCGGCGACAAGATGTATGGCCGGGGTACAGCAGATATGAAGGCCGGCCTTATGGCTTCGGCTATGGCTGTGAAGCTTCTTCAGGATGCAGGCTGTGAGCTGCCGGGTGATGTGATCATTACCTCCGTCTGTGACGAGGAGGGCGGCGGCAACGGCTCTATGCAGGCCGTGATGCGGGGCCTGAAGGCAGATGGCGTGATCAACTGCGAGGGCAGCAGCGACGAGCTTATACTGGCCCATATGGGATGGGTATTTTTCAAGGTAGAGTTTGAGGGAAGAGCCTGTCACTCCGGAGGCAAGAAGAACGGCGTCAGCGCTATCGACAAGGCCATCAAGGTGATTCAGGCCCTCAATGAGAAGGAGCACGACTGGCTGTTGCAGTATAAGCATCCCCTGCTCCCGGCGCCGAACCTGAATATTGGCGTGATCAAAGGGGGAACTGCCGGTTCTACGGTTCCCGGAGAATGTGAATTCTCCACCTGTGTACATTTTATACCCAATCAGATGAGCCACGATCAGGTGGTGGCGGAATTTACGGATACGGTAAACCGGGTGGCAAAGTCCGATCCCTGGATGGAAGAGCATCCGCCCAAGATTACCATGTATCAGGCAGGAAACGGCTTTGAGATGGACCCGGACCATGCATTTGTGAAGGTATTTCAGGGTGCCTATCAGGAGATGCTGGGAAGAGACATTAAGATTGTGGGCTCTCCCTCCGGCTGTGATTCCAGGCTCTGGCGCAACATTGCCGACTGTCCTACCATCCAGTTCGGCCCCGGAAATCTTTCCGAGTGCCACAGCGTGGATGAGTGGGTGAGCGTGGAGGCGTATCTGCAGTCTATATTGGTTTACGCGAATATGATATTGGCGTGGTGTAACAAATAAGTTTAGAAAACAGTAATATCCAGCCAGTGCACAGAAGGATTTACGGACACATGTTTTTGTGGCCGGAAATTCTTCTAGATAAGGGTGTACTGGAAGGATATTACGGAACTGGAATAAGGAGATTTTATTATGGCAAAAAAAGTACTTTTAGCAGGAGAATCCTGGATGAGCCACACAACGCATGTGAAAGGCTTTGACACATTTTTTACTTCCGTATATGAGACGGGCGAGCAGTATCTGAAGGCGGCTATGGAGCGTGGCGGCTACGACTTTACCTTCCTTCCCAACCATCTGGCTATGGAGGAGTTCCCATTTACCATGGAGGAGCTTAAGGCGTACGATCTGATTATCCTCTCCGATATTGGTGCCAACACTCTGCTTCTGCCTACAGCAACCTTTACCAGAAGCGAGATGAAGCCTAACCGCTGCAACCTGATTCGCGACTATGTACTGCAGGGGGGCTCTCTTCTCATGGTAGGCGGCTACATGACCTTCTCCGGCGTGGATGCAAAGGGCAAATGGCAGGATACGGCCGTACAGGAGGTGCTTCCTGTTACGGTGCTTCCCGTTGATGACAGAATGGAGCACTGTGAGGGCGTTCGCCCGGTAACCGTAAAGGAGCATCCCGTTCTGGCAGGTCTTGGAGAGTGGCCGAGAGTCCTTGGCTACAACAAGACAGTGCTTAAGGAGGACGGAGAGCTTCTTGCAACAGTGGAGGGAGATCCCTTTATCGCTCTTGGAACCTACGGAGAGGGACGTTCCGCCGTATTCACCACAGACTGTGCACCTCACTGGGCACCACCAGAGTTCTGTGAGTGGGAGGGCTATGACATGCTGTTCCAGAACCTGGCAAAGTGGCTCACAAAGGAAATCTAAGAGTATTCAAGGAGAAGTACATTGGAAGACAAGGCTTTGGATTTATTAAAAGCGCTGCTTGAGATCCCTTCCGTGAATTCCAAAGATCGGGAGAGTCGGGTTGCCGAATATCTGGCAGAGTACTTTCAGGACCATGGAATCGAGGCCCAGGTTCAGTACCTGGATGATACCCATGGAAATGTGCTGGCTTATGTTCCGGGAGCATCTTCGGATCGGCGTATGATCTGGAACGGCCACCTGGATACGGTGCCCTATGGCAGCCTGGAGGAATGGGAGACAGATCCGGCAGTGGCAGTTCAAAAGAACGATAAGCTTTTTGCCAGAGGTGCTTCGGATATGAAAAGCGGACTGGCAGCGATGGTGTATGCCCTGTGTCATACACCAGAGCCGCCGGCTTATGGTATTCAGTTTATTGGGACCTGTGACGAGGAAAAGAATGGACTTGGTGCATCGGCAGTTCTAAAGCATGGTATGCTGGAGGCAGAATACCTTTTGGTTGGGGAGCCCACAGATATGAGGCTGGGAACTGCTCAGAAGGGCTGCCTTTGGCTGGAGATTCGCACAAAGGGTAAGACCAGTCATGGGGCCTATCCCCAGGAGGGGATCAATGCCGTGGATTATGGGTTGGAGCTGGCGTCAGGGATTAAGACGTATGTTCAGGGCTTTACCTCCCGGCTTCTCGGCGCGTCCACGGCGCAGATCACGATGATTCAGGGCGGAGTGGCCATGAACATGACACCGGATGAATGCAGCATCCGAATGGACATTCGCATGGTTCCGGGGCTCACGAAGGAGATGGTCCTTGCGAGGGCCCGGGAGCAGCTTGGAAGGATGCAGGAAAAGGCTCCTGGCTTATTGGTGGAATTTACTGTTCTGAACGATCGGCGGGCTATTGAGATTGACAGCGAGGACTGGCTTCCTGCCTCCCTTGGCAGAATTCTTGAGTCACACGGATATGAGGGAAGCGAGATCGGGATTAATTTCTTTACAGATGCCTCTGTTTTGGATCGGATAGGAGAAAAGAAGATTCTGCTGTTCGGCCCTGGGGAACCTTCCATGGCTCATAAGCCCAATGAGTGTGTAAGTATTCAAAAATATAAGGATGCCATTCAAGTGCTGCTGGAATTGATGCAGGAGCAAATACCGGAGTAGTATTATGATTACTGGTCACAAGGAGAACAGTAATGTATCATGTATAGAAAGAAGGTGATCAGAGGATGAAGGTAATCTGTTTCGGATCATTAAATATCGATTATACCTATAAGGTAGACCATTTTGTACAAAAAGGGGAGACACTGTCTTCCGATTCCCTTCAGGTTTTCAGCGGCGGGAAAGGCTTGAATCAGTCCATAGCGCTGGCCAAGGCTGGAGTTGAAGCCTGGCATGCAGGCTCCATCGGGGAGGACGGAAGCTTCCTTTTAAAGCAGATGGAGGATGCGGGCGTCAATACGGAGTGTGTAACCGTTCTGACAGACACAAGAACCGGCAATGCCATTATCCAGAATGACAGGGAGGGTGACAATTGTATCCTTCTCTATGGCGGCGCTAACCAGGCCATTACCCAAAATCAGGTGGATGAGGTCATGGGACGCTGTGAGAAAGGCGATTTCCTGGTTCTGCAAAATGAGATCAATGAGCTGGCCTATATTGTGGAGCAGGCTCATGAGAAGGGTCTTAAAATTGTCCTGAATCCCTCTCCTATGAATGAAAAGATTCGCAAGCTGCCCCTTGAGTATGTGGATTATTTTATGCTCAATGAGATTGAGGCAGGTCAGATCTTAAATCGGGATATCAAGGATGGCTTTGACAAGGAGGAGCTTGGAAGAGCGCTGATGGAGTGCTTCCCCAAGGCAGTCATTGTGCTGACATTAGGAAAAGAGGGCGCCATTTATATGGATCAGAATGAGAGCTTTGTTCAGCCCTCCTACAAGGTGAAGGCTGTGGATACCACAGCGGCCGGGGATACCTTTACCGGATACTTTATCGGAGGAATTCTAAGGGGGCTTCCCGTTCGCGAGGCTATGGATATGGCATCCAAGGCTTCGGCCATTGCGGTGACCAGACAGGGGGCTTCGCCTTCGATTCCGGTGCTTGCGGAGGTGGAAAAGGCGCAGTTTTAATTGTTGTATTAAATGAGGAATTATAAGCTTAGGGGATGTGGCAGGCGCTGCGTCCTCTTTTTTCATTTGGTACTTCCCGAAAAATACAGGTTGAATTTTTTGCGGGGATGTGTTATGGATATAGACAGTAGAAGGAAGAAAAACGGATGAAGCAAGGAGGAATGTTTTTATGGCAGTAAAGCTGGTAGTAGATTCGGCGTCGGATATTGACTTAAGGGAGGCAGAGGCACTGGGAATACATATGATACCCATGTCCATTCAGTTCGGGGATCGAACCTATGCGGACGGAGTTGACTTGTCTGGCCCGGCATTTTTTGAGAAGCTGATTGAGAGCGATGAGCTGCCCACAACAAGTCAGATTACCATGTTTCAATTTGAGGAATGTTTTTCTGAGCTTACGGCGGACGGCAGCCAGGTAGTGGCAATCACGCTGTCCTCCAAGCTGTCAGGAACCTACGCGGGAGCCGTATCCGCAGCCAGATCCTTTCCGGATAAGGTGTTTGTGGTAGACAGCCTGAATGTGTGTATAGGAGAACGAATTTTGATCCAATACGCAGTACGGCTTTTAAAGGAGGGAATTTCCGCGGAGGAGCTGGTGAAGCGTCTTATGGAAGTAAGACACCGCATTAAGCTGATGGCTCTCCTTGGCACTCTGGAATATCTGCAGAAGGGAGGAAGAATTTCCGCTGCCGTGGCTGTGTCCGGCGCCGTATTACATATTAAGCCGGTGATTTCTATTGAAGACGGCGAGGTGAAGATGGTTGGCAAGGCCATGGGATCGAAAAAGGGAAATAATCTTTTAATGCAGCTCATTGATAAAACCGGAGGAATTGATTTTGAGATGCCCTATACCACAGCCTATTCCGGGCTGGACGACAGTCTGTTGCAGAAATATTTGAAGGACAGCACCGCCCTCTGGGCCAATAAACTTGAGGAGGTTCCCTACTACTGTATCGGCAGCACCATTGGAACGCATGTAGGGCCGGGGGCTATTGCGGTGGCGTTTTTCGCTTTATAGAAAACGACATCATGAGGGGATGTACAAGGGAACAACAATTTGCTATAATGGGCCTATCTTATTTTATCTTATGCAGGAGGAACAAGAATTATGAAACAGGGTATTTTGAAAAAATGCATGGCCGTATTGCTGATGCTTGCGCTTGTGCTGTCAGGCTGCGGAAAAAAGGCGGAGGAGAGCCCGGAAAAGACAAAGCCCCAGGCGCCCAAGGAAGAGGCTGCCCCGGAGCCGGAGGAGGATACGTCCTCTGAGGAGGATGAGATTCCACCGGAGCAGATGGATCTGATTAAGTATAATTACTACGTGGAGCTGAACAACGATATTGTGGAAATTGTGGATTCCATCAACTACTATTATGAGGTGGTGGATTACACGGAGGAATTTTCCCTTCTGCCCGATACGGGGCTTACCTACGGCTACCGTGTCTATGGCAAGAATACGGACATTTTGGATGATTGCCTTCAGCTTGCAGATATGGAGCCCTCCTATGGCGAGATGGATACTCTGGTGAAGGATATGGCGGAGCCCTTAAGAGCCCTGATGGAGACCTTCTCCGATATCAGTGACAGCTATGATTACGCAGATAATCAGTACCAGAAGGCGAAGGAATATCATGCGATTGTCTATGCAAATGCGGATGCCTTTATCGAGCTTGGCTATGAATTTATGGACGCCATTGATGAGATGGGAACAGCCAGAGTGGAGGAAGAAGAAGAGCAGATGAAGGCTGAGGGAAATCTGATTATCTACAATGCCAGCAGAGCGATTTCCATTGGCCGGGAGGTTCAGAATGTAGCTTATGATCAGGGTGTGAATGATGAGAACCTGACGGATCTGGATTTGACCGAGATCAAAGCCTTATATGACGAGCTGGTAGCAGTGGTGGCGGATTTTGATGCGGCTACGGCTGATAACGATCAGCTGATTAAAGAATCACTTTCCAACTCCCGTCCCTTTGACGGACTTTACGATAGTCTCATTCAGGCACTGGAGTGGATGATTAAGCAGGTGGAGAGCGGGACACTTCCGGATTTGAGCGGTTCCGGCGCGCCTTTGGGCTCCTTGGGACATTTCTCTTATGTCCTTGGGCAGTGTATTGATCGGTATAATTCGGTGTTTGTGGATTAAGGTAACCACAACTTAAGTAAATTGTATTTTTAGGATATGAAAAGAGGCTGAATCATTACTATTATGGGACGTGGTTCAGCCTTAATCCTTCCTAATTATTTGGATATTAAACAATATTAAAAAATGGTGAGTTGAAAAAGTGAATTCCAATTTGCGAGATTAAATTCCACTTTGAAAAAGTAAATTCCACTGTTGAGAGGAAGAAGATTTGCAGGATTGAATTCCATATAGGGGTGGAATTTAGTTTTGCAATTGAGTAATATTAAAAAATCGACAAAAAATACAAAAAAGGTATTGACAAGGCAAAAATAGCGTGGTAATATATAAAAGCTGTCGCAAGAGACAGCACCAAGCGAACCTTGATAACTAAACAGTGTAAAAACCTTGAAAATTCACAAAAAAAGGTTTCGGAGCGCAAAGCGCCCGGGGGCTTGCAGGCAATGGATGAGGAGCTTGCTCATCAGACATTGAATGGAAGGACCCGGACA
>QZDX01000031.1 GCA_009917555.1 bacterium 1XD21-13 | reverse complement strand
CTAGTTTTTTAGATTTATTAAAGTTTGGCAGAAATCACTCTAAAAAACAAGGCGGAGGATTTGACGCTTACCCTCTTTCCTGCCTCTTCTTTAAAATATTTTGACAGTTCATATAAAACACCTGATCCAGAAAATACAACCTCGGCATTTTTTATATTGTTGGAGGTTCCCCATTGTCTTCTATCCGATGATATACCATGTGATAAATTATCATAATTAATTGTATTTGCTCCTTTTATTGCTAACAACGCTTTAGCTGCATTCATACAGCAATAATATGATGTAAGTGGCCGGGACTCTATAGGTAAAACTTCCGATGCATCAAAAAAATTTTTTGCTTGTGTCCAAAAGAACAACGCTCTTTTGGCCTTTGCTGAACTTTGCCTCTTTAACCATAACTCAACATATTCCCATGTTGAATTTGTAAGAACAGTCTTACCCGTATAATCGGCAGAGGTTACCGATTTCATCAATTGAATTTCTTTTGAATTTATTTCTAAAGGTTTTATCGCCATTTCAATTTTCACCTCATCTTAAACATCTTACATTAAAAACAACTATTTCACATAAGATTCTATTGTAATTATTATATCTCGCAACAGCACTTTAGACAATTGAAACCTTAAATAGTGTGGCATATTACAATGTGTAAAAATGCTACGGAATAAATACTGTCATTTATGTCTTCCAACTATAAACAATGCTTTGCTCTCTCTAAAAAGAGTGGTGGACAGATTAATTGTTCCACCTTACTCTGTCCACCAAACTTCCCAGATACTATTATTTACTATCTGACTTTGTTTGAGTCAAAGCACTACCTGCTACTGACTTTGATACCTTACCGTAACGTTCATCACGAAGAATCTTACTCGCCTTTGAAGCAACCGCCTTCCTAATATAAGTATTCAGCTGAATGAGCTATAAATTTTTCCATATCTTCAACATTACAAATTCTAATTGTCTGTATATGAAATATTTGAGCATAATCTTCTATTCTTCTTTTAGTTGCCTTTATTAACTCTTCTTGACCTGTATAAAAAAAGCCATCACGCTGCCTGATCCTACTCTTTATTATATCTAGCGGTACATCCAAATTAATTGAATAATTCGGAATTGGTCCTAATCTAAACAACTGCACCAAACAGCTTTCCACTAAATTTTTATCATACTTTTCAGACATTATAACATCTTGCACCGCTATTTTTGACAAAAATCCTCTATCCGAAATTACAGTATGTCCATTATCTATATTAGGGCATATTATAGATTCACACATTAAAAAATAGTCACTTAAAAACAAGAGTGATGATCCAATTTTAGAATTTGAAATAATATATGCCCCTTGTTTTACAGCTTTTTGCAAAGCAACTCCTGTTAACTCTTCAGAAAATTCGGGAATATAAGTTACTTCTGGATATTTTTCTTTTAATCTGTTCGCTAATGTAGTTTTACCGCTTCCCCCACATCCATCAATTGAAATCCATCTTCCTTTCATTTGACTTCTCCCCTCCATTACATACTAAATCAACTTTTTTGTTTATTACATCAAACTTGATTTTGTCATTTAACAATATAAAAAAAGTATTAGTTAAATCAAAAAATCTCTTTCTAAATTCACATTATAAGTAATTCCATGACTGATAAGCTTCTTATACATAAGTATGTAACAGACCCGTTAAAATACCGTTTCCTTTGCTTTATACAGAAAACTGACTAATTGCATTCATTATTGCCTTTTCCTTAAAGGCAATATGAATAGCACGATGAGAACCATTTCCAATCCTATTTTCTAATACTTTTGGCCATCAATCGCTATAAGCTCTCGCATCAAGCAACTAATCGCATCCTGTATATGCTACAATAATTGGGAGATCGTGCACGTCTACTACTTTCTCAATTTCCAAGTTTAACATCCCTCTGTCATTATTTGTATAACTTGACAAAGTCAATAGCATATTTTTAGAATTATGTAATCTTTCCATTAATCTATTTTTAAGAGTACGTTTTTGACTTGTATTCAGCACCTGAAATACATTTTTAAATAGCTATCGCTGAATATTAATTCATAATTTTTACTATTATTCCAACTGCGCAGTAAACCTAAGTATTTCAAATCACTCTATGTCGGATTTATTGCCCTTTGACCATCAAAAGCCACATATGTACCGTTTCTATAAGCCATTATAGATTCCTCCATTATAAATCCATTATAGATATTTCGTTCTTATTTCTTCCATCCACAATAATTGTAGTTTTCGATTTCAAATATTCCTTTGAAATCTTTGTTAACACTACAGTTACATCCAATGCTTCTTTCTTACTAAGCCCTGTCCGTGCCATCTTTGCTCCCATTGGGTATAAATACAATTCGTTTCCCTGCCCGTGTGCATCGTAATATTCAAAAAGTTTAAGCATACAGTCAACATACTCATGTTTATTGCAATGTGCAACACAATTAATATCAAACTCTGTTAATGCCAATAGAAAAAATATAATTCCATTTTTCCCATTAATTCTCGCTACCGACCCCAACGGATACTTCTTTAATTTACCATACCGCTTATCTGAACGGCTTAAAACTTCATAAGGTATATCAAACTCTTGTAATGAAGTTTCTATTTCGCTATCCAATTGCAATCTATCAGAATCATTTTTAATAAACTTCCGCAAAAATTGACCATGTACGGAATCAGATTTAACTAAATCCTTACTTATAACAGTATCAAAACAGCGATTTACAGCAATTACTACTATCTTTTCTTTTTTTTGGGTTTGAGGGAAAGCCACTTTGAATAAATCACCATATTTAACTACAATCTCTACCTCATCTTCCGCAAGAATCTTTTTTTTATTTGAAAAAAATATACCCCATATCAAAGCTACTATTATACATGCCACAAGAAGCATACCAAATATAAATATCTTGCATTTTGTATCTTCTTTAACCCCCAAGATATCCCATCCAACAAACATCTGTATAATTGAAATTAGGCCGAAAATCATTGATGCAATAAAAGTAAAACGTGTAAATAAGTATTTTGCGTTATTCTTTACTCTTGTTATCATGTATTTCTCCCTTTCACTTTAAATCCCCATTTACTATTAATTCTTTTAGAAAATACCACTCCTCAATAACTTTCATGCAAAAAGAATCCTGTTTGTCCCACTTAGCTAAGATACTCTTTTCTAGTTCTTCGATATCATCGCATCTAAATAAATCCTCATCATGATTAACAAAAAATTTTCTCATAATTTGTAAATCAATTCGCCCTAAAAAATAGTATTGTTCCTCATTGCAAATATGATCTTTAAGAGCTTTAAATGTTTTTTTCCAGCTTGTTTTTCCATTATCACGAAATGGAACCTCTTTATTTTCAACATCTTTATAATATAGCAAATGATACCCTCTATTAGTTTCATCCCATTCTATATCATTTTCAACTGCATTATAAAGAAACTCCTCCTCTTCTAAATCGCCTAACTTAACCATTCCAAAACAAATTGATAGTCTTATCTCAACTTCCTTTTCTTGATCGTGTAAAATGCGCTTAAGCCTTGTTTTGTTTTCAATCAAATTGATTCTGCTGAGATAATAAACTATATGAGTCCGCTTAATAATGTTTTTTTCTTCAAATGTTAACGCCTTGATATATGCACAAAACAAATTATCAGAAATAAGTCTTTTCTCAGTAAGCTTGTATTCATTAATACCTTGGAGAATTAATTTATTTATGTTGGCAGAAAGCATATAATTCAGAAAATCATTATCTTCACTATATTTCATTTTATCTAATACATAAAGAGATACCATAAAATCCACGAAATATTCATGCACATTATACGCATAATATCCCTCATAGCATGTTACTTCAAAATATGTTTCTGCGATTTTAAATTCCAATGTGTTTCTATTATCAACCTGTTCCAACAATTTATAATTCGAAGATAACTTTTGCTGATAAAGAAACCATGCCATTTCTTTTAATATAAAATATATCTTATCCGACATTTGTTCTGTATAGTAGCTATCCTCACTGATTCTCACTATTTCTCTTTTGATAAAAAGATTAGTGTATTGTATCATCAAGGCTCTTTCATTTATAATTTTGTTTAAAATGGATTTTATACCCCTATGAGCCGACAATCCTTTTAACAAAAAACATACAATAGATATCATCAGTGGTGTCTGCAACCAATTATTAAAATTTTTCTGCAACCAATTGTATATATAAGTTCTATTTTTTTCTTCTCCTTTAGGAAAAATCTTATTAATATATTCTTCGATTTTACTTTTGGTCCATTTACAAATCATTAAATCAATATCTATTTTCTCCGACAAACATCCCCCCTGTATATAAGCCTCATAAAAATTGGTCCGACATGCAATCATTACTAGATCCTTAAAAAATGCACTCTCAAAGAAACTAGAAATATCCTCGTGCTCTTTGATATTATGCATTTCATCCAAACCATCTAAATACAAAACAAAAGACTTCCTCTTAAGTTTAAACAGGGGATAAGGAGCCATTCCTAGATCCTGTTCAAAACATTCTATAAAATAGTGCTCCAGAGTGTAGTCCTTTTTCTTTCCTCTGAGACATAGATATAAAGGGATCTTGTTTTCCATGCCACTCTTAAAAGCCCGGTAGTGATTTACATAATTCAAATATAATACTGTACTTTTACCACTTCCAATATCCCCTCGAATTAAAATATGTTTTGTTGTTTTAGCATGAGTTAATTTCTTATATAACACAGAAACTTCTATTCTATTACCCAAAGCATCTTTTTCAGGAACTATTTGTGGGTTAATAAAATAGTTGTTTATCTGATCACTTACAGAATTACCTACTACGGGAATTGTTTTTGAATTCATTAACTTCAGGAATTGGCTTTCAGCAAACGTTTTTGCTAATGTAATACTCAAGTTTACTAACCTTCCCTCAACCAATTCTTTCAAATGAATAACATCATTGTATGCAGTTATAAAGCCACCATTGTCATTGATAAAATCTAAAAAAGATGCACTTTTTACTAATTCCTTCATGCCAGGTTGCTGATAATTATACCATGTATAACTTTGGACAAATACATAGCTATATATTCCAAAATGCACTATATGTTCATATTCCATTTGAGAAACGCTTACTCCCTTTTCATCACCATGACCTAATTCATTGCCTATAATAATAATCCCCACATCAACATTATCAAAAGCGTCTAAACATGCTTCATTTTTATTTTTTTCCATACTCATGGGAAAGTTAGCTTCTTCAAAGGCAACTACTTTAAAGCCTTTTTCTCTCAGATCATCAATTAAAATTTTTCTTTCATTTTTCAAATCAAAACTTGTCGAAATAATCCCAACAGTCCATTTATCTTCAATATTCATCCTTTCACCCCTCTGTATAACTAGTTTTGAAGTCTAGCAAATATAATGTTCAATAACGTATTTTATCATTTCAGGAACCCCTGGCAAAAAATCGTACATATTAATCTCATCCGAAAAAATCCATTTAATGCGATTAATTTTTCTATCATGCATCTCACATTCACCAATTTCAACTAATTTCCCATAATAGCCAAATACAATCGTATGCTGTTCCTTATCTGAATAATGCCAAACACTTGTGTATGTGAGCGGAATCATCTCTAATATCTCTACCTTACATCCAGTTTCTTCCATTGCTTCACGCACAACTGCTTCTTCTGGTGTTTCTCCGAATTCAATTTTTCCCCCTGGCAATCCCCACTTCTCATCTACACTTGGCAGTTCTTTTTCACTCCTATTTTCAATCAAAATTCTTCCTAAACCATCCACTATTACACCATTAAATACAAAGATTATTTTTTTAACCATTATTATTCCTCCAGTTTATATGTTTTAAATAAATTTGCTCTAACAGCATTATACCTTTCTCCATAAATAACTTTTGCTCTTTTATCCCAATACTCACTCAAATAGAATTTTTTATATGTTTTATTAATATTACCCATTATTTTATGTAAACTACTAGTATCGCTCTCAAAATACATACAAGAATATGGATTATCCTCACTCATTATAAATCTATACCAGTCATCTTTCTTTCCATAATAATTTTCATATAATTTTGTTCCAGGATGTAATTCTAATGGATATAAACGAATATACATTAATTTCATTTCTTGAGAAAACTCTGCAATTTTAATAATATGCTCATAATCTGAATTAGGGCCACCGATTATGTATGTAGCAGTCAATATAATTTCCGGAACATTTTGATATAATATTTCAAATGCTTTCTTAATTGTTTGTGTACTAATAGTTTTCCCCAAAAAATCTAAAGAATCATTATAACATGACTCTATGCCTATATTAATTTGGGTGCAGCCATTTTCATATAATTTTTTCCACGATCCCGGTGTAATAGTTGTAATGACATCTGCCCTTAATTCCATCTGCCATTTGAAATTTATACACTTCTGTTTTTTCAATTGATAAATAAATTCTTCTACATCCTCATTAACTGTTTTTTTATTAAAAAAGAAACAATCATCATAGAACACTATGGAAAAAACTTGAAATTTTTCTTGGATATACTTTATTTCAGATACAATATTCTCCCATGACCTTTTTTGAAAATGCCGACCGGTGTTACATCCAGAAACACAATAATAACATTTATAAAAACATCCTCTCGAAGTAATCATTGTTACTGATTTCTCTGCATATGTAGAACGGCCAAATGATAATTGTGAGTTTGCAACCATTTCGTTATTTCTGTATGGAAATGGCAACTCGTTGATATCTGTTATATAATTTTTTTTTGCCCTTCTTTTGAATGTCGACACATACAAAAAGGTATCTATTGAGTTTCCATTTTTAATATGGCGTACTAAATCTGGTACGATATAGTCTCCATCTCCTTTGCATATTGCATCTATGTCATATTCTTCAAAAAACAACTCCTCGACATAATCTATTGATACCAATTGACCACCCAAAACAATTGGTGTACTTTTATGAACCAATCTACAAGCCACAATTATATCTTTCAAAAAAGGAACAGCGGCTGTTGTAATACATGAGATGGCTATAACCAAATACTCATTTTTCCTAATTCTTTCTGCAAGATTATCAATAAATTCTTTTTTATTTTTATAATACAAATTCTGACAATCTACATAATCAAAAGTAAGTCCATTTTTCTCAATTCCACTTATCAAATAACCAATTCCCAAAGGAAATAGCGTCCCTCCACCAGCTCTTTTTTTGTAAGGTGGATACAAAAAAAGGATATCAATCACAAAAACACCTCCCATCTCTACTAAAGAAATTAATATGCAAGATTATCAAAGACCCCATATTTAAAAACAATACGTACGATTTCCAATCTTTATTTCTTTGCCATTTTCTAAAACAAAACTTTGTTCAAAAGAAATATTTAATACATCTGAAATGGCAATTAACTCTCTCAAAGATAATGTATCACGTTTCAACTTTTTGTTAAAATTTTGTGGAGTTTGTCTAATACACCTTGCCACTTCCGATAGGCTTACATCTATCACATCACACAATTCTCGAATCATGTCCGCTGTTGACACTTCCTAATTTGTGGTAGTGTCAAAAACCACATTATTTTTTGTTGTTATAACCTTGATTTATGGGAGCTTGCAAACAAAAAGAGCATTAACCTCCCTTTTTGATATAATGTCAATCGCCAAACTGACATCCAAGAAAGGCGCCAATGCTCATGCACATTATATTATATTTTATTTATTTCAGTTAATTCAATACCAACATAAACTAATCTGCTGGCTTCTTAGTTTTGTCTGCAGATATACCCCCCCCCTTAAACAATAGGATTTTGAGGATTCCCATTCCCCCAAATACTAAAAGTTCAAAATCGATGAACTTCCTCTGATCACAGACTTCCGACAGGATTGGACTTATAAGGAACTTATCCCTTACTACGAAAAACGTTATGGTAAGAAGATTCGCCCTGTCAGCCGTCACTCAGAATGTGATATTCCGAACGCCTGCACTTGCACACGATGTGGTGCACCCAAACTCTTTCTGTACAAAAACAATGGCTCTAAATGACAGCTTCTTTGTAAAATCTGCGATGCAGGGTTCTCTCCAGATGAAAGTCGTTTCTTCTCTGTCAAACTGCGCTGTCCCTACTGTGGGAATTCTCTGCTCCCCAAAAACACCGCAAGCACTTTATCATACATAAGTGTGTCAATCTCCAATGCCCTTACTATCTCTACAACCCCAGAAAAGTGGATAGGGATGACCCAAAAGAGGATTACGGCAAAAATAAATATAAATTCCACTGTATCTGCTGTCAGTTCACGATAGATTTTTCACCATGGACTTAACTACCTTGCCAAAGAATGCCTCTTCCCTGAAATTCAGCATGCACAACGCACATGTCATGTCCTTATGCCTGACACTTCATATCAATCTTGGTCTTTCACTTCGCAAAACTTCACAGGCTCTGGGGGACCTGTATAACATCAGCATCTCCCACTAGCAGATCGCTAACTACTGCAAGACTGCCGCCATCTGCATTAAACCCTTTATCAACCAGTATCCCTACAAAGGGAGAAATATTTTCGCTACGGATGAAACCTACAGCAAAGTCCGTGGCATCAAAACCTATGTCTGGCTTATCATGAACGCCGCCATCCGCTCCATCATCAACTACCAGGTGTCAGACAACCGAGGGACCCTGCATTTTTGCAATGTGTATGGCATTCCAGGGGCTCGCAAAGCTACCAGAGAACTCCAAGTTCATCGCTGACGGCTACAGCGCCTATCCTCTTTCCTCAATGGAATTCGGAAAGAAGTTTGGAAAAGGCTTTACCTTCTGGATTACTCAGGTTATTGGTCTTACCAACGACGATGCTGTTTCTATGGAACACCGATAATTCAAACAAATGATTGAACGACTCAATTGCACCTATAAGGCTTCTTACAATCATACAAACAGCTTTGACAACATCGACGGTACCAACTATAATCTGGCGCTCTGGATTGCTCACTATAATTTTCTTCGTCCACACAAACATAATAACTACAAAGTCCTCGATGAAGTGAAAATGCTACAAGATACTGACAACATACCAGATAAGTGGCAACTTCTCATCTTCCTTGGCCTGCAGACCATCCTGAATATGCATAAAATTGATGCTGTTTCATCGGAGCGGAGCTGTTGTCAATAGAACCGTGGAATACCAGAGCATACGGCTTGGCCGCCTGTGAGGATATGCCGCAAAAGTCTATTAACATAAAGCTCACGGATAATCCTATCGAACAAAAAAGGGCAACTGCACCCTTTTTCTGCCTTCCAGCGAGAGCGAATTCAGGCAGAGCCCGTTAATGGGTCAAGGGACAAGTCCCTTGCAGGTTCTCAGGGCAGTACTCTGAGTCCTCGGAGATCTTATTGGGATAAATATCTGCAATTACCAAGGTTCTATTGAGCCTATTTTATTGGCCCTGTTTTTTCATAACTTAACCTGTTGTGCTAGTTGATTTAGAAAAACTTCAGCAAAATGTGCTATTCTATAGTTGTACATCACTACGACTATGAAAGGAGGCACATTATACTGAAGCTTCAAGATGATTATACCACCCTCATAGCAACTTTTGAAGATTTTATTTTGCTTGTTTATACATGACATGTACCAACAGTTTGTCCCTGCTTCTGTCTCACAAAGGAAAAATGTGGATACTGCAAAAATAACCCACCCTGAAATCATTATTTTAGCATCTGCAGCGAGCTGGTTGGAATGGATTCTGAAAATGCCTGGTATTCTTTTGTAAAACGTAAATACCGCCACCTCTTTCCCAGACTCTTCTGCCGTACCTGGTTCAACAGGACCAGAAGGGCGCTTTTGCAGGTGACGGAGCTGCTCCGGCAGAAACTGGTCCATTCCTTTCCAATACCGGTCAGCCGTTATTTTGTGATTGACAGCTTTCCTCTTCCCGTCTGTAAATTCGGACGTGCCCACTACTGCCGTTCTTTCCGTGAGGACGGGGCAAATTACGGAAGGTGCCCTTCCAAGAAAGAGACCTATTTCAGCTTCAAGGTCCATGCCATGATCACCTTGGAAGGCTATATCATAGCATTTGAGGTCACCCGACCTCAGTGGATGACCGGGAAGGTCTCCGGGATCTTGTAGAAAACCAATTTGGCCTGGTAATCCTTGGAGACAAAGGATATACCGGGGAAGTCCTTTGGGATGACATGCGCAGGCAAGGGATATGCCTGATGTCATTGAAGCCATCCAGTTATAAGAAGAATTGGCCAACGGAAATGCAGCGTCTCATCTTTCGCTTTCAGCGAAGGGTGGAGACTGTATTCTCACAGCTTAGCAGGCAGTTGAATGCAGAAAAAGTGCTTGCGAAAAGCTTCTGGGGATTATATACTCGACTGCAGAACAAAGTGTTGGGGCATAATCTATGCGTGGCATTCAACAGTATATTCCAATCCTCCTGTGACATTGGCAAAATCAAGCAGCTGATGTTTTGAAAATTTACGTTTTCAGAGAATCTGGAAGGGACTTTTGGAGCTTTTTTAGCCTTTTACCAAACTATGCAGTTTTTAACTATAAGTAGCACAACAGGTTAACTTACTTGCCGAACCTAATTCGTAAATTATTTTAAACACATTTATATTTCTTTTTCAAAATTAAAAACTTTTTATATTTTTAGCCCTCAAGCTCTTTAACTCAAAGGCTTTGCTCTCTACTGCTCTCTAAATATTTTCAAAGTCTTTCCTTTACTGTTATCCAACATATGAAGAAGACGTAGTATGTACATCCTTGCATTAATCTTAAAGTAAATATTGCTTGATATTCTTATTAGCGTATATCTGCAAAATGACAGTAGAGGCTACGACTAGCTTCGCAGATGTGCAGATAATTGGGATAGAAAATGCTATTGACGAAGAATAAATGCAACAATGTACTAACTTTTAGTAATTCTTACTTCTTGATAACTAATTCTGCAACAATGATTGGCTCTAATAACACTCAAGAAAATATCATATCCTTTATTTTTGTAAAATCTATTATATAATTAGACCCGCAAACTTAACTCCCAATGCATATATCATTATCTGCTTCCCAATTAATTATGCAAGCTCCAATTCTTTATCTTTAATAATGGCTTCCACATCTTCCAGCCCCTTATCAGTGGCTGCCGCTATTTGTTCCGCAGTGAAACCATTATTGTACATATTCATAATAATTCTCGCCTCACCAATTGCAATACCATCTTCCTTAATTCCCTGACTCAAGTTACACATAACGCTCACATCCTTTCTCAAATCCTCTTCAATAGGAATATCGTACTCGCTTTCAATTATATTTAATTTCTCATCCACTGTAAGCTCTTTTGATAACAAAGCTCCAAGAAGACGATGTAATTCATATTTTTCATCATGCTTTGCGAGTTCCTTGGATAAACCAATCATAACAACATTTAACAGATTCAGCTTTCCCTTCCATATATAAGAACCTATCACTTTATCATTAGTAAGATGTACATGGTTCATACTATTTTCATCCATATTCATGCACACCCATATAGAATAAACACTTTTTAAATCATCATAATTGGTATTTACAAAGTCTCTCTCTTTCTGCGATGAAATCAGACGACTCACATAAAAAATTGCCCTGTTCAAAATCTGATATCCTGTTGGTTCATCTTTTTGAGCTTCTACATTAATAATAATCTGTGAAAGACCATCTTTCATATGCACATAAAAGATAATATCAAATCTTACCAGTCCTTCATTTATCTCTGCATCTTCCGTATTAAAACCGATGATTCTCTGTCCTTCCGCATCCCCACTTTTATTCGTAAGTCCTGGTTCCACAGGAACTATACTAATATAAGGCTTTCCTTCTATAAAGGAAACAACTTCTTTTGGATTCATGCCCTTAAATTCTTCTACAGTCTTTACCAATATATGTGCCAGGATGCTTTTTTGTCCTAGCAGGCGTTTTGCACTCTCATCATATTGCGCATCTCTATCTGTTGCTTTTATTGTATTCTTTATTTCTGTATTCACAGGTGCTCCTCCTTTTTACCCTGGATATAGCCATCTAGAAAAAGGTATCTGACCACATTTTTATTATATCTTAACCTCTGTCTTAAAACAACTGAAACTTACTTTAATGGCATTTTAATAGCCTCACTATTTCCCCATGAAATATTTGCCATTCTATCGCTAAAAATACTATATAACAATTCTTCCCGATTTTCACTCTTCCCTCAACATCTCCTGCCTCATCACTATCCCCGATTGAAACTGTATCTCAATCCAGTTTTCATTCAGCACCTTTATCCTCTCTATGAGCCTCCTGACAAGGTCATCATCAAATTCTCGTTTTAAATAGCCTGCCTTCTTTATGTATCCTTCCATATCTTCCAGGCGCTGTTCATAAGAATCCGCCAGGCGGCGCTCCTGTACAACCTTGGCCCTCTCCTTTTTCAAGCCCTTCATCTCATCCGCAATCATCCGATACTGTCGGTCAAATTCTTCATCTGCACATTCTGTCCTTGCGCTTTCTTCTATTAGCTCCAGCAGCCTCCCTTGAAGCTCTTCGATCTGTTCATCATACTCCGTTGGCTCTGCCTGGGAAGAATAGCTCCCGATAATTCGAATCACATTGGCCCGAAAAGCCTGCACAAATTCTCCCTGATCCTCCACTACCTTATTTACCGCTGTCATAATCGCTTCCTGTACCGTAGTCTCCCTCAAAGTCGGAGAATTTTTACACCGCTTAGCCCCATATTTCAATCGGCTGTCGCATCTCCATACTGCCGTTTTCACGCCATACTTGGACCACACCTGTCTCCGATAAGGCTGACCGCATTCCCCGCAAACCATAAGCTCAGACAGTGCATACTTGGAGCTATACTTCCCTTTGACCAGCTCCGTCTTTTTACGAGCTGATGGCCGATGAATCGCAGCTCTACGTGCCTTTTCCTCCTGGACCTGCAGAAACAGTTCCTTGGGGATAATCGCTTCATGGTCATCTTCTACATAATATTGAGGCACAATTCCACGGTTTATTACCTTCTTTTTGGTCAGAAAGTCGACAGTATAGGTTTTCTGCATCAAGGCATCTCCCATATATTTCTCGTTAGAAAGCATTTTATCAATCACTGTGGCCTGCCAGACTGTATTTCCTGTTACGGTCCGAATACCATCCTCCTCCAGAATCCGTTTAATCCGGTAGCTGCTGTTTCCCTCCAGATACAAGCGAAAGATCCGGCGCACCAGCTTTGCCTCCTCCGGAACAATCACCAGATTCCCTTCTCTATCCTTTGTATAACCCAAGAATTTGCTATGATTCACAATTACCTTACCGCTTTCAAAGCGCCTGACAATTCCCCAGTGGCAGTTTTCACTGATGTTTCGGCTTTCCTCCTGTGCCTGACTGCTTAGGATAGTTATCAGCAGCTCTCCACTGCCGTTCAGGGTATTGATCCCTTCCTTCTCGAAATATATGGCGATATTCTTTTCCTTAAGCTTTCGAATATTCATCAGGGCATCCACCGTATTCCGAGCAAACCGACTAATGGACTTTGTAATCACCAGGTCTATTTTTCCTGCCATGCAATCATCTATCATAGACTGAAAATCCGAACGTTTTCTGGTTGATGTGGCACTTTTCCCATCATCCGCATAGATACCTGCCAGCCTCCAATTGGATTTGCTTTTAATTTTTTCCGTGTAATAATTCACCTGAGCCTCATAGCTCCCTTCCTGCTGTTCCATTAAGGTACTCACCCTGCAGTATGCGGCTACACGCAGCACCTTCATTTGGGGCTGAAGGGTACGATCATACATAGGCTTTGCCGGAATGATGGAAATATTTTTCTTAACTATTTCCGCCTGCATTCTTCTGGTCCTCCTTTCCATTTATTTTATAAGCGCCTGCTCTTTCCCTAACTGTCACTTATTTTCTCCTTCTTGCATATTTGACTGCTCCCAACTCTCGTTTCTAAAATGACTCCATTTATAAGAAAGAAGCAAAGTCTGCCCTCCTCATATACCACAATCTTCCGAATGGTCTGCCGGAAAAGCTCTTTTGAAAAATCATTCTGTATATCCTGTCCTAATATGGCTTTTCTCAGCTTTTCTGTCTGAAAAGCACTGTCATCAATGGTTGACGCCTGATATTGAGCACTTGCTCTTAAAAAAGCCAGATGTTTTATCTCCTCCGCCGTATACTCTCCCGTTTCAAGTGCCCTTTGGATCTCTAAGGTCAATTTATCACTGACAGTACAGGGGGCGACATTCTTAGCCTTCTTCCCTTTTCCAGGTTCTAATAAAGTGGGAACTACAATTATCCCATTGATAATCTTTACAAAGGTATCTTCTAATTGTTCATCTGTTAAAAAGCACTTATGGCTGCATAATCGCTTTTCCTTTACAGAATGTCTGCATTTCCACCTGATTCTTTCTTTTTGATCACGATGCTCCCGATATCGATAATAAATCTCTTTGCAATATCCACAGTATATTTTCCCCTTAAATACAATTGAGTTCTCGTCCATATCCGGCTTATTTCCTCTCCCAAGATATTCCGCTGTTTCTCTTCGCATCTTTTGTACCTTCTCAAAGGCTTCATCGCTTATTAATCTTGGATAAAAATCATCTCCCAAATATTTTTTATTTTGCAAAATCTTTCCTATAGCAACATGGTTCCATGAATACTTATGAGCCGAATTCGGTACTCTCTGTTCTGTCAATCCCTTTGCTATCTGGTTAGTAGATATTCTTTTTAAATAAGCCTGAAAAATTGCTTTTACAATCTGTGCATCCTGCGGTAGAATCTCTGCTTTTCCATTCCAAATCCGATAGCCAAATGGTATATGCCTCTGCATCAAATTATCCCTCCCCCTTATAGCTTTCTTCAAGCTTCAGGCCATTTTTTAGTTGAAACGCCAGCCTTTGTTCAGGTAGAATAATAATCCGATCAACAATCCTTATAAAATGCTCCTCATTAAATTCCTCCAAAAACCCATCTAAATTTCGGAATGTTGCAAGAAGATACTCCGTCTGCACAATTTCCTGTTCGTAGAGCTTCTGCCTTTTGATCTGCTGTTGTCTGCGGAAGGCTGTCTCTATTTCGGATGTAATTCGATTCCGCTTTTCTATAAAAACAGCAGAGCCCATGCTGCCATCCATCAGGATTTTCTGCAGCATATGGCTCTGCCGTTTCAATTCCCCTATTTCTTGTTCTAATTCAAAGTATTCCTGCATAAGCTCCGGATCTCCTGGTACTGTTTTTAGCACGCTCAGAAGAGGAAGCAGAATTTCTTCATAATGTCCGTTCATCCGGTTCCACATTCGGACAAATGCCTTTTTGACAGCTTCTTCCGAAACTGCTTTCTGTCCACACTTTGTAATATCCTTGATATGCTGAAAGCAGCTCCACTGAATCTTCTTAGACCTGCCAGCATAGATTATCCTGCGGCGAAAAACGGAACCACACGATCCGCAAATGATCCGACTGCTAAACAAATATCGATTCTGATAACCACCGTAATCTTCTATGCACTGAACCTGTCTGCGATATTGATAAATCCGCTTTACCGCTTCTGCTTCTTCTCTGGTGATAATTGATTCATGATTGTCCGTAATCAAATATTGTGGTAGCTCTCCATGATTGAATTTCTTTTGAAATGGCACTCCATCCGTCATGTATGTCTTTTGCAGAAGCAGATCTCCTTCATATACCGGATTTTGTAAAATATCTCTGACTACGCAATCCTCCCATTCTTTGGCGCCACGTATGGTTGGTATCCCATCCCTTTCCAATTCCTTGGCTATGATGTAAGATCCCTTTCCTCCAAGGTATTCCTCAAAAATTCTGCGAACAACAGCGGCTTCCTGCTCTTCAATAATCAGCTCGCCTTTTTCATCCTTGGTATACCCATATGCCGGAGAAGCAATCTTAAAGGTACCATTCTGAAAACGATATAACACAGCCCAACGATTGTTTGCTGCTACGCTTTCCGATTCTGTCTGGGCAATGGAGCTTAAAATTGTCAGAAGCTGTTCGCTCTTCTCTGCAAGGGTATTGACGCGTTCCTTTTCAAAGTAGATTCCAATTCCCAGCTCTTTTAGCTCTCGAATGGTCTGAATGCTATCTACGGTATTTCTGGCAAATCGAGTAACGGATTTTGTCAGGATCAAATCAATTTTTCCTAACCGGCAGTCCTCTATCATACGCTGAAATTCTTCTCTCTGCCGTATCTTTGTTCCACTTCTTGCCTGATCTGCATAGATGCCAACACAGATCCAATCCATTCTCTCATCAATGAGACGGGTATAATATTCTACCTGTGCTTCAAAGGAATTTTTCTGCTCTACGGAACCAGTACTAACCCTGCAGTATGCGCATACACGCTTTGCTGTCAATATTTCTTGGTCTGCCACTACGCTAACAGGATTGATTTTTATTACCTTTTTTGCTGCCATAAGCCCCTCCTTTCCTCCTGTTAGCAACAGACAATACCATACTTTTTCAAGTATATCCAGGGTTTTCAGGTATATATTTCAGATAATTCCGGAGAAAAGGTTTCTCTGTTTAAAGCATCAATTTTATCGTATTCTTCCGGTAATAAAAAACCGCTGTTAACCATCAGCCTCAACAATTTTACTGCCAGCTTATACTGCACTTCTCTTGTTTCCCTTCTCTCTTCCTTCATCTTTCCATCCAAACCTCCTATCAGTCAAAAGCCTGCCTGTAATCATCAAATGGGCAACCAGTACAAAAAATGAAGCAGAGAACATCAAAGCTCCCCTTCCAGCAAAGACAACACCTGAATTCCACAGCTCTTTATCCATTTTAAAATGGTATCCCGAACTTCCCCATTTCGTGCAATTCGGTTGGCGTCCAGTATCAAAAGTATCTCTATGTTTCCTATCCTGGCTTCCTCTAAAAATTCTTGTAATCCGGAACGCTCCATATTCTCGCTCCCACCCACATCACTGGAGCAGCCTATGATCTCCACCGGAAGCTGCTCCCCATAAGCATTTATCTGCTCATACTGCTGTTTCAATGCGCCGTGGGTATCCTCCGGCGCATCGATGCAGGTGTAGATCCAGGCGTTTCTTTTTCTGTCCTCCACCTCTTCCTCCCTTTGTTTTCTTTCCTTAGTAGAACTTTATAAGTCCTCTTTTTTCTTATGACACTTGTTTTTGTGATTCCCATTCTCACTATTACAGCCCTTCCAACTCTTTCGTTTTCTCCATACTAGGGCTCCTCCCGCTGTCAGGCTGAGCACTGCCAGATCAAGGTACATTCCTATCTGTGCCGTATCACTGGTCCTGGGAGCCATAATAAGCACAGGGGCATATTCTAAATGTGGCGACGGCTCAGAGGAGTGGTGATTCTTAGATCCTTCCACTGGGGTCTTTGGAGCTTCTGACTCCTCTGGCTTTTCCGGTATTTGGGGAATCTCAGGCTTGTCCTTCATTACCACCGTGTTCTCCTCTGCCCTACACCATTTTTTCTGCTCCACATCATATACATATACACTATTTTTAAGCTCTTCCTCCTTGGAAACCTCCTTCACCAGTTTAAACGAGATCTCCTCTGCTGCCAGATATCCAGCCGGAGCTGCCTTCTCCCGCAAGGTATAAAGGTAGGTATTGTCCTCCACATTTTCATTCACCGCCAAACCCCGAATCTCTTTTCTGGTTCCATCGGAGGTCCAGGACTGTACCACCTTGTTACTCCATTCCTCTGTCACACTTAAAACAGCACCCTTCAGTTCCTCCCCTGTGGTAAGGTCCTGCTTTGACACATACACCTCACTGGTTGCATTCTCCTGTTCTTTGGAAATGAGTACAAATTCCGTCCTATCATCCACATAGGTAAATCGTATCGGAATCGGCATGGAATCCAAAAGTACGCCTCTTGGCGCATCCAGTTCTCGAATCTCATAGGCACCGGAATTGGTATTTTCCCTCTCTCCATAAAACTCGTCCTGAATGGGAACATCCACATCAAAAATGCCCCTGCCATCTGCTCCGGTGGTACAAAGGGAGAGCAGCTCGCCTGCATCTGCCAGCTTCGTTCCTGCTCTATTATAAATTGCATCTACCGTATAAAGGCCGAAGGTAACATCTGGCAACGGCTCCTTTCGCTCCTTTGACTGTTTATAAATACCGATTCCCGGATTTGTCTCCTGCTCTTTTGGTACGGCCTTTACACGGGCATTAGTAAAGGTAATTGTGCCAGAGTCTTCCTCATACCTGCTTTCCTTTGTATCCTCTATCAGTGCACTGTTAAAGACAAATTCCTGAAACTGATGCTTCCAGGTAAAGGTCACCTTCTGTATTTCTTCTGTCCGCGTGTAACCATAGGGTGCCTTTGTCTCTTCTATCTCATAGCTTCCCAAAGGCAGATACGCCTTAACACTTCCCAGGGTTCCCTCATGTATCACAGTTACGATTGGGTGTCCATCCGGATAGGCTTCTGTGGATATCTTTACCTCATCTATCTGCCCGTCCTCTCCTGTACTTACCACTGCAGCCACTTCACCCTTCTGAAACCACAGGGTCCGATTCCCCTCTTCATCTACCTGACGGTCCTGGGTAACGATATCCTCTGCCGCCCGAATGGTATACTCCGCACCGGACAAGGGCTGCTCCTCATAGACAAATTCCTTTTTTGCTTCCATTCCCAAAAAGGCCCTTATCTTCTCTATTAGGCTTGTATTCTGATAGCCTGTTAAGGCCTCTCCCTGCTTTCGAAGGGTCAGCTCGCCTCTGGTTTCCCGATTTCGGTAATTCTCTATAATCAGGATCACATCTCTGTTTCCCTGATCTCCTTCCAAGGTGCTTCCATCCGGCCCGCTTCCAAGAAGAGAGACATATTCCCGTTCTGTAGTTACCCGAAACTGTACATAGCCATTTGGTATGTCATTATAAAATCCATTTGGTCCCTCTACCTCTTCGATCTGATACAAGCCTATCGGTAAAAGTTCCGGAAGCTGTAGATATCCTTTTTCATTGGTAGCGAATCTATCCCTGTTTACTGTATTCGGATAGTAACTGGTATGGGTAAGATATGTTTTCTCTCCCGTTGCCTCGTTAAGCTTGGCAATCCGAAACTCCGTGTCCGCCAAAAGTACTGTCTTTCCGGTATCGCTGTCCTTCTTATATAGCTTAAGCAACTCTTCCACTGCTTCATTATCCACAATGCCCAAAAAATAAACAGCCTCATAGGAAGCTGCCTTATCTCCTGCTGATTTTAAGAAATTGTTTCCATAGGGCGTCTGCTCCGTGACGCCTGTGGTGATGACCTTGGCTGTCCTTCCCTCCCGAAAGGTAAGCACAAAGGGCGGAACCATAAAGCGATCCTTGGGTACGGATGTCTCTACCACCAGATACTGGCCATAAGGCAGATAAGGGGTCACAATCTGACCGTTTTTATCGGAAAATAATTCCGCCACCTGATAATAATTATTTCCCAGAGCTACAAGCTTCCCTTTCTTCAGATCCTCCATTCCATCCTGCCAGTAAAAAGCGGTATCCTTACGCATGGAAGCGTTTCGAAGGTATACGGTAGCAATGGCTTCCGCTTCTCCTGAAAAATCATACTTTGGTGTATTTTGATTATAATTCTCCACCAGGTAAGCTTTGCGAATACTTTCTTCCTCATAGGTTCCATCGGATTTCTTCACGAAGGAATCCCTTCTGCTCAGCTTATCTATGCGGTAGATCGTAAATCCTGCCCCTTCCATGTAGTGGATATTTCCCTGACCTGCGGCGCTTTCCACTTTATCAATCACAGCCTTTGCCTTGATGACCTGTTCTTTGTCGCTGTGCACCTCACGGTGGACATTCCTTACATTCTCTCCCTCATAGGGAAGTATCACATCATAAACGGATTCATCCAAAAGATAACCTTCTGCATAGGACAGCTTTTTTCCGTCTGCTAATGTCGCTCCCTTCTGACGCTCCTTGACATAGTAGCTTCCCAAGTATAGATCCTCAAAGCTGCAGGTCCCCTCATGGATGGTTCCGGACGCTACCAGACTGTCCTTTGCGTACAAGATCCCGGTTACTCCGTCCGGATGGCGGATGGCTTCCTTTGTATACAGATCATAAACAGCACCATCCAGCTCTGCTGCTCCATGGGAGGTACTGCCTGTCACATACGCATCTGCCTCAATATCTGTCTTGTAGATCTGAATACTCCCTGTCACTCTTCTATTCTCAAAGACATCACCCTGATTGGCAATGGAAATGGTATCTCCTCTCATACCTTCTTCAATCTCAAACTCATAGCGGCCTTTGGATGAACCATTCGGATCGGTAAAGTCCCCATAATATCCCGTGATGCTTCCCGTATGGGGAGCCAGTTCTTCCTCCACATAAAACCTTCCTTCATTTGTACCGGTACGGAATAATTCGTCAGAAAGGTAGGTATTTCCTTCCCGATTCATGGATACTTCTGACCGCTCATATTCTCCGCCATTCCACTCATAAATCACAAACTTTGTATCATCCGCAATGACATTTCCGGTCTCGCTGTCTACCTTTTTTATCTCAATCCGGCCATAGGATTGTTCCTCTAAGCTTCCGCCTTCTCCTGTGGCCGTAATCAGATATTGATTGGGTCCATTTGCCCAGGCTTCCAAGCCTACGGCCTCTATCTTTTCTTCATTCTCCGGTGCATGAATCCATTCTACAATCGCCCGAAAATAATTGGTAGCAAATTCCGTACTGGGACAGTCTGGTGTCTTGGAAAACAGCGGCGCAATTGCTGCTGCCATTTGCTCCGGCTCCCCGGTCCATGCGCGATTTTGCACCAGCCAGACACCTGCCTGGGCCATAATATAATTCACCGGGCCGGTATAAATTTCCTGAGCTGCTTTATACTGTGCAAGCAGCCCCCGGATGATCCGCTCCTTCCCATCATCAATGCCAATCTCCGATAAAGGAACCGAGGTATATACCATTCCTGTCCTGCAGGCAGCTCCAAACTTTGCACAGAAGGCGGTCTCTCCGCTTAAATGAATCTTAAGCATGGGACCGTGGCTTCCATTGCCAAGGGCTGGAATGTTTCCAAGGGTGCCGGATACGGAGCCGGAAAAGCCTGCTGTCCTTGTATCTCCAAGACTCGTCGGCATTGGAGCTGCAGCATAAGCATCCAGAATCCTCTGAATATCCTCTGGGACCCCATCTGATCCATTTTCTATGGCCTCATATACATCATCCAGGGTATGGCCATGCTCCACAAGCAATTGCAGATCTTCCTTGGTTAAAAATCCCCAAATGGTATATTGAAAAAAGTCTTCCAGGTTTAACCCTTCCTCACAAAGCTTTAGGATTTCTTCTAAGGTCTGCCACTCATAGTAAATATCCGTCAATCCTTCCTTTTCAAGCGCCTTTTCCGTATCTCCTTCCTTCGATTCCGCATGTTCCGTTCCTTCCTGTGAATCTGTTTGCTGGCCTTCTGGTTCCTTGGAAGCCTCCTCCTCTTTATCTGCTGTTTTATCTTTTAATGCCGTTTCCGACTGCTTGGATTCATTTTCTGATTGATCTTCTGATTCTGTTTGGGACTGTTCAGTCTTATTTTTTGTATCCATTTCTAATTGCTCTGTTTCATTTTTGATATCTTTTTCTAAGGGTTCTATCTCATTTTTTCTGTCTATTTCTAACTGTTGTGTCCCATCCTCCTGTTCGTTTTTTCTCCCTGTTTCTTCTTGTGCTTCTTCTCGCTCCGCAGTAATCTTTGGATTATCCGTCATCTGAAAGCTGCCCATAGAAGCAAAGCCTAGATTACCTAACAGTAGAGACAACACCAGAATTAATATCCCTATATTTTTAAGCTTCCCCATCCTTTTTCCCTTTCTTCTCATCCTTTGTTCCACTCATAGAAATGCCTAAGCTGACAATAAGCGCCTGATCCACTTCCAGCATCACCTGCTCATCCAGGCATCCTATGTATTCCCGAAGCCGTTTCCGGTCTAAGGTCCGGATCTGCTCCAGCAATATGAGGGAATTTACTTGTAACCCGCAGCATTCCCCTTGTATTGGCACATGGGTGGGAAGCTTCGCCTTTCCTCTTCTTCCCGTAATCGCTGCCGCAATCACCGTAGGGCTGTGCTGGTTTCCGATATCATTCTGGATCACCAAAACCGGACGAAGTCCTCCCTGTTCACAGCCCACCACAGGACTTAAATCCGCATAGTAAAGCTCCCCTCTGCTAATCTGTTTTCCCAAAGCATTCGTCATTCTCCTATTCTCCACCTCCTTAAACCTGTCCTCTTTCTGTGAAAAGCGGCAGCCCCAAAAACTCGGACTGCCGCTTCATCACACAGTAAGGAAACGCATTTGATGCGCATGGTCTATCGCTCTGTCAGTGCTAACCTATCCTCACATGAAAATCGTGCTTGTTCCTCATTTTTATTGTCAGCCTCACCTTATAACAGATGGACTGATAGCTTCTAACATCCTGCTTCTATTCGACACTACTTCCCGAAGCAAAGGGCAGTCAGCTGCAGCCAGTCCTGGCTTGGACTGTCATGGGTCGCTTGCCCCGGCCAGGATCTCTGGCCGCCGCCCTCATTGCGAGATCCCTTTTAGAAAGGGGCTGTGACTGGACGGAAGTATCATGATAGGCTGTACGGGTCCTTGCGGAATAGCCCTGCCACAGGCTATTTTTAGAACGGACATTTTTCGCTTGGCACCTTTGAGGTTATCTTGTTGACAGGAAGCTCTTCCTGCAGGTGGTCTTGGCGTATCCTTCTATGCCGCTTTTCGCTTGCGCGCCGTACAGCTAACGTACTGCAGCTGCTGGATATTTTGTTTTCAATGAACAGATGAGATATAATTCCTCTCAATTACTTCCACGCTGGCTACACCTCCTGCACACCTAAAATCAAAATTTTTTAAAAATTTTTTTAGTTTCTTCAAAATGAGTTGCTTTTTCTTATGGACCGCATTATGATACACTGATTATTCTAAAGCTTGGGAGCCACTAATTTAAAGCTTAAGAGCCACCCGAATCCAGTGTATTTAAAAGCTTGAGAGCCACCACTATATATTGTGGTCAGCCAAATATAT
>QZDX01000030.1 GCA_009917555.1 bacterium 1XD21-13 | reverse complement strand
ATTTATTGCTGAACGTATTATAACATATGGAAACCCAAATGAAAATCCGGGAATCTTGTTTACAAAACGGGATTTTCAATTACAAACAGGGAATCTCGATTACAAAACAGGATTTTTATTTACAAATCGGGAGTCTTGGACTACAAACGGGATTCTCGGCTTGCTATTCACCATCGCACTTGACTTCCTGTACTTTATGAGGTATATTTGTAATGTAAAGAGCGAAATATACCACATAAACAAAGGGAGGATTTTTTTATGAAACATAAGATTAATTATTTAGGATTTTTATCTTTGCTGGCATTGATAGCGATTTTGGGATGGCAAACAGAAAATAAGGGCTTATATGGCTTTTTTGGATTTGCCTATTATGTTCGTTACTTTTGGATCATACCAGATGAATTTTTCCGGCTTAACATTCAAAAAGCTGCTACGTTTGCATTTATGTCAGAAATGATTTTGCTTGTTCCTTTTATGTTTGTATGCACCTTTATTTATGGTGTTGGGAAAGCTGTTCCTATTTCTTTTGCCCTGAGCTTTGCGGCAACGATTCTGGCATTTACTACGGCCCTTATTTTTTTTGAGTGGGGAGAACGAAAGGGAGCAGAGAATGATTAAAAATCGGATAAAAGAATATAGGGCAAGATACGACATGAAGCAGGAAGATTTGGCTAAGCTTGTGGGGGTCCGCAGGGAAACGATTGGGAATCTTGAAAAGGGGAAGTATAATCCCTCTCTGGTTTTGGCTTGGAATATTGCTAAGGTGTTTCATGTTTCGATTGAGGAAGTTTTTACTGTTGAGGAGTAAAGCTAATCATGGGAGCACCTCCTGGAGTTTTTTGCAAAGTAGCATTGGGAAGTTGTGGGGACTATGTGGGGAGGGCGATATGCGGGAACTTTGGTTTTCGCCGGAACCGGAAGACTGTGCAGGCTGCGGACGATGCTATTATGATGCATGAATGGTTTAGAATAAAATTTATAATGAATTTGGATGGCGGGGAGGAAATATGAGGGACAAGAGAAGCTTTGCTGGTGTTTTGGTAGGGGGATTGTGTTTCGCACTTTTTAGCGGTTGTAATTCTCTGGTAACTAGAATGCAGGATGTGCAGAATGAAGCAGAAAATGGGGAGCAGTCGGAAGTAGGGGAAAGGTTGGAGACAGTAGAAAAGGCGGAACCCGTGGAACCCACAGAAGTAACGGATGGAGGGGAACTCGAAGAACCGGCAGGGCCGGATAATGCGGAAGAGAATGGCATAGCTGGGGTTCCAAAGCTGGCGGCTGCGGGGGAACGGCTCCTGGATTTTGTACCGGAGGGATGGGAGCTGCTGGACGGTGTGGAATTGGATTTTAATCAGGACGGGATTACGGATTATGTGGGCGTTCTGGAGAAGTCAGATCCTTGTTTGGAAGAGTGGCAGTCTCGCATTTTATTTGCAGTTGCCAGTAAAGGGGAGGGACGGTATCAACTGGATTTTCAGGACTGTAATCTGATTCGGACTGCTGACGAGGGTGGCATAAACGGAGATCCATACATGCCGCTTACGGCAGAGGGCATTTCTTTCACAACCTCGGCTTATGGAGGAAGCAACTGGAGATGGAGTGAGCGTTTTACGTATACTTATAAGGATGGGGAGTGGTATTTGACTTGTTCGGACAGGACATATGGGTTTGTTTTTGGGTGTACGACGGATTATTCGGTTAATGACTGGGAGAAAGGGATTGGTATTCGGAATCGGAGAAGCGATAATTTTGAGGAGATGGAAAAGGAAAAGCCGGAATATGATTTGGTCTATGAGATTCCTTTGGATGAACCTTTCACGATTTATCAGGCGGGTATGCGTTGCAATCTCGCACCCAGACGGGTAACGGACTGGACAGTGGAGACTGTTGAGATTGCGGATGGAATTGATCTGGGGGAGGGATCCGTATGCTTGCCAGACAGCGGTTCCTGGTTTGCGGATTGTGATGAAAATGGCGTGTTTTATACATTTTCAAAGGAAGAGTCCGGCAGTACTTATTTGGCAAGGTATTGCTGGCAGAATAAAACGGTGTCTGTGATAGCGGAAGAAAAATCCGGTATAGATCATGTGGAGTTTTATAAGGGTAAGGTTTATTATTCTACTTATGTGTCGGAAATGATTCGCTATAAAGAGGGATATGACGGCCAGGAACAGATCGTAGAAGCTGAGGAGAAAATTGGGGTACGGCTGTATCGGATGAATCCGGATGGAACAGGGCGGGAGCTGGTATATGAATATCTGCTGCCGGAGGTGGTACAGGAGGTTTGGGAGTATCGGCCTGGGTATCTGGCGTTAATGCCAGAAATCAGTGGGGATGAAATTGTGGTAGAGGTGTTTACGGGGGAGGGGTCTCATCCCTTTTATCGGATGAATTTGGATGGGGGAAATGTGCGGTTTTTGGGGGAGATATTGGGGCAGATGTGATAGAGTTTTATTGGTATGAGGTTTTTGGGAATTTGATTTGAAGAAAATGGTATTTATTGTTAGATATACTGTGGTATAATTATATTTTATGAAAATGTAAATGTCTGAATGGAGAATCTTGCTTCTGTTTACCATTTTTAAAAAAATATTGATTTTGGAAAGTAGACTAGACATAATGTAAATGAGGAGATCGCTATGAAGCTTATTAAACGTAGACAATATTTAGAAAAGATGATCCAGGTAATCGGAACACCTGATATTAAGGTGATTACCGGTGTTTGCCGTTGTGGTAAATCAAAATTGCTGGAAGCATTCGAAGAATAAGTCAAAACGGAGCGTGTGGATTCCAATATTATCCATATAAATTTTAACCTGCCGGAATATGACCATTTGCTTGAGTATCGGTCTTTATATGATTATGTGAATTCCAGATATGTTAAGGATAAAGAAAATTTTGTATGTATTGATGAAGTACAAATGTGTGCCGGTTTTGAAAAAGCTATCAATGGCCTGCATGCAGCAGATGGCGTTCTTAAAAGCATCTATGTGAATTATTTGCAGGAACATGCAAAACGTGAGAAGGAGAGATTCTTAGACGGAATCAGGGAGTAGAGGTTCAAGAAAGATGAGCTTGCTGTAAAAAACCTGTAGCAGGCATTATTATCTGGTGGTATATGATATGAGGAATGATGTGGAAGTGTTCAGACATGAAGTTATGATGGATGTTATGGATTTTAGATGAAAGAGGATGATTCATCAATAAATCAAAAACACTAAACAGCTAATTTTTATGAAAATTTTTCTGTAACCAGGAGGTATCAGAAAAGGTGACAGAAAGGGTGACAGAAAAAGGAGAGGATTATTATGGCAACCATTGTGACAAAGAAAGAATTACAACACAAACTAAATCTTGCAATATCCCAGGGGGAATGGGTTAAGCTTCAAAGGCGAGAGTTGCCCGTCAGCGATTTCAATTACAGCATACTACAGGAAATGAAGCAGGATGGTGCGGGCTGCGGACAAAGCCTTGCGGAAGAACATATCGCAAAAGAACACATTGCAAAAGAATACACTGTAAAAGAGCACATTGCAGAAGACGCAAAAGAACGCCTTGCGGAAGAATGCCTTGTGGACGAACATCTTGCAGAAGAACTTTCCCTTGTCCTGAAAGACTACCTATCCCAGCACTTGCCGGACAAACAGCAGGCATGGAAATATATCATAATCAGCAGCATCTATTTGACCTACATCGCCGAAAGACCCATGCATCCCATAGAAGAGCTGGGGATCAAAGTGACAGAGAACAAGGACGGCAGGCTCTACGAATGCCCCAACAAATCCGCCAAAAGAGACACAAGCTGTTATTATTGCGTCTGCAGGAAGCTGTCGAATTACGAAATTGCCAAGCGAAAGACGCAAAAGCAGTTTTTCCAGTACAATCATGAGGAAATTGCACAAAAGCTTGGGATCCCCCTGGAAAACGGTTATTTATATCTGAAATTTTTAAGCAGGAACTATCGGATTCACTGTCAGACCGGTTACGTGGAGTGGTCCGAAAATGATTTTGTTGATGTAAATGAAGCCGATTTTAACGAGGTCATGACCATTTATGATATTCTCTGTTATTCCGAAAAAGGTGCGGCTCCCGCAAATGAGTTTGCACTCATACAGCGGCTTTCCAATGTGCAGAATGCCGCATCCTATGCCGGTGAGGGAGCGTTCAAAAAAGAGGAAGCATTTCTTGACGGAAAGACAGAACTGCTTGCGGGGGCCCTTAAAAAGCTGAATGGAAAGCCATACGGAAAGGGAGACGTCAGCTTTCGGATTCCGGTGTTCCAGTCTTTGGACGTGATATTTTCCTTTTGGGATTCAGACGAAGACTTTCCGGCACAGATTAAATTCCTCTGTGACAAGAATATGCTGCAATATATGCATTATGAGACCATATGGTATCTCGAATCCCATATTATGCAGCGGATCAAAGAATTTATGGAAGAACATTAGTACGTCGTTGTGCTAAGCAGGAGAACCTTTCAGATGTTTTTTATAATGGGAATCAACCAGGGAAGAAAAGATTTTCAAAATGATCAGCTTGTTATCTGTGAACATTGCGGCTCCTACGGCAGATATCAGGTATTTATGACTTATATGTGCCTGTCTTTATTCTTCATACCATGTTTTAAATGGAACAGGCAGTATTACGTGAGGACTACCTGCTGCAATACGGTCTATGCTCTCGACCCGGAGGTCGGAAAACGGATTGCAAGAGGGGAAAATATAGAGATACTGCCCCGGAATCTCACACAGATACAGGCAGGATGTAAAAGCAGAATCAAAACTTGTGAGAACTGTGGATTTGAAACCCAGGAGAACTTTGAATTCTGCCCAAAATGTGGGAAGAAATTTTGACAGGAATCCTTTTTGTTTACTAAGAGCAGATTTGTTTTCTAGGAATAATGGAAGAGACAGACATGAAAAGGAAGAAAATTTATAGCCGTATATGGCTTCTGCTCCTGTGCCTTATATTTTTTGGCGGCTGCGGCAGCCCTGTAAATGATACGGCAGAAAATGAAAGCACCGAGGATGATACCCCATACACCTATGCAGAGGACAGCAGACTGAAACTCATGGATCACGAGACCTATGAGTATGACAAGGACGCATCTTTTTCGGAAAACAACTCCTACTATGCACAGATGAACAAAGCTTATAATGAGGAAGAAAAGTCTGGGATTTGCCATGCGTATTTTGATGAACAGGATCGTCTGCTCTATGTCCTGGGGTACTCGCCTGGGATCTTAAGCGACGGCAGGAGCTATTGCGAAGAAAATGTTTACCAGAGAAATGATGAGGAAAATACCTGCCGATATATTTACTTTAAGTCCAACAGTATGCCCTATGAGGACGGCTATTACGTGGCATATCGGTATATGTTCGAGGTTTCCGATTACCAGTTTGATGAAGAGGGCAGGCTGCATCGGAGCCTGAGCTACCGGCGTGACGTGGGTTCCGATCCCAACGGCTACAGCGAGGAGCTTTTCTTCAGCCGTGGCTATGAAGCGGATTATGACGGAGCCTGTTTAATGGGAGAACTACAGTACTATGACTACTGGGGCACAAATGAAGTCGGTGCATGGGAGTACCGGCTCTATCAGTATGATGAGCAGGGAAACCGCACGCTGGAAGTAGTTACGACGGAGGACGAGATCACCCTCTGCACCTATGAATATCAGGAGGATGCGGGCCTGGTAGATGCGTATACCTATCAGGTTACAGAGGATTGGGAGCTGACCTGTGAGGATGGAAGAACCTGCTATTTTCGTCCCGGGTGGGAATCGCCTGCAATCAAAATCGTGGCGGAGGACGGGACCGTGGAAAAAGAGCTTTTTTACGGAAAAGGCATGGATCTGGGGCAGCAGCACTATCTGATTCCGGAAGAGGTGGAAAAGACGGTGGACGATCACATGTATGTGGTAATCCCTGGGGACTGCCTTTGGAATATCGCATACAAACACTACGGGCATGGGGAATATTATGATCTCATCTACCGCATGAACTGGAACGTCATAGGCGGGGATGAAGACTTGCTTCTGCCGGGAATGCGGCTGTATGTACCGGAGGTTGGAAACGCAGAGGATACGATAGGTTCGAATTAAATCCAGTAGATATTATGTTTAATCGTGCTCCAATTTTGACTCCTATTTTACAAGATAGATTTGCATTTAAACATCCTAGTAGTCCGTACCGGAAATCCCTGTGCATATTTCCGGTCTATTTCTCCGATAGCACAAGTCAAAAAGCCTCGCCGTAGCACCACTACGTCTGCGTTTTTTGACCTGCACTCTCGGAAAAATATCCTCAGAAATATGCACAGGGATTTCCGATACGGACTACTAGCTTTAGAGAGGAAAGAGAATGGTGTCTATTTCGAAAACAAGTAGGAAATTTTGATGAAGAGGGCGTGTGTAAATGGCTGATAATTTAGATGAAAAAGCAGTAAAGGAAATGGTTGGAGATAATGAAGAATATGAAAATAGATGCCAATGGAACAGAAATCAGAGTAATGGGTGATGTCGTAAATGAAGAAGCTTATATTTCTTTAACGGATATTGCCAAATATAAAAATTCAGACAATGCTTTTATCGTGGTTGCGAACTGGATGCGTAATCATTCAACAATCTCATTTCTGGGTTTGTGGGAGCAGATCCATAATCCCAATTTTAAACCTATCGAATTCGATAGGTTTAAAGCGGAGTCGGGAGATAATGCATTTACATTGACGCCGCAACAGTGGATAAAGGCAACAGACGCAATCGGTATTATATCAAAATCGGGTAGATACGGCGGTACATACGCCCATACAGATATAGCCTTTGAATTTGCGTCTTGGATTTCACCAGAATTTAAACTCTATATTATCAAGGACTACCAGCGGTTAAAGAAAGATGAAGCAAACCGATTAGCAATTGGTTGGGATGCTAAGAGGGAACTTTCAAAAATAAATTACCGTATTCATACGGATGCGGTAAAGGAATTTTTGATAACACCAACATTATCCCCACAGGAAATGGCATATACATACGCATCCGAAGCAGATATTCTTAATATGGCTTTATTTGGCAAGACGGCGGCACAATGGAGAAACGAAAAGGGAATAAGCGGAAAAACACCTAATATCAGAGATTTTGCTTCGGCAGAGGAATTAGTTGTACTTATCAATTTGGAAGATACCAATGCTGATTTGATAAGACAGGAAGTGCCTAAAATCGAGAGGCTAAAAATATTGAGGGAAAAGGCATATAGGCAGTTGGAGCTTCTTAAAAAGAACCAAGATACGATTGAAGCACTCAAGAAAAATCTTATTGAAGATACGGAAATAAGCAGTTAATTTTCTAAGCAAAATCGCTTATGATCTAATACGAAATATATAGTTATATCTGCAGTTACAGAGCAAGTGTTATCAACAGCGATAACAAAATGATAACATTAGCCCATATAGGCAGAATAATATGGATATATCAAATAATCAAGAGATTTATATACTCGACGGAGAATAATTCCTAAACAAAATTAGTTGGGAAAAGTCGTGAATCAGTAGTTCATACCTGAAATATCCACAAGGATTTCCAATACGAATTACTAGAGAAAAGGAGAAGCAATGGCGGCAGTTACGACTTTGGGATTGGGAAAAATAATGGAAAAGAAGCTTCATTCCGTGGGGATTCATTCGGCCGAGGAATTAGTGGCAATCGGCAGCAAACAAGCGGTTTTTCGTCTTAAAGAGAAATACCCGGGTACTTGCGTTGTCATTCTTTATCATTTGGAAGCCGCTATTCGTGGGGTGGAAATGAAACAGCTTGACGAAGCTTGCAAGGCAGAATTAAAAACCTATTTTAAAAGTATAGATTTTTAATTCTGCTTTGACAGCCATGCTCCATAATGCCTGCTGTACAGTGAGGGTCTATTTTTTACGGTCTATGATTGGCTCGTTGCCCGCAGGAATAAATGGAACCGGCTATTTTATTCTTGGAAATAGAACCTGTTTCCGTCGTATAGCAGCTTTAAAGCAGCGGCATTCTTTACTTTATCTACAACACACAATTTTTCCGGAGCAAATAGATAATATAGGGTTTTAATAGCAAAGGCGTGAGTTACGATCAATATATTGCTATTTTCATTTTGCAGCCTGCTTTGAGCGATATCCGTCAATGCATTTTTTAATCGCCTTGCTATATCATCAAATGGCTCGGCTGCCCCGGTTGTGTCATGCTCATAAATCGCCGCAGCAACGTCTGAAAGCCGCCTATTCAATTCAGCAAATGACGATACGCCTAACCAATCAGACACGGCTTGAATAAAAAGCGAATTGTGTTCAGCTTCCATACTGCCTAAACACCATTCTCTCAGACGACTCTCTTTTTGTATTTGAATATTATCATTCCCACTGGTTGATAAAATCAGCTTTGCCGTTTGCTCGGCCCTCATCATATCACTTGTATATGCAGCACTGAAAATAATTCCCTTTAATTCGGCCCCCAATTCGGCTGCCGTCCTTTTTCCATTATCCGTAAGCGGCGAATCGCTCCGTCCCTGTGCTCTGCCTAAACGATTCAATAAGGTTTCTCCATGCCGAACCACATAAAAAGTAGTCATTGTTTCACTCCTTTGATTTTCTTGATAATCATTGGAAAAACCTCCATTCGTGTTGGGAATGGAGGCTTCTCGCGGGTACAGCGCAAAAATGGCAATAGTAAACTGACCGCAGTCCTGTAGGAGTTCCCTCCATTCCGGGATTGCAGCTCCCTTGCTCATCAGATCGCTGTTCTGATATTTACTTGTCCGCTTTGAGGCGTGAGCCATCGGTGATCGGTCGATGCACCTCAAAGTGGGTTGGAGTGGATTTATGAGTGTTTACAAACCAAATTACCCGTGAAGGATTGATTTTTGCACATTTTCGTGATATAATGAAAAGGTGTAATCTGTCATCGGTGTATCTTGGCGGCACTCCTCGTCCATCCGAGAGTATTATCGCGCCGCAAAATGAGACACACAGCGGCCTTAACATAGGACACATGAGACAAAACATAGGACAAATCGAAATTCGCAGGACAAGGAGAATCGGATGTGCTGGTAAAGACATATTTTGAGCGGTTGTACCCGCACATACGGACGGAGGTTTACTATCCGAGCAGGAAGAACAGCGGTATATTCGTGACGCTTTGCTTCTGCGCAGCAGGCAGTAACCACTTCCCGTTTAAAAAAGGAAAAAGGTACACCTCGGAAGATGTACCTTTGCAAAGAAAACTATATGACGGCACCCGGACGATGACCGTGGATATCAAGTCATCTTTCCATCCGTTTAATGAGGACGGGCTTGCTGCCTTTTATAAGGAAAACATCGAAACGGCAAAGATGCGGGATGTGATGATCGCCTTCGGCATTCCTCCGACCTCCGAAATGAACGAGGACTGCCTGTGCAGGGCGTTGGCGATTCAGTTCCGGGCGTTTATTGAGAGCGATACTGATGAGGCTGACGATATTGCCGCTATGGAGTATCAGAAGCTCCTTGCGGAGCCGAAGGAAGAAACGGCAGAAACATATCATCCGGCATCGGTGTTATATCCGGGAGATCAGATATATTTCAAGTCGAAGTTCCGACCGACCTACCAGGTGAATATTTACGAGAAGTTTCAGCACACCTGGGAGTTTGAGAATACGGGAACGCAGGTCTGGCGCGGCCGCAGGCTCTATTTCTTGAACCACAATGCCGTCCGTCCGAGAGCAGACGCTAATTATATCGATATACCGGACACGCCTCCGCATAAGGGCGTAAAAATAACCGTGAGCATGGATGCCCGCGGCTTTGAAGGAAAATCGGAATGCAAGTGGATCATGGTAGACAGCGATGACAACGATTGCTTTCCGAACAGCAACACATTCACATTTTTAGTCAGTGCAAAATTCGAGTATCAGAAATAGACGGAGGTAATACAGTGAGTGAAGTCAACATCGAGAAATGGGTAACATTGAAAGAAGTCCAGTCATATCTCGGAGTCGGCAGAGAAACGGTTCTCGCCTGGATTGCCAAGCGCAATATGCCAGCCTACAAAGTAGGGAGACTTTGGAAGTTTAAGCTGTCCGAGGTGGACGATTGGATTCGTTCCGGCGGCGCCGCCGATGACAGGGACGATGAAAAAACTGACGAGGACGGCGAATAAGTCCGTATTATGGGGCAACACAAAAAGTACAATTAGGATGGATACATCCAATTTACTGCAGGAGGTTAATTTAGATGGCTGATAAAACCAATGCCAACATTGGCTTTGAAAAACAACTGTGGGATGCGGCTTGCGTTCTGTGGGGACATATCCCGGCAGCGGAATACAGAAAGGTAATCATCGGACTTATCTTTCTGCGCTACATTTCCGCGGCCTTTGATAAAAGATATCAGGAACTCGTGGATGAAGGCGATGGTTTCGAGGATGACCGCGACGCCTATACGATGGAGAATGTTTTCTTCGTGCCAGAGGAGGCAAGATGGAGTACCATTGCTGCCGCCGCTCATACGCCGGAGATCGGCACGGTTATCGATAACGCCATGAGAGCCATCGAAGCCGAGAACAAAACGCTGAAGAATGTCCTTCCGAAGAACTACGCCAGCCCCGACCTTGATAAGCGGGTGTTGGGCGATGTCGTGGACATCTTCACGAACAACATTGATATGAGCAATACCGAAGAGAGCGAAGATCTCCTCGGTCGTACATACGAATACTGTATCGCACAGTTTGCGGAGAAAGAAGGCGTCGGAGGTGGTGAATTCTATACGCCGTCCAGCGTGGTTAAGACGCTCGTTTCCATCCTTCGTCCGTTTGACAACTGCCGCGTGTATGATTGTTGCTGCGGTTCCGGCGGTATGTTCGTACAAAGTGCGAAATTCATCCAGGCGCATTCCGGCAAGCGTGGAGCAATCTCCGTTTACGGACAGGAGGCAAACGCCGACACCTGGAAGATGGCAAAGATGAATATGGCTATCCGTGGTATAGACGCCGACTTCGGTCCCTATCAGGCGGACACCTTCACGAACGATCTGCACCCGACCTTGAAAGCGGACTTTATCCTTGCGAATCCACCCTTCAACTATCACCCGTGGAATCAGGAGAAACTGTTGGAGGATGTGCGCTGGAAGTATGGTATCCCGCCTGCGGGCAACGCCAACTACGCATGGATTCAGCACATGATCCATCATCTCGCACCGAGCGGAAAAATCGGTCTGGTGCTTGCGAACGGAGCCCTTTCCACGCAGTCCAGCGGCGAAGGTGAAATCCGCAAGAAGATCATCGAGGACGATTTGATTGAAGGCATCATCGCCATGCCGACACAGCTTTTCTATAGCGTGACCATCCCGGTTACGCTGTGGTTCATCACGAAGGGCAAGAAGCAGAAAGGCAAGACGCTCTTTATCGACGCCCGCAAGATGGGACACATGGTCGACAGAAAACACAGGGATTTCTCCGAGGAGGATATTCAGAAGCTGGCTGATACTTTCGAGGCATTCCAGGACGGAACACTTGAGGACGTGAAAGGCTTCTGCTCTGTTGCCACCCTGCAGGACATTGCAAAGCAGGATTACATACTGACGCCGGGACGTTATGTGGGCATTGAGGAGCAGGAAGATGACGGCGAGCCTTTTGAGGAGAAAATGGTGCGGCTGACATCGGAACTGTCCGATATGTTCGCCAAGTCCCATGAACTGGAGGACGAGATCAGAAGAAAGTTAGGAGCGATTGGGTATGAAATATAATCTTGCGGATATATGTGAATACGCCAAGGGCAAAGTCGATGTTGCTATCCTGGATGATGAAACCTATATATCCACGGAGAATATGATGCCCAACAAGGGTGGCATTACCAGCGCATCTTCATTGCCGACCATAGCACAAACGCAGGCATTTCTTGCCGGCGATGTCTTGGTGTCGAATATCAGACCGTACTTCAAGAAGATATGGTTTGCTGAGTTCGATGGTGGCTGCTCTAACGATGTTCTCGTGTTTAGAGCAAAGGACGGCGTGAGCAAGCGGTTTCTGTACTATGTGCTTGCAGACGATACATTTTTCGATTACTCGATGGCGACCTCGAAAGGCACAAAGATGCCTCGTGGGGACAAAGCAGCCATTATGAAATATGAAGTTCCCGATTTTACATACGAGGAACAGGAAAAAATCGCAGGAATACTGGAGGTGCTTGACAGAAAAATACAGATTAATACAGAAATAAACGAGAATTTAACTGAACAAGCCCGTGCAGTATTTCAAGCATGGTTCATTGATTATGAACCATTCGGTGGTGAGGCTCCTTCAGACTGGCGTCCATCCACATTGGGACAAATAGCCGAAATGAAAACCGATAGCTGGTCGCCGACAAAAAATCCCGATGTTGTGGTTGAGCATTACAGTATTCCAGCATTTGACGAGCAACACTACCCGGTGTTTGAGATTGCATCTGGAATCAAGAGCAACAAGTACATCCTCAATTCAAATTCGGTGATGATTTCCAAACTGAATCCTGACACCAAGCGTATATGGAGGCCGATGTGTCTTTCGGCGCATCCCGTATGCTCTACGGAATTCATTGTTTACGAGGCAAAGAAACAAGAACAGAGAGATTACATCTATTCGATCCTTGATAGCGTTCCTTTTCTTAACCATCTTTGCTCTCATACAACAGGATCAACCAATAGTCGTCAACGCGCAACACCGAAAAGCACTTTAGACTTTACTCTGTGCCTGCCGACTGATTCCGTTATTGAGGATTTCTGTCAGATTGTTACACCTATGTACGATCTGATTGCCTCTAACATTGTGGAGAATCAGTCGTTAGCAAAAGCAAGAGACAGCTTACTTCCTCGGTTGATGTCTGGCGAGCTGGATGTTTCCGACCTTGACCTCTAAGCCACTAAATTCTCGTTTGAAACGGAGTAACAGTAACTTAACGAAGGACGCCCGCTGAAACGGGCATCATGATAAGAAAGAACACAAAGGAGCGAATGCTATGTCAGGATTTTATACGGAAGCGGACTATGAGAACTCCATCATAGAACTGTTCCAGAACATGGGATACCGTTATGTTTACGGTCCCGATGTGGAGAGGGATTTCAGCAGTCCTCTTTATGAGGTCGAACTGAACGATGCGCTGCATCGGCTCAATCCGACCATGCCGGAGGACGCGATTGCCGACGCCCTGTTCAAACTGAAGAATTTTGAGAATGCCGAACTGGTTCAGAAGAACGCTGTCTTCATGGACTATATTCAGCATGGAATCGAAGTGCGCTACTTCGTCAAGGGCGAGGAACGCTCCGGCCTCGTTTACCTTGTGGATTACAAGAATCCTGACAAGAACTCCTTCGTAGTTGCCAATCAGTGGACTTTCATTGAGAACAGCAACAAGCGCCCGGATGTCCTTCTGTTCCTCAACGGTCTGCCCGTTGTGCTTGTGGAATTGAAGTCGCCCTCAAGAGAAGAAACGGACGCATCGGAGGCTTATACACAGATACGGAACTATATGCATGAGATTCCGTCCATGTTCATTTATAACTGCATCTGCGTTATGAGCGACCACCTGACTTCCAAGGCAGGAACGATCACTTCCGGCGAAGACCGCTTCATGGAGTGGAAAACGAAGGACGGAAACTACGAAAACACGCAGTACGCACAGTTCGATACATTCTTCGAGGGCATCTTTGAGCGGGAGCGTTTGCTCGACATTATCAAGAACTTCATCTGCTTCTCCAACGAGGGATTGAAGCAGTTCAAGATACTCGCCGGTTACCACCAGTATTTCGCTGTCAACAAAGCCTTGGAATCGACAAAGCACGCCACTGAAACGGACGGCAAAGGCGGCGTGTTCTGGCATACCCAGGGCAGCGGCAAATCGCTGTCGATGGTCTTTTACGCTCACCTCTTGCAGGAGGCATTGGACAGTCCGACCATTGTTGTACTGACTGACCGCAATGACCTTGACGATCAGCTTTTCGGACAGTTCGCCAAGTGTAAGGACTTCCTACGTCAGGAGCCTATGCACGCCGAAAGCCGGGAACACCTTAAATCCCTGCTTGACGGCAGACAGGCAAACGGCATTATCTTTACCACAATGCAGAAGTTTGAGGAATCCCACGAGCCTCTGTCCGAACGCAGGAACATTGTTGTAATGGCGGACGAGGCGCACCGCGGACAGTATGGATTAAAAGAAAAGGTTGATGCCGAGACAGGTAAAATCAAGATCGGCACGGCCCGTATCATCCGTAACAGCCTCCCGAACGCTACATACATCGGATTCACGGGTACGCCTATTTCTATGAAAGACAGAAGCACCCGCGAGGTCTTCGGTGACTATATCGATGTCTATGACATGACGCAGGCGGTTGAGGACGGTGCTACCCGCCCGGTTTACTATGAGAGCCGCGTCATCAAGCTGAACCTTGATGAAGAAACTCTGCGCATGATTGATACAGAGTACGAGATCATGGCGAATAATGCCGATCCCGAAGTGGTGGCAAAGAGCAAGAAGGAACTCGGTCAGATGGAGGCAATACTCGGAAACGATCAGACCATTGCTTCCCTTGTCGATGATATCCTTGACCACTACGAGAATTACCGTGCGGATTTGCTTACGGGCAAGGCTATGATTGTGGCATATTCCCGCGCTATCGCTATGAAGATTTACAATCGCATCCTTAAGCTCCGCCCGTCTTGGACGGAAAAGGTCGCTGTCGTTATGACGGAGAGCAACAAAGACCCGGAGGAATGGCGTGCAGTCATTGGAAACAAACGCCACAAGGATGAACTTGCCAAGAAGTTCAAAGACAATAACAGTCCTCTCAAGATCGCAATCGTGGTCGATATGTGGCTGACGGGCTTTGATGTTCCGTCCCTTGCGACCATGTATGTTTACAAGCCAATGCAGGGATATAACCTGATGCAGGCTATCGCTCGTGTAAACCGCGTTTTCGCCGATAAGGAAGGTGGCCTTGTTGTCGATTATGTCGGCATTGCTTCTGCTCTTAAGGAAGCGATGAACGATTACACCTCCCGTGATAAGAAGAACTACGGCGATACCGATATTGCAAAGGTGGCATATCCGAAGTTTCTGGAGAAGCTGTCCATTTGCCGTGATATATTCCACGGATACGATTATTCCAAGTTCACGACAGGCACAGACCTTGAACGCTCTAAGGCTATCAGCGGTGCGGTCAACTTCATTGTTGCTGTTGACAAAGAACGGGAGCGTGAGGACTTCCTGAAAGAATCGCTGCTTCTTCGTCAGGCGCTGTCGCTGTGTTCTTCTCTTGCGGAAGAGTCCCTGCGTATCGAGGCTGCATTCTTTGAGTCTGTGCGAGTGCTTGTTATGCGCCTTATGAATCAAGGCGAGGGAAAGAAAATCTCCCTGCCGGAAATGAATGCACGAATTAACGCCCTATTGGAGCAGAGTATAAAGTCGAGCGGAGTAATCAATCTGTTCTCTGATGTGAATGGTGACTTCTCACTGTTCGATCCAAAGTTCCTCGAAGAAATCGGCAAGATGAAAGAAAAGAATCTCGCCGTGGAACTGTTGAAAAAACTCATAGCCGAGCAGGTCATTATTTATAAGAGAACGAATGTGGTCAAGTCGGAGAAGTTCAGCGAGATCATCCAGCAGGCCATGAACCGCTACCTCAATGGTATGCTTACCAATGAACAGGTCATTGAGGAACTGCTGAATCTGGCAAAGCAGATACAGGCGGCGCAGAAGGAAGGCGAGCAGCTTGGACTTACCGCAGATGAGTTGGCATTTTATGATGCTTTGACGAAGCCACAGGCAATCAAAGACTTTTACGAGAACGAAGAACTGATTGCCATTACAAAAGAACTGGCTGAAGCCCTTCGAAATAATCGCACCATCGACTGGCAGAAGCGTGACTCCGCCAGAGCGAAGATGCGGATGATGATAAAGAAGCTCCTCAAGAAGCACAAGTATCCGCCGGAAGGCATGGATGATGCCGTTCAGACGGTGATGCTTCAGTGTGAACTGTGGACAGATAACAATGATATGGAACGCCGTGTAGAGGCTTATGCTGACAGACTTGGACAGTATGCAGCCGCAACACGAGAAGAAAAGAAAGACGAGGAATAAGGTAACGCGGAGGTAGGAAATGAGCGCAGCTTTATCAAAAACGCTTAAGGACAAGGATATGGACAGGATTTTTGCGGAGGTACCATGCACGGAAGACCTCGGCTTGAGCAAGCCTGGCCAACTGCGCCTGTTTCACCTTCTTGTGCGTGACGGCAAGTTCTATCACGAGGATTTGGAGAGGTGGCTCTATCGAAATCTCAGCCGGTATGTTTTTTCACGAGCGATGCTTGAGCAGTTCCGCAAGGATGACGATTTGGATGCCGCCATCGAACGTGCCATTCAGACGATGCGTGAAAACGGCGCTGCGGACGAGAAAGGCATGGGCAATGAACTCGGCGAGATGATGATTTACGCTTTTCTGGAGGGCAAACTGTCTGCTCCGAAACTGATGAGCCGTGTGGAACTGTCCACAGATCTTCCGCAGTATAAAAGTGTATGCGAAAGCATCCACCTGTTCTCCGATACCGATGAGAACGGTGCTCCGTTCAATCAGATGGTCTTCGGAGCATCTAACATTGTCGGTGAAATCCGTGATGCTGTAGATAATGCCTTTGACGCTATTCTTCGCATCAAAAACCACACATCCCGTGAAATCCAGATGGTAGAGAAAACTGCGCTTGACCGCTCGTTTGAAGATGACGAGATTGCCTTTCTGAAGGATACCATCATTCCCACACCAAACGCAAAGAGCAAATACAATACGGCATACGGAGTGTTCCTCGGCTATTCCATTGGCGTCAATGCGGAGGATCACCCGGAAATTGAATACGAACAGCTTGTCACGAAGAAAATGGTCGAGGATATCCAGCGTCACGCAGGGTATATCGCTGACAAGATAAAGAGCAACGGACTTGATATGCACTCGTTCTATATCTACATCCTTCCCTTCATGGATGCAGAAACCAATAAGAGTGAAATCATGGATCATGTCATGAAGGGAGATGTTGTCCTATGAGCGATACGCAAAAAACAAAACTCGGCGATGCCATATTCGGCAGCATTGATGACAACGACTTCCTCAATGTCCTGTATGACAATATGCTCTACAACTACGCCATTCTGAAACTGCACCTGGAGGGCTTTCAGCAGGCACGCCAGGTGGATGTGGAGGCGGCCTTGCGCTTTGCCGACCTGCTTTCCAAGTCCACACATCCGACAAAATCCGATGACCATAAGATGTGGGCACAGGCAATTATCACGCTGCTTCTTGAACTGGAGCCGGAAAACGAGGATGTTGCCTACTACGCCGGTTCGGTTCTTTCGAGCATAGGGAACTTCCGCGGCACGGAAATCGCCAAGACTGTTTATAAGTCCGGCTATACCGAAACCACCCTGCAGGAGAAGGCGTTCGCTACATTCATCAGCGACTATTTGTCTGTTCCTGCGCAGAAGGATATGCGGTTCTTCATTCCGCAGAAGAATATCTACGACCAGTTGAACGATGATGCTTTCAGCTATTCTGCGCCGACCTCTATGGGAAAGTCCTTCATCATGGAGGTATTCATCAAGAACAAGATTCAGAATGGTGAAAGGTGCAACTTTGCCCGAATCGTTCCTACCAAGGCTCTCATTAACGAGGTCAGAGAAGACACGGTCAAGGGACTGGACAAGCTGTTGGAAGAAATGAATTATAGTGTAGTCACGGCGGCGAGTGACTATTCGCTGGAGGAAGACCACAATTTTATCCTTGTAATGACACCGGAACGCCTGCTGTATCTTCTTATCAGCAAGCCCGATTTCAAGATAGACTACATTTTCATAGATGAGGCTCATAAAATGACCGGCAGAAACAGCCGTGGGCCGTTCTACTACAAGACAGTAGATATGCTTGCCCAGCAAGTTCCGCCGCCTCATTTTATATTTGCCTCGCCAAACATACCGAATCCGGAGGTTTATTTAAAACTCGTAACCGAGGCACAGAAAGGAACGGAGAACGCAATCTCTTCAACCTTTGCACCTGTGACGCAGTTTAAGTTCCTGATTAGTCAGGAATCTAAATCCATCCGAATTTTTAACGACCACACGCAGGATTCTATATTTGTCTGCAAGTACCCAGCAACTTCTGTAGTGGACTTCATGAAGATGATGACCATGTTTGATGAGGACAAGCCTCTACAGGAGCGGAAAAGGAACATCGCATACTTCAGCGGAAAGAACGGAGCTATCGAAGCCGCCATAGAATTTTCCAAGGGAAAAGATGACATTGACGATGATGACTTGAAACAGCTTGCAAACGACATCAGAGACCAGGTGCATGGCGATTACTACCTTACAAAGCTGATTAGAAAAGGCATTGCATACCACATCGGATATCTGCCTGTCTCTATCCGGCAGCGAATCGAAAAGCTGTTTAAGGATGGCAAGATAACGGCCATGTTTTGCACCAGCACTCTGATTGAAGGTGTCAATCTGCCTGCGGACAATCTTTTCATTACGAACTACCGCAGCGGCAGACCGCAGATGACAAGCGTGGAGTTCCGTAATCTCATCGGTCGCGTGGGACGCATCAAGTTCAATCTTTACGGCAATGTGTTCTTTATCAGCGATGGGAACCAGGTGACCGAGAAGGAGTATGCACGCCTTCTCCGCGAACCAATACCGGAGCAGAAACTGTCGATCGTTCAGGATTTGAAACCGAAACTGAAAAAGCACGTCGTGGATACGCTTCTTTCAGGCAGTTCCAAGATCGAGCCTTACGATACAAAAAGCCAAAAGCAGTCAGAAGAAGAATATGTCATGATGCGGAAATTCGGGCTGATTCTTTTGAAAGATATTATGGACGACAGAAACAGTCTCGTCCGCCGCGAGTTTGCGGCATTTATGCCTGAAGGTGGCGAAGAGATTATCCGTGAGAAATTCACGGGACAAAAGGAGTTCATTGACAGCGACATCAACATATCAGCAGATCAGACTCGGAAACTTGCAGCCGCTATCAGGAACGGCACCCATTATCCGAAATCCCAGGACGGACGGTTCTCTCATTCCGTTGTTCTCGGATTCCTTGAGGAACTGAGTCGTATCTTCAATTGGGATAAGTACGAGTTCGGAACGCTTGGCAAACGGAATAAGGCGGGCGAACACGCCAAGTTAAGCTGGTATGCCGTAATCCTATCTCAATGGATGGAAGGTCACGGGCTGAGTTATATCATGCGCAAGGCTATCGATTATATGAACGAACACCCAGAGAAGTTCTGGCTTAACGAATATACACCGTCGTATTTTGATGACAGCCCGGAACACCGAAATGTGGTGTTTGCCGATACGTTGGAGGTTATTGAAAATGTCATTCTCTTCAGCATATCAAACTACTTCCTGCGGTTTTCCAATATGTACATTGCCATCAACGGCGAGCATTCCCTTGATGACAATAACTGGTATGAATTCGTGGAATACGGCACAACAAATGAAATCACGGTGTTCCTACAGCGGAACGGATTCTCCCGCGAGTCCGCAAACTACATAAAGGATCACCCTGAATATATCTTCAGACAGGACGGCGTTCTGATGCTGCGCCGCTCCCTTCTGAAATGCAAGAACAACGATGCAAGAACAGAGGCGGAACTGATCTCGCTGAACAGACCGAAGTTATTTGAAGAAGAAAGACCGCAATAACAGCTACAAGGAGAAAAGCTATGCAGGAGATTTTTAGTAACACAACACTGACCGTCAATCAGCTGATTGAGAAAATTGACACGGGAGAACTCGGTCTTCCGGAGTTGCAGAGACCTTTTATCTGGAAAGACTCGAAGGTAAGAGACCTTTTCGACTCCATGATGCGTGGTTATCCGATTGGGTATCTCATGCTGTGGGAGTGCCCAGCGTTGGATAAGAAAAAATCCATAGGTGTTGAGGCGCATAGCTATGATTCTCCGAAGGAAGTTATTATCGATGGGCAGCAGCGCCTCACTTCTCTTTATGCTGTCATGAAGGGCAAGAAGGTCATCAATTCCAAGTTTGATGAGAAGGCAATCGTGATTTCTTACTGCCCGTTACAGGACAAATTTGAGGTTGGTTATTCTGCCACGAAGAAAGACCCAGAGTGGATTTATAACATCAGCGAACTGTTCACTACGAATAACACATTCAAGTATATCGGGGATTTCATTCAACATCTGCAAGATTATCGTGCATCCAAGGGAGAGGAATTAACCGATGAGGAACAGGGCATCATTGCTGAACGCATCAATTCTGTGGTGAATTTAAAATCCCACACGCTCCCGATTTTTGACATCAAGTCTAATGCCGAGGAAGAGGACGTATCTGAAATTTTCGTTCGTGTGAACTCTGGCGGAGTTTCGTTGAAACAGAACGACTTTATTCTCACGCTTCTTTCTCTTTATTGGGATGACGGCCGCCGCGAGATTGAAGATTTCAGCAAAGAATCCACCTACCCGACAAAGGGCAAGACCACATCATATAATCAGATTACGACCGTAAGCCCGCAGGATATAATCCGCGTGGTTATGGCTTATGCTTTCGACAGAGCAAGATTGAAATACGGCTATAAGCTGCTCCGTGGCGCTGACTTTGACCGTCGTGGTGCCGTTGATGATGATCTGCGTATAGGGCGTTTTGATACTCTGAAAGCAAAGCTGCCGGATGTATTAGATGTTCATAGCTGGCATGAGTTCCTTAAGGCAATCATGAATGCGGGGTATCTGTCGGGAGACCTTATCCTGTCCGGCAATGCCATCTTCTATAGCTATGCTTTTTATCTGATTGCAAAGCACAGATTTAATGCGTCATACAACGAGAATATGCACCTTACATCGCTGTGGTTCTTCTATGCCTCTCTGATTTCTCTATACACGGGTTCCTTTGAATCCACGGTGGAGAGCCATCTGAACAGTATTAAGGAACTGACCACGCTTGATGAATACAAGAACTTCATCCTGTCGAGAGTAAACGAACGTCTGACAAATGACTATTTCGATATTACGCTTCTTGGCTCCGAGGGTCTGGCTGTTTCCGGCAGAGGCAATAACGCATGGAACGCTTATGTCGCATCGTTAAATATCATGGATGCGAAGATTCTGTTTTCCAAGAGCAATCTGCTTGTGTCAAAACTATTCGAGCCTGGAACTGATGGCAACAGAAAGTCGCTCGAAAAGCACCATCTGTTCCCGAAGGCATATTTGAAGTCTCTTGGATATCCGGATTCCAAAATCAATCAGATGGCGAACTATGCCTTCATCGATTGGAAGGACAATATGGACATCCTCGATGATGCGCCTTCTGTTTACTACCCGATCGTCTGCGAGGGTAAGACCGAAGAAGAGATACGCCGCATGGAGGAGGAAAATGCTCTGCCACACGGATGGGAGAACATGGCATACGAGGATTTCCTTGAGGAACGCAGAAAGCTGATGGCGGCAAAGATTAAGGCAGCATTTGAGCAGTTGAAGAAAAATGTGGAGTGACTGATATGAAGATTGGAAGAAATTATCCATGCCCATGTGGAAGTGGAAAAAAATATAAGCATTGTTGCCTACAAAGAGAATCGATGAGTACAGAACAACTAATTCGTGCAGCTGTCAACGAAAATGGCTACGATGACCGAATTGCCGATGTGCTATGCAATTTGAACAGGTATATGCAAAGGAAACAGTGGTGGGGCGCCTGTCACGCAAGTTGCTCGGCTCTGTATGTTGCTTTATCTGAACTTGGATACAGCCCTAAACTATGCATAGGCGAAATGATGGGACAAGGATTATACTTTGACCATTCATGGATAGAATTGGATGGAAAAATAATTGATATGGCAATCAGCATGACGCTTCTCGGCGGAGCGCCAGCATCGGAACCGATTCTGTTTGGGAAAAACATCAGGAATTGCATGGAACCAATCATAGAATACGGTGTTCCTGGACGAGGCATTGAAGGCGAAAGTCTTATTGTCATGAATCTTCCATTTACAGACTACATGGATGCTTTCCCTGATGAAAAAGACGGTTTATGGGGTGTTGTGAGAGAATTATTGGAAAAGGAATTTGATATTGATGTCCTGAGAAACAAATACCGGGATGTCGAAAGATCCGTAATTCGCAATGAGTAAAACCTAAAGGAGAACGCGTATGGCAGAAAACAATGAAATTGTAGAGGCTGGTAAGGCAGAGTTGCTGAACATCTTTACAGATGAGGAAGATAAAAAAGGAACAGATCTGCTTGCTATGTCTGATTTCTTTGAGGTGTTTATTGGCAAAATCGAGGTCGAGATGGGATCTGACACAGCTTGGGAGGTGTTTCATAACATCGAGGGATTTATTGGAGAAATAGCTGCAGCAATCAAAGGTGGCTTTGATATATCCAAAATGGGTATGCTTGTTGCGGACTACTCTCATTTCAGCCAGGACATTATTGACGGGTTGAAAGAAGGAATTTATCATGTCGGACAGTCCAGAGAGGTGGCAGGAAATCTGCGCCCTGCTATCTTAGATGAGAACGAACATCTTGTGAAATTCTTTACTTTGAAGAAAGCAGTTAATCCCTCAAGCGTTCTTTCGGATATTTCAACATTGTCCATGCAGGCTTCTCTTCAACGGATATCCTCCCAGATTGAAGATATCGGCAGAGACGTAAAAGGAATGATTGATTTCACCCGTCGCGAGGCATTGAGCAATAAGTTCATTTATGCACGGGATAAAATTATGTTGGCTGCCTCGGCATCCGAAAATGAACGAGAACTATATCTGAAAGAAGCAGACACATATTTGATGGAAGGTCTCACTGACTTGTATTCAGATGTTAATGCCCAAGTTAAGGCATTAGCTGATATCAAAGGTCCATTCGCAAGCGTTAAAGCAATAGACTCAATTCTTTCGTATATCAATGAGGATATGCAGATGATTCCGCGGTATGTAGGGCTACGAGTGTATCTGTTCAATTATCGTGGAAAAGCGGATGATGCAAACCGTATTCTTGGAGAGTATCGCTATCAGTTGCAGACGTTATCAGACCGAAAACTTGGTGATGGCAAATATACGGCATTGGAGTTGATCCACAAAAACTATCCTTATGATGAGGAGAATGTGGACTTTTGGCTTGAAAAGCCCAAGCAGATGCTTGGTGTGATTGATTCTTATGAAACCATGCTGGCCCAGAAAGACAAAGATGTCTTTTATATAGATGTGGAGGGTTCTGAAGATGAGTAAAGAAGAAAAAGAACGACGTTGCAAATCCTGTGGGAAACTGCTCCTTGATGAAAAACTCCCTTTTTGCAGGAGGTGTGTACTTGAAGGAAGAAATAAAGCAGGACAAGTTGGAGGTATCGTGGTCGGCGCAGCTACAACTGTACTTAGTGCGGTTGCTCTGATTAACAATAATTCAGATGGCGGAAACGATACGACAGCATGAGGTTCAATACCTTTTGATTATTCTTCATACATTTTGATTTTGCCTATACTTTTTGATTTTCCCTCGGAGGGGTTCAAATTGAGGGTTCACATCTTCATGGACAAAGTCACTGAAAAACTGAAAACGAGCATAAAAAAAGAGGGCTTCCGGCGGAGCAAAACCGCTGAAAGCCCTTGTTTATTGGGTATTTCCCTTGTATCAAAGACAGCGTTTACATAGACGACGGTTATTCCGGGACAAATTTTGTTGAGGTAAGATAACGTAACCTTTTTTGCAGAGGGCGTTATCTTACCTCTTTTTGATGTATGTTAGATAGCATAACTCTTTACGTCGGCTCCTATCTGTCTGAAATA
>QZDX01000002.1 GCA_009917555.1 bacterium 1XD21-13 | reverse complement strand
TGAGATACAGCCTGTGTGCGGCATCAAAAATCTGTATGAAAAGAGTTGCCAATGATTACTTGACAGTAACCCGGTGGTTCTGACTTCCAAAAAATGATTGACTTTTTATATGGATTTGCATATAATAGCTACAAGGACTCGGTTTTTCGAAACTGCTTTCTTGTAGATAGCGAACGGGCTTGTGTGTTTTATACATGCAAGCCTTTAGATTTATGTAGGGTGTATATGCTTAGAGGAATGGTCTTTATTGATCATATGAATTTTGATATTGCATTGCAGAAATATTATAAAAGCCTTAGTAAACCAACGATAAAATTAGATTATAATAAATTATTTAGAAATATTTGTACTCAAATTTCAAATGTAGATTTTTTGAAAGGTTTTATTTTTGTTCCTAAGCCGGATGAATTTTTGATGAAAGATAAAAATCTTGAAAATTATTATAACTGGGTTACAGGCATGAAAAATGCTCCATAAAATAAGGGCTGCTCAATCCATGAAATGGTTTGATTAGCCCTTACTTTTGTCCCTAATATTTCTGACGAATGCACTTACACATTCATTTCAGACATAAACTTAAGATTTAAAATTTTATTTTTACTTCCATTTTCATAGCCTTCTGACCTTCCAGCAAAGCCGTAGCTTATTTCTGCTTATTATACTCCGCCACTGCCCGGTCAAAGCCCTGAATGTGATTGACAAACCAGTCCACTACATTTTTATTCACCTGCTGCACAAAGGCGTCTGTGGGACCTTCCTGATCCTCCAGCATCTCATACAGTTCATTGATGCTCTGCACAAACTCCTGATGCTTTGCCTGATGATCCTTAAGTCCCGGATAGCCAATATCTTTTTGCAGAGCCTCCTCCTGAGAAAAGTGATAATTGGTGTATTCCTCCAGAAAATCCAGGGTGTTTAAGGCTTTTTTCTTGCCATCCCCTGTCTCACAGGTCCGCAGCAGATCGTTGATCTTTCCGATCAGCTCCTTATGCTGTCCGTCGATCAGATCGTTTCCTGTCACCAGATCGTCTGTAAATTCCATATACTTTACCACGTGAAATCCTCCTTTAATTGCTGCTTTTATGATTTACCATTATAGCACGCCTGTACAAAAAATACCATCTCTTTTTTGCCGGCAGGATCTATCCATTCCGTTATGGGATAAAAGGATTCTCTTTCTTGTCCTGCGAAGAAGAAACATTTCGCAGCAATTCCTCCGCAGACACCCCATAAAGCTTTGCAAGGGCCAGAAGATTTGAGGTGCTTGGGTCCGAGGCACCGCTTTCCCATTTGGAAACGGCCTGTCTGCTCACCCCCAGGGATTCAGCCACAAACTCCTGGGTCATCTTACAGCGAAGACGATGCTCTCTCAGCAATTCGCCCAGGGATTTGCGGACAACGCTTTTTTCCGCCCTTACTTCCTTGGAAGCAATATACTTTTTGAGTGCTTTCACAAGCAGTATGAACAGGTAAATGAGTGCTCCAATAATGACAAGGTGAATGACAAGGGCTATAATCGCGTAAATAGTCAAAAAATACATAATTTTGCTCCTTCCATAATGTGCAGTTTTTTTGCGCATAAAAATAACCTGTAAGAGTGCTTCCATAATGAGCATATCTTTTTTGTTATCTTTATTTTACAAAAAAATATCCTTTACATCCAGCAACTATTGCGCAATTTTAGGTTGCTATCCTCAATGAGCAAGGCGTGTGCCCTCCTGGCTTCATAATTGCCAGGACTTCATGCTGAACGAAAAATGATTAACATAGGTGGGAAAAGTCATCACGAATTTACTTTTTTTTACACGAATGTTAGTTTTTGATTGACCGGAGTTACGATTTTTTATATAATTAGACCATAAAATTTTTGTTTTACACAATAGATTTTGCGCTTTGAAAGAGTATGCATTATGGGATGCTCGTAGAGGGAGGATAGAAAGGTGTATATGAATGAAAAATCGGTTAATTAGTAAGAGGATTTTGTCCATATTATTGTTTATTGTGTTTGTACATATAATGTTCATACACACAACAATCATTGTTACAGCCAGCGCTACGGAACAGGAGGACAATTTAGAAGCAATTGAATCCGCCGAGGCAGCAGCTATGCAGCTTATGAAGACAGAGGGAGATGTGACTGTCTCGAATGCTGGTGGAAGAAACATATCTATTATTAAAAATATGAGACTCTATAATGGTTATCACACGAATACAGACGAAGCCAGTTATGCTTGGATCAATCTAGATGATGAGAAGTTGATCAAGCAGGATGCCGTCAGTGAGACGGAGATTCGAAAAAGTGGGAAGAAGCTGGAGATTCTGTTGAAGTCTGGTAATCTTTTTTTTGATGTAACGGAGCCCTTGGAGGAGGAAGAGACTCTGAATATCCGTACATCTACAATGGTAGTGGGAATCAGGGGAACCAGCGGATGGGTCAAGGTGCTGGATCGCTGGCGCTCTCGGGTCTGCGTTTTGGAGGGTACTGTAACCTGTTGTGTGACGGACCCGGTGACCGGACAGACTAAGAGTACTACCTTATCCGGCGGAGAAATGGCAGAGTTTGTAGTGTATGAAGAGGATCAAAACGGAGAACGGTGTGATATTCTAAAGGATGGATTTTCCGAAGATGAGATTGAGGGCTTTGTGCTGGTGGAATTGGCAGGGAATGATGCTCTGTGCCGGAAAATTAAAGACGCTTCAGGGCTGGATGCAGGTAGTGCGTCAGTTAGAGCCGGGGAGCGTCTGGCAGCAGATGAGGCACGGATGAAGGAGACAATGGATGCTATTCGAGAACAGTATGAGAATCAGGAAAACCATATTTCGCGTGATCCGGTATGGATAGAGGGCACAGATTTGCCGGAGACAGAGGAGGGTGGAAATTCCACGGGACGGATTCGGAATCCAGGGAGACCTGGAACACAAGGTGGAACGGGAGCCAGCGGGAACGGCAATTCTTCCGGAGGAGGTGGTTCCTCCAGCGCGAATACTGCCCCAGGCAGCAATGAGGATGTGAATACACCACCACCAGTTACACTAACAGATGGTACAGATCCCATTGATGTACAGAGTTTACAGAAGCTGTTGAATAGTACAGATGTGGGAGAGGTTGTGGTGAATAAAAATCCAAATCCGCCAATGCAATCCGTAGAAATGGGAACTGATACAGGGATATTTGTAGATGTTCCCATACCCACTAAAGTGGTAGTGGATTCAGATATTACAATTCCAACGGGAAAGACATTAACCCTGGGGGTAGAGGTGGATATGGTTGTGGAGGAGGGAAATACCCTTACAATTGATGGAACACTAAATATAGATACACCGTTAATAAATAACGGAACCATCATTGTTACTAGTTCTGATTAAAAACAAAAACGGTAGAGAATAGAGCCAATAAGCGATAGAAGGATAGGGAGCATAGTTATGGAAGAAAAGGAAATGAAGCAAAAATGGAAGCTGCCCATGATTGTGGGAGCAGGTGCGATTGTACTGATACTGGTGATAGTGGTGCTTGCATTTGGCAATAGAGAAAAAGCTGAGAACAAAGGGGAGGATACCATCAAGGTTGGCGCAATGACAGAGATGAGCGCCATGGATATTATGTGTGAGCCTTCCGGTATCACACTGATGGAGGATGGCTCCTTCTTAGTAACAGATACATATGGAAAGCAAATTTGGAGGGTAAAGGATCAGGAGAGTACCGTATATGCAGGAGGAGAGACCGTGGAGGATCCATACGGAAGGCCCATGGGAGGCTATAATGATGCTCTTCCTGAAGACAGCTATTTCAAATATCCCTGGGCAATCGCTCCCTTTTTGGATGGCTATGCAGTATCCGATACTGAAAATGATGTGGTACGTCTGATTTGTGAGGATTCTATCCAAACCGTAAATGCTGCTACACAGGAGGACCTTGCGATGACAGATATGGGCGTAGCTTTTTCGCATCCTACAGGGCTTTCATCCGATGAGGAGGGAAACCTGTATGTTGCAGATACGTTGGAGGGAGCTATTCGGAAAATTACACCGGAGGGTGAATTGACCACTCTTGCCTCTTGCCTGTCAGAGCCTATGGGACTTTGCTGGAAGGATGGCGCTTTGTATGTGGCAGAGACCGGAGCAAATCGAATTGTAAAGGTTCAGGATGGAGAGACAGAGCTGGTAGCAGGAAGTGGTACAGATGGCTGTCAGGATGGGAGCATGGCTGATGCTTCATTTTCCATGCCTCAGGGGGTTGCTGTGGGTGATGATGGGGCAGTTTATGTGTCAGATACGGGTAACAGTGCCATTCGCCTTGTGAAAAATGGAACGGTGAGAACATTGGTTGTTCGTGATGTGGAAAATTTGGAGAGCTTTTCTCCAGTGTCGCCGGTGGGAATTATTCTAGTAGAAAATGAGCTATATATTTGTGATAATTTTTCCAGAAAGGTATTTGTGCTTCCTCTTATTTAGAATAGGGGGGATGCAGAAGGAAGGGTGAAGGAAAAACATTTCACCCATACCTGTTTGTGCTGTGAAATATGCACAGAATAGAGGAAACGATGGATGGAGCGAGGTATGGAAGGAAAAAAGAGAACGGTTCATAAATGCAGAAAATTTTTACTAATCAGTCTTTTGTGTTTGTGCTTAGCAAGGATCTCCTTTGGGGTACGAGCAGCAGACACAGGAGTATATCTGACTGAGGCAGAGGGCGGTGTATCTGTAGAAAGCGTCGGCGGAAGGGGTCTTCTATGGTCCGAAGGAGAGAGGCTTACAAGCGGAAACAGAGTTTTCACAAAAGAGGATGGCCGTGCAAGGATCGGTATTGGAGAGCGCAGAGAGCTTCTGCTGGAGGCAGGCGGTGTTCTGGAATTTCGCAGCAGGGAAAATGGACAGGAATTTTTGCTGGAGAACGGTATTCTGTTCTTTGAGCTGAGCGAGGAGGCGGGAGATTTCAATATCCGCACCTCTACAACAGCGATTATGTTTACGGCTGACAGTGCAAAGGGCTGGGTTCGCATTGTGGACAGATACCATACTCTGATCTGCATGGAGAGAGGAGGTCTTTCCTGCAGTGTAACGGATCCAGTGAGTGGTCAGGTGAAAAGTGCTTCCTTGACGGAAGAAACCGTGGCAGAGTGTGTGGTTTATCCGAAGGAAGAAAATGGGGAGCGTTGTGATATTCTACTGCGAGTACTTAGCATAGGAGATCAGGAAGAAGCTATCCAAGCTGCGAAGGCTGTGGGAACGGCTTATGCAGTGCAGGAGTCTTTTGATAATAGCAGCATAAACAACCTCCAAAAGCCAGAACAGCAGTCGGAGCAAAAACCACAGGAGCTTCTTCGCGATCCGGTATGGGGTGAAACGAAGCTGGCGGATGCGGCGTTGGGGAAAGAAAATGAAGAGCCGGAAGCCTTAGAGGATGGAAGAGAGCTTGCAGATGGAGGAGGACCTGCACGATATTTTCCTGGCATTGTGATGCCTCCATCTATGCCCTGCACACCCCTGTCTGGGGGGATTTTCACTGAAAAAATGCAGGTGGCCGTTTCTGAGCCTGACCATAGTTCTGGAGCGGGTTCAAAGCCGTCTTCTTCAAAGCCATCTGCCCCAGAGCCTCCCTCCTCAGAATCAACATCCGCCAGCCTTACAAAGGATCAGGGGCTTGTTGGAAGCGAACTTAGAAATTATGGGACGATTCTCGTTGAAGAAGGTGGAAAATTGTCTTTGAAAAACAGCGATGGGGAGATTCTGACTCTTAAAAATTTGAATCAGGATGAAGATGGCAAGGGAGTGATTGTAAATAAAGGTGTGATTGAAGGGAGAGTAGAGAATTATCAGGCGGCGTCCTTTACTATGGAAAGCGGTAGTGTCACCCGTGTACATACCTTGAATACCTCTAAGGCGACTGTTCGGATATCTGGAGGAACGGTAGAGGAAGGAGTCTGGGTAAAAGACGGCACGCTTGTGATATCCGGCGGAATGGTGAAGGCTCCGAAAGGAGAGGATACCGTGGCTCTGGAGATTTGGTCCCCCGATTCTCATAAAGAAAGAACGGATGTTCTTGTTTCGGGAGGAACGATCCGAAATGAAAATGGTGGCTCTGCAATACTTTTCATGGGTGGTAACCTGGAGCTTTCGGATCAGGCGGTTGTGGAAGCGAAGGAACCTTTGAAGTTGCTTACCCTTGATACAAAAAATTCCTTTTTTTCCACAGATATAAGCTTAAACTATGTGTCTGCCGACAAAACCTATGCAGAGGCAGTTCCTGTTGGAGACGAGTTGGAGGCACTCTACGTAACCAAGCAAGGCACAGATGGTCTTGTGACTTTAGGTAGCTTAGGTGAAAGCTTCTCCGATGCAGTAGAAGTGATCAATGCCGGAAAGGGTGACAGAATTACCCTGAGCGGAAATATATCAGACACAGGTCTTAACACCACGATAGAAGCAAAAGGAGGGACAGCTGGCGCTCCGGTTGTGCTGGATTTGAATGGGATGGCACTTGATCTACAGCCATCTAATGCCAAGCTCTGTTTTCAAAATCAGGCGGTGTGGGAGATAAAAAATGGAACAGTTTTTTCCCCAGATGCTGTAGAAATTCAAGGAAAAGCTGATGTTACATTGTCCCAGGCTACTGTGTCAGGATATGGAAGTGTCATAGTGAAGAATGGAACTTGTACTGTATCAGATGAGACTCAGATAGGCAGGCTAGAGAATTTGGGAACCTGTACTATAAGAAATAGTGAAATCACAGAGATGGATAACTGGGATGGTATATGTAGAATATGGGATGCAAACATAGTTCAGCTTTACAATTCGGGTTACTGTGAGGCAAAGGGCGGAAAGGTAGGCTCTGTAGTTAATGTGAAGAAAGAGGATTCAGATGCTCTCACCATGACAGATGTAATAATACAAGGAAGAGGGGGGAGCGAGCCTGCAATCTCTAATGACGGAAGCTGCACCATAAAATCAGAATCATCAGGCTCTAAAATCTATGGAGAGATATGGAATGGAAGTAAAAGTGGTGACGCTAAGCTCAGCATCCAGGATAGCACCATAGAAGGAGATATCTGTAATGGCCTTATCAATCATGCAAGTGCGCAAGCGGCAAGCGATACGCCTTCCAATCATGACAATGGTTCTAAAAGCGTTGACTGTACACTTTCAAATTGTACAGTCACAGTAGTTGATAAAGCCATTGAGGTTACTAAGGGTACTCTTTCCATAGATGGAGGTATACTTTCGGGAAAGGGAGATCAAGGTTTGATCTGGATTATACCGAGTAATCAGGAGAAGACAATTCAGATTAAAGGAGGGGCAAGTCTTTCCAATAATAGCGAAAGCTCTATTATTCATCTTGTGGAAGGACCTGGCCAGGGAGAATGGCCTACAGGGAACACAAATATTGAGATTTCGAAAGCAAGCTTGGACGGAAGAACAGCTTCCGTAATAGATGGTTCTTTATTTGGACATAAGGGAAAGCTTCTGCTGAGTGTAGGAGAAGGAGCTCAGTTATCTTCTGAATGTAGCAACGGCACGGTAGCTATTAATGACATATATCATACAGATGTACAGCCGCGTCTGGAAGTGCATTGGAATGGCGGGAGTATTGTCAATGAAAGTAGCGAAAGCAGTGATAGGACATGGGACGGAAGCTATGCAGCATTAAACCTTGGAGGATTTACCAATAAGAAGTATTTCCCACAGGGAGTTTTGTTGGTGGGAAGTGGAACAGAAGTGCGGGTTAGAGGAAACAGAGAGCCATTGGTTTATTTTGAGGCACTTGATATGGGGAATCCCTCCAATTGGAAATTATATTCAGAGGTATCAGGCTACAAAACTGTGTTAGGAGAGGATGACTGTACCTATCTGGTTAGCGGCACAAGTGCAGCATTCCTTTCTATCCTGCCGGATCAGACGGAAAGTGAGCCTTTGGAGGATCAGCTGCCCGAAGAACAGGTGGATGGCGAGAACCAAAAACCTGATGACTTAGGGGAAGAAAAGGAAGAGACGGAAGAAGAGAAGGACCAAGAAGAAGAGAAGGACCAGGAGGAAGAATCAGAAAAAAAGACGTCTCTTGAAAGCGAAGATGCCTTGCTTCCTTCCGAAAAAGAGGATATGATAAAAGAGGGTGACGATGCAGCTATGGAGCCGGAGGAAGCGCAGGAGGATTTATGAAAAGGCAAGGAATGTTTCAGATAAAGAAGCTCCTGGGGATGGCGGCTATAGCTGGGGCATTGACCCTGCTGGCGGCTTCCGGTTTGTTGGAGGCAGTAGATCTGTCACTGTCAGATCGATGGTATCAGAGCCGTAGCGCTTCAGATGGAGAGATTGTTCTGGTAGAGATTGATCAGCGTGCATTGGAGGAGATTGGTCCCTATAACCAGTGGGGACGGGACATCCTTGCCATGACCCTGGAAGCGCTGAATGCGTCGGAGGACTGTCACCCTGCAGTGATTGCAGTGGATGTTCTTTATGCTGGAGAGACAGATCCGGAGATGGATGTATGGCTGGCTGAGGCGGCTGGCAAATACCAAAATGTTGTGACTGCCTGTGCAGCAGAATTTGGAACTGCTCTGACTGAGGATGAGAAGGGCATATATCGGCTTGACACGTTTTCCATGACAGCCTTTGAGGAGCCCTATGAGGCGCTAAAGGCAGTGACCCGTCAGGGGCATATCAACGCCATGCTGGATAAGGATGGGATTTTGCGGCATCATTTGTTGGATATTACACTGTCAGACGGAACGAAGATACCTTCCATGGCACTGGCTGTGACACAGTTGTACCGAGAGGCCAGAGGAGAGGAGCCAGTGGCTTTACCGCCTGTGGACGCGAGAGCCTTCTGGTATGTGCCCTTTTGCGGAATGCCAGGAGATTTTGACGAATCCATTTCCGTAGCGGATCTCCTTTCCGGTGAGATAGGCCCGGAGTATTTTGCAGATAAGATTGTGCTCATCGGTCCCTATGCGGCAGGGCTTCAGGACAGCTATGTGACGTCGGCGGATCATGCCAAAGCCATGTATGGAATCGAGTATCAGGCAAATGCCATTCAAGCCCTCCTGTGGGAGGAATACAAGCAGGAGGCGGGAGAGGGAATCCAGCTTTTTTTCCTGTTCCTGCTCCTTTTACTTGGGGGAATTTTGTTTTACCAGCTTCCGATACGCTTTTCTACACCTCTCTGGGTGGTGACATCGGTAGGAAGCCTGTTACTGGACAGGGTGCTTTATGGGATGGGATGGGTATGCCATGTGTTGTGGATTCCGGCGGGGCTTACGGTGCTGTATATTGGATGCATTGGTGTCAATTATGTGCAGGCAGCCTTGGAGAAGCGTCGAGTGACCAATACCTTCCAGCGCTATGTGGCACCGGAGATTGTGACCGAGATTTTAAAGGAGGGCGGAGATGCTCTGGATACGGATGGGCGGCTTACACAGATAGCAGTACTTTTTGTGGATGTGCGGGGCTTTACAACCATGTCAGAGAATATGGATCCTACCCGGGTAGTGGAGATTTTGAATCGTTATCTTGCTTTGATTTCGGATTGCATTTTTAAAAATGGAGGAACCTTAGATAAATTTGTGGGGGATGCGGCCATGGCCTTCTGGGGAGCCCCTCTTCCACAGGAGGATTACGTGATGCATGCGGTTCAGGCAGCGGCCGATATGGTGGAGGGCTCCCGCGTGCTTAGTGAAGAACTTTTGAAGGAGTATGGAAGGACGGTATCCTTTGGGATTGGTGTTCATGTGGGTAAGGCCGTGGTAGGCAATATTGGCTCCCAAAAGCGCATGGACTATACGGCCATCGGGGATACGGTCAACACGGCAGCCCGTTTGGAGGCGAATGCTCCAGGAGGAACCATTTATATTTCCAGGGAGGTTGCGGATGCACTGGGTGATCGAATTTTGACCACCTCACTTGGGTATGCGGTTAAGCTGAAGGGAAAGAAGGATATGGAGGTTCTTGTTATGGAGGGGCTCCGAAAAGAGTAATTCCAGTGTACTGACTGCAAGCGATTAACCCAATTTCTATCAGGCAAGCATAAAAACAGGCAGGGTAGTATGCAAGAGGTTGGCGGTTGCAAAGAGAACAGTAACTACAAGAGAGGATCATGGGTATCTATGGAAAAGAGATGGAGTGTAGAGATCTGGGGTGTCAGAGGATCGTCCCCGGTAGCTCATAGGGATTTTCTGGAATACGGGGGCAATACCTCCTGTATTTTTGTTCAATGTGATCAGGAAGCTGTGATCCTTGATGCAGGGAGTGGACTTTTGGGGCTGGGGGATGCCTTGATCTCTAAGGGGGTGAGGAAGGTGCATATCTTACTCAGCCATCTGCATATGGATCATATCTGTGGACTTTTGGGCTTTCCGCTTTTTCTGGTTCCGGAGGCGGAGATACATTTGTATGGGAATACGGAAGGACAGCTTGGATTTTGTGAAAGTCTTAAGAGGCTTATGGGTAGACCTTATTGGCCCCTTGGACTGGCTGATTTTCCGTCACATGTAGAGATACATGAGGTGGTGCCAGGTGCTTCCTTCCGGCTGGCAGGTATAGAGGCTGACCATGGAGTGATGGTACATACATTGGAGGGAAATCATCCGGGAGGAAGCCTTCTTTATCGGGTGGAACAGGAGGAGCAGAGCATTATCTATGGACTGGATTGTGAGATGAATGATGCTATGCTCCAAGCGCTTCGGAATTTTTCCCAGGATGGAAGCCTTCTTATCTGGGATGCAAATTTTACAGATGAGGATCTGGAGCGCTGCAAGGGCTGGGGCCATTCCTCCTGGAGACAGGGGATTGCCCTTGGGAGAGAAGCCAGGGTGAAAATGGTATTGATGACCCATTATTCCGGAGAATATACGGATGAATTTATGCAAAAACAGCAGGAGCTGGCCGCGCGGGAGGATGTGTCCTGCTGCTTTGCAAGGGAGGGTATGGTGATACACTTATGAGACAAGAGGATATGGAAAAAATTTTGCGGGTAGGTGTCTTATTGTCCTCCGAGCGGGATTTGAACCGCCTGTTGGAGCAGATTCTTGTATGTGTGATGGAGCTTGCGGCCTGTGATGCAGGGACACTGTATCTTCGGGAGGGTGATGCCCTGCGGTTTGAGATTATGCGCAATGATACCTTGAATACTTATTCGGGGGGGACGAAGGGGGCGCCAAATCTTCCGCCAGTTCCCTTAAGCTGTGACAATGTGTGTGCCATGGCACTATTGGAGGATCGCACCATCTGTATTGAGGATGTAAAAAATAATAAGGATTATGATTTTTCAGGCCCTATTCGCTATGATGCCATGACAGGCTATAATACTCGTTCCATGCTGGTAGTACCTATGCGTAATCGAGAAGGGGAGCGGATTGGCGTCCTTCAGCTTATCAATGCGTTAGATGAGGAAGGAAATGTCTGCGCTTTTGCCCCTGATATGGCTTTAGTAGTGGAGTCTGTGGCATCCCAGGCGGCAATTACCATTCAAAATGTGCGCTATATGGAGGAGATCAAAGATCTGTTTCAATCCTTTGTACGGGTGATGTCTGCGGCTGTTGATGAGAGGACGCCCTACAATGCCAGCCATGCTCGCCATATGGCAGAATGTGGTGGGCGGTTTGTGGATTATTTGGGAGCCTGTGAAGGGCAGAGATCGTTTTCAGCAGATGAGAAGGAAGAATTTTTGATGAGTATCCTGCTTCATGATATTGGGAAGCTGGTAACTCCGCTGGAGGTGATGAATAAGGCAAAGCGTCTTCTACCAGAGCAGTATTCCCAGATCGACCAGCGTATGGAGGCGATCCGGCTTCGAGCGGAGATTGCATATCTGAGTGGATATATAACCCTGGAAGAAAAGGAACAGGAAATAAGTCGGACAAAGGATGCCTGGGCACTTATCCAGGAGATAAATACAGCAGGATTTGTGAGAGACGAACTCTTAGGACAATTGGAGGAGCTTCGCGGGCGGACTTACAGAGATAGGGAGGGCAGGGAGCATCCGTGGATTGAATCAGAGGAATATGCAATGCTTTCTATACGAAAGGGAACCCTCTCAGAGGAGGAGAGAGGAATTATGGAGGAGCATGTGTCCATTACGGACAGGCTCCTGTCACAAATTCATTTTTCCAACAATCTCTCTCATGTACGGGAGTGGGCAGCTGCGCACCATGAGTTCTTGAACGGAACGGGGTATCCCAGGCACATGCAGGGGGATGAGGTTCCCTATGAGGTGCGGATGATTACGATTCTGGATATTTTCGATTCTCTGGTAGCGGATGATCGGCCTTATAAGAGGGCAATGCCAGTAGAGAGAGCTTTATCCATTCTAAAAAGTATGGCAGAGCAAGAGGGAAAGCTGGATAAAGAGCTAACGGAGCTGTTTATTAGGAGCCGATGCTGGGAAGCTTGAGTAGATTGTAATGATGAGATTGCCATGAACGAACGTATAAGACAGAAAAGAAAACATGTGAGAAATAGAATTTTACTGCTTTTGGGGCCCCTTCTGGTGGTCTACTTGGCTGTTGCAGTCTGTTTTAGTGTGAAAAGTGGCCAGGCAGAAGCTTTGCTTGAGGAGCTTTTAGGGGAGGAAGGTAAAACTCTCCAAGGGGGAGCTGGCCCACAGACAGCAATGATTGCAAAGGTACAGAGGGCAAAGACTGAAGCAGTCACACGGAATGAAGAGGAGGAAGAAGAGGAAGAAGAGGCTTGGCAGGACAGGCTGCCGAAGGTGGACCCCTCTCTGCAGCTTCCAAACACGGTAGATTTTGCGGCCCTTTGGGAGCAGAATGAGGATGTCTATGCCTGGATCACGGTCCCTGGCACCCTGGTGGATTACCCGGTTCTGCAGCATCCCACAGATGATGAATATTACCTCCACCATACCATCGATCACATAGAGGGCCTTCCGGGGAGCATCTATTCGGAGACGATAAATGTAAAGGATTTTTCGGATATGAATACCATCCTCTACGGTCATAATATGAAAAATGACACCATGTTCGGAAGCCTTCATGATTATGAAAAAGCCGCCTTTTTTGCGGAGCACCCCTATGTATACATTCATTTGCCGGAACGGACGCTTTTGTATCAGATATTTGCGGCAGTGAAGTTCAGAAGCGTATATCTCCCCAACTATTTGGATTATGAGGAGGAGGGGGATTATACGGCCTATGTGGAGGAGCTGAAGGAATCACCCGGTTACATGAACGATATGGTGGAGCCTTCCTTTGGAAATCGCTTGCTGACCCTGCACACCTGTATCGGCCATGACGAAAATCACCGGTATTTGGTGGTAGCTGTGCTGAAAGGGGCATACGAAAGGGAAGTTGATATCCAATAAATAAAAAAGGAGACAGCCAGAAAATCAAGCATTTTTCTGACTGTCTCTTTTTCTTTACGTATAATCCTTCCAACCAGAAGGTCCAGGCTCTGAAAGCCCCATTCAATCCCAATTCATCCGCCCATACCGCAGCGCCATAGCCCGGATTTCCTCCTTAAGCTCTTCGGAAAGCTCCTCCTTCGTAAGCCGCCACCGCCAGTTTTTCCCCACGGTGGAGGGCTGGTTGATCCGGCTTGTGTTGTCATACCCCAGATAATCCTGGATGGGAATGATACAGGTCTTGGAATTGCTGCGCATAATCAGCGCAATCAGGGACTTGTGAAGCATTTCGTCCGGCGTGTCCTGATCGCAGAGATAGTCGCGTGTCATCTGCCGCTCCTGGGGAGTGATGGATTGGAACCATCCAATCAGGGTCTCATTGTCGTGGGTGCCTGTGTAGGCTACGCTGTTTTCTACATAATTGTGGGGCAGGTAGTCGTTGGCCGCCCCTGTATCGCGGGAATCAAAGGCAAATTCCAGAACCTTCATGCCAGGAAATCCGCTTTCCCTCACAAGCTGGCGGACAGAATCCGTCACATAGCCCAGATCCTCTGCAATCACTTCATGCCAGCCCAGGCGCTGCTCCACACAACGGAACAGATCGATGCCGGGCCCCTTCTCCCAGTGGCCGTTCTTGGCGGTCTCATCCCCAAAGGGAATGGAGAAATACTCGTCAAAGCCCCGGAAGTGGTCTATTCGCACCACATCATAGAGGCGGAAGCAGTAGGAGAGCCGGGAAAGCCACCAGTCATAGCCGGTGCTCTTATGATAATCCCAACGGTACAAAGGATTGCCCCAGAGCTGGCCGTCCGCGGCAAAGCCGTCCGGCGGGCAGCCGGCCACCGCGCAGGGAAGATTCTGCTCATCCAGCTGAAACAGCTCCGGTCTGGCCCAGGTATCTGCACTGTCCAGTGCCACATAGATGGGAATATCCCCAATAATGGAGATTCCCTTTTCATTGGCATAAGCCTTCAGGGCAAACCACTGTTCAAAAAATTTAAATTGTAAATACTGTTGAAATTCAATCTCAAAATACAGCTCTCTGCGGTAGTAATCCATGGCAAAGCCCCACCGAAGCCGGATGTCCTCAGCCCACTGAGTCCAGGCAAGTCCGTCAAACCGGCCCTTCACGGCCATAAACAGGGCATAATCCGAGAGCCACCACTTATTTTCCTCAACAAAGCGAAGATAGTCGGGATTCTCCGCAATATGGCTCCGCTCATAGGCTTTGCGCAGCAGAGGATAGCGGTTGTCGTAGAGCTTCTTGTAGGCAATATCGTTGTCAAGGCTTCCAAAATCCGCGGCCTCACATTCCTCCTTGGTCAGGACCCCCTCCTCAATCAAAGCCTCCAGGCTGATAAAATAAGGATTGCCAGCAAAGGTGGAAAAGGATTGATAGGGGGAATCCCCATAGCTGGTAGGCCCTAAGGGAAGAATCTGCCAATAGGACTGCCCGGCCTCCTTAAGCCAGTCCAAAAAATCATAGGCACTCTTGGAAAAACAGCCAATGCCATAGGCAGAGGGCAGGCTGGAAATGGGAAGCAAAATGCCTGCGGTTCGTTTCATAAGCATACATTCCTTTCTTTAATATTCAATCAGAACACCAAAGTGGTCCGAAACCTTGGGTTCCGTGGTTCTGTGAAATAAGATCCGGGAGCGGGCGATCTGCGGCGGGCGGCTGCACCAGATATAGTCAATGCGCATGCCATCGGAGGCCTTTCCAGGTTCAAAAAAGGTCTAGCCCACCGCAAAGGAGGCGGTAAAACAGATGATAAAGTTTATCAGGTCCGTTACCCGGGCAAGCCATAGGGGATGGAGAATCAAACAAACCCTCCCGGATTAGGGATCGCATATGGCGGATCTGAAATCCGGGAGGGTTTATCCATGGTTATTCTGCCGAATTAGTTCGACTTTGCTTTTAAGAGGTTAAATAACACCCTTCATCACCAGCACCGATACGGCACAGGTCACAAGGAGGAAGAGGGAGAATACAATCACTCCCTTGGAATCGCCGGTCTGCTCCGAGGTGGAGGGCAGCGCAAGCTTGGCTTTCCGCAGGGCCGTTACCACGGGCTTGTAGAAGAGGAGGGTGATTGCCATATTCAGGCCGCCCTTTAACAGATTGAAGGGCAGGAAGGCAGGAAGAAGCATTTCGGCCACAGCCTCTCTTGGATAGCCCATGTAAATAGGCACCAGGAAGTAGTTCCAAAGAAGCATTACCACCACCATCACGCCGCAGCCAGCAAAAAGGCCCAGCATGGCGCCAGCCTTTGTATGCTTGCGCTTGTAGATAAAGGCGGCAGTGCAGGCAAAGCTGCAACTGGAGAGTACATTCATGACAAAGCCGATAGGGCCGGTATCACTGGCTGAGAGCATTTCGATAAAGGAGACTACCACAGAGATGATAAAAGAGGCAAAGGGCCCCAGCAGGAAGCCGCCGATGGCTATCATCACGTCCTTGGGATCGTACTTTAGAAACAGGACTACCGGTATACGGCCGACGATCATCAGAGCGTAGGCGATGGCACAGAACATGCCGATTAAAGCGATTTTTTGAGTTTTTTGGTTCATTACTAAATTCCTCCATTCCAGTTCCGTAATATCCCTCTCAGTACACCTGTAGGAAATCAATTTCCAGTCACTTAAAGATGTGCCTGTAAATTGATTTGTGCACTGTGAGGAATATTACTGTTTCCAGTTCCGTAATATAAAAGACACCTAAAAAACGTTCGCCTTCCAGGTGTCGTCATCATCAGAACCAAGAACTCTATTGCGGAAAAAGCGCACCAAAACAATTCTGATTTCTTACACATCTTCTTTCATCCAGACTATACTGTCGGTTTTGGAATCTCACCAAATCCTGATTTGAACCTGCCTGGAAAATAAACATTCTTTCCAAAGCTCTTCTTGCCAAATCCTGCGTTTGCACGCTCGCGGACTATACCGCCGATCGGGAATCTCACCCTGCCCCGAAGACTTTCCGTATTCAAATGTCAAAAATATTATAGCAATGTGTTTCTTGGCTGTCAATCTAAAAATTTAAATTTTGCAATATTTTACAAATTAAAGCTTAAATGGTGAAAAAAGAAATTAGAATACGCTAAACTTATTTGCAGGCATCCTTTATTGAAAAAAATTTCCTCGAATCGTCTCCACAGGCATATCCTGCCCCGTCCACAGCTTGAAGGCCATAGCCCCCTGATGGAGCAGCATATAGAGACCGTTAAAGGTCATACAGCCTTGCTCCCGGGCCATGTGTAACAGTTTCGTCTCCCTGGGATTATAAATCACATCCCCCACAGCCAGGCCGGGATGAAGCATGGAAGCCTTGGGAATCAGGCAGGCGTCCGTATTTGGAGCCATGCCCACGGAGGAAGCATTGATCAAGCAATAGCTCTGCGCCAGGCTTTTAGAAAGCTGTCCGTGGTCCTTTAAGTCATACAGATTCAGCAGGCAGGCAGTCTTCCCGCGGACCAGCTCCGCTTCCTGCTCAATCAGCTTCGTGGAGGCGCTTTCCGGCCGGGAAAAGATGTCAATGGAATACACCCCGTCCAAAGCGGCCTGGGCAATAATAGAGGCAGCGGTGCCGCCGGAACCGAGAATGGTCAGGCGCTTTCCCGCAGGGTGCAGCCCGGCGTCAGCCATGGACTGCATAAAGCCGTAGCCGTCCGTATTGTCTCCGTGAAGAACGCCGTCCCGGTTCACCACCGTATTTACGGAGCCGGTGAGAAGAGCGGTGTCTGAGAGCACATCCGCCCTCTGGTGCATCAGGCGCTTTAAGGGCATGGTGCAGTTCCACCCGGCGGCGCCTATGGCCACGAGGCCGTCAACGGCTCGAAGAAAGGTATCCTCTGTCACATCAAAGGCCAGGTATGCATAGTCAAGTTCCAGAAGCCGAAAGGCTTCATTGTGCATAGCAGGGGAAATGCTGTGCCCTACAGGGCTTCCCAGCAATGCGGTTAATTTTGTTTTTCCCGTAATCATATCTCTCATGGAGCGTGCCTCCCAAGTAAAGGTCTTTTGGTCTATGCTATAGAAGTTTTGGGAAAAAGTCAAGAAGAAGAGAGAGGGGCTCTGTCTATTGCTAAGCTTTGCCCGTTACATCAAAGCAGATTGAATGGAATGAGAACCTGTGTTAAAATCGGGATTGAGATTGAGATTGAGATTGAGATTGAGATTAGGATTGAAATTGGAATTGGGAGTAATGAATGATGAAGGATTCTATCCGTGAGAGCCTCAGCTATTGGAGCCTCTATGGCAAAATGCTTCGGGTGAAAAAGGAGTATAAACCACAGACTGTCTCCTTTGGGAAGCATAAGCATCAGTATTTCTTATATTATGAACCGAAAAATCTTATAAGCGATAAAGTAATCCTGTGGGTACACGGCGGCGGATGGAATGCAGGAACACCGAAAATGTTTGATTTTGTGGGGCAGTGCATTGCAAAAAACGGGTATCGTTTTGTTTCCCTGGGATACAGGCTGTCGCCAAAAAATAAGTATCCTTGTCAGATAGAAGATGTATATGCCGGTTATAAGGCGGCAGTTGAATTTTTGGACGGAAAGGGAATTGATACTGGCAGGATGATTGTTTCTGGCCCCTCCGCCGGGGCGCATTTAGCCTCTATCCTCTGCTACAGCGGGAGGATTCAGGAGGAATTGGAGGTGGATGTGTCAAATGTGATCGGGTTTATCGGAGCCGGCGGGCCGTATACCTTTTTTGGAAAGCAGTCTTTCTCCGTAAGGCTCCTTTTAAATCAGCTGTTTGCCAAGGGCTATGACAGAGTCCGGGGCGAGCCCTATTCTCTGATGACGAAGAGTCCGATCCCCATGCTTTTGATTCAAAGCAGGCATGACGGGCTGATTGCCTATTCGTGTGCGGAGCACTTTCGTGAAAAGGCAGAAAGCCTGGGAAATAAGTGCGAGCTTTATGACGTAGTAGATAAAAGGAATACACATTCATGGTATACGGCGGGGATGTTTCTGGAAACACGGGAGACGAATCAGTGCCTTGATAAATTTTTTTCCTGGATAGAAGATATTCCCTGAATTGTGGGTGTGGCGTAAAAAAGAAGCAATATAACAAATATTTAGACTGGAAACAACGGACAATCTATGTTATATTTGTATAAGATTTGAGAATCAATTTGATAGGAAGGTGATCAATTGGAAAACTATACCAAGTATAAGTTGAAGAGTAATGATGAGCTGTCATCATTATTGGAGGGAAAGGATCAATTATTCCTTATTGCCTGTAACAAGTGCTTCAAGGAATTTGAGACCCTTGACGAACCGGATTGCGAGGAGCTTGAAAGATTCGCTCTCCAACAGGGGAAAACCCTTACGGGCAGCGCAAAGATTGATTTCTTGTGCAACAAGGTCCAGACAGAGCGGAAATTAGAGGGACTGATTCCGGAGGGCACAGAGCATGTCATTGTGCTCTCCTGCGGCCTGGGCGTTCAGACGGTTGCAGGTATGGCGGGTAAGCCTGTATACGCAGCCGCTAACTCTCTAAATTACAGAGGGCATCATGGCATGGCGCTGACAAAGAAGAGCTGCGGCGCATGTGCACAGTGCTATCTGAATGTGACAGGCGGCATCTGTCCCGTGGTTGACTGTTCCAAGAGTCTCTTAAACGGACAGTGCGGAGGCGCAAAGAACGGAAAATGCGAGGTGGACAGCAGCAAGGATTGTGCATGGGAGAAGATCTACGAGCGTCTTAGCAAGCAGGGACGCCTTGCTGAGTTTTTGGCCCAGCCTGTGCAAATGCGTGATTTCTCCAAGATCAATCATAAGGTGATTCAGGAATATGTTTCCTCTGTGCGGGAAAATCGGTTTGCCGGCTATTACGGCGGCGTGCATCCCTTGGAGCACAAGGAATTCACGGAGGAGCTTCCTCTGCAGAGATTTCCTGAGCCGGAGGTTGTGGTGATTCCGTTATCCATGCATGCGGGCGCTCCGGCAAATCCCGTTGTGGAGGTGGGAGACACCGTTAAGGTGGGACAGAAGATCGGTGAATCGGCCGGATTTATCAGCAGTCCCGTTCATTCCAGCGTCAGCGGAACCGTAACGGCAATTGAGGTACATAAGCATGCCACAAGGGGCGAGTGCCTGTCTGTGGTGATTCGCTCTGATGGGAAAAATACCCTGGATGAAGCGGTGAAGCCTCATAAGGATCTGGACAGCCTGACACCGGATGAAATCGTCGAGATTGTTAAAGAGGCGGGAATCGTAGGTATGGGCGGCGCAGGCTTCCCAACCTCTGTGAAGTTAAAGCCGCCAAAGCCCATTGATACGGTTCTTTTAAACGGCTGTGAGTGTGAGCCCTACCTGACTGCGGACCACAGGGTACTGCTGGAATTTGCGGATGATGTGATTTTCGGCCTTAAGGCAATTGTGAAAACAGTGGGTGCGGAGAAAGGTCTTATCGTGATCGAGGACAATAAACCGGATGCCATCGAGCTTCTGACAGCTAAGACGGCAGATATCCCGGAGCTTGATGTGGTTACGGCTAAGACAAAGTATCCCCAGGGCGCTGAGAAGATGCTGATTAAGCGTGTGATGAAGCGGCAGGTACCAAGCGGCGGGCTTCCCGCGGATGTGGGCTGTGTGGTAAGCAATATCAGCACCACAAAGGCTATTTCTGACGCAATTCAGAAAGGCATGCCCCTCATAGAGCGTGTGGTGACGGTTACCGGCGAGCATGTGAAGAGGCCGGGCAATTATATTGTGAAGATTGGTACGAATACCAAGGATCTCATTGATTACTGCGGCGGTATCACAGGGGAGGATGTTACTGTTAAGGCAGGCGGCCCCATGATGGGCTTCGTCTTAGGTGACACCAATGTTCCCATTATGAAGGGCTCCAACGGAATCATTGCCGTTGACACCGATCATACGGCTGAGCAGCCCTGTATCAAATGCGGGCGCTGCGTGGATGTCTGTCCCATGGAGCTGTCTCCGCTGTATTATGCAAAATACGCAGACGAGGAGAACTGGCAGGGCATGAAGGAGAAAAATGTCATGGATTGTCTCGAATGTCGGTGCTGCGAGTACATCTGTTCCTCCAAGATTCCGCTGGTTACCAAGATTAAGGCGGGCAAAAATGCAGTAAGGGGGATGAAGTGATATGTTGATTACGGAGTTGAAGGATAAGGAAACCCTCCTGTCGCTGGCAGGCGGTAAAAAGGTATTTATCATTAACTGCCATGGGTGCAGAGAGGTTCATTTCCCGTTAGAGAAAGCAATGGAGCTTCAAAAAGAGCTGGAGGCTTCCGGAAATGTCACCGGAAGTATTACGACGGATTACATCTGCAACCCAGAGAATATGAAGCTGCGTCTGGAAAAGCATATGGAAAATATCAAGGCGGCTGATGCGGTGCTGGTATTGTCCTGCGGCGTGGGCGTGCAGACTCTTTCCGATTATCTGGAGGACAAGACGGTGTATGCGGCCTGCGATACCTACCCGCTGCCGGGCTTTCAGGGAGTGACGCCCTTGGAATACGACTGTGATCAGTGCGGGGAATGCTACCTGAATCTGACCGGCGGGATCTGTCCCATTACCGCCTGCTCCAAGAGCCTGGTCAACGGCCAGTGCGGCGGCTCCAAGAATGGAAAATGCGAAGTGGACAGTGAGATGGAATGCGGCTGGGAGCGTATTTACCGGCGCCTTGCCCAGATTGGCCGACTTGATTTATTAAAATGCCCCACACAGGTGCGTAATTTCGCAACTGATGAAGAAGTAGCTGGATAAGGAGAGGAAAATATGAAGATTACGGAAGCGTTTGAACGTGGTGAATTTGTAGTTACAGCGGAGGTAGGACCGCCAAAAGGATTTCATATTGAGCATATGCTGGAGGAGGCAAAGACATACTTAAGCGGTATTACGGCGGTGAATGTAACCGACAATCAGTCTTCGGTTATGCGCCTTGGTTCTCTGGCAACCTGTAAGGCTCTGAAGGATGAGGGGCTGACACCTATTTTCCAGATGACCTGCCGTGACAGAAACCGTATTGCTCTGGAGTCCGATCTTTTGAGCGCCGCATTGTTTGGAATCGAGAACCTGCTTCTCCTGACAGGAGACCATACAAAGCTTGGCGATCATCCCCAGGCAAAGCCTGTCTTTGATTTGGATTCCGTGTCCCTGATCCATGCGGTGAAGCAGTTGGAGTCCGGCGTGGATCTGGGCGGAAATGAGCTGGTTGGGGAGCCGCCGAAGTTTGCCAAGGGAGCTGTTGTATCGCCCTGCAGTGATTCTGTGGATGTGCAGCTTGCGAAGATGGAGAGAAAGGTTGCCGCAGGCGCCGAGTATTTCCAGACACAGGCGGTTTATGAGCCTGAGAAGTTCATTCAGTTTATGGAGAAAGCAAAGCAGTTTGGAAAACCGGTTCAGCTTGGAATCGTGATTCCCAAGTCTGTGGGAATGTGTAAGTACATGAATGCAAATGTTGCAGGGATTCATGTTCCGGATGAGATGCTCGAGGAGCTGAAAGCGGATAAGGAAAAGACGAAAGCGGGTATCACCGGCGTGGAGATTGCGGCCCGTGTGATCAAGGAGTGCAAGCCTTACTGCCAGGGGGTACATATTATGGCTATGGGCTGGGAGTCCAAGGTGCCGGAGCTTCTTAAGCAGGCTGGGATCTAGGCTGCGTACGGACGCCTGGAATCGGATGAATTGCTTGTATGCTTTTCCGATTGCATAAAGCTTTCATTTCAAAAAGATGTAAATGGTAATAGAGACTGCCTGTCTAAAATCGCCTTTGGCGAGAGTGATCCTGGAGAGACCAAGCAGGGCTTGGAGGATTCCTTGGGAGATGGGCGGTCTCTTTGTCTCTGTGACCTTGCAGGCGCCATGATTTTGGGATATAAGAAAAGCAGAAGCTAAGGGATTTTCCTTATGCAGTGACAGCCTTATACTTTCTTCCGTGTCAGGAAGATTCCAACCATTGCCCCTATGACGATAGACCATATATGCGATTTGATTTATCTCGGTTTTCCAACGGAACCGGGAGCAATGGCGTTACATATTGTCGGGCGTTTAACAGCCCCGATTATGTGGTTTATTGTTTTAGCAAAGGACAAAGCAGTTTGAAAATTTCCGGCTTATCGGGAAGCTGCGAAGCGTGTGTCCCCTTGTGCACTAAGGGTAGGTAAATGATATGCTAAAATTCGTTCATTTATTCAAAAACTATTATTTGGGAATTTTTTTATGGGAATTGCGGCATTTGTAATACAGGAAATTCCGTATATCATTATGCCTTTCATTAAGTCAGCGTCAAATCCAATTATGAATATGCAAAATGAAATGAAATGGATTGAGACAATAGAAGGTATATTGGGTATGCTGTCTATGATTTTGCTGATGCTGATTGTCAGGGATGATGTCAAGTTATTTCCAATTACAACAACAAAGGATAAAGCATTCTTTGCATTAACTGTTTTTATGATATTGATAAATTTTGTTGGTTGGACATTTTACTATTGGGGATATCAATATGGATGGCTGATCGTAATTGGTCAATTTGCCGTTGTTCTGCTGTACTATTTATGCTTTGGATTATGGAAAAGAAATTATCTATTAGTTGGAACGGCAGCTTTGTTTTTTATCATTCATACGATTAACGGATTTATGAACTTTATAATGAAAAAATAAGGTTAAGAAAGTTCTAATCGGTATTTGAGAGAGGAGAGATTATGAAAAAACAACTGGTTATTTTGTGTTCTTGCATATTGGCTTTGTCATTAACAGCGTGTGGAGCAGATTTTGACGGCAGCCGGACAGGAAATAGTGATGAGTTTGTGATGGACTATAAGGTATTGAATAAAACGGACGCTCAAGACCTAATGGCTGAAAAAGGAGACACGATCCATGCGGAAATTATTGTTGAGGGTGGCAGCTTGTCATTGAAGATTCAGAAAGACGATGAAGTGCCTGTCTATGAAAGTGAGGATGTTTCCTTTTCTGATGAATTTGATGTTGAGATTGAGGAAAGCGGAACGTATACGGTTTCCGTAACGGGTGAAAAAGCGAAAGGAAGTGTCAGGTTTACGGTAGTTACGGAGCAATAGGTAAATATATCAATGCAGACGGATTTTAAACTATACAAGATGGAAACTGCGAGGAATGTAAAATCAGAATCGGGGAGAGGGATATGATGTTTGAAGATGGAAGAAGTAAAAGAGTGGTTTTTATTGCTCATTGTTTTCTGAATCAAAATTCTATTTCTGACGGAACTGCTGTTTATCCGGCGGCATTTAAGGAAATGAGTGAAATTCTTTTGAATGCTGACATTGGTATTGTCCAAATGCCCTGTCCGGAGCTTTGCTGCCTGGGTCTTGACAGAGGAAATATTTATGGAGCAGATATGCCTGTGGTGGCAGAGAATACACGTATCCGTACGGAGATGAAAAAAGAGATTCCCAACGCTCAATTAGAGCAATTGGTTGATTCCGTAATTTATCAAATCTTAGAATATAGGAAGTATGGATTTGAAGTGGCAGGGATTATCGGGGTAAATCGTTCACCAAATTGCGGGGTGGATACAACATCGGATAATAATGCTGAAGTCAAAGGGAACGGGCTGTTCATAGAGAAAATTTCTGCTCGGCTTGCTGAAAAAAACATATCTATCCCAATGATCGGATTAAAAGGAACAGATAATGTTTCTGATAAGCTGCGTTCATTAATAAAGGGGGTGTAAAACCACTTCCAGTTTATCAGGAAAGTGCCAAGAGCGTAAAATCGGAGGTTATAGCAAAGAATGGAAGATAAAAAAATATTACTTGACAATATCCATAAAATTCACACAACTGAAATGGGAATTGCTAGAATTAAAAGAAACCTAAAAATAGATGTAGCAGATGTTGTTGAGTATTGCAAAAATAAGGTTCTATTAGAAAATTGTAAAATATACAGACAAGGTAAAAATTGGTATTGTGAGGTAGAAAACATCAAAATTACGATCAACTCATATAGTTATATAATTATTACCGCACATATTGTTAAGTAAATTCGTGATCGGAGCGTGTTTCAATATGTCAATAACTACGATAAAAAAAGATTATATGTCCCTTGGAGTAGTTCGCTATTTTCAATCTGACAGGTGTATCAATCATGCAAATCTGCGGAAGTTTAACCAGGGAAAGATAAAGGCGGATGAATTAGTTACATTTGACTGCGGCCTGATGGAGTTAAGGGAAATAGAAGAATCCGAAATAAATTTGCCCCCAAAGGGTGAACAGCTCCTTGCAGTCATTGTGCGTCCCGAAATTGAGCCTGATTATAGATTAGAGCAGGGGCAGCGGTTTGAATTTTGCGGCTATGATTTGGTGGAGATCTCCACATGCATTAGTGCCATAACGAATTGCGGGGCCAAATTTAATTCCATTGATTATGGGGCACTGAATCCGTATGGATTAATTTCATCTTACAGAGAAGCCGTAAATACGCAGTTGGATTTGCATGAAAAATATCCGGAGGAATCTCATGCATATTGTGAGATTGTAGAGATTTGGCGTTGGTTCATAAACGGGTAATTACCCTTTATGTGATTTCACAATCGGGGTTTAAGAAAGAATATGAAAAATTTTTCTATGCCAAAACAAGTTTCTCCAACATTAGAAATAGATGAGTTAATGAGGTTGAAACATAGTTTGGAAAAGAATGTATCAAGGGAAGTTGCAGAAAGCAAAAAATTCAAATTCATTAACATGGTGTCATTGCACTGCTGGATATAACAAAAAATTATTTGAGATTGTTTTTGAAAAACCTGTTTATGTAGAAATTGTGCAAAGCATACGGCAGGGATTTGATTTTTGCCTTTTGAGAATTACATTTCAATAAATTCTGGTTTGTCGGGAAGCTGCGAAGCGTGTAAAATGGGATTGCCGGAGGGGAATTGATTATGAATAAAATATGGTCCGAACAAAATAAAACAATGTAAACGCAACTAAAAAAGAAAGATACCTATGAAGCAGGTATTGACACATTATTTGATTTGCGAAATCAGTTAATGAAAACTTTATCATCATTTAATGAGGAATTAAGCAGAGAAGATTTTAATGCAATTCCATTTATAAACGCAGACGGTTATCATTGTAAAACGATTGCATATTCAATTTGGCATATTTTCCGTATCGAAGATATCGTTGCACACACATTGATCAGTGAAAACGAGCAAGTGTTTTTCTCGGGGAATTATCAGGAACGTATCAATTCACCTATCATTACAACGGGAAATGAACTTGTAAAAGAGCAGATTGCGGATTTTTCAAAACAACTTAATTTGAAAGAACTTTATTCATATATTTTTGAGGTAAAGGACAGCACCGAACGGATAATCAATCGCTTATCCTATGACCAATTGAAAAAGAAAGTGTCAGAAGAACGAAAAGAACACTTAAAATTATTAAATGTTGTAAGTAATGATGAAAATGCAATTTGGCTTATTAATTATTGGTGCGGGAAAGATATCCGAGGGCTTATACAAATGCCATTTTCAAGACATTGGATTATGCACGTAGAAGCAAGTTTGCGTATAAAAAACAAGATACATTCATAAGTGCAAATCACATTTAACAGGAAACTGCAAAGAGCATAAAATCGGGATTTATAAATGGGAGGAAACAGAATGAGAAATCCAGAAGAAACAATTGGAAAAATGATAGACAAAGCAAGTACAAGCTTTATCGCTTATGTGGATAATGAGGGCTTTCCGATTACAAAGGCTATGCTGAAACCAAGAGCAAGAAATGGCATCAGGGAGATATGGTTTTCAACGAATACGTCATCCAATAAAGTGTCGTGTTTTCGAGAAAACAGTAAAGCGAGCGTTTACTTCATTGACAAAAGGTTTTTCAGAGGTGTTAGCTTAGTAGGAACGGTTGAAGTATTGGAAACTGCGGAAGCCAAGGAAAAAATTTGGCGAACGGGGGATGAAATGTATTACAAGGGCGGCGTGACAGACCCGGATTATTGCGTATTAAAATTTACCGCAAGCAAAGGCAGATATTACAGCAATTTTAAGTCTGAGGATTTTTGTATCTGACTGACTGATTTCGGTTTGTCGGAAAATCACATATAAAGGGAAAGCAAGATTTAAGGAGGATAATTGATTGAGGGCAAATTCAAAGCCAGGCACTGTACTTGTAATGTATACAATTATACTCTATAGTTTTTGGAGCTTGTTAGAGCTATATTTGAAAACAAAAATTGGAATAGACGAATTTACAAAAGAAGTGTATATCAAGTGCGTAGTCTGGCTTGTACCGGCAATATTGATTCATTTTAACTTTAGCGACGATATGTTCATCAAAAAAGAAGAGATGTATTTATTAAACAAAAAATGTTGGATAGCTGTTCCTATGATGCTGTTGCTTGCGATTTACATCATAATAAATGAGTATTTAGTCAATGGTAAGCTTGAGATAAATGAATCCTTTGGAATCAACACCGTAGTAGAGGTGCTTTCTATAGCTGCTGGAGAAGAAATGGTTTTTAGGGGGCTTTTTCTGAGTGCTATTTTAAGAGATAAGAAAAAATATCTTGCTGTATTTATCAATTCCTTACTGTTTTTGGCTATTCATTTTCCAGTGTGGATTCAAAGTGGTACTTTCATTTCTGCATTTACAAGTGGGGGATTTATCACTGTTTTACTATTAAGCTGTATTTTCAGCTTTGCTTTCATTAAGACGAAAAGTATTTGGACTGCCGTTTTCCTGCATTTTGGATGGGATTTCTTGCTTTTTATATTTTGATAAGATAAATTTAAACGTTATATGAATTTTAGAAAGGGAAAATAGATGATTGTTTTAATTACAGGTGCATCACACACAGGCAAGACGGCACTTGCTCAAAAATTGCTTGAAAAATATAAATACCCGTATTTATCCATAGACCATTTGAAAATGGGTTTGATTCGCAGCGGATATACCACGCTTACGGCAGAAGATGATAACGAGCTTACAGACTATATGTGGCCCATGATTCGTGAAATGATCAAAACCGCCATAGAAAATGGACAAAATCTTATTGTTGAGGGCGTCTATATTCCGTTTGACTGGGAAAAGGACTTCACAGAGGAATACCTCCATAACATTCAATACTATTGTCTTGTGATGAGTGAGCATTATATTAAAAATCATTTTTGCGATATAAAAAAATATGCAAGCACCATAGAGAAGCGTTTCGATGATGTATGGTGTACAATGGAAAGCGTTTTAGAAGATAATGCACGATTTTTGGTTCTGGCAAAAAAGCACAATGCGAATATTGTATTAATTAATGATAGGTACGAGATAGATATTGATACATTTTTTGACAAAAGATGATTTTATGAGCACACAATGACATGAATGAAATCCGATTTGTGGGGAAGCTGAGAAGCGTATCAATGAAATTTTGGAGGAATGAAGTATGGAGAAAGATAAAAGAAAATTAACAGAAAAAGAAATAAAACGTAAAGATTGCTTTGAAAAATTAAGTTCCAAAATGCAGCAAAAAGGATATAAAAGGAAGAATATAATTATCGATACCCAGCAGGCGAAGTATTCAGGTCCTATCCTCATGCTGCCATTTATGGCTTTTGCATTTTGGATATATAATAATGTGAATGGTTTTGATTTGGACCGTATTTCCTGGGGATTTGCTGTAGCGGCCCCTCTACTTATTGTATTTCTAATCGTTCTGCATGAGCTTATACATGGAATTACCTGGGGGCTTTTTGCAAAAAATCATTTTCAATCCATTGATTTTGGAATCATTTGGAGCAGCATTACTCCATACTGCACTTGCTCCGAACCGTTAAGAAAGTGGCAATATCTGTTGGGAATTGCTATGCCTACGTTCGTTTTAGGCGGCGGGGTTATGGCGGTTGCGGTGATGACAAATCAATTACTGCTATTTTTTCTGGCAGAATACATGCTTCTATCAGGCGGCGGGGATTTTTTGATTATACTGAAAAGTATGTTATACTACACGGATAAGCAGGAGCGTGTGTATTGCGACCATCCTTATGAGTGTGGCTTTGTCATTTTTGAGAAATAGGATCGAATAGTTTCTGAGAAAAAGAGTATGGAGGAACAAATAGATGGCCAATTCATATCAGATAATCGATGAAAAAACATGGCAAAGGGCAATGCACTGTGCGGTTTTTCGAAACAGCGTTGAGCCTGCTTTTTGCGTGACATTTACGGCAGATATTACAAATTTTAAGCGAATGGTTAAGGAAGAGGGACTATCCTTTACAATGTCTATGGTATATGCGATGTGCAAATGGCATCGAAGCGTTTCGTTACCGTTTTGTAGATGGACAGGTTTTGATTCCGGTTTCTGTACAGGCACATCATTCTTTTGTAGATGGCCTGCATATCGGGCAGTTTGTGGAACAATTGCAAAGGTTCTTGAATGAGTGGTAGGTTCCCATTTATCAGGGAATTGCGAAGCGTATCAATCAGATAGTTTGTTTTGGAGGTGGCCTTTTTATGTTTCAAAAGGCAATCATAATCGGTTGTCCAGGTGCGGGAAAAAGCACATTTGCAAGAATATTAAGTGATAAAACTCACTTACCGTTATATTATCTTGATATGTTATGGCATAAGCCTGACAGGACAACTGTTGACAGAAAGATATTTGACAAGAAATTAAAAGAAATTGTTTTAAAGGATAAATGGATTATTGACGGAAATTACGGAAGAACACTTGAAATGCGTATTCAAGCGTGTGAAGCTGTATTTTTACTGGATTTTCCGGTGGCGGAATGTTTGACCGGAGTAGATTCACGCATAGGCAAACAACGTGTAGATATGCCGTGGATAGAAACAGAATTTGATGAAGAATTTAGACAATGGATAATTGATTTCCCTAAAAATGAATTGCCAATTGTATATAAATTGCTTGACAGATACAAAAGCGAAAAAAGCATTTATATCTTTCACGCAAGAGCCGATATAGATGATTATTTATTAAAAATGTTTGGTTAAAAATTCCGGTTTAACGGGAAGCTGTGAAGAGCGTAAAATTAGAATTTGAAAGGATTCATTATCATATGGAAAAAAACGAAAAATGGCTACAATGGGCGGTTGAACTTCAAGGCTTAGCACAGGCAGGTTTATTTTATTGTAAAGATAAATATGAACTTGAAAGATATGGACGTATTAGAGAAATATCGGCAGAAATAATCAGTTATCAGTCAGAGATACCACTTGAAAAGGTAAAAGATTTATTCTGTAGTGATGTGGGATACCAAACACCTAAAATAGATACACGTGCAGCTATATTTAAAGAGGGAAAAATATTGCTTGTACATGAAGCAAATGGTACATGGGCATTGCCAGGCGGTTGGGTAGACGTAAATGTTTCTGTTGAGGAAAATGCGATAAAGGAAGTGAAAGAAGAAGCGGGACTTGATATTAGAGTTAAACGGATAATCGCAGTTCAAGACAGAGAAAAGCACAATCTGCCCATTTATGCCTATAAGGTATGTAAAATATTTATGCAATGTGAAGTGATAGGCGGCGAGTTCATTTCCAATATTGAAACTACAGGTTATGATTATTTTAATGTTGATGAATTACCTTGTCTTGCAGAAGAAAAAAATAACAGAGAACAAATAGAAATGTGTTTTAAGGCAATGAATTCAGAAACGTGGGAAGCTTTATACGATTAACTTAGATTTGAAAGGATATGGAAAAATGGCAACTTCAAAAATAAATGCAATTATCGGTAGGGATATTTATAAAGTTTGGGGCATTATGTTAGCTGTTGATAAATATGGCACATGGCGAAGTGATTTAAGTAAGACAGAAACGGTAAATGACAAACAATTTGTTGAGTATACAAAAGAGGGGTATGCGACTACGTTTACTGTTACTATGGTAGAACCATATAAGCGATGGGAGATTGATATGGAGAATAGCAATATGAAAGGCCATTGGACTGGAGTTTTTACCTCCAAAGAAAATGAAACTCAAATCGACTTTACGGAAAATGTGATACCTAAAAAGTGGTTTATGAAACCTTTTGTAAAATCCTATTTAAAAAAGCAGCAAATGCGATTTGTTTTTGATTTAAAGAAAGCATTAGAATAACAAATTCAAGCTTATGGAGGTAACGCATGAGCAAATGAAATCATTTGATTGCCGAGAAATTAAAAAATGTCTTTGCGGAATGGATGGATAACGGACATAATAATTTCGATGATAAAAACACCATAATTTTATGTGTAGAATTAACAGACGGACTGCTGCTTTCCTATGGCACAAAGTATGAATTTTAGACTTCAGCATCCTATTTGTCAGGAAATTGCGAAGAGTATAAAACAAAGTTTGAAAAATTGAATGGAGAGTGGCAAGATGGCAACTTTTTATTTTATACGTCACGGAGAAATGGATACCACTATGGCGGGCAGAAAATTTTACAAAGACTTTGGCCATAACATGATGACATTATCCGAAAAAGGGATCGCTCAAATTCATGAAACAGCAAAGGATACAAGGCTGGCAAATATTGAATTGATCATCACATCTCCATTTGGCAGAGCAATACATAGTGCGGCCATCTTGTCGAAAGATTTAGGCGTTGAGATGTGAGTAGAACCAGATTTGCATGAATGGTTGGCAGATGGCGTCACGTATGAATATTTATCTGATGAAGAGGCCGAGCAAAATTATAAATGCCTGACAGAAAATAAGGGGTGCCATCCGACGGGGAAAGTGTGTGTATGGGAATCTGCCGGTCAAATGGAAAAACGTGTTATGTCGGTGTTGGAACGATATAGAAATTACAGTTCGGTTATTGTTGTGTGTCATGGAATATTGATGCAGTATGTGTTGGGAATAGACCATCCTCAACATGGTCAAATCGCAAAATGCATATATAAAAAAGATGGAATGATAACTTCCCGGTTATGAGGGAATTGCGAAGAGCATAAATGGAAAGCTAGCGGGGAAAAATGAAAAAAAGTTATCAGAAATGAGTTCAGAAGACAACCCTTGCGGCTGCCAGAAAAACATGTCCCGACTACAAGATGGAAATTATCCGCCAATTTGAGGGCGGCGAGACCGTTATTTCAGAATTTGTTATGAGAGGAACGCATAAGCCAGTTTGACATACTGGAAAATCGGATTTTGGATAGGGCGGTAAGAAGAAAGGAGATATAATGAAGTACCTGATAAAATATTTCATAGATTTTATAGTGTTGGTTTGCCTGTATGCTTTCGTCTTTTTCAGGAAATGGAGAGCTCAGGGCAGAGACAGACTGCTTGTCAACACCCTCATGTATGCATACCTCTCTCTGGTACTCTATTTTACTATGATGCCGGTGATTGCATCCATCCCGTTCATGCTGAACCACCCCTATGAACCTATGAATCTGGTGCCGTTTATTGATGTCTCTTTGGGGAGAGGGGACTTTTTCAGGCAAGTGTTCTTGAACATTATCATGACTCTGCCTTTCGGGTTCCTGTTTCCACTGACCCGGGGCAAAAGGGCCAAATTCGGTATAACGGTGTTTTTTTGCTTTTTGATGAGCCTGGGCATTGAGCTGTTACAGCCGTTTTTCGACCGAAATTCGGATATCACGGATCTGATCACGAATGTGATTGGCGGAGTGCTGGGCTATGGCCTTTATGTTATTTTTAAGCCGATTACCTTTTGGGTCTTGAAGTGTTTGAAAGGCAGATGACAGGCTGTTTTGCGGTAGATTCCCATTTAACGGAAAACTGCAAAAAGCGTAAAAGCGGGATTTGATGAATCATTTAAAACAATGACAGAGGGTATATGAAAATGGTGCATATAAGGAAAGCAGAAGAAACAGACCGCAATCATGTGGCTTTCTGTATTGCGGAGGGATTTGAAAAGGATTTTTCAATATTATGCAAGGATAATCAAAAAGTGGCGGATGCTATCGCAGCGGGATTGCATATGGAAAGATTTTATGTGGCGGATGTTCAGGGAGATATTGCGGGAGTGCTGGCGATTTCGGATTGCAATGGCAGAGCCGCAGGAGTAGAAAAAGCATCTTTGAAGAAACAGTTTGGGTTCTTTAAAGGAGTGATTGCAGCTTTCGTTTTGAAAGAAGAATTTGAAAAGCAGCTTGCATATCCTGTCACAACCGGATACATAGAATTTGTAGCCGTACGAAAAGAATACCGCAGACAAGGCATTGCCGCAGCTATGCTTCGGGAAAGTATGCAGCTTACAAATTATCAGGAGTTTGTGCTTGATGTTACGGATATAAATAAGAATGCAATAAAATGTTATACGAGTATCGGGTTTGAGGAATTTAAGCGTATTCCGGAAAAGCATGGGAAACAAAAAGGGTTTCAGGAGAGGATTTTTATGCGGTATTGCTGTAGATAAAAGCAGCCTGCGTGATAGATTGACCGCAGATGTAACATTAGGGATACGTTCTGCTGATATGATTGACAGAAGTGTTCAGAGAATTTCGATGTATCAAGCACTGGATACCGTGAAAATAGATACGAGCAATAGAACTGTTCGTGAGATAGCGGATGAAATTGTGGCACTTTGATGCTGTCAACTTCCAGTTGACGAATTAATATAGAGGCGAAATTGGAATAACAAGGTGTGGCCTTATATGGAGAGAAAATATTTCATAGATAATTTAAGATGGATGGCAATTCTGCTGCTGTTTCCATTCCATGCTTCGCAAATTTGGAGTGGAGGAGAGTACAGCGGATTTTATATTTGGTCACATACAAATACCGCACTCTATGTATTCTCTACTGCCGTATATCCCTGGTACATGGCTCTTTTGTTTGTGATTGCAGGCATAAGCTGTAAGTACTCGCTCCAAATAAGAACAAACAGGCAGTTTATAGGGGAACGAGTAAAAAAATTACTTGTTCCGTTTTTGTTTGGATTGCTTGTGCTTGTTCCGGTGATGACCTATGTGGCAGAAGTGTTTTTTAATGGATATACAGGTACCTATTTTCAGCAGTATGGTCTGTTTTTCACAAAGGAAACTGATTTGACGGGATATCGTGGGGGTTTTACGCCCGCACATCTTTGGTTCTTGCTGTATTTGTTTCTTGTTTCATTGACAGCAATTTTAATCTTTCTTTTGCAAAAAAAGTATTTGCCTGAATGGAAAGCTGACCATTTACCTTATTTCTGCATGATTCTTTTGTTTGTTCCGGAATGGATAGGTCAGTATATTTTGAATATAGGCGGGAAAAGTCTGGGGCAGTTTCTCATACTGTTTTTGTTCGGGTATTATATATTTTCGGAGGAAAGTATTCTGAAAAAATTGCAGAGGTACCGGTTTGCAAGCCTTTTCCTCTTCGCAATGTCAGGCGGCCTGTACACTTATTTGTACTGCCTGGAAAACATCCGAAACATAGGGATGGTCGGGCTTTACATATTTTACGGATGGACGGGAATTATTGCCCTGATTGGCGTAGGACGGTCAAAGCTGAATTTTCACAGTCGTCTCAGCGGTTATCTGACACGTGCGTCTTTTCCTGTTTACATTCTCCATATGCCAATTCTGGTTGTGGCAGGATTTTTCGTATTGAGATTGCCCATCGGTGTGGCAGGACAATTTTTGTTGATTGTGTTGATTTCGTTTGTTGCAACATTTTTAATATATGAAGTCGTAAAGAGGATTCCTGTCTTACGATTTTTTCTTGGAATAGCAGAACGGAGATTATGAAAAGTTTGGTTAAAGATTCACTTTACGGCTATTGTGAAAGGGACTGGAAATAGAACATAAAAAATATAAAAATTTTACAAAAACAGGTTGAAAATTCCAAATTTTATTGTATAATCAAAATATCATCTTTTTTCAATAGTATCTTTATTAATTTCAACGGGAATCCCGAAAATTTTCAGGCACAGGTGATTGAGAAAAAGAAAACAATCAAGTATAATGGAGGATAGTTTATGGCAAATAATTTAAAATGGTATCAGAAGCATTTTCTGTGGAGGAGACTGCGTATTAACAGGAGGTATAAGGATCGCCTGTTTCGTTTCCTGTTTCGGGATAAAAAGGATCTGCTGGAATTGTACAATGCGGTAAACGGGAGTGCTTACAGCAATGCGGACGAATTGGAGATTGTGACCCTGGAGGATGCAATCTTTATGAAGATGAAGAATGATCTGTCCTTTATCATTGCGAATCAGCTCAATCTTTACGAGCATCAAAGTACTTACTCGCCGAACATGCCCTTGCGGGGGCTCTTGTACTTTTCCCGGCAGTACGAGGGGATTGTGGCACAGCACAAGGATCAGCTATACAGCTCTAAGCTTATAAAGCTGCCCACGCCGGAGTACGTCATTTTCTACAATGGAAAACAGGAGCAGGCGGATCGGGAAGAGCTGTTTCTTTCGGACGCCTTTGAGACAGGGCGGGGTTCCGGCTGCCTGGAATGTAAAGCAGTCCTTTTCAATATCAACCGGGGCCACAACCAAGAGCTATTGGAAAAATGCAGACGGCTATGGGAATACTCAGAATTTATAGCAGAGGTGAATGAGAACCTGGACCGGAATATGTCACTTAAAGCCGCCATAATGAAAGCTGTGGATAGCTGTATTCAAAAGGGAATCCTGGAAGAGCTTCTGAGGAAAAATCAAGCGGAGGTACTGCATATGCTGTTGACGGAATACGATGAAAAGGCCCATATGAGGGGGATCTATAAAGAGGGAGAGGAAGCCGGGTATCAAAAAGGAAAGTTGGAGGGTTACAGCAAAGGAGAAGAGGACGGCTACGCAAAAGGCGAACGGGACGGATATCGGAAAGGGGAGTCCGATCTGTTGGTCAAGCTGGTCCGACAAAAGCTGGAGAGAGGAAAAAGCATCCCTGTGATTGCCGAAGAGCTGGAGACCGAAGCGGCTGTGATCGAGGAGATTGGTGAGAGGATAAAAAACATGGCCAAATCTCAGTGAGCAGGGAGGACCATACATCCGATCAAGATAGCCGATTGGTTTTCAAAAACGAGGACTAATTGGCTGCTTTCAAGCAATATAAAATTGAAATTGTGAGGATATTTGGATGCTGAAAAAATATAAGATAGGATTTGATATTTGGGGTGCGTTGCTATTTTTCACTCTTATGATACCCAATTTTATCTGGTTTGCCGTCCCTGCACCAAATGACATATTGAGGGCAGATTCGGTTACTGCGACACTTGATACAGTGGCTTCTGTATGTCAAGTGCTGATGGTCATTTCTTTATGTATATTTGTAAATCGTGAGCGAAAAAAGGTGAGACATTCACGATTAATCATTACCGTAATTATTAGTTGTCTGCTATATTTTGCAAGCTGGGCATTCTATTATATGGGCATCACGAATGGGATTGTCATATTGGGATTGACGCTTCTGCCATGCCTGGTATTTTTCTTCTTTGCTATGGATAGAAAGAATGAAATAGCGGTTCTTCCAATCTCAATTTTTACAATATGTCATTTGGTATATGGAATCGTTAATTTTATTATTTAGCAGATTCCTGTCTGTTGGGGAATTGCAGGAAGCGTAAAACAGGAAGCTATAGAGGAAATCGACTATGGACAGTCAAATACCTCGCAGCAAGCTGCGGGGTATTTGACCCTTGCGGCAGTCGCCAAATGGACATGCCAGCATGTCCGCTTGGCTCGTTGCCCGCGGGAATAAATCTGCATTTGATTCAGGTGAATATGACAGAAAAATCAAACAAACACTTCCCTATTATGACGTATTTTATAAAGAAGTCATAGAGCTGGTAAAAACTCTGCATCACTCCCCGGTAACATGGCTTGACATTGGCTGCGGAACGGGAAAGATGGGGAGTATTGCTTTTGAAACGGTAGAGCTTGAAAAGTTTGTCTTTTGCGATGCTTCCGATGAAATGATACGAATTGCAAAAGAGCGTTTCAGCCGCCCGAATGCGGAATTTTCTGTTTGTGATGTTCAAAATTTAGCCTACGCAAATGAATTCGATGTTATTACTGCGATACAGGTAAACCACTATTTACAGATGCATGAACGCAAATTAGCATTAAGGAAGTGTTATGAAGCACTAAAAGAGAATGGCGTATTCATTAGCTTTGAAAATTTTGCCCCGCTTACGGATGCGGGAAAATCAATTTATTTGGAAAAATGGAAAAGATACCAGATGAAGCAGGGAAAAAGCCCGGATGAGATCAGGAAGCATATAGATCGATATGGAAAAGACTACTTTCCGATTACATGGAAAGAGCATTTAAAGCTAATGAAGAACAGCGGATTTAAAGCTGTTGAAATATTATGGCTTTCCAATATGCAGGTTGGTTTTTGGGGAATAAAGTCAAATGGACATGTCCGCTTGGCTCGCTGCCCGCAGGAATAAGTTTCGGTTTGTTATCGTCCCCCTGCTCACTGAGGGGAGATTTTGAATGGTTTTACAGGAGAGAAAAATGCGAAAGACAGGACAGCCCTCATGGGCAAAGCGTATCTTAAAATTACTGGAGCAGGCAAGGGCGAAAGACCCGGATTTTGCAAGATTTGGGGCGTACAGCCACAAGTATAAGCTGTCACCGCCTGCCAGTGAGGAGACCATACGGGAATTTGAACAGCAGCAGGGCATCCGTCTGCCGGAAGAATATCGGGATTTTCTGATGCTGGTGGGAAATGGCGGTGCAGGCCCTTATTATGGACTTTATGGGGTGGAGACGCTCAAAAAGGAGCTTTGCGATTCCCGTGGCTCTCGTCTTTATCCAGTCCGGGAAGAGCCGGTGATCTATCCGAAGATGAGTGATGAGGACTGGGACAGGGCGGCCGATCCACAGGGCAGGCGAGAGGGGAAAGAGGTGCATCCGTACGCCGGAGTCCTCCCTATCGGCAGCCAGGGCTGCACGCTTATGACAGGGCTGGTACTTACAGGAGACTACCGGGGACAGGTGGTTTATTATGATGAGGATTACTGCGGTCAGCCGTTTTTTGTGCGGGAAAAGGGGTTCCTTAAATGGTATGAACGGTGGCTGCGGGAGGTGATTGCAGGCTACAGCGACGAGGAAATGGGATTTGGGTTGTATTTGGACGGAAATCCCGGCCAGTTGATGGAACTGTACGAGCAGACCGAAGATCCGGAGGAAAAGACGGAGATCATAGAGAGCTGCTATAAATTCGTATCCCTGCCCGGAAAACAGAAGACATTTTTTAAGAAAGCTTGTGCACAGGAAACCGACGTGCAAGTGCGGATGAAGCTCATTAAGCTGCTGGCTCATTTCCATGTGCCGGGGATGACGAAAGAGCTTGAAAAGCTGTGGGAATGGGGAGCGTATGCGGAAGCGGTTTCCATTATCAACTATGAGGGAACCTGGGAGGTGAAAGAAGTATGGTATGAGAGGGTGTTTGAGATACTGCCCAGGCTCCGGGGAGAGGGATTCCGGGATGCCTGTCATACCATCGCTATTATGAAAGATTATCCCAATGTCCATGCGGGAAGACTAAAGGATGCCCTGGCCCGAGAGGATCTGGATAATAATGGAAGAATAGCACTTTTCCACTGTATCCAGAAGCTGAAAGGAAAAGAAGAGGTGCTGGATTATTTTCTGCATTATCTGTCCAAAGAGGAAAATCCCACGCTGCTGATCTACGCCGTCTGGTGTACGGAGGGCGTGGATGATCGGCAGCTGCAGGAACTGTATGTACGGCTTATGGACAAGTACAGGACCCATGAAAATGCGGTGTTTGATTATAAAGGCAGCCAGATGGTCTTAAGGGGCGGCGGCTGCATGGGAGCAAGCAGGCCGGAGGGACAGCTTGTGAGCAATCTGATGCGGCAGTTTGACTATTTCGGCCTGGATTACCGGGGCGGCTTTAAGCTTTTGATGGATGGGGGCAGATGGAAAGTGTGGAAACAGCAGAATGGATTTCAGGGAGCATAGCGAATTTAAGAAAGAAAATGTGTGACAATTCTAAGCGGAGTTGTCACACATTTTTTTGGACGGAACCGCAGGTTGGGTGTGAATAGAGAGTGTGCAAAGATTATGCCTGTTTTTTTGGTGGAGTACCGTATGGGCAAGGATCTTGTCCGCCGTTTTGGTTCTCGTCTTAAAGAGATGGGTGGATAGACAGGAAATAGAACGCATATAAAAATGCAATTGATGGACTTGTTATTTGCTGATATATTATTCGTATAGATAATCTAAGAGGAATGGTTAAAAAATAAATTTTAATGGGATGAAAATAAGAATCTTAGAAACAAGGAAAAGCATAAGATTTCGCTTGAGGCAATGGATGTGTATTTTGCAAAGCCGAGGCTTCTGCAGAAGAAGGATACAAAAGATATGGGAGGAATATAGTCAAGAATTTGTCATTTGTATGTGTGGCATCTACACTTGTTGCTTTACTAATTGAAGTCGGAAATATAAAAGAAAAAATGAAAACTTTAATGAGCAGCTGATGGTTAGTATAGATGGGATTGAAAAAGCCCTTAAACAAATAAACAGCCAGCAATATGTTCTAAATATTAATGGAATATATGATGAAAACCTAAGAAGCATCCTTGCAGATTATAGCTTTGAATTTTATGCAGCAAAATTAACTTTAGGAAGAGATTATGATAAAAATGATTTCTGGGGTTTATTTGATGCAATAAAGCAAGATTTAGTAAAGTACATATATAATTGGGTAGACATAAGATATTACAATTATTGTAGATTTAAACCAAATTATTTTTATGGCGATAAAACAGAGATAGTCCGAGCAATGTTGGAAAGTGAGAAAAGTAATAAATAATGCAGTAAGGTAGTTATGATGACTTATGAAAGCTTGTTCTATTATTTATAGCTGCTGGGTTTTCAATTTCTGCTGAATTTGGTGATGTCATCACAGAAAATCTCGAAGCTTCCGGTTATAATATTCTTGTACATAAAGAGTAAAACTACATAAGAAAAAGGAGGACGACAAAATGTCTGCTGTCAATATCAATCAGAATCACTTCCGGAGGAACATACCGGGATGCTGTAAGGAGGTGTAGTCATGGGCTTTTTTAATTTTTTCGGACAAGGGAATATCAATCAGGGCGTGGAGGAATACAAGGCCACTCCCGGTGCCGTCCTGTTGGATGTGCGTACCATTTCGGAATACCGGGAGGGCCATATTCCCGGCAGCAAAAATGTACCCTTGCAGCAGCTTGAAAAAGCGGCCGCCGTGGCCGGGGATAAAGATACCCCTTTGTTTGTATACTGCTACTCCGGCTCCCGCAGCCGTCAGGCAGCCGGGATACTGAAACGTATGGGATACACCAAAGTGAACAACATCGGTGGGATTGCCGCTTACGCAGGAAAGGTGGAACAATAAGATGAAAGTAGTGATTGTAGGAGGAGTAGCCGGCGGTGCGACTGCCGCAGCAAGAATCAGAAGACTGGATGAACAGGCCGAGATCCTCGTTTTTGAGCGTTCGGGGTATATTTCCTATGCGAACTGCGGCCTGCCTTATTATATCGGAGATCAGATCACGGACTCCGAAGAGCTGACCCTGCAGACCCCGGAGAGTTTTTTCTCCCGGTTCCGGGTGAAAATGAAAGTGCACCATGAGGTTACCCGCATCCATCCCGACAGGAAAACTGTTTCTGTCAAAAATCTGGAGACCGGAGAGGAATTTGAAGAGACCTACGATAAGCTGATTTTGTCTCCCGGTGCAAAGCCGGCCCGGCCCAGACTTGCCGGTGTGGATATGGACAAGGTGTTTACCCTGCGGACGGTGGAGGATACGTTCCGGATCAAGGAGTACATCAATGAACACCATCCGAAATCTGCTGTTTTGGCAGGCGGCGGCTTTATCGGCTTGGAATTGGCGGAGAATTTTCGGGAGCTTGGCATGGAGGTGACGATCGTTCAGCGTCCGAAGCAGCTTATGAATCCCTTTGATGCAGATATGGCGTCTATGATCCACGGCGAAATGCGTAAGCATGGCGTGAAGCTTGCTCTGGGCCGTACCGTGGAGGGATTTGAGGAAAAGGACGGCGGCGTGGATGTGCTGCTGAAAGATGAAGCACCTCTCCATGCCGACATGGTGGTACTGGCCATCGGCGTTGTTCCGGATACGGCTCTGGCAAAGGAAGCCGGTCTGGAGCTTGGCATAAAGGGCAGCATCGTGGTCAATGACCGGATGGAGACTTCTGTGCCTGATATTTATGCCGCAGGGGATGCGGTGCAGGTGAAGCACTATGTTACCGGCAGGGATGCTCTGATTTCCCTGGCAGGTCCCGCCAACAAGCAGGGCCGTATCATTGCCGATAATATCTGCGGCGGCGACAGCCGCTATTTAGGCAGCCAGGGCAGCTCCGTGATCAAGGTATTTCGCATGACGGCCGCTGCCACCGGTATAAATGAGACGAATGCAGGGAAAGAGGGACTGGATGTGGATAGCGTTATTCTCTCGCCTATGAGCCACGCCGGTTACTATCCCGGCGGCAGGGTGATGACGATGAAAGTGGTCTTTGAGAAAGAGACTTACCGTTTACTGGGGGCTCAGATTGTGGGATATGAGGGCGTGGACAAGCGGATTGACGTATTGGCTACAGCCATCCATGCCGGATTGAAAGCGACCCGGCTAAAGGATCTGGATCTTGCCTATGCACCGCCTTATTCTTCCGCAAAGGATCCGGTAAATATGGCGGGATTTCTGATTGACAATATTGCCAATGGCACGCTGAAACAGTGGCGTCTGGCGGATGTCCATAAGGTGCCAAGGGACGGCAGCGTTACGCTGTTGGATGTACGAACGGCAGAAGAATTTGCGGCCGGTCATATGGAGGGATTTGTGAATATTCCGGTGGATGAGCTGAGAGATCGGCTTGGGGAGGTTGCCTGCGGTAAGCCTGTCTATGTTATCTGCCAGAGTGGGCTGCGGAGTTATATTGCCTGCCGGATTTTGGAGGGGAATGGGTATGAAGCTTATAACTTTTCTGGGGGATTTCGGTTTTATGATGCGGTGGTGAATGATCGGGCGTTGATTGAAAGGGCGTATGATTGCGGGATGGATGGGTAGGTGGTGCCAGAAAAGGAGCTGCCGGGAAATAAGACAGCAGCCATTTCTATATCCGGTGTTCGGACGATTTGCGTACATTCTGTCTGCTATGAACGGACATTGCCTTGTAGCTTACTTTAGTGGTAGGGTTTTGGGGCACTGTCCGTCCATATCAGACAGCCTGTTCGCAAATAGCCGGACACTGGATATCAGAAAAGTCTGCTGTCTTATTTCCCGGCAGATCCTTTTCTGCGGTAGGTTTTGGGAAAGAGCAGTTGGGCTATGATGGTATAGGAGTTTATGGTATAATTACTAAAATGGGAGGTTTGAAGAGGATTGACATATCCCAAGCCGGGAGGATGAGGGATAGGAGTATGGGGGAAGTGTTGGAGGAATCGTTATGGCAGGCATAAGGCTTTATTCGGGCGAGTCGCTGATTGGACAAGGACTTGTATCTTACAGGGATTTAGAAAAGCATACTTATCAATGCTGGCATGCCACAATCTATGTGACCAGCCAAAGAGTTTTCCTGAGTACTTATACGGATATTGAGCTTAAATTATCGAATATCAGGGGCTTTACCTTTGGCAGAATACTTCTCTTTTTTCCGTCTGTGACCATATATGGTCAGGCGGAGGAAACGGTAATCGGGCAGCATGGACTGGAAGAAGATGCGTATACATTTACCGGATTTCCTATAAAGAAGCTGAGAGGTTGGTTGAAGCGGGCGGGGGTTCGGGAATTATAATGCGGGAGGGAAATGATGAATCATCCTATTTATATCGCAATTGATTTGAAATCTTTTTACGCTTCCGTGGAATGTGTGGAACGTAAGTTGGACCCGATGACTACCAATCTGGTGGTGGCGGATGTGAGCAGGACGGAAAAAACGATCTGCCTGGCCGTGTCTCCGTCTCTGAAAGCGTATGGAATCTCAGGGAGAGCCAGATTGTTCGAGGTGGTGCAGAGGGTAAGGGAGATAAACGCACAGCGGAGCATGCGTGCACCGGGGAGGAGGTTCACGGGAGCGTCCCACGATGCGGAGGAATTAAAGGAGCATCCGGAGCTTGCGGTTGATTATATTGCGGCTCCGCCCCAGATGGCACATTATATGGAATGGAGCACAAAAATATATCAGATCTATTTGAAATACGTGGCACCGGAGGACATTCATGTATATTCCATAGACGAGGTTTTTATGGATGCGGCTCCTTATCTGAAATCAAACAATCTGTCCGTTCGGGACTTTGCCCGGAGGATTATACGTGATGTGTTTGAGACAACCGGAATCACCGCAACAGCCGGGATTGGAACGAATCTATACTTGTGCAAGGTGGCCCTGGATATTGTGGCCAAGCATGTAGAGCCGGACGAGGACGGCGTGCGGATCGCAGAACTGGACGAGATGTCATACCGCAGACTGCTCTGGGCGTACCGTCCCCTCACGGACTTTTGGCGTGTGGGAGGGGGCTACGCAAAGAAGTTGGAAGCAAATGGTATGTTTACGATGGGGGATATAGCCAGATGCTCCATCGGAAAGCCGGGAGAATATCATAACGAGGATCTTCTGTATCGACTCTTCGGTATAAATGCGGAGCTTTTGATCGACCATGCCTGGGGCTGGGAACCATGCACCATTGCGGATATCAAAGCGTATAAGCCAAGCTCCAACAGCGTGGGCTCCGGGCAGGTGCTTCATTATCCCTATACCTTTGAACAGGCCCGCCTGATCGTGATGGAAATGGCGGATCTTCTTGCCCTGGATTTGATGGATAAGGGTCTGGTGACGGACCAGATCGTGCTTACGGTAGGATATGACAGGGAAAATCTTACGGACCCGGTAAGAAATAAGTCCTATAAAGGCCCGGTTGCGGTGGACCGCTATGGACGGCGGGTTCCAAAGCATGCCCACGGCACAGGCAATCTGGAGCATAAGACTTCACTGGCAAGGCCGATTACGGATGCGGTGCTTGCCTTATATGATAAAATAGTTGATCCAAGGCTGCTTGTAAGGCGGGTGTATCTTACGGCAAACCGGGTAGTGAGCGAGGGGGTCGGGGATAGGGAAGACGCCTTTGAGCAGTTGGATTTGTTTACGGATTATGGGGCAAGGGAGAAGAAGCGGGCAGAAGAGAAAGCGGCCCTGGAAAAAGAAAAAAGGATGCAGCAGACGATCTTGTCCATAAAGAAGAAATACGGCAAGAACGCTGTCTTAAAAGGCATGAATCTCAGGGAGGGTGCCACTACGGCGGACAGGAACAATCAGATAGGCGGGCATAAAGCCTGAGATTAAAGAAACAGACCGGAAATGTGCATAAGGATTTTCGGTACGGACACTGGATTGGCAGGGAATTAAGGGATGAATCACGCAGACGATATGCAAAAGTATACCCTACGGGTACCCCGTAATACATGCCCCTCTGGGGCGGACGTACTTTGTACGTCAAGGTACAGCGACATGATGGATCTTCCCCATCATACTTCTTCAAAAAGGCCCAGAATGCCTGTGGCGGACAGGGCCGCACAGTTCTCGCCCTTTGCGGCTCTTGGCGGATATGATGCCGCCATTCAGGAGACGGGGAGGTACACGGGGGAGAGGATAGAACTGGATGAGAACAGCAAAGCCATTTTGGATGAAAAATTGCGGCTGCTCATGGAACAGATGCCGGAACGGCCGGAGATCACAATCACGTATTTCCAACCGGATGATAAAAAAGAGGGGGGAATGTATGTGGAGGTCACTGGGTATGTGAAAAAATTGGACCCATATGGAAAGATGATTGTTATGGAGGATGGGACGCAGATCGGGATTGAGCAGATTTTGGATATTGCGGGGGAGGTTGTAAGGGGAAGCTTTTGAGAGTTGCAGCCGGAGAAAATACGAGGGAAGTGATGAGGGAGGACGGCGTTAATATAAGCTATAATCAAAATTCCGAAAACATTTTATGAATCAAAAGGGGGACACAAAAGGCTTTGTTGACATTTCCCAAAAAGCCCTCAGAAGATGAGGTGAAGTTCGCAGAATGAATAAGAATATAAAAGCCATTTTTTATGGTATTAGGTACTGTCTGCCTGGTTTTTGGCCTGTTTCTGTTAAAGAAAGGCCAAAAAGAGGATTTTGACGGATATCTTCATAAAATATGGATATGAGAGGATTTTGACGGGGTTGGAGCAGGGAAAGTTTTTTATTATCAATAAGATTGAAAACAGTCATATAGAGGGTGTATTTTCTGCTTCCAATCTGCCTAGTATAACGAATATTAAGTTGTTGGTAGTTTGACTTGCCTATTTTCCTGATAGCACTACTCCCCAAGCCTCGGCGTAGCCACCGCTACGCCTGCGTTTGTGAAGCAGCACTCTCAGAAAAATATTCTGCGTCAAACTATCCAAAACTTAATTTTCGTTATACTAGTGTACTGGCTGAATATAATCCGGTCAGTACACTGGAGTGGTTTGATAATATAGAAGAGTGCGTAGAATCATTTAAGGAATTGAATATTTTTTAATTTGATAGTTGGATAGGAAATAAAATTTTTTGATTTTCGATTATTTAGATGTTTTTTACATTGTAAAAATTTGTAATCTGTGTTATGATGCGATTACAGACAGGAATTTTTCCGGCAGCAAGATTCTGCTGCTGAATGTCTTTTGTCTATTTCTCCGGGTCGGAGAGGTTTTCAGCAAATGTATGGAAAGGTATATGTGGGGAGGAAGCACAGATAGTGTGTGAATTAAGGAAATACCCTATGGGCATATCTTTATGCACAAAAAACATCTGCAAATCAAGGAAACACCCTACGGGCAAGGTGAATTTGCCTGTAAGGCAAAGAGAGGGTGCCCTGGGGCATATCCCTTTATGTACAAAAAACATGCACAAATTAATGAAAGGAGCAGGTTTATGGCGGATTTGAAACAGTATTTTCCCGTGATTCAGGATCGAAAGGAGGTGTTAGCGAAGATACATGATAAGGCAGAGCTTTTGCTGCAGCAATACCTCATATTGTGAGTTCTGTGGGTCGGGATTTAAGTAAACCTCAATGTCGGGGGCGCTGGCATACTCGTATCCCGAGGAGGGAAGCCATTCCCCTATAATCCGCTGCTCCAATTCCTGTATGGACTGATTGGTGCCTGTTCCGGAAAAGATTGCCCAGGTAGAGGCACTCACGCCCAAAAGTCCCATGGGCGGCGTATTCATCATGCCTGCCAATTTCTGTATGGTTCCATTTACAGACGCCTCCTGCCACATTTTTGGCACTACCATAAAATTATTTTCGATTTCCTTATCAAGAGGTGCAGATACACCTATAATGCGGAATGCTTCCTTTGTCTCAATCCTATAATTCATTTCTGTCGCTCCTTTTACAGCAATTTTAAATACAATGGGGGAAAAAGATTTCACGGATACGCCCTCATCTTTCATGGAGGATGGAGCTACCCCATGAAAGGACTGGAACGCCCGGTTAAATGCAGTGGGAGAGTGGTAGCCGTATTTCTCTGCAATATCAATCACCCGCTCCTTGCCGCCCTGCAGGTCAACCGCCGCCAAGGACAGCTTTCTTCTTCGGATATACTCTGCCAGAGTGATGCCCGCCATGTAAGTAAACATCCTTTGGTAGCGATAGGCAGAGCAGCAGGCAATCCGTCCTAGCTGTTCATAGTCAATTTCCTCCGTCAAATGCTCCTCAATGTAATTCATGCTTTGGTCTAATCTTTCGACCCATTCCATGAGATACTTCCTTATCCGCACTTGTTGTGCTTTGTGGACATAAATTTGTCTTTCTTATTATAAGGCTGACGCTCAAATATATCCTCTCTATTCTTGCACAAAAAAGAGAGGCGGTATGCAAGCATTGAGTAGCCATTGCTGTTATTTTTTCGGGAAATCGTTGAATTCTTTTATTTCCCAGACTTTCTCATCAAGGGGCACTTGGCATCCCCAGGACGCAGCCGCCTTTTGAAACATCTTTTTCGCAAGGATTTTGAATATCAATCCCGTAATCAGGCGTATAGGAAGCGGATAATATTCCGGGCCGGTAAATTTTTTTGCTTCTTCACGGAAGAAGCCGTCTCCCTCTGCAAACAGCCTTCCCATGGCCTGATAGGGTTTTGTGGCCTGCGCCTGTTTTTCTTCATCCAAAATCCGGATTCCGAAATTCCCTCCTTTTACCAAACAGCCGCCATATCGGACACCCAAATATTTTGGCAATTTTTCCAGAAATGCCTCGCCGCAGCGAAGCTGACACCCCTCCGCAAAGCCACTTTGCAAAAGAAAGGAAAGCCTTGTATGCTCATCCTTTTGGGGAAGCGTTTCCAAAAATTCCAAAAGAAGTCCGGGCACGCATTCTACATACAATGGCAGCGCAATGAGGATTTCCTCGTTTTTTATATAAGCATCACGAATGATGTCCCATGTTTTTCGGTTGGAAATGGCATATGTTTCAAAAGTGACGTTCTTTTCCGACAATCCTTTTGCAAAGGAAGAGATGATTTTCTCCGTGTTGCTGTATTTTGGTACCCGTGGACTTCCATTGATGATTACAACATGCATGAAACCGCCTCCTTTTTGCTGCTCTCAGAAAAAACGCCCAGTGAACGGCTCCCCAAATTTAGTGCCGTACGCTGACACCATCGTTCGAGGTAAGCCTGATCGCCCTCTCCGGTATAGATAATTCCAATATCCGGCTGGTGATGATAGCGCATGACATGGCGCATCTGCCTGTCCTTGAATTTCAGATACATGGTGACAAGGGGCATAATCCTGTCCACAATGTTTTTGGTCTGCCAGGAAACAAATCCAAAGTGGGTATCCGAAACCAGCCAGACCTGGTCGGCGCTGCTCATTTTTCTCAGAATCGGCTCATAATCGTCCTGAATAGCACAGACGCCCGGCGTTTTCAGCCAGCAGTAGTTGCATCCGACGCAGTGGGAAATGTGCATCCCGGTGGTGTCAATCACCTCAAACCCGGCTGCATTTTTGCCAGAGCGAAGCAATTCCTCGGCTATTCGTTTTCCTATATGCTTTGTTGTTGTATCAATGATTAAAACCATTTTTATTTTCCTCTCTCTGCAAATTTAATTCCGACTTTTCGCTTTGCTCATCAGGTTTTTTAAAGCGTCCGGATTATTTGAGAAAATCTCACCAACAGTCTGACACGTTTCCATCTCCGCACAGCTGCTGCATGTGGTTACGCCTTTTTTCAGTGCACACTGGCGGATACTGCAATAATTTTCACAATACACGGTTTTCACTCCGTCCACCCGACAGCCCTCGCAGTTGATATGCTCTGGCAAGATGGGAGCCTGATTTAACTCGGCCCATAGCTTTGCGGTTTTCTCCCGCAGCGCCTGGTCATCATGGATTGTCGCAAGATATGCATCGCATTTTTCACAATCCAGTCCACAGTATGCAATCATATTTCTCATCATTTTGTGCCTCCTTGAATTCCTGATTTTCCCTTTGTGCGGCTTTCCAGTAAAACAAAATTTATTTTCTGCAGACTATCTTACAGATGCCGAAAATCAGTGAAAAACAGCCTAATAAGCCGATTAGAATTCTCCATGCTGCACGATGCGCTGGAGTATGGACTTCTGCGATTGTTGATGGAAAAAATATGGCAAATAGAATAACAATCAATCCGACGATTATTAATGCAATAGTAGTCTTTTTCATAAGGATACCTCCATAGAAGCTTTGACTTTCTATACTTGATTATAAAATATTTGTGTATTATTTACAATGCAGATTTGTGAGCCTGGTAATCGGGAATCCATTTCCCAAAACATAGCAACTTTTCAGAACTATAAAATACAAAATTTTACAAATCTATCAAAAGTTACTTCTGGATTTTCTGCTGCTGATGGCTTATGATGTGGTTGACATAAAGGATGTTCCCAAAAACTATCCCGTACATGGCTGAAAAATTGTATTCGGATAAAAAATGTATTGAAAAAAAAGCAATTCCTCAAAGGAAATGACCTTGATAAAATCCCCTGTATAGGGTATAATAACTCTAAGTTTGTGATGAAATTAACACAGTTTGCAAAAGGAATTGGAAACAGGATAGGAGGATTGACATGCATATTGTAGATGGCGATCATGGACATACTCATGGCCACACCCATGAACATACCCACAAGGACGGCTGCACCCATACCCATGCACATGAGCATGCCCATGGACATGAGGAGGATCACAACCATACTCATGAGCACGAGCATTGCGGAAGCTGTGGCGGTTGCGGCGGGGAGCGTCCGGCCAACGAGCAGGAGGCAATTTTAGCTTATATGCTGGATCATAACAAGCATCATGCGGCAGAGCTTCAGGAGATTGCAAAGCAGTTCCGCACGGACGGAAGGGAAGAGGCGGCATCACAGATCGAGAAAGCCGTAGAGTGCTTTGACAAAGGCAATCTGTATCTGAGCGTGGCACTTTCCAGCGTGAAAGCTCCTCAGTAGAAGACGATCAGGAGGTATTTTAGTATGTGTCTGGCAACGGTTTATAAAACCACCAAGGATACGGAAGAGGTTGTATTAAAGAATGTAAGCAAGATTTACGTAGAGGGAAGCCGGGTGCGCCTGGTGGATATTATGGGAGCCGAGACAGTGGTAGAGGGAAGCATTTCCTTTGTAGATCTGACAGGCTCCGTTGTTAAGCTGAACTGTCCGGCTTAAAAAGCGTATTAATTGCAGAAGAATATTACGAGACTGGAAAAACAGTAATATTCCTCACAGTGCACAAATCAATTTGCAGACATATGCTTTTATGGCTGAAAATTGATTTAGGCAAGGGTGTACAGGGAGGAATGTTACGGGACTGGAATAGGAGATAAAAATGGCACACACAATTGCGGTAGCCGGCAAGGGCGGCGTAGGCAAGACGACACTGACAGGTCTTTTGATTGAGTACCTGTGTCAAAAGAAGCAGGGCCCGGTACTGGCTGTAGATGCGGATGCAAATTCCAATCTAAATGAAGTGCTTGGGGTGGAGGTGGAAGCTACCTTGGGTGAGATTCGTGAGGAGATTGCCCAGGCAGAGATTTCCAGCACCAATCCCATTCCTCTGGGGATGTCCAAGCAGGATTATGCGGAAATGAAATTCAGCTCCGCACTGGTAGAGGAGGACGATTTCGATTTGCTTGTCATGGGACATACCCAGGGCAAGGGCTGTTACTGCTTTGTAAACGGGCTTCTGACGGCTCAGATTTCCAAGTACGCACAGAATTACAAGTATGTGGTGGTGGACAATGAGGCAGGCATGGAGCATATCAGCCGGGGAATTCTTCCCAAGGTAGATACCATTATTTTGGTCAGCGACTGCTCCAGAAGAGGCGTCCAGGCCGTAGGCCGTATCGCAAAGCTGATTCCGGAGTGCGGGCTCAAGCCGAACACCATAGGGCTCATTGTAAATCGTGCCCCGGGCGGCGTTTTAAATGAGGGAACCAAGGAAGAGATTGAAAAGCAGGGCTTGAGCTTGCTTGGCGTAGTTCCCCAGGATGAGCAGGTATTTGAATTTGACTGCGACGGCGTGCCCACCGTAAAGCTTCCGGAGGATTCTCCGGTACGGAAAGCGCTGTATGACATCATTGGCAAGTTAGATTTGTCATAACGAATCAGAACGGTAGCAGTATGAAAAACAGACAGAAGCTGCGTAAGCAACAGATAGTCTGCACAGCAGACGGGTCTGTGGTCTGCCGTTTTGAATAGTCACGATTTGTGGAACATGATAAGTGTGGGCCCATAGATCCAGGCGGTTTTATGAGCTTACAGATTTTTATCATAAATATTTTAGGAGGTTTATAATGGGAGACTTTAAATTGACAACGGTGGAAGAATTTGAAGCCGCAACAGCCAGACTGTTGGAAACAGGGGCGAAGGTGGGCGCCGATTCCTGGCAGCTTCGTGTGAAGAACCAGACCCCCCACTGTAAGTTCGGTGAGCAGGGTGTCTGCTGCCGAATCTGTTCCATGGGACCCTGCCGTATTACACCCAAGGCACCGAGAGGTATCTGCGGATGTGACGTACACGGCATCGTAGGACGTAACTATCTGAAGTTTACAGCCGGCGGAGCGGCAACTCACTCTGACCACGGCCGTGAGATCTGCCACACACTGCACTGCACAGCGCCGGACGGAAACTACAAGGTAAAGGATCCGGAGAAGCTGATCCGCATTGCCAAGGAGTGGGGCATTGAGACAGAGGGCAAGGACATTTACGATCTGGCTCATGAGGTAGCTGTAGAGGGCTTGATGGAGTATGGAAAGCCTTTCGGACATCAGCGCTTCTTAAAGAGAGCACCGCAGCACACCCAGGAGCTCTGGGAGAGAGAAGAGATTGCTCCACGTGCTATTGACCGTGAGGTTGCAAGCTCCTTACATATGACTCATATGGGATGCTCCTCCAAGCCGGAGGCTCTCATTCGTCAGTCCTTACGTACCGGTCTCTGCGACGGATGGGGCGGTTCCATGATGGGTACGGAGTTTTCAGACGTGCTGTTCGGAACACCGAAGCCCATTGACACCGAGGCAAACTTGGGCGTTATGGTTGCTGAGAATGTAAATATTGTTGTTCATGGACATGACCCGTCACTTTCCGAGATGATCTGTGAGTATGCAGACGATCCGGAGATGATCGCATACGCTAAGAGCGTAGGAGCAAAGGGCATCACCATTTCCGGTGTATGCTGTACCTCCAATGAGGTTGCTATGCGCCGGGGAATCCCCATGGCCGGTAACTTTTTACAGCAGGAAAATGTAGTGCTGACAGGCGCTTGTGAGGCCATTGTCGTAGACGTACAGTGTATTTTCCCGGCCTTAGGACCCTTGAGCAAGTGCTTCCACACAAAATTTGTTACCACCTCCAAGATTGCACAGATGCCGGATTCCGAGTTTATGCATTTCACAGCGGAGACAGCAGGGGAGAATGCCAAGGCGATTGTTAAGATGGCCATTGACAACTTCAAGAACCGTAAGCCTGAGCTGGTTTATATCCCGGATATGAAGCAGAAAGCAACCGTTGGATACTCTGTAGAGGCTATCAAGAAGACCCTGGATACGGTTACCAACTCCTACGTGGACGAGACCGGAACCACCAAGCCCTTGGTTGAGTGCGTGAAGTCCGGTGTTCTCAGAGGCGCTGTTGCTATGGTAGGCTGCAACAACCCGAAGATCCGTCCGGACGTTGCCCATATTGAGCTGATGAAGAAGCTGATTGCAAATGATATTATTATCATTGCTTCCGGATGTTCCGCACAGGCTGCCGCTAAGGCCGGTCTGATGAATAAGGATGCAAAGGATCTCTGCGGCGCAGGCTTGAAGAGAGTTTGCGAGCTGGCAGATATTCCTCCTGTATTACATATGGGCTCCTGCGTGGATATCAGCCGTATGATGATTCTGGCAGCCGATATTGCCAAGGATTCCGGCTGGAACATTTCCCAGGTTCCCGTTGTGGGCTGTGCTCCTGAGTGGATGTCCGAGAAGGCTGTTTCCATCGGTAACTATGTAGTGGCTACCGGTATTGATACATTCCTGGGCGTTGATCCTTACGTATGCGGTTCTACTGAGGTGGATAACCTTTTGAAGCATGGCATCAAGGATTGGGTAGAGGCTTCCTACACCGTAGAAAAGGACATCGACAAGCTGGTTGACGCTATGATTGACCGGATTGAGGAGAAGAGAACGGCTTTAGGGATCTAAATGGATAAGCAACAGTTAGGAGTGTAGGCATATGAAGATTGCAATTACCGGTAAGGGCGGTGTGGGAAAGACCACATTTGCAGCAACCCTGGCAAGGCTGTGTGCGGCTGAGGGCAGGACCGTGTTGGCGGCGGATGTGGACCCAGATGCCAATTTAGGCTTGGCACTGGGATTTCCGGAGGAGATTCTGGATTCCATCATTCCCATTTCCCGGATGCGGAAGCTCATTGAGGAGCGCACCGGCGCTGGGGCCGACAATACCTTTTACACCCTGAATCCCAAGGTGGACGACATACCGGATACCTACAGCAAGACTTACAATGGTGTCAAGCTTCTGACCCTTGGAACGGTGGAAACCGGCGGAGGCGGCTGTGTCTGTCCGGAACATGTGATGCTGAAACGGATTCTCAACTACTTAAGCCTGCGGAGCAAGGATGTGGTCATCATGGATATGGAGGCCGGCCTTGAGCATCTGGGGCGGGGCACCTGCGAGGGTGTGGATCAGTTTGTGGTAGTCATTGAGCCGGGAGCCAGAAGCGTGCAGACTTACAAGAATGTGAAGCGGCTGGCTATGGACCTGGGTGTAAAAAGGGTCCGTGTGGTTGCCAACAAGGTGCGGGGACCGGAGGATGAGGACTTTGTCCGCTCCAAGATTCCTGCCGAGGATTTACTGGGCTTTATCCATTACAATACGGATGTCATCGATGCGGACCGGCAGGGGAAATCCCCCTACGATATCAGCCGGGAGGCAACGGAGGAGATTCGGAAAATAAAGGAATTATTAGAAAATTAAGAAAACAGCGAAGCCCAGACAGTGCACAGAACGATTTACGAACGCATGTACTTGCGGTCGGAAATTGTTCTATAAAAGGGTGTACTGACAGGGCAGAAGCGGAACTTATAAATAGGAGGTTAAAAACGTGACATTATTTGATAGAGCATTTGGCGGCTCCAGCGAGATGTACGCATGGGCCGAAAAATCGGTAGCCGAAGCGCTGGAGAAATACGGCGCAGATGCGGCAGTATCCCTGCCAAGCACCGCATACAGTCTTCCCTGTTACTATGCGGTAACAGGAGAGAAGCTGACTACCTTGGGAGAGGTAAAGGCGGCCCTTGAGGGAAAAATTAAGGAAATGATGACAAGAAAGGAACGTTTACATAACGTATTCCAGGCTGGTATTGCAACGGCTCTGGCTGCTGAGATTATTGAGACCATGAAGTACATGGACGGCGCTCAGCCCTATGAGGAGCCCTATGTAGGCCATTTTACAGACGCTATGATCCGTGAGCTGGGCGTTCCCCTGGTAACAGGCGACATCCCCGGCGTACCGGTTATCATCAATGCAGCTCCCTCTGTGGAGGAGGCGGTTGCCCTGGTAAAGAGCTACCAGGCACAGGGTAACTTCGTTACCTGCGTAGGCGGCATCTGCGATCAGCTCATTGAGGCTGGCTACAACACCGGCTTCAATGTACGTGTAACCTTGATGGGCAAGGATATCACATCCGCAGCTCACGTAGTTTCCATTGCGCTTCGTGCAGCCCTGATCTTCGGTAACATTACACCGGGGGATCTGCCGAACCTGATGAAGTATACCTTTGAGCGTGTATTTGCCTTTGTCAATGCATTTGCTCCTGTAGACGACCTGACCGTAGGCTGCGGTGCCGGCGCAATCGCATTCGGTTTCCCGGTTATCTCCAACGATATGGAGAGCCTGAAAGGCATGAATGTACCCAAGAGCTTGATTTTGCAGCCGGATACTGAGAAGTTCAATCCCACCTCTATTGAGGCAAGAGATGTGAAGATCAAGGTGACGGATATTGATATTCCCGTTGCATTTGCATCCGCATTCGAGGGCGAGATTATCCGCCGTGGCGATATGCAGGTTGAGTTTGACGGTTCCCGTGTGGACTGCTTCGAGCTGGTACAGACCAAGGAGGCTTCTGAGGTAGAGGATCACAAGATCGAGGTCATCGGACCGGATCTGGATGAGTTTGAGGTAGGAACAAAGCACAGCATCGGTTACATTGTAGAGGTTGCCGGACGGAACATGCAGTCTGACTTTGAGCCCGTATTTGAGCGTAAGTTCCACAGCTACTTAAACTGCATCGAGGGCGTGATGCATACGGGACAGCGTGATATGATTCGTGTCCGTGTGGGCAAGGCCGCATTTGAGGCAGGCTTCCGGGCAAAGCATATCGGCGAGGTGCTTTACGCTAAGATTAAGAATGAATTTGACGCAGTGGTTGATAAGTGTCAGGTAAAGGTGATCACCGATCCGGAGAAGTGTACGGAGCTTCGCCACAATCTGGCGATTCCGTCCTTTGACAAGCGTGATGACAGACTTCGTACCCTGACGGATGAGTCCGTAGAGGTTTACTACAGCTGTATTCTCTGCCAGGCATTCTCCCCGTCCCACGTATGCGTGGTAACGCCGGAGCGTCTGGGCCTGTGCGGCGCCGTTTCATGGCTGGATGCCAAGGCAACCAACGAGCTGGATCCCCAGGGACCCTGCCAGGTTATCACCAAGGAGCGTGTGATCGACGAGCGCACCGGCGAGTACGAGGATGTAAACGAGGCTGTGAAGATGTACTCCCAGGGAGCACTGGAGAACGTATCTCTGTACTCCATCATGGAGAATCCCATGACTTCCTGCGGCTGCTTTGAGTGTATCTGCGGTATTGAGCCGTTCTCCAACGGTGTTATCATTGCCAACCGTGAGTATGCTGGCATGACTCCTCTTGGAATGACATTCCCGGAGCTGGCTTCCATGACAGGCGGCGGTGTGCAGACACCGGGCTTTATGGGACATGGAAAGCACTTCATCGCTTCCAAGAAGTTTATGAAGGCCGAGGGCGGCATTGAGCGTATCGTATGGATGCCCAAGGAGCTGAAGGAGACCGTTGCAGAGCGTCTCAACGAGTCCGCCAAGGAGCTTTACGGCATCGAGAACTTCACCGATATGATCGGTGATGAGACCATCGCAGAGGATCCGGAAACTTTACTGGAGTTCTTAACAGAAAAAGGACATCCGGCACTTGGCATGGACCCAATGATGTAGTATAATAAGTGTTAGCATTTAGGTTTTAAGCATAGGGGATTTTTTTCCTATGCTTAAAGCCGTGTAAAAGATAAAGGAGGTAACTAAGAAATGCCGTTTAATGGAAAATCAGGAAAGTTTAACGCTGCTATCCGTACCGTAGAGATCGGTACCGGCGACAAGGCAGTGAAGCTTGGCGGAGAGAATGTATTGCCTTTCTATACATTTGATGCGCCAATCGAGAACGCACCCAAGATTGGAGTCATGATTACAGACATGGGCCTGGAAAATGAAGTGGCTGGAATCAAGGACTACTACAATGGATGCACAAGCTTTGCAGAGATTGCAAAGAAAGCCGAGGAGATGCCGGGCGCAGACTTTGTTGTGCTTCGTTTTGAGGGCGCTGATCCCAACGGTGAGAACAAGTCCGTGGAGGACTGTGTTGCCATTGCAAAAGAGGTTGGCGACGCTATCACAGCTCCCCTTGTAATCGAGGGCTGCAAGAACGTGGAGAAGGACGCAGAGCTGTTTGCCAAGGTTGCTGAGGCTCTCCAGGGAAAGAATGTACTTATTTTATCTGCAAGAGAAGAGAACTACAAGGGCGTAGCCGCCGCTGCAGGGCTGGCTTACAACCAGAAGGTAGGCGCAGAGTCTGCCGTAGATATTAACCTTGCAAAGCAGCTTAACGTACTTATCGGACAGCTTGGCGTAGACCAGGGCAATGTTGTGATGAACGTAGGTTCCGCAGCAGCAGGCTATGGCTTTGAGTATGTGGTATCTACCATGGATCGTATCAAGGCGGCGGCTCTGTCCCAGAATGATGCACAGCTTCAGATGCCCATCATCACTCCTGTTGCTGAGGAAGCATGGAGCGTGAAGGAGGCAATGGCTTCCGAGGCTGATATGCCGGAGTGGGGTTCCCAGGAAGAGCGTGGCATTGATATGGAAGTAGAAACGGCTGCAGCAGTATTGGCGTCTGGTTCCAATGCGGTAATTTTGAAGCATCCCACATCAGTTGCAACGATTTCGAAATTAATCAAAGAACTGGTTTAAATCGAGGGAAGGAGGAAAAATTACCATGGCATTAAAAGGCTTAGACATTTTTAAATTAACACCGAAGACAAACTGTAAGGAGTGTGGAAGTCCTACCTGTATGGCATTTGCTATGAAGGTGGCGCAGGGCGCGGTTGACATTACCAAGTGTCCCCACATGTCCGACGACGCACTGGCAACACTGTCCGAGGCTACCGCACCGCCCATGAAGACCATCAAGGTTGGAACCGGCGACGCAGAGTACACACTGGGCGGCGAGACCGTATTGTTCCGTCATGAGAAAACATATGTAAGTAAATCCCGCTATGCGGTTTCCGTTTCCTGCTGTGAGGAAAATATGGACGCCAAGTTTGAGGCGGCAAAGGCTGTAGATTATGATCGTATCGGCGAGCGAATGCACGTGGAGATGCTGTATCTGGATTACTGCGGTGACTGTGATGCGGCCGGCTACGCTGAGTTTGTAAAGAAAGCGGCAGAGAGCGGAAAGACTCTGGTTCTTGGCTGTACCAATGTGGATGTGGCAAAGGCTGCTCTGGATGTATGCAAGGACAGCAAACCTATCCTGGACGGCGCTGACGCTTCCAACTACGAGGCAATGAGCAAGCTGGCTACGGAGGCCGGCGTGGTTCTGGGTGTTCGGGGCGCAGATATCAATGAGCTCTATGATACGGTTGCCGCTATTGAGAAGCTGGGCAACAAGAACCTGGTTCTTAATGTGGGAACGGCTTCCATTAAGGATGCATTTGCAACCACCGTTCAGATTCGCCGTGCGGCTCTGAAGAATACGGATCGTACCTTTGGTTATCCGTCTATCGTAAATGTTGGCAAGCTGGCTCCTGGAGATGCAGCCATGCAGGCTGCTCTGGCGTCCCTGTTTACCGTAAAATACGGTTCCATCATTGTGATGGAGGGTATGAACTACGCACAGGCGCTTCCGCTTTACGGTCTGCGTCAGAATGTATTTACCGACCCGCAGAAGCCCATGAAGGTTGAGCCGGGCATCTATGCCCTCAATGGCGGAGATGAGAATTCCGTATGTCTGACCACCGTTGACTTTGCTCTGACCTACTTTGTAGTATCCGGCGAGCTGGAGCGCTCTGGTGTTCCCTGTAACCTGGTAATCAGCGACGCAGGCGGACTTTCCGTACTGACTGCATGGGCGGCAGGAAAGCTTTCCTCTACCTCTGTTTCCAAGTTCATCATTGAGAACGTGGAGCCCAAGGTAAAGAGCAGAAAGCTCATCATCCCCGGCAAGGTTGCTGTTCTGAAGGGCGACATTGAGGCGAAGCTTCCGGGTTGGGAAGTAATCGTGGCTCCCAACGAGGCAGTTCAGCTTGTGAAGTTCTTAAAGGACATGCAGGCAAACGGAGAGATCTAAGATAGCGTTTTGTGCATCGCAGGTGAGGATTTCCAGGCGGTGCGGATGAACGTATATGGAAAGTAACTGTGATGGTCAAGCTTGGAGGGAAGCTTCCAGGCTTGACGCTTATCATATGAATTCATTGAAAATAGGATGGGATGGCGGCTGTTCAGATTTGTTTCAGGACGGCTGGCAGCCCGAAAAAAGGAGAAGAACTATGGCAAAATTTGTTGTTATTGGCGAGAGACTTTCTACAACCGCACCGGCAATCAACCGTGCATTTACCGAGAGAGATCCGGAGCCGATCTTAAAGCGTGCAAAGCAGCAGCTGGATGCAGGCGCAACCTACCTGGATGTAAATATCGGACCGGCTGAGAATGACGGACCGGAGCTGATGAAGTGGGCTGTTGAGCTTCTGCAGGGCAACTTTGACAATGTTCCTCTGGCACTGGATACCTCCAATGTGGCAGCTATTGAGGCTGGTATCTCTGTTTACAACCGTGCCAAGGGAAAACCCATTGTAAACTCCGCAGACGCAGCAGGCAGAATCGAGTACATTGACCTGGCGGCAGCCAATGACGCTATTGTAATCGCTCTCTGCAACGGCGAGGGAATTGCAAAGGATAATGACGAGCGTATGATGTACATGCAGACCATGATGGAGCGTGGTATGGAGCATGGCATGGCAGTGGACGAGGATATGTGGTTTGACCCGCTGTTCCTGGTTATCAAGGGTATGCAGGATAAGCAGATGCAGGTTCTGGAGTTCATCAAGATGATCTCTGACATGGGCATGCAGAGCACCGGCGGTCTGTCCAACAACTCCAACGGTATGCCGAAGCATATTCGTCCGATTATGGATTCTGCTATGGTTGCTATGGCTATGATGAATGGTCTGACATCTGCTATCGTGAACCCGAATGATCTGCGGCTGATGGAGACCATTAAGTCCTGTGATATTATTAAGAATAATAATCTTTATGCGGATTCTTATCTGGAGATCTAATATAGCGTCCGGATATTTTCAAGACACTATATGAATCTGGGATTAAGAACAGGCGTTAGGATTTGAGTGATGCGAAAGAGGGATGCTCCGAAAGGCGGGGCATCCCTTTTGTGCCGTAGACCCATATATGGAAGTTTGCTGTTGACACGGCAGATGGGCCATGTGGCGGGGAGGATGAAAAACATTTCTGCCCGTCCTCTTGAATAATCATTTTTTTGAGCTACTCTCTGTGTCCCTTACGGGCAGAGCGTATGCTTCTGTGTGTTATCTGTCAATTATTATTTACTAATTTTCCCATTGTTCCCATTGTATTAAAAAATAAGAAACCTATTTACATTACAACAAAAATGTTGTATACTAAAAACAAGAAAGGAATCAGAAAATATGAACAGGACCTTTATCGAAGTGCCGATATTTACGAATCGATGGAAGGAGTTGGGACTGACCGACGAGAATTTAAGAGAATTGGAAACGATATTGTTAGAAAACCCGAAAGCCGGTGATGCGATTCAGGGAACAGGCGGGATAAGAAAAATTCGCATCCCTGTGGGGAACACCGGAAAGCGTGGCGGCGGAAGGGTGATTTATGTAGATATCGAGATCAAAGAAACGATTTACTTTATCAATGTATATGCAAAGAATGAGAAAGACGATTTGACGGAGGATGAGAAAAAGGCGTTTAAAGCTGTAGTAAAAGTTTTGAAGGAGGGATAACAATGGGAGATTTTTTTGACAATACCATGCAGGGGCTGTTAGAAGCAGTCGAGATTGAAAGAGGAGAGATTCCTCTGGTGCAGAAGGAGGATATGCCGGCACCGACCTTTACCGCTTCTGACAAGGAGAAGGAGCTGATTGATGAGGTTGTCAGCTTAAGAAAAGCACAAAAGATGTCCCAGAGCCAGCTGGCAAAGCTGACAGGGAATAAGCAGCAGGCGATCTCACGGATCGAGAATAAGGAGCATAGTCCGTCTTTGAAGCTGTTTTACAGTATGGTCAGGGCTTTGGGGTATGATTTGAAGATTGTGAAAGAGTAAGGATCTGTAATTTGAACAGCTTATCATTCTTGAAGCTGTGAGAATTGGCATGTTTGTAATAAAGAAAGATACCACATATAATGGAAATAGAGATGTATATAGCGGGAAGAAGGAGGAAAGTATATGACAGCGTTAAGACAAAGTGCTATTGCGGAATTGGAAAGAGTACCAGAAGATAAATTGACCACCATTATACAATTCATAAATAGTATAATGACGGAGACAAAGGCAGAAAAAAGTGGGAATGATCTGGATCAGTTCATTATGCCGCCTACCGAAAGAAGTCAGAATGCAGATGCTTATGTAAGGGAACTTAGGGATCATGACAGATTTTAAAAGGGTGTATATTGATACTTCACCAATTATATATTATTTGGAACATAGTGCACTCTATGTAGACAAGATGAAAAATTTTTTTGAAACGTGTCTTAGCAAGAATATACAGCTTGTTACCTCTGTAATTACTGTCGAAGAATATCTGGTGTTTCCATATGCTTCTGGAAAGATGGAATTGATTGATAACTTTAAACGCTTTATAGAGTATATGAATATTGAAGTTGTTAATATAGACAGTGAGATAGCAGAGCAGGCGGCAAAAATCCGTGGACAATTCAAAGATTTCAAAGGTATGGATTCTCTGCAGATTGCAGCGGCAAAGATTCGTGGGTGTGATATGTTTTTTACAAATGATAAGCAATTAAGACAGGAAAAAGAACTGCCTTGTATGACTCTGGATGATTTGTAGAGGTATAAAATATTATTAAGTGTGTTACATGGAACATAATTGATAATTAATAGTTGATCATTATAGCGGTATATGCATAAAGCTCATACCGCTTTTTCTATGCAACAATTTTATATTTTATTTCCACAACATCTTGACATATGTTATCATAAAGATATAAAAATGGACTGTTAAAATATTTTTTGGAAAGGTAACTGTATTGTCGATATAATTAAATTATTAGTAAAATCAATCAAAATCGGGTTATGGGATAAAGCGGAAAATAAAATTTGAGGTAGACAAACGAAAGGATAAAGGAGACATATGTATCTATCATTGTTACAAATTAAGAATTTTAGGTGCTTTGATGATAAGGAACACATCATTACTTTCAAAAATGGTTTGAATGTACTTGTTGGCGAGAATGATTCCGGAAAATCGGCAATTATGGATGCAATTAAGTTAGTTCTAGGCACTACCGATATGAATTGGTATAGAGTAGAGCAAGAAGATTTTTATAAAGAGGATACTTCCTTAGAAATTGAAATTATTTGTAAATTCGAAGATATGAATGATGATGAGCGTGGAGCCTTTTTGGAATGTTTGTCTTATGTAGATGAAGAAAAGAAACAACCCTGTTTATACTTGCATTGGAAATGCAAATATTTATCATCTTTTAAACCTCCACGTTCAGCGGCGTATCTATCAACTGGAATAAATGGAAGCGGTCCAACCCCCACTATAGAGGCACGGGAATTATTAAGAATTACATATTTACATGCTCTGCGTGATGCGTATAGTGAAATGCAATCAGGAAAACGTTCAAGGCTGTCTCAAATTATGCAACATGTTTCTGCAATTGATTATGGCGATGATGAATACGGGGATGGAAAAGATCTCCGTAATTTATCTATTGCAGGAATTGCAGATCTTTCTAATACTTTATTGGCAAATCACTCTGCATTAGAAGAAATCAATAGAGAAATGACATTAATTCTGCAACAAAAAATGTTGTTAAAGAAAGAGAATATGGAAACTAGGCTAGAGGTTGCAGGGGCAAATGCCAGCAAATTGAAAAAGAGAATGGCGTTACTGGAAAAATTAGATCTTGCAGTAGATAAAGATGACAGTGATATGAATGGCAGAGTTGGTCTTGGGACAAGTAATATTATGAGTATGGCATGTGAATTACTTTTACATAAAGAAGCTGCAAAAGAGGATAGATCTTGTTTTTTGCTTGTTGAAGAACCAGAAGCACATATTCATGCACAAAGACAGCTTAAATTAATTCAATCACTGGAGGAAGAGGCGGAGAACGGAAATCGACAAACAATCATTACAACGCATTCGCCTTTATTGGCATCCGTTGTAAAATTGGAAAATATTGTGATTATAAAATCCGGAGAAGCCTACTCGCTTTCAAAACAACATACGAAATTAGAGGATGATGATTATCTATATTTGGAAAAATATTTGGATGCGACAAAGGCCAACTTGTTTTTTGCCAGAAGTGTTATCGTTGTTGAGGGTCCGGGAGAAGCATTATTACTGCCTACATTATCCAGACTGTTGGGATGCGGTTTTACGGATTATGGAACATCACTTGTAGATGTCAGAAGTACAGGTCTTAGAAGATATGCAAGGATATTTCAAAGGAAAGATGAAAATAAGCAGTTAGATATAAGGGTAGCCTGTGTTACAGATAGGGATATTATGCCAAATTGTGCCCCCAATATTTGTATAGATGAGAAATATACGGAGGATGTGTCTACATGGCCCTCTAAAGATAAACGTGCCTGGAGAGCAGAAGCGGATTTTTCATATGACGAAGCTATTGAGTACTTAAATGATATGAAAGCAAAAGCAGATGGACAGAAAGTGAAGACTTTTGTAGCGAATCACTGGACTTTGGAGTATGATTTGGCATATGCAGGGCTTCAGAATGAGGAAATGAGAGAAGTACTTATTGATGCTGTTATAAAAGTTAGCTGTGTGGAAAAGAATAGAGAAGCTAAGAAGTCAGAGCTGAAAGCGAAGTTAGATAAGTACGATTCCATTGAGGAAAAAGCTTCATGTTTCTATAGTTATTTTACATCAAAAAAAGCATCTAAAGCAGATTTTGCACAAAAACTGGCAGTTTCCTTAGAAAAGAAATATGCGGATAGAGATGCGGATTTACAAAAGGTAATTCCGGAATATATAGTTAATGCAATCTTTTATGTTACTAAGGGGGAATCTGATTGGGAATTGAAAGGTTAACTAATATTGAGATTACGGATGAAGATATACTTTGGATAGAAGAAATAATGGGTGGAAAAATTCATTTTGACTCAGACAGAATAGAAATAATAAAAAGTATGGATTCTGTTGATGTGCAGGCATTTCCAGGAAGCGGAAAGACAACTATTTTGGTTGCAAAACTGGCGATACTTGCAAGAAAATGGCCATACCAGAATGCAGGAATTTGTGTATTATCTCATACGAATGTTGCCAGGGAGGAAATTGAGGATCGATTAGGTAATACGGAAATTGGACGAAAGCTACTGTCATATCCTCATTTTATTGGTACAGTGCATTCGTTTTTTGATACTTATGTTACACTTCCGTGGTTAAAGTCAAATGGATATAATATCAATATCATAGATAGTGAATATGTCCAATCGTTAAGATGGAATAGATTGTCCTATAATACTCGTTCTTATTTGAAAAGATACTTCAAAAAGGAAACAATTTGTGAATATAAAAATACTATCGGTACTATTGATTGGAATAAGAATGGAACAACAAAAGAGTATTTATTGTCGGTAATCGAGCAGACACAAAAAGAGGGGTATTACACTTTTGGAGAAATGCTTTTGTATGCGAAAAAAGTATTGGATGACTGGAATGAGATATCCAATGCGGTACAGAGCAGATTTCCGGTATTGTTTATAGATGAAGCACAGGATACGGATACATTTCAGTGGGAATTGTTAAATAGGGCTTTTGGTACAGATGATGTAAAGAGTATTAGACAAGGTTTTGGGGATAGTAATCAGGCAATATATGGTAATATATATTTGGATGATGTGTCAGGCAATTTTCCGAGACAAGGAGCATTGGTGTTGAATGAAAGCAGGAGATTTGATTCATCCATTGCAAGTTTGGCTAATACGGTTGCTCTTTCAAAATCACAAATGAACGGTACGGACAATGTGTTTACACAAAGAGGGATAAAAAATACTATTTTTTTATTTAAAAAGGAAAATGCTCATCAAGTAATAGATAGGTTTGGACAGCTTATATTAGAATTTTTCACGGATGAAGAATTGCTAATGTATGAAAACGAGGGTGTTCATGTAGTAGGGATGGTTCATGACAAACAAAAGGAAACAGAAGAAAAACATTTTCCTAAAGGTATATACGACTATTGGGGTGCATATGAAGCTAAAAAATCAAATAAGCGTTCCGTACCCAAAGATCTGATAGCTTATTTTAGGAGTGGGATAGACGAATTCAGAAGATTCGGTGAAAAATCGGTTCAGATTGAGTGGATATGTAAAGGGCTAAGACAAGTGGTGAACAAAGGCAAAGGGTTTAACTTTATTCCGGCTATCGGAAATCCTCTTAATTCTTTTATGAAGCCTTTGCAAGATAATCAAAAAAGTTATTTTAAGATGATGCTCATGGAGTTGGCGGATTACCAAAGTTTTATTTCCTGTGATGAATGGAAAGAGATAAATGGTATTATAGTAAAGATAATGGACTTGTTCGGTGCAACGTCTAATGAAAAGGTAAAGAATTTTTGTAAATGGTCAAAAGTACAGGAAACACTTATTGAAAGCAATGAGAATATAAAAGCAACACCAAATCATTATATATATGTGGATGAGAAGACAAATAGGATTGTTGATATGGAGTTTGGAAGTATTCATTCTGTTAAAGGGAGAACACATTTAGCCACCTTAGTGTTGGAAACCTATATGAACTCACATAATATGAAATCAATTTTAAGATATTTATGTGGGAAGCCACCTAAGACAAACAAGCACCCTGAAAAGAAATTAAAGTGTCAATATGTGGCAATGACAAGGGCAAGGGCCTTGGTATGTCTTGCAATTCCCATTGATTTTGTTAATGAAACAGCACAAAAGCAATTACAACAGGCAGGATGGAATATCCAAATGATATGATTATTGAATAGAGGGTACTTTAAGGAGAAAAAGATCTATGAATACATTACAGAAGCAGACAACAACAAATATTCAGGAGAAGTCGAATCTTATCTGGTCGATTGCCGATTTGATTCGGGAATATTATAAGCCTCATGAATATGGAAAAGTAATCCTCCCAATGTGTGTGATCAAAAGGTTTAATGATGTACTTGCTCCTACCAGACAGGAGGTTTGGGATACTTATGAAAAGGTAAAGCATCTGGAAGTGATAGAGGGATTTTTGGAGACGGCATCTGGGTATAAGTTCTATAATATCAGTCCCTTTGATTTTCGAAATCTTTGTGATGACGCAACGCATATTGAGAAGAATTTCAGAGAGTATATGAATGGATTTTCCGATAATGTGCAGGATATTATTGAAAATTTTGAATTTGACAGAGAGGTTACTAAGCTTGCAAATAACGGGATGCTGTTTTTGATTATTGAAGCGTTTAATAAACCGGCTGCGTATATGGGAGCAGATAAGATTACTTCTGTTGATATGGGATATATCTTTGAGGATTTGGTTCGGAGATTTTCAGAGTCCTATGATGAGCAGGCAGGAGCACATTTTACGTCGAGAGATATTATTTATCTTATGACAGATCTGCTTATTTCCGAGGATAAGGATACCATGATTCAGGAGGGCGTTGCAAAAACCGTCTATGACATGACGATGGGTACAAGCCAGATGCTGACCTGCATGACAGAGAGACTTCAGGAACTGGATGCACAAGCTGATGTAAGAGTATTTGGTCAGGAATTAAATCCCGAAACTTTCGCCATTGCCAAGGCAGATATGCTTATTCGTGGTGGAAACAGCGACAATATGAGACAGGGAAATACCTTGTCGGATGATAAGTTTAAGGATTATAAATTTGATTACATTATCAGCAATCCTCCCTTTGGTATTGAATGGAAAGTGGAAAGGCTTGCAGTAGAAGCGGAATCGAAGCTGGGCGATCAGGGGAGGTTTTCTGTGGGACTTCCCAAAATCAGCGACGGACAGATGCTGTTTGATCTGAATGGCATTGCAAAGCTGAAAGATGACGGGAGGATGGCAATTATCCATAACGGATCTTCTCTGTTCACCGGGGCGGCGGGTTCGGGAGAATCGGAAATCAGACGATATATCATTGAAAATGACTGGCTGGACGCAATAGTACAGTTGTCTACAGATGTATTTTACAATACAGGCATTACGACCTATATCTGGATCATTTCTAAGGAAAAATCAAGAGAGAGACAGGGAAAAGTGCAGCTTATTGATGCATCTAAGATGGTGGTGTCACGAAGAAAGAATATCGGTAGTAAAAGGAATGATATCACAGATGCCTGTAGGGAAATTATTGTGACGGCTTATGGAGAGTTCCGAAATAAAACTTATGAGTTAGATGGGAAACTTTGCGAGAGCAAGATTTTTAGCAATGAGGATTTTGGCTTTAATCGGATTCAGATTGACAGTCCCACCTATGATGAGGAGGGAAAACGGATAACAAAAGGGAAAAAGAATCAGCCAGTAGCGGATACTGCGAAAAGGGACTTTGAGAATGTACCTTTGACAGAGGATATTGACAGCTATTTTGAGAGGGAGGTAAAACCCTATAATCCGGAAGCATGGATTGAAAAATCAAAGACAAAGGTTGGTTATGAGATTCCTTTTACGAGATATTTTTACAAATATGAAGCACCGGAGCCGTCTGAGGTAATTGCAGAAAGAATTGTAAGTCATGAGAAAGAGATTATGGACTCTTTGGAGAAGTTGTTCGGCAAAGGGGGAATAAACTGATGGCGAGGCAGATGAAAGATTCTGGGGTGGAATGGATTGGGGAGATTCCGGAGGGGTGGAAAGTTACTAATATTGGAAGATTGTTCGAGGTAAAAGCAGGAGGAGATGCCAAATTAGGTTTATATTCTGATAAAAAAGATGAAAAGCATCCATATCCAGTTTATACAAACTCTTCCAACTCAAGTCAAGTTTATGCATATACATCTATGCCTATTTTTGGTGAGAATACTATTACTGTCACTGGTAGAGGAGAAATTGGCCGGGCTTTTTTTAGAAATGAAAAATATGATGCGATTATTAGATTATTGGTTTTAAAACCTAAGTTGAAATTAGATTCTCGCTATTATGCTTATTGGATAGATAATGTTATTGTTTTTTTTACCAATAGTGCTGCAATCGGACAATTATCAGCACAACAGATTTTACCATACCATGTTTGTAGCTTGCCTTATAAGGAACAAGAAAAGATAGCAGACTACCTTGATGAAAAAGTAGGAGAAATTGATTCTGTTATTGCAAAAACAAAAAGGACCATTGAAGATTACAAACTATTAAAAAAGGCTATTGTCATTGATACCGTTACAAAGGGTTTGAATCCTAACATAGAAACAAAAGAAAGTGGCGTTGAATGGATTGGCAAGATCCCGAAACATTGGAGAATCATTAAAGCAAAAAATATTGTTCAAATAACAAATGGATCTGATCCTAAAACGGAGGGTGATATTCCTGTTTATGGGAGTGGTGCTCAAAGCTTTAAAACTTGTGGAGAATATAAAGACGGACCAACTGTTTTGATAGGGCGTAAAGGTGCAACATTACATATTCCCCATTATATTGATGGAAAATATTGGAACGTTGATACTGCATTTGATGTTATACAAAAGGATAAGGGAATTTTGTTGAAATACTACTATTATAATGCGGTCTGTTTTGACTATAAGAAATATATTTCTCAAACAACTTTGCCAAGCATGACACAAACAGATTATGGGAATATGTATATTCCATTTCCAGAAAGAAAGGAACAAGAGGTAATTGTTGAATATCTTGATAAAAAATGCAATAAGATTGATAAGCTAATTGTCAAGAAAGAAGAACTGCTTTCAGATTTGGAAAGCTATAAGAAGTCTCTTATTTATGACTATGTGACAGGAAAAAAGAGGTAAGAATATGAATTAGTTATTTTACAAAAAGATAATTGCTTTACTACGGAGGAAGAAAAATGAGTTTTGATGCACATGAGGAGAAAATAAGAAAAATATTTTCTGGAGATGCTCAGTTTATAATACCGAGGAATCAACGAAAATATGTTTGGGAAGAAAAACAGTGGAAAGAGCTATTGGGAGATATTGAGTATATTATGAATCGTAAAAGAGATTCTAACAAAGATATTTCGCATTTTTTAGGTAGCTTTGTATTACAGGAAAAAGAGACATCTTATGAAATAATAGATGGCCAACAGAGAATAACAACATTATTTATAATATTATCAGCAATTTGTATCCGGCTTAATGAACTGGAAAATAAGGAAGAGCATGGGAAAACAAGGCAATATTTGAGTGGAAATATTGGTTTGCAGTCACAGTTTATGAGACTGAAAAATAAGAGTATTGTTAATGTTTCATTTATAATGTCACAAGCATGTGAATATCGACAAAATCTTGATAAAAATAATCTGCTATATAAAAATTTACTTAATAAAGAAAGTGATGGAAATAAACGTGTAGTACAATGCTTGTATTTTTATTATAATTATTTTTCTGAGGAATGTAGAACGTTAGAGGATTTGGTTGCAATTCGAGAAGTTATATTAGATATGAAAGTTATACACATAGCATCTGAAGATGAGTTGGATTGTTATGACATTTTTGAAATATTAAATGCCAGAGGAGTAGATCTTGAAGATAGCGAATTATTAAAGAATTTTATTTTTAAATATGCACAGCCACAATATTCAATTGATCGGGCAAAAGAAATATGGACAAAAATCGAAAAGAATATGGGACAGTGTAATGGAAATATGGAACAGTTTCTATCACATTTTGTTACTTATAGATTTTATAAACCAACAAAGGATGAGGGAGTTTTTCGCATTATTAAGGCAAATACCAGTAAGAATGAAGTAAATATTTTGTTAGATGATTTATTGAACGCAAGTGAGCGTTATATTATATTTTATCATCCTGAAAGGGCAGATAATGCAGTTATAGAGAAAAGTTTAAGATTTTTTGCTTTAGTAAATCATCGGCAATTTCGGCCATTATTTATGGCACTTATGGATGCACATGAAAGGGGATATTTTACGGAAAAGCAATTGAATAGTATTTGTACCTATTTAAAAAATTTTTCCTTTGCATATACATTAGTTATGAAAAATTCTTCGAATAATATAGATACAAAAATTCATGAACTTTCTCGAGAAATATATTTACAGCATTCGGAGCAAATACTTAATAAAATAAAGATTGAATTAAACAAATTTTATCCAGAGTATACTGAGTTTGAAGCTGCTTTTTTCAACATTGGCTTTTCAAATAAAAATAAAAAATATTCAAATTCGAATAATAGAAAAAGGATGAGATATATTCATGGTGAAATTGAAGAATATGAGCAATCCACAAATGAGTTGACTTGCAACTTTAAAGAGTGCAACCTGGAGCATATAATGAACGATTCGGATAATAATGCATTTACAAGCAGAGTTGGGAATATTCTGCTTTTATCAGAACATATCAATAATAGTATGGGGAATGCTTCCTTTGATGAAAAGAAAATAAAATTGAAAAAATCTAATTTACTTACTGTAAAAAAATTTCTTGATCGTTATGGTGATTTAGAAGAGTGGAATGAAGAAAAAATAGAAAAAAGAACAAAAGCGATAGCTAAATTAGCATATAATAAGGTTTGGAAAATAAATTAAATTAATCAAAATAGTATGTATAAATAAGAAATGGGGACAGTGCTTATATTGTAATTGCCATCATATTATTTATATGCTACATTAGCGATAAGTTGATGCAAATTTATGAAAGAGGGTGCATAATATGGGATGTGCTATATTGAGCAATGATCAAAATTATACAATATTTAAGTATGGCAGACATGTAATTCGTTTTAGAGCACCATATTCATTAGAGCACTATACGTCAGTAAAAGAATGGGATCATGGGTATTTGGTTGTTATGGCAAAATATACACATAATAGTCAAGAGGAAGAGGAATATATTGATTTAATTCCGATTCTTGAAAGCTTATATTTTGATGCAGATGAATTTCTAAAACCGATAAAAGAAGTGAGGATAGAGTATGAAAGATATTAGAGAAGTGGCAGACGAAGCTGATGTTATTGTGAATGGATATGCTTTTAAATACTGCGAGGACGTGATTCGTGTTCTTAATCTGAACAGACCGGACAAAGCGGCTGTATTTTCTCATGAGAACAAAGTGGTTGAAACGAGTATGGACGACATTGAACTTAGCATTGTAAGTGATTATTTGAGAGATAATAGAAAATATATGGAGGATTGAAATGCCAAAGTATTATGAATTTAAAGTGGCAGGATATTATCTATATTTTACATCATTTTGTATTGTAGAATGTATGCATGTTCATGCAAGTGACCAAAGGCTGACTGAAGCGAGGTCTGCTAAATTTTTTGTAAAAGATAATGGAGATTCTGTTTTACAGAATCGTGGAATATTAAATGACAGAGAAATCAGAAAAATACAGGATTTTATAAAACAGCATTATAAAGACATGTATAAAAAATGGGCCGAATATAGCCAACAAGGATTTTACGGAGAAAATTAGAATATGGACACAAAAGAAAAAAGATTTGAATCCGACATAGAAAGCTACATGCTCACCCAGGGCGGCTTCACAAAAGGTGATTTAAAAACCTATGACAGAGAAAAAGCCATTGATCTCCCAAAGCTGATTGCCTTTGTACAGAAAACCCAGCCGAAGCAATGGGAACGGTACGAAAGAAATTATGGCACGGATGCGGAAAAGAAATTTTATAAACGCTTTCAGGAGAGCGTAGACACCTTTGGACTTTTGCATGTATTAAGGCATGGCTTTGAGGATCGGGGAGCAAAGATAGAGATTGTCGCCTTTAAGCAAAACAATAATCGAAGCCAGAAAGTGATTGACAATTACAACAGCAATATTGTGACCTGTACCAGACAATTTAAGTATTCAGCTCAAAATGAAAACAGTATCGATATGGTACTTTCTGTGAATGGCATTCCTCTGGCAGCATTGGAGCTTAAAAATCAACTGACAGGCCAGTCCATTGCAAATGCAAAGAAGCAGTTCATGTACGACAGAAGCCCAAAAGAATTATGTTTCCAGTTTGATAAGAGATTTCTGGTTTATTTTGCAGTAGATTTGAATGAAGCTGCGATGACAACAAAGCTTGCAGGAAAGGATACGGTTTTTCTTCCATTTAATCAAGGCACCAATGGGGCAGGCGAAGTAGGAGGGGCAGGCAATCCGGAGAACCCGGGTGGCTATACGACTTCCTATTTATGGGAAAAGGTGCTGACAAAGGATAGTCTGCTTGAAATCATACATAAATTTATCCAGAGGGTAGAGGAAGAAAAGGTTGTATATAAAAACGAAGTGGCGGCAAAAAAGAAAAGTATAAAACTAATTTTCCCCAGATATCATCAGTTGGATGTTGTCACCAAATTAGTTGCAGATGTAAAGGCAAATGGTTCCGGAAAAAATTATTTGATTCAACACAGTGCAGGATCAGGCAAGAGCAATTCCATCGCTTGGTTAGCTTATGAATTGTCAGAACTGCATGATTCGAATGATCGGCCGGTCTTCACATCTGTGATTGTTATCAATGACAGAACCGTTTTAGACAGGCAGACACAGGATACCATCTTCGGCTTTGATCATATTAAAGGAACGGTAGAAAAAATAGATGAGGAAAAGCATTCTTCGGATCTGAGGGATGCAATCAATGACGGGAAACGGATTATCATTACTACATTACAGAAGTTTCCATATATTTATGATGAAATCAATGATACAACAAACAGGAGATTTGCAGTCATAGTAGATGAAGCACATAGTTCCCAGTCAGGCAAGTCGGCAGGAAAGCTGAAAGCTGCACTTGCCGATACGGAGGAGGCATTAAAGGAATTTGCAGAGATGGAGGGTAGAGAAGAGGCGGAAATCAAAGACGAGGAAGATAAGCTGGTGGAGCAGATGCTTACACACGGCAGGCATAAGAACTTGTCATTCTTTGCCTTTACGGCAACACCAAAGGCATCTACCTTGGAGGTATTTGGAGTTAAGCTTCCAGACGGCAGATTCCGGGCATTCTATATCTACAGTATGCGGCAGGCCATAGAGGAGGGCTTTATTCTCGATGTGTTGAAAAATTATATGACTTATAAAAACTGTTATCGGATTGCAAAGAACACACCGGGAAACCCGGAAGTTCCGGCTTCACAGGCATTGAAAGCGATTCAAAGATATGAATCGCTTCATCCCCACAACCTGCAGCAGAAAACGGCGATTATTGTTGAGACGTTTCGAAGCGTTACAAAGAATAAAATCAACGGAAATGCAAAGGCGATGGTAGTGACAGCGTCCAGGCTGCACGCCATCCGATATTATCACGAATTTAAGAGATATCTGGAATTAAAAGATTATCACGACCTCGAAATTCTGGTGGCTTTTTCAGGTGTTGTGAAAGATGGGGAAGAAGAATATACAGAGGAAAGCATCAACATGAGGAAAGACGGTACCCGGGTGAAAGAGACTCAGTTGCCTGCGGAATTTCATAAGGATGAGTACGCTATGCTGATTGTTGCGGAAAAATACCAGACCGGCTTTGATGAACCCCTCCTGCACACCATGTTTGTGGATAAAAAGCTGAAAGGCGTAAAGGCAGTACAGACCTTGTCAAGACTGAACAGAACCTGCCCGGGCAAAACAGATACCTTTATTCTGGATTTTGTAAATACTGCAGAGGAAATCAGGGAGGCGTTTGAACCTTATTTTGAATGTACGGAACTGGATCAGGAGATTAACGTCAATCTGATCTATGATACCAGGACAATCCTTAGAAACTATTGCTTATATAATGACGAGGATATTGAGAAGCTGCTAAAAATTCTTTATAAGAAATCTCCACAAAATGATACGGATTTGGGAAAAATGGCAGGGGTGCTTACTCCGGTTGTGAACAGATATAAGGCATTGCCGGAGGATAAGAGATTTGATTATAAGAAAACCATTCACAATTTTAATAAATGGTATTCCTATATTACACAGATTTCAAGAATGTTTGATATATCTCTGCAGAAAGAATTTAATTTTACGCAATATCTGGAAAAAATGCTGCCCACGGCCACAGATGATAAGTCCGTGGATTTGGAAGATAAGCTGAGACTGGAATTTTATAAATTAGAGCAGACCTTTAAGGGGGATATTTCCTTAAATCCAACAACAGAGACCTCCACGTTGACCAATCCAAAGACTTTGAAAGCCTCCGGAAAAGGGGTGGAGAGGGATGAACTTCTGGATGTTATTATAGACAAGATCAATGAAAAGTATCTGGGCTTCTTTTTGGAGCGTGATCGGGTTGTTGTGGAACAGCTCTATAATCGATGCGTTAAGTACAATGACAAAATAAAAATGCAGGCGAAGAAAAATGATGAAGAGGTATTCAACCATTCCATTTTCCCGGAGGTTTTCAAAAAAGTGGCTCAGGAATGTTATATGGAACAAATGAAAGCATTTTCCAAATTATTTGAGGATAAGATTTTTTATCATTCGGTTATGGAATCTATTGCGGAAGAGGCGTATAAAAATCTGCGGAGCAGGTAATAGAACATATCAGCAGTTTCGAGAGGAGTAATGCATGGAAATGTTATTCGACATTACAAAGTTTGATTCTTACAAAGAAGATAACCGCCGTGAAGTAAAGGCGGCTAACGGAGGATTACCCAGTTCCTTGTGGGAAACTTACTCTGCCTTTGCCAATTGCTATGGCGGCATCATTCTTCTTGGTGTAAAAGAAAACAGCGATAAAAGCTGGAAAACTACGGGCCTAAAGGAGAAAGACAAAGAAAAGCTGCTAAAGGATTTTTGGAATACAATAAACAATCCTAAGAAGGTCAGCATCAATCTTTTAACAGATAATGATGTAAAAGTATATGATCTTGGGGAAGACATCATTATAATTATTGATGTACCTATGGCAAAGCGAGAACAAAAGCCGGTATTTATTAATAATGATATGTTCGGAGGTACTTTCAAGCGAAACCATGAGGGAGACTATCACTGTACGAAGCTGCAAGTAAAGTCCATGCTGCGGGATCAGCCAGAGCATACGATGGACATGAGAATCATAGAAGAAATGTCTCTTGAGCAGTTGGACAGAGAAACCATACAAAGCTACCGCAACCGGCATAGATCCTTTAAGCCGGGACATCCTTGGGTGAATTTGAGTGATGCCGATTACCTGCAGAAAATTGGTGCCGCTGAACTGGGAAAGGACAACAAGCTACACCCTACAGCTGCAGGGCTTCTGATGTTCGGTGAGGAAAATAGAATTGTAAGGATTTATCCGGAATATTTTCTTGATTCCCGTGGGCAACGAGCCAAGCGGACATGCTGGCATGTCCATTTGGCGACTGCCGCGAGGGTCAAATACCCCGCAGCTTGTTGCGCTGCAAGCTTGATGCCCCGTAGCTTGCTGTGGGGTATTTGACTATCGGGAAATGTTAGATCCCTCAATCAGATGGACAGATCGGCTTCAATCAAGCTCCGGCGAGTGGAGTGGAAACCTCTTTGAGTTCTATTTCCGTGTATATAATAAAATCATTAAAAACGTAAAAGTCCCATTTAAAATGGTAGGCGGTGATCGCATAGATGATACTCCGGTTCATAGGGCGCTGCGGGAGGTTCTGGCAAACTGCCTGGTAAACACGGACTTTTTTGCTCCAAGAGGAGTTGTGATCAAGCAGGAAAATGACATCTTGATTCTGGAAAACCCAGGGAATATTCGTGTTGGAAAATATCAAATGAAGCTTGGCGGCCAGTCTGATCCACGTAATAAGGCATTGATGAAGATGTTTAATATGATTGACATTGGAGAACGGGCCGGAAGCGGCGTTCCGGAGCTGTTTACGGTGTGGGAGCAGGAAAGCTGGGAAGAGCCGCAGATTCAAGAGCAGATGGACGGCGTTGAAAGGACAATTGTAATTCTTTCCTTTAAGCAAAGACTGCCGAAAAAAAGTGCCGAAAAAAAGTGCCGAAAAAAAATGCCGAAAAAAAGATTACGGAAAAAACACGAATACAATACGAACGGATATTGTCATTCATGGAGCCGGGAGAATGGTATCGGGCCAGTGAGCTTGAGGATGTTCTTGATGTTAGAGAACGGAGAATGAGAACATTACTGGGAGAATTGACAGAAGCCCGTTTGTTGGAGGATAATGGAGTAACAAAGGGCAGAAGATACAGAAAACCAGTAGAAAGAAATCAGGGGGAGAAGAGGTAAAAATGCAGATCACCATCATACACGGCCAAAGTCACAAAGGTTCCACCTATCATATCACAAGAATGCTTGCGGAAAAGCTGAAAGGCGATATCACAGAATTTTTTCTGCCAAAGGATTTCGGCGCTTTCTGTATCGGATGTACCAACTGCTTTGAAAAGGCAGAAAACAGGTGTCCCCATTATGAGGAATTAAGGCCCATTACGGAAGCTCTCGACAGGGCAGATGTGATTATTCTGGCAAGCCCGGTGTATGTATATCATGTAACCGGCGCCATGAAGAGCTTCTTGGATCATTATGGGTATCGCTGGATGGTGCACCGACCGGAGGAAAGCATGTTCCATAAGCAGGCTGTCTGCATCTCCACTGCGGCAGGGGCAGGAATGCGGAGCACAAATAAGGACATGGCAGACAGCACATTTTTCTGGGGTGTTGCAAAGACCTACCGGTATGGCGTAGGCGTGGCGGTTGTGTCTTGGGCAAAGGTAAAGCCGGGGCTTAAAAGGCGCATTGACGCAAGGACTACTGCTTTGGCCCGGGAAATCCGAAAAAATTATGGAAAGGTGCAGCCTTCTATCAAGACAAAATGCTTCTTCCATGTGATGAGAATGGCCCAGAAAAGCGGCTGGAACCCGGTAGATGGGGAGTATTGGAGGGCAAAGGGATGGCTGGGGCAGAAGCGGCCCTGGAAATGAGGGGGATCTTCCAGCTTTTTTATGGCCCATTCATTTTAAATTTCTCATAAATAAGTTTCCCCTGCTCCGCCAAAAGCTCCTTTAAATAAGCCGGCTCAATCACATCCACCTGCGGTCCAAAGGACAAAAGAAAGCTCACAATCCATGCATCCATAGGCATATAAGCGGAGACAAGGAGCTTTCCGTTTTCCTCCTGGGTCACATGATTCCGGTCAAATTCATCATAAACCCGGTATGCCAGCTCCCTTGGAAAGCGCAGTACAATCTGGGTGCAAGCGGCACTGGAGGCCTCCTCCGCTTTCGGAAATGGACGTGGCACAAAGGCTTCCTCCAAAACCTCCAGAGAAAGAATGCGGTTCAGCTTAAAGATGCGGAAATCCTGTTTCCTGGTGCAGTAGGCTTTCAGATACCAGGCAGAGCCCTTGTAGGCCAGCTTCAAGGGCTGCACCGTCCGTTCGCTTAAATCACCGTAAGAATTTGCATAAGTGATTTTTACACATTTGCACTGAAGAATGGCTGATTTGAGCAGGGAAAAGGTATCGGTCTGGCGCTTGGGCTCCCACCAGCGGGAGAAATCCACCTCAAACCAGTTTTCCGAGGAAACCTGGAACAGCCCTGACAGTTTTTCAAGAATCCCCAGCTCAAAATCATGGCCCACTGCGGCCAGGCTTTGGAGGGCGGAGAGGATTTCCTGCTTTTCCTGCTTGGACAATATAGCCCGGTCCAGAACAAAATCCTCCATTAAATGAATACCCCCATTTCGTCCGGACTCTGTGAAAACAGGAATACCGGCGCTGCTTAGAGCGTCGATATCCCGGTAAATGGTCCTTACGGATACCTCCAGCTTTTCGGCTAACTGGGGAGCTGTGGAGTGGCCGTGCTGTAATAGGTGATATAAGATCTGAAATAATCTGCTTTCCTGCATCTGTGCTTCCTTACCCTTTGCGTTTGATCTGCGAGCTGTCTTGATTGCTAAAGTAAGTGACAAAATTTAACTTGCTATTCCTTATAGTATAGCGCAAAAAAGCTGACAGTCAATGTCAGGATATGGAGAGATGGTGAAAATGTTTCTATCAATAGATATTGCAGCATGAGCTGTCAGTCATTTTGATTTACATATAAAGCGTTCTCCTTCATAGATACGCACCGGATTTCCGCGGATGATGCGGTTATGCTCCTGCCAAGCGGTATTTGTCTGCCTGGCCTGCTGTTCTTGCTCCAGTTGGTTCAATTTTTCCTTTAGCTTTGCGAGAGCGCGCTGCTTATTCTGATACTGGCTTCGCTCCTCAGTGGATTCCGATACAAGGCCGGTGGGGAGATGGGTGATGCGCACTCCCGTTTCTACCTTATTTACATTCTGGCCGCCCTTTCCTCCGCAGTGAAATTTTTCAATACGATATTGGGGGTCCTTTGCAATTTCTGCCTGCTTCGGGAGAACGCTTACGTCTACGTACCAGTTTTTCCGTTTGTGGTTCTTTCGGAAGGGACTTTTGCAGATCCAGAGTACGGTGCCCTCCAGATGGCTTAGATTGTGGCTGGTCTGAAAGCGGATGGAATCAAAGCAGCCTTTTTCAGTGCCCTTGGAGCTTGACAGAAGTGTGAGATCTTCATATTCATGTTTCAGTGCTTCATATAGCTTACCAACGGCAAGCTGGCACTCACACGGGCCCTGGCCTGCGCTAATTTGTATGATCATAGTTATTTCTCCATTTTAGTTACTTTTGGCTTCCTGCCTTAAAGCTATAGACAGGCTTTAAAATCTCCGTTACTTCTACGGTATCCCCAATCTGCGCCAGAATTTTTTCCATAGAACGGTAGGCAAAGGGAGCCTCGTCTAAGGTATCGCTTCCCACACAGGTGCTGTAGATCCCCTTCATTTCCTTTTTGAATTCCGACACCGTATGGCTGCTTTTCACATCCGCGCGTTTTAACCGCCGGCCGGAGCCGTGAGGGGCGGAAAGGTTCCAGGCGGCGTTCCCTTTCCCAAGACCAAGAATGACACCATCTCTCATATTTACGGGAATGATCACCCGCTCACCTTTCCCTGCGGAAATAGCCCCTTTTCGGAGCACACCCAGGGAATCCAGGTAATTGTGAGCTATGGAAAATTGTTCCACCGCTTTCCATTTCATGGCATTCAGGATTTCCTTAGCAATGATCTGCCGGTTTAATTCTGCATACTGCTGAATCAGGGCCACATCCTCCAGATAGGCATTTTTGTCATCGCCCTCCAGATAGCTCAGAAAATAGGGAATGTTCTTCCCCAGCTTTTTGAGTCTCTTAGCAGCCAGCTTTGTGTAATATTCCGCTGTTTCCCGGCCCAGATGTCTGCTTCCGGTATGAATGATCAGGTAAAGGGAGCCGTCAGCGCCTCGGTCCAGCTCAATAAAATGATTGCCGCCGCCCAGAGTGCCGAGGCTTCGCAGGGCTTTGTCCTCATGGATGTGCCGGAAGCAGTGAAGCGCTTCATAGGGAAATTCCAGGGCCATGGGGTGGACATCCTTACGGATAGCAAAGCCGGCGGGGATTTGCTGGCGGATTGCAGTGTCCAACTTTTGGAATTCCGCTTTTTGTTTATTTAATTTTACACAGGTCATGCCGCAGCCAATGTCTACGCCTAAAAGCTGGGGAATTACCTGCTCTGTTACGGTCATGGAGAGCCCGATGGGACCCACCTTTCCGGGATGGATATCCGGCATCAGACAGATGGTGCTGCCTTTGGCTGCCTCCTGGTCACAGATAAGCTTCACCTGTGCCTCCGCATAGCTTTCCACATCATCCGTAAATATTGTTGCATTGGCGTAAATGCCATTTACTATTTTCATATGGTTGTTTGTCTCCTTGATGATACAGCGATGGAAGGCATTCTGATTTTGTCTCAGATACCTGCCGGATGCTGTATTAGTGCATAAATGGGTACAAAAAAAGCACCTCAAAGGTGCGGCTTACAAATAATATATGTGCAGATATCTATTGCACAGAGACAGACTTCGCTTGGCAGGGGAAGCTATCTGCATATTATGAGGGCCTTTGTACCTTTGGTTGTCAGTTTCAATATGTTGTTGTCAGCGTTCAAATACTTCTGCATAGTAAGCCCTCCTTTCATTAATTTGCACATGCTTTTTGTGCATAAGGGTATGCCCATAGGGTGTTTCAAATCCCGGTTTCTTAGCAACGGATAAATCATAACACAAGGCAATGAAATTTGCAAGACTAAGTTAAATCCGAGGGAATGATTGAGGAAGTGATTCGGCGGATTGCGAGGATTGAATGATGCAAATGGTTTATACAAGACCTTCACCCTGCAAATAATAATTGTAAAATCCCAGGAGGTTCGTTATACTTAAGATAAATGAAAAATGGCAGGTAAAGGCATTCCCAAGGAGCGCATCAGAAAATACGGCTTGCATTCTGCGGAAAAAAGGTGCTGATTGGGCGGGGATAGCCAACAGGAATTCAGGCAGATGAAAATATGGGAGAATTACAACAATGGCAAAAATACTGCTGGTAGAAGACGACAAGAACATTGTGGAAAATTTAAGCGCCGTACTGGGAGCAGAGGGCTTCCAGGTAAAGACCGCCTCCGGCCAGAGGGAGGCGCTTCAAGCAGTAGAGCAGGAGAGCTTTGACCTTTTGCTTCTGGACGTGTTCTTAAAGGACGGCAACGGCTTTGCAGTCTGCTCCGCCGTAAAGGGGAAAGGAGATCTGCCTGTGATTTTCCTGACCGCTTCCGGGGACGAGTACAGTGTTGTCACTGGCTTGGAGCTGGGAGCGGAGGACTACATCAGCAAGCCCTTCCGCCCAAGGGAGCTGGTGTCCCGGATACGGAGTGTCCTGCGCCGGTGCGGAAAGACCCAGGCCGTGCTGGAGATTGGGGATCTGCGTGTGGACACGGTGCGGGCCCAGGTGATAAAGGGAGGGCAGGAGTGCTTTCTGTCCGCGCTGGAATACCGCCTGCTTTTGTTTTTCCTCAACCACAAGGGGACGATCCTTACCAGGAACCAGCTTTTGGAGGAGATCTGGGACGCGGCGGGAGAATTTGTCAATGACAATACACTCACTGTCTACATCAAGCGGCTTCGGGAAAAGATAGAGACAGATCCCCAGAATCCGCAGATCATCCGCACGGTGCGGGGGATGGGGTATAAATTAGGAGATTGATCCGGTATGAATTTTCTTCGTAATTATGAAATCAAACATCAGATAGCAGCCTCCCTGCTGTTGCTTATTTTTGCCGGCGGCATTGGGCTTTTCCTTTTTCCGGGCAGTCCCGCCGGTGCAGCCTATGGTTTTTTGTGCGGTCTGGCAATGTCTCTGATCTGTATTTTTTTCACAAAAAAGCGCTACGATCATCTGAAAGGTCTGGCCGCAGATGCGGATCGGATGCTCCACGGAGATCGGAGCCTGAATTTCACCAATTACCAGGAGGGGGAGCTTGCAATCCTGGCAAATGAGGTGGAGAAGCTGCTTTTGCGTCTGACGGAGCAGTCGGATACGCTGCTCAAGGACAAGCGTTACTTAAGCGATTCACTGGCAGATATTTCTCATCAGCTTCGGACGCCCCTTACCTCTCTTCACCTTTTGCTCACTCGGCTCCAGAAGGCGGTGGATGAGGGGGAGAAGCGCCGTCTGGCCTATGAGGGAGCTCAGCTTTTGGGAAGGGTGGACTGGCTGGTGGATGCCCTTCTTAAGATCTCCAGGATTGATGCAGGGACCGCCGTATTTGCAAGGGAGCGGGTGGATGCCGAGGCGTTGGTGGAGAAGGCCCTTGAGCCCCTGGGGATTCCCATGGAGCTGCGGGAGCAAAAGATAGTTCGTGAAATTGAGGCGCAGGCGGGATTTACGGGGGATGCGGCCTGGACCGTGGAGGCCCTGGGAAATATTCTCAAAAACTGCATGGAGCATACGGGCCAGGGGGGAACCCTGTGGATTCGTGTTTCGGAAAATCACCTGTTTACGGAATTTCAGATTGAGGACAACGGCTCCGGCATTGATTCGGAGGACCTGCCTCACCTTTTTGAGCGCTTTTACAAGGGAAAGGATGCCTCTGATTCCAGCGTGGGAATCGGACTGGCCCTTTCCAGGATGATTGTCTGTGCTCAGAACGGAACCTTGAAGGCCGAGAACCGCCCGGAAGGGGGCGCCCGGTTTGTGATGCGGTTTTATAAGGGGATTGTGTAAAATGTTCAAGACAGGGGAATGTAAAAGGGCGCTGGTGCGCTGGTTGCAGGGAGATTTGGCTTAGAGGAGAGGCACCATGAAGTTTCGCGAGATATTGGAAGGGATTGAGGAGAAGAAGGGGACTTCGGACTCTGGGAAAAGACCGGCGTTTCTTTCTATGGAGAGGGGCGGATATGGAAGCAGGGGAGCAAGGACTGCGCCCATAGAGGGTGAGATTGCCTCGGAGAGGGAATTTTTCTGGCGTCTGGAGGATTTGAAGCTTGTCAGGGTGGAAAATGACAGGTCTTTTTTTCGTCTGGAAACAAATCTCAAGGCTCAGGTGCTTCATATGGAGCGGTTTGGGGCTGGGGAGGTGCCGGCGAGACTGCTGAATATCAGTCCGGGGGGTGCGGGAATTGGGACAATGTGTCAGTGCTGTAAGGGGGATAAGCTTTTGCTGAAGGTGGGGCTTTTGACGGGGGAGGAGGAGTGGAGGCTGTTTTGCCAGGTGGTACGGATTGAGGAGTGTGGGGTGGCTGGGTTTGTTTATGGGTGTCGGTTTGTTGAGTTGGGGGAGCAGGAGCAGGTGAGGCTGCGGGAGGATATTGCCAGGCTGGAGTGTCAGCTTCGGGGGTAGTATTTTTGGCTGAAGGGGATGCAAAATAAGCCGGCAGACTTCTCCATATCCCCAGCAATAAGGAAGCCTCCCACTTTGTGGGTCCCTCCTTATTACAACGGTTCGGACGGTTCACGAACATTCTGTCTGCTATGAACGAACATTGCCCCTTTTTGTTGTTTGTGGAGCTTGATTTTTGAGGTCAATGTTTGTTCCTATCAGATAGCCTGTTCGCAAACAGCCGGACACTGGATATCGGAAAAGTCTGCCGGCTTATTTTGTTGTGCGCTGTTAAAAATATAAGGGTAAGTGACAATTTTGTTATATTAGTGTCACTGGAATGTCATTAGAGGCCATTATACTTTAGGATAGATGTTACGGAACTGGAATAGGAGGAGCATATTATGGATTTGTTGAAGGTAGAGCATCTTTCCAAGGTATATGGCAAAGGAGAGAATGAGGTACGGGCGCTGGATGATGTGTCTTTTTTGGTGCAGCAGGGGGAGTTTGTGGCGATTATTGGGCCCTCGGGGTCAGGGAAGTCTACGCTGCTTCATATTTTGGGCGGGGTGGATCGGCCTACCTCTGGGCATGTGTATCTGGATGGGAAGGATATTTACAGCCAGAATGAGGAGCAGCTTGCGATTTTTCGGCGCAGGGAGATTGGGCTGATTTATCAGTTTTATAATTTGATTCCGGTGCTGGATGTGGAGGAGAATATGACTCTGCCGGTGCTGATGGATGGTCGGGAGGTGAATAAGGAGAGGCTTGGGGAGCTTCTTCGTATCCTGGATCTGGAGGGGAGAAAGAGACACCTGCCCAATCAGCTTTCCGGGGGACAGCAGCAGAGGGTGTCCATTGGGCGGGCCCTTATGAATGCTCCGGCCATTGTGCTGGCGGATGAGCCTACGGGGAATCTGGATTCTAAGAACAGTCAGGAGATTATGGAGCTTCTGAAGCTTTCCAATCAGAAGTATGGGCAGACGCTTTTGGTGATCACCCATGATGAGAGCCTGGCTCTTCAGGCGGATCGGATTATTTCTATTGAGGATGGGAAGATTGCAAGAGATGAGGTGATCCGCCGATGAATGTATTTACAAGGACGACCATAAAGACCTTAAAGAAGAATAGAACGCGTACGCTGGTGACGATTATCGGGATTATTCTGGCTACGGCTATGCTGACGGCGGTGACTGCCTTTATTTCCAGCCTGCAGAATTATATGCTGCGGGCGGTGATTGAACAGATGGGTGACTGGCAAGGGGCTGTTTATGAGCTTTCCGGGGATCAGGTGCAGGAAATGAAGGAGGATGAGAGGATAGAGGAGGCGATGGCTGTCCAGGAGCTGGGCTTTGCCCTCTTTCCGGGGGTGACGGAGGAGAGCTACATGGAGCGGAGAGTGCCCTATCTCTTTGTTATGGGAATGACGAAGGAGGCACAGGAGGTCCTTCCTGTTCGTTTGAAAATGGGGCGTATGCCTGAAAATGACAGGGAGCTTGTGGTAACCTCCATGGCTATTTCCAGCGGACGGGCGGATATTGACCTTGGAGATACTTTGACCCTGGAAATCGGAAAGCGTATGGCAACGGGAAATGAGGGGGAGGAGCTTTTTCTCTACAATCCGCTTTTGATGATCATGGAGGAGGGAAGAGGGGAGTCCTATCGTGTGGGCGAGGAGCTGATTCCGAAGGAGATGAGAACCTACCAGATCGTGGGGATTATGGAAACACCGGGCTTTGTGGATTCCAACAATGTGTCCTACGGCGCCATAACCATAGCAGATGAGAAGCCGGAGGCGGACAGCCGTTTTGCCTGCTTCTATCGGTGCCACAGAGCGTCGGAGGTGTATGAGACTGCCAATACTTATACCTCGTCGGGAGACAATTATGCCACCTACAATTCGGAGCTTCTGCGCTACCAGGGAACCTCTATGAACAGGCCCTTTATGCGGATGCTCTATGGACTGGCAGTCATATTGATTCTGCTGATTATGACAGGGGGCATTTCTCTGGTGTACAATTCCTTTGCCATCTCTGTCAGTGACCGGACCAGGCAGTTTGGGCTTCTGGCCTCCACAGGGGCAACGCCTAAGCAGCTTCGGGGTATGGTGCTTCGGGAGGCATTTCTGGTGAGTGCCATTGGGATACCCCTGGGAATCTTAAGCGGTATTGTGGGGATTGGGATTACCCTGCATTTTACGGGAAAGTCCTTTTTCTATCTATATGATTCCCTGGAGACAATGCGGCTTTATGTTTCCTGGCCGGCGGTGGTGATTGCCGCAGTGACGGCTCTCGTTACGGTGCTGATTTCGGCCTGGATACCCTCCAGACGGGCCGCCAGGGTTTCGCCTATGGAGGCTATCCGCCAGGTGGGAGATATTAAGGTGCCAAGAAGGGTGGTCCGCAAGGGAAGGCTTGCCTACCGCCTGTTCGGACTGGAGGGGATGATTGCAGGAAAGCATTTCAGCCGCAGCAAAAAGCAGTACCGGACTACGATTTTTTCCCTGTTTATCAGTATTGTGCTCTTTATCTCCGCCAGCTCCTTTTCCTCCTATGTGAAGAGCAGTGTCCGCACAGTCAATAATATTTCGGAATATGATCTTTCCATGTACATTGAGGAGGAGAAGGAGGGAGAGATAGAGGAGATTCGGGAGCGCGTGCGCAGTACGGAGGGAGTGGACCGGATGGTCTCCATAGGGGCTGTCAATATGGATGTTCCCCTTGAGCCGGAGCTGGTGTCGGAGGATTACCGGGCATTTCTGGAATCCCAGGAGGCGGCGTCCGAGGAGATAGGCTGGGGAGGGCTCTACCGTGAGGACGGGAGGCTGATGCTCTACGATTCCCGAATCCTGGTTCTGGAGGATGAGGAGTATGAGGCTTATGTGGAGGAGCTTGGACTTCCCAGGGAGGAATATTTGGGAGAGGAGGCCCGTAAGGTCATTGCGCTGAACCGGGTTCAGGGCTATATTGCCTCGCAGCAGCGCTTCCGCCTCTATGATATTCTGAAGGCTCCCGGAGAGGAAATCGAGCTGCTGGTGACGGATTATGATTCCTTATATGAGGCAGAGCGGACCTCAGGAGAGGAGCAGGATCGGGAGAGCTTTCAGAAGCCCTGCCGGGTGACGGTGGGGGCATTTGCAGAGAGGGCGCCTATGAACCTTTATGGGGAATGGGGCGGAGGCTTCTCCATCTTTCTCTCGGAGAGTATGCTGCGGAATCTGGTGGAGGATGAGAATTCTTATATTAGAACGGTGTCTCTCTATATACAGGCTAAGGACCACAGAGAGGTGGCGAAGCGTCTGGAGGCATTTTCTATGGATGATAGCGCAGAATGGCTTCAGGATTATGACAGCTACTTCTTTGTGCTGGATGAGGCCCAGAGCCGTGAGACCCACAGAAGCCTGCTTTTGACCGTGGATGTATTTACCTTTGGATTTATCACGCTGATCTCGCTGATTGCGGTGGCCAATGTGTTTAATACCATTTCCACAGGAGTGCTCCTTCGGAGAAAGGAGTTTGCGGTGCTAAGCTCTGTGGGAATGACCCCCAAGGGGCTGCGGCGGATGCTGAATTATGAGTGTGTGCTCTATGGGTGTAAGGCTCTGCTCTATGGGCTGCCGGTGTCAATGCTTATTACCTGGCAGATTTACCGGGTGGTGGCCCGGAGTATGGATACGGGCTTCTATGTTCCGGTTATGAGTATTGTGATTGCGGTGTGCAGCGTGTTCCTGGTGGTGTTTGCCACGATGCTTTATACCAGGAGCAGGATGAAGGGGGAAAATATCATTGACAGTATCCGTGAGGAGAGCTTGTAAGAAAATCATATAGAAAATCGCATTTGGCGAAATAAGAATCTTCTGGTATCCGGGGACAGAGGCTTGGCAGCTTTTGTCTCCGGATAAAATATTGTTTAAAAAAATATCCCCCCAGGTGGCTTGTGAAGGTTTTAACATGTGTGTATAATCAATGAGACAGCAGAAATTAGACAGAAATAGTGAGGTACGGCACAACATGAAAAGCAGAAAATCTTCTTTGATCGTAGCACTGATACTTGGAATCAGCCTTCTGGCGGCCTGCGGCTCCGAGCAGGAAGCCCCGGCGGGGGATGTGCCCCGGCAGGCGGAAGGGGAAGGACAGGACATGGCTCCCTTGGGAGAAAGCGCCGGGAATTCGGTGATCGTTGCCATGGGACCGAGCTCGGAGCCGGAGGCCGGCTTTGACCCTGCTTACGGCTGGGGGGCTGGCGAGCATGTGCATGAGCCGTTGATTCAGAGCACCCTCACTGTGACCAACCCGGATCTTTCCATTGGGTATGATTTGGCCACGGATATGCAGGTGAGCGAGGACGGGATGACCTGGACCGTGACCATTCGGGACGATGTGAGCTTCACGGACGGAGAGCCCCTCACGGCTGCTGATGTGGCATTTACGTATAATACGGTGAAGGAGACAAGCTCCGTAAACGATTTTACCATGTTAAAGGAGGCGGTTGCCCTTGACGATACCACAGTGGAGTTTCATATGGCTCAGGCGTACTCCATCTGGCCCTACACCATGGCTATTGTGGGAATCGTACCGGAGCATGCCTACGGCCCGGACTATGGGGAGCATCCCATTGGCTCCGGCCGGTATCTGATGAAGCAGTGGGACAAGGGACAGCAGATTATTTTGGAGGCCAATCCCGATTATTACGGGGAGGAGATCCAAATGAAGCAGGTGACCATTGTGTTTATGGAGGAGGATGCGGCCTTTGCCGCAGCCAAGGCCGGTCAGGTGGATCTGGCCTACACAGCGGCGGCCTACTCGGATCAGGCGGTTGAGGGCTATGAGCTGCTATCCTTTGAGACGGTGGATAACAGAGGCTTTAACCTTCCGACAATTCCTGCGGGGACCAAAGAGGATGGAACTGCCATTGGAAATGATTTTACGGCGGACCTCCAGGTGCGAAGGGCCATCAATCTCGGCCTTGACCGCCAGGAAATGCTGGAAAATGTGGTAAATGGCTACGGAACACCGGCCTACAGTGTGTGCGATAAGATGCCATGGTACAACCCGGAGGCGGAGGTAGAGTACAATCCCAAGGAGGCAGAGGCAATTTTAGATCAGGCAGGCTGGAAAATGGGTGCGGACGGTATTCGGGAGAAGGACGGCCTGCGGGCAGCCTTCCACCTGCTGTATCCGGCCAGTGATTCTCTGCGCCAGGCTTTGGCCGCAGATACCCAGAATCAGCTTGGGGAGCTTGGAATCGAGGTTACCATTGAGGGGGTAGGCTGGGATACGGCCTATGATCGGGCCCAGGCGGAGCCCCTCATGTGGGGGTGGGGTGCTCACTCTCCCATGGAGCTCTACAACATCTATCATACTCTGGAGGACGGACTGGCAGGATACTCTCCCTATGCCAATGAAAGCGTGGACCACTACATGGATGAGGCCCTGGCCGCCAGTGACCTTGACACCTCCTATGAGCTCTGGAAGAAAGCTCAGTGGGACGGAAGCACCGGTATCACCCAGGAGGGAGATATTCCCTGGATCTGGCTGGTAAATATTGACCATTTGTATTGGGCAAAGGAGAACCTTAAGGTGGCGGAGCAGAAACTTCACCCCCATGGACACGGCTGGTCCATTGTCAACAATGTGGATCAGTGGACCTGGCAGTAAATGTGCCTTTTAAAAGCAAACCCATTATAAACAACCATAAAAGCAAAGCAGGAGCTGCTCAGGGCGGCTCCCCTTTGCGTGTGAGGTGACCAAGTGAAGCATCACATAACTTTTTTAGTAAAACAGGCGGTTCGAATGATGCTGCTGCTGGTGTGTGTCAGCATAGCCGCATTTTTTCTGGTGTCCATATCTCCGGTGGACCCCCTGCAGGCAAATGTGGGGCAGGCGGCCTTGGGAAGCATGAGCCAGGAGCAGATTGAGAGGCTTAACGCCTACTGGGGTGTTGGACAGCCGCCGGTGGAGCGGTTCCTTGCCTGGGCTTCGGACTTTTTCCGGGGAGATATGGGGCTTTCCCTGCTGTACCGCCGGCCCGTGTCGGAGGTGATTGCAGTGAAGCTTGCCAATTCCATCTGGCTTCTCGCCATTGCCTGGGTAATTTCCGGTGTTCTGGGCTTCTGCCTTGGGGCTCTGGCTGGGATGAAGCGGGGCACCTGGGTGGATAAGGCGATCAGGGGCTATTCTCTGGTGATTGCCAGTACGCCCGCCTTCTGGCTGGCTTTGGTGCTTCTGATGATCTTTGCGGTGTGGCTGAAGCTCCTTCCGGTGGGCCTTAGCGTCCCCATTGGAATGGAGGCTGCGGGAGTGACCCTGGTTGACCGGATACGCCATGCCATCCTTCCTGCAATGACCTTGAGTATTACGGGTATCTCCAATATCACCCTGCATACCAGGGAAAAAATGATTGATATTATGGAGAGCGATTATGTGCTCTTTGCAAAGGCAAGGGGGGAGAGCGGCTGGAGTATTTTTAAGAATCACGGCTTCCGCAATGTGATTCTGCCGGCCCTGACCCTGCAGTTTGCCTCTATCAGCGAGATTTTTGGCGGCTCCGTTTTGGTGGAGGAGATTTTTTCCTATCCGGGGCTGGGACAGGCTGCGGTGACGGCGGGGATCGGCAGTGATGTGCCCTTGCTGCTTGGAATTACGGTGATTAGCGCGGCCATTGTATTTGGCGGCAATCTGATAGCGAATCTTCTCTATGGAATTGTGGACCCCCGGATTCGCAGGGGAGGTGCCGGACTGTGAGACGTATGAATGGAAGACAGAGAACGGTGCTGGCCTTTGGCGCGGCCCTGTTGTTCCTGGCATTGATTACCATAGCAGGCCAGGTATTTGCAAAGGAGGCTATGGCAACCGATTTTTCCAGAAAGAATCTGGCGCCCTGCGCGGCCTATCCCTTTGGCACGGACTGGATGGGACGGGATATGTTTGTCCGTACCCTGACCGGCTTGTCCATGAGTATCCGCATTGGGCTTTTGGCAGCAGGGGTCAGCGCGCTTTTGGCCCTGTTTCTTGGGATTGTGTCTGCAACCATGGGAAGGGCCGTGGATTCCATAGTAACCTGGAGTATTGATTTGGTTATGGGGATTCCTCACATTTTGCTGCTGATTCTCATTTCCTATGCCTGCGGAAAGGGCTTTAAAGGGGTGGTTATCGGAGTATCTCTCACCCACTGGACCTCTCTTGCAAGGCTGATTCGGGGGGAGGTTCTGCAGCTTAAGGAGGCGCCCTATATTAAGGTGGCAGGAAGGCTTGGCTTAAGTCCCTGGCAGATTGCCCGAAAGCATATGGTTCCCCATCTGTTTCCGCAGTTTCTGGTGGGGCTGATTTTGCTGTTTCCCCACGCAATACTCCACGAGGCCAGCATCACCTTCCTGGGCTTCGGCCTGTCCCCGGAGCAGCCGGCTATCGGGGTGATTCTCTCGGAGAGCATGCAGTATCTGGCCATGGGAAAATGGTGGCTGGCTCTGTTCCCCGGTCTTCTGTTGGTGCTGACGGTGGTCCTGTTTGATGTGGCAGGGGAGAGCCTTCGCAAGCTTTTGGACCCGGGAAGCGCTCATGTGTAAAATAGAACTGGAATCGAGGCAGAGATGGAAGAAAAGAAGGTTATTCTAGATATAAAAAATTTATCCGTTTCCTTTCAGCAGTATGACAAGGGCTTCGCAAGAACAGATCTGGACGTGATTCGGGATCTGAATGTGACGGTCCATGAGGGAGAAATGGTGGCGGTGGTGGGCTCCAGCGGCTCGGGAAAGAGCCTGCTGGCCCATGGAATCCTGGGAATTCTCCCCTACAACGGGGCCCTTGGGGGAACCATTTTGTATGAGGGGGAGGAGCTGACACAGAAGCGGAAGGAGGAGCTTCGGGGAAATGAGATCGTTCTGGTGCCTCAGAGCGTGGCATTTCTGGACCCCCTTATGAAGATAGGGCCACAGATTCGGAAAGGAAAAAAGGATTCGGCTTCCAGGGAGAAGCTCAATCGGATCTTTGAGGGCTATCATCTGAAGCAGGAGGTTCAGGAGCTCTATCCCTTTGAGCTGTCCGGCGGAATGAACCGCCGTGTGTTGGTTTCTACGGCAATGATGGGAAATCCCCGACTGGTCATTGCCGACGAGCCCACACCGGGACTTCACATGGATATGGTGCGCCGGGTTATGAGCCATTTTCGGGAGCTGGCGGATCAGGGGGCCGGCGTTCTGCTGATCACCCATGATCTGGAGCAGGCCCTGGAGGTGGCGGACCGGGTGGTGGTGTTCTATGCGGGAACCACAGTGGAGGATGCGAGTGTGTTGGACTTTGCCAGTGAGGAGACCCTGCGGCATCCCTACTCCAAGGCACTCTTTCGAGCGCTGCCTCAGAATGGGTTTCAGTTTATCGGCGGGACACAGCCCTATGTGAAGGACATGCCCACAGGGTGTCCCTTTGGGCCTAGGTGTGAGCAGTTTTGTGAGGCGTGTACGGGGGAGATCCCCTACCGGGAGGTGCGGGGCGGGAAGGTTCGGTGCCGGAAGGCAGAGTAAAAGTTTAGGACTGTGGAACTGGAATAGGAGATGGATAATGGTACTGGAAGCAAAGAATATTTCCTTTCGATATGGAACGGACAGCAGACAGATTTTAAATGATTTCAGCCTAAAGCTCACTCAGGAGGAGCGGGTTGGGCTCATAGCCCCAAGCGGCTTTGGGAAAACCACCTTCTGCAAGATTCTGGCAGGCTATGAGAGGCCGGACGAGGGGGAGGTTCTGCTGAACGGACATCTCCTGTCAGAATATAAGGGCTACTGTCCGGTGCAGATGATCTGGCAGCATCCCGAGCAGGTGGTGAATCCCCGCCTCCCCATGAGAGAGGTCTTGGCGGAGGGAGATCACCTGGATCAGCGTATCGTGGAGGGCCTTGGCATCGAGCCGGACTGGCTGAACCGCTATCCGGCGGAGCTGTCTGGCGGAGAGCTTCAGCGCTTCTGCATTGCAAGAGCCTTGGGAGAGAGGACCCGGTTTATTTTGGCGGATGAGATCAGCACCATGCTGGATCTGATTACACAGAGCCAGATCTGGAGCTTTCTGGTTCAGGAGGTGGAGAACCGGGGAATCGGACTTTTGGCGGTGAGCCACAGCACACCGCTTCTTCAGCAGGTTTGTACACGTGTGGAAAATTTGGAGAAAAAGGCGCGTGCGTAAATGGTCAAATTTTTGTTGGTTGCATTTGGTAAAAAAAGACTTTTGTTAAGAGGATGTTTGCGGTATACTATGAGAATAGTATTATGCACAAAAACCATGTGCAGATCATAGAAATACCCTACGGGTATCCCATTATGCACAAAAACCATGTGCAGATCATAGAAAGGAGCATAAAGATGAAACCAATAGAAATAACAGAACAAAATTTTGAGCAGGAGGTACTGAAATCCGATATCCCCGTACTGGTAGATTTCTGGGCCACCTGGTGCGGACCCTGCCGGATGCAGGGGCCGATTGTTGACGAGTTGGCAGAGGAGGTAAGCGGTGTAAAATTTGCTAAGCTGGATGTGGACGCAAACGGCAGATTGGCACAGCAGTACGGGGTTATGAATATTCCCACCCTTCTGGTGTTCAAGGATGGCAAGGTAGCAGGAAGTGCCGTAGGCTTACAGTCCAAGGAAAGCTTAAAGGAGCTGTTGGGATTATAGATAGGGGTAGTGCAATGTATGATGCAGTAATGATAGGGAGCGGACCAGCGGGACTGTCGGCGGCTCTCTATACCAGCCGGGCAAATTTAAAAACCCTTGTGATTGGCAAGGACCGGGGAGCACTGGAAAAAGCGGACAGAATCGAAAACTATTTCGGAATGGCAGAGCCCATTTCCGGCTGCGAGCTGGTGGAAAATACGAAAAATCAAGCCAGAAATCTAGGCGTGGATCTGGTAGAAGACGAGATCTTTCACATAAGCTGGAACGGCCATTTCATCCTGGAGGGAAAAAACGGAACCTACGAGGCAGTTACCGTACTTCTGGCCACAGGAACCGGCCGGAAAACCCTGAAGGTAAAGGGTTTAAAGGAGCTGGAGGGCAGAGGCGTCAGCTACTGCGCCATCTGTGATGCCTTTTTCTATCGCGGGAAAGACATCGCGGTTCTTGGAAATGAAGCCTATGCCATCCACGAGATGAGCCAGCTTCTTCCGGTAGCAGGCTCCGTTACCCTTCTGACCAACGGCCAGGAGCTTAGAGCAGAGGTGCCGGAGGGCGTCTCCATCATCCGGGAGCCTCTTCTTTCTGTGAACGGAACGGAGCGGGTGGAGGGCATCACCTTTGCGGACGGCAGCCAGCTTGCGGTGGAGGGGCTGTTCGTAGCCCTGGGAAGTGCGGGAGCTATGGAGCTGGCAAAAAAGGCCGGAGCCTTCACAGAGGGACAGAGCATCAAGGTCAACGAGCGGATGGAGACCAACGTTCCCGGCCTATACGCAGCCGGAGACTGCATCGGCGGTCTTCTGCAGATTTCCACAGCCGTAGGGGAGGGCGCCCAGGCGGCCATGTCCATGATTCCCTTTGTGCGAAGACAAAGGAAGGAAGCATAAGCAGGTCATGGAAGGGCAGGCAAAGACAAAAACAGCCATCCTGGTCGTGAGCTTCGGCACAAGTTTTCCCGAAACCAGGGCAAAAACCATAGATCAGATTGAGGCGGACATAGCCGTGGCATTTCCGGGCTGCGGGATTTATCATGCCTGGACCAGCCAGGTCATCATAGGCAAGCTCCTGAAAAGAGACGGAATCAAGATCCCAACCATAGAGGAAGCCATAGAGCAGATCCTATCTGACGGAATCACCCGGCTCATCGTTCAGCCCACCCATCTGCTAAGCGGAATCGAAAACGATCAGATGAGGGACACTGTGAACCGATACGCCTCAGACTTTGCGTCCATTTCCTTTGGAGACCCACTTTTAACCACCACAGAGGATTGCAGGCAGGCCATTCAAGCCATAATGAAGGAATTCACCCATTTACAAGCAGACGAAGCTCTGGTCCTCATGGGACACGGAACCATCCACCAGGCCAATTCCGTCTACGGGACCTTAGACAGGCTGCTAAAGGACCTGGGATACCCCAACGTCTTCTTAGGAACCGTAGAGGCTTCCCCATCCCTGGATACACTTATAAAGAAAATAAGCCCATTACATCCCAAAAAGGTTTTGCTGGCCCCCTTCCTGGTTGTAGCAGGCGACCATGCTACCCACGACATGTCCGGTGAGCATGAGAATTCCTGGCGCAGCCGCTTCGAGGCCGCAGGCTTCACCGTAGCATGTATCATGAAGGGCTTAGGCGAATACCCCGGCATCCGCAAGCTCTACCTGGAGCACGCAAAAGCCGCCGAACAAAACCTGCAAAAATCAAATCCCGGCCACACAAGAGAACCAGCCAGGGAAGCAGACAGATATCCCCACCAAGCGTGTTAGCCTCCGGCGGAGCATGGTGGGGATATCTGTCTGCTTCCCTGGCGTCCGTCTTGATCAAATCCATATACCTTAATTTTTTATGAAAATTATTCACAACCTCAAAAGGATATGTTAAACTTTCTATAAGTATGTGAAATACAGACAACCCCCGGTTTTTGCAAAAATCAAAAAAAGAGAGGATCAAAGCATGAGAGGTGTCTATACAAACGTAGTAGAAATTCGTCAGAAAATCTTTACCGAGGTAGCTCGCATGGCCTACGAGGGCGGCGACTACTCCCGTATCATTGATCTGCCCTACAAGATCATCCCCGGCGAGGTAGCCACCTACCGAGAGAGCGTATTCCTAGAGCGCGCCATCGTAGAGGAGCGTCTGCGCCTGGCCATCGGCCTTCCCCTGCGGAAAATGACCGAGCACGCCCCCGTATCCCAAGGGATCGAGGAGAGCGCCATCGCAGAGAAATATTATGATCCGCCCCTGGTGAACATCATCAAATTCGCCTGCCACGCCTGCCCGGATAATGAGGTGAGAGTGACCGATGCTTGTCAGGGCTGTCTGGCTCATCCCTGTAAGGAGGTCTGCCCTAAGGATGCCATTTCCATCGTAGACGGACGTTCCGTGGTAGATCAGGAAAAATGCATCAAATGCGGAAGATGTATGAAAAATTGTCCCTACGGGGCCATTGTCCAGATGCAGCGTCCCTGTGCCAAGGCATGCGGCGTAGATGCCATTAGGACTGACGAGTTCGGCCGGGCGGATATTGACTACGATAAATGCGTATCCTGCGGCATGTGCCTGGTAAACTGTCCCTTCGGCGCCATTGCCGATAAAAGCCAGATCTTCCAGGTCATCCACGCCATCAAGAGCGATGTGCCTGTCTATGTAGCCCTTGCGCCAGCCTTCGTAGGCCAGTGGGGGAAGGAGCTTCCGGCGGAAAAGGTGAAGGAAGCCTTCCGGCAGCTTGGCTTTGCCGATGTGATGGAGGTGGCTGTGGGAGCCGATCTCTGTACGATTGAGGAGGCCAGAGACTTTATGGAGGAGGTGCCGGAAAAACAGCCCTTTATGGGAACCTCCTGCTGTCCGGCCTGGTCCGTGATGGCCAAGAAGCTCTACCCTGAGTATGCCCACTGTATTTCCATGGCCCTGACCCCAATGGTCCTCACCGGCCGTCTCCTGAAAAAGGAGCATCCCGGCTGCAAGGTAGTCTTTGTGGGTCCCTGTGCGGCCAAAAAGCTGGAGGCAAGCCGCAGAACCATAAGGAGTGACGTGGATTTCGTTCTGACCTTTGAGGAGGTTATGGGCATGTTCGAGGCCAAGGGCGTGGATTTTGAAGCCATTACCCAGTCCGAGAAGCTGGCGGACGCAAGCGGCGACGGAAGAGGCTTCGCGGTAACCGGCGGTGTAGCTTCCGCCGTGGTAAACTGTATTCACGAGCTAGATCCGAACCGCGAGGTGAAGGTACAGAGCGCTGAGGGTCTGCGCGCCTGCCGGGAAATGCTGGATCTGGCGAAAAAAGGCCAGTACGATGGTTATCTTTTGGAGGGCATGGCCTGTCCGGGCGGCTGCGTAGGTGGAGCCGGAACCTTAAAGAGCCCCACGGCTTCCAAGGGCCAGGTAAAGCTCAGCATGAAGAAGGCGGCCAGCCAGAGCGTATTTTCCAGTGACTACAAGGAGTACCTGGAAATGTTGGAGGAAAAGAATCAATGAAAATCATGATAGCGTCAGACATCCACGGGGCGGCGGGCTTCTGTGAGAGTATGCTTGCGGCCTATGACCGGGAACAGGCAGAAAAGCTGCTCCTTTTGGGAGACATTCTCTACCACGGTCCTCGAAATGATTTGCCAGAGGGCTATGCCCCCAAGGAGGTTCTTGCCCTGCTAAACGCCAGAAAAGAGGAGATTCTCTGTGTGAGAGGCAACTGTGACACAGAGGTGGATCAGATGGTCCTGGAATTTCCCATCTTGGCGGAGTACTGTATCCTTTACATAAATGGCAGGATGATTTTTGCCACCCACGGGCATAACTTTAATGAGAAAAACCTTCCCATGCTGAAAAATGGAGACATTCTTCTTCACGGCCACACCCATGTGCCGGTGTGTAAGGAGACAAAGGACTATGTATACATAAATCCTGGTTCCGTGTCCATTCCCAAGGAGGGAAGCTGGCATGGATATATGGTGCTCGAAGATGGGGTATTTACCTGGAAGGATCTGGACGGATGCGTGAAGCAGGAATTTGCGGTTTGAGCCGAAGAGGTTCTTTCGGTTATAAGAAATGGCATATAAATGGTTGGTGAGAAAATTTTGGAACAGACAGAACGGAAAAGGGGAAGGGTCTTGCGGCCCTCCCGGCTTTCCAAGGTACAGATTATAGCCCTAAGCTTTCTTGGGATTATACTGGTGGGCACCCTGCTTTTGATGCTGCCCTTTGCAACCAGGGAGGGACAGAGCACGAGTCTTTTGGACGCGGCATTTACGGCGGTAAGCGCCACTTGCGTGACCGGGCTGATTGTCCACGATACCTTTACCCACTGGACCACCTTTGGACAGCTGGTGATTCTTTTGATGATTCAGCTCGGAGGGCTGGGATTGATGGCCTTCAGCGTCACCTTTTCCTTGCTTCTTCGGCGAAAAATCGGCCTTAAGGAGCGGGGAATTCTTCAGGAGAGTGTAAATACGCTTCAGATCGGCGGCATCGTGAAGCTGGTGCGCCAGCTTCTGCTTGGAACTTTGATTTTTGAGGGTGTGGGTGCGGCTCTTTTGTCCCTTCGCTTTGTGGGGGACTTTGGCGTGGGTAGGGGCCTCTATTTTGGAATCTTTCATTCCATTTCAGCCTTCTGCAACGGAGGCTTTGATTTAATGGGAGTGCGGGAGGCCGGCAGCTCCATGACCTTTTATGCCGGCGATCCGCTGGTGAACCTGACCCTGATATGTTTGATTATGATTGGAGGAATCGGCTTCCTGGTTTGGGACGATCTTCTGAAAAATAAGTGGCATTTCCGCCGTTACCGTCTTCACACCAAGCTGGTGTTGTCCATGACGGGCATCCTTTTGTTTGGGGGCGCCCTGATTTTCTTCCTTTTGGAGCAAAACGGTATTTTGGCAGGAGAGCCGGTGGGAAAGCAGCTTCTTTTGAGCCTGTTTCAGTCGGCCACAACTCGGACCGCAGGCTTCAATACGGCAAATACGGCGGCTCTAAAGGACAGCAGCAAGCTTTGGATGGCGATGCTGATGTTTGTGGGCGGCAATCCCGGTTCTACGGCAGGGGGAATCAAGACTACCACACTGGCGGTGCTTTTGATTTATCTGCGCTCCACCCTAAGGCGGACCAAGGGAGCGGAGATTTTTGGCCGGAGACTGGAGGAGGAAGTGGTAAAGCGGGCGGCGGCCATCTTGACCTTGAGCCTGCTGCTGGATTTGTTCGGCACCCTGATTTTGACAGCCGTAGAGCAGCTCCCGCTGGCTGATGTGCTCTTTGAGGTGGTTTCCGCCTTGGGAACGGTGGGAATTTCTGTGGGAATTACAGGAAGCCTGAAGGTGGTGAGCAAGCTGATTCTCATGCTCTTGATGTACTGCGGCAGATTGGGCAGCCTGACCTTTGCCCTGATATTTACGGAAAACCGGCAGACTGCGCCCGCACAGAAGCCCACGGAGCGGATCCCAGTAGGTTAAGATGTGACTCACTACCAGTGTGACGAAGCGACTTTACCCTTTAGTGCCGTCGCGCAGCGACTATAATAGGAGAAAAAGATTATGAAATCAATTTTAATGATAGGTATGGGAAAATTCGGTCATTTGCTCTGTATGAACATGGCAAAATTGGACAATGAGATTATGATTGTGGATGAGGACGAGGAGCGCCTGTCCGATCTTCTGCCGCTGGTAACCAGCGCACAGATTGGTGACTGCACCAATGTGGAGGTGCTGAAAAGCCTGGGCATCCGCAATTTTGATGTGTGCTTTGTCTGCATCAGCGGAAACTTTCAGAACAGCCTGGAGATCACCAGTCTCTTGAAAGAGCTGGGAGCCTCCTATGTGGTGAGTAAGGCGGAGCGGGACATTCAGGCCAAGTTTTTGCTGCGCAACGGAGCTGATGAGGTGATTTACCCAGAACGGGATACGGCGGAGCGTGCGGCGAAGAAGTTCAGCTCGGATCACGTCTTTGATTACCTGGAGCTGACCGATGACTATGGAATATATGAGATTCCGCTTTTGAAGGAATGGCCGGGACACAGTATTCGGGAGCTTGATTTCCGCGTGCGGTATCAGGTAAGCATTCTTGGAATTAAGACAGGGGAGGACTTAAGCCTGCTGCCTCCGGCAGATCATGTATTTGAAAAGGATCAGCATCTGATGGTGATCGGAAAGAAGAAGGATGTGGACAAAATTCTGCACAGAATATAAAAAGTAGCTGTGAATGTGCGGAACAGCTGGCTGTGAGAGCACAAAGCAGTTACGAAGGTGGAAGGGAAGACCAATTATTAATAGAGAAGAGTGGGAAATTCGGACCGAGAGGATCACGCAGCCCAGAAAAATGAGTAGAAAAGAGTGGGAGACAAGAAAAAAGCAGCGCAGGAGAAAAGCGATTTTGGTGCGCAGCTTGGCACTGCTTGTAGTGCTTTTGTTTGGAGTTGGAATGGGATTTGGAATTCATGAGATCATCCGAGGGGCCACAAGGGAGCCGGTAGATCCACCGGAGATACTGGAGGATTTTCTCACGGAGAATCCCTATTCCCGGCCGGGGGAGGCTCTGGAAAGGGTGAAGAATATCTTCGTTCACTACACGGCCAATCCGGGGACCTCGGCAGAGCAGAACCGGAGCTATTTTGAGAATCTTAAAGATACGGAGGAGACCTCGGCCAGCTCTCATTTTATCATTGGGTATGATGGGGAGATCATTCAGTGTATCCCTTTAGAGGAGATAGCCTATGCCGTAAAGGGGAGAAATTATGATTCCATTTCCATTGAATGCTGCTATCTGGCGGAGGACGGGAGCTTCACGGATGCAACCTATCAGTCTTTGATTCATCTGGTAGACTGGCTGTTGTATGAATATGATTTAAGACCGAAGGATGTGCTGCGCCACTATGATGCGGGCGGCAAGCCCTGCCCCTTGTATTATGTGGAGCATGAGGATACCTGGAAGGAATTTTTGGAGGAATTAAAATAAGTAAAGACTTTGCTGTTAGAATTTGGTTCACATAATTAGAGCCAAAGTCTTGAAATATAGGAAGGATACCGCTATAATAAAAATAATTATGTATACAACTTCCTTATGCAGAGCTTTTGGAGGGTGTACATGAGGATGCATGAACATCAGGGTATTTGCCAAGTAAGTGAGGACAGGATGAAAAAACGAAGAATACATATCAGAGCAGCAGCGGCTATGCTTGCCCTGTGTCTCTGCTTTTCCATACAGGCATCTGCCACGGAGGCAGATTTGAAAAGACAGCAGAAGGAGACCCAAAAGCAGCTGGATGAGATTAATAATCAGATGAAGTCCATTGAAAAGCAGCAGCAGGCTGTGCTGGCGGAGATTGACTCTCTGGATTCCGAATTGATGAATCTGGTCATGAATCTGGAGATTCTGGCAGGAGATCTGGAGCTGAAGCAGGAAGAGCTGGAGCAGGCGGAGGCGGATTACGAGGCGGCTAAGAAGCAGGAAGAGGATCAGTATGAGGCTATGAAGCTCCGAATCCAATACATTTATGAGGAGGGTGAGACGGATTACCTCACTATGTTTCTGCAGGCAGAAAGCTTTGCGGACTTTTTGAACCGGCAGGAGTATGCCAATGAGATTCACAAGCAGGATCGGGAGATGCTGACTTCTTATCAGGAGCTCAAGGCTCAGGTTGCGGAGCTAAGGGATCAGCTTGAGCAGGAAAAGCTTGAGCTGGAGACACTTCAAGCAGAGTACGAGGAAGAAAAGGCGGAGGTAGAGAGCACCCTGTCTCAGAAGAAGGCTCAGGAGGCCGACTATGAGGATCAGCTTGCCAATGCCCAGGCGAAGGCCAAGGAGTATAAGAATAAGATTAAAGAGCAGACAGCCCAGCTAAAGAAGCTGGAGGCAGAGCGCAGAAAGAGAGAGGCTGCTGCAGCAGCGGCTGCGGCGACAGCCAACAGTAATAGCTCTACCGGAACGATTCGGGGTGGAGCGGTCTCGGCTGGGAATGGTGGATCTGGTGGAAGCTCCGGAGGCGCCACGGTAAGCGGAGGCAGCGGTACAGGCAGTGCTATTGCTAATTTTGCCTTGAAGTATGTAGGGAGGCCTTACGTATCCGGAGGGACAAGCCTTACCAACGGAGCGGACTGCTCCGGATTTACTCAGGCGGTATTTCATAATTTCGGGATTTCCATTCCCAGGACATCGGATGCTCAGGGACGGTCAGGCAGGGAGGTCAGCTATTCGGAGGCACAGCCCGGAGACATTATTTATTATGGCGGACATGTGGGAATCTACATAGGAGGCGGACGGATTGTACATGCCAGCACGCCGGCTACGGGAATTAAGACAGAGAATGCGCTGTACCGTTCCATCAGGTCTGTGCGGAGATATTATTAGAGCTTGGGGCAAATAGCCTTTTCATAAGTAATTGTGACGGCTGTGGTGTCAGTGATTCATACTGGCATCACAGCCTTTTAAATTTCAAGAAAAAAATTTAATCATATATATTGACAATAAAGTATATATATGATATATACAATATAACGGCTATACACAGACAAAGATCTTTCTTCTCTGGTATAGAACAAAAGAGGTGGATACGTGAACATTATAATCAGCAATTCCAGTGGGAAACCAATTTATGAACAGATTACCGCACAGATCAAGGCCATGGTAATGAACGGAACCTTAAGTCCCGGCGATCCCCTGCCTTCTATGCGCCTTTTGGCAAAGGAGCTGCGGATCAGTGTGATTACCACCAAGCGGGCCTATGAGGATCTGGAGCGGGATGGATTTATCACAACCATTGTGGGAAAGGGCAGCTTTGTTCGGGAGGCAGACCGAGAGTTTGTGAAGGAGGAGCAGCTAAAGGCAGTGGAACAGCATCTACAGGCGGCTGTGGATACGGCCAGACAGTACGGCATGTCCGTGGAGGAACTGACAGAAGTTTTAAAAATGCTGTACGAAGAGCTGTGAGGAATATTACGGAACTTATAATAGTCCAGCTAAGAAATATCAAGCGTTTCCTTGAAATATTTTCTGCTGGACGGTAAAGTCGAGAAGGCGCACGAGAGGAACTTTCATGAGTGCCCTTTCGAATGAAAGTTTCTCTCATTACATGTGTGTCGAAGCGACTTTACCCTTTAGTGCTGTCGCGCAGCGACTATAATTAGGAGAATGACTATGAAATATGCAATTGAGGTAGAAGGATTAACCAAGCATTATAAAGACTTTACACTGGACAACGTAAGCTTTCGGGTGCCTGCGGGTTCTATCGTAGGCTTTATCGGGGAGAACGGAGCCGGAAAAACCACCACCATCAAGGCCATTCTGGATTTGATTCAGAGGGATGCCGGAACGGTCCGGATTCTGGAAAGGGAAAACGGCGGCAGGGACAAGGAGGTAAAGGAGCAGATAGGCGTCATTTTTGATGAATGCTATTTCCCGGACGGGCTTCGGGTGGTGGATGTGAACCAGATGATGCGGCAGATATACCGCTGTTGGGATTCAGACAAGTTTTTCAATTACTGTAAGGAATTCGGGCTTCCCGAGAAGAAAGAGGTCAAGGAATTCTCCAGAGGCATGAAGGTAAAGCTGTCCATTGGGGTGGCCCTTTCTCACCAGGCACGGCTGATTATTCTGGATGATGCCTGCGGAGCTTTGGACCCGGTTGTCCGCAATGAGATTCTGGATATCTTTATGGATTTTATCCAGGAAGAGGATCATACGGTGTTTCTCTCCTCCCACATTACCAGCGACATTGAGAAAATCTGTGATTATATTATGCTGATTCACCAAGGAAAGCTTTTGTTCTTTGAGAATAAGGATGCACTTCTCTATCATTACGGAATTGTTCGCTGTACGGAGGAGCAGTATAAAGCCCTTGATCCGAATTTGATTGTGGGGATGCGAAGGAATCGCTTTGAGGTGGAGGTTCTGGTGAATAACCGTCAGGTTTTGGAGGAGCACTCTCACGACTATGTGATTGATCCGGCATCTGTTGAGGAAATTTTACTGTATGTGGCAAAGAGTAGTGTCACATTAAGATAAAGAAAGGAGCGTGCAATCATGAAGGGTTTACTGTTAAAGGACATTTATAATATGAGAAAGGTGGGAAAGCAGTACTTATTGATTTTGCTATTTTTTACATGCTACTGCTTCTTCCTGAAAAATCCGTCTTTCTTTCCCATGATGACGGTTATGAGCTTTTCCATGCTGGTTCTGACTACCATGGGGTATGACGAGGCTGCCGGCTTTGACAAATATGCTCTGACTCTTCCCCTGAACAGGGAGGACCTGGTAAGGGCAAAATACCTGCTGCTTGTGATGCTGCTGGTTTTCAGCTTTGTGCTGGGGATGCTGGGAAGTACATTGATTGGCCTGTTTATGCAGGGGGATACGGAGCCGATTTTGGACCAGATGCTTTCTGTGGCCACGGTGGCGGTTATCTTTCTCCTGGTCTATGCCACCATACTGCCCCTGGTGTTTAAGCTGGGAGTAGAGAAAGCCCGCATGATGATGATGGTCTGCTATATTGCCGTTTTTGCCGGTATATTTATTGTGTTTAAGCTGGCCGTAGGGCTGGGGGCAAGCGGAGAGCAGATGGAAGAGAAAATGATGATCCTTGTGCCGGCAGTGGTGATTTTGACGGTCCTTTATCTCATAGGAAGCTATTTTGTCTCCATTCGGATTATACGGAAGCGGGAGTGGTAATAGGGCTGAAACCCTCTTTGTCTGTCCCGGAGGAGGCAGTCGATCTGCCTGTTTACTCCAAATAAGGAAGGGGAAGGAATTACAGTAAGAAATTATTAAGAAATTTTTCTGAAAAGTCACTTGCTTATGGGTTCTGTTTCCTATATACTGTAGTAGAAGCTGAGATTTTGCATAGATATTGAGGAATAGGAAGCAGAGGGCCAATGACAAGAAGGCAAAGAAAAAGACTGGTAGGATTCCTGGGCGGTGTGATTTTTACCCTTTGTCTGGGAATGGTGATAGGAACGGTATATGCCGGCAATTTGGATAAGAATACGAATGAGGAAGAAAGCTTAGAGCTTGGAGATATTTTAGAGAATGGAAGTGTCCGTGTGGTCAAGGAGGCTTCTGTGCCCAAGAAGGAGGAAAAGGAGGAGGAAGAGCCCAAGGAGGAGCTTCCTGACGATTGGAATTTGATTTTGGTCAATCGGACCCATCCTCTGCCGGAGGATTTCCAGGTTGAGCTAAAGAGCATTGGAAGCGGACATCAGATTGATGCCAGGGCATATGATGATTATATGGCCATGGTTCAGGCCGCCAGAAAGGATGGGGTTTATGTATACGTAACCTCCTCCTACAGAAGCATGGACAAGCAGATTTCTCTCCACGAGGCGAAGATCGAGGAGGGCGTTATGATGGGTTACTCCTATGCGCTGGCCAAGGAGCGGGCGGCGGAGGTTGTGGCTGTTCCCGGAACCAGTGAGCATCAGGCGGGTCTTGCTTTGGACTTTGTGTCTTCGGAGTACCGGAGGCTGGATGAAAAGCAGGAGAATACCAAGGGCTTTCAGTGGCTGAAGGAGCATTGCTATGATTATGGATTTATCCTGCGCTATCCCAATGGAAAGACAGAGAGCACGGGAATTATTTATGAACCCTGGCATTTCCGCTATGTGGGAAAGAAGGCGGCCAGGGAGATCAAGGCTTCCGGGCAGACCTTAGAGGAATATTTGGGAGCGATTCCCATTTCCGAGGGGACACCGGTGGAATATGACAGCAATACCATGAAGAAGGAGAAAAAGCAGACCACACCTGTGACGCCGGTGGTGCCAGCCGTACCGGAGGATTCTGCCCCTTCGGGAACAGAGAATACGCAAGGACCTTCAGATTCCGGCACCTTTGCACCTAGCAGTACAGTACCTTCAGGACCGGTATCTCAACCGGATTCGACGCCTTCGGCAAGTCCGAACCCGACACCTACCCCTGAGGCACCGTCAGAGCCGGTTACTCCGACGCCGACACCAACCCCGAACCCAACACCTACCCCAGACCCAACACCTACCCCAGACCCAACACCGACCCCGGATCCGGCACCAACGCCGGACCCGACCCCGGACCCAGCGCCGACTCCCGACCCGGCACCAACCCCGGATCCAGCACCAACCCCGGACTCGGCTGCAACGGCAGCTTCATAGCTTTTGAAAAGATTCCATGATGATAGATTCCACCCAATGCTTTCTACAGGTATTTGGGTGGTTTTTATGTTTGCTTTGTCGTTCTTTGGATTATTGGGAAATATTAAAATTCTGTGAAATAGTAGGCTGCCCTTGGAAACCTGTGAAAAATGTGGTAGTATGAAGAGGAACAGGAGAGTAAAAAGATGTTACGTAAGATATTGAAGCTGTTGACAAGCAGACTGGTGTTTTTTGGAATCTTGCTGTTGATTCAGCTGGTGTGGCTTTTGACCTTTTTAACCCGGCTGACCACCTATTCCACCGGGATTTCCATTGTATTTACTCTGGTAAGTCTTTTGGCCGTCCTCTGGATTATTAACCGGGGGGAGAATCCGGCCTATCAGATGGCATGGATCATTTTTATTCTGGTATTTCCCCTTCTTGGCGGTCTCTTTTATCTGCTGGTAGGAAACAAACAGCCCTCCCAAAAGATGCGTCGAAGGCTGGAGGCGGAGCAGAAGCGGACGAACACGGCTCTTGTTCAGGACCCGGAGGTTCTTAAGGCGGTGGAGGAACTGGACCCCAGGGCGAAGGGGCAGTTTGCTTATATGTCAAGGACCTGTGGCTATCCGGTGCACCAGAATACACAGGCGCGCTATTTTTCTCTGGGAGATGAGCTGTTTCCGGTACTGCTTGAGGAGCTTCAGGCGGCAGAGCATTTCATCTTTATGGAATACTTTATTGTGGAAGACGGCCGGATGTGGAACAGCATTTTAGAGATCCTGGAGGAAAAGGCCAGGGCAGATTTGGATGTGCGGTTCCTCTATGACGATTTAGGAAGCGTTTCCCTGCTTCCCCCAGGCTATGATCGGCAGCTGGAGGCAAAAGGGATCAAATGCATAGCCTTTAACCCCTTTATCCCTCTCTGGTCTCTGGTGATGAACAATCGGGATCACCGAAAGATTACAGTCATTGATGGCCATACGGCCTTTAGCGGCGGTGTGAATCTGGCAGACGAGTATATCAATGAAAAGGAGCGCTTTGGGCACTGGAAGGATACGGGCTTTATGCTAAAGGGTGAGGCCGTGTGGAATTACACGGTGATGTTTTTGCAGATGTGGAACGCATTTCGCAAAACAGATGAGGTGTACGATGCATTTCGGCCAGAGTGCCATCACCCACAAGCCTTTGCATCCGACGGATTTGTGCAGCCCTACGGGGATTCCCCTCTGGATGAGGAGATTGCGGCTGAGAATGTCTATCTGAATATTTTAAATCAGGCAAGGGATTATGTGTATATTTTTACGCCCTACCTGATTATCGACCATGAAATGGATACGGCTCTGTGTCTGGCAGCCAAGCGGGGTGTGGATGTGCGAATTGTAACACCTGGAATCCCGGATAAAAAGGTGATATTCCAGCTGACCCGTTCCTATTATCCCAGTCTTTTGAAGGCCGGCGTTCGCATTTACGAGTACGCGCCGGGATTCCTTCATGCCAAGTCCTATGTCTGTGATGACGAAACGGCAGTGGTGGGCACCATTAATATGGACTTTCGCAGCCTGTACCTGCATTTTGAGTGCGGTACGCTGTTTTACCGGAATTCCATTGTGGCGGATGTGAAGGAGGATTGCCTGCATACCATAGAAAGGTGTCGGGAGATGCAGTTTAAAGATACGCGCCAGGGATTTTTCGGAAGTCTGTTCTGCGCAGTTTTGCGTGTATTGGCGCCTCTTTTATAAGAGAGACAGAGAAAGGCAGAAAATAATTACTCCTAGGGAAAGAAAGGAAGCGAATATGAATATATTGTTTTTTTTGAAGCCAAAGGGAGAGCTTGCATATCTTTATGATGACAGCACACTGCGTCAGGGAATTGAGAAGCTGGAGCGAAGCGGATTTACGGCGATTCCTCTGATCAATCGAAATGGAGAATACATAGGGACAATTACGGAAGGGGACATGCTTTGGACGCTGAAGAACAAATTTTCCTTGGATTTGAAGGCCGCGGAGGATGTATCCATACAGACGGTGAGGCGGCGAATGCAGTTTGAGCCCATTTCCATTGATTCCAATATAGAGGACTTATTTTCCAAGGCCATGAATCAGAACTTTGTTCCGGTGATTGACGACAAGCGGATTTTTATTGGTATTGTGACCCGGAAGGATATCATGGGCTTCTGCTACCGGGAGTTTATTCGGAAGAACAACTGAGGCTTTGAAGAAAATGGCTTGTAAAGCCGGATGCTTTATTATATAATGAAGCGACAAAAAAGATTACGATACTGCGGAACTGGAATAGGAGGAGCTATGAAAAAGGTACGCACTAGATTTGCGCCCAGCCCCACAGGGCGAATGCATGTGGGCAATCTGCGGACGGCGCTCTACGCATATTTGATTGCAAAGCATGAGGGAGGAGATTTCCTTCTTCGCATTGAGGATACGGATCAGGAGCGGCTTGTGGAGGGAGCGGTGGATATTATTTACCGGACCCTTAAGAGAGCAGGCTTGAAGCATGACGAAGGCCCTGACAAGGACGGGGGCGTGGGGCCCTATGTCCAGAGTGAGCGGCAGGCCGCCGGAATTTATTTGGAATATGCAAAAAAGCTGATTGAAAAGGGTGAGGCTTACTACTGCTTCTGCGACAAGGAGCGCCTGGAATCCTTAAAGACCGAGGTGGCGGGCAAGGAGATTGTGATCTACGATAAGCACTGCCTTTCCTTAAGCAAGGAGGAGGTGGAGGCGAAGCTGGCCGCCGGCGTGCCCTATGTGATTCGCCAGAACAATCCCACCGAAGGAACAACCACCTTCCAGGATGATATTTATGGAGATATCACAGTGGACAATGGGGAGCTTGATGATATGATTCTCATTAAGTCTGACGGCTATCCCACCTACAATTTTGCCAATGTGGTGGACGACCATCTCATGGGGATCACCCATGTGGTCCGGGGAAATGAGTACCTTTCCTCCTCCCCAAAGTATAACCGGCTCTATGAGGCTTTTGGCTGGGAGGTTCCCACCTATGTTCACTGTCCCCTGATCACGGACGAGGAGCATAAGAAGCTCTCCAAGCGCTGCGGTCATTCCTCCTTTGAGGATCTTTTGGAGCAGGGCTTTTTGCCGGAGGCGATTATTAATTTTGTAGCCCTTCTTGGGTGGAGCCCGGAGGAGGATCGGGAGATCTACAGCCTTGCGGAGCTCATAGACGTTTTTGACTATCACCATATGAGTAAGGCTCCCTCCGTCTTTGATTTTACCAAGCTGAAATGGATGAACGGCGAGTATATCAAGGCTATGGACTTTGACGTCTTCTATGAGATGGCCCTGCCTTATCTGAAGGAGGCCATTACCAAGGACTATGATCTGAAAAAGATTGCGGAGATGGTGAAGACCCGTATAGAGGTATTCCCGGATATTCCGGCCCTCATTGATTTCTTTGAGGAGCTTCCGGCCTATGATACGGCTATGTATGCCCACAAGAAGATGAAGACCACGCCGGAGACCGCCTTAGAGGTGCTGCGTGAGCTGATGCCCATTTTGGAGGCCCAGGAGGATTACAGCAATGATGCCCTGTACGCCCTGCTGATGGATTATGTGGCAAAGAAGGGCTGCAAGAACGGCTATGTGCTGTGGCCGGTGCGTACCGCTGTGTCCGGCAAGCAGATGACTCCCTGCGGCGCCACGGAGATGATGGAGATTGTGGGGAAAGAGGAAGCCTTAAAGAGAATTCGCAAAGCCATTGAAATGCTGGAAGAAACGATAGGATGAGGTTGAGGTAGACCTCGCATAAAGGATAATCTATGAATCAACTGTCAAATGCACAGCGTCGGGCCGCCACTCATGTGGACGGCCCCATGCTGGTTCTGGCCGGGCCGGGAAGCGGAAAGACCACCGTGATTACCCGAAGAACCCGGTATCTGATTGAGGACTGTCATGTGAAGCCTTCACAAATCCTGGTGATCACCTTTACAAAAGCAGCGGCAAAGGAAATGCGGGAGCGTTTTCTGCGGCAGACAAAAAGTGACGGGATGAAGGTGTCCTTTGGGACCTTTCATGCGGTCTTTTTTCAGATCCTTAAGCTGGCCTACGGCTATGGGGCGGAAAACATTTTGCGTGAGGAGCAAAAGTATCAGTTTTTGCGTGACAGTGTGAGAAAGGCAAAGCTGGAGCTTGAGGACGAGGGAGAGTTTCTCTCGGATGTGGCGGCGGAAATCAGCCGTGTAAAAAATGAGCGCAGCGATCTGAATACCTATCATGCATCCTCCTGCGGCACCGCCATTTTCAAGGGCATTTACCAGGACTATGACAGCCGCCTGCGCAGAAGTAATCTCATTGACTTTGATGATATGCTGGTGTACTGCTATGAGCTTCTTAGGGAGCGGCCAGATATCCTGGGAGCATGGCAGAGGAAGTACCGTTATATTCTGGTGGATGAGTTTCAGGACATCAATCAGCTTCAGTACGATATTGTGCGCCTTCTGGCGGCGCCGGAGGATAATCTCTTTATTGTGGGGGATGACGACCAGTCCATCTACCGGTTCCGGGGAGCAAAGCCCCAGATTATGCTGAATTTTGAGAGGGATTACCCCAGGGCACAGCGGGTGGTGCTGGATGCCAACTTTCGTTCCACGGCGGAGATTGTGAAGGGGGCGGGGAAGGTTATCGGGCACAACAAGGAGCGGTTCCCCAAGGAGATTTATGCGGCCAGAGGGAGCGGGTTTGAGATTATAACCCATGAATTTTCGGAGCAGGAGGAGGAAAATGCCTGCATTGTGGACAAGATCCGGACTTACGCGGCGAAGGGCGGGGCTTACTCGGATATTGCGGTGCTCTTTCGGACCAATACACAGCCGAGGCTTCTGGTGGAGGAGCTTATGTCTGCCGGGATTCCCTTTCGCATGCGTGACCGGCTGCCGAATCTCTATGACCACTGGATTGTGAAGGATATTTTTACTTATATCAGGCTGGCTCTGGGGAGTCGTAAGCGGAGTGATTTGCTGCAGATTATGAACCGGCCCAAGCGGTATATTGGAAGGGAATGCCTGGAGGAAGAGGAGATTTCCTGGGAGGCTCTTCTGTGCTGCTATGAGGATAAGTCCTGGGTGATGGAGCGGATTGAGAAATTGCAGTCGGATTTGAAGATGATTGGGCGGCTAAGTCCCTTTGGGGCCCTTCATTATATTCGCAATATTGTGGGGTATGAGGAGTACCTTAAGGAGTATGCGGAATATCGGAACCGGAAGCCGGAGGATTTGCTGGAGGTTTTGGATGAGCTTCAGGCGCTGGCAAAGGGCTTCTCTACTTTTGGGGAGTGGTTTGCGCACATTGAGAATTATAAAAAGGAGCTGGAGCGGCAGGCGAAGGCTCAGGAGAGGGAGAGCAACAGCGTGTCCCTGGCTACCATGCACAGCAGCAAGGGGCTGGAGTACCGGATTGTGTTTATTCCGGATGCCAATGAGAAGGTGACGCCTCATAAGAGGGCTTTTTTGGATGAGGATATTGAGGAGGAGCGGCGGCTGTTTTATGTGGCCATGACCAGGGCGAAGGAGCTGTTGTATATTTTTTCGGTGAGGAAGCTTTATAACCGGAGGGCGGAGAGGTCGCGGTTTTTGGAGGAGCTCATGGAGGAAGATTCATAAAAAATTTAGAATTGCTATATTGACTTTTAGGATGGCGGCATATACTATAGTAATAGAAGTGACAGCTTCTTTCGAGGCGTTTGTCAGAAGTGCCTGGCTTAATAAAAACTGAAGAAATTGTGAGGGGTTCGTCAGATGTACCTGTCTAAAAAAAGCTGAAGATATTGTTGATAAAGGGAACCGAGTTGTTCCCTTTTTTCGTTCTAGTGTGCTTACTGATTGGTAATAGGGCAAGTGATTGGTCTGATTGTCAAATAGTCAGTGCACGAAATCAAGGAGAGGTATGGGGATAACATTATGCTTTATCAAAGAAAGTTACTTTAAGAAACATGCATCATTTGTAAAGATGCTTGATACAGGAAATACGGAAAAACAGTCAAAAAGAACACATCTGTGCATAAAGGTGGAATGTGGCGAAAACAAATTTTATCTTCCGCTTAGAAATAATTTGGGAGCAGAGGTAAGAAAATTTGGCCGTATTGGACATGCAGTACCATCCTTAAAAAGGAAAAATGCCGGATTGGACTATCGTTATGCATTAATCGTAAATGATGATTCGTACATAGAAATACCAAAAGAGAAAAAAATCCCGGAATCCCAGTATAGGTGTATGAAACGGGATTACGACAGGATACAAGCAGAATTTTCGGATTATTTGAAAGGATTTATGAAAGCTGTAAGAAAGGACCGAATTGAAAAGGAACCGTTGTACAGAGAATCAAGCCTAGTAAACTTTTTAATGGAATTGGGGATTTCTGAATCTAGGTAGTGTATGGTAGAGAAATACTTAAGAAATGGGGGAATTAGGATGTTTTTTGCTTCATTGACAGAATGGACTTTTCAAAATGTGTTGCTGCGGATGGTGGCGGCTTTGCTTTTAGGGGGACTTATCGGCATTGACCGGGGAGCTAAGAAAAGGGGCGGAGGAGCCAGGACGGATGCGGCCGTGAGCTTGGGAGCTGCGATGGTGATGATGACTGCCCAGTATATGGACATTCAGTTTCCGGGGAGCACTGATATCTCTCGGATGGCGGCCCAGGTGGTGAGTGGCGTGGGCTTTTTGGGAGCGGGGTCTATCATTGTGGCGGGCCGGCAGGTGAAGGGCCTTACCTATGCGGCCAGTATCTGGATCTGCGCCTGTGTGGGACTGGCTGCGGGAATAGGATTTGTGGACGGGGCTATTTTGGTGACGGTGGTTCTTCTGGCAGGACTTCATATACTGCCTTATATCGAGGAGAAGGCTTACCATCATTCCAGATATGCTCGTCTACATATAGAGGGAGAGGAAAATTGCACATCCTCCCTTCTGCTGCGCAGACTGAAGGAGGATGGGTGCAAGATTGACATGTATGATGTGGATAAGCCAAAGGCCGCAGGCCAGTCCTATACCATACGGATGACGATCTATATTCCTCGCAGCTTCAATAAGCAGGACTATCTGCAAATGCTGTCGGAGATGGAGGGCGTGCTATACGTGCATGTGGTATAGGGCTATTTGCCTTTTTCCGGCTCCAGCTCTACCAGAATAATGTCCGGTCCGATCTGCTTGATTTTGCACCAGGGGATCTCGTACTCACAGTCTTTGCCAAGAAGTCCCCAGAGCTTTTCGTTGCTGGAGGTCACAAGAGCCTGAATACATCCGTTTTTGGGGTCAAATACCAGATCTGATACACAGCCTAAGCGCTTGCAGTCGCAGATATTGATAACATCCTTTTCGCGCAATTCACAGAAGGTCATGGAAGCCTCCCCTGAGGTCTTTTTTTATCTTATGCAAAGAAAGTGGAAGATGTGCCTTCGATAAACTGTAATTTGCTTGTGTATCTCTTGAAAATGAGCAGCCTTTATGTGGTATAACATTTGACAGGAAAGAAGAACTTGTACTATACTTAGTATAAATTACAGGGAAGTACTGCAGGGCAAAAGAGCTGTTCCATATAGGAAGCAATTTTGCTGGCAGCTTCGAGAGAAAAGAGGGAGATTCGCTATGAAATGTCCATATTGCAGCCAGGAAAATACCAGGGTGATTGATTCCAGACCTGCGGAGGATAACAGCTCCATTCGGCGGCGCCGTTTATGTGATTCCTGTGGGAAGCGCTTTACTACCTATGAGAAGATCGAGACCATTCCCATTATTGTGATTAAGAAGGACAATAACCGGGAGCCCTACGACCGAAGCAAGATTGAGGATGGGATCTTACGTGCCTGCCACAAGCGTCCTGTGCCCTTGAAGGACATTAACAGTGTGATTGATGCCATTGAGAGTGAGATCTTTAACCGGGAGGAGCGGGAGATCGCCAGCAGTGTTATCGGGGAAATGGTGATGGATAAGCTGAAGGACCTGGATTCCGTGGCCTATGTGCGCTTTGCCTCCGTATACCGGGAGTTCAAGGATGTGAACACTTTTTTGAGCGAATTAAAGAAAATGTTGGATAAATAATGTTAGTTCGGTTTTCTCATCAATTTTAAAGCTAGAAAGAGACTTGAATATGACGACAGACAGGAAAAAGGCAGCAGGGCATGTACTTGCCCTGTTTACCATTACCGTGTGGGGGACTACCTTTGTAGCCACAAAGACCCTGCTGAACCATTACGATGCGCTTCAGATTATGCTGATGCGCTTCTTTATCGCATGGGTAGTTTTGCTTCTCCTTACCAGGAAAATAGAGAGACCTAAGGGGGTGAAGGAGGAGCTGGGGATTTTTGCCCTCTCCCTATCAGGAATTACCCTCTATTACTATTTTGAAAATACGGCCCTTACCTATACCCTGGCGGCAAATGTGAGCATCATTCTGGCGGCGGCGCCTGTTTTTACCGCTGTGCTGGCCCATGTATTTACTAGGGATGAAAAGCTGTCCGGGAGGACCTGGGGAGGTTTTTCCATTGCCATCACCGGGGTGGTTTTGGTGGTGTTTAACGGCACCTTTGTGCTGAAGCTCAACCCCCTGGGAGACGCCCTTTCCCTTCTGGCCGCATTCTCCTGGGCCGTTTATTCCGTGATTCTAAAGCGTTATGTAGGGCGGTATGACAATCGGATTTTGACTAGAAAAATGCTCTTTTACGCCCTGCTTTTGACAGCTCCGGCTGCTCTCTGGGAAAAGGGGCTGCCTCCGACGGCGCCGCTTTTTCGGGGGGATGTGATATTCTGCCTGTTGTTTTTGGGGGTGCTGGGAAGTGCTGTTTGCTATATTACCTGGAATATTGCCATCAAGCGGATTGGTGTGGTGAATACCAATAACTATATTTACCTCAATCCCTTTGTCACCATGGTCTGTGCGGCCATTGTGCTTAGGGAGCCTATTACGGCGGCAGGCATTGTGGGAGCTGTTTTGATTGTAGGGGGAATTTTGGTGTCGGAGCTTCCTAAGGGCTTTTCCGTTTTTGGGGGCTTCTATCCAAAGGAATATTTGGATTCCACCTATGTCATTGATTTTGAGAGCTTGTATCAGGCGGGATATCGGGGAATCCTGTTTGATGTGGACAATACCTTGGTGCCTCACGACGCCCCGGCAGATGAGCGCAGCATTGCCCTCTTTGAGCGTTTGCATGAGATGGGATTTTCTACCTGTTTGATTTCCAATAACAGAGAGCCCAGGGTTACGCCATTTGCCAATGCCCTTAAAACCTTGTATGTGTATAAGGCCGGAAAGCCCAAGCGCAGAGGCTATGAGGAGGGCATGAGGCGCATGGGAACCCAGAGGAGCAATACCCTTTTTGTGGGAGATCAGCTCTTTACGGACGTGTGGGGAGCCAACCGGGCAGGTATGCATTCCATTCTGGTGAAGCCCATGAATCCCAAGGAGGAGATTCAGATTGTGGTGAAGCGTTATGTGGAAAAGCCGATTTTATATTGCTATCGGCGCAGGCAGAGAAAAGACTCGTGTACGATGTGATAACTAGGTTGATAGTGCATTGGAAAGAAGGTTAGGCAAATATGAGAATTGAAGCAGCAAGAAAATTATTGAAAGAAAAAGGACTTGACGCGGCCTTCCTGGCATCTCCGGCCAATATTCAGTATCTAAGCGGATTTGCGGGGACGGACAGCTATCTGTATCTGTCCGCTGCCGGGAGACGGGTGATCCTCACGGACAGCCGTTATACCCTTCAGGCGGAGGAGGAGGGAGAGAACTGTGAGGTCCGCACCATTCAGGGGGAGCGGGTGTACGGTGTTCTTCTTAAGGAGCTTTTAGAGGAGGATAGGGTAAGCCGCCTGGGGTTTGAGGATGGTGTCATGACCTGGCAGATGGTGAAGAAGCTCCAGGATGCGGCGGGTAGTGAGAAGGAGGAGGAGCGATGGGTTCCCTTGGGAGAATCCGTATCCCTGCTTCGGGCAGTTAAGGATGATGAGGAGCTTGCAAGGCTGGCCAGGGCGGAGCAGATTGGTGACGAAGCCTTCTCCTATATCTTGACTCAGATTCGGCCGGGAATCACGGAGCTTGAGATAGCCGCGAAGCTGGAATATTATATGAAGAGCCATGGAGCCCAGGAAAAGAGCTTTGATACTATCGCCGCCTCCGGTCTTCACAGCGCTATGCCTCATGCCGTTCCCTCGGAAAAGATCTTGGAAATGGGCGACTTTCTTACTCTGGACTTTGGCTGTAAATACCAAGGTTACTGCTCTGATATGACACGGACTGTCGTGATTGGAAAAGCCAGTGAAAAGCAAAAGGAGATATACAGGATTGTGTTGGAGGCTCAGGAAGCGGCCTTGGCCGGCTTGAGATCGGGTCTTACGGGAGCCCAGGGGGATAAGCTGGCGAGAGCGGTTATTGAGCAGGCTGGTTATGGTGAGTATTTTGGTCATGGTCTGGGGCATAGTGTTGGTTTGGAAATTCATGAGAAGCCGGCGCTTTCTTCCAGGGATGAGACTGTTTTAAAGCTGGGGATGATCGAAACTGTGGAACCTGGTATTTATATTCCGGGCTTTGGTGGGGTGCGTATTGAGGATATGGTGGTGATTACGGAGAGTGGGGTTAGAAATTTGACGGGATCGCCGAAGGGGTTGATTGAGGTGTAATGTGATAAGGTGGCCGGGGGGGACGCCGCAGAAGAAAAAAATAGTTCCCGCCATGCTCCGCCCAGAGGGCTAACACGCTTGGCGGGAACTATTTTTTTCTTCTGCGGCTGTTCGTGGTGGGTGGTGCTTTCTAAGTGCTCTATTGCTCTGATTTTGATTAAAAGGCTTGACAGTATTTCTTTGCACATTTATGATCTTAAATAGAGATGATGTACAAAAATATGTGCAGATTAAGGAAACACCCTACGGGCATACCATGATGCACAAAAAGATGTGCAGATTAAGGAAAGGAGAATGTATGAGATACTTATTGGGAATTGACAATGGGGGGACTTTTTCTAAAGCGGCAATTTTTGATGAGGATGGAAAGCAGATTTCCGTGGCCAGTGTGCCGACTATTACGCTTACGCCGAAGCCAGGCTATACGGAAAAGGATCTCAATGAGCTGTGGCAGGTAAATGCGGATGCTATCCGTGGAGCTATTGAAAAAAGTGGTATTGATCCGAAGGATATTGCCGGTGTTTCTTTCTCGGGGGCGGGGAAGGGACTGTATATGGTGGGGTATGATGGGAAGCCCTCTTACAATGGAATTATGTCGACTGATACGAGGGCCTGGGCTCAGGTGGAACAGTGGTACAAGGATGGAACCAATAAAAGGGTGTATGAAAAAACCTTTCAGGAAATTTTGGCTGTGCAGCCTGTAAGTCTACTGGCGTGGTTCAAGGATAATCAGCCGGAGGTTTTGGAGCGCACGAAGTATATTTTTGCGGTGAAAGACTATATCCGCTATATGCTTACGGGGGAAGCCTACAGTGAGTATACGGATTGCTCCGGGGGCAATCTGGTAAATATGGTAACCGGGCAGCATGACCGGGAGCTTATGGCTCTCTACGGACTGGAGGACTGCTATGAAAAGCTTCCGCCTCTGCGCTATTCCGCGGATCTCTGTGGCCGTGTCACAAAGGAAGCAAGTGAAAAAACGCTGCTCCCGGAGGGTACTCCTGTGGCGGCCGGAATGTTCGATGTCAATGCCTGTGGAATTGCCTCCGGTCTGTCCGATGAGGAGCAGATGTGTATGATAGCCGGCACCTGGAGTATCAATGAATTTATCGGGAAGGCGCCGGTGACCAACGGAACTGTGGCGCTCAATTCTATGTTCTGTATTCCGGGCTATTACCTGATTGAAGAAAGCAGTCCCACCTCTGCCGGAAATATGGAGTGGTTTATCCGCAATCTGATGAATTATGAAAAGGAGGAAGCTAAGGCAAAGGACGGCTCTGTGTATGACATTACCAATGAGTGGGTGAGCTCCATTGAGCCCCAGGACAACAACATTATCTTCCTTCCCTTCCTCAATGGCTCCAATGAGGATGCTCTTGCAAAGGGAACCTTTGTGGGGCTCACGGCCTATCACAGTAAAAAGCATATGCTTCGGGCGGTTTACGAGGGAATTGTATTTTCCCATGTGACTCATGTAAGGAAGCTTCTGCGCAACCGGGAGGTGCCAAAGAGTATCCGTCTCTCCGGCGGCGCGGCCAATTCGGATGTATGGGTACAGATCTTTGCGGATGCTCTGCAGATTCCCATTGACGTGATAGCGGACAAGGAGCTGGGGTCCCAGGGGGCTGCCATAGCGGCCGGTATAGCGGCCGGAATCTACCCGGATTACCAGGAGGCAATCCGCCGGACCGTGACGATTACAAAGACGATTTATCCTCGTCCTGAGTACAAGGAGATTTACGAAGAAAAGTACGCAACCTACCGGGCGGTGATTGATGGATTAAGCAGCGCATGGGAACGGTTTAAAAATTAAAAAATACTTGAAAAGCAGAGTGTTTTATTATAAAATAAAACGTAGTTTGTGCGGGATATCCGTACAAGGGTTTTCCGCGGAGGAAGCTTCTTTCAGATAAGAGTGCAAAAGGACTGCGGGACTATTAACAGGAGGAAAAGTGAAGAATGATTTCAGCAGGAGATTTTAGAAATGGTGTAACCCTTGAGATTGAGGGAAATGTTTATCAGATTATGGAGTTTCAGCATGTAAAGCCGGGTAAGGGCGCGGCCTTTGTGAGAACTAAGCTTAAGAATATCATCAACGGCGGTGTGGTAGAGAAAACCTTCCGTCCTACCGAGAAGTTCCCTGCAGCACGTATTGACCGTGTGGATATGCAGTATTTGTATTCTGACGGAGATCTGTTCCATTTCATGAATGTAGAGACCTATGATCAGATTGCACTCAATGCAGAGGACATCGGAGATGCTCTGAAGTTTGTAAAAGAGAATGAGATGTGCAAGGTATGCTCCTACAATGGCAATGTATTTGCCGTAGAGCCGCCTCTCTTTGTAGAGCTTGAGATCACGGACACCGAGCCGGGCTTCAAGGGCGATACCGCAACAGGAGCCACCAAGCCGGCCGTAGTAGAGACAGGGGCTACCGTGTATGTACCTCTCTTTGTAGAGCAGGGGGATAAGATTAAGATTGATACCCGTTCCGGGGAGTATCTGTCCAGAGTATAGGCTGGGACATCATATTAGGTTAAGATTCAGACTGCGGCAGCTTTCTTGCCGCAGTCTTTTTCGCAGCAAAATGATTTTTCCTTGTGTAATGCAAATGAAAGTAAAAAGAAGAAGTAAAACAGGGGTTGGTTGATATACAAATAGATGAATTGGATTATAATTGTGAAATGGAAAAATATATCTTCATCTTGAATTTATTCCATGATATAATTATCCAAACAGACTATCGGAACGGGGGAAATGTATGGACGATTTAGCATTAAACTATCAAAGTGATTTTAATGCCATTCTGCAAATGATAGCAGATGCCCGCCGGAAAGCTGCCTATCAGGTGAATGCCACAATGATTGACCTTTATTGGGGAATTGGAGAATTTGTTTCCCATAAGGCCGTGCAGGATGGCTGGGGACGTTCTACCGTAAAGGCGCTTTCCGAATACATTTTGACGCAGGAACCAGGGATTAGAGGTTATTCCCCACAGAATATCTGGCGTATGAAGCAGTTCTTTGAAACTTATTGTGACAAGCCGGAGTTAGGAACTCTGCTAAGAGAAAATACATGGTCAAACAATCTGCATATCATGTCAAAGACAAAATCGGATGCAGAGAGATTATTCTATTTGAAGCTGGCCTCTCGGGAAAAGTATAAAGCAAAGGAACTGGAACGGCAGATTGACAGCGGATATTATGAGCGTTTAATGCTGTCGGACGGCAAGGCGCCTTCCGCCATATCCCAGACTGCTTCTGCGAACATAATCAGGGACATGTATATGCTGGAGTTTTTAGACCTGCCCGAGCCTTATAGGGAATATGATTTGAAAAAGGCTATTTTAAAGAACATGAAAAAGTTTCTACTGGAATTTGGCAGAGATTTTATTTTTATGGGAGAAGAATATCACCTTCAAGTAGGAAAGAACGACTATTATACAGATTTAATCTTTTTTCATAGGGAGCTGCAGTGCCTTGTTGCGATTGAGTTGAAAATCGATGATTTCAAACCGGAATATCTGGGAAAAATGCAGTTCTATCTTGAAGCGTTAGACAGGGACATAAAGAAGCCCCATGAAAATCCAAGCGTTGGCATTATTCTCTGCAAGAGTAAGGACGAGGATGTTGTTGAATATGCCCTAAGCCGGAACATGAGCCCAACCATGATTTCCGAATACCGGACGAAACTAATCAGCAAGGAAATCTTACAAAAGAAGCTTGAGGAATTAACGGAAATAGTGGATGAGGATAAAAACTCTCAATAACGTTGAGAGCTTTTCAAAAATATTTTATTTTATCAATATAGGAAGGGGCTATCTATTTCCCGACAGCAGATCGATTTGCTGTCCGGTTATCTGGACGACTGGGAGAATATCAGTTTTGAGGATAAGATGGAAAGCCACGGACGGCGAATTACAAATCTTGTAGGACATAATGGTCGTCAATTTTTGAAGGTTTGTCCAAATTGCGGATGCGAAAAAACTGAAACTGAATTTGGTTATGATGGACGCGATACCGGTGAAATAACAAGAAGAGATCAAAGCTGGTGTACGGAATGTCGATGACAGTAAAATTAATTTCCGTTTTCGTTTAGGTGTGATATAGTATAGGCAAAGTGTAACTGCTTTGCCTATATTATGTTTATGAGGATTCTAACAAAGGTGTAAAAGAGATGAAAAAATTAATATTGATTGTAACAATATTAGTAATGATAGGATGCATTATAACTGAAAGAAACAACGGTTATTCAAAAGGAATATTATTATCTTCAAGGAATTGGAATATTGAAATACCAAAATTATACCATTTAAAAGAAGCAGAATCTGATAAACAAGGAATAAATGAGATGGATGAGACGGCTGATATAGAAGCGCTAGAAGCGTCGTGGCAGAAAAACGTGAAAATGTGGGAAAGGCATAGTTCTCTTTTAGAAAATGAAAAAAGCAGAGAACCCGGATATCAAATAGTTACCTCCGTTTATTCGGAAGAGGACAGAGTATATTTTGAATACCCTCAAATTCAAGGTATGGAAGATTGGGCGAAACAAGAAAGAATTAATGCAATAATTTATGAGGATTTAATTAAGACTCAGATAACAAATGTTTTGGAAAGTAAGGGGGATTCTTTGCAGCCGGATGATAAAATAGTTGGAAATCTTGAGTATGCAGTGACACTACAAACAGAACGGATACTGAGCGTATTTTATTTTGGCAGGACGGCTTTTGAGAATGCACACATGAGATTTGGAGCAGCACATGGAATAACAATAGATTTAGAAACGGAAACTGTATTAAAGCTGGATGACTTCATGGAAATAAATGAGTCACTGGTGCAAAAAATTAAAGAATCGCCATATGTCATGTGTCCGCTATTGGTTTATAATAATGACAAGGAAACTTATCAATTTGTATTAGAGGGAATTCAGAATAGGGATGGGGAACTAATATTGTCGGGACTAAATGGAGAATATCTTGTATCAAGCTGTGGTTTTTATTTGGTATCTGACGCAATAGTAATAAGTATAGACATAGACTATTATCTAGGTGATTACGCACTGATTATGTTTCCAAATAGCGAATACGAAGAGAGGGGGAAGAAGCAAGCTAATGAAATGAATTCACCCCTTGATTCATGGATCGGAGAGTATGAATTTCATGAAAGTATAGGCTCCGCAGAGGAACCGCCTTTTATGTTTCTGGATTATAAAATTAAGATTTATAAAGATGCGAGTCAAAACTACTATGCAAACATATTAATCGATGGCCAGACGACAGCGGCATCCGGAAAAGCTAAAGTTATTGGCAATGAAAAATGGATAGACCTTATTTTTTTAGAATATTTACCAGACCATATAAGTGGCGGCTTTCCCGATAAAGAAGATAGCATTTTGATTAGCTTTGAACGAGTGGATGGTATGCTCCTCACTTACTGGAGAGAGATCCTTCCGATGCTATATGATAATGAAGAGCCCGGTAGGATTTATTTTGAGAAAGTTTTATAGGCATTGGCAGAACTCAATGCGGATGATACATGGAATCTTAAAAAATTTTTATGCACTTATTTAAGTGCGAAGTTTGAGTTAAATACCATATTGTATGGATAACAGAATATAGAAAACCGATACTGATGGGAAAAGCTGCGTTCAGGACAAGAGAATTAAAATTGAAAAAACTATATGGAATTTAGAAAGAAAGGAAAAGATGTGATTGTTTAGTAAAAAACGACGAGAATTATCTATAGCGTTTAGCGTAATATTTTTTGAGCTAATACTAGCCTTTATATTTATTTCTAGTTGCAAATTAAAAATAGTTGATTCGTATTTTCAATTTGACGTAGAAGAAATGGAGGGGATCGATCCTTTTGAAAATAACAATTCCGATTTTATGGTAAATGGAATAACAATTTTTCCGGAAATCCGGGCGATGGCTGATTTTGTTTATTTTGTACGTATAGCAGCACATTCTGAAGAAGTTCCGGAAAAGGTTGTGGTAAAAGAAATGGAGTTGATAGTAGACGATATCCAATTTTTTGTAGATGAAAATGTGAATGAGGAAATTATATTTGATCATACAACACAAAACAATACATATTATGGATGGGTCACTCCTTTAGAACTAAATGACAAAGAGGACATAACATTTTACAATGGAATGGTTCTTCAACTTAATGTTACTGTAGAGGTAACAACAGAAGAATGTACTGTTGTTGAAGAAAAGTCATTTACTTTCCTGCCTCATAATGAGAAACGATTAGTTATGCCAACATAAAACATATGGATGTAAAGTGCTTAAGCAATTACGGTAATCTGATCCCCATGGCCAATGAGAGGGGCAATCAGATTGGAAATCACACAAAAAAGCATAAAACACAGAAAAAATCCCTGCCAAAAATCAAAGGCTTTCCTAGCCGTGAATTCAGCAGGGATATTTCTATCAGAAGCGGAAATGGCAAAAACCCGGTATGAGCCAACACCCGCTTTATAATGCATCTGACTAGATTCGAACTAGCGGCACCTGGCGTCGGAGGCCAGTGCTCTATCCACTGAGCTACAGATGCAAATGTTTAACACTTTGATTATTCTACAACAAAATTCCAAAATGTGCAAGTACTATCTGAAAAAAAGAAACTGTTTGAAGCGGTTGTAAGGAATCATAAAAAATGAAAAAATTGTAAAAAACCTCTTGCAAATGTAAAAAATTTCCTGTATACTAAGCTTGTCTTTCATTTCAAGGCGGCGTTTCGCCGTATCAATCCCCAAAAGACAATGAATTTAAAAAAGAAAGGATGAAGAAACATGAATTATCAAGAATTTGTAAGCTCTGTGACCGGTTTTTTGCGGGAGGCACTGCCCTGCGACACGGAGCTTAGCCTGGTTCCTCTGGAGAAGAACAACGGAGTGATTCTGGAGGGCTTAACTGTGCGAAAGGAAGGGGAGCGGGCGGCTCCGGCCATTTATCTGGATTCCTATTATCAGGAATACTTAGCCGGCCGCTCTTTAAGACAGATTCAGGAGACCATCCTGGAATGCTGTGAGGACAATTGCTTTTCCGAGCATTTTGATGCGAGCTTTTTCACGGATTATCGAAAGGTAAGACCCACGGTGGTCTACAAGCTTATTAACTATGAGAAAAATCAGGAGCTTTTGAAACGAATTCCCCATATCCCCTTTTTAAATCTGGCCGTAGTGTTCTACAGCTTTTTGCCGGACACGCCTGTGGGCAATGCCACCGTATTGATTCACAACAGCCATATGGAATATTGGAAAATCACCTGCGGCGAGCTTTACCGAGATGCCAAGCAGAATACCCCGCGCTTGCTGCCGGCAGAGGTGAAGTCCATGTCCCAGGTGCTCTCGGAGCTTTCGGACGGATTGGATACCCAGGAGGAGGATGAGATCCCCATGTATGTACTGACGAATTCCGGGAAAGCCTTGGGAGCAGCCTGTATTCTGTATGAGGGTATGCTGAAATATTGCGCCAGCTGGCTGGATTCCGCTTATTACCTTCTCCCAAGCAGCATCCATGAGGTGATTTTGATTCCCAAAGCCGCGGTTTCCAATGAACAGGAGCTGGGGGAAATGGTAAGAGACATCAATCGGACCCAGGTGCTTAAGACAGAGGTGCTCTCGGACCAAATCTATTTTTACTCGCCCGAATCGGGACAATTATCCATTGTAAAAGAAGAAAAAAGGCAGATTTAAGGCCATAAGGATTGGATTTGCCACGATTTCACAAATTTGTCACATTTTACAGTTGCCTTTTTTTCATAAGTTTGTTACAATCTCTTTATTACGAAAATGTTACATTTATTAAGCATGTGTGACTATTAAGGAAATTTTTACAAAAATCAGAATTGAGGAAGTGAAAAGATGATAGATAAGGATCAGATCACAAACTGGATTGTAAGGTACAAGCGGCAGACGGCGGTGGGGTGTATTCTGCTCTGTCTGGTGATTGTGGCGGCGATTACCCTGACCGGAAAAAAGAAGGGAGAGGCTGCGGAGGCGGAGGCTGCCAATGTGGTGGCACAGCAGGAGGAAGAGCCCTCAGGAGCCGTTGTATCCGCCGTTAGCAGCGAGGAGGGAGTAGCCGGCGTAGAGGTAAACGTCTTGGAAAAGGATGCTCACGAGGATGTGAATACCATTGTAAAGCAGTACTATGACTATATGTCTGCAGGGGATATGGAAGGCATGGCTACGGTTGTAGATGAGATTAGTGATGATGAACGGAATCGTATTTTGGGCTCTCAGGGACTGGTAGAGGGATATCAGAATATTTCCTGTTACACAAAGAAGGGTCTGGAAGAGAATTCCTACGTTGTTTTTGTTTACTATGAGCTGAAGTTCCAGCAGATTGATACGGCGGCGCCAGGACTTTCTCCCCTTTATGTATATACCAATGAAGAGGGAAATCTGTGCATTATGAAAAAAGAGGCCAGCGACGAGCTGACAGCCTATGTAGGACAGATTGCAGAGGGAGAGGATGTGAAGGCCCTTCGCAATGAGGTAAAGGAGAAGTACGAGGCGGCGAAGGCGGCGGACGAGAATCTTGCAAAGCAGGAGGAGCGCTATGTACGTCTTTCCTCCGAGCCTGAGGAAGAGCCTGCCGAGGTTGCGGACGCAGGAGAGGAGACGCCCACAGAGGGAGAGGAAGCACCGGAGGAGACGCCTGAGCCTGAGGAAGAAACGCCGGAAGAGGCACCGGAGGAACAGCCGGCGAATACCGGAGAGGCTACCACTCAGAATCGGGATACCCGGTTTACGGAGAGTGTACGACTGCGCGCGGAGCCCAGCACAGAGGCTGAGTATCTGGGAACTGCCTACCAGGGCGAGCATGTGACACAGATTGAAAGCTATGGGGATGGCTGGAGTAAGATTAAGTACAACGATAAGGAATGTTATTGTAAGACAGAATTTTTGGAATAAAAGAGAGCGTAAAAAAGCGGCGGAGCCTGATAAATGGTTCTGCCGCTTTTTACGGATGACTCAAGGAGGTCCCAAAAGTCTCTTGTAAACAGATTACACAAGGGTGTTGAGCATGGAGCCTACCGCATAATAATTGGTAAGGTTGTATGCACCACCCAAAGCAAACTTGGAAAAGATCTCAAAATCATCCAGATCACTGATGGAATTCGCTTTGCTTTCCTTCTCAGCCACACCTGCGATCTTCTCCACAGATGCATGATCCAGAATGTAGGTGGCCTTTGACGCCGCCCGCTCCGCAAGACCGAACTGGCCGCCCATAATATCTTTTACGGAATTGTAATTTTCGTTTAAGGTCTTTTTCAGCTTCTCCTCGTCAACCTCAAGGTTGCCGGACTTGTCAAAGCTAAGGCCGATTCGAGCCATCGCATCCTCTGTGGTCAGAGCATTCTTAAGAGAGTTCAGCTGCCTTACTACGGTAGAACTGCGGTCAGAATTGCTCTCCAGGAAAGAAACGGCACTGTTGTAGGCCTTGGCAAAATCCTTCACAGCAGAGATGATGTCTTCCTGTGCCTTATTGACGGCCGCCTGAGCAGCAGCTTTATCCTCGTCGGTGTTAGCCCTCTGCAGATCCTTCATAGCCGTCTCGTATTTGGAAAATACGTTATTGCGGCTGCTGAGGCGCAGCTTTTCGGAGGAAGCTTCCAGAGAGGTCAGGTTGTGCTTATAGCTCAAAAGGAAGGTAGAGGTACTGGAGGAACGTGCGGTACTGTTGTAAGTAGACGTGCTCGTTGTACTGCTGGTATCCTTTTTGCTTGATGTACCGGAGGTGCTGGTGCTGCTGGAGGTTTTGTTAGTCTCAGAGCCTTCCGAGGTATCGATCCCAAGGTGCTCTTCCAGCTTTTTCTTGTCGGCATTCGCCTGATCTACCCAAGACTGATACTCATTGTTGCTGCCAAAACCGGATACTCCACTGATTGCCATGTTTTCAACTCCTTTCTGGTATGAAATACCGTATATGTTCGAAAGAATCCCCTTCTTTCTATTATATATATCGGCAGAAATGGGAAAAAGAAAACAAAAAAGGAATAAAAGGCCATATTTTTTCTCTAAAAAGAGAATAAAAGAGGGAAATCTCCATATCCTATGGACAGCTTTAGGCATCCAACTATCTTAATTATAGAAAAATTAGGTACGAATCAATGAAATCAGGAGGAGATTTTTATGCTTACAAGTGCAGATTTGGCGGTGCTGAACGAGGCATACCGCAACAGTAAAATGGGAGTAGAGACGATTAATGCCATCATCAGCAAGGTGTATGATGAGGATCTGGCTTTGGACTTGAATCGCCAGGCTGTGAAATTCCTTTCCTTCGAGGATAAGGTGACGGAAAAGATTCGGCAGGCGGACCGTCAGCCGGAGCAGGAATCAGCGGTGGGAAAGGCTATGCTCTGGACCTCCATACAGGCCAATACCCTGCTAAATACCAGTACAGAGCACGTAGCAGATCTGATGATCCAGGGAAATACCCGCGGAATCACTGATTTAATGAAGGCGGTAAAGGCCAACAAGGGAGCGAAAAAGGAGTACTGTGAGCTGGCGGAGGAGCTGATGGATTTTGAGGAGAAGAACATTGCCCAGCTTAAGAGCTATCTAAAATGAAATAACAGCAATGCAGTGAAGCGATAAAGAATATGGAAAAAATTTCGTATTTTAAGAAAAAATACTTGCAAATATAGTACAAGTATGTATATAATATTGCCTGACAAAGGCGTCAAAAAAGAGCGTGTGGCCAATGTCATGCGCTTCATTATTTTTTGTACGCTTTTTTTGCATTTGTGCAGGCTATAAAAGGAGGAGAGAAAACATGTCATACGTTGATGAGATCATTGAAGCGGTGGTTGCGAAAAACCCAAGTGAGCCGGAGTTCCATCAGGCCGTAAAGGAGGTCTTGAATTCCTTAAGACCCGTGGTGGATGCCAATGAGGAGAAGTACCGCAAGGAGGCTCTCTTAGAGCGCCTGGTTGAGCCGGAGCGTCAGATTAAGTTCCGTGTACCCTGGGTAGACGACAAGGGCCAGGTACAGGTAAATACCGGCTACCGCGTACAGTTTAACAGCGCAATCGGACCCTACAAGGGAGGCTTACGTCTGCATCCTTCCGTAAACCTGGGTATCATTAAGTTCTTAGGCTTTGAGCAGATTTTCAAGAATTCCCTGACCGGACTTCCTATCGGCGGCGGCAAAGGCGGTTCTGACTTTGATCCCAAGGGCAAGTCTGACCGTGAGGTAATGGCTTTCTGCCAGAGCTTTATGACTGAGCTTTGCAAATACATCGGCGAGAACACCGACGTTCCGGCCGGTGACATTGGAACAGGGGCCAGAGAGATCGGCTACCTGTACGGCCAGTACAAGAGACTGACAGGGCTTTATGAGGGCGTGCTCACCGGAAAGGGTCTGTCCTATGGCGGTTCTCTTGCAAGAACCGAGGCAACTGGCTATGGCCTTCTGTATCTGACACAGGAAATGCTGAAGATGAATGGCATTGACATTGCAGGCAAGACAGCAGCCGTATCCGGCTCCGGAAATGTAGCCATTTATGCTATCCAAAAGGCACAGCAGCTGGGCGTGAAGGTACTCACCTGCAGCGATTCCAACGGCTGGGTATACGATCCGGAGGGCATTGACGTGGCAGCCTTGAAGGAGATCAAGGAGGTCAAGAGAGCAAGACTGACTGAGTACAAGAATTATCGTCCAAACTCCGAGTACCATGAGGGCAGAGGCGTGTGGACCGTGAAGGTAGATCTGGCACTTCCCTGTGCTACCCAGAACGAACTTCATCTGGAGGACGCAAAGGCATTGGTAGCCAACGGCGTTACCGCAGTGGCAGAGGGTGCAAATATGCCCACCACTTTGGAGGCTACCGAGTATCTGCAGGAGCAGGGTGTTCTCTTTGCACCAGGCAAGGCAGCCAATGCAGGTGGTGTGGCAACCTCCGCTCTGGAGATGTCCCAGAACAGCGAGCGCTTAAGCTGGACCTTCGACGAGGTAGATGCAAAGCTTCAGGGCATTATGGTCAACATTTGCCACAATATGGCAGACGCGGCAGAGCGGTACGGCTTTGCAAAGAACTATGTGGTAGGAGCGAATATTGCCGGATTTGAGAAGGTAGTGGACGCAATGCTGGCACAGGGCGTGGTATAAGAGCTTACGGCTTATGTAAGGATCGGTAGTACAAGAAAAGCCACCGCTGCAATGGAACTCAGAGGCTCCCTGCAGCGGTGCTTTTATATGATGCCCATTCTAATAATAGCTTAGAAACAGCTTGCATTTCCAACCTCTGCCTGTTAAAATATATATGGTTTTACAAAAATTTTCCATTTATCAAAGCATTGAAAGGGCGGCGCCTATAGGGGCTGTCAGAAATACCATTTACAGGGGGAATAGAAGGATGAGCTCAAATAAGACAGGACAGACCCATTCCGGTGCGGGAAAGCGCGGACTGGGGATTACAGGAAAGCTGGCCTCGGCGATTGTGGTAAGCGTTGTCATTGCCGTGGCAGTGCTTCTGGGGGTTGTCTACATTCAGATGTCTCATGCATTGCTGGAAAAAAGTGAAGACATGCTGGGAACAACCACAGACAAAATGATTCAGGAAACCAGAGCATGGATGAATGGCACACTGAGTATGCTGAAGACCCAGCGGGACACCATTGAGTATGAGAATATGGATATTCCGGAAATGAAGGAATATATTAAGCATACAGTAGAACAGAATGAGGCTTATCCGGCGGGCCTGTATGTGGCTCTGACGGACGGATCTCTGTATCACGCCACCTTTGTACCCGGGCCGGATTTTGATGCTCTGGCAAAGAGCTGGTATCAGAACGGCATAAAATCCGAGGATTTCATTCTGGGAGACGTATATTTTGACGAGGACAGCCAGTCCTATGTGGTAGGAGCCTCTGGTGTGCTGAAGGGTGCTGACGGGGAGGTACGCGGCGTTGCGGCTGCGGATGTTTACCTGGATTCCATTTCCCGGATTGTCAGCGGCGTTCAGATAGAGGAAACCGGCGGAATCTTTTTGGTAGATACACAGACTGATACCATTATCGGACATAAGGACCCGGAAATTGCGGGAAAGCAGCTTGGCGAAGCAGGCGGCGATATGTATACCTATGCTGCCGGACAGATTGAGGCGGGAAAGACGGGACTGACTCTCCATGACAATACATACATTCAGGTAGAACAGATCCCAGGCAGCAATTGGGTAGCGGTGGCCTATGTATCCCGGGGAGAAGTGCTTAAGGAGCTGATGCAGCTGACCACTAGCATGCTTCTGGTGGCAGTTGTGGCCATAGCAATACTGATTCTTTTGATTGTGATTCTGTTAAAGCGCATCATCGGTGTTCCGGTAAGAGAGCTCAGCCAGGCGGCAACCCGCATTGCGGAGGGAGAATTGGAGCAGAGCATCCAGTACCATTCCGGGGATGAGCTGGGTGTGCTGGCCGATGACTTTAACCGGGTAACCCTTCGGCTTCGGGATTATGTGGGCTATATCAATGAGATTTCCGAGAAGCTTCGGGAGATTGCCGGAGGAAATCTGGCATTTACCTTGGAGAAGGAATATACGGGAGAGTTTGAGAAGATCAAGATTGCTCTGGAGGAGATTTCAAGGGAGCTGAACGGAACCATGGGACAGCTTCGGGCCGCTTCCAGGGATGTGGCTGCCGGAGCAGAGCAGGTTTCCAGCGGCGCAACCACATTGTCTCAGGGATCTACGGAGCAGGCGGCGGAGGTGGAAACTCTGGCCGGGCATATCAGCGCTGTGTCCGACAGTGTACATAAGATTGCAAGAGGGGCCCAGGAGGCCAGCCGTATTTCCCAGGAGGTGAAGAACGGACTTCTTTCCAGCAATGAGAAGATGAACAATATGACAGAGGTGATTCAGAAGATCAGCGACAAGTCTACGGAGATTCACCAGATTGTAAAGACCATTGAGGACATTGCATTCCAGACGAACATTCTGGCCCTGAACGCCGCTGTGGAGGCGGCCCGCGCCGGATCAGCCGGAAAGGGCTTTGCGGTGGTGGCCGACGAGGTTCGGAATCTGGCAGGCAAATCCTCCGCGGCAGCCCAGGAGACTACGGTTTTGCTGAGCCAGACGGTGGATGCCATGGAGGAGGGCGTTCAGGCGGCCCAGGATACGGCGGAATCCATGATGAAGGTAGTTGCCCAGGCAGACGAAATGAGCGGCCTGGTGGATGGAATTGCGGCTTATACCAAGGAGCAGGATGCAAATGCTACGGAGATCACCAACGGAATCGAGCAGATTTCTACGGTTGTTCAGACCAATGTGGCTACGGCGGAGGCCAGCGCCGCCGCCAGCGAGGAGCTGTCCGGTCAGGCAGCTGTGCTTCGTGAGATGGTAGGCAGATTCCGGTTGAAGAATTAAAAAAGTTTTGATAAGTGAGGTAGAAACCTGGGAGACAGATGCGGACTGCATGACGTCTCCCGGGTTTTTTGACTTTTGCAGTGGAAAAACATCCTGTGCGGTTAGCCTGATGATCAGCAAGATCGTGCAAGAAATACGGACCGGGCAGTTACTAATTTTTGTAATTGTCTGGAAGGTTTTTCAATCACTGCTTGACACAGTATATTCCGTATTGTATAATTATACTAATGTGTTGCTTGTTTTACAATAATTTATGTGCATTTTGCAAAAGCGAAGGGAGTGGAGTTATGATTCAAAATGGTTTTACCTACATAGCGTTTTTGATGTTCCTGGCAGGTATCCTGCTTGCGGCGGAGAAGTATACCAAGTGGAAGGTGTTTAATTATGTTCCGCCGCTTGTATGGATTTATGTGTTGAATATGCTGTTCTGCACCATTGGCATGTTTGATTCGGAGGGCTGTTCCGCAGCCTTTGGCGTTTTAAAGAATAATCTTCTGTATGCCATGATTTTCGTTATGCTGCTGCGCTGCGATATTCGGAAGCTGGCAAAGCTGGGCGGCCGGATGGTAGCTATATTTATGGGCGGCGCCGTATCCATTATGCTTGGATTCTTTATTGCGTTCCTGGTATTCAAGGGCGCTTTGGGCGGCGGCGAGACTATCTGGGGCGCTATGGCAGCTCTGTGTGCATCCTGGATCGGCGGCTCTGCCAATATGGCGGCTATGGAAGCGGCGTTTACCATTGATGCGGGTGCTTACGGCTGTGCGCTGGCAGTGGATACGGTTTACTATTCCGTATGGATTGCGCTGCTGCTGATTATGGTTCGCTACGCAAGCAAGTGGGACAAGTCCGTGAAGGCGGATACCTCCAAGCTTCAGGAGGTTGCAGATGCAGCCAATGCGGAGATTGAGAAGGAAAAGAAGAGGGCGACGGCAAGTGACTGGATTTTTCTCATTGGTCTGTCCCTGATGGTTTCCGCTATTGCGCAGATGGTTGGCGCGGCTGGCAATACAGCCCTTAAGGAAGTTGGACTGGCTATGTTTGACAAGGGTACCCTGACCACCGTATTTGTAACGATTCTTGGTCTGATTTGCGCCTTGAGTCCTCTTGGAAAGCTTCCGGCTGTGGAGGAGCTGTCCAATATTTATCTGTATGCAGTTGTATCCCTGCTGGCATCTACGGCTACCCTGGTGGATCTGGTGAGCGCGCCTTTGTGGATCGTGGCAGGTCTTGTAGTTATGATTATCCATGTGGTGATTATGTATCTCCTGTCCAAGCTGTTCCACTGGGATTGCTGTATGGTTTCCACCGCATCTCTGGCGAATATTGGCGGAAGTGCTTCGGCGCCCATTGTGGCATCCGCCTACAATCCTTCCTACGCCGGCATCGGTGTATTGATGGGAGTTCTGGGAGCGGCTATTGGCAACTTCTGTGGCCTGGCTATGGGGTATCTAATGCAGATGTTCATTTAGGATGGCGGGGAGCGCCCTGACACAGGCAGGCTCTGTGAGCGGTGTGTTCCCTGTGATAATTTTGAACAGGATAGGCTTTCAATGGTTCTTCGTCTATGAGAAGGTGGGCGAAGAACCACTGTTTTATGTGGGAGGATGATTATGCCGATCAATGAAAATTTTCGCTATCTCCATGTGGGACTGCCAGACGATATTTTACAGCGGAAGCTTGGGGGTGATCCGGAAGGCGCCGTGAGGCTGATTGACAGGCGGCTGAAGCTGGATACTACACCGGAGGCTCTGCGCTGCTGCCTTACTGCCCAGCGGGAAATAATACTGCGCAGAGCAGAGGATTATCCCTACACCAAGGCGGAGGCTCTGGCTGTGGTTCGGGAGCACATTCCCGATTTTTCGGAGGAGGAGTTTGAGGAGCGTGTGGATGCGGGGAAGATTGGATGGATTTATCTCCACGGAGAGAGGCGCTTCTTCAACCGTTTTTTCCAGAGCATGTGCAAGTCGGAGCCGGCCTTTGGAGCGCGGGCAGGAGTGCGGCTTCCTGGGGTGGAGAGTGCCGGAAAGGGCTCTGCCGGGGAAGGACGGCTGGACCGCTGTGCCCGTCTGATGAAGGAAAGGGGAAGCTTGAGCAACCGCATCCGGATTCGGGCCAGTCTGCGCATGAAGGATGAGGTCTTTGAGCCGGGGATGTTTGTGCGGGCCCATCTGCCGATTCCCGCAGCCTGTGAGCAGCAAAGCGAGATTATCATTGAGAAGGTGTTTCCCGCCGGGGGAAAGGTGTCGCCGGAGGATGCGCCTCAGAGGACCATCTGCTGGGAAACGCACATGGAGGAAAACCAGGAATTTTATGTGGAATACTCTTACGTGCATACAGCTCGCTACCATGATGCGGAGAAGATGCTGAGGGAAGGAACTTCCAGCACGTGCACACAGCCTGATTTTTTTACCAATGAGGAGCCGCCTCATATTCTCTTTACTCCTTATCTTCGGGAGCTGGTGGCAGAGCTTGCAGGGGATACCATAAATCCCTTGGAAAAGGCGCGGCGGTTTTATGATTTTATTACCCAGCATATGAAGTATAGCTTTATGCCGGCTTATTTTGGATTGGAGCAGATTGCGGAATCCTGTGCCAGAAATTTTACCGGGGACTGCGGTGTGTTTGCCCTGCTGTTCTTGACCCTTTGCCGGTGCGCGGGGATTCCGGCCTGCTGGCAGAGCGGGCTTACGGTGGAGCCCGATTTCTGCGGAGCTCATGACTGGGTCCGGTTTTATGTGGAGCCCTATGGGTGGCTGTATGCGGACCCCTCCTATGGCACTGCGGCGGTGCGGGCGGAAAATGAGGAGCGCCGGAGGTTTTATTTCGGCAACCTGGACGTCTACCGGATGGTGGCTAACAATGCATTTCAGGTTCCCTTTACCATAGACAAGGAGCACTGGCGGAGCGACCCCTACGACAATCAGTTAGGGGAGATGGAGACTTCTGACAGAGGGCTTCGGTATGGGGAGTTTGAGAGGAACAAAGTAGTTTTGATGTGTGAGGAAATTGCATAAAAAACGGTAGTCCCCTTGACAGTACCAAGGGGACTGCGGAACTGGAAAAACAGCAGTTTCCTTGACAGTACCCAGAACGATTTACGGACACATCTTTTGTGGCCGGAAATTGTTCTCCACTGTTTGCGTACTGTCAAGGGGACTGCGGAACTGGAATAAGAAAGGAGACAGAGAATGAAAATTACAGAAGTAAGGCTGGGAATTCTATCGGTTCCCCTGCGAGTACCTTTTAAGACGGCACTGCGTTCCGTTTCCAGTGTGGAGGATGTGATTGTGGAAATCCACACAGATACGGGACATGTGGGATATGGGGAGGCGCCGCCCACCGGAGCCATCACAGGCGATACCACCGGAGCCATCATCGGCGCCCTTAAGGATCATCTGATCAAAACCATCGTGGGAAGGGATGTGGATGATTTTGAGGAGCTGATTCAGGCTGTGAACCGGTGCATTGTGAAAAATACCAGCGCAAAGGCCGCGGTGGATATGGCCCTCTATGATCTGTATGGCCAGCTCTACAAGCTTCCCGTCTGCAAGCTCTTTGGCGGAAGCAAGAAAAAGATTGTGACGGATATTACCATCAGTGTGAATGACCCGGAGGTTATGGCTGAGGATACGAAAAATGCGGTAGACCGAGGCTACGATACGCTGAAGGTGAAGGTGGGCGTGAATCCCGATCTGGATTTGGCCCGATTGTCTGCAGTGCGTGAGGCGGCCGGACCGGATCGTCGGATTCGCATTGACGCAAACCAGGCATGGAATCCCAAGCAGGCGGTACGGCTTCTGAATCAGATGCAGGAGAAGGGCCTTGGTATTGAGCTGGTGGAGCAGCCGGTGCCGGCTCACGATTTTGAAGGGCTGAAATTTGTGACAGAGCGCTCCTATGTGCCGGTTCTGGCGGATGAGAGTGTATTTTCTCCCACGGACGCGGTGAAGATTATGCAGATGGGAGCGGCGGATCTGATTAATATTAAGCTGATGAAGTGCGGCGGCCTTTACAATGCTCTGAAGATTGCAACGGCGGCGGAGCTCTACGGAGTGGAGTGTATGATTGGCTGTATGCTGGAGGCAAAGATCAGTGTAAATGCGGCGGTTCATCTTGCATGTGCCAAGAATATTATTACGAAGATTGATCTGGACGGTCCGGTACTCTGCAGTGAGGACCCCATTTTGGGCGGTTCTGTGTTTGAGGAAAAGGAGATTACGGTTTCCCAGGAGCCTGGTCTTGGAATTCGCGGGGTGGAAGGGCTTAAGTATCTGGAGTGATGGATATCCGGAGCTGTCTAATTCAAGACGGCTCCGGAACATTTAAATCGGCCCGAAAAAGTTTTCATGGAGCGCGATCTCATATTCAGTTCCAGGTCCAGGGGCAAAATATTCCCCATTCAAAACTGAAAAGGAAAAATTATCTGCAAATCCATTTTCATCCATCATGGTAACATATATCGCAGCATTCAGGGAATGATCTGTATATTGGATTATTTCGTCGGTCATTTCACGAAGGATATTTTCCGTTTCCTGGCGCTGAGTACTTCGTGCCTGTTCCTCATCATTTTCATAGGTAACATAGTAATACATATTTAAAATATACGGAAAGTCACTGAAAATCCGTTCATAAGAAAGCTCAGGAAAGTAAATATGCTCTGCCAGAGAATAATGGAGACGCTCATCAAACATGGCGGAGGTTTCCGGCATATCAGGTACGGAAAAGAGCCGGTATGGTTTAATATAAAGAGCACAGTCCTCAGCTCTAAGTCCAGTTATTTGAGCAGATGTCTTGTCCCTAAAATTTTCCTTATAAAATTGCTCTGTCAAATCGGAAAAATAATTATCGATTGCTTTTTCCAGATGTTCCTTATCAGGGCTTTTTCCGTTACGGTTATTGAATACAAAGGCACATTCCTGCCCGTTAGCAGAAGGATAGGACAAGGTCCATTCTGTGTAATGAGTGACAATGTCTGTATTTTCGTATTCGTTGAAAAAGGTTTCTTCTTTTTCCACACCTTCGGAGAGGGTATAATCCTCTCCAAAGCAGTTTTTCAGCATTTGTCCGCATATCTTTGGTGTGTTATCATGATAGGAAAGCTCTCTATTTCCATAAGCGCATCCTGTCAGAAGAACGGAGCTTGCCAGAAGGATTAGAAGGGCGGTTCTAAATTTTTTTGTTCGTTTCATGGAAGGTCCTCTAGGAGTTCGAAAAATAAATGTTTAGCAGTTATATACTGTCTACCTGACAATCAGACTAATTATTAAGAAGACAGTACGTTACCACTATTATACAACATTTCTTTCATAAAAGGTAATTGGATTCAGAAAGTTTAAAATATATTGAGAAAATAGAGATTCCATGTTATTTTAATAACAATAATATAAAAGGAGCGAATGTATGAAAATCGTAATTCTGGACGGCTACACAGAAAATCCCGGTGATCTAAGCTGGGAGGGCTTTGAAAGACTTGGGGAGCTGACCCTCTATGATCGGACACCAGTAAAGGATAAAGAGGAGATACGAGGCCGGATTGGGGATGCGGAAATTGTGATCACAAATAAAACTCCGCTCACAAGGGAAATCATAGAGGCATGTCCTGGGATTCAATATATTGGCGCACTGTCTACGGGTTACAACGTGATTGACATAGAAGCGGCCAGGGAGCATGGAATTCCTGTGAGCAATATTCCGGCCTACGGAACGGACGCCGTGGCGCAGTTCACTTTTGCCATGCTTCTGGATATCTGTCACCATGCGGCCCACCACAGCCAGGCTGTTCATGAGGGACGGTGGAGCTCCTGCGCAGATTTTTGCTTCTGGGACTATCCTTTGATTGAACTGGCGGGGAAAACTATGGGAATTGTGGGCTTTGGGCGAATCGGACAGGCCGTAGGCAGGCTGGCAAATGCCTTTGGCATGAGGGTGCTGGCAAATGCGGCTCACAGAAGACCGGAGCTGGAGACAGACATTTGCCGCTATGCAGAGCTGGAGGAGCTCTTTGCCCGGTCGGATATTATCTCCCTCCACTGTCCGCTGTTTCCTGCCACGGAAGGGATGATCAACAAGGAGAGTATCGCCAAAATGAAGGATGGAGTCATTCTTCTAAATACAGGACGGGGACCTCTGGTTGTGGAGCAGGATTTGGCGGATGCCTTAAACAGCGGCAAGGTGTATGCGGCCGGAGTGGATGTGGTGTCTGCGGAGCCTATCCAAAAGGACAATCCGCTGCTTACAGCCAAAAACTGCCTGATCACGCCTCATATTGCCTGGGCCTCCAAGGAGAGCCGGCAGCGGCTGATGGATACGGCGGTAGGGAATTTGGAGGCATTTCTGGCAGGGAGGCCGGTGAATGTGGTGAATTAGGGTATCCCACTATGCACAAAAAGCGTGTGCAAATAGAAGAAACACCCTACGGGTATCCCAATATGCACAAAAAGCATGTGCAAATTGAAGAAACACCCTACGGGTATCCCAATATGCACAAAAAGCATGTGCAAATTGAAGAAAGGATCACATCATATGGAAGAAATCCGTTTAAATAAATTCTTAAGCGAGGCCGGCGTATGCTCCCGGCGCGAGGCGGACAGAATGATTGAGGAAGGACGCATCACCGTAGACGGCCGGAAAGCCGAGACGGGTATGCGCGTGCGTCCGGACCAGGAAATCAAGGTGGGGAAAAAAGTGATTTCTATGGAGCGCGAGGAGGAAGTGCTTCTGGCCGTCTACAAGCCTGAGGGCGTGGTTTGCACCACCGACCGGAGAGAAAAGCGCAATATCGTGGATTATGTGGGCTACCCTGTCCGCATTTACCCCATCGGACGTCTGGACAAGGATTCCGAAGGGCTGATTCTGATGACCAACATCGGAAGCCTGGTGAACAAAATGATGCGCGCCGCCAATTATCATGAAAAGGAATACCTGGTCACGGTAAATAAGCCAGTGACCGATGCATTTTTAGAGCGGATGGCCAAGGGAGTGCGCATTCGCAAGGAGGAAAAGGGCGAGGTGCTCTTAGATGCCATGACAAGACCCTGCCAGGTAGAAAAGCTGGGAAAATGCAGCTTCCGCATTATTTTAACCCAGGGGCTGAATCGGCAGATACGGCGCATGTGCGAGGCCCTTGGCTATCAGGTGACCCATTTGAAGCGTGTGCGTGTTCTGAATATTGAGTTGAAGGGTATGCGCCCCGGAACATGGCGGAGAGTGACGGATAAGGAATTAAAGGAGCTGTTAGAGCTGCTCCGAGGGTCAGCGGGATGATGAGCTGAAAAAGCACCATGTGGGCATTCCATTATGCACAAAAATTATGTGCAAGCATAAGGAAACACCCTGCGGGCATCCCGTTATGCACAAAATTATGTGCAAATATAAGGAAAGGAAGCAATGACAATGGATGAGAAAAAGGCAAGAATGCGGGAGCTGGTAGAGCTTTTGAATCGGGCTGGCCGGGCGTATTACCAGGAAGCCAGGGAGATTATGAGCAATTACGAGTATGACAGGCTCTACGATGAGCTTTTAAATTTGGAAAAGGAGACAGGAACTACACTGTCGGGAAGCCCTACGGCCCATGTGGGCTATGAGGTCCTAAGCGAGCTTCCAAAGGAACGTCATGAGAGCCCCATGCTTTCCCTGGATAAAACCAAGGAGGTCGAGGACCTAAAGGAGTGGGTGGGCGATCACAGGACCCTCCTTTCCTGGAAGCTGGACGGCCTGACCATTGTGCTCACCTACCGGCAGGGCAAGCTTTTCAAGGCAGTTACCCGGGGCAATGGGGAGGTTGGAGAGGTGATCACCAACAATGCCAGGGTATTTCAGAATATCCCTCTGCAGATTCCCTATCAGGGAGAGCTGATTCTGCGGGGAGAGGCCGTGATCGGTTACCGGGAGTTTGAGCGAATCAACCAGGAGATCGAGGATGTGGACGCCAAATACAAAAATCCCCGGAATCTGTGCAGCGGCTCGGTCCGTCAGCTTAACAACGAGATCACCGCCAAGCGGAACGTAAACTTTTTTGCCTTTTCTCTGGTGTCTGCCACAGAGATGGACTTTGAAAATTCCCACGAAAAGGAATTTCTCTGGCTTCGGGATCAGGGCTTTGAGGTGGTGGAATACAAGGTTGTGACAGCGGAAAATCTGGAGGAGACGGTTCGCTGGTTTTCAGAGCACATAGGGAAAAATGATTTCCCCTCCGACGGTCTGGTGGCTGTCTATGACGACATTTCCTATGGACGCTCCCTCGGCCGGACCTCCAAGTTCCCAAGGGATTCCATGGCCTTTAAGTGGGCCGATGAGATATGTGAAACAAAGCTGCGGGAAATCGAGTGGAGCCCTTCCCGGACGGGCCTGATTAACCCGGTGGCCATTTTTGAACCGGTGGAGCTTGAGGGCACCACGGTCAGCCGGGCCAGCGTCCACAACATCAGTATTTTGAAGGGCCTGGAGCTTGGTATCGGAGACACCATTGAGGTGTACAAGGCCAATATGATCATCCCTCAGATTGCGGAAAACCAGACCCGCAGCGGTACGGTGGAGATTCCGGCGTTCTGTCCGGTCTGCGGGGGAGCTACAGAGGTGCGCAAGGTCAATGATGCAGAGAGCCTGTATTGCACCAACAGCGAATGTGAGGCCAAGAGGATCAAATCCTTCACCCTCATGGTCAGCCGGGATGCATTGAATATAGAGGGACTTTCCGAGGCCACCTTGGAGAAATTCATTGCCAGAGGCTTTATCCATGAGCCGGCAGACATGTTCCGCCTTGAGCATCATCGGGAGGAAATGGTGACCCTGGAGGGTTTTGGGGAAAAGTCCTACGAGAATCTGATGGCAAATGTGGAAAAGGCCCGGAATACTACCCTGGCCAAAGTGATTTACAGCCTGGGGATACCGAATATCGGTCTGGCGGTCGCCAAGCTTATCTGCCGGCACTTTGACAACCAGGTGGAAGAGATGCTGAAAGCAGAGCCGGAGGAGCTTGCAGCCATTGACGGAGTGGGAGATGTGATTGCCGGAAGCTTTGTCAGCTATTTTCAGGATGAAGGAAAGAGAGAGCGCTTTCAAAACCTGCTGTCAGAGCTTACGCTTGTACAGGAGGAGAGGGTATCGGAGGAAGAGCAGACCTTAAAGGGAAAGGTATTTGTTATCACCGGAAGCCTGAACCATTTTAGCAACCGCAAGGAGCTTAAGGAGCTGATTGAAGCCAAGGGGGGAAAGGTGACGGGAAGCGTCACAGGCAAGACGGACTATCTGATCAACAATGACACGACCTCCGGTTCCTCCAAAAATAAAAAGGCCAAGGAGCTGGGGGTGGCGATTATTTCGGAAGAGGAGTTTTTGACATTATGAAAAAGGACAGCAGGATCGTATTTTTTGACATTGATGGAACTATTTTTGAGTTAGACAAGGGAACCCCGGATAGCACCAGGGAGGCTTTGGAGCATTTGAAAAAAAATGGACACATTCCGGTGGTTTGTACAGGGCGGTCCATAGCAAGCGTGTTCCCGGAGATTCTCAACCTAGGTTTCCCGGCTATAATTGCAGGGGCCGGAACCTATGTAGAATATGAGGGGCGGGTAATTCGCAACCTGCTTCTTGATCATGGGCTCGTGGCACGAACGGTGCCCCGCCTTGAGAATATCGGATGTGCTGTGGTTCTCGAAGGACCGGAGTACCTAAGCTATCGGCAGAAAGGAAGGGCAACCGCATTTTACCAGGTTTTGAGCCGCCTTCACAGTGAATACCCTCAGCGCATCAAGGAGATGGAGCCTGACAGGGATGATGCCAACAAAATATCGGTTCGAATTGCAGACCCGAAGGCGTTTGAAGCATTGGTGCAGGAGCTTAAGAAGGACTTTTCCGTTGTCCGCTATGAGAGCTTTCCCTTTGTGGAGATGATGCCAGCCGGAATCAACAAGGCAGACGGGATTGAGGCGCTGATTACACATCTGGGAATTCCGCGTTCCCATACATATGCATTTGGGGATGGACCAAATGACTTAGAAATGTTACAATATGTACAGTACGGAACAGCTATGGGCAATTCCGAGGAAAGTGTGCTTAAGGTGGCAAGGTATAAGACCGAGGGCATGTGGGAGGACGGAATTTACCTGGGGCTTAAGCGGTACGGACTTATCTGACAGCAGTATCTTAGATATTGCGGAACTGGAAACAGCAGCATCTAACCAGCGCACAGAAGGATTTGCGGGCACATGTTTTCTGTGACCGGAAATTCTTCTAGATGATGGTGTGCTGATTAGATGCTGCGGTACTGGAATAGAAAGGAGCAAAAAAGCATGGATGGTAAATTGTATGATTTGATGAACTGGCCCAGGATTGAGGCGTTGGTTTATTCTGAGGAGGATGAGCCTCAGGAAATTCTCGGACCCCATAAGGTAACGGGAGGCATTTTGATTCAGGCTTTTTTGCCTACGGCGGTAAAGGCAACGGTGATCGTAAAAGGCAACGGCAAGACCTATCCTATGGAGCAGGCAGACGAAAATGGCTTTTACGCAGTTCTCCTGCCGGGAAGGACGATCCCGGAGTATACCTATCAGGTAGAGTATGACAATGGGGCAAAGGAAGAGCTTGTGGACCCTTATGCCTTTGCACCCAAGGTATTTACAAAAAATGATGTGGATAAGTTTGAGGCAGGCATTCACTATACCATTTATGAGAAGCTGGGTGCCCATCCCATGACCATTCGGGAGACAGAAGGCACCTACTTTGCAGTCTGGGCCCCCAACGCGGCACGGGTGAGTGTGGTGGGAGATTTCAATCTCTGGGATGGACGTCGCCACCCCATGCGTAAGATTCAGGAGGCCGGAATTTTTGAGCTCTTTATTCCGGGACTGGGTGCCGGAGAAAACTATAAATATGAGATTAAGACCAGAAACCGTCTTCCCATGTTGAAGGCAGACCCCTATGCAAATGGGGCGGAGCTTCGCCCCAACACCGCTTCGGTGATTCGGGATTTAAACGCCTATGCTTGGACAGACAGCGCCTGGCTGGACCAGAGAAAGAAAACCGATTACAAAAAATCGCCCATGCTCATCTACGAGCTCCACTTAGGCTCCTGGAAAAAGCCGGAGGAGGAATCAGGACGGGAATTTTACAATTACAGGGAGATTGCCCAGGAGCTGGCCCCCTATGTGAAGGAAATGGGCTACACCCATGTGGAGCTCATGCCGGTGATGGAGCATCCCTTTGATGCTTCCTGGGGCTATCAGGTTACAGGCTACTATGCGCCTACGGCCCGCTATGGAACGCCGGAGGACTTTATGTATTTTATGGATTATATGCACAATCAGGGAATTGGCGTAATCCTGGACTGGGTTCCGGCTCATTTTCCAAGGGATACCTTTGGGCTGGCCTCCTTTGACGGAACCTGCCTCTACGAGCACTGGGACCCCAGGCAGGGCTCTCATCCCCATTGGGGGACCCTCATCTATAACTATGGACGCCCTCAGGTAAAGAATTTCCTCATTGCAAATGCCCTCTTCTGGACGGAGGTTTATCATGCGGACGGTATTCGTATGGACGCGGTGGCCTCCATGCTGTACCTGGATTATGGGAAAAATGACGGAGAGTGGGTGGCAAATATCTACGGCGGCAAGGAGAATCTGGAGGCCGTGGAGTTTTTGAAGCACTTAAATTCCATTTTCAAGAAGCGCAAGGACGGCGCCCTTCTCATTGCGGAGGAATCCACTGCATGGCCCAAGGTGACAGGGGCTGTGGAGGAGGACGGCCTGGGCTTTGACTTCAAATGGAATATGGGCTGGATGAATGACTTTATGGGCTATATGCACTATGACCCGGTATTTCGTGCCTACCATCACGGAGAGCTGACCTTCAGCATGATTTACGCCTACAGCGAGAATTTTATCCTAAGCCTCTCCCATGATGAAGTGGTTCACGGCAAGGCATCTCTGGTTGGGAAAATGCCAGGAGATCGGGATTCTCAGCTCAACAACCTGCGCGCAGCCTACGGATATATGATGGCCCATCCGGGAAAGAAGCTGCTCTTTATGGGGCAGGAGTACGCGCCCTTTGAGGAGTGGAATGAAAATGTGGGCCTGGACTGGGATCTGCTTCAGTATCAGGATCATGGAAATATGCGTGAGTATGTGAAGGCTTTGAATCAGTTTCTAAAGGATCATCCGGCCCTTTATGAGCAGGATCACGAGCCGGAGGGCTTTGAATGGATCAACAATATTTCCGCCAATGAGAATATGCTGGTGTTTTTAAGAAAGGCGAAAAAGGCAAAGGAGACACTGCTTATCGTATGCAACTTCTCACCCCTTGTTTATGAGAAGCATAAGATTGGGGTGCCCTTTGAGGGGCGGTATAAGGAGATCTTTAACAGCGACAGTGAGGTTTTCGGCGGAAGCGATGTGCGGAACAAGCGGGCGAAGCTGTCCAAGAGGTCCGAGTGCGATGGCAGGAAGAATTCTATTGAGATTACCGTTCCGCCTATGGGAATTGCCGTATTTACCTGTACGCCGGAAAAGGCTCCGGTGAAAAAGGGGAATACCCAGGCTAAAGAAAAAGCAGTGAAAGCGCCTGCCAAGGCAGCAGCAAAGCAGGATTCAAAGGCTGATAAGAAAAAGCCTGTGACCAAGAATAAATAAAAGCATCTCAGAATAAAGTAGAGGAAAAGCCATGCTGGAGAATACGGATACGCCGCAGGAAATAGAAGCAATCACGGAGGAAATCGACCGGTTTCAACAATATATAGATGAATATCTGCCAGGGGTGGTAGCTTTTGGCCTGCGCGTGGTCATGGCCCTTGTGGTATTTTTTGTGGGAAGCAGGCTCATTAAGCTCCTGCGCCGTATTGTGCGCCGTTCCATGGAGCGGGCTGGTGCGGACGTAGGTGTGATACAATTTATTGATTCCCTGCTTAAGGCATTTTTGTATTTCGTGCTGGTAATGCTCATCGCCTCGGGCTTTGGCGTGGACACGACCTCGGTGGTGGCGTTGGTAGGCTCCGCAGGTCTGGCCGCAGGTCTGGCGCTGCAGGGAAGCTTAGCCAACTTCGCAGGGGGTGTTCTCCTTCTTATGGTGAAGCCCTTTAAGGTGGGGGATTACATTGTCCAGGGAGATCTGGAGGGAACGGTTTCGGAGATTCAGATGATTTATACCTATCTTCTGACACCGGATAACCGAAAGGTGGTGATTCCCAACGGCAAGCTGGCGGACAACAGCCTCATTAATGTGACGGCCCAAGAGAAGCGGCGGCTGGATATTGATGTGGGAATCTCCTACACGGCGGATCTGAAAAAGGCAAAGGAGACCGGCAGGAAGCTTTTGGAGCAGGAGGAGCGTGTGCTGAAGGAGGAGGACCATTTGGTGGTAGTATCCGAACTGGCGGATAGCGCTGTGATTCTGAAGCTTCGCTTCTGGGTAAGACCGGAGGACTACTGGAGCACAAAGTGGGATATGACAGAGGCGGTGAAGCTGGCCTTTGACGCAGAGGGAATTGAGATTCCCTTTAACCAGGTGGATGTGCATATCAGGGAGGAATAGCCCTCATAAAGCGGAGACTTAATAAATGCTTATATAAAGCACTGTGAAACTAGAATTTAAATTTAAGAAAGGAAAAAGGCAATGAATCAAAATGCAAAAGAGTATGTAATGGAAAAAGCAAGGGAGCTTATGAACGCACATACCTGCTGCCAGGAGGCAAGGGAAGCAGCTCAGGCGTGGTTAGATGCTGTCGGAACCGAGAAGGAAGCCAAGAAGGCCAAAGGTTTCATTGCGGAGCTTGAGGAGGACTTAATGCCCATCGATCAGCTCATCGCATTTGCCGAATCCGAGGCGGGAGCCGGTGTTTTCGGGGACAAGGCAGGAGAGGTGGCAGAGCATGCAAAAGCGGTCAAAGCAGCCGGAGGGAAATACTGCGACTGTCCGGCCTGTGCGGCAGTGGAGGCCATTCTGGAGAAAAAGGAAGCGATTCTAAAAATACAGTAAAAGGCCGGGAAATGTGAAGCTTAGAAATCACATTTCCCGGCTCTTTTTATTTCTGGCTTAAACAACACTCTGCACCGAAAACCTCCGTACCAGCTTCGTAGAAATCTCAATTTTCACCGTATGGGGAACCGGCGTTGTAATCTGGTGGATTAGCTGCCGGGCCGCCGTCTGTCCCATAAAGGTTCTGGGAATATCAATGGTGGTGAGGGAGGGCTCCACAATCCGGCTCTCGGAAATATTGTCAAAGCCCACAAGCGCCACATCCTCCGGAATCCGGTATCCCCGAAGCTTCAGCGCTTTCATGGCTCCTATGGCAATCAGGTCGTTATCTGCAAAATAGCATTTTGCCAGAGTATCTCCCCGATCCAGAAGCTCCAACATGTCAGAGAGAGCCCCTTCGATGGAGGGCGGCAGGACATGATTAATGGAATTGGAGGGGGACATGCCATGTTCCCGGACAGCCATATCAAAACCAATCCGACGTTCCTCAAAGTTCCCGATTTGGTAGGAGGACTGCATATATCCCGGCTGACAGCCGCACTGGTTGATGAGCAGGCTTGTGGCAAGGTAGGCCCCCTGGCGGTTGTTGATCAGCACGCTGCTGCACCCCAGAGAATCAAACTGGGAATCCAGAAGGAGAACCGGCACCGAAAGCTGAAGAAACATTTTGCACACATGGAGGCTGGTTTCCGTTCCAAGAAGAATAATCCCGGCGCAGTTGGCAATCCGCAGATCCTCAATCCACTTCTGTACATCATCTCTCTTTTCATTAATCTGGACAAGCTTCAATTGATAGCCCTGGTTTCGGCATTCCTGCTCAATCCCGTCAGTCATCTCAGAAAAAATCGGCATATAATTCAAAATGGCATTGTGAGCCCGGTAGATGATGCAGTAAATATCTCCTGAATGTCCATTCTTTAAGGAAAGGCGTGTAAAATCATATCCGTATTTCTCGGCTGCCTTGATCACCTGATCCCGGGTGGTGGTACTCACGCCAGGCTTATTATTGAGGGCCATGGATACGGCCGTGGCAGAGAGATTCAGTTTTTTTGCTAATTCCTTTGCAGTGATCCCCATGTCTTATGAACCTCCATTTCTATGATAACGCATACCTTTCTCTTGTCGGCTTTATTTCACCTTAATTATATACGGATTTTAGAAAAAAACAAGTAGGTAAAGTAAAAATAAAGTGAAAATTACTTTACTATTTATTGCTATAAAGTTTTGATAAAGCTATATTACAGATAGTACAACAACACATCAATATTGTGGAATCAGAATTAGGAGGATGAAAATGGAAAAGATCAAAATCGGTTATGCGCCAACCAGAAGAAGTATTTTCAGTGCGCCGGACGCCATCAAGTACCGTGGCCTTACGGCAAAGCGTTTGGAAGAGCTGGGAATTGACTTTGTGGACATCACCGACATCAACGAAGAGGGACTTCTCTACAATGATGAGGATATGTATAAAATTGCAGAGAAATTTAAGAGGGAAAAGGTAGACGGCCTGTTCCTGCCCCACTGCAACTTCGGAACCGAGTTTGAATGTGCAAGACTGGCCAAGGAGCTTGGCGTTCCCGTACTCCTCTGGGGACCTTTGGACGAGCGGCCGGAGCCGGACGGAACGAGACTTCGCGATACCCAGTGCGGCCTCTTCGCCACCGGCAAGGTGCTTCGTCGTTTTGGCATTCCTTTTACCTATATGACCAACTGCCGTTTAAGCGATCCCGTATTCGAGCGGGGCTTGAGAGATTTCCTGGCTGTGTGCAATGTGGTAAAGACCTTCCGGAATATCCGGATTCTTCAGATATCCACCCGACCCTTTGAATTCTGGTCCACTATGTGCAACGAGGGCGAGCTTCTGGAGAAGTTCAACATCCAGCTTTCCCCCATTCCCATGCCGGAGCTCACAGATGAGATGAAGAAGGCAAAAGAGGAGGGCGCCGAGGTTGCCGAGGTAATCCGCTACTGCAAGGAGCACATGGAGATCCAGATCAAAGAGAATGAGCTGGAAAATGTGGCGGCTCTCAAGGTAGCCATGATGCATCTTGTGAAAAAATACGGCTGTAAGGCAGCGGCTATCCAGTGCTGGAACCAGCTTCAGTCCGAGATCGGCATTATGCCCTGTGCGGCCAACGCGCTGATGAACGAGGAGGGGATCCCCGTTGTCTGTGAGACCGATATACACGGAGCTATCACCGCACTACTGGTTGAGGCGGCCGGAATGGGAGAGAAGCGGAGCTTCTTTGCAGACTGGACCATCCGCCATCCGGATATCGCAAATGGCGAGCTTCTGCAGCACTGCGGTCCCTGGCCCATTTCAGTGGCAAAGGAGACCCCGAAGATTACATATCCCCTGGCCTTTGACCATCCGGGCAGCATCACCGCTGAGGCCAAGCATGGTGAGGTGACACTGGCCAGATTCGACGGCGACAACGGCGAGTACTCCCTGCTTCTGGGAAATGCCAAGGGTGTGGAAGGACCTAAGGGCATGGGCACCTACCTGTGGGTAGAGGTGGAGAATATCAAGCGGCTGGAAGCGAAGATTGTGGAGGGCCCCTACATCCATCACTGCGTAGGAATCCATGAAAACGTAGTACCGGTGCTGTACGAGGCATGTAAGTACTTAGGAATCAAGGCAGATCTCTATGATCCCATCGAGGAGGATGTAAAGGCATACCTTCGGGGCGAGTGATTGCAAAACTATAAATTAAGGAGATGTTTACATAATATGCAGAATTTAAAAGCATTGTCTTACGATCTCAGAAAAAACGTCATCGACATGATTGTGGAAGGCAAGGGCGGCCACATCGGCGGAGACATGAGCGTCATGGACATTCTGGTAGAGCTCTATTTTGAACAAATGAACATTAGTCCCGAAAATATGGACGATCCCGACAGAGACCGCTTTGTCATGAGCAAGGGCCATTCCGTGGAAGCCCTGTACGCAGTACTGGCAGCCAAGGGCTTCTTCCCCATCGAGCAGGTCATCAAGGAATTTTCCAAATTCGGCAGCAAGTTTATCGGCCATCCCAACAACAAGCTTCCGGGCATTGAGATGAACTCCGGCTCTCTGGGACACGGACTTCCCGTATGCGTAGGCATGGCATTGGCAGGGAAAATGGACGAGAGAGACTACCGGGTTTACACGGTTATGGGCGACGGCGAGCTGGCGGAGGGCTCCGTGTGGGAGGGCGTTATGGCAGCCCACCAGTACAAGCTTGACAATCTCTGCGCCGTCGTAGACCGGAACCGCCTTCAGATTTCCGGCTGCACCGAGGATGTCATGGCTCACGACAGCCAGGAAGAGCGCTGGAGCTCTTTTGGATGGCACGTGATTTCCATAAACGGCAACGACTATAAGGAGCTGAAAGCTGCCTTCGACGAGGCAAAGACCGTAAAGGGCGCTCCCACCGTAATCATTGCCAACACCGTGAAGGGCTGCGGCTCCTCCATTATGGAAAACAAGGCAGGCTGGCATCATAAGGTGCCTAATGCAGAGGAATATGCACAGATCATGAAGGATCTGGAGGCAGGAAAGGAGGCGGCACTTCATGAATAAGATACCAAACCGGCAGGCTATCTGCGAAGTGTTAATGGAAAAAGCAAAAGAAGACAAGGACATTGTAGTGCTGTGCAGTGATTCCAGAGGAAGCGCATCCTTAGCGCCCTTTGCCAATGAGTATCCCAAGCAGTTTGTGGAGGTGGGAATTGCAGAGCAGAATCTGGTGAGCATCGCCGCCGGACTTGCAAAATGCGGTAAAAAGCCATTTGCGGCATCCCCGGCCTGCTTCCTGTCCACAAGAAGCTATGAGCAGGCAAAGGTAGACTGCGCTTACTCCAATACCAATGTAACCTTAATCGGCATCAGCGGCGGCATCAGCTACGGCGCCCTGGGCATGAGCCATCATTCCGCACAGGATATCGCGGCTATGTCGGCCATTCCTAATATGCGTGTTTATCTTCCCAGCGACCGCTTCCAGACGGCAAAGCTTATCGAGGCGCTCTTAAAGGACGAGAAGCCGGCTTACATCCGCGTAGGCAGGAATCCGGTGGAGGATGTATACACCGAGGAAAGCTGTCCCTTTGAGATGGATAAGGCGACCGCCATCACAGAGGGAACCGACGCGGCGATCATCGCCTGCGGCGAGATGGTAGGCCCGGCTGTAAAGGCAGCAGAGCTTTTGAAGGCAGAGGGAATCAATGCCGCAGTGGTGGATATGTACTGCGTAAAGCCCTTGGATAAGGAAGCGATCGTAAAAGCGGCAGGAAATGCAAGGCTGGTAGTTACCGCAGAGGAGCACGCTCCCTTCGGCGGCCTTGGCTCCATGGTAAGCCAGGTGGTTGCAAGAGAGTGCCCCAGGAAGGTTGTAAATCTTGCGCTCCCGGACGCACCGGTAATCACGGGAACCTCCCGGGAGGTCTTTGATTACTACGGGCTGAATGCAGATGGCATTGCAAAGACCATAAAAGAGAATTTATAAAAACAGCAAATCCCCAGCCAGTGCCAGATGGGATTTGCAGACACATTCTTTTGTGGCTGGAAATTCATCTAATAGAGGGGTACTGGAGGGGGATTTGCGGAACTGGAATAGGAGAATTGTAATAATGGCTGACTATGTACTTGGGATTGATCAGAGCACCCAGGGAACAAAAGCCCTGTTGTTTGACGGCACCGGCCGCCTTCTTAAGCGGGCGGACCTTCCCCACCGGCAGATAGTGGACGATAAGGGATGGGTGGAGCATGACCCGGAGGAGATTTACCGCAATACCATAGAGGTGGTAAAGCTTCTGGTGGAAAAATCGGGAATTGACAAGGGCGATATCCGGACCCTTGGAATCAGCAACCAGAGAGAGACTGCCCTGGTCTGGGATCGAAGCACCGGCCGCCCTGTCTACAATGCGATTGTCTGGCAGTGCGCCAGAGGCGCAAAGATATGTGAGGGCTTAGAGGCTCAGGGAAAGGCAGAGCTGGTGCGCTCCCACACGGGAATTTCCTTATCCCCCTATTTTTCCGCAGCCAAGATAGCCTGGGTACTGGAACATGTAGAGGGAGCAGCCAAGAAAGCCAGGAACGGCCAGCTGTGCTGCGGAACCATTGACAGCTGGCTGGTGTATAAGCTCACCGGCGGAAAAGAATTCCGCACAGACTACTCCAACGCCTCACGTACGCAGATGTTCAACATCAGAACCTTAGCCTGGGATGAGGAGGTATGCGGCCTCTTTGGAATCCCGGTTTCCTGTCTGGCCAAGGTGACGGATTCCAATGGATTCTACGGCGAGACGGATTTTGAGGGATTTCTTGAACACCCCATTCCCATCCACGGCGTCATGGGTGATTCCCACGGAGCGCTCTTCGGGCAGGGCTGCTTAAAGAAGGGCATGACCAAGGCTACCTACGGAACAGGCTCCTCCGTGATGATGAACATTGGCAGTCAGCCCGTATTCAGCAGCAAGGTGGTAACCTCCCTGGCTTGGGGGATGGACGGAGCCGTCAGCTACGTACTGGAAGGAAATATCAACTATACAGGAGCCGTAATTACCTGGATGAAGGATGAGCTGGGACTGATTTCATCCCCGGCAGAGACAGGGGAACTGGCGGCGGAGGCAAATCCCCAGGATGAAACCTACCTGGTTCCGGCATTTTCCGGGCTTGGGGCTCCCTATTGGGACAGCGGGGCCAGAGCCGTATTTTACGGAATGTCCCGGACAACCCGGCGTGCCGAGCTTGTAAAGGCCGGCCTGGAGAGCATTGCTTACCAGATCACAGATGTGATACGGGCCATGGAGGAGGAATCGGGAATTGCCATTGAGGAGCTTCGGGTAGACGGGGGTCCCACCAAGAATCGTTATTTGATGCAGTTCCAGAGTGATCTGGCAAGTATTCCGGTGCGCATCCCGGCAGACGAGGAGCTGTCCGGAATCGGTGCGGCCTATGCGGCAGGTATAGGCGCAGGTCTGTATCAGAGGGAGACTCTCTTTGAAAATGACAAGCGAACAAGCTTTGTACCCTCCATGGAGGAAGCAGAGAGGGAGAAAAAGTATCAGGGCTGGAAGGAAGCCGTTTCCAAGGCTCTGACCAAGTAGAGGTTTCCGGATGAAGGTCCGTAATCCTGGCTGCTTTCACAGGGAAAGCAGTCAAATACAAAACTATTTCATTTTAAGGAGGAAAAACATTATGAAACAAAAAGTGTTGGCTGTACTTCTCTGTGCAGCAATGACAGTCTCCATGCTGGCAGGCTGTGGAAGCAAAGAGGCAGAGGCACCGGCTGAGGCTCCGGCAGATACCGAAGCGCCGGCTGAGACACCGGATGCAGAGGAGCCCGAAGAGGCACCTGCAGAGACAGAAGCGCCTGCAGCAGAGGCTCTTCCCGGAGGTGGTTCCAATATCATTTATATAATCACACCATCTCATTCCAACCCCTTCTTCAAGACAGAGGCTGATACGGCAACTGCCAAGGCACAGGAGCTGGGCTATGAGGTAAAGGCTGTTTCCCATGACGACGACGCAACCAAGCAGTCCGAGCTGTTTGACAATGCAATTGCAGACAAGGCAGCAGCTATTATCTGCGACAATGCAGGTGCAGATGCAACCGTTGAGGCTGTTCAGAAGGCAAGAGATGCCGGTATCCCCACCTTCCTCATTGACCGTGAGATCAATGCAGATGGCGTAGCTATTTCCCAGATCGTTGCAAACAACTACCAGGGCGCAAAGGCTATCGCTGAGGAATGGGTAGAGGCCATGGGCGAGGAAGGAAAGTACGCAGAGCTTCTTGGCAAGGAATCCGACACCAACGCAGGCGTTCGTTCCTCTGCATTCCATGAGGTAATTGACCAGTACGATACCTTGGAGATGGTAGCACAGCAGACCGCGAACTGGGAGCAGACCCAGGGCTATGAGAAGACAGAGACCATCCTGCAGTCCAATCCGGAAATCACCGGTATCATCTGCGGAAACGACACCATGGCAGTGGGCGCTGCAGAGGCTTGTAAGGCAGCAGGAAGAACTGATATCAAGATCATCGGCGTAGACGGCTCCGACGAGGCGGCAGCTCTCATTAAGGCTGAGGAAATGACCGGTACCGCACTGCAGCAGTGCGCTCTGATGGCTGAGATGGCTGTTGAGCAGGCAGACAAGTACTTAAAGGAAGGCACCACAGGCTTAGAAGAGAAGCAGCTCGTAGACTGTGTTGCAATCACCCTTGAGAATGTGGATAAGCTGAGCGCTTTCGTATACAGCGAATAAAACGTGAGGCAGAGAAAATAGGGGCCTTTTATGGGCCCCTATTCTTCCATAATGGTAGTTTTGTATGGCATGATAAAGAGATTAAGAAAGACAAAATAAAACAGCAATTCCCATTTCAGTGCCCAGATGAATTTACAGACACGGGTATTTGTGGCTGGAAATTCATCTGGGTACTGTATGAGGTAATACGGAACTGGAATAGGAGGTCAGCATGAAAAAGAAATTGTTAGCCTTAGGTCTCACCCTGGTACTGGCTGTTTCCCTTACCGGGTGTGTAAAGATTGTAAAGATCGGTGAGGAGGCACAGCTTACCGGAAAGCAGGAATTCAACGCCACCGACAGCGTACAGGGCATGTGGGAGAGCGCGGAGGCAAATATCGAAGAAAAAGCAGTGGATCTTCCTACCTTTTTGGGAGAAGCAGGGGGAGATCTTAAGTCCCTGGTAGACAAATACGGAAAATACTCCATGGGAACCTCTGGAAGCATCAGCTATGCCGTAAAGGGCTCTGGCGTGGTAGAGGAGGTCAACCAGGAGAAAAAGGCCGGCTACATGACCGTAAAGCTTGACGGCTATGAGGGCTCTGAGGTAATCAAGATCCAGATCGGAAGCATTTACAAGGGCTCCTCCACCCGTGACACCCTGGACATCATCCGCTTTGGCGACTATACCAACCAGGAGGAGTGGGCGGCAGTTTCCCAGGAGCTTCACAGCCAGATTGACGCCAACGTGATTCAGCCTGCGGACCCGGCGAATCTTCAGGGAAAGACCATTGAATTCGTAGGCACCTTCACAGCGGACAGCGACGACGAGCTTTTGATTACCGCGGTGAAACTGGAGGCAAAGTAAAGCAGGAGGGATTTTGAGCATGGAAAACAAGAACAGAGAGGACGTGTGTTTTCACGCGGAGGGGATCAGCAAGATTTATCCCGGAACCAAGGCTCTGGACAATGTGGACTTCGATCTGCTCACCGGCAAGGTCAACGTTCTGATCGGTGAGAACGGAGCAGGAAAATCCACACTGATGAAAATGATAGCTGGTATCGAGCAGCCCAGCGAGGGCAAGCTTTACATGGACGGAAAGGAAGTTCATTTCCGAAATACCACAGAGGCAAGAAGCCATGGAATCGGAATCATCCACCAGGAGCTGAACCTGTTTCCAAATCTTCCGGTTTATCAGAACATCTTTGTAGCCAGGGAGAAGAAAAAAGGCTTTGGAATGGACAATAAATACCACAGAGAAAAGGCGGCGGAGGTTTTAAAAAAGCTGGAGCACGAGATTCCTGTGGACACTCTGGTGGGAGAGCTGAGAGTAGGACAGCAGCAGATGATTGAGATTGCAAGAAATCTGGTGGAGGACGACTTGAAAATCCTCATTATGGATGAGCCCACCTCATCCCTGTCCGAGCAGGAGGTGCAGGTGCTCTTCAAGATCATGAGAGAGCTGACCGCCCAGGGGATCTCCATTGTATACATATCCCATCGTCTGGAGGAGATCATGCAGATCGGCGACCACGTGACCATTCTCAGAGATGGAAAATACGTGGCGGACGCCGACGTAAAGGACATTGACGTGCCCTGGATCGTAAAACAGATGACAGGAGAGGGCAAATCCTACCCCAAGAAGGACCGTGAGATCGACTGGTCCAAGCAGGAAAAGGTTCTGGAGGTAAAGAATCTCACCCTGCCAAAGAGCGGAGGCGGTTACCTTTTAAAGGACGTAAACTTTGATTTGAAAAAGGGAGAGATCCTGGGAATCTACGGCCTTATGGGAGCTGGACGGACCGAGGTGTTCGAGTGCATTATGGGACTTCGCCCGGAGCATACAGGAGAGATTTACCTGGAAGGGGAAAAAATGGATATCAAATCCATTTCCGGACAGATTGAAAAGGGCTTCGCCCTGGTTCCGGAGGACCGTCAGAGAGAGGGTCTGGTGCAGACCATGGACATTGGCCGCAACTGCTCCCTGTCTGCTCTTACCCGCTACACCAAGGCCGGCTTTGTGGACTTCAACAAGGAAAATGAGAAGGTAGAGGAAGAGATCCGGGATATCCATATTAAGGTGGCGGACAAACGTCTTCCAATTCTTTCCCTGTCCGGCGGCAATCAGCAGAAGGTTGTTATCGGAAAGGGTATTCTCACCGACCCGAAGATCCTTCTGATGGATGAGCCCAGCCGAGGCATTGATATCGGAGCCAAGACCGAGGTGTTTGATATCATCAACCAGTATGCGGAGCAGGGGCTTTCCATTATCGTCATTTCCTCGGAGCTTAAGGAAATCATCGCCATCGCGGACCGTGTAGTGGTACTCTCCAACGGAATCAAAACCGGCGAGCTCTGCGGCGACGAGATACAGGAAGAAGCCCTGGTGCTGGCATCCTATAAGGGGCATCACGGTAACTGATAAATTTATATGGAATAGGAGTAAAGAATATGGATAAGAAAAATTCCAATAATAATACATTGGTAATGACTTTGTTAAAAGGAAGAACCTTTATCGTATTGATTGTACTGCTGATATTTTTCAGTGTTACGGCAACCAACTTCCTGAATATGAATACGGCCCTGCTCATCGGCAAGCATGTTGCTCTGTATGGGATTCTTGCCATTGGCATGACCTATGTTATCATCACCGGAGGCATCGACCTGTCCGTGGGCGCTATCGTAGGCCTGGCCGGCATGATCGCAGGAGGACTTCTGCAAAAAGGCCTTACCTTAAAAATGTTCGGCGTCACCCTCTACTTCAGCGTGCCGGCGGTTGTGCTGATTACAGTGCTGATCGGCGCTTTCATCGGTGTAATAAACGGCCTTATCATTACAAAATTCAACGTAGCCCCCTTCATTGCCACCCTGGGTATGATGTACGTGGCGAGAGGCTGTGCCAACATTCACTCCAACGGTGCAACCTACTCTGATTTGAAAGGCTACGAGGCTCTTGGGAATCAGGGCTGGGGCTTCTTTGGATCCAGTGTGGCCGGCATTCCCGTAGGTCTGCTGATCCTGGTAGTTCTGGCTGTGATCTTTGCCATTCTTCTGAAGAAAACCGCTTTCGGATGGCATGTATTTGCAATCGGTGGAAATGAGAAGGCGGCAAAGCTGTCCGGCGTCAAGGTAGATCAGGTAAAAATCCTGGTATACATGATTTCCGGCATCTGTTCCGCAATCGTGGGAATCATTGCCTCCTCCCAGCTGGCCGCCTCCCACCCGGCTACCGGAGAATCCTGGGAAATGAACGCTATCGCCTCCGCAGTATTGGGCGGAACCTCCATGGCCGGCGGAATCGGAACCATCGGCGGAACCATTGTAGGTGCCTTCGTAATCGGCGTTATCAACGACGGAATGGTAATGTGCGGCGTATCCGAATTCTGGCAGATGGTCATCAAGGGCGTGGTAATCGTCCTGGCCGTAATCATTGACCAGTTCCAGAGAAATCTTCAGGCGAAGATGGCATTGAAGGCAAGAAACGAGAGCAAATAATAACAGTAATCCCATACGGAACTTAGAATAGGAGAGCGCATATGAAAAAAAGAGGTATTTTAAACGCACAGCTATCCGCATACATAGCGGCCCTGGGACACATGGACACATTTATGATTGGTGATGCCGGAATGCCCATTCCGGAGGGAGTGCCCGTTGTAGATCTGGCCCTCTGCGGCGGAGTTCCCACCTTTATTCAAACCATGGACGCAGTTTTGGAGGAGGCCGAGGTAGAGTTTTATACCCTGGCAGAGGAGATTCACGAGAAGAATCCGAAGCTCCTGACCTATATCCAGGAGAAGCTGCCGGGAGTAGGACATGAATTCATCGCGCATACGGAACTTAAAAAGATGTCGGCGAACGCAAGATTTGCCATTCGGACAGGAGAATTTACGCCCTATCCGAATATCATCCTTCGTGCCGGCGTAGCATTTCCGGCATAGAGGCACAACAGAAAACAGCCTGCCCGGAAGGAGCATAACTTACCAATACCAGCCCCCAGGCAGAAGCATATCCCCGCTGGGCGTGTTAGCCTATGGCGGAGCAAAGCGGGGATATGCTTCTGCCTGGGGGCGTCCGTTCTATATTCCGTTTCCCCTTAAACATCTCAAAACAACAAAATATGTAATAGAAAAGAAAATCTGGGTGAATTGGAGGAAGGTTCCCTCATAAATGTGGAGATTCAAAACTGTTACATCCACCATGGAAAAACCAAATTTGATACCGGACTTTCTCTGGAACTGTTACAGGAATTTTATCTGGTAGCCCTTGACGTATTTCGGCAAACACCGTATCCTAGAGATAGAAGCGAACGAACCGCATGGCTGTCATTACTGTCTACAGAGAATCTGAAAGAGGCAGAAAATCTGGTCAGGGAATATCCCTGGATGGAAGAAATCTACAGGGAGATAGCCATGCTGAGACAACGGCCGGAGGAGGTGCTGGGGATGTTCTCGGAGGCATTGCGGATATTAGATGAGAATACGGCGAAGTTTATGATCGAGGAGCTGCAAAAGAAGGTAGAGGAAAAGGATGTAGTAATAGATGAGAAAATATAGTTATAGCTGAAAAAAACGCAGAAATAAATGAGAAAAATATAGTTATAGCTGAAAAAGATGCGGAAATTGAAGCATTAAAAAGACAGTTAAAAGAACTGTCAAAGAAAGAAAATTGACAACTGGAACATACAAACGAATAAAAGAACATTTTGCGGCCGGGCATCAGCCCGGCTTTTGCTGTTTTTTATGAAAAATCAGGTGAAAAATAAGAAAGATATTTGTATTTTGTAAAATTAAATACAAATTATAAAAATAGTAAAATTTATGATAACAAAAAACATACAAATTAAAGAAAAGATATTGACATTCCAATAAAAAAGCGGTATAAATAAAATAAAGAAAGAAAAAATATAGGAATTATAAAGAAAATAAGAAACAAAATAGAAGTATAACCAGTAAAATCATACAAATTAAATACAAGTAAAAATAAAAAGTACAAATAAGACATAAAACGTAAAATATAAATTTACAGGAATCTCATCAATCCTATGCACAGAGCAAAAACATTTGAAACAGAGATATTTCTTCAAATTTGTGACATACATAAGGCCCAAATCCACCCTGCAATACAAAGCCTGACAGAAAGGAGATTGGAACTATGGCAAAATATCAGATACTCGCAGAAGAGCTGCGTCAGAGCATCTTAAAAAACATCTACCAGCCAGGTGATAGGCTCCCTTCCGAGATGGAGCTTCAGGAGCAGTTCCAAATCAGTCGCCAGACAGTGCGCAACGCCTTGGAGCTCTTGGAAAAACAGGGCTTTGTAAGAAGCCGTCAGGGAAGCGGCACCTACGTAGTGGATCGGGAGGCGGAGGAGCAGAAAAAAAGCAGACGCATTGCCGTAGTAACCACCTATGTAGACAATTACATATTTCCGAAAATCATACAGGGAATCGAAGAGATTCTCTCCAAAGAGGGCTTTCAGGTACAGATTGCATTTACCGGCAATCAGATCTGGAAGGAAGAAGCCGTTCTGCAGGCGCTTTTAGAGCAGGACTTGAGAGGAATTATCATAGAAACAACTAAGAGCGCTCTGCCGAATCCCAATCTGCCCCTTTACCGTAAGCTGCAGGAAAGGGAGATTCCGATTCTCTTTATCAACAGCCGTTACCCGGAGCTTGCCTGTCCTGTGGTCTGTCTCCAGGATGAGAAGGCAGGCCGTCTGGCCGCAGAGTGTCTTCTGGCAAACGGCCACAAAAAGATAGGGGGATTTTTTAAGAGAGATGACGGCCAGGGTATCCGCCGCTACCAGGGCTTTGTGGAGGCACTAAGGGATGGAGGCATCCGGCCTGAGGAGCAGAACATACTCTGGTTCGACACAGAGGACGCTCTGGACTTTGACAGCATGGAGGAGCGAATCCTAAAGCGTCTGGGACAGTGCACCGGAATCATGTGCTACAACGACAGTACCGCCTCCCGCGTGATGGAGATCTGGAAGCGTCACGGAATTTCCGTCCCGGAGGACATGTCCATCGTCAGTGTGGATGACACAGATCTGGCTATGCTGGGGGATGTGGGGCTGACCTCCGTTCATCACCCAAAGGAAAAGCTGGGGGAAAAGGCCGCCAAGCAGTTGATTTCCATGATCCGTAATCAGCTTCCGGGGACATCCTACGAATTTGAGCCCTATCTGGTGGAGCGTAGCTCCGTGAAAGATCTGACAGATTAAGATTTTCTGTTAAAGATTTATGCAAGCATGAACACGTGCGTAAGCGCCCATGCCCGGATCATATCCGGCAGGGATCACACATAACAACCCAATTAATGCCGTCGCGCAGCGACTTTACCCTTTAGTGCTGTCGCGCAGCGACTTAAAAAAGGAGGAAAAAAGAAATGAAACAGTACAAGTTTTGGTTTGCAACCGGCTCCCAGGATTTATATGGAGATGAGTGCCTGGCTCACGTAGCAGAGCATTCCCAAAAGATCGTGGAGCATCTCAACAAGTCCGGCATGCTTCCCTACGAAATTGTATGGAAGCCTACCTTCATCACCAATGAGCTCATCCGCAAGACCTTTAATGAGGCAAACGCAGACGAGGAATGTGCCGGCGTCATCACCTGGATGCACACGTTCTCCCCGGCAAAGTCCTGGATCCTGGGTCTCCAGGAGTACCGCAAGCCCCTGATGCATTTACATACCCAGTTTAATGAGGAAATTCCCTACGATACCATTGACATGGACTTTATGAACGAAAATCAGTCCGCTCACGGTGACCGGGAGTATGGCCATATTGTAAGCCGCATGGGGATCGAGCGCAAGGTGATTGTGGGACACTGGGCAGACGAGAACGTGATCAAGCGAATTGCCTCCTGGATGCGGACCGCCATCGGCATTATGGAGAGCAGCCATATCCGGGTAGTCCGTGTGGCCGACAATATGCGTAACGTAGCCGTTACCGAGGGCGACAAGGTGGAGGCCCAGATCAAGTTTGGATGGGAGATTGACGCCTATCCGGTGAATGAAATCGCAGAATATGTTGCCGACACAGGAAAAGCCGACGTTGACACTTTGGTGGAAGAATATTATGATAAATATGAGATCTTACTGGAAGGCAGAGATCCGGAGGAATTCAAGCGGCATGTGGCAGTACAGGCACAGATAGAGCTTGGATTTGAGCGTTTCTTAAAGGAGAAGAATTATCAGGCTATCGTAACTCATTTCGGGGATCTGGGAGCCTTAAAGCAGCTTCCCGGCCTGGCCATCCAGCGCCTGATGGAAAAGGGCTACGGCTTCGGCGGAGAGGGCGACTGGAAGACGGCGGCTATGGTGCGCCTGATGAAGATTATGACAGCGGGCATGAAGGATGCCAAGGGAACCTCCTTTATGGAGGATTACACCTACAACCTGGTTCCCGGCAAGGAGGGAATTCTCCAGGCCCATATGCTGGAGGTATGCCCCACCATTTCCGAGGGACCCATTGGCATTAAGGTAACGCCTCTCTCCATGGGCGACCGGGAGGACCCGGCCCGTCTGGTATTTACATCCAAGACCGGCAAGGGTATCGCCACATCCTTAGTGGATTTGGGCAATCGGTTCCGTCTTATCATCAACACAGTAGACTGCAAAAAGGTAGAAAAGCCCATGCCCAAGCTTCCGGTGGCAACCGCATTCTGGACCCCGGAGCCAAGCCTGGCAACCGGTGCGGAAGCCTGGATTCTGGCAGGCGGCGCCCACCATACGGCATTTACCTATGACCTGACTGCAGAGCAGATGGGCGACTGGGCGGCAGCCATGGGGATTGAGGTAGTCTACATTGACAAGGACACCACCATCCGCAGCCTTAAGAATGAGATGCTCTGGAACTCCGTTGCTTTCCGTTAGAGAAACAAAGGAACGAAGCTTACGGAACTTTTAATAGGAGGGTTTTACACATGAACAATTTGAAAGAAGCAATTGAAAGCGGAAAGACATCACTGGGAATCGAACTTGGATCAACCAGAATCAAAGCAGTACTTATTGATGAATCCCACAAGCCCATTGCGTCCGGCAGCTACGACTGGGAGAACCAGTTGGAGAACGGCATCTGGACTTATGCTCTGGATGAAGTGTGGAAAGGGCTTCAGGGCAGCTATCAGGCGTTGAAGGAAGATGTGAAGAAGCAGTACGGTGCGGAGATTACCACCATCGGCTCTATCGGAATCAGCGCTATGATGCACGGCTATCTGGTATTTGACAAGGAGGGAAGCCAGCTGGTGCCTTTCCGCACCTGGAGAAACACCATCACAGGCCAGGCGGCAGGAAAGCTCACAGAGCTTTTCCAGTACAACATTCCCCAGAGATGGAGCATTGCCCATCTGTACCAGGCAATTTTAAATGGAGAGGAGCATCTTCCACGTATTGACTACATGACCACCCTTGCTGGCTACATACACTGGAAGCTCACCGGCCGCAGGGCTATGGGTGTGGGCGAGGCTTCGGGCATGTTCCCCATTGACACGGCTACCGGACAATTCTACGGGCGTATGCTGAATCAGTTCGATGATCTGGTTGCGGATAAAGGCTATTCCTGGAAGCTTAGGGATATTCTTCCGGAGGTCCTGAGTGCGGGAGAAGCGGCAGGGGAACTGACAGAGGAGGGAGCGAAGCTTCTGGATCCCTCCGGCGCTCTTAAGGCCGGCGTTCCTTTATGTCCCCCGGAGGGCGACGCAGGCACCGGCATGGTAGCCACCAACAGCGTGGCAAAGCGTACCGGCAATATCTCTGCGGGAACCTCTGGCTTTGCCATGATTGTTCTGGAGCATGAGCTAAAGAAAGTACATTCCGAGATTGACCTGGTAACCACTCCTGACGGAAGCCTGGTGGGAATGGCGCATACTAATAACTGTACCTCGGATCTGAATGCCTGGGTAGGCTTATTTAAGGAGTTTGCCGAGAGCTTCGGCATGAAAGTGGATATGAACGAGCTTTTTGGCACCCTCTATCGGAAAGCCTTAGAGGGCGACCCGGAGTGCGGCGGGCTTCTGGCTTACAATTATTTCTCAGGGGAGCATGTGACCGGCTTTGAGGAGGGACGCCCCCTGTTCGTGAGAAAGCCCGACAGCAAATTCAACCTTGCCAACTTTATGAGAGTGCATCTCATGACCTCCCTTGGAGCTATGCGGGCGGGAATGGACATCCTCATCAAGGAGGAGGGCGTTCAGGTGGACGAGATCGTAGGACACGGCGGCCTCTTCAAGACCAAGGGCGTGGGACAGCGGTTCGTAGCCGCAGTTATGAACGTTCCCGTAGTGGTGATGGAGACAGCGGGAGAGGGCGGCGCCTGGGGAATTGCCCTGCTGGCAGCCTATATGAAGAACCGCAGTGAGGGCGAGAGTCTGGGAGCTTACCTTGCCGAAAAGGTATTTGCCGGTGAAAAGGGCGAGCGCATGGAGCCGGATGCAGGGGATGTGGCAGGCTATGATGCATTTATCGAACGCTACACCGAGGGACTTGCCATTGAGCGTGCGGCGGTGGAGCATCTGCAGTAGTATATAATTACAAAAAATAAATCTCATGGGAGGATGACGCATATGGCAAAAGCTTTTTGGTGCGCCATCCTCCCTTTGTAAAACTGGAATAGAGGAAAACAATGCTGAAAGTATTTTTGGTAGAGGATGAAGTAGTAGTACGTGAAGGAATTAAAAACAATATCCATTGGGAGGAGGAAGGCTTTCAGTTTGCAGGCGAGGCCAGCGATGGCGAGCTGGCCTACCCCCTGATTCAAAAAAACCGACCGGACATTTTGATAACAGATATTAAAATGCCCTTTATGGACGGATTGGAGCTGAGCCGTCTGGTAAAGCAGGAAATGCCGGACGTAAAAATTATTATTCTTAGCGGCTATGATGAATTTGAGTACGCCAAGGAGGGTATCAGCATCGGGATCACAGATTATTTGGTAAAACCCATTTCCGGTAATCAGCTTTTAGAGGCTGTGAAAAAGGTGGGCAGACTGGTGGAGGAGGAACAGCAGCAGCGCCGTTTTTTGGCTACCTTTGAACAGGAGCGACTGGAAAATACCCAGCTTGCCAGACAGAAGTTCTTCCGCAGTCTGGTATCCGGCACAAAGCCTGTGTCTGCGCTTTTGAAAGAGGGGCGGGAGATTGGTATGGAGCTTGCGTCCAACCGTTACAACATCCTGCTTTTTCAGATTTTTGCCGGTGACGGAGGCGAAGGCTATGATGAGGAGGAGAACCGTGTCACAAAGGCCATAGAGGAGATGACAGAGAGGATAGCCGGAGTGCTCATGATCGAACTGGGACTGGAGGGATGGGCTTTCATTTTAAAGGAAACAGGAGAAAAGGAGCTTGCAGAGGTACAAGAGAATTTCCTTAGAAGGCTGGAGGAAACTCTGCATTCTTATGAAAATGTAGAATACTTTGGGGGGCTGGGCCGTCCGGCTATGCGGCTTTCCGAGCTCGGACGCTGCTTTGAGGAGGCCAGCAGAGCCTTTGCCTATCGGTATCTGAAAAAGCGCAACCAGGTTATTGACAGCAGCCAGGAGCAGGAGGAGGATGAGCAGGAGGACATTCGCCTGAACGACCTGGATGTGCGCCAACTTGACCGGCGAGTAGCGGAGAGCTTTTTGAAAACAGGCTTAAAGAGCCAGATTCCTCATTTTCTGGATAAATACCTGAAAAGCTTTGGAGAGAAAAACATTCAGTCCATGTTGTTCCGCCAATATATGACCATAGATCTCTATTTTGCGGCAGTGGGACAGGTCCAGCAGATAGGCTTCGAGGCCAGTGATTTGGTGGAGCGCTGCGGTGATTTCCAGAGTATGACCTCCGTATTTTCTACCGTAGAGCAGACCAAGGAATATTTGACAAAGGTGCTGGAGGCGGCTTTGGAGCTTCGGGAGGATGTATCTCAGAAGAAATACAGCTCTCTATTAAAGGATGCCAAGGCTTTTATCCAGGAAAATTACGACAATGAGGAGATTTCTCTCAATATGACGGCAGCCAGCGTGAACCTAAGCCCCAACCATTTCAGCACGATTTTCAGTCAGGAGACCGGACAGACCTTTATTGAGTATCTCACGGCAGTACGGATGGATAAGGCCAGAGAGCTGCTGCGGGGAACCTCCATGAAGACTGCAGAGATAGCCTTTGCCGTGGGCTACAAGGACCCCCATTATTTCAGCTATCTTTTTAAGAAAACACAGGAATGCACTCCAAGAGAATTCCGGGCGGGAACATAGGCCGGGGCAGTGGAACATGAAAAGAAAAATAACAGCTACCAAGACGGTTCATGTATTATATGAGAAATTGTAGAATGGAAAGAAAGATGTGGAAAAAAGATTCTTCGATTAAAAAACGTTTGAATATGCTTCTTTTAGTCTGTCTAATTCCGCTGACAGTTATGATTGTCTACCTTCTGATCACCGTTCGGCAGTTTTCTGAGCGCTATGATGCGGTTGTAGAAAATATTTCTAAGGCAAATGCTTATAACATTGCATTTAAAGAAGATATGGATTACATCATGTACATCATTGTGGCCAATGCCCAGAGGGCCTCGGAGCTGGTGGATTTGGAACAGCCTCACCAGATGATTGAGGAGGCCAGGGAGGTCTTTGAGGGGCTTTATGAGACGGCGGACGCAGATTACGCCAGAAACCGCCTCGGCAGAATTTTAAAGAGCCTGAATACCCTGGAAAACCGGGTGGAGGAGATAGAGACGGATATGATGGAGGGAGGCTCCTATGATGTCAATATGGAGCGTCTGGACTTAAATATTCGGATTTTAACTGAGCTTATCCAAGAGCAGATTCAGCAGTATATCTACTATGAGACCACGAATCTTGAGGATTTGAGAGAAGGTATTCGTGCGGATGTGGACGCCGCTATTCGCATGAGCAGTTTGATTTTTGCGGTGATTTTAGGAGGTGCTCTTTTGATCAGCCGGAAGATCATGACTGGCATTACAAAGCCTATCCGAAATCTTTGCGAGGTTACCACCTTGGCTGGAAGCGGAGACTTTGCGGTTCGTGCCCAGGAGGGAAGCACAGACGAGCTGGCAGTCCTGAACTCCAGCTTCAACCAGATGGTGGAGAAGATTGGTAATCTGGTGGAGGACATCCGTATTGAGCAGCTAAATCTGCGAGTTACGGAGCTGAAGCTATTGCAGGCTCAGATTAACCCTCATTTTCTTTATAATACCTTAGATACCATTATCTGGCTTGCGGAGGCAGGGGAAAAGGAGCAGGTGGTGGTCATGGTATCTGCCTTGTCCGATTTCTTCCGTACCACCCTCAGCAAGGGACGGGATTATATTTCTGTCCGGGAGGAGGAGGCACATATCCACAGCTACCTTAAGATTCAGAAGGTGCGCTATCGGGATATTTTGGATTATGACATACAGATTGATGAGGAACTGTACCAGTACCGGATTTTGAAGCTCACCCTGCAGCCCCTGGTAGAAAATGCCCTGTACCATGGAATCAAGAATAAACGAGGCAGGGGCCGGATAGAGGTGTCCGGCGAGAAAAGAGGGGATGCTCTGGTGTTCCGGGTGTGGGATAATGGAAAGGGCATGGAATCGGAAAAGCTTGAGAAGGTCCGCCGGATCATCAGCGGAGAACAGGACCCCAAGGACCCTTCCGGCTTTGGCCTTTTTAACGTGAATCAGAGAATCCATCTGAACTATGGCAATGGATATGGCCTGACTATGAACAGTGTTTATGGCTCTTGGACCGAGGCGGTGGTAACCATTCCGGCAGAGAAGGAGTGACAGAAAAAAACAAACCTTTTTCGGAAAAAAACAAACTTTGTTCATAGTTTGTTCAAAGGTTAGTAAATAATTATACTTATTTCAAAAGGATGTCCGTATCAAAAAAAACGTTCCTGTCGTAAAATAAGTCCATAGCCAAGAAGAGCTTGGCAAATAAACTACAGGGAGGGTTTTTAACCATGAAAAGAAAATTGATCGGCTTACTGTTGTGTGTAGCTATGACAGCAACCCTGCTGGCAGGCTGTGGCTCCAAGGAAGAGGCTCCGGCAGATGCTCCTGCAGCGGAGGCTCCGGCAGAGACGCTGGCAGAGGGCGGGGATGATGCAGATGCTCCTGCAGCCTCTGGAGATGTAATCACCATCGGCTTTGCACAGGTTGGACATGAGTCTGACTGGCGTACCGCTTCCACCAAGTCCTGCCAGGACGTATTCTCTGAAGCAAATGGATATGACCTGCAGTTTGTAGACTGTGACAATGATTCCGCCGTACAGCTTGAGGCTGTTCGTGGATTTATTGAGCAGGATGTGGACTACATCATCATTGACCCTATTGTTGCTACTGGATGGGACACCGTTCTGACCGAGTGTGAGGATGCCGGTATTCCGGTTATCGTAATTGACCGTACCATCGACGATTCCGATAAGTATGTATCCTGGGTAGGCTCCAACTTCAAAACAGAAGGTCTTGCAGCAGGCGAATGGCTGAAGGCTTACGCAGAAGCAAAGGGCATCAAAGAGATCAACGCGCTTGTAATCGAGGGCTCCACCGGCGCATCCGCAACCATCGGACGTACCGAGGGCTTCAAGGAGATTGCTGATAGAGAGGGATGGACCATTGTAGATTCCCAGAGCGGTGACTTCACACAGGACGGCGGCGCAGAGGTTATGGAGTCCTACTGCAAGTCTTATGAAGGAAAGTTCAACGTAGTAGTATGCCAGAACGATAATGAGGCATTCGGCGCTATGGATGCCATGAAGCAGGCAGGCGTTTCCTACGGCGTAAACGGCGACGTGATTCTGATTTCCTTTGATGCTTGTACCGCAGGTCTTGAGTTTGTAAAATCCGGTGATATCAACGCTGATTTCGAGTGCAACCCGCTGGCAGCTCCCTTCGTAGAGGAGGTTATCAAGACTCTTGCAAACGGTGGAACACCTGAGAAAGAAGTTTACATGGAAGAGCATTGGTTTGTAAATGAGGATATTCTTTCCTCTATCGAGGTAAATGGAGAGACTCAGAACTTAACCGTAGTAACAGATGATATTATTGCCGCACAGTACTAATTACTTTCCGGCCCACGAGAGAAAATCCGCAGGCGGAATATATTAGCAGCAAATGGGGAGGTTGGTGAAAACGGGCCTCCCCTTTCTCAACAGAAATACCCTGCGGGCAAGGTGAATTTGTCTGTAAGGCAAAGAGAAGGTGCTCTGGGGTATATACCTGTATATGCAAAAGGCATGTGCAAATTAAGGAAACACCCTACGGGTATACCTATATGCACAAAATTATGTGCAAATTAAGGAAACACCCTACGGGTATACCTATATGCACAAAATTATGTGCAAATTAAGGAAAGGAAAGAAATTATGGACAATCATGTAGTATTGACCATGCGCGGCATCTCCATGACTTTCCCAGGAGTGAAGGCTCTTGATAATGTGGATTTTACTTTGCGAAAAGGTGAGATTCATGCGCTGATGGGGGAGAACGGCGCAGGCAAATCAACACTGATTAAGTGTCTGACCGGTATCAATGCATTTGAGACCGGCGAAATTCATGTGGAGGGCATTGAAGGTCCTGTTGTAAATCATTCCACGCTGGATGCCCAGAAGAAGGGCATTTCTACGGTGTATCAGGAGGTAAATCTCTGCCCCAACTTAAGTGTAGCGGAGAATCTGTTTATTGGCCGTGAGCCAAAGACAAAGCTTGGAACCATTGACTGGAAAACCATGGTGAAGAAATCGGAAGCTATCATGGCGGACCTGGATATGAATATTGATGTAACCCAGAACCTTGAGGAGTATTCCCTGGCTTTGCAGCAGATGATTGCCATTGCCCGTGCGGTGGATATGGAATGTAAGGTTCTGATTCTGGATGAGCCCACCTCATCCCTGGATGACAATGAGGTAGAGAAGCTGTTCCGTCTGATGAACCAGCTCAAGGCAAAGGGTGTAGGCATTGTGTTCGTTACTCATTTCCTGGAGCAGGTGTATGCGGTCTGCGACCGTATCACAGTACTTCGGAATGGACAACTGGTGGGAGAGTACCCCATTGATGCTCTGCCCCGTGTGAAGCTGGTGGCGGCCATGATGGGGAAGGATTTTGACGATCTGGCATCCATTAAGTCAGACGAATCGCCAGTGTTCAGTGACGAGGATCTTCTCATTGATGCCAAGGGCTTAAGCCACAAGGGAACCATCAAGCCCTTTGATTTGGAGATTCACAAGGGTGAGGTTGTGGGACTTACGGGACTTCTGGGCTCCGGGCGAAGCGAGCTGGCCCGCGTGATTTACGGTGCGGACCGAAACCAGACGGGAACCTTGAAGGTAAATGGCAAGGAAGCGAAGATCAACGCTCCCATTGATGCCATGAATCTTGGCATGGGCCTTCTGCCGGATGACCGGAAGGCGGAGGGAATCATCGGGGATTTGTCCGTAAGGGAAAATATCATTCTGGCTCTCCAGGCAAAGCGCGGCATGTTCCGGCTTCTTCCTATGAAGGAGCAGATTGAGCTGGCGGATAAGTACATAGATATGCTTCAAATTAAGACGGCCAGCCGCGAGACCCTGATCCGGCAGTTATCCGGCGGCAATCAGCAGAAGGTGATTCTGGGGCGCTGGCTTGCCACAGACCCGGATTTCCTGATTCTGGATGAGCCTACCCGAGGCATTGATATTGGTACTAAGACAGAGATTCAGAAGCTGGTGTTAAAGCTGGCAAAGGAGGGAAAGAGCATTATTTTCATTTCCTCTGAGATTGAAGAAATGCTTCGTACCTGTACCAAGATGGCAGTCCTTCGTGACGGAGCAAAGGTGGGAGAGATTACCGAGAGCCTGACTCAGGAGACGGTAATGAAAGCGATTGCAGGAGGTGGCACCAATGAATAAATTGAAAAAAATCACAGGGATGGCCCTGTTTTTACCCATTTTCTGTATGGTACTTGTGATGGCGGTGAATATTTTCTATGATATTGCCTCCGGAAATTTTGCTTTTAACTTTTTTACCATTTCGATTCGAAACGGTGTGCTCTATGGACGTTTGATTGACATTTTGAACCGGGGCAGTGAGATTGCAATTCTGGCAGTTGGAATGACTCTGGTGGTGTCAGCCTCCGCAGGAACAGATATTTCTGTGGGCTCTGTTATGTCTCTGGCGGCTTCTTTTTGTTGTATGCTGCTGGCAGGCTACGGCGTGTCCTCCACAAACGATCTGGCCGTTCCCCTTCTGGTGGGTGTCCTGGGAGGTATTCTGATGGGCTGTCTGTGCGGAGCCTTTAATGGATTTCTGGTGGCCTATCTGAATGTACAGCCTATGGTTGCCACGCTGATTCTGTTTTCCGCAGCAAGGGCTATCGGGCTTCTGCTCTGTAACAATCTGATTGTGTATGTGCGGAATGACTCCTTTAAATTTTTTGGAGGTTATACCGGCTTTATGCCAACGCCTATTATTATTGCGGCAATCTGTGTGATCATTATGATGGTGCTTCTTAAGAAGACGGCTCTGGGCCTTTACATTCAGAGTGTTGGTATCAATAAGAAGGCATCCCGGATTGCCGGGCTGAACTCTGCGAAGATTATCTTTGTGTGTTATGTAGTGTGCGGTCTTGCAGCAGGAATTGCCGGTATTGTGGGAGCTTCCCGCATAAGCTCCGCAGATTCCAACAACATTGGCCTCAATTATGAGCTGGATGCGATCCTGGCCGTAGCCCTTGGCGGCAACAGCTTGGGAGGCGGTAAGTTTAACCTGGCAGGCTCCATCATCGGTGCCTATACCATCCAGGCCATTACCACAACCCTGTATGCCCTGGGCGTATCCTCGGACGTGGCTCCGGTATACAAGGCGATTATCGTACTGATTATTGTAACGATTCAGGCTCCACCCTTTAAGGCTTATATGAAGCGGATGTCAGCCAAGAGAGCACTGGCGAAAGGAGGTGCTGCGGCATGAAAGGGAAAAAGATAAACAGCAATACCTTATTGCTTTTGATTACCATTGGGCTGTTTGTGGTAATGTATGCGGTGGGATGTGTGATTTACTCCTCCAAGGGCTTTACCCATCTGCAGACATTTTTGAATATCCTCATTAACAATGCAGGGCTTCTCTGTATTGCCTGCGGCATGACCTGTGTAATGCTGACAGGAGGCATTGACATTTCCGTAGGATCTCTGGTTGCTATGGACTGTATGTTCCTGGCAGTAGGCATGGAGCAGTGGGGGCTGAATGCAGGGCTTTTGTGCGTGCTGGTTCTTCTGATTGGCCTTGTGTTCGGACTTGTCCAGGGCTTCTGTGTGGGTTATCTGGAGATTCAGCCGTTTATTGTAACCATGGCAGGCATGTTCTTTGCCCGTGGTATGACGGCGGTGATTTGTACGGATCAGGTGTCTATCAGCCAAAATGCCTTTTTTGTGGGACTGGCAAATATGAAGTTTGAGATTCCTTTCGGCGCTTACACAAACAGCAAGGGTGTTTTGCAGGTTCCCTTTGTCCGCCTGCCGGTTATTATAGCCCTGGTAGTGCTGGTTCTGGTGTTCCTGATGCTCCGCTATACCAAGTTTGGGCGCAGCCTGTATGCGGTAGGCGGCAATGAGCAGTCTGCTACGATGATGGGTCTGAATGTTAAGCTGACAAAGCTTAAGGCTTACATGCTTTCCTCTTTCTTGTGTTCTGTGGGAGGCATCTGCTTCTGTATGAATACCATGTCGGGAAGTGTGCGCCAGGCTCTTGGGCTTGAGATGGATGCCATCGCCTCGGCGGTTATCGGTGGAACGCTTCTGACCGGCGGTGTGGGAAATGTGATTGGCTCTTTCTTCGGCGTGCTGATTAATGGTACCATTTCCACTCTGGTAAAAACCAATGGTAAGCTTTTAAGCTCCTGGTCCAGTATCGCCGTGGCAGCGCTCCTGTGCTTCTTTATTGTACTGCAGAGCGTATTTGCCAAGATGAAGGATTCAAAGAAATAGAGATGATATACTGTACTGTAATAGCATGAGGAAGAGTTACTGTTTATACCCTGTAATGTCTGCAGGCGTATAGACAGTAACGGTATTTGGTCAATGAGGGCTGCCATGAGGATGAGAAGAGCATGGATCATAGGGTGCCTGGTACTGGCTGTATCTATATGCGGCTGTTCAAAGCAGCAGCAGGAGGAGCCGGAGAACACCCTGCTGTATGAGGATGAAATCGAAGACAGTGAAGATTATATTGTAGTGGGATTTGCCCAGGTAGGCTCGGAATCTGACTGGCGGCTGGCCAATACCCAGTCTTTTTTGGATACCTTTAAAGAGGAGCATGGGTATTACCTGCTTTTTGAGGATGGACAGCAGAAGCAAGAGAACCAGATCAAGGCTATCCGTAACTTTATTCTCCAGGAGGTAGATTATATCATTCTGGACCCTATTGTAGAAACAGGATGGGATGCAGTACTTCAGGAGGCAAAGGCAGCCGGAATTCCTGTGATACTCTCGGACCGTCTGGTGGAGGTGGAGGATGAAAGCCTCTATACCTGCTGGGTGGGAAGTGATTTTGAGGAGGAAGGGCGGATTGCCGGCCGGTGGCTTAAGGATTATTTGGAGGATGAGGGGCGTTCTAAGGAGGAGATCCGTATTGTAACCCTTCAAGGAACCCTGGATTCCTCCGCTCAGCTTGGGCGGACCAAGGGCTTTAGCGATATTCTTGAGGAACAAAGCAATTGGAATATGCTGGAGCGTATGTCCGGTGATTTTACGCTGACTAAGGGCCGTGAGGTGATGGAGTATTTTCTCAATACCTATGAGGACATTGATGTGGTAATTTGCGAGAATGACAATATGGCCTTTGGTGCTATTGAGGCCATAAAGGATGCAGGGAAAACCTGTGGGCCTGACGGGGATATGATTCTCATTTCCTTTGATGCGGCGCAGGCGGCTATTGAGGCGATGCAGAGAGGGGAGCTCAACGTGGATGTAGAGTGCAATCCTCTCCTTGGACCTATGGTGGAGGAGATCATACAGAAGCTGGAACGGGGAGAGGAAGTGAACCGGATTCAGTATGTGGAAGAGCAGTGCTTTGACGCTTTGATGGATTTGGATGCGATTATGGGGACGAGGACGTATTGAGTTTAAGGATGGAAGAATCCGGTCCCCTGTCTGTTCCGCTCCCTTGTTGTTGGGGGCGGATTTTTAATGCTGATTTTTAATGCTTTAAGTGTTTGAATTATCTCCCCTGTTTGCTATACTGGGGCAAAGGCTGTATTTCCCAAAAACCATAAGTTCACACCAGGGGGAGGTATCCGGTGTTCACACACGAGGAGATTCAAAGCTTAAACGATCTGGAAATGTCCGTCTACAACTATATCATCAAAAACAAGCAGAAGGTATCCTACATGAAAATCCGCGAGCTGGCGGATGAGGCTCATGTGTCCACCACCACAATCCTGTGTATGTGCAAGAAGTTTGGCTGCGAGGGTTACTCGGAGTTCAAGCTGAAATTCAAGCAGTATCTAAAGCAGGAGCGGGAACAGAAGGAGGATGTGGACTTCAGTCTGTTGGCGAAAATGAGTGACTGTAATATTTCCTATTATCTCCCGAACAGAAAGGTAGACGGGATCTACCAGATCACCTCACAGGTCCCTGTAATTTGTGTCATAGAGATGCTGGCCCTTAAGCTTTACCGTCAAAAAGAAACATAAAAAAACAAGATATAAAAACCACACAAAAAACAGCTCTGGAAAACGGAGAAAAATCGTATAAAATTTACAAGAAATGTAACAGGCTGTTTTATAAAAAAACAAATCATAATCCGTGTAACAGGTTCCTTTCGATGGCAGAAATGCTGACAAAATTGAGGGAACCTTTTATAATTGCAGTGTAAAGCAATAAGAGCATCTGAAATAGGACAGAGACAGATGTAAAAATTGCACAAAGAGATTAAAAATTTATACAAAGAAAGGAGGAAACAAAATGGAACCGATTTTAACAGAGCAGGTTGTGATGAAGCTTGTGGTGAACAGTGGAATGCCAGAAGCATTGCAATGGAGGCCATCAGCCTTGCCAAGGAGGGAAAGATTTCCGAGGCAAAGGAGCGCCTTCAGTCTGCCCGTGACGAGGTTCAGAAGGCTCACCACTTCCAGACAGAGCTGGTGACAAAGGAGGCAAACGGGGATACCGTTCCCATGTCCCTCATAATGTGCCACGGACAGGACCATCTGATGACAGCCATGGTAGTGATTGACCTGGCGGAAGAGTTTATTGCAGTCTACGAAAAGATAGCAGAGTAAATAGAATTGGAAAGCTGTAAAAATCAAAAACAACTACATAATAAAAAGTTAAGGAGGATTTGAGTATGTTTACAATTCGGTTATTTTGTGCGGCAGGTATGTCAACCAGCTTACTGGTAAATAAGATGAAGGAAGTAGCAAAGGAAATGGGTCTGGAGGCTGATATCTCGGCAACGGCAGAGGCTTAGATGGCAGAGGAGACAGACGGCATTGACGTAGCTCCCTTAGGACCCCAGATCCGCTATAAGCTTGCGGAGGCCAAGAAGATCTGCGGACCGAAGAATGTACCAGTTGATGTTATTCCTATGACAGACTATGGAACCATGAACGGAAAGAATGTCTTGAACTTTGCATTAAAACTTGCAGGAAAACAGTAGAAAAAGCATTGGAGGGACGATATTATGGGTTTTAAAAGAAAAGGAAATGGAGCGTCTCTGCGGTGTGCCTGTTGCCATTATGAATGATGCCAAGTCCGCGGCCCTGGCGGAAGCAGCCTGGGGAGCCCTTAAGGACTGTCGGGACGGTGTGGTTCTGGTTCTGGGAACAGGCGTGGGCGGTGCTCTGGTGAAGGACGGAGAAGTCCATATGGGAGCTCATTTTGCAGCAGGAGAGTTCAGCTTTGTGATCCTGGGGGAAGAGATGGATCAGATGGCAAATATGTGGGCAGGAATCAGCGGAAGCGACCGTTTCCTGGAGATGGCGTCACGGGCAAAGCGGATAGAGCCGGGAACTATCAACAGCGAGGATGTATTCCGGTGGGTGAACGAGGGGGATGAGGTAATGCTTGCGGTTCTCGATCAGTTTACCAGGCCCATTGCCGGATGATTATGAACCTGCAGTTCATCTATGACCCGGAGCGGTTTGCCATCGGTGGTGGAATCAGCAGACAGCCCAAGCTTCTTGAGAGTATCCAAAAGAATCTGGATCATTTTTACGCCGTCTATCCATGGGACTTCCCAAGGGCAGAGGTGGTTACCTGCGAGTTTTTTAATGAGGCAAATCTTATGGGGGCTTATCAGAATTATCTGAGAACCTTTGGGGGAGAATAGGATTAAATATTAGCAGAAGAAAAGACAGCAGGAATCACAAAAAATCTTTAAAAATTGTGATATAAAAGGGAGTTGCCGGGAAATAAGGCACTCCCTTGTTTTTATCTATAGTTTTCTTCAGCCCACCTCCTTGCGTCCATACTCCCGATACAGTACCGGCAGAAGTATTCCGGTAAGGAGTGAGTACAGCACCAGGAGAATGGGCACTGCTCCAAGGACCTTTCCGCCAAGGGTGTACAGATTGAAATAATTAAGTGCCGAGCTCATCTGTAAAAGCTGATCCGGCAGCAGCCCCAGGATTTTATTCACCAAGGGACTGTTGATATTCCCGATAAAGGAGGGAATGAAAATCAACACAACAGGGACCATAACGGCAATCACGGCAGATTTAGTCTTTGCGGACACCAGCATGCTTAAGGAGGAGATGAACAGGCATCCGATATATCCACTGAGGGCAATCAGAAGAAATTCCTGCCAGTTGGTGATATTGTAAAAGCTTTTCCAGGAACCCCAGCTGTTCTGAATGGCACAGTTGTAGCCGTCTGTTCCCAGATACGTCAGGACAATTCCGGTATAGAGAAGAAAGGCAGCAAAATACACGGCAGTTACCAGAAGAAAACCGGTTTTTACTTTGGCAAAGACCGCCCGATCCCGCCCGTAAAAGGAAGTAAAGAAGACGGCATCTGACTTCCAGGAAAATTCGCTGGAAAAGATTCCGGCAACCAGGTATCCCAGAACCAGCATGGTAATCATTACAACGGTAGGTGCGTATTCAAATAGTTGCCGCCATCCGGCCATATAGTCGCAGAAAAATGGTGTCTCAAGGCTTTCGTATTGGCTGATTAAGTATTCCTTTTCCTTTTCTGAGAACTGATCCTTTGCCTCCTCTGACAACCAATCCTTAAGGGATGAAATTCGATTTGCATAAAAAGAGGAAGCTTCAGCCTCTGTCAAAGAATCCGCACGATAGTAATCGTACTCCCGAAAGGCACAAAAAGAGCAGTTTAGCAGGCTTCGGATTTCTCCAATGCCCTGTCCCCAACTGTAGGCAATGTTACTTTCTCTTACATTGTCGGACATTGCTTCCGGTGATGTCCGGATTCTTCGGTTTTCGGCAATGACCTGCCGGAGGGTTTCCTCATCCAGTAAGCCGGACCATTCCTTTTGTGCCTTTTTTAGGGATGCTATGGCAGCCGGTCCCGATGTTGATTCTCCGTTTTCGTTTACATAAGAAATGTTTGCGGCGAAAAAGCAGGTAATGCCTGTCACAAGCAGGAGTACAAGTAGGGCAACCCTGTTGCCTGTTCTTAGAAATACCTTTTTCAGTTCATATTTAACCATCCTGCTCACCTGCACTTTCGTCGACATTCGTATGTCCATAGGGTGATTCTCCAAAATAAGCCAGAAACAGATCCTCTAAGGTTGCATTTTCCAAAATGGCGTCCTTGGACGGCCTTGTCCCAGACAGGATCCGAAGTTCCGTTCCGCCGGGCACCGTTTTTATGTTGGATATTTTGTAATGGTGCATATAGGTATTCACCTGATCCCTTGGGACCGTAAGGGTCCACACCTGCTCCGGCATGTGGGATAAGAGCTCCTGGGAGGTTCCCTGAGCTTCAATAGAACCGTTTTTCATCAGAAGAATTTCATTTGCAATATAGGCAATGTCCGACACAATGTGGGTGGAGAGCAGCACCAGGCGTTCCTCGGAGAGGGTGCTGATGAGATTCCGAAAACGGATGCGCTCGCTGGGGTCCAGGCCGGCAGTAGGCTCGTCCAGGATGAGTATTTTGGGATTTCCAAGCATGGCCTGGGCGATCCCTACCCGGCGCTTCATGCCGCCGGAGAGCTTTTTCATTTTTTTGCGGGCATTTTCCGCCATTCCCACCTGTTCCAGGAGAGCCTTGGTGCGGTGCTTTGCGGTGACAGGGCGCAGACCCTTGATGGAGGCCACATACATAAGGTAGTCGTAGACTGTAAAGTCTGGGTAGTAGCCGAAATCCTGGGGGAGATAACCCAAAAGCCTCCGGTAATCCCGGTCCATGGAAAAGATGTCCTGTTCGTCCCAGGTGATGGAGCCGTGGGTGGGGCGCAGGAGGGTGCAGAGCATCCGCATCAAGGTGGTTTTTCCGGCGCCGTTTACGCCCAGAAGCCCGTAGACGCCGGTGGTCATGGTGAGGGATATGCCCCGGACGGCGGTGAGATCCTTAAATTCCTTTGTGAGATTTTTGACGGTTAGTTCCATTGTGTTTTTACCTCCCAGATGGTGTTGCAGTTTTCCTGGCCCCGTTTGATGCAGTATCCCAGATAGAGGGCTGCGGCTGCTGTCATGGCAAGCCACAGGGGCAGGGAAATGATTTCGTAGACGGTCTCATGGAGCAGCAGCTCGATCCATATGAGGGACCAGAGGGCACAAAGGAGGATGGCAAAGGCTTCTGAGCTGATTTTCCTGCTGTACAGGGTGCGAAAGCAGATGCAGCAGGTGACCAGATAAGGAAGAAAAAACTGGATGACCAGATCTTCAGCCGGTATTTTCCATGCTCCCATGACGCAGAGAGAAAAGAGGCTGAGGAGCACTAAGTCCACCAAGGCGAAAAGGAGGATTCTGGCTCCGTAGATTTGCCGCAGGGAGTAGCAGGCGGTGCACTCGATTTCCAGTGCGCCTGCGCTTCGGTTTTTCCACAGCTCCGGCAGGATTAAAACGGCAAAAAGAGGGGCGGCAACGCCCATGAATCTTCTAAGGGGGAAGCAGGTCCTGGTTACTGCCAGGGACAGCCACAAAGCGAGCAGGACGCAGGCTTGAAGAATCCACCACTGCTTGCGGATGTAGAGGCTCTGTTGGTAGAGAAATTCCAGGTAGGAGAGAGGGGCGCCGGCCTCGCTTTCGCAAAAGGCGGTTTTTGAGGCTTGGATTGCGGCGCACAGCCTTTGTTCCCGGCAGGGAACAGGGGCTTTTGCGCCCAGATGGGTTTGGATTTTAGATTTGGATAGGTTCATGTGGTCCTCCTGTAGTTATTCATTAAAATAGTCCGAGAGCAGCTCCCTTGCCCTCTTGATTCTGTATTTCACCAGGGGCAGGCTGATGCCCAGGATTCTGGCAATGTCCTTTTGCTTTTGCTCCTGCATAAAAAAGAGAATGGCTGTCTCCCTTATTTCCGGCGGCAGGCTGCCCAGGGCAAGCTTTGCCGTGATTTGCTGCTCCGGTGGCGGGGCGTGCAGGGCAGGGGTCTTGGGCAGTGTCTCAAAGGGGAGCTCATGTATCTGCTTATAGTAGTCCCGGCACAGGCGGGAGGCGATGGTGTAGAGGTAATTGGCCGCCTTTCCATAGTGCTTATAGTGGTTCAGACTTCGGAAAAAACGGGCAAAGGTATCCTGTGTCAGATCCTCTGCGTGACCCTGATCCGTCACGTGGGTCTGACAGTATTTTAAGATGCTGGGATAGTATTTTCTTACAAAGGCTTCTATGGCCTGTTCGTCCCCCATACGCATTTTGCGTATCAGGGGAAAATCGGTATCAATAGCTATGCCCATGCGAGCCTCCCTTTGGGCAGATGTCTGTTCGTATCTGTCTGGTTTGTGAGCTTCAAAAGCGCTTTCTATTTACTATAACTGTTTTGGAGGGGAAAAAGATAGTGGGAGAGGAAAATAAGATGATTTTTATTCTATTTGTTCTGGATAAGAGGTTCTATTTTTGTTATACTTTAACGGATAAAGCTTTGTATATCCGTATCAGGCTGAATTGGACGGATAAGGCAGTAAAAGGAAAAAGATGAGGAGCATCTTATGAGCAAAATAGAAATCAGAACAGTAGATATAAATGACGCCGAGGCTCTTTTGGGCATCTATGGATATTATGTAAAAAATACGGCCATTTCCTTTGAATATGAAGTGCCCACAATCGCCCGGTTCAAAGAACGGATTGCCAATACCCTGAAAAAATATCCCTATCTTGTGGCAGTTCAGGAGGGTAAGATCCTGGGCTATGCATACGCCGGTCCCTTTGTGGGGCGGGCTGCCTACGACTGGTCGGCGGAGATGACCATTTATCTGGCGGCTGAAAGCAGGAAACAGGGGCTTGGAAGAGGGCTGTATGAGGAGCTGGAGAGTGCTTTGGCAAAAATGGGGATTCGCAATCTCTACGCCTGTATCGGATATACGGAAGAACCGGACGAATATCTCACAAAAAACAGCGCCCAGTTTCATGAGCATATGGGTTACATAAAGGTAGGAGAATTTCATAAGTGCGGCTGCAAATTCGGCCGGTGGTACGATATGATTTGGATGGAGAAGATCATTGGGAGCCATGGGGAGAATCCGGTGCCTGTATGGAAGTGAGCTATGAAATGGTTTGTTCTTGTTTCAATAATGAGGAATGTGGTACAATTTCTACAATGAATCATGCTAACTACAGGACATTTGTAAATCCATACAGAGTAAAGAGTATACGTTTCCCAAATATATAATAGGACAAGATGACAGGAGTAAAAGGCGAATGTATCAATTGTGGGACCCTCGGAATCCGGATGTAAGAGAAAAGGTGTACAGTGACGTGACAGAGTACGGAATTGTCTGCAGAATACAGGATTTAAAGGATATTGTGGATCGGGTTGACAAATTTTTGAAAAAGACAAAGGTCCGTGGCCAGGGCCTGTGCAAGCGTTTCGGGCAGGTGAACGGAATCCCCGGTGTCAGAGAAAACCAGTGGACAGAATGGGTGATGGATGTGGGTGCAGTGAAAAACAATGTATTGACGGCTGAGCAGGGGCTGTTTTGGCATTTTGAGCTGCAATCCAACCGCCATTTCCGTCTGGATGAACAGGGAAATGCCAGAGAGGTCTATATTTTTCCGGACAGAAAGGATATCTTCTATATTGCTTTCCTGGATAAAAAGGTATGGATGGTGGAGCGTGACGGAGAGCTTGTCAGCACAGACAGCCAGGAGATACGACGGAAACGGGAGGAATTCTTTGAAGCTCTGCTTCGTAGCATTGGATTTCCGTTGGAGACGCTTTACATCTATGACAGGGAGGAACGAGAGCGCAGATATACACTGTCAGGTGAGGAGGTTCCCATCAATGTCTGAAGCTTACAAGCCGCCTTTTACAATAACTGAGGAAATTACAAATCTAGTGATTGAGATTGCAGAGCTTACTGGACGAATTTCTTTGTCGGATCGATTGTCCACAAACCCAAGACTTCGCAGGGAAAATCGAATCCGCTCCATTCATCACTGGCTATAGAACAAAATTCCTTGACCGTGGAACAGGTTAGCGAGTTATTGAGGGGAAGAGAGTTCTTGGTCCGCCACAGGATATACGGGAGGTAAAAAATGCTTATGAGGCATACGACTTACTGGCCCAGTTGAATCCATATAAGGTAAAGGATTTATTGAAAGCTCACAAGGTCATGATGACAGAGCTTGTTAAGGAAGCGGGAATCTTTCGAAGTACCAATGTAGGAGTATATGCGGGGACAGAATTAATCCATGCAGGAACACCGCCGCAGTATGTACCAGATTTGATGCAGGAATTATTTACATGGTTAAAGGTATCAAAGCTGCAGCCCTTGATTAAGTCCTGTATTTTTCATTATGTGTTTGAATTTATACATCCTTTTGCTGATGGGAATGGAAGACTAGGCAGATTGTGGCATACTTTGATTTTGTCAAAATGGAAAGACTTCTTTTTATGGATTCCCATAGAGACACTGATTCATGAGAGGCAGGACGAATATTATCGGGCTCTCAATCATGGGAATACAATGGGAGAGTCTACCGTATTTGTAGAATTTATGCTAAAGGTTATTCGGGAGTTGCTTCTGGAATTGTCCTCAAATGAGGTAGCTGCTGACAGGAGTGAAGCGGAGTCCATGGAGGATAAGGTGGTTGCCCTGTTACAAAAAAATGGAAAGCCTCCGGTATCATTGTCCGAACAGGCGCCAACCGCAATGGAAGCTGGGTGGTATCTTGATGTCGTAATAATGTCGTAATTAAACAATATATACAAGCTTACAGAAAAGGAAAAGAAGCCTATGTGGACATGTCCCAAATGCGGCCGCTGCTTTAAAAACCAAAATCAGGATCACTACTGTGGAACAGCACCACAAACCATTGATGAATATATTGCGGCGCAGCCAGAGGAGGTACAAAAGTATCTGAAACAGGTAAGAGACGCCATACGTGGGGCACTGCCCGAAGCACAGGAGAAGATTTCCTGGAGCATGCCCACCTATTGGAACGGGCATAACATTATCCATTTTGCAGGATTCAAAAGGCATATCGGCCTGTATCCGGGACCGGAGGCCATAGTGGAATTTGCGGATCAGCTAAAGGAATATAAGACCAGCAAAGGGGCAATCCAACTGCCGTTTCATAAGCCTCTTCCCCTGAAGCTGATTGCAGAGATTGCCTCCTGGTGTGATAAAACAGGAAAGCATTCATAGAGTAAAGAAATCGATTATTTCGGATTCGAGGTGACAAAACATGTGGCTGTTATTTGCCTTTCTATCCTCCATATTTGCAGCATTAACCTCCATACTGGCCAAAGCCGGAATCGAGGGAGTGAATTCCAATCTGGCTACGGCAATCCGTACCTTTGTGGTATTACTCATGGCATGGGGAATGGTGTTCCTCACAAACGCCCAGTCCGGCATTTCCGAAATCAGCCGCAAAAGCTGGATATTTCTCATCCTGTCAGGGCTGGCCACAGGAGGTTCCTGGCTCTGCTATTACAAGGCACTGCAAATGGGGGAGGTATCAAAGGTAGTACCCATTGACAAGCTGAGCGTGGTTTTCACGCTGATTCTGGCCTTTGTATTCCTGCATGAAGAATTCACAGGAAAATCCATCCTGGGCTGTATGCTCATTGGAGCCGGAACCCTGCTGATGGTTTTATAAAAATGTCAAGGAAACATTCCGGCTTATTAAAATCTAGAGCAAAAAAGGAGGCTCAGTAGTTTTATGGAAAAAGAAAAAGTATTTGCCATGAAATTTTCAAAAATATATCCGCTTCTGGTTCAAAAGGCAGAACGGAAAGGCCGTTCCAGGGAGGAGGTAGATAAAGTCATCTGCTGGCTTACAGGATACGACCAGGAGGGCTTAACCCGGCAGATAGAGAGGGAGGCGGACTATGAGGCATTCTTTCAGGAAGCGCCGGCCATCAATCCCAACTGTTCCCTTATCAAAGGAAAGATCTGTGGCATTGCCGTAGAATCCATTGAAGATCCCCTTATGCAGAAAATCCGCTATTTGGATAAGCTGGTGGACGAGCTGGCAAAGGGAAAGCCCATGGAAAAGATTCTGCGTACATGATCAAGAACGCTTTGCAAAGGGAGGAGATCAAATGGTTATACCGGAAAAGGGACAGAGAATCTCAAAAGTAGGTTGAATATGCAACAGGGAGAGGGCCCGGACAACTACCGGGTGGTATCGGCAAGGGAATTGGAGTGGCATCAGTAAATATAGTGTGGCAGCAAATAAAAGGAAAAACGTCATAGAAAACAGGAGGACAAACAAATGAGCAACGTATTGGAACAAATGAAAACAAGGAGAAGCATCCGCAAATACAAGCCGGACATGGTACCCCAGGAGATCCTTGACCAGATCATTGAGGCCGGAATCTATGCGGCAAGCGGAAAGAACCGTCAGACCACCATCATCATTCAGGTTACGGACAAAAAGCTTCGTGACGAGATTGCGAAAATGAACTGCGAAATCGGCGGCTGGGAGGAGGGCTTCGACCCGTTCTACGGAGCGCCTGCCATGCTGATTGTGCTGGCAAAAAAGGACGAGCCCAACCGGGTATACGACGGAAGCCTTGTAATGGGAAATCTCATGCTGGCGGCTCACGAGCTGGGTATGGGAAGCTGCTGGATACACAGGGCAAAGCAGGAATTTGAAACCCAGTGGGGAAAGGAGCTTTTGCGCTCCCTTGGCATCCAGGAGGAGTATGAGGGAATCGGCCACTGCGCCCTGGGCTTTGTGGACGGTGAATACCCCAAGGCGCCTGCAAGAAAAGAGAATCGAGTATATTATATTAAGTCAAATATCCAGTAGCAGGCTGACGGGGATTAAGCTTGTAATGCAGCAAAGCTGCGCCATATGATAGCTTCCTGTTCAAAAGAAGAGTAGATGGAGGAAAGAGCAAGATGTTCTGGAAAAAGCCGAAGAAAAAAACAGACACTGTACTTTTTAAAAAGACTGTTTGCAATGTACCCTGGAATATCAGAACTCAGGAGATAGATTGTGAGGTTCATTATTGGGGTGAGATCGAGGACTGCATCCAAGATATGTTCCGGGATGCGGATGAATTCGTGACACTAAGCACAGGAGAGCTGTGCGGCAGCATCCGTTTTGTGCAGGCATGCCAGGAGAGAAACGGAACAGGAATTATCGTGGAGCTTGGGCTGGAGGAAAATGATCACACCAGGCTCGTGGAAAGGGTGTGCCAGAGCGAGGAAGAATGCCTGGCGATTTTTGAGGAGTTTTATCAGACCGGAAATGTGAAAGACTGGAAAGACTACTCGCCGGTAGAATTTTAGATGCAGGAGACTTTAGGAGGCAAAAATGGAAATACGTCATTCAACAAAAGAGGATATTCCCTTTATTATGAAGCTATATGAAAACGCCCGGCAGTTTATGAAAGAGCACGGAAATCCCAATCAATGGGGTCCCACAAACTGGCCGCCGGAGGAGCTGATCCGCTCTGACATTGCAAATGGCAACAGCTACGTGTGCATCTGCGGCGAAGAGACTGTAGGCACGTTTTTCTATTTCCAGGGAAAGGATATCGAGCCCACATACCGGACCATAGAGGATGGCGCATGGCTGGACGACAGCCCTTACGGGGCAGTCCATCGTCTGGCAGGCAGCAGCTCTGTGAGGGGGATCGGAAGCTTCTGCCTGGAATGGGCATTTCGGCAAAGCGGCGGCCACTTACGCATAGATACTCATGGGGACAATCTTGTAATGCAGAAGCTGTTGAAAAAATGCGGCTTTGTCCATTGCGGGACGATTTATGTGGAGGAGGATATATATCCCAGGCTGGCTTATGAAAAGGTGGGAACCTTGCAGTAAAATCAAAGCTTGTGGAGGAAGAGGACATGATAAGAGCATTTCAGACAACCGATCTGGAAGCGGTTATGGAGCTGTGGCTTAGGGGCAACCTGCAGGCTCATGCATTTATAGAGGACACCTACTGGGAGCAGAGCTTTGATCTGGTAAAAGAAATGTTGCCGGATGCGGAAGCTTATGTGTATGAAAATAAGGCCACCTCTGCGGTAGAGGGCTTTATCGGACTGGTTGACAACAGCTATATTGCCGGAATCTTTGTAAAAGACAGCGCCCGGTCACAGGGAATCGGAAAGCAGCTTTTGGACTACATAAAAGCAGACAGGCAGAGGCTGACCTTAAAGGTATATGAAAAAAATAAGAGAGCGCTTCAATTTTACCAGCGGGAGGGCTTTCAAATCCAGTCTGAGAGTTTGGATGAAAACACCGGAGAGCAGGAGTATGAGATGGTATGGAATTACAATTCATACCCACGCCAATCACTCCGCTGATTGGCGTGGAGCCAAAGAATTTATGGGGCCAAAGGGACTGCCCCTCGCCGCAGGCGACTTTAAATGGGCAGTCCCTGTTACAATTCACACCTACAATTAAAGTAAAAATTCTATGAAATCTGGCGTTGGTGTGAATTGTAACGGTGTGGGAGCCATAGAGAGAAAAAGGAAAGTAGAGATCTCACGGTGCAATCAGGAGGAACAACAGGTGTCAAAGATTCTTACAGAAGCTCTCATTTATGAAATCCTCTCCGCAGTAGAAGAGATACCAAGGGGAAAAGTAGCTTCCTACGGCCAGATAGCCCGGCTGATTGGCAGAGAAAAAAATGCAAGGTTAGTGGGAAAGGTGTTAAGCATGTCCGAGTATTACGGCTGCTACCCATGCCACCGTGTGGTAAACCACGCAGGAAGACTGGCGCCCCATTTTTATAATCAAAAAGAGCTGCTGCTAGAGGAGCAGGTGGAATTTAAGGATGATACCCATGTGGATATGAAAAAATATCAGTGGGAGTGCTGAGAAAGGTATGCGGACTGCATGCCGACCCTGTCAAAGCGGCTGTATTGGCAGAAAATGCGGGATGCGCTCCGCAAAAAGAAATATACGCTTCATTTTGAAGTTCAGTGAAAGGCAGGCGCACAATGAAACAAAAAGACAAAATCGCAGGTGGATTATACGGGCTTTTAATAGGCGATGCCCTGGGAGTTCCCTATGAATTTAATAAACCGGAGGAACTGCCGCCCTATGAGGCCGTTGAGATGACGCCTCCCCCGGGATTTCAGAAAACATACCCTCAGATCGAGGCCGGAACCTGGTCGGACGATGGAGCACAGGCTCTCTGTCTCCTTGACAGCCTGATCAGCCAGAAGACATTTTCTCTGGAGCATTTTTCCGATCTTCTCCTGTCTTGGTACGATAAAGGAGAGTGGGCGGTAGAAAATGAGGTCTTTGACGTAGGCGTTCAGACCGGCCAGGCGCTCCACGCCTACAAGAATGGCCTGTCACCTGAAAAATGCGGTCTTCTAAACCCGGAGAGCAAAGGAAACGGAGCCCTTATGAGGGTTCTCCCCCTTGCCCTCTGGCACAGTGATCCGAGAAGCCTGGTTCTGGACGCCCACCATCAATGCCTCATCACCCACGGCCACCCCTGCAACCAGGTCTGCTGCGCCCTGTACTGTCTGACAGCCAAAGCCTTATTAGAGGACATTCCGGCTCCGGAAGCTATAAAAAAGAGCGTTGCAGAGCTTCGTCAGATTTACCGGGATATGCCGGAGCATCAGCAGGAGCTGGAATGGAGCATCCGCCCGGAACAGCCCTGGGAGGGCGGAGGAAGCGGATATGTGGTGGACAGCCTGCGGAGCGCCTTTATGCTGCTTTTGCAGACCGCCAGCTATGAGGAATCCGTAAAACGTGCCGTTCTCCTGGGAAATGACACCGACACAACGGCCTGCATCACAGGCGGCCTCACCGGAATCCAATACGGTCTTTCGGGAATCCCTGAAAGATGGCTTTTGGGGCTTAGAGAAAGAGAAAAAGTAGAAAAGCTGTTACAGCAGCTTTTCAAAACTCAGAAGCCTTAAAGAAAGGCTTATAGAAATATTTTTTTGCCACTTTTTACCCTTTCGTGCTATTGTGCAGCGGTTATAAAAAGGAGGAGAGAATATGGATGAAAAACGTTTGGAAGCCTTTGAGAAAATGCTGGCGGCAGTGCAGGCGGAATACGCCGATATTTTGTCCAAGATGGAAAAAATGAAAGGAGCCGGGAAAATAAAGACGGTGACATACCAGCAGCTGATGTCACGGAAGCTTACATACCAAAATATGCTTTCTTTATATGAGATCTATGGATTGACAGAAAAGGAAAAATATGAAAATGGCAGTAACTAAAGAAAATACAAAATGTGCTGGTTCCAAGGCTAAGGGAAGTAAGCTCATGAAGTCTATCATTCATCATCTGGAGCAGCAGGGACGTCTCGGGCAGGAAAGGAATTACATACAGCATGGGACAACCACTGTTTTTGCACATAGTATCCGTGTTGCCCGCTTGAGCCTCAGACTTGCAAAAAGGCTGCATTTGAAAGTAAATGACAGGGCACTTCTTCGAGGAGCCCTGCTGCACGATTATTTTCTCTATGACTGGCACGAAAAGGACCCAACCCACAGGCTTCACGGATTATTTCATGCAGGCACCGCACTGAAAAATGCCAAAAAAGACTTTCGGTTGAATAAGATTGAGGAAAATATTATAGCCCGGCATATGTTTCCCATAAATCCTATTTTCCCACGGTATAAGGAGGCATGGATTGTATGCCTTGCGGACAAATACTGTGCGGCAGAAGAGACCATAGGCTCTCTTTTTTCAGGCAGGAGGACAAAGAGAAGACATCGAACCGGACAAAAAATGTAAAGAGGAAAAAGTAAATGAACGAGAGATTAAAAAAGCAGTTGGATTTCGCACTGGAAATTGACAAGGAAAAAAACATATTCCGTCAGACCCACCTGTCCGGCCACGGCAGAAATGAAAATGATGCGGAGCATGCCTGGCACATGGCAATCATAGCATACCTCTTAAGGGAATATGCCAACGAAGAGATTGACATAACAAAGGTTATGCTCATGTGCTTAATTCACGACATTGTGGAGATCGAAGCAGGGGACACCTATGCCTATGATGCGGAAAATCTCAAAACCCAAAAGGTGCGGGAGGATGCGGCAAAGGAAAAGCTCTACTCTCTGCTGCCGGAAGATCAGAAGCAGGAGCTCATTGCCCTCTTTGATGAATTTGAGGAATATCAGACGCCGGAAGCAAAATTTGCTCACGCTATGGATAACCTGCAGCCTCTGATCCTGAACGACAGCAATGACGGCGGGGACTGGAAGGAGCATGGAGTGACCGCAGAACAGGTCTACGGCCGGCAGAGAAAGACGCGCCTGGGATCGGAAAAGCTGTTTGAAGAGGTAACGGACCATATTATTCGGAAGCATATCGAAAAAGGGAATCTGAAAGAGCGGTAGAGAAAATGAAACAGCAGACTTTGCAATCGTTGGAGTGCATCTGTCTGCTGTTTTATTTTTCATTTTGTAAGAGTCCGGACGGGTCCCGGCGGAATCCGCTCTCTGCCGTTTCCATACATTTTGTAAATTTCCCATGAATGCATACCCCTCCGGGGTGAGTGGAGGGCTTCTGTTAAGGGATGGTTACGCTTCCTTCATCGGCTGATAAAGCCGATTCTCCTTCCGCCATTCCGTAGGAGGGGTCCCAAACACATTCTTAAAAGCCCTGGAAAAATGAAGCTGATTGGGATAGCCCACCAGCTTGCCAATCTCCCCTACAGACGTTTCGGAAAATTTCAATAGCTCCGCAGCCCGGTTCATTCGATAATAGATGAGAAACTGCTGGGGAGTCTTATTTAATTCATCCCGAAATATTTTTCCCAGATAGCTCCGGTTGAGATTGCAGAATACGGCGATATCCTCCACTGTGATGGGATGGCTGTAATTCTGCTCAATAAAGCTGATGGCTTCCCGGATATAGAAATCTTTCAGCTTTCCCGTGGAAAACTCCTTATGGTTGAAAGAGGACTGAATCATCAGATCCAAAAAAAGATAAAGATGCCCAATAAGATAAAGAGAGGAGTGATCCTTGCCATGGATAATGGTAAGGAGTTCATCTTTCATACGTCCCTGAAGCTCCCGGTTGGAACTTCGATAAATGGGAGATTGGGTGGTAAGTCCCGAAGTTTCCAGAAATTCCTTAACACGAAGCCCGTCAAATTCCACCCATGCATATTCCCACGGATTCTCTCTGTCTGCAATATAAGTATTCACCTGATTGGGGGAGATAAGAAAGCCCTGGTCGGGCTTCAGGTTGTAGATATGAGTCTGCCCCTGGTCATCCGTACTGTAGAGGACTCCCCTGCCTTTGATGATGTAGTGAAACAAATAGTGATTCCGTGAAGCGGGGCCGTAGGAATGGGCCGGGACACACTGCTCCCAGCCATACTGATAAAGCGTTAGATCCATGTAGCGTTCATTGGGAAAGATGTTAAACAAGTGATTACTCATGGTGTCTCCTTTTAGGTGAAAAGTACTTTCATTATGGTGATGCATCAATTGTGAAACATTTTTAACTTAATAAACTTGCTTATGGGTGAAACTGTATTTTTATGTAGATAGTGAAGACGGACGGGCAGAGCCGGGAAAATCCGGAGGATTTCCCCGGCTCGCTGAACTCGCCGGATAGAGAACAAGATAACCGTCTGTACAAGCAAGCTTGACAGCCGCTTATCCTGTCCCCTGCCCGGCTCTGCCCTGTTCTTATATATCAAAATTTTAGCACATTATACTTTATTTGTATAGATCTAGCATTTTGGTATATAAAAATCGCAGACAGTATATTTACCCCTGTTCCGTGGAAATGTTATAATTTCTACGATATTTAGGGTGTAATTATCCAATATACCCAAATTTATTCCAGCACCTGGCCAGGGTGGAATTGTTTTATTCACTATTTCTAAGCCGGACAAAAGGCAAAAAACCATGAAAAAAGCTGAAAATCCGGTGGAATATGTCCATATTAAGGAGGGAAACTTGTGAAGAACATGAAGAAATTACTTGCAGCTCTTCTGGTCGTGGTTTTGGCTTTTGGATTAGCTGCGTGCGGAAAGGCTTCCGACGGCAAGACCCATCTGACATTCCAGATCTGGGATGTGAACCAGAGAGATGGTATGCAGGAAATGTGTGATGCCTACACCGCAAAGAACCCGGATGTGGTAATTGAGGTTCAGGTTACGAGCTGGAGCGAGTACTGGACCAAGCTGGAGGCAGCGGCAATCAGCAATCAGATGCCGGATGTGTTCTGGATGCATACCAATGAGATCTTAAAGTATGCGGATTACGGCATGATTGCAGATCTGACGGATCTTTATAATGACGAAGATCCCGACTATTACAAGAATCATTTTTCAGAAATCTCTCTGGCAAATATCCAGGGAAGCGACGGCAGATATTACGGCATCCCCAAGGATAAGGATACAGTCTGTCTGGTTTACAACAAGGAGATGTTTGATGCTGCAAAGGTAGATTATCCCGATGATACCTGGACCTGGGACGACCTGACGGAAGTATCCCAAAAGGTGTATGATGCCACCGGCAAATACGGCTACATGGCCTACGGAGACGATCAGCTTGGATACTGGAACTTCGTATACCAGAACGGCGGCTACATATTAACTGAGGATAAGTCAAAAGGCGGCTTTGACAATCCGGCTACCCGGGAAGCCATGGAGTTTTACATCAATCTTCAGAAAGAGGACTGGTGCCCGGATCAAAATTATTTTGCGGAGACTTCTCCCGGAACGGCATTCTTCTCAGAGCAGGGCTCCATGTATCTGGAGGGAAACTGGAATCTTCTTGCATCCATGCAGAATTATCCGGAGATGCAGGGAAAATGGGACGTGGCAGTGCTTCCCAAGTGTCCGAATCCTGCGGAGGGTGACGGAAGAGCCACCATTTCCAATGGTCTGTGTTATGCAACTGCGGCAAAGGGCAAGAACCTGGAGATTGTAAAGGATGTGCTCAAGTTCTTCGGTTCCGAGGAGGGACAGCGTATCCAGGGTGAGTCCGGAGCAGCGATCCCGGCTTACATCGGCCTTGAGGATACCTGGGTTGGGGTATTTGACCAGTTTGACTATAAATTGGATGTCCAGAAATGTGTAGATATGTTTGATTACGGTGTGCAGAGCGTGAACAATGCTTCCCGTTCCGTATGGAAGCCAAAAGTTTCTGATGAGCTTCTTCGTATTTACTCCGGCAAATCTACATTAGAGGATGGACTTAATAATATTCAGAGCTACATCGATACGGCGGAAGCAGAGTAGAGGGGAGGCTTATACATGGCAAATAACAGCAAGGCGGGCAAGTTCGCCAAGACCGAGGGTATGTGGGGCTATATCATGGTGGCACCCACCATCATCGGCTTGATTGTGCTGAATCTTTACCCGTTTATTGACACCTTAAAATTGAGCTTTACAAAGACAAAGCCCTTTGGATTTTATGAATTTAACGGTTTGACCAACTATATCAACATGTTCACCAACGCAGACTTCTGGAGAGCGAACTTAAATACCATTTATTTCTGTCTCCTGACCGTGCCCCTTGGTATTTTCCTGGCATTGGTGGTTGCGGTTATGCTGAACACAAAGATTAAGGGAAGAACGGCTTTCCGTGCCATCTTCTTCCTGCCTATGGTTGTAGCTCCGGCAGCGGTTGCCATGGTGTGGAAGTGGATGTTCAACACCGAGTATGGTATCATCAATACCCTCCTGGGACATAACGTAAACTGGATTACCAATCCTAACGTGGTTATGGTGACCTGTGCCATCGTGGCAATCTGGAGTGCCATCGGTTACGATGCGGTGCTTCTTCTGTCAGGACTTCAGAATATCTCCAAGTCCTACTATGAGGCGGCAAGCCTTGACGGAGCGACTAAGATTCAGCAGTTTTTCCACATTACGCTGCCTATGGTTTCTCCGACCTTGTTTGTAGTTATGATTATGCGTCTGATGTCCTCTTTGAAAGTATATGACCTGATTTACATGATTGTAGAGGAATCAAACCCGGCATTGACAAGTGCCCAGTCTCTGATGTTCCTGTTCTACCGTGAGTCTTTCGTGGCCGGCAATAAAGGCTATGGATCCGCAGTGGTAATCTGGACCGTTCTTCTTATCGGTATTGTAACGGCATTCCAGTTCTGGGGACAGAAGAAATGGGTGAATTACGAAGTATAGGAGGTGAAGAAGTATGAAATCCAATTCATTAGAGAGAAATCAAAAGCTTCGGACAGCAGGCACGTATTTGTTTTTCATCATTGGGTCCATCATTATGATCTTCCCCTTTATCTGGATGCTTCTGACCAGCTTTAAGACGGTAGCCGAGAGTATGCAGATTCCACCGGATTTCTTCCCGGCACAGTGGATTATTGATAACTTTAAGGACGCTATGGCAAGTCTTCCCTTTGGGGCCCTTTACAAGAATACCATCCTGTTGATTTTCTGGCGTGTGGTTTGTGCGGTGGCATTCAGTTCCATGGCGGGTTATGCATTTGCAAAGCTGAACTTTAAGGGAAAGAATCTCCTCTTCTCCCTGGTTCTGGTACAGATGATGCTTCCCTCCCAGATCTTCATCACGCCCCAGTATCAGATGCTGGCGAAGCTGGGACTGACCAATACGATTTTTGCCCTGGTATTTCCGGGTCTTGTAAGTGCTTTCGGTACATTCTTCTTACGGCAGGCTTACATGGGAATCCCCGATGAGATTTCCGAAGCGGCCTATCTGGACGGCTGTAACCAGTGGCAAACCTTTGTTAAGGTAATGGTTCCATTGACCACCTCGTCCATGGCGGCACTGGCCGTATTTACCGCAGTGTTCGCTTACGGAGACCTGATGTGGCCCCTGATTGCCAACACAGATTTGAAGATGATGACGCTGTCCTCCGGTCTTGCAACCCTCCGGGGTCAGTTTAACACCAACTTCCCGGTTATGATGGCCGGTTCCCTCTTAGCTATGATCCCCATGGTGGTTCTGTATCTGTTCTTCCAGAAGCAGTTCATCGAGGGTGTTGCAATGACGGGCGGCAAGTAATAAAATAGTTCTATCACTTTACCTACGTTGGAGGGCTACATAGATGTCAGTCAGATATATAGAAAGCAAAAAAACATTTCTGTTACAGACAAAGAGCAGCACTTATCAGATGAAGATAAGTGATTATGGATATCTTTTGCATTTATATTATGGAGAACGGCTGGAAGACGAGGATTTGAGTTATTTGATACAGCTGCAGGACCGTGGCTTTTCTCCCAACCCCTATGAGGCGGGAAATGACCGTACATTTTCTTTAGACTTCCTACCGCAGGAGTTCTCAAGTGACGGAAGCTCTGATTATCGATTAAGCAGTATTGAAATAAAAAACGGGGACGGAAGCTATGCCTTTGTGGGAAAGGTGGCAAAGCATCAGATTTATTCCGGCAAGTACCATTTGGCAGGTCTTCCCTCCCTTTGGACAACAGAAAAAGACACGGCAGACACTCTGGAGATTTGGCTTACGGACATTGTGACACAGCTTACGGTGGTGCTCTGCTATTGTGTACTGGAAGAAAAGGATATTATTACCCGGTCTGTTCGGGTCATTAACCAGGGTGAGGACACCATTTATTTAAACCGCATCATGTCAATGACTATGGATTTTATGGATTCCGATTATGATTTCATTCATTTTGACGGGAGACATACCATGGAACGGGAATGGAGCAGGAACCCTTTGGCTTACGGGATTCAGACCGTGGGAAGCTTTCGGGGGGCCTCAAGTCATCAGCACAATCCCTTTGCCATACTCTGCGAGAGTGCGGCCAACGAGGATTACGGACGCTGCTATGGATTTTCCTTTGTATACAGCGGCAACTTTATGTGCAAGGTGGAAAAGGACCAGTATGATCAGACACGGATAGTCATGGGAATTCACCCCAAGCATTTTTCCTGGCAGATGAAGCCGGGGGAGAGCTTTACGGCACCGGAGGTGGTGCTGGCTTATTCGGGGCAGGGACTTACCCATCTGACCCATTTGTATCACAATGTGTACCGTGAAAACCTGTGTAAAAGCCCTTATGCAAAGAAAGAACGGCCCATTCTGATTAACAGCTGGGAGGCGGCGTATTTTGACTTCGATGAGGAAAAGCTTCTGGATATCGCCAGGTCGGCCGTGGATATGGGCATTGAGCTTTTTGTCCTGGATGACGGCTGGTTCGGCAACCGGAACAATGACAGTGCGGCTCTGGGCGACTGGGATGTGAATACGGCCAAACTGCCCAGAGGTTTAAGGGGTCTTTCCGAGGAGATTCACGAAATGGGCTTAAAGTTCGGCCTTTGGATTGAGCCGGAGATGGTGTCGGAGGACAGTGAGCTTTACCGGAAGCATCCGGACTGGTGCCTGCAGATGCCCCGGAGACATCCCTCCAGAGGAAGATATCAGCTTGTGCTCGACTTGTCCAGGGAGGATGTTCGGGATTATATCGTGTCATCCATTAACGGAGTCCTTAATAGTGCCAGGATTGAGTATGTAAAATGGGATATGAACCGGTTTATTACGGATGCCTGGTCAGCCATTGCCGAGAAAGAAAAGCAGGGTGAGATTTATCATCGCTATATTCTGGGACTGTATGACATTATGAACCGCATTATTCTGACTCATCCGGAGATTCTCTTCTGCGGATGCAGCGGAGGGGGCGGACGTTTTGACCCGGGAATGCTTTACTATCAGCCCCAGATCTGGTGCAGTGACAACACGGATGCGGTGTGCCGCTTAAAGATTCAGTACGGAACGACCTTTGTTTATCCTGTTTCCGCTATGGAATCCCATGTGTCGGTCTGCCCCAACCATCAGACCGGGCGGACGGTGCCTATGAAGACAAGAGGGGTAACGGCCATGGACGGAATCCTGGGCTATGAGCTGGATTCCACCAAAATGACACAGGAAGAGAAACAGATCTGCAAGGAGCAGATACAGAGTTATAAAAAGGATTATGCATTGATTGCAGAGGGTGATTACTACAGGCTTACCAATCCTTACACCTTTATAGAGTATGTGGCCTGGGAGCATGTGTCCCGGGATCAGAAAGCGGCCTTGATATCCCTGGTGGTTATGGAGAAAGAGGCCAACGACGCACAGCGGTGCGTAAAGGCAAAGGGCTTAAATCCCAAGATGTATTACCGGGTGGAGGAGATGGAGGGACATTTTTCCGGTCAGGTTTTGATGAGTGCCGGTCTTCCTGTTCCAAACAGCCTGCTGCAGTACGAGGCAATTCAGTATCATATTCGAGCCATATAAAAATAGGAGTGAGCGAAATGAAAGATGTTGTACTGGAATGGTTTATCCCCTATGTAATGCCGAAAGGAAAACGCCTGCTGAAAGCAGTGCTTATGGCTGCTATGGTAGTGCTTGTAGTGGACACGATTATTTATCCGGTACTGTTTCTGCCGGTGCTGGCCTTTGTGGTCATAGGCGTTCTGCTGCTTCGAAGCTGGCGGTATGAATATGAATACGTGTACGTGAATGGAGATTTTGAAGTATCAAAAATCATTCGCAAGGAGAAGCGAAAGGATCTGTACCGCTGTGACCGCAAGGACATGGAATATGTGACAGAGGGACGGAAAAATGTGGCCGGCTGCAAGGTCCGTGATTTCACCTCCGGATGGGAAAAAGGCAGGGTCTACACCGTGAAAGTGGGAAATGACCTGATCTATATGGAGCCGAATGATGAATTCCTGGAGGAAATGCGGCTTCACCGAAAATTGCAGTGAAAGCACTGTGAAACAGGATCTTGTGTGGGATTAGAGAAAAATTAGAGTAGGACATGTAAAGATATAATTATGAAATTTTGCGGAACTTAAAACAGCAAAATTCCGACAGCACCAGAACAATTTACAGACACGTCATTTTGTGGCTGGGAATTGTTCTAGACAAAGGGTGCTGGAGCGAATTTTGCGGAACTCAAAATAGGAGGAGAGACTGATGGCAAGTTTATCACTGAAAAATATCTGGAAGAGATACCCCAACGGATATGAGGCAGTAAAAGATTTCAACCTGGAGATTGAGGATAAGGAATTTATTATTTTCGTAGGTCCGTCCGGATGCGGAAAATCTACCACCCTGCGTATGGTTGCAGGACTGGAGAGCATTTCAGATGGTGAGTTTAAGATTGACGGCCAGCTTATGAATGATGTGGAGCCGAAAGACAGAGATATCGCAATGGTATTTCAGAGTTACGCACTGTATCCCCATATGACGGTGTATGACAATATGGCATTTGGACTGAAGATCAAGAAGACACCTAAGGATGAGATCGACAAGAAAGTCCGGGAGGCAGCTAAGATTCTGGATCTGGAGAAGCTTCTGGACCGGAAGCCGAGAGCTCTTTCCGGCGGACAGCGTCAGCGTGTTGCCATGGGCCGTGCCATTGTGCGGAATCCCAAGGTGTTCCTGATGGATGAGCCCCTTTCCAACCTGGATGCCAAGCTGCGTGTGCAGATGCGTACGGAGATCTCCAAGCTGCATCAGAGACTGGGTGCAACCATCATCTATGTAACCCATGACCAGACGGAAGCCATGACTCTGGGAACGAGAATCGTTGTTATGAAAGACGGCGTGGTTCAGCAGATTGCAAGCCCCCAGACCCTGTACAACGAGCCGGATAATCTGTTTGTGGCAGGATTTATCGGATCTCCTCAGATGAACTTTGTGGATGCGGTTTGCGAGGTAGAGGGACAGGATGTATACTTAAAGGCCGGTGACTACCGTGTTCCCCTTTCCCCGGAAAAGGGCAAGAAGCTGATTGACGGCGGTTATAAGGGAAAAGAAGTGATTATGGGCATCCGTCCGGAGGACGTGAGCGATCCGGCATCCACAAGAGCAAAGAACCAGGCGGTGGTAAAGGGAACAGTAAATGTATACGAGCTCCTTGGAGCAGAAGTTTATCTGTATTTTGACATGTGCGGAACCCAGATGACTGCAAGAGTAAATTCCAGCACGACAGCAAGAGAGAATGATGTAGTTGACTTTGTTCTGGATACGGATAAGATTCACGTATTTGACAAAGAGACAGAGAAAGCGATTGCTCATTAAGCAATTTTACCGGAACAACCAAAATAAAATTAAGCACACGAAATAGCACGTTCAACAGTTGTTCCATATGAGGTGGGAGAGAGCGATTTAGCATAAAGCGTGATTGCTCCAAAGGCAGGCGGCCATGGTGCAGCGTTCGGCTTCAGGCAGGGCGGCTGTGGTCGCCTGCCTTGCTCGTTATTGGCTTGACATACCTGAGGATCTATTGTTAAATAAAACTGAAATTTATTTGAATGGGAAGTAGGAGAACGACAATGAAAGATATGGCGGAATTTCAGAAGCGGAAAGAACGGCATTATGAAGAATTGAAATGGCTGTACTGTGAGTTGTACCCGGAGGACGGATTCTCATATTTATGCAGCAGATTGGAAGAGCGTTATAAAGAACGCAAGGATGCTCTAAAAAAGCTGGATCGGGTTCGTGAGGCAGATCCGGACTGGTATAAACGCAACGATATGGTAGGAATGATGATGTATACGGATGCCTTTGCGGGAGATCTGAAAGGCGTGAAAAAGAAGCTGCCATATATCCAGGAATGCGGAGTGAATTATCTTCATCTGATGCCGCTGCTCGATTCTCCGGAGGGAAAGAGCGACGGCGGATATGCGGTGTCGGATTTTGCGAAAGTGCGTCCGGATCTGGGAACTATGGAGGATCTGGCAAAGCTTACGGATACTTGTCATAAGAGGGGCTTAAGCGTATGTCTTGACTTTGTTATGAACCATACCTCGGAGGAGCACGAGTGGGCAAAGCGGGCAAGGGCAGGGGAAAAGGAGTTCCAGGATCGGTATTTCTTTTTTGACAGCTTTGAGATTCCCGGTCAATATGAAAAGACTTGTCCCCAGGTGTTTCCCACAACGGCACCGGGGAATTTTACCTGGCTGGAGGATGAAAAGAAGTATGTGATGACCACATTTTATCCTTACCAGTGGGATTTGAACTACCGGAATCCGGTGGTGTTTCATGACATGACAGATTGCCTGCTGAATCTGACCAATCAGGGTGTGGACATTATTCGGATTGATGCGGTTCCCTATATCTGGAAAGAGCTTGGAACTACTTGCCGCAATCTTCCCCAGGTACATAATATTGTCCGGATGCTGCGGATGATCTGTGAGATTGTCTGCCCGGGCGTGCTGCTTTTAGGCGAGGTGGTTATGGAGCCGGTGAAAGTGGTACCCTATTTTGGCACGGTGGAGAAGCCGGAGTGCCACATGCTCTACAATGTGACTACTATGGCAACCACCTGGCATACGGTGGCTACGGGAGACACAGCCCTCCTAAAGCGGCAGATGGATATTGTAAATACGCTGCCTAAAGAGTATGTGTTCCTGAATTATCTCCGCTGCCATGATGATATTGGCTGGGGACTGGATTATGACTGGCTAAAGGAAACGAAAGGAATGGAGGAGGTTCCCCACAAGAAGTACCTCAATGATTACCTTACGGGAAAATGGTCGGGATCCATGGCCAGGGGTGAGCTTTACAACGACGATCCCACCTCCGGGGACGCTCGCCTTTGCGGAACTACGGCTTCTCTTTGCGGACTGGAAAAAGCAGTAGAGGAGGGGGATGAGGCGGCACAGGAAAAAGCTGTATGCTTTATTCAGATGCTTCACGGATATATGCTGGTTCAGTCAGGAATTCCGGTCATTTACAGCGGGGATGAGATTGGTCAGTTCAATGACAACGGGTATCATGAGGACCCCAAGAAGGCGGAGGATTCCCGTTATCTCCACAGGGGAAGCTTTTCCTGGGAAAAGGCGGAGCTTCGGAAACAAGAGGGAAGCTATCAGAAAGAGATTTTTGACTGTATCCGAAGGATGGAGACCCTGCGTGCGGAGCATCCGGTATTCTTAAACCAGGCGGCAGTGTGGACGGCGGATACGTATGATGCTGCCATTCTCTGTGTGAACCGGACCTTTGAGGAGGAGAAGCTGACGGCGCTCTTTAATTTCAGCGGCGAAGAGCGGACGGCGTGGATTCATGAGGATGGAACCTATGTGGATCTGATTTCCGGTGAGCGGATGGAAGGGCAGAATGTGAAGATTCCGGCTTATGGAGTACTCTGGCTTTTGCGGGAGTAGGGAGAGTTTGATATTGTCACCTAGAATTCCAAAGGATATATTTTGGCATTTTAAAGAGAGGGTCGAGAAATAAGAAGCCAGCCATTTCCCGACCCTCTCTTTATTATAAAATTTTTTCAGTTGTCAGATAGAGTGGAGGTGTTTCGCTCCGCCTGATAAGCAGTATATTTTAGTGAGAGTAACTCCACAATGGGAACCATGCCTGCAGAGCTGTAGTAGGACAGACCATCATGGCCCACATCGATCTTCTGGGTGAAAAAAGGAAAATAAAAGTAACAGAGCTTGGACAGATCATTGGCCCCATCCTGACAAAGGGCAACCAAAAACAGTCCCTTCTCCCGAAGCTTCCTGGTATATTCGTTCATAACAGGATTGTTTCCGGACACGGAGAGGAGAAAGATAACATCCCCCTTTTTCATCTGCTCTAATGCCACAATCCGCTCCTCCTGGCCCTCAATCACATGGAGCAGCTTTCCGGCCAGGATCAGATAGTTCTTAAATATCTTTGCCACGGACTTCTGGACAGCGCCGCTTCCGTAGGCGTAAAGCCTTCCAGCCTGTTCCATCCGATAAAAGAGCTCCAGACAGTCCGACTGCTGGGTGGTGGAGATGGTTCTTGAGAGATTGAAGCAGTTTTCCTCAATGCTGCGCTGATCGAAGCCTAGCTGGTTGAGGCTGTCCCATTTGAGAAATGCTTTGATAGAGCTTGCAGCTGTGTGTCAGTTCGTTTTTGACAGGAACCTTCTGCCCATCCATTTTCAGATACAGCTTCAGCTCCGCAAAGCCCTTGAAGCCGAGTCTTTGAGCAAAGCGCATGACTGCGGAGTGGGAGACGCAGCATTTTTCTGCCATCTTTTTGATTGCAATATCCTCACATTCCTTCCGATGCTCTGAGAGATATTTCCATACTGCCCGGTCACTTTCGCTGAAATGCTTGTAGTTTTGGTTTACCAATGCCTCAAGACTCATAATCATCTGCTCCCTCCGCCCTTATATACGCATATCATAGCATAATTTTTTGGGTGAAGTCCAGCTATTCTCAAAAAAGGTTTTGGGTAGGCAGAAGGTGCATTACATACCAAGACGAAGCGAAACAAACAGGCAGAACATACTGAATGCGATCAGCACCATACAACCGGACAGATCCCGGAAGAAGTGATCTCTCCATTTTAACCGCAGAGCAGCAAGAGGCGACATCCCTGTCATCCGGTATACGAAAAACATCAGGACCACCATGAGGACGGCATAAACTCCGTTCCGAAGCAGAAGCTCGGCGGCAAAGAGCAGCGCCAGATGGGACATCAGGTAGGGGACATCTCCCTCATAGAAATGCTTCTGCGCAAAGCCTAGCAGGTAGGCGGTAAAGGGCCTGGCCATAGACACCAGGAATGTGAGGGTGATCTCCGGATTTTGCGAAAGCAGCTCAGAAAGATTGCTTCCACCGATGAAAGCCTGCAGGTAGATTAACGCAATAAACGGGGCCAGCGTTAAAAGTACCTTTGCCACGGTAAACCATTTATCATATTCGTGATAGTCTGTCTGAAAATTTGCCTGTACTGCTTTCATAGCTGTCATGATCCCTGCCTCCTGTGCTTTCGATTGGAAATCTACAATTCTGCTTTTATAGAAATATGAATGACTAATAGCTTGCTTTTATCTTATTCCCCAGCCAGTCCGAAAGACGGCTGGCTGGGGAGAAGTGAATCCTTATTTATTCCTGGGGACAATGAAGCCCTAATTATTTCAATTCCGGCCAGTAGCCCTTGTTGGCCTCAATGAGATCGTCCAGAATCAGCTTTGCCACACGTGCGCTGGGGACAATCTTGGAGAGGGTCAATGCCTGCCACATCTTCTGGTAGCTGCCCTCGATCCATGCTTCTACCACCAGCTTCTCAACGCTTACCTGCTGCTCCATGAGACCTTTCTGGAACTGGGGAATTGCACCCTGGCAGATGCGCTCGTAGCCGTTGGAGCCTACGATACAGGGAATCTCCACCATAGCAGTCCGGTCAAAGTTCTCAACAGCCCCCTCATTGGGAACAATCAGGAGGAAGCGCTCCCGTGTATTTTCTGCAATGGCGCAGGCAAGGTCAACAATGTAGGTAGCATGTGCGTGAGCCTCAAAGCCGCAGTCCTTTGCAGTTCCCTTTTCAATGATTTCCCGGCAGGCGCCGAACACGGTCTTTTCACGGCCCTCCATAACCTCATTTGCGCGGGTGTGCTCCGGGTTGGAGTGCTCAACTACGTAATCCGGATACAGATAGTACTTAAGGTAAGTATTCGGAATGGTCGTGGGGTCTACGGCCTTTGCAAAGGTTTCCTTCCAGCTGTCATCCACATGCTGATTGGTCTCCGCAATACCGTCCGCAAAGCCGTTTACGGCCATATGCTTTTTGATCTCCGGCATCAGGGCGATTCCCGGTGTAAAGGTGCTGCCGCCTCCGGCAACTGTTACAGCAAATGATTTCTTAGACATAATATATTCCTCCTATTAATAGTTCCGTAATATCCCGCTCAGTACACCTTAGCCTAAATCATTTCCCAGCCGCAAGTGCATGCATCTGGGAATTGATGCTTGTGGGGGCAGCCAGGGAGCCCAGCACAGCTTCTGTGGTACAGAGGGTGCCGATGCCGACCATGATACCTGCAAGGGAAAACAACAGTACAGGTGTAAACATGGCGCCGCCGAATTTTTGGATTTTTTGCATCATTGTTACAACACACTTCCCTTCGTTTTTTATTCTGTTACGCTTACCGAATCTCATTCTTCCCGGGATAATGTACATGAATGATTCCTTCTGGTAGGTTTATAGTAGCAGGATAAAATGGGGAAAACAAGGGGGTTAGAGCAGGTTGGTAACGGGGAGAGAAGGTTGGCAGTTGGAACATATGGTGTGAATCGTCACAGGGGGGAAAACTGACGAAAAATAAAAGCTTTTTCGACAGTTTGCTGAAAAGATAGGGCTTATACTTTTCTTAAGCTTGCGCAGATATCCGGCACTGTGGTATTTTAGAGGTGAGAGCAGAGGGCTATATGTGCATTGAAATCCCCTGGCTTACTGCCTGGAAAAGCTTCCGAAGGCCACTGGTCTGACAAGGAACACTGAAAAAGGATTGATTTTGAGATAATCGAATAAAAGGAGTAATGGAATTATGATTAGTGAAGCAATTGCAAAAATGATTGATTTTTATCAAGGGAATCTTCATGACATCAATCATTTTCTGAAGGTGTATGCCTATGCAAAAACAATTGGGGAATTGGAGAATCTGGATAGAGATGTTCAAGAGCGCTTGGAGCTTGCGGCGGTGGTTCATGATATCGCCTGTCCCCTTTGCAGGGAAAAATATGGAAGCACCAATGGGAAGCTTCAGGAGCAGGAGAGCGCGGCTTTAGTGAAGACATTTTTGGAAGAATTTTCTATATCAGAGGCGACGGTAGAGCGTGTGACCTGGGTGGCAGCGCATCATCACACGCTGTGGGAGCAGATAGATCCATCTTGGCGAGGGCTGGATCATCAGATTCTTCTGGAGGCTGACTATCTGGTTAATGCAGATGAAGGCGGAAAGTCAAAGGATGCAGTTCGTCATGGGCTTACGAAGCTGTTTCGGACAGAAGGAGGAAAACGGCTGCTTTGTTCGGTATATCAGATATAAGAGAGAAAACCTCTTTATGCGTACTTTATGCGCAGGCATATTTCCCGTTGTTATTTTTCCCGCTTGTTGCTATAATGGGAATGATTTGTATCAGGGGGATGAATGTGGGAGGATTGTGAGTCATATGAAAAGAAGTGTGAAGGAAACGTTGTTGAGAGTACTTATTTTGCTGGCAGGGCTTACCATAGCCCACCTGGGTGTGACCTTGTTCCTGCTTGCGGATCTGGGGGCAGATCCTTTTAATGTACTGGTACAGGGAATATTCCGAACAGTCAGCGAGGTCACCGGATGGGGGGCCTTGACTCATGGCTATACACACATTGCCATGTGTTTTTTGATTATTGTTGTACTGCTGTTTGTGGACAAGAGCTATATTAAAATTGGAACCCTCCTCTGTATGGTCTGCGGCGGTCCGATTATCGATTTTTTTACATATTTCCTGGGATTTTTGTTTGTGACCGAGAGATCTCTGTGGTTCAAGCTTCCCGTTTTAGCTGTGGGCTGTGTGATTCTGGCTTTTGGCATGACCATTGTGATCAAATCAGATGCCGGAACCGGGCCCAATGATCTGGTGGCCCTTGTGATCAGCGATAAGAGCCGTTTCAAGTTCAGCATTGTGCGTGTTATGGTGGATGTTTGCTTTGTAGCTGTGGGATTTTTGCTGGGCGGTTCCTTTGGAATCGGTACCATTGTCTGCGCCTGCCTGGTAGGACCGGTGGCAGGATTCTTTTTGCCCAGAAGCGAGAAGCTGGTGAATAAAATGCTTCCCTGACAGGTGCAAAAAGAACAGAAACAGTTTACATAAAAGGAGCGCATGAAAATGAAGCTTCATTTGGAAAAGGCGTCAGAATCTTACCTGGTGGGAGTCCTTCTGGCTATTGCCGGCGGATATTTGGATGTTTACACTTATATCTGTAGGGGCGGTGTATTTGCCAATGCCCAGACGGGCAATATTGTATTGCTGGGCATCAATATGGCGGATCAGAATTGGGATAAGATTTTATTTTATATGTACCCCATCCTGGCATTTATGGCAGGAATCTTGATCACCGAGTATGTGCGGAGAAGATTTCGCTACAATCCGGGGCTTCACTGGCGGCAGATTGTCATAGTGATTGAGTTTGCGGTGCTGTGGGTGATTGCATTTACACCCTCCGGCGTGTGTGATGATCTCATCAACTCGGCGGTGTCTTTTGTATGCTCCATGCAGGTGGAAAGCTTCCGGCGTTTTAACGGAAGCGCCTATGCTACTACCATGTGTACAGGGAATCTGCGCAGTGCTACGGAGCAGCTTTTTTATTACAATATCAACAAGGACAAGGAAGCTAGAAAGAAGAGTTTCCAGTACTATGGCATTATTCTTTTCTTTATACTGGGAGCAGTGATAGGAACTGCTTTGACCAGGGCCTTTCTGGAGCGTTCCGTGCTGATCGTCTGTCTGCTTCTGCTGATGGTATTTGTGATTATGTTCATTCCTCCGGCAGAGCAGAAGGGGCCGGAGAGATAGAAGAAACGCATAGAAAATATGTCTCATTTACAGAGGCGGGATAATGGTAAAACCATCAGGGAGAATGGAAATCAATGGATGTGGGCTATTCGGATTTAATTATATTTATTATGGAAATCATAGGGACAATCGCCTTTGCCTCCTCCGGGGCCATGCTGGCAATCCGCAAGGATATGGATTTGTTTGGCGTCTGTGTGCTTGGGGTGATTACCTCCGTGGGCGGCGGGGTGATACGGGATCTGATTCTGGGCTATACGCCCCCCAATATGTTTCGCAATCCCATCTATACCATGGTAGCCTTGGGGGTGTCAGTCCTTCTGTTCCTGGCTTTATATATTCTGCCAGGGGGAGTACGTTCTTCGAATTGTTCCATGCCCGAAGGTCAGGTGCACCACAGTGCAATACAGGAAAAGCTTGCGGCGGCCTATGACAAAACCATGACCCTCTTTGACGCCCTTGGTCTGGGAATTTTTACGGTGATGGGCATTAATACGGCCAGAACTCTTGGCTACGATCAGACCTTCCTGTTGATCTTTGTGGGCGTGATCACGGGTGTGGGCGGCGGTTTGATGCGGGATGTGATTGCCCAGGAGAAGCCCTATATCCTGACCAAGCATATTTACGCCTGCGCCTCCATCGCTGGCGCGCTTGCCTGTGTGTATTCCGGGGACAGGATTGGGAATCTGGCCTCCATGACCTTGGGGGCGGCAGTGGTTATTGTGGTACGGCTTCTGGCTATGCATTACCGGTGGAACCTGCCCAGGATTCATTGAGAGAGTTTAAAGAATGGAAGGAATTCTCAGAGCAGCGGCTTGGGAGGGGTAAGGAGGCTTTTGAAATGGAAAACGCATTTGTACTAGAGTTGTCTGAATCAAAGTTCAGAGATCTCTATGTCTGCTTCTGCGGCTACGCCCGCTGTGAGCCTCTTCACAGCTACGGCCCTGCCATGCGGTCCAATTATCTGATTCATTATATCGTGGATGGAAAGGGCACCTACCGAAAAGGGGAGCAAAAATATGAGCTGGAGGCAGGGGAGGGCTTTTTGATTGAACCAAATACACTGGTCTACTACCAGGCGGATCAGAAGGAGCCCTGGAGCTATCTCTGGATTGGATTTTCGGGAAAGAGGGCGGAGGAATACCTGGAGGATCTGGGTCTTAACGGCCGGCAGCTTACCTTTCGTTCTGAGAAGGGAAGGGAATTAAAGCGCTTAGTTTTGGAGATGATGAGCTGCTCCGATGGCTCTGTGACCAGTCAGTATCGGCAGCAGAGCCTTCTATACGGCTTTTTTTCGATCCTATCGGAAAATGCCGTAGATCGTGGAAGGGGCGAGCCCTCAAAGGAAAACTTTTATATGGAACGGGCAGTCACCTTTATTCGCAACCGCTATTCCTCCAATATCAAGGTGTCGGACATTGCCAGCCATCTCTGTGTGGACCGAAGCTACCTCTACAAGCTTTTTAAAAATACCTTAAATATGTCTCCCCAGGAATTTTTGACGGAGGTGCGCTTATCCAGGGCAAAGGAGCTTCTTGTTACAACGAAATTGTCCGTTGAGCATGTGGCCCTGTCCTGCGGCTACCGGGATACCCTGGTCTTTTCCAAGGCATTTAAAAGAAGCACGGGAGCTGCACCCAAGGAGTATCGCAGGGAGAATTGGAGGTCCGGCAAGAGGGAGTCGGGAGAAAATGAGGAAATTCTAAGGGAGCTTATGAGTAATGAGGATTTAAAAAAATTGCAGAAAAAATAATGCCGGTGTCCTACAGGTGTGCAGTCGAATTATCAGGCAGATGGAATATCGATGAGGGGACTACCTGGAATCATTTTGACTGTTTTTTGAAACAAAAGTATCTAACAGCTTTCCCAAAGTGCTGATACAATAGGACCGTGAAAAATCCCGAAGCCTTTTACAGAGAAGTCTTTAGGATTGGGACAATAAAAAGGGATTCATAAAAAAGAGCCGTACCAGTGCGGTAGAAAGCAGGAGAATCAAATGAAAATTGTATATCACGAAAGCAGCAAAACCTTTCATCTCTATAATGATACTATAAGCTACATTATGCTCATTTTGAAGAATGGTCATTTGGGCCAGCTTTACTGTGGAAAGCGGATTCGGGACAGGGAGGATTTCTCCTATTTTCTGGAGACCTGTACAAGACCTATGACGGCCCGTGTCTTTGAGGATGACGACACCTTTTCCCTGGAGCACATCCGCCAGGAGTATCCCGTATTTGGCACCACGGATTTTCGCCAGCCGGCGGTGGAGGTGTGTCAGGAAAACGGAAGCAGGCTCTCGGACTTTCAGTATGAGAGCCATAGAATCGAGAGCGGAAAGCCGAAGCTTCCTGGTCTTCCGGCTACCTACACAGAAGCGGAGGGCGAGGCCAAGACCCTGATTGTCACTCTGAGGGATGCTCTGACGGGGGTTCAGGTGGAGCTTCTCTACACCATTTTCGCAGAGGGCGGGATACTTGCCCGCAGCGCAAGGCTCTTCAACAACGGCACAGAGGCGGTCAGGCTTACACGAGCCATGAGTCTCAGCCTGGATCTGCCGGATCGGGATTATGTGTGGCAGCAGCTTTCCGGCTGCTGGGCCAGGGAGTGCCACATTCACAGCCGGAGACTGGAGCCGGGAATCCAGGCAATCGGAAGCATGAGGGGCAATTCCTCCCATGAGCACAATCCCTTCCTGGTGCTTCGGCGGCCTCATACCAATGAACATCAGGGGGAGGCCCTGGGGCTTTCTCTTATCTACAGCGGCAATTTCCGAATCCAGGCGGAGGTGGACGCCCATGATACTCTGCGTGTGATGGCCGGAATCGATCCGGAGACCTTTACCTGGAAGCTGGATCCGGGCGAGAGCTTTCAGACACCGGAGGCGGTTCTGGTCTACACGGACAAGGGGCTGAATCAAATGAGCCAGACCTTCCACAAGCTCTATCAGAGGCGGCTGGCGAGAGGATACTGGAGGGACAAGGCACGCCCTATTCTCAATAACAACTGGGAGGCTACTTATTTTGACTTTACGGAGGACCGTCTGATGGAGCTTGCGGCTCAGGCAAAGGAGTGCGGCGTGGAGCTCTTTGTCCTGGACGATGGCTGGTTTGGAGAGCGCAGCAATGATCATGCGGGGCTTGGAGACTGGACGGCCAACCGCGATCGCCTGCCAAATGGAATTGCAGGCCTGGCGGACCGGATGGAAGCGCTTGGCATGAAGCTTGGCCTCTGGTTTGAGCCGGAGATGGTCAATCAGGATTCGGATTTTTACCGGAAGCATCCGGACTGGATACTGGGAGCACCGGGACGAAGCGTGTCTCAGGGACGCCATCAGTATGTACTGGATTTTTCCCGAAAAGAGGTGGTGGACGCCATCTATGAGCAGATGGCAGAGATTCTTCGGGAGGCGAAGCTTTCCTATATCAAATGGGATATGAACCGGAGTATTACCGAGTGCTTTTCCCGCGGGTGGCCTGCAGATCGGCAGGGAGAGGTTTATCACCGGTACATCCTGGGGGTATACGATCTCTATGAACGGCTGACCTCGGAATTTCCGCAGGTGCTTTTTGAATCCTGTGCCAGCGGGGGCGGACGCTTTGACCCCGGAATGCTTTACTATGCGCCCCAGGGATGGCTCAGTGATGACAGCGACGCGGTGGAGCGGCTGAAGATTCAGTACGGGGCGTCTATGTGCTATCCCATCAGCAGTATGGGGGCTCATGTGTCGGCTGCGCCCAACCACCAGGTATATCGGAACACGCCCCTTCACACCAGGGCGAATGTGGCCTGCTTTGGAACCTTTGGCTATGAGCTGGATCTGAATAAGCTCACCCGGGAGGAGATGGGGGAGGTCAAAGAGCAGATTGCGTTTATGAAGAAATATCGCCATATTCTGCAGTTTGGAACCTTCTACCGGCTTAACAGTCCTTTTGAGGGCAATGAGGCTGCCTGGATGGTGGTAAGCGAGGATAAAAAGACGGCTATTGTTGGATGGTATCGTATTTTGAACGATGTAAATGGACGGTATACCAGACTTCGTTTGGAAGGATTGAATCCGGATGCGGCTTATCGGAATGTAAACGGCGGGACGGTCCACTATGGAGATGAGCTGATGTATGCGGGCTTGATCACCACCGACGATTCGGCAGGACAGGTGTCGGCAGGAGCGGATCACTCTACGGATTTTGAATCTCGGATTTATATATTAGAGGCGGAAGTTTGAAATACTGTTCATGGACAGTGACAGAGTAAGCCTGCAGACCTTTCCATAGTGAGACCTTTCCATAGTGAAAATTTTTGTTGACGCTTGGCAGAGGAATACCATATAATGTATTTGTTTTTTTCGATTTAGTGTAATTTTGATGGAACATACTCAGATGGAGAGAGGAGCAGATTTGGCATGAGACAGTTTTTTGGTAAAAGTCAATATGGCGATTTGAAGGAAGCAGTTCGGGGACTTAGCAATCCGCAGTTTATTATGCTATTTTCGAATAAGGATCAGTTTGATTCCCATGTGTTTGAGCTTGAAAAGCTTTATCCGGGAGTTCCCAGTATTGGTTGTGTGGGCATGTGCTATGATACCCGCGTGGTGGAAAAGGGTGTGGGCGTGATTGCCTTTTCGGATGGAGTTCAAGCGGCAGTGAATGTGCTGGAGGAGGTATCTGTGATGCCGGTGAAGTATATTAACCGGCTGATGGAGGATGTGCGAAGGGTAAACGGCAGCCAGGAAAATACGATTTGTATCGATCTCTGTGCAGGAAATGATGCCTGCGCGCTGACAACGATTTATTCTGTTTTGAAGCACCGTGGAATTTCGCTGGTGGGGGGCACCGGCGATGCCAATAAGGTATCTGCCAACGGACGTGTTTATGAGGACGCGGTGGCTTACGGTCTGGTGAAGAATCTGAATGGCAGGGTGAAGGCTTATAAGGAAAATATTTACCATCAGATGAAGGATTACCGTTTTATTGCCTCCCAGACGGATAAGTCCAGGTATCTGATTGGAGCCCTGAACGGTCAGCCGGCGAAACGGGTTTACCGGGATATTTTACATATTTCAGATGAGGATGTTCAGAGCCAGACCTTTAAGAATCCTTTTGGAAAGCTGAATGGGAATGACATCTGTATTGTGTCCATTAAGGAGGTAGTGGGGGATGCACTGACCTGCTATCGACAGGTCAATGATTCGGACGTGCTGGTTTTGCTTCAGCTGGGAGATTATAAGGCGATTGTGAAGAATACGGTGCGTACGATTCAGCGTGATTTTCCACGGGTTTCGGCCGTATTTTCAATTAACTGCCTGTTCCGGTATCTGCTTTTTAGCCAGAACCACTATATGGAGGAGTATCTGGCGGAAATGGGTGTTCTGGGCGGTCATGCAGGTCTGGTGGGCCTGGGAGAGCACTATAACAGTCGCTTTATCAATCAGTCAATGTCCTGCGTGGTATTTGAGTAAGGGGGGAGAGCTATGTTGTTTGGAAAGAGGAACAGGAAGGAAAAGAAAATGCAGGCTCAGGAGAAATCTCTGGCGCCGGTGCTGCATGTGATAGATACCTTGAAGGATTACCGGTCGGATCTGGTACAAAAGGAGGTCAGCTCTTTGGAGGAGCTGGGAAAGATTCGTAGCTCCTTTGGAAATGTGCTTACGGAGGCCGGGAGCTTTGAGGAAAAGCTGCAGGATTTTGGGCAGAATTTTACCAGCATTGAGATGGTATCCGAGCAGTTTGTGGAGGTGAAGGATACCATTGCCCGGTCGGTTTCCCAGGCGCAGAATGAGGTGGAGGAGCTGAAAAGCAGCTCTATGCAGGTAGAGACCTATTTTGGGGAGATGGAGAGTACTTTTGAGGCTCTTCAGGAGGCTGTGGTTAAGATTAAGCAATGTACGAATAAGATTGTTTCGATTGCGGAGCAGACGAATCTTCTGGCTATCAATGCTTCCATTGAAGCAGCCAGGGCCGGACAGCAGGGAAAGGGCTTTGCTGTGGTGGCCGTGGAGGTAAAGAAGCTGGCGGATGAGATCAAGGAGCTGACCGGCGAGGTGGATGCGGGAATTCATGATGTGGAGCTGGGAACAGAGCAGCTGAACAGCAGTATTGTTACTTCTCAGCAGGCGCTGGGGGCTAGTATTTGCAAGGTAAATGAGACCTATGAGATGTTTGATGAGATTACCCGGTCGGCGGAGAGTGCCACAACGGTGCATACGGAGATCTCAGGGGTGATTGATCAGTCTAAGTCGGCCCTTCAAAGGCTTTGTGATTTTTTTGTGCAGGTGAAGGATCAGTATCAGGTGGTGGTGAAGCATATTAATCAGGCCAGTGCGCTGGGGACTACGAAAAGTACTATGTTTGAGGATATTGATAATATGATGGGGCAGGTTCCGCCTATGATTAAGGAGTATATGAAGGAGTAGGCGGGGCGGACGGGACAGCCACAAAATAAGCCGGCTGGCTTTTCCATATCTGTGTTCGGACGGTTCACGCACAGTCTGACTGCTTTGGTCGGACATTGACCGATGGAGGCTTTGAGGATTTTGAAGCTTTTGGGGCCAATGTCCGCCCATATCAGACAGACTGTGCGTGAACAGCCGGGATATCGGAGAAGCCAGCCGGCTTATTTTGTGGCTGTCCCTGGCTGTGGGGGGTGTTGTGGATGGCTTTGCTTGTGGAGCGGATACTAAGGGATCGTGCTAGATGGATATTTTTGCTGTGCATTACTAATAATAAAGGGATATTATTTTCAAAAAGTGGTCAGAGCGCCAGGTAGTCGGAACACTATGTTGAACATATGGATAAAATCGACTTGACAAATATACCCCCTTGGGGTATATTGGAATTATAAAAAATACCCCGATGGGGTATGTGCCAGGGACGCAAATGCATACCTTGGCTGAGAGAACAGGAGAGGAGTGAGCTACATGAACCAGGAAGTAACGTTAATGATAGAGGGAATGACCTGTGCCTCCTGCAGCGCAGCGGTAGAGCGTGTTACCGGGAAGCTGCCGGGAGTGGAGAGCAGCCAGGTGAATCTGGCAACCAATCGAGCCCGGATTGTCTATGACCCGGAGCAGGTTACCGTGGAAATGCTCTGTGAACGGATTGAGCGGGCAGGCTTTGGAGCCAGGGAGGAGCAAAAGGCTACGGCTAAAAATCAGGAGATTACCCTGAATATCGAGGGAATGACCTGTGCCTCCTGCAGTGCGGCGGTGGAGCGTGTCACCAGAAAGCTGCCGGGGGTTATCAGCAGTGAGGTGAACCTGACGACCAACAAGGCCCACATTGTCTATGATCCCACTCAGGTAAAGCTTGCGGATATTAAGCTTAAGATAGAGAAGGCAGGCTTTGTGCCGAAGGATGTGGAGAAGGAGGACCGGGGCGCGGAGCACAATGAGCAGATGGAGAGGCTGCGCAGGCAGAAGCAGAATTTGATAGCAACCATCTGTCTGGCGGTTCCCCTGCTGTATATTTCTATGGGACATATGATACCCATTACACTGCCCTTGCCGGAGTTTTTGCATATGCACAGCCACCCGCTGAATTTTGCTGTGGCACAGCTGATTTTGACAGTGTTGATTCTGATCAATGGGCGGAAATTTTACATTGTGGGCTTTAAGACCCTGTTCCGGGGGCATCCCAATATGGATTCCCTGGTGGCAATCGGTACGGGAAGCGCCTTTTTCTACAGCCTTGCCATGACGGTGGGGATTTCATCGAATCCAGCCTGCGTAGAAAATCTCTACTATGAATCGGCGGCAGTGGTGGTGACCCTGATTATGCTTGGCAAGTATCTGGAAGCGAGAAGCAAGGGAAAGACCTCCGAGGCCATTCGAAAGCTGATGGAGCTGGCACCGGATACGGCAGTGCTTCTTCGGGAAGGTAAGGAGATCGAGGTCCGGGTGGAGGAGGTGGTTCCCGGCGATATTCTTCTGGTGAAGCCGGGAAGCAAGGTGCCTCTGGACGGAACTGTGGTTGGCGGATCCAGCAGCGTGGATGAATCCATGCTGACCGGAGAGAGTATTCCGGTGGAAAAGGAGGCCGGGGATACGGTCATTGGCGGAAGCATGAATTTCAACGGAGCCATGGAGGTTGAGGTAACCCATGTGGGGGAGGATACCACCCTTTCCAGAATTATAAAGATGATGGAGGATGCTCAGGGGAAGAAGGCTCCCATTTCCAAGCTGGCGGATACGGTGGCAGGGTATTTTGTGCCTACGGTTATGGGAATCGCAGTTGTGGCAGCCCTTATCTGGACCTTTCTTGGCCATGACGCAGCCTTTGTGCTGACTATTTTCGTATCTGTTCTTGTAATAGCCTGCCCCTGCGCCCTGGGATTGGCTACGCCAACGGCCATTATGGTGGGTACGGGCCTGGGAGCCAGTCACGGAATTCTCATTAAGAGCGGTGAGGCACTGGAAACCACCCACAAGATTCAGGTGGTGGTGCTGGATAAGACAGGAACCATTACTGAGGGAAGACCGAAGGTGGTGGATGTGATTTCTCATGAAATGGAGCCGGAGGAGCTTCTGCGCCTGGCCGCAAGCTGTGAGCGGTCCTCCGAGCATCCCTTGGGAGTGGCTATTGTAGAGGGAGCCCAGGAAAAGGGCCTTTCTCTTGAGCAGACCGAGGGCTTCCAGAGTGTGACCGGCAAGGGCATTGAGGCGGTTCTGGGAGGACATTATTTTCACATTGGAAATCGACGGATGCTGGAGGGAAATAAGGTGGCCTTGGGCCAATACGAGGAGGCGGCAAAGACTGCTGCCGGCAAGGGCCAGACCCCCATGTTTGTGGTAATAGATGGAAGGCTTTCCGGCATGATCTGCGTGGCGGATACCATCAAGGAGACCAGCAGGGAGGCCATTGCCAATATGCGAAGCTTAGGGATCCGGGTGGTGATGCTCACAGGAGACAACCAGCTAACGGCAGATTATATTGGAAGCCAGGTGGAGGTGGACGAGGTGATTGCCGAAGTACTGCCTGGGGATAAGTCTCAGGTGGTGGCCCGTTACCAGAAGGAGGGCTGCTGCGTGATGATGGTGGGAGACGGCATCAACGACGCGCCGGCCCTGGTTCAGGCGGATGTGGGGGCTGCCATTGGAAGCGGCAGTGACATTGCCCTGGAATCCAGCGATATCGTTCTGATGAAGTCGGACCTGAAGGATGTGTATAAGGCCATTCATTTAAGCAGGGCCACCATACGCAATATTAAACAAAATTTGTTCTGGGCGTTCTTTTATAACAGTTTGGGGCTTCCCATTGCGGCCGGATTGTTGTATGCTTTAGGTGGACCCCTGTTGAACCCGATTTTCGCCGGACTTGCCATGTCCTTCAGCTCCGTGTCCGTGGTCAGCAATGCGCTGCGGCTTAAGAGACTGAAGCTGTAGAGGAATATTATGATAAGTGTGTCGAAGAGGCTTTGCCCTTCAGTGCCGTCGCGCAGCGACTGGTAAAGCCGCAAAGGCGCACGAGAGGAACTTTCATGAGAGCTCTTCCGAATGAAAGTTTCTCTCCCTATAAGTGTGTCGAAGCGGCTTTGCCCTTTAGTGCCGTCGCGCAGCGACTATAATTAGGAGATTTTTCTTATGGAACAGGAACAACGCAAAGAGAGCTGCGGCTGCCAGGAGGGCTGCTGCGTGAAAACCAAGCACCGGGACAGTGACGAGTATAAGAGCCTCATTCACCGCCTGAACCGCATTGAGGGACAGGTCCGTGGTATTCGCAGCATGCTGGAGGAGGAGCGCTACTGCGTGGACATTCTTACCCAGGTTTCCGCCATCCAGTCGGCCTTAAATGCCTTCAACAAGGAGCTTCTCTCCAACCACATCAAGACCTGTGTGGTGGAGGATATAAAAAGCGGAGATGAGACCGTGGTAGACGAGCTCTGCGATACCATTCGCAGGCTCATGAAGTAGCAATAAAAATATTTTAAAAAGATGAAGGAGGAACAGAGAAATGACAGTATTGAAAGCAGAGGATATGCACTGCGAGAAGTGTGTGGAGCGGATTACCAAGGCCCTCACAGGAGCCGGGCTGGACTTTAAGGTAAGCTTAGCCGACAAGACCGTGACCATTGACGGGTGTGAGAACTGTGTGGCAAAGGCCAGGGAGCTGATGGATGATCTGGGCTTCGATACCGTAGAGGTTTAGAGAAAAATAAGATTTTTCAGATTATAAGGGCTGCTTGAAGCCCTTTATGGAGGTAGATTATGGAAACAAAAGCGTATAAGCTCAGAGACAATTTTTACTGGGCCGGAATTCTGGACGACAGTCTTCGGGTCTTTGATATTATTATGTACACGGAATTTGGAACTACCTACAATTCCTATGTGTACAAGGCGGGGGATAAAAGCATCCTGTTTGAGACCGCAAAGGCCAAATATTTTGACGAATACTTAAAAGAGCTGGAAGAGATCGCAGATGTGAAGAAAATCGACTATCTGGTGGTAAGCCACACGGAGCCGGACCATGCGGGCAGCGTGGAGCGTCTTCTGGACCTGAATCCCGGGCTCAAAGTGATTGCCACCCCCACAGCCATTTCCTTCCTCAAGCATATTGTCAATCGGGACTTTTTCAGCATTGCGGTGAAGGACGGACAGGAGATGAAAATCGGGACCCTCACCATGCGTTTCTTTCATGTGCCCAACCTTCACTGGCCGGATACCATGTACACCTATCTGGAGGAGGAGCAGGCTCTGGTGACCTGTGATTCCTTTGGATCTCACTATTCATTCCCGGAGATCGTGTCCAGCAAGGTGACCAATGAGGAGGATTACTGGAAGGCCACACGCTACTATTTTGACTGTATTATCGGGCCCTTTAAGCCCTTTATGCTAAAAGCCCTGGATCGAATCCGGGATCTGGATATCTCCATGATTTGTACGGGACACGGACCGGTTCTGGACAGCGGCATCGACCGGATGCTGAATACCTATCAGGAGTGGTGTACGGTAGTGAACCCCAATCCCAGAAAGACGGTGGTAATCCCCTATGTGAGCGCTTACGGCTACACCGGCCAGCTGGCGGAGCAGATTGGCAAGGGTATCGAGGACAGCGGTGACATTGATGTGCGGAGCTACGATCTGGTAACTGCAGACCAGGGAAAGGTTTTAGAGGAGCTGGGCTTTGCGGACGGTATTTTGTTTGGAACGCCTACCATTGTAGGGGAGGCTTTGAAGCCCATCTGGGATCTGACCACCTCTATTTTTGCAGGCACCCACGGCGGAAAGCTGGCCAGTGCCTTTGGAAGCTACGGCTGGAGCGGAGAGGGTGTGCCCCACATTATTGAGCGCCTGAAGCAGTTAAAAATGCGTGTGGTGGAGGGCTTCCGGGTGCGATTTAAGCCCAGCGAGGTGGAGCTTCTGAACGCCTATGAGTACGGCTACAATTTCGGCTGTATGCTCCTGGATAAAGAGAATCCCAAGAAGGTCAAGGGAAAAACCAGCCTTGTAAAATGTCTGGTATGCGGAGAAATCTTCGACTCCTCCCTGGAGGTCTGCCCGGTCTGCGGTGTGGGAAAGGAAAACTTCGTGCCTGTGGAGAGCGAGGAGACCGAATATCGGAAGGATACGAAGGATCTCTATGCCATCATTGGAAATGGAGCGGCCGGATTCAATGCGGCCAAGGCCATCCGGGAACGGGATAAGACCGGCGGCGTCTATCTGATTTCCAACGAGGAATATTCCGCCTACAACCGGCCAATGCTGACAAAAGCACTGATAGCCGGACTGGAGGGGGATCAGGTTGCCATTCAGGATGCCTCCTGGTATGAGGAGCACAATATTGTTCAGATCCTGGGTAAGCAGGTGAAGGCCATTGATACGAAGGAGAAGGAGATTCTCACGGAGGACGGAGCAAAATTCAAGTATACCAAGCTTATTTACGCTCTTGGATCCGAGTGCTTTATTCCTCCCATTCCCGGTGTCAAGAAGCCGGAGGTGATTGCTATCCGCCGTCTGTCTGACACCCAAAAGGTGACAGAGCTTTTGCCCGAGACCAAGGAGGCTGTGGTCATCGGAGGAGGCGTGCTGGGTCTTGAGGCTGCCTGGGAGCTTAAGAAGGCTCACTGCAAGGTGACCGTTCTGGAGCTTGCACCCCGCCTGATGGGACGACAGCTGGATGTGGGAGCCGGGGAAATGCTCAAAAGCATCAGTGAGGCCCAGGGAATTGCCATTCATACGGGCGTGCAGATTTCCGCCATTGAGGGCGAGGAGCATGTGACAGGCGTCCGTCTGGGTGATGGAACGGTGATTCCGGCCCAGCTTGTGATTGTATCCTGCGGCGTGCGTTCCAACATTCAGCTTGCAAAGGAGGCTGGCATTGCGGTGGATCGGGCAGTGATCGTGGACAGCCATATGGCCACCAACCAGGCAGATATCTATGCCTGCGGTGACTGCGCCCAGTATGAGGGCATCAATTACGCTATCTGGCCCCAGGCTGTGGAGCAGGGCAAGGTGGCCGGAGCAAATGCGGCGGGCGAAGCCTTTACCTATACAACGGTTCCGGCGGCGCTGACCTTCCACGGTATGAATACGGCTCTGTTCTCCATTGGGGACAACGGAAGCAATCCGGATCTGATTTACCGGACTGTGGAATTCAAGGATCTGTCCAGGAAGCAGTATGAGAAATACTATTTCCGCAACAACCGCCTCTGTGGGGTGATCCTCATTGGAGATGTGTCAAGAATGGGAGAGATGACCGAGGCCGTGGAGCGAAAGGCTTCCTTTGGGGAGATGTTTGGCAGGTAAAAATTTTATAGGCTTTATAGAAGGGGCTGTCTTCGGACAGCCCCTTTTTTGTGACTTCATTCGGAAGGGTGTCATTTATCATTCATGACAGTCCAAATGGCTTTGCGAAAAGTGAAATATGTAAAATTTGCACAAAAATAGTAGAAAAACAAACCAATATAGGTAGAAAATAAATACAAATTCACGAAAAAATAAATTGTATTTGACAAAAATGACGAAGTGGGTTAAAATCACATTATCGATAACATTATCGATAATGTGAACGTTAATGTTAATGTACAGAAAAAGGAGGTTACCATGAAAAAAGGATTCATTGCATTACTAGTAGGCGCTATGTGCTTTTCTATGGCAGCATGCAGCTCATCTTCCGGCGAGGCTCCGGCAACGGAAGCACCTGCGAAGGAGGAAGGGGAGGCTCCCGAAGAGGCACCGGCAGAGCCGGCATCCGGCGAGAGTAAGGGAGTGATTGCTCTTTCTCTGAAGACCGTAACCAATGACGCCTTCCAGGCAGCTCAGGCAGAGGCTGTTCAGAAGGCAGTAGGAGGCGGCAGGATATGAGTTCCAGCTGGTAACGGCAGGCAGCGAGACAGAGGTATCCACACAGGTTACACAGATTGAGGACCTGGTTACTAAGGGAGTTGACGGTATTGTGATCGACCCCATGGATGCAAATGCGGTACTTCCCGCTATGCAGAAAGCAAAGGATGCAGGTATCCCTGTGGTTCTGACTGATAGTGCGGTGGCAGAGGGCAATGAAGAGCTCTACATAACCTACATCGGAACAGATAACTACGCTGCGGCGAAGGAAGGTGCGGAATATCTCACCGAGGCCCTTGAGAATAAAGGAAATGTAATCCTGGTAAGAGGCGCCAACGGAAACTCCGTAGGAGAGGCCCGGGCCAATGGCTATAAGGACGGCTTGGGGGACGGCATTACTCTGGTAGGCGAGCAGCCTGGCGATTGGAGCAATGACGTGGCAAAGCAGGTGGTAGAGAATATGCTTCAGGCAAACCCGGATGTGGCCGGTATTATGACCTGCTCAGACGTTATGCTTGACGGTATCCTGGAGGCCTGCTCCGACGCAGGGCTTGAGAATGTGCTGATCATGAGCTTTGATGGCTCCGATGACGGACTTGCCTACATTAAAGAGGGGAAGGTGCTCGGTTCCATGGCACAGTTCCCGGATGTCATGGGAAGCAAGGCGGTAGAGATCCTGACAGGCGTGATTGAAGGAACCCTGGATCCCTCTACGGTAGAGAGCTATATTGATTCCGGTACTATCTGCTACAATGCGGATAATATTGAATAATAGATGATTTGGGGCTGTTGCAAAATAAGCCTGCCGTCTTATTTTGCAACAGCTCATTTTTAAAGAAAGGTATGGATAAAATGTTACAGAAAATCAAAGCTCAGCAAAAAATGGGTATGATTCTTGTATGTGTCATCCTTTTTGTTATATTAGGCTCCCGAATACCAAATTATCTGACCCTTTCCAATATCTTGAATGTTATTCGCCAGAGCGCGATTGTATCTCTTGTGGCTTATGGTATGGCTATGGTCATTATTGTAAAGGGAATCGACCTGTCCTCCGGCGGCGTCATTGCAAGCTGCGCCATGATCAGCGGCCTTATGATGAAGGCAGGAATGCCGGTACCCCTTTCCATGGCAGCCGGCCTGCTTGCGGGAGCGGTGATGGGATTTTTCAATGGCGTTATGGTTGAGAAGCTGGAGGTTCCGGCATTTATCACCACCTTAGTGGTGGGACAGGTGGGAAACGGATTGGCCCTGATCCTGAATTCCGGAAATTCTCTGGGAGGCTTCCCGGATTCCTATGTATTCCTTGGAAATGGAGCCATTCTGGGCATACCTGTCTCCGACTATATTACCTTTTTATTTGTGATTGTGGCAGCTCTTATTATGGGGCGGACCAGGCTTGGAACCTATATCTATGCTCTGGGTGGAAATGCCACCGTAGTGAAGCAGCAGGGAATCAGCTCAGCAAAGATTAATTATTTTGTATTTACCTTTTCCGGCTTTTGCGCTGCTGCTGCGGGAATTCTGCTTAGTGCTCAGATGAATACGGTTCATCCCCAGCAGGGCGGCAACTACCAGCTGGATGCCGTGGCGGCCAGCGTTATCGGAGGCGTCAGCATGGCAGGTGGAGAGGGAAAGGTATACCTTGCTCTGGCAGGCGCATTGGTGATCGGTTTTCTGCGCAACGCTTTAAATCTTCTGGGACTGCATCCCTATTATCAGAATCTTGTGGTCGGCGTGATTATTGTGGTAGTTGTGGCCGTATCTATGTACAGCAAGAATAAGCAGCTGGAGGCGGATCAGGTATTCTGACAAAATAGACGGAGGCTTTCGTCCGGAGAGGGGAAAACGATGGGTAAAAAATTTATTAAAGATTATGGATGCGTGGTCATTTTTTTCATAATTTGTGTCATTGCATCTATTGCAATTCCTAGATTTTTGTCGTTTAATAATTTTATGACGATTATTAAGCAGGCATCGATTCCAATTATTGTCTGCGTAGCCATGACCATGGTTTTGATGACAGGAGGAATCGATCTATCGCTTGGTTATATGATTGGGCTGGCCTCCATTGCATGCGGGATTTTCATCAAATCCATGGGAATGCCCATTGCTGTGGGAATTTTGCTGACATTGCTGATTGGATCGGCTTTTGGACTGTTGAATGGAATCTGTATCCAGCTCTTACATGTGCCGGCCTTTATCGCAACTCTTGGTACCGGATATATTATTTATGGCATTGCTCAGATTATCAGCAATGGAGAGACGGTGAATCATCTGCCGGAGGCATTTCTGGCTTTAGGCAAGACGAAGGTAGGGCCCTTCACCACGACGATTTTTGTGAGTGCAGTGGTCTGCCTGATTTTCTATTATGTACTTCATAAATCAACCTTCGGAAGAAATCTTATGGCCTTTGGTATGAATGAGGCGGCCAGCCATTTAAGCGGAGTGAATACGGCCTTCGTAAATTTGGCCGTATATGTGATCAGCGGCGTGCTTTCCGGAATTGTGGGAATTCTTCTGACCATCGATGTGAACTGCGCGCAGCCTACCATGGGCGGAGGAAACTATACATTTCAGGTAATTACAGGTACTGTGATCGGCGGTGCGAATCTCTATGGAGGAAAAGGTACGATTGTCGGCGCCATCTTTGGTATGCTGACTTTGAAGGTAATTGCAAACTGTATTAATCTTGCAAATGCTCCCTATTACTTTGTTGATGCAATTATGGGTGTTATTATCTTAATTGCGATTATTCTGGAAAATGTGAAAAACAAGAAATTGTAAAGGAGTTGAAACATGAGCAAGGTCATTCTGAAAATGCAGAATATTACAAAATATATATTTGATGCCTATGGGAAGCCGATTCACGGTACGGATGTTAAGATTTTAAAGGATGTAAATTTTGATGTGCATGAGGCAGAGGTACATATTCTTGTAGGCGAGAACGGTGCCGGAAAATCTACGCTTATGAAGATTCTCGGCGGAATTATCCCTTATGATGAGGGAAGCATGGAGCTGTTTGGACAGAAAGTGTCCTTTACCAACCCAAGGCAGTCTCAGGAGATGGGAGTGGGATTCATTCATCAGGAGTTGAATCTGTGCCAGAATCTCAATGTGGCGGAAAACCTGTTTTTGGGACGGGAGCTGTCCGGAAGGGTATTCAGCAATAAGAAGGAGATGTATAAGCGGAGCCGGGAGATGCTGATGAGTCTTGGCTTTGATATTGATCCACGTACGAAGGTAAAGAATCTGTCTACGGCTCAGCAGCAGATTGTAGAGATTGTAAAGGTGATTTCCTATGATTCCAAGCTTGTGATTATGGATGAACCGACAGCCTCTCTTACCCAGGCAGAGATTGATCATCTGTTTGAGATTATTCGAAATATGGTGAAGCAGGGAATCAGTGTGATTTATATTTCCCATCGCTTTGAGGAGCTTAAGGAGATTGGAGATCGCCTGACCGTACTGCGGGATGGCAGTTGTGTGGGCACCATTGATATGAAGGATTTTGACCATGACAAGGTGGTCAATATGATGGTAGGACGGACCCTGACGAAAATGTATACCTGTACACATACGCCTAAAGAGAATGAGATTCTCAGAGTGGAGGATTTGAGGATTGGCCAGGGCACGGAACCGGTTAATATCCATGTAAATGCAGGTGAGATTGTGGGAATCGGCGGGCTGGTAGGCGCCGGACGCACGGAGCTGGCTAAGAGCATTTTTGGCGCCCGGAAATATTTCGGCGGAAGGATCACCTACTTGGGAGAGGAGATTCATGGTCAAACCCCAAGGCGTATGATTGAAAAGGGACTTATGTATCTGTCGGAGGATCGGAAGATCGAGGGACTGGTGCTTCCTATGGATTTGGTATGCAATATTTCTCTGGCCTCCTTGCCGCGAATTTTTAAGAACACTTATATTAAAAAGGATGTGGAGGAGAAGATGGCCAGGGAAATGATCGGTGAGATAGACGTTGTCTGCAATTCCAGCCGACAGCTGGCAAGCACCTTAAGCGGAGGAAACCAGCAGAAGGTAGCATTGGCCAAGTGGCTGGTAACCAATCCAAAGCTTCTGATTCTGGATGAGCCCACAAGAGGCATTGACGTGAATGCAAAAGCAGAAATATACGAGATCATGGATCGTCTGGCAGGCTCAGGAGTGGGCATTTTGATGATTTCTTCCGAGCTGCCGGAGCTGATCGGAATGAGTGACCGCATCTATATTATGAAGCAGGGAACGATCTCAGGAGAGCTGACGGATCACAAGGAATTCCGGCAGGAGACCATTCTTGCCTATACCATATAGACAGCAAAAGTAAAATAAAATCCGGAGGGTCAAAAGATGTTGAGGACAGTCGTAACACAAAAGGATATTGCAAAGAGAACGGGATTTTCTGTTAACACCGTTTCACATGCTCTGCGTGGAATGTCCGATATATCGGAGGAGACAAGAGAGTTTATTTTACGGACAGCGAAGGAAATGGGATATATTATGAATTCCGCAGCCAGTACGCTGCGCTCGGGGCAGTCCGGAATTATCGCTGTTGTTATCAGTGATATCTCGAACCCGCTTTTTGGAATTGAGGTAAAAGAGATTGAGGAGATCATGCAGAAGGAAGGCTTTTGCATCATTACCTTTAACACAAATGAGAATACGGAGCAGGAGCGCAAGTCTTTGAATGTAGCCATCAGTAAGGGTGTGGACGGGATTCTGATCTGTCCGACCCAGGAGAATGACGATAATATCGAATTTCTCAAAAGCAGCGGGATTCCCTTTGTGGTTCTGGGGCGGAGGGTTGAGGATCCGGATGTGGATTACGTGGCCTGGGATGACGTGCAGGGGGCAAAGCTGGCGACAAATTATATGCTTGATAAGGGCTACCGGAAGATTCTGTTTCTCCATGCGCCTCTTTATATTTCATCTGCCAGGGATCGTCTGCAGGGTTACCGGCAGGCATTTGAGGAAAGCAGGATTCCCTTTGATCCCGATTATGTGGTGGAGCTTAGGGATTTCAGCTCCTATGAGGCCTTGGAGAAGGCGATTAAGGAGGCACCGGAGTTCGATGCGGTATTTACCTTTAATGATATGATGGCCTGGACGGCAGTTGTAGTTTTAAGAACCATGGGTTATCAGGTACCGGGGGATGTGGAGGTAGTGGGATTTGACAATATTCAGTCCCGTTTTATTATGCCGTTTCCCATGGTATCGGTCCATACGCCGAAGCTGAGCATGGTGATAGAGACCTGTGGAATTTTGGTTGAGCGAATGAAGAATAAGAGAAGAGCTGTGGGAGAGAAAGCTATACATAAAATTATCGAAACACAGCTGTGTCTAAGTACGGATAATTTCAGAAACTATATTAACTAAAACAATTATTTTGGAGGGATATATGGGCAAGATAACATTTGCGCTTTATTTTGCAAACAGAGGATTTTTCCCTGGGGAGGCTATTGGCGAGGCAAGGACAGAGATGGAAAAGACCGTTTCCTCTCTGGGCTTTGGATATATAGAAATGGAAGCATCTCTTACCAGATTCGGAGCAGTGGAGACCCAGGAGGAGGGGTATCAATACGCAAGATTTTTAAAGGAGCATGAGGGTGAGTATGACGGAGTGATTATGTGCCTTCCCAACTTTGGAGATGAGAACGGAGCCTTGAAGGCCATGCATGACTGCAAAGTGCCTATCCTTTTGCAGGCCTACCCGGATGAAATAGGAGTGATGGATTTCAGTCACAGACGAGACGCCTTCTGTGGAAAAATTTCCATTGCGGATACCTTCCGGCAGGCAGGAATTAAATTTACCGTATTTCCACCCCATACCTGCAGGCCTTCCTCTGATACGTTTTGCCGGCAGCTTGTGAAGTTCGCTCAGGTATGTGCCGTTGTAAAGAGAATGAGAGATTTTAATGTAGGAGCCTTTGGAGCCAGAACGACTGCCTTTAAGACGGTCCGCTTTGACGAGCTTGCGCTTCAGGCCCACGATATTAACTGTGAGACCATCGATATGTACCAGATTTGCCGGCGCATGAAAGAGGTGGATCACAATTCTGAGGAATTTAAGGAAGCTTATGAGAAGGTTATCCATGCATGTGATACCCGTAACATGCCGGATGGCACCGTAGAGGCTCAGGCGGCTCTTTATGTTACCTTGAAGAGACTTTTCAGGGAATTTAATCTGGGAGCGGCAGCCATTCGCTGCTGGCCGGATCTTCAGGATGAATTCCGCATTACACCCTGCATGGTGATGGGGCTGCTTCATGAGGAGCATATGCCGGTAGCCTGTGAGATGGATGTCTGCAATGCTCTTGCCATGGCTATGCTGAATGCGGCTGCGGATCTGCCTCCTATCTGCATGGATTGGAACAACAATTATTCGGAAGAGGAGGATGAGTGTATTTTGTTCCACTGTGGCTCCATTCCGGAGAGTCAATTGATGGAAAAGGGAACTGTGATTTCCCATAAAATGCTGGATAAGGGGAAAGAGGAGTTAGGCGGCGTAGCCTGGGGCTGCAAGCAGGTCCGTGTGAGGCCGGGGACTATGACCTATATGAGTGCGAAGACAGAGAACGGAAGGCTTACCTTCTATGTGGGAAGGGGAGAGATCATAGATACGGAGGTGGAGAAGGAATTCTTTGGATGTCCTGCCGTGATCCGGATTCCGGGTCTTCAGCGGCTTCTGCTTAACATCTGTAAAAAGGGCTACCGCCATCATGTGAGCATGGTGCGCTCAGATGTGGAGGATGTGCTTCGGGAAGCCATTACAACCTATCTTGGCTATGAAATAGACGAGATGCTTTAAAAAGAAATTTGTAGGGCGATGAGCAAAACAGGAATTATATTTGATATCAAGCAGCTGGCTGTGTTTGACGGGCCTGGAATCCGGACAACGGTGTTTATGAAGGGCTGCCCTCTGCGCTGTAAATGGTGTCACAATCCGGAGGGCCTGTCCTTTTTGCCGCAGCTGATGGTGAGCACTCAGGGCTGCGACGGCTGTGGGCGCTGTAAGGAGGTGTGCCCCAGCCCGGAGCACTGTACGGCCTGCGGAAGGTGCGTTGTTGCCTGCCCCCGGCACCTGCGCAAAATTTGCGGGACGGAGTATACGGCAGAGGCTCTGGCAAAAAAGCTTTGGAAAGATGAACGAATCTTTCGGATGAACGGAGGCGGAGTGACCTTATCAGGGGGAGAGCCTACGGCTCAGTGGGAGTTTGTGCTGGAGCTTTTGGAACGGCTGGAGGGGATACATCGGGCCATAGAAACCTGCGGTTATTGTTCTTGGGAAATCTTTGCTGAAATATTAAATCGATTAGATTACATCATTATGGATATCAAGCTGGCAGATCCCAAAAAGCATAAATATTGGACTGGAAAAAGCAATGAGAGGATTCTTGCGAATCTGGAACAGCTAAAGTGCTCCAAAAAGCCTTTTACAGCTCGAATTCCTTTGATACCGGGAGTGAATGATACAAAGGAAAATCTGAGAATGACAGCAGAGCTGCTAAAATATACGGACAATCTGGAGCGCCTGGAGCTGCTTCCCTATCATAAGACGGCCGGAGCAAAATATAGTATGGTAAATCTGGAGTATGCTCCCAGATTTGACGAAAATCAGGAAGTGAATGCGGCAGTGGAGATTTTTGAGCGCTATGAAATACCGGTCAGGATTTTGTAGGAGGGAAATATGACAGAGAAGATAGAGCAAATGCTTACATACTATGTAAAAAACAGAGAGCACCATAAATTTAGAAGAGCGCCAAAGGACCCCTATCGCCTTGCGGTAAATTATGAGAGGGAGGGGCTGGACGATCTGGAGAGAACCGTGAGAAGGCTTAGGGATATGCTTGAGGAGGAGACTCCTGTTGTACTTCCTGGCGAATCCATCGCCTTTTTGCGGACAGTAGTGACTGTGCCGGAGATTTATACGGCAGCGGAATTTGAGGAGCTTTCCAGGAAGCATTACATTCATGAGCAGGGGAAGGTGTGCAATATTTCTCCGGATTATATGCATCTGCTTTCCTGTGGATTTGACGGAAAGAAAAGGGAGATCCGGAAACGAATTGCTGAGTTTGAAAAGAATGGGGAGAGGGAAAGGGTAAGATATGAGAGGAGTCTTCTGGATACTCTTGAGGCCATAGAGACTTTTACGGATCGCTATGCACAGGAGGCGGAGCGGGTAGGAAATCAGGAGGCGGCCAGGCTGCTTCGCAGGGTTCCCCGGGAGAAGCCGGAAACCTTCTTGGAGGCACTGCAATTTTTGCGCATTGTTCATTACTGCCTGTGGTGCAGCTTTAATTATCACAATACCTTAGGGCGTTTTGATCAGTATATGTATCCCTTCTATGAGAAGGATATGAGGGAGGGGCGGCTTACAAAGGAATCCGCACTGGAGCTGGTGGAGGAGTTTTTCCTTTGTCTTAATAAGGACAGCGACCTGTATACAGGCATGCAGCAGGGAGATAACGGACAGAGCATGGTGTTAGGCGGCTTGAAGCCGGACGGAACGGAGAGCTACAACGAGCTGTCAGATATTTGTCTTCAGGCGAGTCTGGAGTTAAAGCTTATCGATCCGAAAATTAATTTACGCGTGAATAAGAATACGCCCCTTTCCATGTATGTGAGGGGAACGGAGCTGACCAGGCAGGGGCTTGGATTTCCTCAGTATTCCAACGATGATATTGTAGTGAAGGCGCTGCTGGATTGGGGCTATGAGGAGAAGGATGCCTATAATTATGCCATGGCAGCCTGCTGGGAGTTTATTATTCCCGGCTGCGGAATGGATATTCCCAACATCAACGGCCTGTCATTTCCGGCCTGTGTGGTTGCCTCCGTAAATCGTTTGCAGGAGTTTGACACCTTTGAGGAGGTCATGACCGATGTAAAGAAGAATATTTATGCTGAGGCAAAACGCTTAAGGGATAGCGTAGCTTCCGTATATTTGGAGCCGGCTCCCCTGCTTAGTATGCTGATGGATGGCTGTGTGGAGAGAGGAACGGATATCAGCCGGGGCAATAAGTATAATAATTTCGGATTTCATGGTACCGGCATAGCCACCGCAGTGGATTCTCTGGCCAGTGTACGTAAGTACGTCTATGAGGAGAAGAGTATTACCAAGGAAACCCTTCTGGATGCCTTGGAAAAGGACTTTAAGGGGTACGAGGAGCTGGCAAACATGCTGCGCTATGAAGGGCCCAAGATGGGGAATGATGAGGATGAGGTGGATGAGCTTGCAACCATTCTTTTGGATTGGTTTGCGGATTCCATGGAGGGCTTCAAAAATGAGCGGGGCGGCATTTACCGTGTCGGAACGGGCTCCGCAATGTACTATATTTGGCAGTCTAAGGATGAGCAGGCCACACCGGACGGGAGACATAAGGGAGAGCAGTTTGCGGCTAATTACAGTCCCAGTATTTTTACCAGATTGGATGGTCCCATTTCCATTGTGAAATCCTTTACCAAGCAGAATCTGACCCGTGTATCCAACGGCGGGCCTTTGACCATTGAATTGTCCGATACCATGTTCCGAAATGAGGAAAGCCTGGAGAAGACGGCACAGTTTGTAAAGACCTTTGTGGATCTGGGAGGCCACCAAATGCAAATCAATGCGGTGAATCGGGAACAGATGATAGACGCAAAAAAGCATCCTGAGAATCATAGAAACTTGATTGTGCGTGTATGGGGATGGAGCGGATATTTTGTAGAGCTGGATGAGTGCTACCAGGATCACATCATCAAACGAATGGAGCTTGTTGTGTAACTGTGGCAGGCTTGGGAAAGGAGAAGAGATTTTGGCAATTGCAGGGGTAGATGTGGGAACTACAGGCTGTAAGTGTACGGTCTGTGATTTGAATGGAACGATTTTGAGTCAGAGCTATCAGGAATATGAGACTCAGAATACAAAAAACGGATGGGAGCTGAATGCCTGGGAGGTTTGGCTGAATATAAAAAAGGTGATTCGGGAGGCAGCCTTGGGACAGGAGGCGATTCAGGCGATTGGCGTCACCTCCTTTGGAGAAACTCCGATTTTACTGGGGGAGGATTACAAGCCGCTGATGAATTCCTTGACCTATCTGGACCCAAGAGGGGAAGAGGAATGTCAGAGAATTGTCGATCACTTTGGGGTGGAATATCTGTTTCAGATTACCGGCTTAAAGGCTCATCCCATGTACAGTATTTCTAAGCTTATGTGGCTTGCGGAGCATAAGAGGGAGCTTATGGAAAAGACCAAGCATATCTGCATGTTTGGAGATTACATTACCTATATGCTTACAGGAGTCTTTCAGATTGATTATTCTTTGGCCAGCCGTACCATGGCCTTTGACTATCGGAAGCTGGATTGGGCGGATGATATCTTAGAATTTGCCGGCCTTAATAGGGCCAAGATGTCAAAGCCGGTGCCGATTGGAAGGAAGCTTGGTTATGTAACAGCGGAGGTTGCGAAGGAGCTGGGGCTTTCCACATCTACGATGGTGGTGACCGGCTGTCAGGATCAGATGGCATCTGCCATCGGAACAGGCTGCCTGGAAAAGGGAATGGCAGTAGACGGTACCGGGACGGTAGAGTGTATCACTCCTGTATTTGACGAGCCGGAGAACTTAAATGCAATGCTTGGGCATTGCTTTGCCATGATTCCATTTATAAAGCCGGGCACTTATGTAACCTATGCTTTTTCCTTTAATGGAGGATCTCTGTTGAAATGGTATCGTGATAACCTGGCCTCTATGGAAGCAAAGCTTTATAGGGAACAGGGAATCAGTGCCTATGAAGGCTTCAATGCTAAGGTTTCATACGACACTCCGTCAGGCTTACTGGTGCTGCCCTATTTGTCCGGAGCAGCCACACCCTATATGGATCCGGATGCAAGGGGAGCTATCCTGGGATTGCGGGACAGCACCACCTCCATTGACATTTATCAGGGCCTCATGGAGGGCGTGACCTACGAAATGCGATTGAATATGGAGTGTCTGGAGACGGCCGGTATTCAGATAGATACCCTTTATGCTACCGGAGGAGGCGCCCAGTCTCCCATATGGTTGCAGATGAAGGCTGACATTTTGAATAAGAGGATTGTGACCCTTGGAAATGCGCAGTCCGGCACCCTGGGCTGCATTATGATGTCGGGTGTGGGATGTGGAGTCTATGAAGATCTTGCACAGGCAGCTAAGATTTTTGTAAAGCCGGAAAAGGAGTATATCCCAGATCCCAAAAAGCATGAGCTCTATATGAGATATTATAAAAAGTACAAAAAGATGTACCGGGCCGTAGGAGAGGTCCTAAAAGATGAGGATTGACGTGTCCGAAAAGGAGAGAAAAAATGAATACAAAGGAAGTAGTGGGAAAGGCAAGGAGTATCGGAAAATGTATTCCCGCATTCAATGTACCCCATATTCCTATGGTAAAGCCAATTGCTCAGGCCATTGCGGATGAAAATAGTATAGCCTTGATTCAGATTGCAAGGGTGGAGTGGGAGAAAATGAGTGCTCAAAGCCTGGAGCGTGTGGCGGAGGAATATGAGAAATATCAGGTGCCAGGTCATACGCTGCTTCATCTGGATCACATTCCGGTCATTGATGAGGATTATAAGAGAGTAGCTTATGAGGAGCTGGTATCACGTGCACTGAAGGCAGGCTATCAGTCCGTGATGATAGACGGCTCCCGCCTGCCCCTGGCAGAGAATATAAAGGTAACGGCAGAGATTTCAGCTATGGCACATGAGGCAGGGGTTCCCTGTGAGGGGGAGCTCGGTGCGGTTATGGGACATGAAAGCGGTGAGATACCGCCCTATGAGGAGATCTTTGCAAAAAAAATGGGCTTTACTAAGTTGGAGGAGGCAAAACGATTTGCCCTTGAAAGCGGTTGTGACTGGCTTTCCGTAGCAGTTGGAAATATTCACGGACAGATAGCGGAGGCGGTACGCAATCAGAAAAAGCCTGCGGCCCGGCTGGATGTGGAGCACATTGGAGCTCTTTATCAAATGGCCGGGATTCCTCTGGTGCTTCATGGCGGAAGCGGAGTTCAACATGAATGTCTATTGGAGGCTGTGAAGGCGGGAATTGCCAAGATTAATGTGGGAACAGAGATGCGTCAGGCCTATGAGTTTGCCCTGCTGGAAAAGGACGGAGACATTGCCTATGCACAGGATAAGGTATATCACAAGGTGCGGGATTACATTTCCGGATATTTATATAATTCGGACTTGACTGATGAGATGAAATAAAAGAATATTTTCAAAGCTTATAAAAAACCTCTTGACTGGAAACAGTAATATCTTAGACAGTATCGGATGAATTTATGGACGCTTTTTTGCGGCCGTAAATTCATCTCCTTTTGTGGGTGCTGGCTAAGAGGTTACGGAACTGGAAACAGTAACCTCTTAGTTAGTGCCAGATGGATTTATGGACGTGCTTTTTGCGGCCGTAAATTCATCTCCTTTTGGGTACTGGCTAAGAGGTTACGGAACTGGAATAGGAGGTTTTTTTATGCTGATTCTCGGCGGCAGGGTATATACCATGGAAGATGCGGTGTATGATCCTGGCTATATTAAGATTAAAAACGGGAAAATACAGAATGTAGGACCGGAAGGCAAAGCTCCGCAGCCGGAGGAGGGAGAGCAGGTTCTGGAGGTAAAGGGCTCCTGGGTGCTCCCGGGACTGATCGAAGCCCACGGGCATATCGGCATTACGGAGGAGACCAGAGGAGCCATTGCGGATGACTGCAATGAGACGAGCAATCCGGTACAGCCCTATCTGAGGGCGATTGATGCTGTAAATCCCATGGATCCGGCATTTCATGACGCAATCATGGCAGGAATCACCTCAGTAATGACGGGACCCGGCAGCGCTAATGTGGTGGGTGGGCAGTTTGTGTTTATGAAAACGCAGGGGCGTTGTATGGATCGAATGATTGTGTTGGAGCCTGCGGCCATGAAGGTAGCTTTTGGGGAGAATCCTAAGTCTAGCTATGCTGATTCTGGAAAATGTCCCCTTACACGGATGGGAACTGCGGCTCTTTTACGAGAAGAACTATTTCGAGCCAGACAATATCGGAAGCAGAAGGAGAGCGGAAAGCTGAAAGAAGAAGATTTCCGGCTGGAGCCCTGGCTTCCAGTACTGCGCCGGGAGATTCCTGTAAAGACTCATGCCCACCGGGCAGATGACATACTCACAGCGATTCGGATTGCAAAGGAGTTTGACATAGATATCACCATTGATCACGGCACGGAGGCACATCTGATTGCAGATGAGATTGCAGCCTCCGGATTTCCCGTGATTGTGGGAACGGACCTCACCTCCCGCTCCAAGCTGGAGATACAAAATCTTGATTTTAAGACCAACCGGGTTCTCTATGAGGCGGGCGTGACCATTGCCGTAACCACGGATCACCCGGTGGCGCTGATCCAATATCTTCCCCTGTGTGCCGGGCTTGCCGTGAAATATGGTTTGCCTATGGAAGAGGGGCTTAAGGCGTTGACGATCAATCCAGCCCGAATCTGCCGGGTTGAGGAACGGGTAGGGAGCCTGAAGCCGGGAAAAGATGCGGATATCGCCATATTTTCCGGGAATCCTATGGAGGTGTTTACGAAGACCCTTTACACGATTATTGACGGAGAGATCGTATATAAATATGAAAACGAATAATGAGTCAAGCCCATGTGAAGCATCTATTTGGTTAATAAGTGCAGGAATTTTTGTAAAGCTTTCGGCACATCAGCACAATCCACACATAGGCCAAAGTCTTCGGAATCATTAACATTCCAATGACAGGCAGAGTACCGCTTAATAAAACTACAGGCAGATAAAATCCAAAAGACAGGGCAACAGCCAAAGGCATAAACCGAAATATGGTATCCCCGGTTTTCCTTATCTCCTGTGCAAAAATCAAAATGATCAGAATTCCCATCAATGCAAAGGGTACATTGCGTAGAATGCCGAAGTTAAGAGGCTGCCGGTAAACGAGCCATTCATTTTGCGGCAGCAGGCAGAAGCCAATCCGCAAGATGGCAAGCGCCCATATGGTTCCGGTGAGTGCTTTCCGATCCTGGATTTTGTAGTGCTCACGCCAAATGTAATACAGAAGCACATAAAAAACGGTCATGGTAATGGAGGTAATAAATTTTCCGATGCCAAGGGCTGCCGCCTGGGCCTCAAGGCCAGTGGTCCAGAGCGCATAAGCTCTGGGAACCAGGTGGAAAGAATCCCCTGTTCCCAACAGAAATGCCATCCATCCCGCCTTTTTTACCAGAGGCGTTTTCCCTTTGAGCAGCATGATAAGCCCTGTGAAAATAGCAAAGCAGAGATATAAAATATCAAAGACTGTTTCAGCAATCGCCTGTGCCATAGGAATTCTCCTTTCAAAGCTGATTTTCCCATATTGTAAATGTGTTAATAACGGAGAAAAAAAAAATCCCGAAAACCCTTTCATTTCAAGGTTTCCAGGAATATAAAAAACAGTCCCTAGGGGAATCGAACCCCTGTTTCCGCCGTGAGAGGGCGGCGTCTTAACCGCTTGACCAAGGAACCATGTTGGCTTTTCCTGCCGACTTGCTTAGTATATAATAGATTGATTTATTTTGCAAGCATTTTTTTCAAAAAATCTAATTTTTTTCAAAAAACTCATTTTCATCCATATTTTTACATTTTGCTATCCCTATCTACTGGCTTCCAAAACTTGTGCCGTGTGGAAATGGAGATGCTTCGTATACTAATTATGAAGAATAAGGTAGAAAGGAGTTTTTCATGGATCATTTACAAGCTTCTGAAAGAGAGAAGCCTCGCTTATGTCTCTATGATTTTTGTTCTCTGTTTCTGATTCCATTTCTGACACTTCTGATGGCCTTTGGATTCTCATGGACAGATACCAATTTCTCCGTTATTGGAAATCACGGCGGCCGACGATTGGTATTTCTCCTATGGGGAGCACTCACTGGGAATTTCTTTTATCTTTATACGGAGAATCTGATAGAGCTTGTAGGCTGTGAGGATAGGCTGGCCAGGGGCCTTCTTTTTAGCTCCCTGCTTTTTTTCGTGACGGCAGTGGGGATTCCATATTTACCGGAGCGGTTTCCAGGGCTTGCCCGCCTTCACGTTAATATTTCCTTTTTGTCTCCTGTGCTTTTGGGAGTGGCGCAGGCCCGTTTTTTGTATGTGCTTCAGAAAAAAAGCGCTTGTTTCTTTTGGGCTCAGTGGATGATTTTGTGTGTTTTGGGAGTGGAAGCCGCCATTTTGTATTTTATCATAGGTATTATCTCCAGCCTTTTGGAAATCCTTCTGATTCTGGGAATCTGCCTCTATCTTTGGCTTTTGCATCAAAAATTAGAAAAATTAAGACTTCTAAATAGTTGTTAAATAGTTTACAAACTACAAGGTCTTGTGCTATACTAACTAAGGTTAAAAAAACAGAACATCTGTACGAATGAGGCGCGGGAGAGAAGGATGAACCACAGGTTAAAGGACAGACGCATAGGAAAGCAGGCGATTTTTATATTTTTGCTTGTCTTTGCAATGCTGGCAGGAATGTATGTAATAGGTAAAAACAGTTTTCATTTGGTCAATTCGGATGATGCAGCCGAGATGATTCTTGCAAAGCTGCTTTCAGAGGAAAATCGTTTCATAAGCCGGGGCTGGATTTATTCCAGTGAATTGCGGGTGATCAATACACAGATTGTTCGGGAGCTGATTTTTAAATTTACGGATAATTGGGTGGCTGTTCGGGTAGTGGGGAATTTCCTGCTGTATCTCTGGCTGTTGGCCGCCTATGGATTTTTTATATGGCAATGGAAGGTGGGGAAGAACTGGTTTTGGTATACGGCTCCTCTTTTGTTAATTCCATTTAGCCATGAAGCCTTTTATGTAATTGGCTTAATGGCATACTATATTCCTCATATTGCTTTTTCGTTACTTTTGTGCGGAGGATGGATGTATCTGTATCAAAGAGGAAAGTATCAAAGAGGAATGCGCATTTTTGTGATAGCTTGTGCTTTTTTGTCCTGTCTTGGAGGAATCCGGCAGCTTGCAATGACTATTTTGCCAATGCTGATGACTATGTGTGTGCTTTTTCTGGAGCATGCCCACAGAATAAAGGGTCTAAAAGAGCTGATCGTAAAATATGATTTTATATGGACAAGCGCTCTGAGCGGCTTTTTAGGCTATTTTGTAAATCTTAAAGTGCTTTCCCGTTGGTATCTGTTTGATAGCTATGGTGGAATTCACCTGTGTCAGCCTCATTTTGACCGCCTGCAGGTTGTACTGAGAGGAATCTTAAATGCCTTTGGTTATACGGAGGAGGGGGTTCCGGATACGGAGCTCTTTAGTGTGAATGGTATTTTCTATCTGCTATCCCTAGGATTCCTTTTTTTAGTCCTGTTTATGACCATTACTTTATGGAAGCAGCGCCGTAAGCTAAAGCTCATGTCTCAGGCACTTTTATGGTTCAGCCTTCTCGGACTGTTGATACAGCTCTTCCTCTTTTTATTTACAGATGCGCCCTTTGCACCCAGATATTACATTTTAAATGTGATTATGTTTGTTCCACTCCTGATTATTTTTTATCAGGAGGCAGAATTTCCTTTGTGGGTCAGACAGACGTTTTTTGTGCTGGTAGTGGCTTGTGTCTGTATGCTGGGAGGAAAGGAATATGCCAACTGCTTAAACAGTCAAAAAAATAAAGGACAAATGGAGTGCGTTTCCTATTTAAAAGAGGAAAATTATTCCCTGGGATATGCAAGCTTCTGGAATGCCAATCTCATTACGGAGCTTACCGGCGGCAAGGTTGAAATAGTAAGTATTGCCTGTGAGGAAGGGGAGGAGCCCCATTTGTATCCGTGGCTTACCAAGCTGAATAATCTCTTTCCTGACAAGGAGGAGGGACCGGTTTTCCTTTTACTCCATGAAAATGAGCTCCGCCGATACGAGGCGCTGATTTCCAATGGGGAACAGGCTTTTTATGATGGCCAATATTATATTTATCAATATGAGAAGGCAGAAGAACTTTTGAGTATCTTACAGTAAGTGAGGAAGGTAAAAATGGCAAAAAAAACAACCTACGACGCAGACAGCATAGCCGTCCTGGAGGGCTTGGAGGCAGTCCGCAAGCGTCCGGGCATGTACATTGGCAGCGTATCCCGCAAGGGATTAAACCATTTGATATATGAGATCGTAGACAATTCCGTGGACGAGCATCTGGCAGGCTTCTGCTCTCAGATCTGGGTGGTACTGGAGCGTGACGGCTCCTGCACCGTCAGCGATGACGGACGGGGCATCCCCGTGGATCTCCACGCCAAGGGCATTTCCGCGGAGCGTCTCGTATTCACCACCCTCCACGCCGGAGGCAAGTTTGACGATTCCGTCTACAAGACAAGCGGCGGCCTCCACGGAGTAGGCTCCTCCGTAGTGAATGCTCTGTCCACCTACCTGGACATTGAGGTGAGCCGTGACGGAGCCGTTCACCACGATCACTATGAGCGAGGCATCCCCACCATTGAGTTAAGGGACGGCCTGCTCCCCATTTTGCGGAAAACCAAGGAAACGGGAACCCGGATCAATTTTCTTCCCGACCCGGAGATCTTTGAGAAAACAAGATTCCAGGCAGAGGAGGTCAAAAGCCGTCTTCATGAGACAGCCTATTTGAATCCGGAGCTCACCATTTATTTTGAGGATCGCCGGGTAGAGCCTGCCGAGCAGGTCACCTTTCATGAGGAAAATGGAATCATCGGCTTTGTGGAGGATCTAAATAAGAAAAAAGAGCAGATTCACGACGTCATTTACTTCAAAGGAGAGGCAGAGGGCATCGTGGTAGAGGGCGCCTTCCAGTATGTAAACGAGTTCCATGAAAATGTCTTAGGCTTCTGCAACAACATTTACAACGCGGAGGGCGGCACGCACCTGACGGGATTTAAGACCGTATTTACCACCGTAATCAACAATTACGCCAGAGAGCTCGGCATCCTGAAGGAAAAGGACGCTAACTTTACCGGAGCCGATGTGCGTAATGGTATGACCGCCGTCATCTCCATCAAGCATCCATCTCCCCGCTTTGAGGGTCAGACCAAGACCAAGCTGGACAATCAGGATGCCTCCAAGGCAACAGCCAAGGTGGCAGGAGATGAGATTGTCCGCTACTTTGACCGGAACCTGGAGACCCTAAGGGGGGTCATCGGCTGTGCAGAAAAAGCCGCTAAAATACGAAAGACAGAGGAGCGGGCAAAAACCAACCTCTTAACCAAGCAGAAATATTCCTTTGATTCCAATGGAAAGCTTGCCAACTGTGAGAGCCGTGACGCCTCCAAATGCGAGATTTTCATTGTAGAGGGAGATTCCGCCGGTGGCTCTGCCAAGACAGCCAGAGACCGGAACTACCAGGCCATCCTGCCCATCCGGGGAAAGATTCTGAACGTAGAAAAGGCCAGCATTGACAAGGTACTGGCCAATGCGGAGATCAAAACCATGATCAACGCCTTTGGCTGCGGCTTCTCCGAGGGTTATGGCAACGACTTTGACATTACCAAGCTCCGCTATGACAAAATCATCATCATGGCAGATGCGGACGTGGACGGCGCACACATTTCCACCCTGCTTCTGACCCTGTTTTACCGCTTTATGCCAGATCTCATCTACGAGGGACACGTGTACATTGCCATGCCGCCCCTCTATAAAGCCATGCCCCAAAGAGGCGAGGAGGAATACCTCTATGACGACAAGGCTTTGGAGCGCTACCGGAGGCGCCATAAGGGAAGCTTCACCCTCCAGCGCTACAAGGGATTGGGAGAGATGGATGCCGACCAGCTCTGGGAGACAACCTTAAACCCGGCAACCCGAATCCTGAAGCGTGTGGAGATCGAGGACGCCCGCATGGCCTCCAACGTAACAGAAATGCTTATGGGAACCGAGGTCCCCCCCAGACGTGCCTTCATCTACGAGCACGCCTGCGACGCCGAGCTGGACGTATAGAGCAAACCCATTAAAAGCATATCCCTCAAAAAGCACATAGACAAACTTTACAGGAAACCAGAAAGTACCCCCAAAACATAGTCCCAAAGCTAAAACCAGCCGCCAGGAAACAGAAGCTGTCTTCTTTCCAGGCGTGTTAGCCCTCTGGGCGGAGCAGGGAAAGAAGACAGCTTCTGTTTCCTGGCGGCGTCCGTTCATCAATAAAAGCAATTGATTTATATAAGAAAATATTTTCCAGAAGAAGCTAGGAGAAAACCATGGAAAAGCAGATAGAAGAACAAATCATCCGCACCGAATACTCAGACCTGATGCAGAAATCCTACATCGATTATGCCATGAGCGTCATCATAGCAAGGGCCCTCCCGGACGTCCGTGACGGCTTAAAGCCCGTACAGCGCAGAACCCTCTACGACATGTACGAGCTTGGCATCCGCTTCGACCGCCCCTACCGGAAATGCGCCCGTATCGTAGGCGACACCATGGGTAAATACCACCCCCACGGCGACAGCTCCATCTACGAGGCTCTGGTCGTCATGTCCCAGGATTTCAAAAAGGAGCTGCCCTTAGTAGACGGCCACGGCAACTTCGGCTCCATTGAGGGAGACGGCGCCGCCGCCATGCGTTACACTGAGGCCCGTCTTCAAAAGGTCACCCAGGAGGCATTCCTGTCCGATCTGGATAAAAACGTAGTAGACTTTGTTCCCAACTTTGACGAGACGGAAAAGGAGCCCTCCGTACTGCCAGCCAAGCTTCCCAACCTGCTGGTGAACGGCTCCGATGGAATCGCTGTAGGAATGGCAACCAGCATTCCCCCCCACAACCTGGGAGAAGTTATAGACGCCGCAAAAGCCTACCTGAAAAATCCCGACATTTCTACCGAAAGCCTCTTAAAGCTCATGCCGGGCCCCGACTTCCCTACAGGGGGAATCGTAGTAAACAAGGACGAGCTTCCCTCCATCTACGAGACGGGAATGGGTAAAATCAAGGTTCGTGGCCGCATCCAGGTAGAAAAGCTCAAGGGTGGAAAGGAACAGCTTGTCATCACCGAGATCCCCTATCCCATGATAGGCGCTAACATCGGAAAGTTTCTCAACGACATTGCGGCCCTGGTAGAATCCAAAAAAGCCCCGGAGATCACCGATATCTCCAATCAGTCCTCCAAGGAGGGCATCCGCATTGTCCTGGAGCTTCGAAAGGGAGCCGACACCGAGAACCTGAAAAACATGCTCTACAAAAAGACACGCCTAGAGGACACCTTCGGTGTCAACATGCTTGCCGTAGCAGACGGCCGCCCGGAGACCCTGAGCCTAAAGCAGATCCTGGAGTACTACATTGAATTCCAGTACGAGCTGGCCACCAGAAAATACCAGACCCTCCTGGAAAAGGAGCAGGAAAAGCGGGAAATCCAGGAGGGACTTATAAGAGCCTGCGATGTTATAGATCTGATTATCGAAATCCTCCGGGGCAGTAAAAACGTCAAGGATGCAAAAGCCTGTCTCATAGAGGGAAAAACCGAAAACATCCGTTTCAAATCCGAAGCCTCCAGAAAGCGGGCAAGTAAGCTTCGTTTCACCGAACGCCAGGCAACAGCCATTCTGGAAATGCGCCTGTACCGCCTTATCGGTCTGGAGATTGAGGCGTTGCTGGCAGAAAACGCCCAGACCTTAAAAAATATTGCCGCCTACGAGGACATTCTGGAAAATCACTCCAGTATGACAAGGGTTATCCTAAAGGACATGGATGCCATCAAGAAAGCTTATGCGAGACCCAGGCGGACCACCGTAGAAAATGCAGAGGAGATCATTTTCGAGGAAAAGAAGATCGAAGAAATGCCCGTCATGTTCCTGATGGACCGCTTCGGCTATGCCAAAACCATTGACATGCCCACCTACGAGCGGAATAAGGAAGCGGCAGACAGCGAAAACAAATACGTATTCCCCTGCATCAACACCGGCCGCATCTGCGTATTTACCGACACCGGCCGTATGCACACCATCAAGGTCCTGGACCTGCCCTTTGGTCGCTTCCGGGACAAGGGCGTACCTATTGACAACTTCAGCAATTACAACAGCACCGAGGAGCAGCTTGTAGGAATCGGCAGCATGGAAGCCCTCAAAGAGAGAAAGCTCATCTTTGCCACCAGAGACAGTATGCTGAAAATCGTAGACGGCAGCGAATTTGAAACCAGCAAGCGCACCGTAGCCGCCACAAAGCTGGGGGAGGAGGACAGGGTTCTCCTGGCAGAGCCCGTGGAGGGCTCCGAGCAGCTTGTGCTCCACAGCCAGGAGGGGTATTTCCTGCGTTTCCCCATTTCCGAGGTCCCGGAGAAAAAGAAAGGGGCTATCGGCGTCCGTGGCATGCGCCTGGGCGCAGGCGACCGCCTGGAGGCCGCCTACCTGTACCAGACAGGCACCGAGCAGACCATCACCTACAAGGAAAAGCAGCTTACCTTAAACAAACTAAAGCCGGGCAGCCGGGATACAAAAGGCGTCAAGGTGAGAGTGTAATCCCCTATTGCCACTCCCACCCATTTGTGGTATGATTTTCACAGTCAAAATCAATGCAATTGCAAACATAGTGATAAAGAAAGCAATGGCACACCAGGAGGGCGTTATGGAAAATGAAGTAATCAGCAAAAATTTTATAGAGCAGATGATTGACAAGGACTTAGCTGAGGGCGTATACGACACCGTACACACCCGGTTCCCGCCGGAGCCCAACGGCTATCTCCACATCGGACATGCCAAGTCCATTCTCTTAAACTACGGCCTTGCCCAGAAATACAACGGCAAATTCAACATGCGCTTTGATGACACCAACCCCACCAAGGAAAAGGTAGAATTCGTGGAATCCATCAAAGCCGACATAGAGTGGCTGGGAGCCGACTGGGAGGACCGCCTCTTCTTTGCCTCCGACTACTTTGAAGCCATGTACGAGGCCGCTGTAAAGCTCATCAAAAAGGGAAAAGCCTTTGTCTGTGATCTCACGGCAGAAGAGATCCGCTCCTACCGGGGCACCCTCACCGAGCCCGGCAAGGAAAGCCCCTACCGCAACCGAAGCGTAGAGGAAAACCTGGAGCTCTTTGAAGCCATGCGTGCCGGAAAATACGCTGACGGCGAAAAGGTTCTCAGGGCCAAGATTGACATGGCATCCCCCAATATGAACATGCGGGACCCTGTTATCTACCGGGTAGCCCACATTTCCCATCACAATACGGGAGATAAGTGGTGCATCTACCCCATGTACGACTTTGCCCATCCCATAGAGGACGCTATCGAGGGCATCACCCATTCCATCTGTACCCTGGAATTTGAGGATCACCGTCCCTTATACGATTGGGTCGTAAAAGAACTGGAATATCCCGTTCCCCCACGCCAGATTGAGTTTGCCAAGCTCTACCTCACCAACGTGGTAACCGGAAAGCGCTACATCAAAAAGCTGGTGGAGGAGGGCATTGTGGACGGCTGGGATGATCCCCGCCTGGTGTCTATCGCAGCCCTGCGCAGACGTGGCTTTACCCCGGAATCTATTCGTATGTTTGTAGATCTCTGCGGCATTTCCAAGAGCCAGTCCTCCGTGGACTACGCTATGCTGGAATACTGCATCCGTGAAGATCTGAAGTTGAAAAAGCCCAGGCTGATGGCAGTTCTCGATCCCATCAAGCTAGTCATTGATAACTATCCGGAGGGCCAGGTGGAATATCTGGACGCTGCCAATAACCTGGAAAATGAGGACCTTGGAAGCCGGAAGATACCCTTCTGCCGGGAGCTGTACATTGAGCGTGAGGATTTTATGGAGGAGCCCCTGAAGAAGTATTTCCGTCTTTTCCCAGGCAATGAGGTGCGCCTGATGCATGCTTACTTTGTAAAATGCGAAAGCTTCGTAAAGGACGAAAGCGGCCGCATCACCGAGGTGCACTGTACCTACGACCAGGAGACCAAGGCTGGAAGCGGCTTCACAGGACGGAAGGTAAAGGGAACCATCCACTGGGTACCGGCTCCTTACGCCATGACCGCAGAGGTCCGTTTGTACGAGAACATCATAGATGAGGAAAAGGGCGTGTACAATGAGGATGGAAGCCTCAACTTAAATCCAAACTCCCTGACTATCGTAGAGCAGGCATACCTAGAGCCCGCCTTTGAGGGAGCCAAGCCCTACGACAGCTACCAGTTTGTACGCAACGGCTTCTTCTGCGTGGACGCCAGGGACACCACAGAGGAAAAGCTGGTTTTTAACCGGATTGTGTCATTAAAGAGTTCTTTTAAATTGCCAAAGGCATAAATGTAAGAGAACAAAATCAAGTGGCTGTTGAAAAAAGACAGCCACTTTTTATAAGCTTCAAACTCCATAAAAACATTTCCAAACCAAGAGTAAACCCACATGCAAGAACTAACCATCAGCTTAGACCCCAAAAGCAAAACCCCGCTCTATGAGCAAATCTACACCTACATCAAACAGGACATCCAGACAGGCCGTATCAAGGCCAGGGAAAAGCTGCCCTCCAGTCGGGCCCTTTCCGCATACTTAGAGGTAAGCCGCAGCACCGTAGACTTGGCCTATGAGCAGCTTTTATCCGAGGGTTACTTAGAATCCATCCCCTGCAAGGGCTATTACGCCTGCCAGATGGAGGAGCTCTACCATTTCCAAAGAGAGGCAACCATAAAAGCTCCGGAACGTCAAAAAGAAAAGGCATCCTGCGACTACGACTTTACCCCAAACGGCATTGACCTGGACAGCTTCCCCTACGGAACCTGGCGCAAAATTACCCGAAGCATTCTCCTTGACGACAACAAGGAGCTCTTTCAACTGGGAGATCCAAGGGGCGAGTGGGAGCTTCGGACCACAATCACCAGCTATCTCCATCAGGCCCGAGGTGTAAACTGCCGTCCCGAGCAGGTAATCATAGGAGCAGGAAATGACTACCTCCTCCTCCTCTTATCCGCAATCCTGGGAACCGGTCGCCAGATAGCCATGGAAACCCCCACCTACAAGCACGCCTACAAAATCTTTCATCAGTTGGGATTTCCTTTGTGCACCGTTCCTATGGATGCCTTGGGCATGCAAGTCTCTCAGCTTCAAAAAACAAAGGCAGACATCGCCTATGTCATGCCTTCCCATCAGTACCCCTTGGGAATCGTCATGCCCATTAAACGCCGCTTAGAGTTGCTTTCCTGGGCATCCAAGAAAGAGGACCGTTTTATCATTGAGGACGACTACGACAGCGAATTTCGTTACAAAGGAAAGCCCATTCCGGCCCTTATGGGAACGGATCAGAGTGATAAGGTGATTTATCTGGGAACCTTTTCCAAGTCCATAGCACCGGCCATCCGAATCAGCTACCTGGTGCTCCCGGAGAAATTGTTGCAAAGCTGTGAAAAAAACTTTCTCCAGTTTTCCTCCACCGTATCTCGGATCGACCAGATGACCCTGAACCAATTCCTGAAGGAAGGCCATTTCGAGCGGCATCTGAACCGGATGCGGGGAATCTACGGAAGAAAGCACGATCTGCTCCTAGGAGAGCTGAAAGCCATGTCTGATATCTGCCGCGTAACCGGCGAGCATGCAGGTGTTCATTTATTGGTGGAGTTTACGAACGGCATGACAGAGAGAGAGGGGATCGAGAGGGCCAAGCTCCAGGGCGTGAAGGTCTATCCCCTGTCAGAATATGAGATTGGAGGTACGCAGGAAGGGAAGAAAGGGCAGAGGGCCACGGTCATTCTCGGCTATGCCACGCTTTCCGAGGAAAAGCTGGTAGAAGCGGCCAGAAGGCTTAAAAAGGCTTGGGGCGGAGACCAGACAGAGGTCTCGTGAAATCCGAATCAATTCCAGAGAGCTTCATTTTTGTGCAATCCACACAAAAATGAAGCTCTCTTTTTTACGTCTGAATCGAGTTGCACAAGACAGAAGTTGAAATGTGAAATTAATTTCAAAAAAATCCGGAATCATTGACGAAGTTTCGCTTGTATCTTATGATGAATTTAACCCGCGGGAGAAAAATAGAAACTAAGAAATACTGAACAAAAAAGGGATTTTACAAAAGCACTCTCAAAGCTATAGCTGACATGACGAACCCGGACCCGAAACGCTTCCGAGAGCTTTGTACAAAAGAAAGTAGGGAAGAAATGAATATTATCACAAGCATTTGGAACGTAATGTTCAACAATATCCTGTCACAACCAGCGATTTTTATCGGCCTGATCGTTGTCATAGGATATATCCTGTTAAAAAGAAAATGGTACGAGGTTGCAGCCGGATTTATCAAGGCTGTGGTTGGATACCAGATTTTGCAGCTAGGTGCCTCCTCACTGAAAAATACAGTGGATCCGCTTTTGAAGGGCATCCAGCAGAAGTGGTCCGTGGAAGCCGTTGTCATTGACCCAAACTTCGGACTGACGGCAGCCAACAGTGCCTTGGAGAGCATCGGAGTTACCACCTCCTTTGCCATGATCACACTTTTGATTGCCTTTATCTGGAACATTGTACTGGTATTTTTCCGGAAATATACCAAGGTTCGGACCCTCTTTACCACTGGCCACATTATGGTAAAGCAGTCCACCGTTGCAACCTGGATTATTTTCCTGCTGATTCCGGAGCTTCGGAACATGGGCGGAATCGTGCTGATTGGCCTGCTGTGCGGCACCTACTGGTCCGTATTTTCCAATCTCACCGTAGAGGCTACCCAGGAGCTGACGGAAGGCTCCGGATTTGCCATCGGACATCAGCAGATGCTGGGCGTGTGGTTCGCCTACCGCTTTGGCAGCCTCTTTAAAGGAAAAGAGAAGAAGGAAGAAAAGGAGATTAAGCTTGGGGGAGCCCTGAAGGTTCTGGACGATTATGTGGTATCCACCACTCTGATCATGCTTCTGTTCTTCGGAATTATTATGGTGATTCTGGGGCCGGAGCTGATGCGTGAGGTAGACGCAGGCAACTTTGGAAGCCTTGCCTTCCCGGTGTACATTTTCCAGAGATGTACCTCCTTTGCCGTATCCCTGGTGGTATTGAAGACCGGTATCCGCATGTTCGTTGGAGAAATGGTGGAATCCTTCGAGGGAATCTCCGGCTCCATCTTAAAGGGCTCCCTTCCGGCTGTGGACTGCGCGGCAACCTACTCCTTCGGAGACCCCAATGCGGTAACCTTCGGCTTCCTCTTCGGTGCCCTGGGTCAGTTGATTGCCATTGTGGGCCTGTTGGTATTCAAGTCCCCGCTGATGATCATTCCGGGCTTTGTGCCCCTGTTCTATGATAATGCCACCATCGGCCTCTACGCCAATATGAAGGGCGGCTTCAAGGCGCTGCTGGTATGCTGTCTCGGATCAGGACTGATACAGGTCCTGGGAAGCGCCGTGGCAATCATGATGTTCCAGATGGGACCCTTCGGCGGCTATGTGGGCAATCTGGACTGGGCAACCCTGTGGCCGGCCATGGGAGCCATGATCAAGTATCTCACCGTACCGGGCGCAGTGCTGTGCATCGTCGGAATGCTCATCATCCCACAGCTGCAGTATCGTAGAAACAAAAAGGATTACTTCACCCTCGGTATGGAGGATTAAAAAAATAATAAAATACAAAAGGAGAAAGAACATGTTAAAAGTATTAGTTGCATGCGGATGCGGAATGGGAAGCTCACAGTTATTAAAGAAGAACTGCTCAACAGTTTTAAAGAATCTGGGTGTGGAGCACACCGTACACCACACCAGCATAGATGAGGCCAAGTCCACAGCCCATGATTACGACCTGATCGTAGTGGGAGAGAACTTTGTGGACCACCTAAAGGTAAAGGAAGGCACCATTGTAGTCGGCCTTAAGAATCTCATGAACAAAAAAGAGCTGGAGACAAAGCTGAAGGAAAGCGGCATTGTCTAAAAAGCAGTAAATAGAGCTACAAAGATACTAGGAAACCAGAATCAAGAAAGATTGGAGTATACATTATGAGGCAGTTGGACGAAGAAGAGCTTGCAGTGATTGCAGAGGTGGCAAGAATGTATTATGTAGAAGGAATGTCACAGTTGGACATTGCCAATATCCTCTTTTTTTCCAAAGCCAAGGTATCCCGCGCCCTTCGCTTGGCGCGGGAGGAGCACATTGTAGAATTTCAAATCAATTATCCCTTAAAGCGTTCCATCAAGCTGGAAACAGAGCTGAAGCGTCGCTTTGGGCTTAAGGAGGCGTTGGTGGTCACGGACCTGTATGACAATCAGAACACGGATATTTCCATCAAGCGTATCGGGGAAATGACCGCCAGCTATCTGGACGAGACCCTGAAGGACGGGGACTGCGTGGGCATTGCCTGGGGAAGAACCATGTATCAGACGGTACGCCAGCTCAAGCCCTCCTCCCCCAGAAAAATCCAGGTATTGCAGCTTATGGGAAATTCCATGGACGACTATCACTTGGATATTGACGTGACCACCCTCACCGAGCGGATGGCCCAGTCCTTCCAGGGAACCGCCGTCAGACTTTACGCCCCCATGTACATCAACAGCGACATTGTGAGAAAGGAGCTATTAAAAGAGCCCATCATCCGGAAAACCATGGACAAAATACGAAGTGTAGACTATGTCCTGACCGGAATTGCGGACGTATCCCTGGAGCATCCCAAAAGCACCTGGGCAGGCTACCTGACAGATCGGAAAAAGCAGGAGCTGATGCGAAAGGGTGCCGTGGGCTACCTCTGCGGCTACTTTCTGGACCAGGACGGAAACAAGCTGGCCGATCCCATCAACGACAAGATCATCGGCATTTCCTTTGAGGATCTGAAAATGGTGCCTCACATCATTGCGGCAGCCGGGGGCCTGGACAAAACCCATGCTATTCTGGCAGCCTTGAGGGGAAAATTGATTCATTGCTTAATCACAGACAGCCGGATAGCGGAAAAGCTTCTGGCTATGAGGGACAGCTCAATGAGGCTGTCCGGAGAGGAGAATCTATGACAGAAAGGATTTCCTACAGCTTTTGTGAAAGCCTGCGTGCACAGCAGGCGGCGGCGGAAAGCTCTCTGCGGGAGGAATTTACACAGGGAGACTACACACTGGAAAAGCCGCTTATCAAGCTGAATCCTTATTTGATTAACCCGCTGTCAGCCCTGGTGGCGTTTCGGACCCCGGAAGAGACAGCAGTGACAGTAACCATATTTGGTAAAAATAACAAGGGAACCATCGTACACACATTTCCCAGGGAAAAGGAGCACATCCTTCCCATTCTGGGCCTCTATGGAGGGTACGACAACCAGGTGGAGTTGCGCCTCTACGGGGGACGGGCCCAGAGGCTCACCATTCACACAGAGCCCTTGAGCGAACGGGTGCCGGAGCTTCTGAAGCTTCATGTGGAGCCGGAATACACCTCGGAGGATCTGATCTTTGTCACCCCATCCTTAAGTGCCCTGGCTACGGCCTTTGACCGCTTTGGGGAGGTACGCTGGCACCTGACCGTTCCCGTGATCTTTGAAATGACCCGCCTCAAAAACAGAAACTTTCTGATCGGAACTGAGCGTGTCATGCAGATGCCCTACTACATGTCCGGCCTCTACGAGATGACGATGATGGGGAAAATTGTAAAGGAATATTCCATTCCCGGCGGCTACCACCATGACCAGTGGGAGATGGAGGATGGAAATATCCTGGTGCTCACAGAGGGGGAGAGCTACGAGACCGTTGAGGACGTGATCGTTCTTCTTAGCCGGGAAACGGGAGAAATCTTAAAGACCTGGGATTTGAAGGACTGCCTGGTGCCGGGAGAAGGCCCCTCCGGCGGATACACCCCCAAGGACTGGTTCCACAACAATGCCCTCTGGTATGACAGTCACACCAACTCCATCACCCTGTCAGGCCGTCACGTGGACGCCATCATCAATATAGACTACGACACAGGCAGGCTCAATTGGATACTGGGAGATCCGGAGACCTGGCCGGAGGACAAGCAGAAATATTTCTTTCAAATAAAGGGAGACGGCGATTTCGACTGGCCCTACGAGCAGCACGGCTGTCTGGTGACGCCCAACGGCGGAATCATGTGCTTTGACAACGGCCATTATCGCTCCAAGATCCGGGAAAAATTCCGGTTAAACCGGGACAGCTTTTCCAGAGGCGTATTATATCGGATTGATCGGGAAACAATGACCATTGAGCAGCTCTGGCAGTACGGCAAGGAGCGGGGCGAGGAATTCTTCTCCTCCTACATCGGAAATGTGGAGTGGTACGGGGAGGATCATTACCTGGTGCACTCCGGCGGTATTCAGTATTACGGCGAGCACGCCTCCGAGAAGCCGGCGGCCCTTCTCCAGGGCGACCCCAATGTGCGGGCGGAGAGCATCACGGTGGAGGTCCTTCAGGGAAAGGTAATCTTTGAAATGAAGATTGAGGGGAACTTCTACCGGGCAAAGAAAATGTCCCTCTACCATGAGGGAGAAAACCTGCCCTTAGGAGAAGGCATTCTGGCAGGCCGCATGGGTGTGACGCCGGAATTTGACACCCTGATTCCCATGGAGCCCTGCGGGGAACTGTTACCCTACCGCTATGAGGCGAGGCTTACGGAGGAGGAGGACCGCTTTGTGTTCAAGGCCATTTTCGAGGGCGGTCAGATGGTGATGCTGATGCTGGAAAATGAGACCCAGGAGCATGGTTACTTCATTTCCACCTCCAAAAATAAGTTTAACGCCCTGTGCTGCGGCACCTTTATTGAGAAGGACCCCAGAAACATTACCTTAAATGTAAATAAGGCAGGACTTAAGGGCACCTTTGACGTGCGTGTGATTGTGGATGACAAAAAGTACGAGACAGGAATCAAGATTACCTGTTAATTTGAGATAGGAGGAGGCAAAAATGGCAGATTACGATTTGATAATTATCGGCAGCGGCCCGGCCGGAATGACGGCAGCCATCTACGGGGCCAGAGCCAACCTCTCCGTACTCATGCTGGACCGGCTGGCTCCCGGCGGAAAGGTGATTAATACCAGTGAAATCCAGAATTACACAGGCGTGGGGACGGTGGAGGGAGCGGATCTTGCAATCCGCATGTTTCAGCACACACAGGAGTTGAATGTGGAGTTTGATTACCGGACCGTTCTTAAGGTCCGGGACGAGGGAGCACAAAAAACGGTCGTCTGCCAGGAGGAAGACAGGACCTACACGGCCAGAACCGTGATCTTATGCACCGGAACCACCCCAAGACTTTTGGGAGCAGCCCAGGAGGACCGGTTTACCGGAAATGGCATTAGCTGGTGCGCCGTCTGTGACGGAGCCGGATGCAGGGACAAGGACGTAGTGGTGATCGGCGGAGGAAATTCCGCAGTGGAGGAGGCTATCTACCTGGCCGGATTTGCAAAATCCGTTACCGTGGTGGTGCGCTCTAAGCTCTCCGCAGACCCCATCGCCTGCGATAAGCTTCTGGCCAGGGAGAACGTAAAGCTTTATGCCGGACATGATGTCCTTGCGTTTTGCGGCGAGAAAAAGTTGGAAGGCGTCCTGCTCCGCTCCAAGGAGACCGGGGAAGAATTTCAGGTAGACTGCGCCCAGGCCTTTGAGTACATTGGCCAAATACCTGCCACCGAGAGCTTTTCAGAGCTTGACGTGCTGGACGAGAGAGGCTATGTGAAGGTAAACGACCGAATGGAGACAACGGTGCCCGGCGTCTTCGGCGCAGGGGACTGCATAACCAAGAATCTGCGCCAGGTGATCACAGCCTGCGCCGACGGAGCCATTGCTGCCCAGAGCGCGGCCAGATATGCACAAAATTTAAAATAGTAAAAAACAGATAGCGACTTTACCCTTTAGTGCCATCGCGCAGCGATTTTAAATAGGAGATAAGAGATTATGATAAAAGAAGTATTAGAAGATGAATTTCGTCAGTCCTCCAAGGAGGGACTGGTGCTTGCGGATTTCTATTCAACCACCTGCGGCCCTTGCAAGATGCTTGCTTTTGTGTTGGCTGATGTGGACAAGGAATGTGGAGATAAGGTTACTATTATGAAGCTGGACTTTGATAAGAACAGAGCTCTGGCAGAGGAGTACGGAATCACTGGCTACCCAACCTTGATTCTATTGAAGGACGGAGAGGAAATCAAGCGGACCACAGGCTTGCAGCAGAAGCCTGCCATTATCAAGATGATTGAGGAAGCATAGAAGAGCACAAAAAGAAGGGCTGTTGGGAATTCTGACAGCCCATTTTTTCTGTCCATATAAAAATTTAAGCTTCGCTTTCCTCTGTCTCTTCCTCAGGGGCTTCCTTCACTTCCTCAGTTTCCGGAGTGTCAGCCCCCTCCTTTTCCTCCTCAGAGATCAGAGATACATAGCCGCGCTCAGAGGTCTCCACCTCCTCTGCGGAATCCTCTAAATCATCATCAAAATCATCCTCAAAGGGATCGGGGGCAAAAAACTTCTTGTAAGCAAAAATACCTCCCGCCACCGTTGCACAGAGCAGGGTAATAGAACCTACAAATTTAAAAAATTTCTTCATATGAGATAAAACTCCTTTCTCGCACCTTGAGAGGTGCCTATTTGTTTCCAAAGCTCAATCATAGTCTGTCCACTATTTGGAAAACATTTTCTCTATTGTAATACGAAACGGCCAAAAAGAAAAGTAAAAAAATTGAAAAATTTTATTGTCAAGGGAAAAAATATATATTACTCTATATACGTACAGACATTGTTCAATATGCGCGGTACTGGACAGCGCATGTTAGGCAACATCCAGATGGATTTACGGACACATGATTTTGTGGCCGGAAATTCATCTAGATTATGGGATGCTGTCTAACGTGCGCGGTACTGGAATAGGAGTGCAAAGGATGAAAAATAGAGTTTCAAATGTAATATGGGGCCTGATTCTAATTCTCATAGGAATCGGCTATGCCGGAGGCAATCTGGGCTTCTGGGACTTTCATATCTTCTTCAAGGGCTGGTGGACCTTATTTATTCTGATCCCCTGTGTCATCAACCTGGTGCAGCATGGACCCAATGGCGGCAATATTGCAGGATTATGTGTGGGAATCGCCCTTCTTCTTGCAGCCCAGGGGGTTCTGGAATTTTCTTTAATCCGCAAGCTGCTTGTGCCGGCCATCCTGATTCTCATTGGCCTTAGCATTATGCTCAGCAACACCAAGCGGAGAATCACCGATCAGCAGGGCAATCAGATCCCTTACGAAAAAACAGGGGCAGGCGGCTCCGATATTTCCGGGGTTTTTGACGGAAGAAAGGCTCAGTACGACGGACAGCTCTTTGAGGGTGCCACGGTAAGCGCGGTTTTCGGCGGTGTGGAGATGGATCTGAGACTGGCCCGGATTGAGCGGGACGTGCGGATTGACGCCACAGCCATTTTTGGCGGCATTGAAATCTATGTGCCCGCCAATGTGGTGGTAAAGCTTATGTCAACCCCCATTCTGGGCGGTGTGTCCAATAAGTCCATGGCCCCCACAGAGGTTCCCTGCCACACCCTTTACATCAATGCAACCTGCGTATTCGGAGGAGTGGACATCAAATGAAAAAGAAACTGATTTTAGCTTCCGCCTCTCCCAGAAGAAAGGAGCTCTTAGAGCAGATGGGACTTAGCTTTTCCATCTGTCCCGCCTGCGGGGAGGAGGAGAGCAGCTTTCATGAGCCGGAGGATATGGTAAAGGAGCTGGCACTGAAAAAAGCCAGGGAAATCGCGGCTCAGACAGAGGAGGACGCATTCGTAATCGGATCAGATACGGTAGTAGCTTTCCAGGGTGAGATCCTGGGAAAGCCGGTGGATGAGGAGGACGCCTTTCGCATGTTGAAAAGCCTCCAGGGAGCCTCCCACATGGTTTACACAGGGGTTGCTGTGGTGGACGCGAGAACTGGGGATGTGCTGCTGAATTTTGTGGATGGAACCAAAGTATCCATGTACCCTATGACAGAGGAGTGGATTCACAGGTACATTGAGACGGGTGAGCCCATGGACAAGGCAGGGGCCTACGCCATCCAGGGAGGCTGTTCTCTGTGGATCAAGGGCATCGAGGGAGCATACTCTACAGTGGTTGGCTTTCCCACGGCCCGGTTTTACCAGGAGCTGTTGAAGGCCGGGGTAGATTTACTTGGCGAAGGATTACAGTCCTCCTTGAGCAGAGCTGATTTTAATAAAAAAGAAAAAAGAAAAGGTTTTAACCTGTCAGGAAAGGATAGATCAATGTATCAAGCCTGTATTTTTGATTTTGACGGTACACTGTGTGATAGCGTGGAATCCATTGCTGTCTGCGCTAACCATGCCCTTCGGGATCTGGGACTGAAAGAGGTGTCCCTTGCGGATTACAAGCTCCTTGTGGGAGACGGGGTGAATATGCTGGTTAAGCGCCTCCTGTGCCAAAATGGAAAAGAATCCCAGGAGCTGTTTGACAGTCTTAAGGCAAGGTATATGGAATATTTTCAGGAGGGATGCCGCTATCATGTGACACCCTATCCGGGAATTGTGGAGCTTTTGGAGGAGCTGAAAGGCTTGGGGGCAAAGCTTGGTGTCATTTCCAATAAGCCTCATGCGAATACGGTAGACGTGATTGAGCAGGTGTTTGGAGATGAGATTTTTGACTGGGTCCAGGGTCAGACCGAGGAGATTCCCAGAAAGCCGGACCCGGCCGGAGCCCTGTACACGGCCAGGAGGCTGGGGGTAAGTCCAAAGGAATGTCTTTATATCGGGGATACGGGAACCGATATGAAGACCGGAACGGCGGCCGGCATGTATACGGTTGGGGTGCTGTGGGGATTTCGGGATAGAAAAGAGCTGCAGGAGACAGGTGCTATGGAGATCGTAGAGGAGCCATCCCAGCTTGGAAGGATTTACCAAAACAAGGACAGATAGACGGTTCATATCCACTCTGGCTGTGATTCATTTGTCTGAGGGATAAAAAGGAAAATAAGAGGTACTGATCACAGAGTGGTCAGCAACAGAAAGAGGAGCATTATGATTAAATTAGTTGCTAGTGATATTGACGGAACACTGCTTCCTGAGGGGACGGATCAGATCAATCCGGAGCTGTTTGAGGTGATCCGGGAGCTGAAGAAAAAGGATATTTTGTTTGCAGCAGCCAGCGGGCGGCATTATTCCGGTATGTCCAGGCTTTTTGAGCCGGTGAAAAAGGATATGATCTTCATAACGGAAAATGGCGCTTATGTAAATTGCAGAGGCTATACGATGCTGGATCAGACTCTGGATTGGCAGGATGTACAGGAATGGGTTCATGAGGTTCGGGAGATTCCGGGCACCAGCTTTACTTTGGATACCAAGGATGGCTTTTATACGGAAAGTAAGGACCCTGAGTTTATTGCTCTGGTGCGGGAGGGGTATAAGAGTGTTTTGAATGTGGAGGAGGATGTTTTAGCCCAGGAGCGTCCCGTCAATAAGGTAGCCCTTTACCACAAGACGGAGATTGCAAGGATTGCAGGGGAGATGATTCCCAGATGGAGTAAACGGGTGTACTGCGCCCAGGCAGGAGACATCTGGGTAGACTTTTTAAATAAGGAATCCAACAAGGGCAATGCCATCCGCAGCATTCAGAAGACCTTGGGAATTCTTCCGGAGGAGACCATGGTTTTTGGAGATAATTTCAATGACATTGAGATGTTCCACAGTGCCGGAGAAAGCTATGCGGTGGGAAATGCGGCAAAGGCCGTCAAGCAGGAGGCAAGATACGTGGCGGATACCAATGTAAACGATGGAGTGCTGAAGGTTTTGAAGACCTTATTATGATTACGAAACTGGAATAGGAGGGCGCTAGTATGAACGAGTATTCAGAAGAATGTCTGGAGGTTTTTTTGAGAAAGCAGGGCCAGCTTTTTGACGAACCGGTTGCGGAGTCTTTGGAGGAGGCAGAGAGCTTTTTGGAGGACTGCATGGCCGTGGTGGTTGATTCTCTGAAGGAGGTCTGGGAATATTTTGAAGAAAGTGGTATGGATGTATCCGGCCTGTCTGATGAGGAATTGGAGGACATGGCGGAGGTCTTTCCTATTGGCGACGGAACCTATTTAATTGTAGAGGCATAGGTTAAGGGAATGAGAAAAAGTGTAATAAAGAGATTGGCTTTGTGTCTGGCCGCCTGCCTTTTGACGGGAGGCCTTGTTGGATGCAGCCATTTTAAAAATGCGGAGATTGTTCTGACCACAGGACTTACGGAAAAAGAGCTGTTTAAGGTGGGAAGCAGTGTGTGTACCTTGCCAGAGGCCATGATTTATGTGATGGACTATCAGACCCAGTATGAGAGCGTTTATGGGGTAGAAATGTGGGAGCATGACTTTGGCGGAATCACACTGGAGGAGTATGTAAAGAATATCATTGTCTCCCAGCTGGCGTCCATGAAGGCAGTAACTCTGTTAGCAAAGGATTATGAGGTGGAGCTGACGGAGGCCGAGAGGGAGCGGGTAAAAAAGGCGGCAGGGGAGTATTATCAGTCCTTAAACCCGAAGGCGTTGGAGTATCTGGGCGTTGAGCGGGAGGATGTGGAAAAGCTCTACGGAGATCATGTGCTGTCCAGGAAGGTTTACCAGGAGATTACAAAGAATGTAAACACGGAGGTCAGCGATGATGAGGCGCGGATTATTACCATACAGCAGATTAAGGTGGATTCCCGGGAGAGCGGAGAGAATATTTTGGAACGCCTGGAGGAGGGAAAAGAGTTTTTGACTCTGGCCTCCGTCTACAGCCAGGATAGTCAGCTTAGCTATACCTTTGGCCGCGGAGAGAAGGATGCGGCCTACGAGGAGGCGGCCTTCTCCCTGGAGAAGGATGCGGTGAGCGGTGTGATAGAGGGGGAGGATGGATTTTATATCCTAAAATGCGTGGACAATTTTGACCGGGAGGCTACGGAGGCCAATAAGGTTACCATGGTGGAGCGGCGCAGGGATGAGATCTTTAGCAAGGTTTACGAGGAACTGATTGCCAATACCCCTTCGGAGTTTAATAGCCGTCTTTGGGAGCAGGTGCACTTTGAGGATTGGACGGACGAGGATGAGCAGGCTGGAAATTTTTTGGAAATTTACCATCAATACTTTGAGTAACCGTTCAAAAGATGCGTCTGCGCTGTTGCTATAGTTAGAAGCATAAGAGAAACGGGAGGGGCAGTTTTCTTGCTCCTCCCGTTTCTCTTTTGAGTTTCCGCTATAACAGCTCTTTGAGACAGGCTAATAGCCTATCATTTTGACTTGGGGTCATGAAGCAGAAGCGGAAGTAGCGGTTGTCTAAAAATGGGAAGGTGCAGCAGTTGCGGATCATCATTTTTCTTCGGATGGCATGTTCGAAGAGAGCCTCGGCAGTGACTCCTTCTTTTTCTATGTGTACCAGGACAAAGTTGGCGTAGGATTCGTATACCTTTACGGTTCCCCAGGATTTTAATTCCCGGCAGATTCTTGCGCGTTCTTTGGAGGTCAGCTCTTTGGTTTTGGCAATGTAATCCTTGTCTGAGAACATCAGCTCTCCGGCTACGGCGGCTAAGCTGTTGATGGTCCAAGGATTTTTTAAGGAATTGATCCGCTTCATCAGATCCTCATTGCCGGTTATGGCATAGCCTAAGCGCAGACCGGGAGAGGCGAAAAACTTGGAAACGCCCCGGAGGATGATGAGATTATTATAGTAGCGGGTGAGAGGCACGGCAGTAATGTCCTCATAGCTGGGGGCAAATTCCACATAGGTTTCGTCTACCATGACGCAGATGTCGTGACGCTTACACTCATCCAGGATTTTGCGCATGGTGCGCTGGGAGATCGCGGAGGAGGTGGGATTGTTGGGATTGCAGATGACCAAAAGATCCAGATCCTCATTTAAGTGAGAGCGAAGGTCCTCCACATCCAGGAGAAAACCGGCCTTCTCCTGTAAGGGATAGTAGAGGGAGGTGCCGCCCCCTAAGGAGATCTCACGCTCATATTCGGAGTAGGTGGGTCCCAGAATCAGAGCCTTTTTTGGGTGCTCCAGCTGAATGAAAAGGGATATGAGCTCGGTGGAGCCATTTCCTACCACGATATGCTCCAGGGGCGCCTGTGTGTAGGCGCTGATCTGTCTGCGCAGAGAGGTGTACTCCCGATCCGGGTAGGAGGTGATGCAGTCAATCCGTTCAATGAGAGCGGAGCGCATTCGAGGAGAGATCCCCAGGGGATTTACATTGGCGCTGAAGCTTACGATTTCTTCCTTTTTGATGCCATAAACCTGTTCTATTTTTTCCAAATCACTGCCGTGAAAATGATCTACATGTTTTAACATTGAAATGCCTCTTTTCTTGTACTTTGTTAAAAAAAATGTTATACTGTAACAAATGGCAAAAAGGTAATTTCCTTTCCCTGATACCGCCATTATTATAATGGTATTTTGGGAAATTGTAAAGCTTATGACGAAAGGATGAAGGGCTTATGAGGGCAAAGATTGAGCGAATCGCAGCAGGAAAATTTGAATATGAAAAGATCCCTGTTTCTTTGTCAGAGTCCTATATTCAGCTTCGCTGCGCTCCGGGAGGACGCAAGGAGGGAAGCTTTACCATTTCCTGCGGGCGCGCCATCAAGGGAATTGTCTACAGCTCCTCCTGCCGGATGCGGGTAGAGCATCGAAGCTTCCGCAGCCGGAATGTGCGGATCACCTATAGCTTTGACAGCCGCGGCATGTGGGGCGGGGAGGAGATTACGGGAGAGTTCTGCATTGTCACGGAGGCCGGAGAATATATCCTTCCCTATCGGGTTCAGGTGGAGGAGCATCGGGAGCCTGAGGAGGAGAGCTACGCCTACTTTATTTCGGCAGACCCCATAGAGCCGCTTCCTGAGGAGGAGAACCGGGAAGATAGTACGGTGGTGGAGATTGTCATGGAGGAGACGGAGGAGATGACCGGGGAGGAGGCTCTTCGCCTTACGGAGCTGATTCTTAGGAGCCGTCAGCCTACGGCCGCCCAGTTTGCCAGATTAAAAAATGCCTACTATAAGTTTGGCGGACAGGAGATGCTAAGCGGCATCTGTTCCATCCTGATTAAAAGCGGCCGCACCGATGAGGAAAGCTTTTTCTGGTATCAGCGGGGCGTGCGGATGGAGCTTAAGATTACCAATCTGTTTGAATATTTTATGATGTCCGTGCCGGACAATTACAAGGAGCAGCTGCCTCGGAACCTGCTTTTGTATTTTCAGATGGAGAATATCCTGAACAACCGTCAGAGAGCATTCCTGTATGCCAATATTATTCGGTATCAGAACAGAGAGAATGACATTTACCGTCAATATGAAAAGGAAATGGAGTCCTTTATGCTGGAGCAGCTTCTGGCCCGGAAGCTCAGTGAGGACCTGGCAGTTATATATGAACGATTTCTGGTGAAGGAGCTTTTGACCATTGATTTTGCGGAGGCTTTGGCGGATATTATGTTTTTGCGGCAACTCACCTGTACGGACCCCAGGATTCGTCAGGTCCAGGTGCTCTATGAGCCTCTGCAGAGGCGGATTACTGTGCCGCTAAGCAAAGGAAAGGCTCTGGTGCCCATCTATACGCCGGGGGCGGTGATTCTCCTGGTGGACGAGCAGGGAAATTGCTATACCTCCAGTGTGCCCTATACCATGCAAAAGCTTTTAAAGGAGCAGCGCTATGTGGAGCGCTGCCGGGAGCTGCTTCGGTATCATCAGGGCTTATATCTTCACCTGTGTGACGGAAGCTCCCGTTACCATGTAATAACGGCGGAAAATGTGGAAAACTATAAGCGGATACTAAAGATCAGCGGGCTGACCGCCCGGTATAAGCAGGAGGTCCGCCAGGAGATTTTGCAGTACTATTATGCCAATCATGAGCTGGAGGAGCTGGACCGGGAGTTTTTCATTACGGAGACCACCTATATGACTCCCAAGGATCGGGCAAGGTTTACGGAGATTCTGATTTTGCGCGGGCTATACGACGAGGCCTTTGGTATGGTGAAGAAGCACGGCTATTCCATGGTGCGCGTGAAGCTTCTGATCAAGCTGACGGCCTGGGCCATTCGGGAGCTGGAATACGAGGAGGACGAATTCCTCTTAAAGCTCTGCCTGTTTGTATTTCAGAACCATAAGTATAACGAAAGTATTTTGGAATATCTGGCCGGATATTATTTTGGCTCCTCCAAGGTAATGGAAGAGATTTGGCGTTCCGGACAGGAATTTGAGCTGGAGATCTTTGATTTGGAGGAACGTCTTTTGAGCCAGATGCTCTTTACGGGACAATTCCTTGACTCAGCCTTTGAGATTTTTCGCGATTACCATCGGCAGGGAGGAAAGGGAGTGGTCAGCACGGCCTATCTGACCTGGCTGGCCCATGAGGATTTTGTTCTGGGAGAGAGGGTGCCGGAGCGGACCTACGATTATATAGAGCAGAGCATTGCCTGGGAAGAAAATCTGGCGGACGTGTGCGGCCTGGCCTATTTGAAATATTTATCCAGGAAGCCGCAGCTTCTGGAGCATCAGAGAATTCGGGCAAAGCAGATGGCCATGGGGTACATACAGCGCCGGCTCCGCTTTGGATTTATGAAGGACTTGCTGGAGCAGATTGGAAAGCCGCAGCTTTTGGAGGATAAGACCTTTGTGGAATACCGGGCCAATCCGTCTCATAAGGTGGTCATTCACTATGTGATTGAGACGCCCAGGGAGGGGCAGTGCAGCTATGCGGCGGAGCGGCTTTATCCCACGGAGGCAGGGGTATTTGTCAAGGAGTTTACCCTGTTTTTTGGCGAGCGCCTTACCTGGTTTGTCACAGAGACCTTAGAAGACGGAACGGAGCGCTCCACGCCGGATTACAGCATTACCGAGGGCCGGGAGGAGGAGCTGGTAACAGGCACCAAGTATGCGGCCATCTATGAAATGGCCCGCTCTCTGGAGGAGCGGGATATGCCTCTTTTGAGGCGCCAATTGGAGCAGTATGGGCGAAGGCAGTTCCTGGTGGAGCAGTTTTTCTCCCTCAAGTAAGAATTAACAGTAATATTACGGAACTTCTAATAGGAGACAGAATATGGAGCATTTTGCAGTGGGCTTTGATATGGGAAGGGATTATTCGCAGATTTGCTGTTGGAATGGGACTTCGGACTCTCCCGTATCCGTATCGGTGGTGCCCGGAGCGGAAAAATATCGCATTCCTACAGAGAATTTGGAGCAGTTTTTAAAAAAGGCCCTGCGGCTCCTAAAGCCTTACGGGAAGATTCATGAGGCGGCGGCCGTGGTGTTTTCCGTGGAGGCCTTGGAGGAGGGCTTGGTAGATCAGATTAAGCGGGCAGCCATGCAGATGATAGGGGTTTCGGAAAGCAGAATCTATGTTCAAACCCGTCAGGAAAGCTTTTGTGCCTACGTGCTGAATCAGCCCAAGGAGATCTGGCGTCATCAGGCGGTGCTCTTTGATTACGAGGGAGAGCTTCTTCGAGGTATGATTTTAAATATCAATCCCCGGACAACGCCCTACCTGGCTAGGGTAGAGTGCGAGGAGAGCTGGGTAAAGCCTCTTTCCGGGCTGCAGCAGGCAGAAAAGAATGAGACGTTTCAGGAGCTGATTCGGGAGATGTTCTCAAGCCGTCCGGTTTCCGCGGTTTATTTGGTGGGAGAGGGCTTTGAGGAAAATTGGTATGAGGCTTCCTTAAAGCTTCTTTGCAATGGGCGCAGGGTGTTTGCGGGAAATAATCTGTATGCCAAGGGTGCATGCTACCGGGCGGCTCAGATGACCAACCGGGGAATGGCCGCCTCTTATGTGTTTCTTGGAGCCGATAAGATTTCCTACAATGTGTGCCTGCGGACGCCGGGGACAGGGAAAAACAGCATGTACACCCTCTTAAACGCAGGGGAGAGCTGGTATGAGGCCAAGGCCTCCTGCGAGGCGCTGCTCTATGAGGAGCCAGTGGTGGAATTTTTCTTTCAGCCCATGCAGGGGGCGGAGGGCTTCAAGGAGAGCCTGCTTTTAGAGGGACTGCCGGATCGCCCCTCCAGGGCTACGCGGCTCCATATTGAGGTAGAATTCCTTCGGGTGGATCGCATGCGCCTGACGGTGCGGGATATGGGCTTTGGAGAGCTGTTTCCTTCCTCGGATTTGTGCTGGACAGAGGAAGTGGAGCTGACTTAGAAACAAAAGAGTGTGAGGTGCGTGATGGGAGCGGTATTGATCTGTAAGCAGGAGCAGGTAAAAACACCTTATTATATAGAGAGTATGGGGATTCGCCTGTATTCCATGGAGGAGCTGGCCTATTTTCTGTATCAAAATATTTACTTGGTGGACAAGCGAATGCTGGGGGTACGTCTGTGGGACTGGATTCGCACGGAGGTAGGCAATGGAGATCTGGCGGAGCGTCTGAAAAAGGGGGCGGAGGCAGGAAGCAGTCTGCAAAATATGGTTTTGACCATTTTGCGGGCCGTGGACTACTACACCCAGGAGGAACTCAATCAGCTATCCGCTAAAATGAAGGTGCTCAATACCTATCAGGAGCAGGAGCGGTTAAAGCTTCGGGCGGACGAGTATTTCATCAATGGTAACTATCAGGCTGCGGTGTATGAGTATGAGAAGATTCTCGACATCCGTCAGAGTGATCGTCTGGGGGTGGAGTTCTATGCCCATGTGTGGAACAATCTGGGGGTATGCTGCTGTCGGCTGTTTCTCTTTGGCCGGGCTGCGAAGGCCTTTCGGACCTCCTACCAGTATCAGAGGGACCCCGATGTGCTGAAGGAATATGTATGTGCCATGCGTCTGGGGCTTTCGGAGGAGGATTTTGAGGAGGCTATGGATCTTCAGAATATTCGGGGAGAACAGCTGGAGGCCTTGACAGAGGAGTACGATCGTCTGGTGGAGGAGGCGGGAGAGCACCTTCAGGTGCCCCAGAATCTGGCAGAGCGGCTTTATGAGCTGGAGCGGGAGTATTATAAGAATACCCGGTATGCGTGAGGAGAGTATTTAAATTTCCCATGAAAAAATTTCATCATTGACAGCCTTCCAATCCTGTGCTAGAATACAACGGTAACTTTACCATGGTACAGTGACCAATTGGTAGAGAAAAAAAGCAGACAACCTGTAGTACAGGGATGGGAGGAAATTATGAAAAAAAGAGTATTGAGCTTATTATTATGCGGCTGTATGGCAGTATCTCTGCTGGCTGGCTGCGGTTCTAAGGAGGCTCCTGCAGCAGACACTCCGGCGGAGGAGGGAACAGAAGCTCCGGCTGAGAATGGGGAGGACGCAGAGGCATCGGAGGAGGACAGCGCAGACGGAAGCGATATGGAGTATGTAAAGTCCAAGGGAACCCTGGTGGTAGGTATCACGGATTTTGAGCCTATGGACTATAAGGATGACAGTGGTGAGTGGATCGGCTTTGACGCGGACATGGCAAAGGCCTTTGCCGAGAGCCTTGGTGTTGATGTGGAGTTTGTGGAGATTGACTGGGACAATAAGGTTCTGGAGCTGGACAGCAAGACCATCGACTGTGTCTGGAACGGCATGACCCTCACGGACGAGGTGAAGAGCGCCATGGAGTGCTCCAATGCTTACTGCAACAATGCACAGATTGTGATTGTTCCGGCTGATAAGGCGGAGCAGTACCAGGATACGGACAGCTTAAAGGATTTGAACTTTGCGGTTGAGGCGGGCAGCGCCGGAGAAGCAGAGGTAACGGCTCTGGGCTTAAGCTGCACACCGGTAAAGGCACAGTCTGATGCTCTTCTTGAGGTGGCTTCCGGTACTTCCGATGCTGCAGTTATTGATTCTCTGATGGCAGCGGCTATGGTGGGAGAGGGAACCGGCTATGCGGATCTGACCTACACAATTCAGCTCAACAGCGAGGAGTACGGAGTAGGCTTCCGCAAGGGCTCTGACCTTGCAGCGGCCTTGAATGACTTCTTCCTGGCAGGCTACACGGATGGAAGTATAGCAGCCTGTGCAGAGACCTACAACATCCAGGCGGCTTTGATAGATGCAGAGCTGGTGGAAGAGTAAGCAATAGGAATCTTGTATTATAAAAAGAATCTATGGGAAGACTTCAGGAGCCTTCCTGTTCGATGACAAAACGCTTGCGACCTTGGCCCGGAGCTTTATGCCGGGCCGCTGGCCGCAACTTTTGTTGTAATCCGACCACACCGCAGGCTCTGTGACCGGATGTGGCATAGCAGTTATATTTTATTACACAGGAAAGCAGGATACATACATGGAGCAGTTTTTAGAGCAGTTTCCGATTGTGGTTCAATCGCTGAATATTGGCTTTTTGCAGACCTTAAAATTATTTTTTGTTACACTTTTAGGAGCGGTTCCTCTGGGACTGATCATTGCCTTTGGCTCCATGTCCCGTTTCCGTCCCTTAAGCTATTTTACCAAAATTATAGTCTGGATTATCCGTGGAACGCCGCTGATGATTCAGCTTCTGATTATTTTTTATTTTCCGGGTCTGGTCCTGAAAAAGCAGATCTGGGGCGGCGGGGAGGTGGCCCGCTTTACTGCCTCGGCAGTGGCCTTTATCTTTAATTATGCCTGCTATTTTTCCGAAATTTACCGGGGAGGCATTCAGAGTATCCCTGTGGGACAGGAGGAGGCCGGGCTGGTGCTGGGCATGACCAAAAGCCAGATTTTCTTCAAGGTTACCCTGCTTCAGATGATCAAGCGCATTGTTCCGCCTATGTCCAATGAGGTAATTACACTGGTGAAGGATACCTCTTTGGCTCGGATCATTGCTCTCCAGGAGATTATCTGGGCAGGCCAGGCATTTTTAAAGGGATCCCAGGGAATCTCCGGTCAGATTTGGCCGCTGTTTTTCACAGCAGTTTATTACTTGATTTTTAGTGGAGTGGTGACACTACTGCTTGGACGGCTGGAAAAGAAGCTGGATTATTTTAGGTAAGGGGGCGAAGGTGTCATGGCAATTTTGGAGGTAGAGCATTTAAGCAAGACCTTTGAGCGCACAGAGGTGCTTAAGGATATTAATTTTTCATTGGAAAAGGGACAGGTGGTTTCTCTGATTGGGTCATCGGGAAGTGGAAAGACCACCTGTCTGAGGTGTCTGAATTTTCTGGAACGGCCGGACACGGGGATTATCCGTGTCAATGGGGAGACCCTTTTTGATGCTGATGATCCGGTGACCACCCGGGAGTCGGCCATTCGCAAAAAACGGCTGCATTTCGGCCTGGTATTCCAGTCCTTTAATTTATTTCCCCAGTATACGGCCCTTGGAAATGTGATGCTTGCCAGTGAGCTTCTGGCAAAGGAGCGGCCTGATTATAAGGAAAACAAAAAGGCCATTCATGAGGAGATTGAACAAAAGGCTCAGGTACTGCTGGAGCAGATGGGACTTGAGGATCGGATGAATAATTATCCCCATCAGCTTTCCGGCGGCCAGTGCCAGCGGGTGGCCATTGCCAGGGCCCTGGCTTTGAAGCCGGATATCCTCTGCTTTGATGAGCCTACCTCGGCTCTGGACCCGGAGCTCACCGGGGAGGTGCTGAAGGTAATTCGGGAGCTGGCAGAGCAGCGGACAACGATGATCATTGTTACCCATGAGATGGCATTTGCAAGGGATGTGTCCAATCATGTGATTTTTATGGATGACGGGCGGATTCTGGAGGAGGGGACGCCAGAGGAGGTGTTTGGGCATCCCAGGGAGCTTCGGACGCAGCAGTTTTTGGGGCATTATGCGCAATAGTGGTTGAAATTTGACAGGTCAGAGGTTATACTAATAGGACGAGTAGGACGGACGGGCTGCTGCAAACGAAGCCATCAGCCATTTCCATATCCCGTGTTCGGACGGTTCGCGTACAGCCGGACACCGGATATCGGAAAAGCCTGCTGTCTTCGTTTGCAGCAGCCCTGACAGTGACGATTACAGGATTAAGAAAGGGGTAGGAATACTATCATGGAAAAGAAAGAGCTTTTGTATGAAGGAAAGGCAAAGAAGGTTTATACAACGGAGGACCCGGATGTTTTAATTGTGGATTATAAGGATGATGCTACGGCTTTTAATGGCTTGAAGAAGGGGACTATCCAGGGAAAGGGTGTTATCAATAACCGCATGAGCAATCGAGTGTTCCAGCTTTTGGAGAAGGAGGGTATCCCTACGCACTATATTGAGGAGCTCGGTGATCGGGAGACAGCCGTGAAGAAGGTGGAGATCGTTCCCTTGGAGGTGATTATCCGAAATGTGGCGGCAGGCAGCTTTTCTAAGCGCCTTGGGGTAGAGGAGGGAACGAAGTTTAAGGCTCCCACTCTGGAGTTTAGCTACAAGAATGATGAGCTGGGTGATCCGCTGATCAATGATTATTTTGCCATTGCTCTGGGACTGGCTACCAGGGAAGAGATCGATACGATTACGAAATATGCCTTTAAGATTAATGAAGTGTATAAGGCTTATTTTGCAAATGCCGGTATTGAGCTGATCGATTTTAAGATTGAGTTTGGACGCTATAAGGGACAGATCATTCTGGCGGACGAGACCTCACCGGATACCTGCCGTCTGTGGGATATCAATACCCATGAGAAGCTGGACAAGGATCGCTTCCGCCGGGATCTGGGCAATGTGGAAGAGGCTTATAATGAGGTATTTAAGCGCCTGGGATTGTAAAAAACGGAACTGGGAATTACGGAACTGGAATAGGAGAATGTTGATATATGAGCACAGATAGATATGTAAGCCCTTTATCCGAGCGCTACGCAAGCAAAGAGATGCAGTACATTTTTTCGCCGGACAAGAAGTTTCGCACCTGGCGGAGGCTGTGGATTGCCTTGGCGGAGACGGAGAGGGAGCTGGGCCTTAATATTACCCAGGAGCAGATCGATGAGCTTAAGGCCCACCAGGATGATATCAATTATGATGTGGCCAGGGCCAGGGAAAAGGAAGTGCGCCACGATGTGATGTCTCATGTCTATGCCTATGGACAGCAGTGCCCCAAGGCAAAGGGAATCATTCATCTGGGGGCTACCTCCTGCTATGTGGGCGATAATACGGATATTATTGTGATGACTGAGGCTTTGAAGCTGGTGCGCAAAAAGCTGGTGAATGTCATTGGGGAGCTGGCTCATTTTGCAGAGGAATACAAAGGGCTGCCAACTCTGGCGTTTACACATTTCCAGCCTGCACAGCCCACTACGGTTGGAAAGAGGGCGACTCTGTGGATGCAGGAGTTTTGCCTGGATCTGGAGGATCTGAACCATGTGATTTCTACCATGAAGCTTCTGGGCTCCAAGGGGACCACAGGAACTCAGGCAAGCTTTCTGGAGCTTTTTGATGGGGATCAGGAGACGATTGACAAGATCGATCCCATGATTGCGAAAAAGATGGGATTTGAAGAATGCTATCCCGTGTCGGGACAGACCTATTCCCGGAAGGTGGATACCCGGGTACTGAATGTTCTGGCAGGCATTGCTGCCAGTGCCCATAAGATGTCCAATGACATCCGGCTTTTGCAGCACTTAAAGGAGGTGGAGGAGCCTTTTGAGAAGTCACAGATTGGTTCATCTGCCATGGCATACAAGCGGAACCCCATGCGGAGCGAGCGGATTGCTTCTCTGTCCCGGTATGTGATGGTGGACGCTCTGAATCCTGCCATTACCTCCGCAACCCAGTGGTTTGAGAGGACATTGGATGACTCTGCCAATAAGCGGTTAAGCGTCCCAGAGGGCTTTTTGGCTGTAGATGGAATTCTGGATCTGTGCCTTAATGTAGTGGACGGCCTGGTGGTTTATCCCAAGGTGATTGAGAAGCGCCTCATGTCCGAGCTGCCCTTTATGGCTACGGAAAACATTATGATGGATGCGGTGAAGGCAGGAGGAGACCGGCAGGAGCTGCATGAGCGGATTCGGGAGCTTTCCATGGAGGCCGGAAGGAATGTGAAGGTAAATGGCGGCGAGAATAATTTACTGGATCTGATCGCGGCAGATCCGGCATTCAATCTGTCTTTGGAGGATTTGAAGAAGACCATGGAGCCATCCCGCTATGTGGGCCGGGCCAAGGAGCAGGTGGAGGCATTTTTAAGCCAGGTGGTGAAGCCGATCCTGGAGGAGTATCAGGAGCTGCTTGGTGTGAAGGCGGAGATCAACGTGTAAGGATTTGCGCATACAAACATAAAGAAGAGGAAAACAGGAAAGACTTTTACACAGAACCTTTGTTAAAAGTCTTTTCTGTATGTAAAATACCGGATACCGGCCATATAGCACCAGGGCAATCTGGCCGGAGGAGGAGAAACGGATGATTGTGTCGGTTGTCATTTTGATTATTGGTTTTGCTCTGCTGGTCAAGGGAGCGGACTTTTTTGTGGAGGGCGCTTCGGATATTGCGAGAAAGCTTGGGATTCCGTCCATTGTGATTGGGCTTACGATTGTGGCCCTGGGAACCTCCCTGCCGGAGCTGGCGGTGAGCGTAACAGCGGCATTAAAGGAGAGCAACGATATTGCCCTGGGAAATGTAACGGGGTCCAATATTATGAATCTCCTGGTTGTGGTGGGGCTGGCGGCAGTCATTCACCCCATGACAGTGAAACGTACCATTTTAAAACGGGATTATGTGATGGCCTGTGTGATGGCGCTTCTCATGCTGGCGGGAGCGATGGATATTTTTTGGAATTTTGAAAAGGCATCCATTTCCGCTCTGGACGGGGTGATACTCCTGGGAGTTACGGCCGGTTATATGTATCATCTGGTTTGCACTGCGGTGCGAAATCGGGTGGCGGAGCAATTTGGTATCACCCGTCCTCTGCCTGTGAGCCTTCTGCTGTGCGTGGGCGGAGCGGCGGCAATTATCGGAGGCGGCCAGCTGGTGGTGAATTCTGCCACGGATCTGGCTTATCGGTTTGGAATGAGCGAGACCCTGGTGGGGCTTACCATTGTGGCTATCGGAACCTCCCTGCCGGAGCTGGTAACCTCTGTGGTTGCGGCGAAAAAGGGAGAGAGCGAGATTGCTCTGGGAAATGTTCTGGGCTCCAATATTTTGAATATCGGGTTTATCCTGGGAACCTCTGGGGTAATTCATCCCATCGGGGTGAAGATGGAAAATGTGTATGATATGATCTTTCTGATTCTGATGACCCTGGTGTTCTTTATTCCTCTGTGGAGATGGGAGCGGGTGAGCCGGGCTACGGGAGCGGTTATGCTGGGGTGCTATCTGGGGTATATGGTTTATATTGTTGTGCGGTAGATAGTATTTTTCAGGGAATCATAAGGGCTCGCCTGAACTACAATGGAAAATTGCGAAAAATAAGTTTGCGAAAAATAAAAGGAAAAAGTCAAAAATTCTTCTTGCAATTTCCAATAAATGTGCTACAATGGAATAGATTAAATAAGGTGGCCGAGAAGAGTGAACGAAAGTTCACTCTTTGTTTTTGAGAAACAGCAAAGCCTCACAGGGTCTCAAAAACAGGAAGCTATGGCCCCGGACGGGAAAGGAAGTCTATGACAAAAAGAGAAAGCTATGAACAGAGGACAGAGGAGCTGGTACTTCCCATTATAGAAGCCAACCACTTTGAGCTGGTGGATGTGGAGTATGTAAAGGAGGGCGGCACCTGGTACTTAAGGGCCTATATTGATAAGCCCGGAGGAATCACTGTGGACGATTGTGAGATCGTGAACCGGGCCTTAAGTGACCTTCTTGATGAGAAGGATTTTATTGAGGAGTCCTATATTCTGGAGGTGAGCTCACCGGGGCTTGGACGCCCGTTGAAGAAGGAGCGGGATTTTGAGCGAAGCCTGGGAGAAGAGGTGGAGATCCGCACCTATCGTATGATTGAGAAGCAGAAGGAATTCCGCGGAATCTTAAAGGCATACGATAAAGGGACGGTAACGATTGTAACAGAGGAGGAAGAGGAGCAGGTGTTCGAGCGAGAGAACATAGCCCTGATTCGGCTGGCATTTGATTTCTAAAAGTTTTAAAAATACAGCCAAATGGATACCTTAAGGACCCATTTTGGAGCATTCCCGGAGGTATTTTGTTTAGAACGAGGAGGAAAGAGAACAATGAACACAGAATTGCTGGAAGCTTTGGAAATTTTGGAGAAGGAAAAGGATATCAGCAAGGAAACCCTGCTGGAAGCCATTGAGAATTCCCTGCTTACGGCCTGTAAAAATCATTTTGGAAAGGCAGATAACGTTAAGGTGAACATCGATCCCAAGACCTGCCAGTTCTCCGTATTTGCGGAGAAAACCGTTGTGGAGCAGGTGGAGGATCCGGTTATGGAGATCAGCCTGTCCAATGCAAAAATGATGGATTCCAAGTATGAGCTGGGCGATATCGTGAACGTGGAGATCAAGTCCAAGGAATTTGGCCGCATTGCCACACAGAATGCAAAGAACGTGATTCTTCAGAAGATTCGCGAGGAGGAGCGCAAGGTTCTGTTTAACCAGTATTACGGAAAGGAAAAGGATGTGGTTACCGGTGTGGTACAGCGCTATCTGGGCCGGAATGTGAGCATCAATTTGGGCAAGGTGGATGCCATTCTCAATGAGAATGAGATGGTAAAGGGAGAGGTATTCAAGCCTACGGAGCGTATCAAGGTCTACATTTTGGAGGTAAAGGATACCACCAAGGGGCCACGCATTGCAGTGTCCAGAACCCATCCGGAGCTGGTAAAGCGGCTGTTTGAGTCCGAGGTTACCGAGGTGCGGGATGGCACGGTGGAGATCAAGTGTATCGCCAGAGAGGCCGGTTCCCGGACAAAGATTGCCGTATGGTCCAATGATCCGGATGTGGACCCGGTAGGCGCCTGCGTGGGAATGAACGGCGCCCGTGTCAATGCAATTGTCAGTGAGCTGCGGGGGGAGAAGATTGATATTATCAATTGGAGCGAGAACCCGGCCATTTTGATTGAAAATGCCTTAAGCCCCGCTAAGGTGGTGGCAGTTTTGGCAGACCCGGAGGATAAGAAGGCAAAGGTTGTGGTTCCGGATTATCAGCTGTCCCTTGCAATCGGCAAGGAGGGACAGAATGCCCGTCTGGCGGCACGGCTTACCGGATTTCGGATTGACATCAAGAGCGAGACACAGGCCAAGGAGATCGAGGGCTGGCTGGATGTAGATGAGGAATATGAGGAGTATGAGGATTTCGAGACTTACCAGGAGGAGCAGGCAGCCTTAGAGGCCTATGAGGGTGAGTATTCGGACATGGAGTATCCCCAGGATATGGAATATTCGGATGAGTATGAGGATGCTTATGCGGAGGATTCGGGGTATGCGGAGGAAAGCTACGAAGAGCCCCGGGAGGAATAAAAACTGTTTTAGAACAGAGATCGGGAAGTGATAAATTGAGTGTGAATCGTAAAGTGCCTATGCGCCAGTGTGTCGGCTGTCAGGAGATGAGAAGCAAGAAAGAAATGCTTCGTATCTTAAAGACAGCGGAGGATGAGGTTGTGCTGGATGCCACGGGCCGAAAGAACGGAAGAGGAGCCTATCTGTGTTTTTCCCGCGAATGCTTAAAAAAGGCGAGAAAGAACCGAGGGCTGGAGCGATCTTTGAAAATGAGTATTCCTTCGGAGGTTTACGACAATCTGGAAAAGGAGCTGGATGAGATTGGCGTGGAATAAGACTTACGGAATGATTGGAATGGCTATGAAGGCAGGTAAGCTTGTAAGTGGAGAGTTTGCCACGGAAAAAGCGGTGAAGTCAGGAAAGGCAGCGCTGGTCATTGTGTCAGGAGCCGCATCGGAGAATACCAAAAAAAAGTTTCGGAATATGTGTGATTACTATAAGGTGCCCATCTATTTCTTTGGGGAAAAGGAAGAGCTGGGGCATGCCATAGGAAAAGAATTTCGGGCGTCGCTGGCAGTGCTGGATACGGGATTGGCAAAAGCGATAGAAAAGAATTTAATTCATGAATAGAAATGCCTGTGGAATACAAACTGAATAACGGAGGTAAGTATGTCGAAAAGAGTACATGAGCTTGCGAAAGAATTAGAAAAAACAAACAAAGAGATTCTCGCGTTTTTAGGCGAGAAAAATATAGAGGTGAAAAGCCATATGAGTATGCTCACGGAGGAGCAGGAGGGTATGGTCAAAAAGGCCTTTGGACCGAAACCGGCCGAGGGAAAGCCGGCGGCACCAAAGCCTGCGGCTCCGGAGAAGGAGACAGCGGAGAAGGCAGCGGCACCATCCCCGACCGCACCGCCTCAAAAAAAGAAGAAGATTATAGCGGTATACAATACCCACAACAGCCAGACCGGAATCAAGGACCCAAGAGCGGAGCGGCGTGCGAATCAGGCTCGTTCCGCCCAGGGACGGCCAGCGGCACCGGGACAGGGAAGACCTGCGGCACCAGGACAGGGGCGTCCGGCCGCACCGGCAGGAAGCCGCCCGGCAGCGCCAGGGCAAGGAAGACCGGCGTCAGCAGCAGGACGCCCGGCAGCACCAGGGCAGGCACGGCCCGGGGCAGCGGCTGGTCAGAGCCGTCCGGCAGCGGTCACCCAGGAAAAGCCCTTGGCCGGTGAGCAGGCAGCAGCATCCGTAAAGCCGCCTGTAACAGAGCCGGCAAGACCGGAAGCAAAGTCGGCGGCAGCTTCGCAGGAGCGTCAGGCACAGCAGGTACGGCAGCCGGCAGCCCGGACAGAGCTTAAGCCCCAGACGGCAGCGCCCCAAGCCGGGGCAAGGCCCTCACAGAGCCGAGACGGGCAGAGAGCAGGGAGTGCTTCTGCAAGAGACAATCGTGATAACCGTGGTGGTCAGAGCAGAGATGGTCAGAGAAGCTTTGGCGGTCAGGGAAGAGACAGTCGAGACAATCGTGGCGGCCAGGGTCGAGATGGCCAGAGAAGCTTTGGCGGCCAGGGAAGAGACAGTCGAGACAATCGCGGCGGCCAGGGTCGAGATGGCCAGAGAAGCTTTGGCGGCCAGGGAAGAGACAGTCGAGACAACCGAGGCGGTCAGAGCCGCGACGGTCAGAGGAGCTTCGGCGGCCAGGGAAGAGACGGCAGAGATAATCGCGGCGGTCAGGGAAGAGACAACCGCCGCTCCATGGATATTCCCGCTGCTCCCGTGGTAGAGTCTCGCAAGACAGAGAATCGCAGAGCGGAGAATAAGAACCGGAATGATGACAGCAAAAAAGAGAAAAACAGCAAATTTAATGATAACTGGGGCGGTAAGCCCGGTCAGGGCGGCCGGCGTCCAAATCAGGGCAGCAATCGTCCGAACCAGAAAAACGGCAGGGGTGGCAAGAGCTCTGCGCCGGTGCGTCCGACGCCTCCGGCACCAAAGAAAGAGGATCTTACGCCAAAGGTAATCGAGATTCCGGAGCTTATCAGTATTCACGATCTGGCAGAGCGCATGAAGATTCAGCCCTCGGTCATCATCAAGAAGCTGTTCTTGGCTGGAAAAATGGTAACCGTGAATTCCGAGCTGGATTTCGAGGCAGCCGGAGAGCTGGCCATGGAGATGAACTTTGATCCGGTTCCGGAGGAAAAGGAGGATGTGATCGGCAAGATGCTTGAGGACGTGGAGGATGCGGAGGAAACGCTCGTTGCACGTCCGCCGGTAGTCTGCGTTATGGGTCATGTAGACCATGGTAAAACCTCCCTTCTGGACGCTATCCGTGATACCCACGTGATTGACCGGGAGGCAGGAGGAATCACCCAGCACATTGGTGCTTATGTGGTAACCATCAACGGTCAGAAGATTACCTTCCTGGATACGCCGGGACACGAGGCATTTACTGCCATGCGTATGCGTGGAGCCAATTCTACGGATATTGCCATCCTGGTAGTAGCCGCGGACGATGGCGTGATGCCCCAGACCATTGAGGCCATCAACCATGCCAAGGCCGCAGGCATTGAAATTATAGTAGCCATTAATAAGATAGATAAGCCCAGCGCCAATATTGAGCGGGTGAAGCAGGAGCTGGTAGAGCACGAGCTGATTCCTGAAGACTGGGGCGGAAGTACCATTTTTGTACCAGTGTCCGCACATACCCATGAGGGACTGGATCAGCTTCTGGAAATGATCCTGCTCACTGCGGAGGTACTGGAGCTGAAATCCAACCCCAACCGTCGGGCAAGAGGTCTGGTGATTGAGGCAGAGCTTGACAAGGGAAAGGGACCTGTGGCAACCGTGCTGGTTCAGAAGGGAACCCTTCATGTGGGCGATCACATTGCAGTTGGTGCTTGCCACGGAAAGGTTCGTGCCATGATGGACGACAATGGCCGTCGGGTAAAGGAGGCAGGACCCTCCAAGCCGGTTGAGATCCTGGGTCTCAATGATGTGCCGGGGGCCGGTGAGATTTTTGTATCTCCGGAGACGGATAAGGAGGCCAGAGCCTTTGCGGAAACCTATGTAAAGGAGAGCAGGGAGAAGCTTCTGGAGGATACGAAGCTTAAGATGTCCCTGGATGATCTGTATTCTCAGATTCAATCCGGGAACCTGAAGGAATTAAACATTATTGTGAAGGCAGATGTACAGGGCTCCGTGGAGGCCGTAAAGCAGAGTCTCCTAAAGCTTTCCAACGAGGAGGTTGTGGTGAAGATCATCCATGGCGGCGTAGGTGCCATCAACGAGTCCGACGTAAGCCTGGCCTCCGCCTCCAATGCCATTATCATTGGCTTTAACGTAAGGCCGGATGCTACCGCCAAGGAGACCGCAGAGCGGGAGAAGGTGGATCTGCGGCTGTACCGTGTCATCTATGATGCCATCAACGATGTGGAGACTGCTATGAAGGGAATGCTGGACCCGGTATTCGAGGAAAAGGTTCTGGGCCATGCGGAGGTGCGCCAGATCTTCAAAGCTTCCGGTGTGGGCAATATTGCCGGCTCCTATGTACTGGACGGCGTGTTCCAGAGAGGCTGCAAGTGCCGCATTACCAGAGAGGGCGAGCAGATCTTCGACGGTGCCCTGGCTTCCCTGAAGCGGTTTAAGGACGACGTGAAGGAAGTAAAAGCCGGCTATGAGTGCGGTTTGGTATTTGAGAAGTTTAATGATATCCAGGAGCTGGATATTGTGGAAGCCTATACGATGGTAGAGGTGCCCAGGTAGAAAGAGGAAAGAATGAGAAAAAACAGTATTAAAAATACGAGAATCAACGGAGAGGTCAGGCGGGAGCTGAGCAATATCATCCGGGGCGAGATTAAGGACCCCCGGATTCACCCCATGACAACGGTGGTGGAGGTGGAGGTGGCTCCGGATCTAAAGAGTGCCAAGGCTTACATCAGTGTTTTAGGAGATGATGAGGCTCAGCAGAATACCTTAGCCGGCTTAAAGAGCGCGGAGGGTTATATTCGCCGTGCCCTGGCCAAATCCATCAATTTGCGCAACACACCGGAGATCCGTTTTATCCTGGATCAGTCCATCGAATATGGTGTAAATATGTCCAAATTTATTGACGATGTAAACCGGAAAGAGAATGAGGATGATGAGTTTGGAGGCGAAGCTTCCGAATCTACCTAGACGGCGCAGTAAATGCGTCAGAAGGAGGAAAATATGATCAAACTGACGAATGAGCTTAGACAGGTAAAAAGTGTTGCAATTGCAGGACATGTGAGACCAGATGGGGACTGTACCGGTTCCTGTCTGGCAGTGTACGGCTATATCCGGGAGCATTTTCCCGATATTGATGTGGATGTCTATCTGGAGGCCGTAAGTCCTGCCTTCAGCTCCCTTCGGGGGATCGGAGAAATTAAAACCGATTATTCTGCGGATAAGCAGTATGAGCTTTTTCTGTCCCTGGACGTAAGCGATAAGGAGCGCTTAGGTGAGGCACTGAAATATTTTGATACTGCGGACCGGACCGTCTGCATTGACCATCATATTACAAACAAAGGCTTTGCAGAGGAGAACTGGGTCGTGCCGGAGGCAAGCTCTACCTCGGAATTGGTATTTGAAGCCATGGAGGAGGAGCTGATTTCCAAGGAAACGGCGGAGGCTCTCTACACAGGCATTATCCACGACACAGGAATCTTTCAGTATTCCAATACCACCCAGAGAACCATGGAGATTGCCGGAAAGCTGATGGCCAAGGGAATTCCCTTTTCCCGCATTATTGATGAGACCTTTTACCAGAAAACCTATGTGCAGAATCAGGTGCTGGGCCGGGCTTTGATGGAAAGTATTTTACTTTTGGACGGAAAGATAATCATGGGAAGAATGCGCCAAAAGGATATGGAATTCTACGGCGTGACCCATAAGGATTTGGAGGGAATTGTTAATCAGCTTCGGGTGACGAAGGGCGTGGAGGTGGCCATTTTTCTTCATGAGATTGGCAATCAGGAGTATAAGGCAAGCCTGCGCTCCAACGGCTCTGTGGATGTGAGTGAGGTCTGTGCTTACTTTGGCGGAGGCGGTCATGTGAAGGCGGCCGGCTGTACCATGCATGGAACGCTTCACGATGTGGTGAATAATTTGACCTTACATATTGAGCAGCAGCTCTTAGACGCAGAGTGAAAAGCAACAAAGCAAACACAGCCTGCAGTAAGAGGTGCAGAAATAGGAAACAGGAAGTAACCAAATGAACGGAATTCTCAATATTTACAAGGAGGCGGGCTTCACCTCCCATGATGTGGTGGCGAAGCTCCGTGGAATTTTAAAACAGAAAAAAATCGGACATACAGGAACTCTCGATCCCGACGCGGAGGGAGTTCTTCCTGTATGTGTGGGAAATGCCACCAAGCTCTGCGGCCTTCTTACGGAAAAGGAGAAAACCTACCAGGCGGTCCTGCTTTTAGGGCAGGAAACGGACACTCAGGATGCTTCCGGAAAAATCCTGAGAACGGCGGAGGTAAAGGTAAGTCCGGAGGCAGTGAGGGAAGCCATAGAGAGCTTTCAGGGGAGCTACGATCAGATTCCTCCTATGTATTCCGCCCTGAAGGTGAACGGAAGGAAGCTCTATGAGCTGGCGCGAGAGGGAAAGGAGGTAGAGCGGAAGGCCAGAAGGGTGTATCTGCGGGAGATCCGCATTTCCTGGGTACGGCTTCCGGAAGCGTCCTTTACGGTGACCTGCTCCAGCGGAACCTATATCCGGACGTTGTGCCGGGATATCGGGGAAAGGCTTGGCTGCGGCGGCTGTATGAAAAGCCTTCTGCGCACCCGTGTGGACCGCTTTGCCATGGAGGACAGCCTTCGGCTTTCCCAGATAGAGGAGAAAATGGCAGAGGGACGGATCGGAGACTGCCTGATTCCGGTGGATCGCATGTTTGAGGAATGTGCCAGGGTACAGATGAAGGAAGCGGGAGACCGCCTGGTTTACAATGGCAATGCTTTTTCGGATCAGGCCGCAGATTTAGGCACAGCCTGGACGGTAAAGGAGGAGGCGCAGGTCCGGGTTTATGATTCCAAAGGCGTCTTTATAGGGCTCTACCGGTACGAGCGGGGGATGTTCCGGCCAGTGAAGATGTTTTTGGGAAGCTTGGGGGACAAAGGGTGAAAAAAGCAGGCATTTTTGCCTGAGGCTTGGTGAAAAACATGAAGGTACTGAAACACACAACGGAATTTCAGATTGCGGAGGAAACAGCCGTTTCCCTTGGAAAATTTGACGGTCTTCATCAGGGGCACCGTCTTTTGATAGACCGCATTTTAAAAAAGAGGGAGGAAGGATTGGCCTCCCTCATGTTTACCTTTGACTTTGGAGAGCGTCCCGCCCTCACTCTGCCTGAGGAGCGCTGGGAGCTGCTGCGCCGGGATCATCTGGACTATCTGGTGGAGTGTCCCTTTGTGCCGGCTCTCTCCCATATGGAGCCGGAGGACTTTGTGAGAAAGGTCTTAAAAGAGCAGCTCCATGCAAGGTATCTGGCTGTGGGGACGGATTTCCGCTTTGGCTATCAGAGAAGGGGAGATTACCGTCTGCTGCAGGAAATGAGCGCATCCTGCGGCTTCCAGGTGGAGGTGGTGGAAAAAGCCTGCTGGCAGGGACGGGAGATCAGCAGCACCTACATCAAGGAGGAGCTGGAGCAGGGCCATATGGAGCAGGTCAACCAGCTTTTAGGCTATGCCTACTCCGTAACAGGGGAGGTTCTTCACGGCAGGCAGATTGGAAGGACCTTGGGTCTGCCTACCACCAACCTGCTTCCAAGAGAGCAGAAGCTTCTGCCTCCCAACGGCGTTTACGCCACCCGCACCCTGATCGCGGGGGAGGTCTTTGAGGGTATCACCAACATTGGTTACAAGCCCACTGTGGGAGGAGAAACGCGAAAAGGCGTGGAAACCTATCTCTTTGATCTGGACCGAAACCTGTACGGGGAGACGATCCAGGTGCAGTTCTACGGCTACGAGCGCCCGGAGCGCAGATTTCCCAATCTGGAAGCCTTAAAAGCACAGATAGAATCCGATGTAGCCTGGGGGCGGGAGTTCTTTGGGCAATGAAGAAGGCTGAAAAGTGAGACGAGGTAATGTCGAATAAGGTCGAAAAAAATGTCGGAAAAAACAGAATCGGAGCATAGACATGCAGGCGGGTCCATGTTATACTTGTTTTACCTTATAGAAGGAATCGGGAAGAAAGGAGGACAAGTATGACGGACAGTCAGAAATTGGATCTTATTTTAGCCGAGCTGCAGGGGGTGAAAGGCGATGTGTCGGTTCTGAAGGGCGATGTGTCGGTTCTGAAGGGCGATGTGTCGGTTCTGAAAGAGGATGTATCGGTTTTGAAAGAAGATGTATCAGGTTTGAAGGATGATGTACAAAGGCTTGATAGAAAGGTCAGTGGTATTGAAATACATCTTGAAAATGTAATCGACAGGAATATTCGCCTTGTGGCAGAAGGTCACCTGGATCTAAGCCGAAAGCTTGATGAAGCTTTGAAAGGCGAACAGGCGAGAGAATTGTATTATGTTCGCACAAACATGTTGGAAGACGAAATCCGTAAAATCAAAGAAAGTCTTGCCGCAACAGCATAACAGCAGCCGGCAATTTTACATATAGATAAAGGTTGAAGAAAGCTATGAAAAATCTCCTTATATGCAAAATATAAGGGGATTTTTTGTGCCTGCAGACAAGCCAGGTACTTCACTATCTAAAAATGAAAATTTTTTGAGAGCAAATCCCTTGACAGAGTAATTATACAACTGTATAATAAATTATACAGTTGTATAACAAGGAGAAACAATATCCATGAACCACACCTCAAAAAAACTGGGAGAGGCAGAGCTGGAGATCATGCAGGTGATTTGGCACAGCCAGAATCCCGTTACGTCCAATTACATTTTAAAGGAGCTGCAGGGCTTGAGAGGGTGGCAGCTTTCCACCTTGATGACCTCCTTAACACGGCTGGAAAAGAAGGAATTTGTGATCTGTGATCGTTCCACAGGAAGCAACCTGTATACCGCAATCATTTCGGAAGATGATTATAAGACCAGGGCAAGCAGGCATTTTCTTGAGAAGCTGTACAACAATTCCCTGAAGAACATGGTGGCAACCCTGTACGGCAGCCAGGCGCTGAAAGTCTCCGACGTGGAAGAACTGCGTGAATTCCTGGATCAAATAGAAGCAGAGCAATCCAAAACAACATATTCCAAAGGAGAGTATTTAGGGGAGGAGGGCCAATGATAACCAATTTATTTCTATCCGTTGCAGAGATTTCCCTATCCGTCAGCCTGATCGTCCTTCTAATGCTCCTGCTGTCCCCCCTTTTCACAAAGCGCTACGGCTCCAAATGGAGCTATTGGATCTGGATCTTCCTGGCGCTGCGCCTCCTGATTCCTTTCCGGGGAGCGGACGGGATAACCCTGCTCCATGCATTACAGCACACAAGTACCCAAAATTCCATGGAAGACCGGAAAAATCATCAAGCCCCTTTGCCGGAGAAAAAGACTAGCGTCGGTATGATTTTGGAGCTTCCGGCACAGATGACAGCTCCAATCCAGACACAGTCGAAAAAGGGCGGCATTCAGATAACGCCCCTGGACCTTATAGCCATAGTGTGGATGCTCGGCAGCCTTGCCTTTCTCTCCATTCATCTGATCAGCTATTTCCACTACAAAAGCCAGGTAAGAAAAAGGGGAACCATTCTGAAAAATTCCGCCATTTTACGTCAGCTTTCCAGTCAAAAGCGTGAATTGCACATAAAATCAACAGTACAGGTAGTGGAATTCACCCAGGCGCCCAGCCCCATGCTGACCGGCTTTTTAAACCCCATTTTAATATTGCCAAAGGCGTCCTATTCCGAAGAAGAGCTTTCCTTCATTTTCAGACATGAGCTGGTACATCTAAAACGAAAAGATGTATTCGTGAAGCTGCTTCTTGCCGCAGCAAACGGGATTCACTGGTTTAATCCCCTGATCTGGCTCATGCAAAAAGAAGCAGTGCTGGACATGGAACTGTCCTGTGACGAGAGAGTCATAGAGGGCGCAGACTATCATCAGCGGAAAGCGTACACAGAGGTCCTGCTGTCCCTGCTTTGCAGAGGATGCACACAGAAAACCCGTTTTTCCACAGAATTTTACGGAGGAAAGCAGAGCATGAAAAAGCGTTTTAAAAACATATTAAACAAAAGAAAAAAGAAAAATGGCGCCGCCATCTTCCTGTGCGTTCTGGTTCTGACCGTCACTCTTGGAGCAACGATAGGCTGCTCCACAGCAAAGGAAAGCGGAAAATCCATACCAGAGCAGACAGAGGAAACAGACACCTATGCCCAAAAGCAAGATACAGAAGAGAACCAGGAGACTGAAAACCAACCAACCCAAGATAACCAGTCCGTGAGTGACATGCCTCAGAACGGACAAATATACGGCTATGTCAGAGAATACAGCAAAGACACTCTTACCATAGACCGCCAGATATGGGCAACACCCAAAAGCCCGGACTGGAAGCCAGAGTACGACGAGGACGCAGGCTTTGAGGTAGTAGACGCTCCAGGCGAAGCCTTGACCTACACCATCCACCCAGAATGTACCTATTCCTCCCTGGAAAATCACCAGGGCCCGCCCAAAGACCTCATCAGAGAAGAATTTGAAGCCTGCTTAAGAGAAATGGAATATCCCATTCTCTGGCTAATCGACCTGGAAGACGGCCAAATAAAATCCATCCAGGAGCAGTACAGACCGTAGAAAACAAATGTATCTTTCCAGCCCAAATGCTCAACCCTCAAATTCACGGAAAGAGCCTACAAAGGAGCAAATAAAAGACCAACTACTCGTTCTTAAATGTACGAAGCCACAACCAGCTTACAGGAAAAAAGAATCCTTCTGACAGGCGTGTTAGCTTGCGGAGCAGGTCAGAAGGATTCTTTTTTCCTGTAAGCGTCCGTCCCATCAAGCGATCAACCCATCACCCCCCTTTCTTTTCAGAATCTACTTGCAGTATTTATGAATTTATATTAAAGTATATATGAAGAATTTATGAAATAATCGTGAAGCCTAAAATAAGAGGGATACAAAGGAGAAAGCCATGGATTATTCAATCATTCTGGGATTGATCGGAGGTTTAGGACTGTTCCTTTATGGAATGAAGCTTATGAGCGACGGCCTGGAAAAAGCGGCAGGCGCAAAGCTCAGAGGGATACTAGAATTTTTTACCAAAAACCGCTTTATCGGAATGCTGGTCGGTATCGTATTCTGTGCGGTGATCCAGTCCTCCAGCGCCACCACCGTAATGGTAGTCAGCTTCGTAAACTCCGGCCTTATGACCTTGTACCAGGCAGCCGGCGTGATCATGGGAGCCAACATCGGTACCACCATTACCTCACAGCTGGTAGCCTTTAATCTCTCGGAGGTAGCCCCGGTCTTTCTGATGGCCGGCGTGATCATGGTCATGTTCTGCAAAAAGCCTATGGTAAAAAAGATCGGCGAGGTAGTCTTGGGCTTCGGCGTGCTCTTTATGGGACTGAGCGGGATGTCCGGCAGCATGTCCTCCCTTCATGATTCTCCCCTGATAGTGGATGCCCTTGGCTCCCTGTCCAATCCCATTCTGGCTGTATTAATGGGATTTATTGTGACAGCCATTGTGCAGAGCTCCTCCGTAACCGTCAGCATTGTGCTTTTGATGGCACAGCAGGGACTTTTGGAGCTTGGCATCTGCTTCTACATCATTTTGGGCTGTAATATCGGCGCCTGTACCTCGGCACTTCTGGCAGGCTTAAGCGGAAAGAAAGACGCAAAGCGGGCATCGCTGATCCATTTCCTGTTTAATGTATTCGGGACCCTTCTCATGGTAGTTGTCCTGGCCTTTGCCTCCGGCTGGATGGAAAGCTTCTTTATGCAGATTTCCGGCGGAAATATCGGGCGTGCAGTGGCAAATGCCCACACGATCTTCAAGATCTTCCAGGTGATTGTCCTCTTCCCGCTAGCGGGCGTGATTGTGAAGCTGACCTATCTTCTGGTGCCGGGAAGCGAGAGCGACGACGAGAAGGACTTCGAGCTGGTGTATATTGGAGCCAAGAATGTATTTTCCCCTGCTACGGCAGTGGTAGAGGTGACCAAGGAGCTGGAGCGCATGGGCCAGCTTGCCTATAACAATCTGAACCGTGCCATGAATGCCCTCATTACCCTGGACGGGGAGGACATAGAGGAGGTATACCATGTGGAGGAAAATATCAATTTCCTCAACCATGCCATTACCGATTATCTGGTGAAGATCAACCAGTCCACCCTGCCGGTGGATGATGCCAAGAGCATCGGCGGCCTCTTCCATGTGGTAAATGACATTGAGCGTATCGGTGATCATGCGGAAAATGTGGCGGATTCCGCAAAGCAGCGCATTGAGAAGAATATAAACTTCAGCAAGCAGGCACAGCATGAGCTGGGCGAGATGATGGAGCTGGTAAATAAGATTTTACAGTACTCTCTGGACACCTTTTCCCACAATAACCGGGAGCATGTGGAGGAGATTACCCAGATTGAGAATCAGGTGGACATTCTGGAGAAACAGCTTCAGCAGTCTCACGTGGATCGCCTGACTAGAAACGAGTGCACGCCGGCGTCAGGCATGATTTTTTCGGATATCTGTTCCGGCTTAGAGCGTGTGGCGGACCATGCGACCAATATTGCATTTGCGATTCTGGATGAATAAAGATTGCATTGCCTTGATGATGTATCTGCATTTTAAGGTAATTATGAATGAAGAGAGTAATATAGAATGAATAGAACTGCTGCCAGGATGAGAAAAATGTTTTTTATCCGGCAGTGGTTCTGTTTGTGTAAGAGGAGCAATTTATGCTGTTAAAGCTTTTTTACTATTTGATTGCGGCACCTTTGCTGTTTCTGCTTCGGGCTTTCTTCTGGCCCTTTAAGATGCTGCTTCGTTTTTTGAGATGGATTTTTCGGAAAATGGGGGAGCAACGCCGGTTCCGAAGAATGGATTTTGACCGGATGGACGGCTGGGAATTTGAGGAGTATGTGGCGGAGCTTTTGGCCAGGAACGGCTTTATCCATGTGGAGGTAACCAGAGGAAGCGGTGACCAGGGGGTGGATATTCTGGCCCAGAGGGACGGGGTGTCCTATGCCGTTCAGTGCAAGCATTATACCTCAAAAATTCCCAACAAGGCGGTCCAGGAGGCTTATGCGGGGGCAAAGTTTTATGGCTGTGAGGTGCCGGTGGTTCTTACCAACAACTATTTTTTCCCATCTGCACTGGAGCTTGGGGACGAGATAGGAGTGGAGCTCTGGGATCGGGAGGAATTGCAGAGGCTCGTCCGTAGGGCAGGACGCAGAAAACGGAGGAAATGAGCTTGCTTGCGGCTGGTTTGCTGGTGGAGATAAAAACAGGGCTTGACAAATTTCGATAGTTTCGATATTATGTAATAGAAATTTAATAAATTTGTAATAAATGAGACGGAATATTACGGAACTGGAATGGAGGCACTTTATGTATAGAGGTGGAATAGCGGCAGGAATACTATTGGGAGCGGTGCTGATGGCAGCAACCGGTATTCGGACGGAGGCCGCAGGTCTGGGAGAGAGCTTGAACGAAGGAATCGCGGCAAATTTTGATCAGACCACCAATACGGAGGAGGAGACAAAGGCAACTGCGGAGGTAGTGTGGACAGGCACCCCTCTGGAGGGCTATGTAAATATTGGAATTGCCAATGTGGAGGACAATTTGAATATCCGTTCCGAGGCAAGTACGGACAGCAAGCTGGTAGGAAAGCTTCGGAAGGATTCGGCTTGTGAGATTCTTGGGACGGAGGGCGAATGGGCCCATATTATTTCCGGCGAGGTAGAGGGCTATGTGAAGGCGGAATACCTGTTTACCGGCGAGGAGGCAGTGAACCTGGCATTTCAGCTGGGACAGACGGTAGCTAAGGTAGATGCGGATGCCCTTTATGTGCGGATGGAGCCCAGCACAGAGGCTGATTTCTGGACCATGGTTCCCAAGGGCGAGGAGCTGGCTGTGATTGAGGAGCAGGGTGAGTGGATTAAGGTAGATATCGACGGTGAGGAAGGCTATGTGGCCTCGGAGTTTGTCAGTGTAAGCAGTGAGCTTAAGACGGCTTTGACCATCACGGAGGCTCTTTATGGAGAGGGCGTTACGGATGTGCGGATTTCTATCTGTGAGTTTGCGAAGCAGTATGTGGGAAATCGGTACGTGTGGGGTGGTACCAGTTTGACAAAGGGAACAGATTGCTCCGGGTTTACCATGTCTGTGTACCGGAATTTTGGAATTTCTCTGCCTCATTCTTCCAGGGCGCAGGCGGGCTGTGGGAAGAAGATTAGCGTGAGTGAGGCTAAGCCGGGGGATTTGATCTTCTATGGTAATGGACGGCGGATTAATCATGTGGCGCTGTGTATTGGAAATGGACAGGTGGTTCATGCCAGCAATTCTCGGACGGGAATTATTATTTCTAATATGTATTATCGGAGTCCGGTGAGTGCGGCTAGGATAATTAATGATTAGAATTTGGGGATATCTGTAATGATAAAAGAGCTGTAGGCCGGTGGGTTTATGGCTCTTTTTTTGCTTGCAAGAGAGGCGGTTCGTTTAAGGAGTTTATTTAAAATGAATTTATTTGAAAAAGTGCTTGACTGGCCCCTTGGGGGTGGGGCTATGATGGGTACAGAAGTACTTAGATATGTGTTGTTTCAGATTAGAGCTGTCGCACAGCGACTATACCCTTTAGTGCCGTCGCGCAGCGACTATAATAGGAGGATAGGTATGCTGATTCATGAGGTGTGCAAGCAGGCAAATTTGACGAGGAAGGCTGTTGAGTATTATACGGGGAAGGGATTGGTGCATCCGGTTTTGTTGGAGAATGGGTATCGGGATTATGAGGAGGGGGACGTGGAGATTTTGAGACGGATTGGCGTTTTGCGCAGGCTTGGTGTTGGAATGGAGGATATTCGTGAGATTTTGCAGGACGGTACAGGTGAGGCTTTGCAGAGGGCGGCTTTGCGTAGGGAGCTGGAGAGCAGGCGGAAGGTGAGGAGGGATGTGCTGCTTCGGGAGCTTTCAGAGGGGAAGGAGTTTTCGGAGGTTGAAGCAAAGCTTCGGAATCTGGAGGTGGAGGAGACGGTTGGGGAGCGGTTGATTGACGCTTTTCCGGGGTATTATGGGAGGTTTGTCTGTATGCACTTTTCCAGATTTTTGGATGAACCGGTGGAGACAGAAGAGCAGAGGGCGGCTTATGAGACGGTGATTGAGTTTTTGGATGGGATGCCGGCTTTTCAGGTGTCGGAGGATGTGGAGGCAGCTATGAGTGAGGTGCTCCGGTCTGTGAGCTTGGAGCAGATTGGGGAGATGCTTGACAAGGTTAAGGGGGCTATTGAGGAGCCGGAGGCATTTCTTGAGGAGAATCGGGAGACGCTTGAATGGTATCTAGCCTACAGACGGTCGGAGGAGTATAAAAATTGTGCTGCCGGAAGGTGGATGGAGTGTATAAGAGAGTTTCAGAGTGCGAGCGGCTATACGGAGGTGTTTCTTCCGGCTATGAGACGGCTCAGTCCTTCTTATGGAGAGTACTGCAGACTGATAGAAGCAGCCAATGAGAGGCTTTTGGAGCGGTACCCGGAGGTTAAGAGGCTGTAAAAAAGTTTTTAATATTTCTTTTTTAAATATAGAAAACCGACCGCATCCGCCAAAATCCATCCAATGGGAACAGACCACCAGATCCCCACGACACCAATGGCAGGGATGGCGGACAGGATGTAAGCCAGAAGTACTCTGGTCCCCAGGGAGATAACGGTAAGCACCACAGACATGCCGGGCCGTTCTACGGCCCGGTAGAAGCCATAGAGCAGGAACAGACAGCCGATGCCGAAGTAGAAGGAACCCTCAATACGCAGATATTGAATACCGATAGAGAGAATTTCTACCTGGTCAGGCTTTACAAAAAGCAGCATCAGAGGCTTGGCAAAGAGAAAGACACATGAGCTTATAATCAGGCAAAAGAATATGGAGCAGCAGACTGCGCTTTTCATTCCTAAGCGTATGCGCTCCTGTTTTTTTGCACCAAAATTTTGGGCCGTAAAGGTAGAAAAGGCATTTCCAAAATCCTGCACCGGCATGTAGGCAAAGGAATCGATCTTTACGGCAGCGGCAAAGGCGGCCATAACTGCCGGTCCGAAGCTGTTGACCAGACCTTGAACCATGAGAATCCCCAGATTCATCACCGACTGTTGCAGACAGGTGAGGGAGGAAAAGCGTGCAATCTCAGAGAAAACAGTTCGTTTCAGGCGCATTCCTCGAAGTGAAAACCGAAATTCAGGACAGAAAGCAAAGGTATAAAGGCATAGTCCAAGACCGGATACATATTGGGCAATTACGGTAGCAATCGCTGCGCCAGCTACGCCCCAACCGAACCGGATCACAAAAAGCAGGTCCAGGATAATATTCAACACAGCGCAGACACCGAGAAAAACCAGAGGAGTTACAGAATTTCCTACGGCTCGCAGAAGAGAGGCAAAAAAATTGTAGAAAAAGGTAGCTGTAATTCCATAAAAAATAATCCACAGATAGGTTCGCATCATAGAATAGATGCGCTCCGGTACCTGAAGAAAGTGCAGGATTGGGTCCATAAGGAGAAAGACGGCAATATTCAGAAGCACAGCGAGAATCGCGATCATTACAAAGGAATGAAGGATGCTGTCCTTTAAGCCCTCCTGATTTTGCTCTCCGCGTCGAATGGAGAAGACGGCGCCGCTTCCCATGCACAGCCCAAGAAGAATGGAGGTTAAAAAGGTCATTAGTGTGTAGGAGGAGCCCACGGCAGCCAGGGCATCCGGCCCTAGAAACTGTCCCACAATCAAGGTGTCCGCTACATTATAAAGCTGCTGTAAAAGGTTTCCAAGAATCATGGGAACCGCAAAAAGCAGCATGGTTTTTAGAATAGGGCCACGAGTTAAATCCGTTGTCATGGGTGAGAGGCTCCTTTCATTCTTATATGAATTGGCAGAATCCAAATCGTCCGGCTTATACCTGCTCTGCTATCGGGAGAGCAACAAAAATATGGTAATATGAAACCGGTTGGATGTCAATGGTTACTGCTTATGGAGTTTCATTGTCAATGGAAAGAACGTTACTGGTCACGTGTGAACAGTAACGAAAGAACACATTGTATACAAAACGATAAAACTTTGGTATAATGCAGATATTGTACATAACAGCAGCAACAAGTGTCTCCCTGATCTATGGAGACAAAACGGAGGAAAAGCCATGTTTGAATTCAAAAAGAATTTTCGGGAGGTAGATCCCGAAAGCGGAAAGGCCCAGAGAGGGCCGAAGCCAAATTTAAAAAAGGCAAAGCGTATTTCCACGGTTATCATTTTGGTGGCGTTGGCTCTGGTGATTGCCAATTCCTGTTGGTTCACCATCCAGGAGGAGCAGCAGGCGGTGGTCTGCACCTTCGGACAGCCAAGGGCCGTGACGGAGCCGGGACTTCATTTTAAAATTCCCCTGATCCAGACTGTGACCAAGGTCAATACCACCATTCAGGGCTTATCCGTAGGCTACGATGAGGAGGAGAATTACACGGACGATGCCATGATGATCACCTCGGACTACAACTTTATCCGGGTGGATTTCTATGCGGAGTATCGGATTTCCGATCCGGTGAAGGCGCTCTATGCTTCTGAGGACCCGGTGGCGATCCTGGATAACATTGCCCAGAACTGCATCCGCACCACCATTGGCTCTTACGGAGTAGATTCAGTGCTGACTACGGGAAAAAACGAGATCCAGGCCAACATCAAGCAGATGATTATGGATAAGCTGGAGGTCTATGATATAGGAATCCAACTGGTCAATATCAGTATTCAGGACGCCCAGCCGCCCACCACGGAGGTTATCACGGCGTTCAAGGAGGTGGAGACCGCAAAGCAGGGAAAAGAGACAGCCCTTAACAATGCAAACAAGTACCGCAACGAGCAGATCCCCGAAGCCAAGGCAGAGGCAGACCGGATTGTACAGGATGCCCAGGCCCAGAAGGAAAGCCGCATCAACGAGGCGGAGGGCCAGGTAGCCCGTTTTAATTCTATGTATGAGGAGTATATTAAATATCCCACCATCACCAAGCAGCGAATGTTCTACGAGACTATGGAGGATGTGATGCCGGATATGAAGATTATCATTCAGGGGGGAGACGGAAGCCAGGTTCAGCAGCTCCTTCCCCTGGAGCCCTTTGGAGCAGGCACCAATACAGGGACTTCAGACACCAAAAGAGAGGAGGGGAATAACAATGAGTAAGCTGAAAAAAGTAAACGGCGTATGGAAATATATACTGGCGGTTCTGCTGCTGCTTCTGTTGGGAAACAGCATTGTGGTCTGCCGGGAAAATGAATATAAGCTGATCCGGCAGTTTGGAAAGGTTCAGCGGGTGGTATCCGCCTCCGGGTTGACCTTTAAGGTTCCCTTTATCCAGTCGGTGGACACGGTTCCCAAGGAGATCCTGATTTACGATCTGCCCGCCTCCGATGTCATCACCTCCGACAAGAAGTCCATGATTGTGGACAGCTATGTGCTGTGGAGGGTGGAGGACCCCTTAAAGTTTACCCAAACTCTGGCTAACTCCATTTACAATGCGGAGAACCGCATCAACGCCATAGTCTACAATGCCACCAAGAATACGGTATCCAATATGACCCAGGATGAGATCATCAAGAGCCGTGACGGGAAGATGACCGTCACAGCCGTCGATGCAGGGGAGGATATTGAATCCAATGATCTGATCCTGGAGGAAAAGACCGAGGTGGTGGAGATCAAATCTCTCACCGAGGAAATCATGGACAGCATCGGGGACAATTACCAGCAGTACGGCATCAGCATCCTGGCTGTAGAGGTAAAGAAGCTGGATCTGCCGGATGACAACAAGCAGGCCGTCTACACTCGTATGATCTCCGAGCGGGAGAATATAGCGGCTCAGTATACGGCGGAGGGAGCTTCCCAGGCCCAGATGATCCAGAACACCACAGACAAGGAGGTTTCCATTATGCTCTCGGAGGCCAACGCCCAGGCAGAGCAGCTCATTGCAGAGGGCGAGGCGGAGTATATGCGGATTCTGTCAGACGCCTATTCGGACGAGACCCGGAGCGACTTTTACGCCTTTGTGCGAAGTCTGGATGCGGCAAAGGAGAGCTTAAAAGGCAGCAATGAGAAAACCCTGATTCTTCCGGCAGACTCGCCGATTGCGCGGATATTTGCCGGGCAGTAAGCAAGATATAATTAGAAAGGCGATCATAGAAACATAGCTTTAAAAGGCTCCTATGGAGCCTTTTACAACGAAAAACGAAAACAGGTATGGGAAAGACTTGTTTTGCACTCAACGTTGACAAGGAATCAAATTCTATTTATAATCTATAGCAGATTACACGGCCCGAGAAATTACCACAACAGGGGCCCAGGAGGGAACAAATGAAACCATATGGAGTAAATGAGCTTCGAAAGATGTTTTTGGAGTTTTTTGAAAGTAAGGGCCATCTGGCCATGAAGAGCTTTTCGCTGATTCCACACAATGACAAGAGCCTGCTGCTGATCAATTCGGGCATGGCTCCCCTTAAGCCTTATTTTACAGGAGCTGAGATCCCCCCCAGAAGGAGGGTGACCACCTGCCAGAAGTGCATCCGCACCGGCGATATTGAGAATGTGGGCAAGACCGCCCGCCACGGCACTTTCTTTGAGATGCTGGGCAACTTTTCCTTTGGAGATTATTTTAAGCGTGAGGCTATTACCTGGACATGGGAATTTCTCACGGAGGTGGTAGGGCTTGATAAAGATCGCTTGTATCCGTCTGTTTATCTGGAGGACGACGAGGCCTTTGACATCTGGAATAAGGAAATCGGGATTCCCGCCGAGCGTATTTTCCGCTTTGGCAAGGAGGACAACTTCTGGGAACACGGCGCAGGTCCCTGCGGTCCCTGTTCTGAGGTTTATTATGATCGGGGCGAGAAGTATGGCTGCGGCAAGCCGGATTGTACCGTGGGCTGCGACTGTGACCGGTATATGGAGATCTGGAACGACGTATTTACCCAGTTTGACAATGACGGCAACAATCACTACACAGAGCTGGAGCAGAAGAACATTGATACCGGCATGGGCTTAGAGCGCTTGGCCTCCGTAGTGCAGGACGTGGATTCCATCTTTGACGTGGATACGGTTCGGGCGCTTCGGGACAAGGTGTGCGAGTTTGCCCATGCGGAGTATAAGAAGGATGAAAATAAGGACGTATCCATCCGGCTTATCACAGACCATATCCGTTCCGCTACCTTTATGATCTCCGACGGTATTATGCCCACCAACGAGGGCCGGGGCTATGTGCTGCGCCGGCTGATCCGTCGTGCGGCCCGCCACGGACGCCTTCTGGGAATTGAAGGAAAGTTCCTGGCCCGCTTGAGCGAGACGGTGATCGAAGGCTCGAAGGACGGCTACCCGGAACTGGAGGAGAAAAAGGACTTTATCTTCAAGGTGCTGACCCAGGAGGAAGAGAAGTTTAATAAGACCATTGATCAGGGCTTGAGTATTCTGGCAGATCTGGAAGCCCGGATGCAGAAAGAGGGGACAAAGGTGCTCTCTGGGGAGGATACCTTTAAGCTTTACGATACCTATGGCTTCCCAGTGGATTTGACCAGGGAGATCCTGGAGGAAAAGGGCTTCTCTATAGATGAGGATGGCTTCAAGGCAGCTATGGAGGAGCAGAGGGTGAAGGCGAGGGAGGCTCGTGCCGTTACCAACTATATGGGGACGGACGCTACTGTTTACGATGAGATTGACCCAAGTGTAACCACAGAATTCGTGGGCTATGATCATCTGTCCTATGAATCTAAGATTACGGTTCTGACTACGGAAAATGAGCTTACGGAGGCTCTGACCGAGGGAGAGAGGGGAAATGTTTTTGTAGAGAAGACGCCATTTTACGCTACTATGGGTGGACAGCAGGGGGATACCGGCGTGATCCGCACCCCGGAGGGAGAATTTGAGGTTCTGGATACCATCAAGCTTCTGGGAGGCAAGGTAGGCCATGTGGGTCGTATGACAAAGGGAATGATGAAGACCTCGGATACGGCGGTTCTGGAGGTATGTGAAAAGGGGCGTACTGCCACTTGTAAGAACCACAGTGCCACCCATTTGCTTCAGAAGGCTTTGAAGACGGTTCTTGGAAGCCATGTAGAGCAGAAAGGCTCTCTGGTCACACCGGACCGCCTGCGCTTTGACTTTTCTCATTTTGAGGCTATGACGGCAGAGGAACTGGAGAAAGTGGAAGCATTGGTAAACCAGGAGATCCAGGCGTCTCTTCCGGTTGTCACAGAGGTGATGAATCTGGAGGCTGCCAAGAAGACGGGAGCTATGGCCCTCTTTGGGGAGAAATACGAGGAGGATGTGCGTGTGGTATCCATGGGAGACTTCTCTAAGGAGCTCTGCGGCGGTACCCATGTGGCAAATACAGGCGTGATCACCGCCTTTAAGATTGTATCCGAGGCAGGCATTGCGGCAGGTGTGCGCCGGATCGAGGCGCTGACCGGGAACGGCGTGTTTACCTATTACCGGGAGCTTGAAGAGAAGCTGTCCCAGGCAGCCCGGGCGGCCAAGGCTACGCCGGCAAATCTGACGGAGAAGATTGAGCATCTCCAGGCAGAGCTCAAGGAGCTTCGCGGTGAAAATGACGCCTTGAAGAGCAAGCTTGCCAAGGATGCCCTGGGGGATGTGTTTGACCAGGCGAAAGAGATCGGAGGTGTGAAGCTTCTGGCGGCAAAGCTTGAGAACGTGGATATGAATGGGCTTCGGGAGCTTGGAGATCAACTGAAGGAAAAGCTTGGAGAGGGAATTGTAGTCCTGGCTTCCGCTATGGACGGCAAGGTAAGCCTGATGGCTACGGCTACGGAGGGAGCACAGAAAAAGGGCGCCCATGCCGGCAATCTGATCAAGGCTATTGCAGGTCTCGTAGGAGGCGGCGGTGGCGGACGGCCAGGCATGGCACAAGCCGGCGGCAAGAACCCGGAGGGCATGGACGCAGCCATGGAAAAGGCTGCGGAGGTTGTGGCTGAGCAGGTGAAGTAGCCTGGATGTATATGGAGCAGTGACGAGCAGAGCTATTCAGTAGTTCCATAATAAAGTACGAATGACACGGGAAAGCGCAGAAGTGAGAGCACTTTCCCGTTTTGCTTGGAAGCCGAAAGAGAAACGGTGGGAATGAAAGGGGAGTAGATGAAAAGAAAGGGTGGTGTCAGTATTGCTGAGAACTGGCAGGGAAGAAAGATTGTTGTAATATATGAAATACGATTTAAAGGAAAGAGAAGGATTGACTGGAATGATGTTGAACAGTATTTAAAGCAATATATCGGAGAGTATAGGGAAAATGCAGAGACAGGAGATTTCATACATATTGGAAAGGATTTTCCGAATGAATACAGCGGCTCACAGGATACAGCCAGGTTAAAAGGAACATTGGCAAAAGCAAAGGCAAATGCGGCTCAAGCTGTCACCTGGTTCATTGAGACTGCTGTCAATAAAAGATATCAGGAAAACCTGGCAGATAAGCATGCTGTAAATGCAAAATATGGATAGTATCGTTTTGATTCAAGATTTGCATTGCCGGTATATAAGGAAAATGGAGAGATAGAAAGGTATAATGTATTTCGGATAGAGACTTTGATTCGTCATGGAGCAGACGGAAAAATGTATTTATATGATATGGTTAATATAAAAAAAGAAACGAGCACCCCGTTGGAGCATTAGCTGTACGGTTACAAACCCATTTCTTTTACAATAATATCTTATTAGACAGAGGCGGCTTTGTCAATAAAAATTCTGATTTTTCCGATTTTTTCCTAAAAAACAGACAAACAGACCTGTCCATAACTACCTGTTTTCCCTTTGTTTCCGGGATTTATGGAAATATGACAAATTCTGGTTATTTTTTTCCAAGAAAACAAGAAAAAGTGTTGACAGAACCTGCGCTAACCCCTATAATCTTATGTGTGCAGTAAGAAGAACCCAGACAGTTGTGTCTCATGCACAATATACAACTGGAGGGAGGTTAGGTGTGATACTATGTCGAATGTGATCGTAAAAGAGAATGAGACTTTAGACAGCGCTTTACGCCGTTTTAAAAGAAACTGTGCCAAAGCAGGCATTCAGCAGGAAATTCGTAAAAGAGAACATTACGAGAAGCCGAGCGTAAGACGTAAGAAAAAATCTGAAGCAGCAAGAAAACGTAAATTCAACTAATTGTGCAGAAGCAATGATTCCCCGGCTTTTTAGTCGGGGAATTTTTTGCATGGTAAGTGGGCACCATTTTAAAAAAATATCCAATATTTTTGTGTTTTTTGTCATTTTTACTATAGATTTTATCAATAAAAAAGTATAGTATATCAATGAATATAAAAAGGCGAAACCAAGCTTTTAAAATAGGAGGAAGCGTCATGGAGCAGATGGTGACCGTGATAAACCGGCTTTCCGAGATTGAGGCGGCAGCTGTGAATGTGGAAAAGCAGTCGGCGGATGAAAAGAGACGGATAGCCAGGGAGTATGAGCAGAAAACTCTGGACTTTGATCAGGAGCTGGATGACCATACGGAGAGAAAGCTGAAGGCTTTGAATGAGAGGCTCAAAGCGGAGGCGGAGGAAGAGCTTCTAAAGATGCGGCAGGAGACCGAGCGGGAATTGGAAGCAATGAAAAGGGAATATACGGAGAACCATGGAAAGCTTGTAGATGAGCTGTTTCATTATATTATAGGAGAGTAGTATGGGTGGAGTGATGAGCTATGGTGCTCTTGCCACCAAGATTCGGGCTATGAAAAGCCGTCTTTTAAAGGAAGCGGATTTTCAAAGTCTGGCCCAGATGGAAAATGTATCCCAGGCGATTGCGTATCTCATGCGCATTCCCTCTTACCGGGCGGTGCTGGAGGGACAGGATGAGACAAGGCTTCGCCCAAGAGAGCTGGAGCGTCTGGTGGTGGGAACACTCTATTATGACTTTTCCAAGCTGTATCGATTCTGCGATAAGAGGCAGAAGCGGCTTTTGGAACTTTATTTTTCAAAGTTTGAGATTTCCATCATAAAGCGAGCCTTGCGGCGAATTTTTAACCGCGGGGACCGGACCGGAGAATCCAGAGAGCTTAGAAGCTATTTTCAAAAGCTGTCAGACATCCCCATGGAGGAGGTGTCCCAGGCGGCCACCATTCCGTCCTTGCTGGAGGCTTTGGGTGGCACCCGCTATCAAAAAGTTCTCTTAAAATTGGAAACAGGAAAAGAGGCAACTCTGTTTGACTACGAAATGGCTCTGGATCTGTATTACTTCTCAGAGCTTTGGAAGCAGAAGGACAAGATTCTAAGGGGAGCGGAGCTGGAAATGCTGACCCGAACCTTCGGAAGCCAGATTGATCTGCTGAACCTTACCTGGATCTGCAGAGCAAAGAAATATTACCAGATGCCAGCCACATCCATATTTGCGCTGGTGATTCCGGTCACATACCGTCTCCGAGATGAGGAGATACGGGCCATGGCAACCGCTTCCGATGAAAAGGAGCTGGAGGAGCTCTTAGGGCAGACCTACTATGGAAGACACTTCCAGGAGGTGACAGCGGGAGAGCTGGAGAAGCTTTACCGGCAGCTTCTGGATCGAATCTACGGGGAGGAGCGGCGGCGGAATCCCTACTCACTGGCTGTGGTCACTGCCTATCTCCACGATAAGGAGGAGGAGATTGACAAGCTTACCACAGTACTGGAAGGAGTCCGGTACGGGCTGGAGCCCCAGGAGACTCTGGAATATATTAAAACATAAAAATATTACGGAACTGGAATAGGAGGTATTGAAGTGATTGTTAAAATGAATTTCTTAAGCATCACCGGCCCCAAGGATGATATTGAACGGATGGCCGAGCAGTACCTTTCCAAATATGAAATTCAATTGGAAAATGCACTGACAGAGCTTAAAACCGTACACAATCTAAGACCCTACACAGATAAGAATCCCTACGATGAGATTCTAAAGAGGGCAAAGGAATATCTGCCAGAGGATTTGAACACCGGCCGGACATTTCCCAGCATGACTGTGGAAGAGGCCATAGAGCTTTTGAAGAAGGCGGAGGAGGAGCTTTTAGAGCTTCGGAAAAAGAAGGCAGGGCTTTTGGAAAAGCAGGAAAAATGCCAGGATTCTCTGGACAAAATAGAGCCCTTCCAGGAGATTCCCTATGATATTCATGAGCTTTTGGGCTTCCGCTATGTGAAATACCGCTTTGGCCGTATTTCAAAGGAATATTTTGAAAAGTTCGAACGGTATGTATATGATACCCTGGATACCATTTTTTACAAATGCCAGTGTGACGACACCTATGTGTGGGGCGTTTATTTTGTGCCGGTAGCCTATGCGGATAAAATTGATGCAGTGTACGCCTCCATGCATTTCGAGCATTTCTTTATGCCGGACGACTATGTGGGAACGCCCAAGGACGCCCTAGAGAAGCTCAGGGAGGGATTAGAGGGTATCAACGAGGAGTTGGCAGCCGTAGAGCAGGAGATGAATAAGGTAGTGGCGGATCACGGGGATCAGCTGGCAGCAGCCTGTGCACTTCTTGAGCGCCGTAGGGAAACCTTCGAGATTCGAAAATATGCGGCCATTACCAGGGAGCGGAACCAGGTATTCTACATCCTGTGCGGCTGGATGCCGGAGGATCAGGCAGATGCCTTCCAAGCGGAAATTGAGCGGGATGAGAAAATCTTCGCAGTGGTGGAGGATGATCACGACAATGTATTCAGTACACCCCCCACAAAGCTAAAGAATCCAAAGCTCTTCCGGCCCTTTGAGATGTATATTAAAATGTATGGACTTCCGGCCTACAATGAGATGGATCCCACCATCTTTGTGGCGCTCACCTACTCCTTCATCTTTGGAGCTATGTTCGGAGACGTGGGACAGGGACTGGTGCTGCTTTTGGGAGGAGCCCTGCTCTACAGGAAAAAGGGCATGAGCCTGGCGGCCATTGTCTCCTGCGCGGGAATCTTTTCCGTACTGTTCGGCTTTCTGTACGGCAGCTTCTTTGGCTTTGAGGATACGGTCATTCACCATATTTGGCTGAGCCCCAAGGAGGCAATGATGACCCTTCCCATTATCGGCCAGATGAACACGGTCTTTGTGGTAGCCATTGTATTTGGTATGTTCATGATATTGACAGCCATGATTCTTCACATACGGGTGAGCCTCAAGAATAAGGATGCGGAAGGGTGGTTTGATCCGAACGGTGTGGCTGGATTTATCTTCTACGGAGCTCTGGCAGCAGTTCTGATTCTGGTTATGACGGGCCATGTGCTTCCTGCAGGAATTGTGCTGGGTGTGGTATTTGGAATTCCCCTTCTTGCCATGTTCTTTAAGGAGCCCTTGGCAGCCTGGCTTGAGAAGAAGGGAAGCGGCATCGAAGGAGGCATTGGCATGTATTTGGTGCAGTCCTTCTTTGAAATGTTCGAGGTGCTGTTAAGCTTTTTCTCCAACACCCTGTCCTTTGTCCGTGTGGGAGCCTTCGCGGTGAGCCATGCGGCCATGATGGAGGTAGTGCTGATGCTGGCAGGCTTCGAGGGAGGAAGCGGCAACTGGGTAGTGATAGTGTTGGGAAATGTGTTCGTCTGCGCCATGGAGGGATTGATTGTAGGAATCCAAGTACTGCGTCTCCAGTACTACGAGCTGTTCAGCCGCTACTATAAAGGAACCGGGCGAGAATTCGTGCCCTATGAAATGAAAAAAGCAAATTAAAATATAATACGGAACTTAAAACAGCACATCTTGCTCTGTGCACAGAAGGATTTACAGGCAGATGCTTTTCTGACTGGAAATTCTTCTATATAGGGTGTACGGAGCAGGATGTGCGGAACTTAAAATAGGAGGAGAATAATATGTCTATGTTGGTAAAGGTTATGTTGGTTGCAGCACTGGTGTTGAGCATTGTGGTTCCCTTTGGAGCTTATTTCCTGGGAGAAAAGAGCCGGAAGCGTTATAAGACCTCTCTGGCCTGCAATTGCTTTTTCTTTTTCAGTACCCTGGTTCTGGCTTCGATTCTGGCCTACGGTGGCAATGTACATGCGGCTGAGACAGCAGGCGCAGCCGCCAATGGGGGACTGGCAACTGGACTTGGCTATATTGCGGCCGCTCTGGTAACCAGCGTTTCAGGCATCGGCTCAGGTATCGCTGTTGCGTCCTCTGCAAGCGCTGCACTTGGAGCCATCAGCGAGGATCAGAGCGTATTCGGTAAGTCCATGATCTTCGTAGCCATGGCAGAGGGTATCGCCCTCTACGGCCTGATCATTTCCTTTATGATTTTAGGAAAGCTGTAAGTCGAAAGCTGGAAATTGACATTTTTACATGCTTGGAAAGGCAGAGATTTCTATGAAAATGTATTTGATAAGCGATAACATGGATACCTGTACGGGAATGCGCCTGGCAGGTATCGAGGGTACGGTGGTCCATGGAAAAGAGGAGCTGAAAAATGCTCTGGATCAGGTAATGGCGGACAAGGAGATTGCCATTATCATTCTCACGGAGAAGTTTGGACGGGAGTATCCGGAGCTGATTGATGAGATACGTTTGAGCCGTAGTCTGCCTCTGCTCATTGAGATTCCCGACCGGCATGGTACAAAACGGGGTGAGAATTTCATTACCTCTTATGTAAATGAGGCCATAGGACTGAAGATTTAAGGAAGAAGGTGACCCTTTTGACAATCGAAGAGAAGCTGCAGCATTTTACCCAGTATTCCATGGAGGAGGCGCGGGGGCGTTACGATGAAGTGATCCGCGAATATACACAGGCCATGGAGGAGATTTTTCAGCAATACCAGGAGGACAGAAGGCGCCAGGAGAATCTGGAAATCAAGACAGAGACGGAGCGGCTGATTCGCGAGAATAATAAGCGTTTTTCTGAGGAGCAGGTCAAGATCCGCCGGACCATCAGCAGCCAGCAGGAGGAGCTTAAGGCAAAGCTGTTTGTGGAAATGCGGGATCGTCTGGCCCGATTTGCGGAGAGCGCCGAGTATCATCGGCTTTTGGTCCGACAGCTTAGGGAAGCTCTTGCTTTTGCTAGAGGCGAGGAGGTTATTCTCTATATTGACCCCTCGGACGCGGAGCGGAAGCTCAGCCTTGAGGTAGAGGTTGGTGCCCCTCTTACGGTGAGCAGCTATTCCTTTTTGGGAGGAAGCAGAGCAGTGATCCCTGGCAGAAATATATTGATTGACAATTCCTTTGAGACAAAGCTTGCGGAAGCAAAGGAAAACTTTAAGCTTAGAGGGAGGCAGGACAAATGAATAAAACAGGTGTGATCTATGGGATAAATGGTCCTGTCGTATACTTGAAGGGCAGTACGGAATTTAGAATGGCCGAGATGGTCTATGTGGGAAAGGACCGTCTGGTAGGAGAGGTCATTGGACTGACCAAGGGCCGGACCACCATCCAGGTCTATGAGGAGACCACCGGAATCAAGCCGGGAGAGCTGGTGGAGGGCACCGGAGCCCCCATTTCCGTAACCCTTGCCCCTGGAATTTTGAACAACATCTACGATGGAATTGAGCGCCCTTTGGGTGAAATCGCAAAAGAGGGCGGAGCCTATATCAGCCGCGGCACAGTGGTGGATGCCCTGGACATGGAGAAGCTGTGGAAGGCTCATATGACAGTTAAGGCGGGTACCCGGGTAAGCGGCGGCTCCGTTATCTGCGAGGTTCAGGAAACCACAGCTATCGTGCACAAGGTTATGGTTCCGCCGGAGATGGAGGGAACCATCGTAAAAGTAATGCCTGATGGGGAATATACCATAAAAGATACGATTGCCATATTGCAGCACGACGATGGAACCGAGCAGGAGCTGACCATGCTGCAGAAATGGCCTATTCGTGTGCCCCGGCCGACCAGAAAGCGCTATCCGGCCTCCAAGCCCCTAGTTACGGGACAGCGTATCCTGGACACCCTGTTTCCCATTGCAAAGGGTGGAACGGCGGCAGTGCCCGGCGGCTTTGGAACAGGAAAGACCATGACCCAGCACCAGATTGCCAAGTGGTCTGATGCGGATATTATTATTTACATTGGCTGCGGCGAGCGTGGCAATGAGATGACTCAGGTATTGGAGGAGTTCTCGGAGCTGGTGGACCCCAAGTCGGGGAATCCGCTGATGGATCGGACTGCTCTCATTGCAAATACCTCCAATATGCCCGTGGCTGCCCGTGAAGCAAGCATTTATACGGGGATTACACTGGCGGAGTACTACAGGGATATGGGCTATGACGTGGCTATTATGGCAGATTCCACCTCCCGGTGGGCGGAGGCTCTGCGTGAGCTGTCCGGCCGTTTGGAGGAGATGCCGGCGGAGGAGGGCTTTCCCGCTTATCTGGCCTCCCGTCTGTCTGCCTTCTATGAGCGGGCTGGCCTGATGCTGAATCTGAACGGAACCGAGGGAAGCGTGTCCATTATCGGGGCAGTGTCCCCCCAGGGCGGCGATTTTTCCGAGCCGGTTACCCAGAATACCAAGCGGTTTGTTCGCTGCTTCTGGGGACTTGACAAGTCCTTGGCCTATGCCAGACATTTTCCGGCCATTCACTGGCTCACCAGCTACAGCGAGTATGTTTCGGATCTGGCCCCCTGGTACAAGGATCATGTGTCCAAGGACTTTATGGACTGCCGGAACCGGATTATGGTGATTCTCAATCAGGAGAGCAGTCTGATGGAGATTGTGAAGCTCATCGGAAGCGATGTACTGCCGGACGATCAGAAGCTGGTGTTGGAGATTGCCAGGGTAGTGCGCTTAGGCTTCCTCCAGCAGAACGCCTTCCATCCCGATGATACCTGCGTGCCCATGGAGAAGCAGATGAAAATGATGCAGACCATTCTCTATCTCTATGACAAGGCCAGGGCGTTGATTGCACTGAATATGCCCATGTCTGTGCTGAAGTCCGAAAATATCTTCGAGCGCGTCATTGCCATCAAGTATGATGTGCCCAATAACCAGTTGGAGGATTTTGAAGGGTATCGGGAAGAGATTGACGCTTTTTATAATCGAGTTTTGGAAAAGAATGCATAAAACAGCAGAATCCAGATCCCCGTGTACTGTTTGGATTCTGCGGAACTGGAGTGGAGATCAATATGTCAATTGAGTATTTAGGATTAAGTGAGATCAATGGCCCTCTGATTGCCCTGGAGGGTGTACAGGATGCCTCCTATGAAGAGATTGTGGAGATTACCATAGACGGGAAGAAGAAGGAGCTGGGCCGTATCATTGAGTGCTATGAGGATAAGGCCGTGATTCAGGTGTTTGGAGGAACGGACAATATGTCCCTTCGGAACACCCATACGAAGCTTACAGGTCATCCTATGGAGATTGCCCTGTCCCCGGAGATCCTGGGTCGTACCTTTAACGGCATCGGCCAGCCCATTGACGGTCTGGGCGAGGTGGAATCTGACATTCATAGGAATGTAAACGGCCAGCCATTGAATCCTGTCATGCGCGAGTATCCGCGAAACTATATTCGGACGGGATTTTCCGCCATTGACGGGCTGACCACCCTGATTCGAGGACAGAAGCTTCCCATTTTCTCAGGAAACGGTCTTCCCCACGACCAGCTTGCGGCCCAGCTTGTGCGCCAGGCCTCCTTGGGAGAGGATTCTGACGAGGAGTTTGCCATTGTGTTTGCGGCCATGGGCGTCAAGCATGATGTGGCTGAATTTTTCCGGCGGGCCTTTGAGGAGAGCGGTGTGTCCGAGCATGTAACCATGTTTTTGAATCTGGCAAATGACCCGGTGGTGGAGCGTCTTATTACCCCCAGAGTGGCGCTGACGGCGGCGGAATACCTTGCCTTTGAGTGCAATATGCACATTCTGGTTATTTTGACGGATATGACCTCCTTTGCGGAGGCTATGCGTGAGGTTTCCTCATCCAAGGGAGAGATCCCTTCCAGAAAGGGTTTCCCCGGCTATCTGTACAGTGAGCTGGCTACCATCTATGAGCGTGCTGGAATCGTTCAGGGCGTCAATGGCTCTGTGACCCAGATTCCCATTTTGACTATGCCCAATGACGATATTACCCATCCCATTCCGGACCTGACCGGATATATTACGGAGGGGCAGATTGTACTGGACCGGTCTCTCCACGGGCAGGGTGTGTATCCGCCCATTAGTGTGCTGCCTTCCCTGTCACGTCTTATGAAGGACGGCATTGGAGAGGGCTACACCAGAGGAGATCACCAGGCTCTGGCTAATCAGCTCTTTTCCTCCTACGCAAAGGTGGGAGATGCAAGAGCTCTGGCTTCGGTTATTGGTGAGGATGAGTTGTCGCCCATTGATAAAAAGTATCTGCTTTTTGGAAAAGCCTTTGAGGAGCGGTTTGTAGGCCAAGGCTCTGAGGATAACAGAACCATCCAGGAGACCCTAGACATTGGCTGGGAGCTTCTTGGAATGTTGCCGAGAGAAGAGCTGGATCGGATTGATACGAAGATATTGAATCAGTATTATAAGCAGCAAACGGAAGAGGCATAAATAATTTTGCAAAACAGTAACCTCTTATACCATGCACAGATCGGTTTTCGGACGCATGCATTTGCGGCCGGAAATCGATCTCTAAACGGTGTATGGTATAAGAGGTTACGGAACTGGAATAAGGGGTGGAGCCATGGATAATCAATCATTTCCTACCAAAGGCAATTTAATATTGGCGAAAAATTCTCTTGTGCTTGCCCGTCAGGGCTATGAGCTGATGGATAAGAAGCGGAATATTCTCATTCGGGAGCTGATGAGCCTGGTGGAGCAGGCGCGGGATATCCAGAAGGAGATTCGGACCACCTTTCAGACGGCCTACAGTGCCTTACAGAAGGCCAATATGGAGCTGGGAGTGAACTTCGTGTCGGACGTTGCCCGGAATGTGCCCATCGAGGATACCATTGAGGTGAAGCTGCGAAGCATTATGGGAACAGAGATTCCTCTGGTGCGCTACGATGCGGCGACCCGTACACCGGCCTACGCCTTCTACAGCACCAGGGAGTCCTTGGATATTGCCCGTGTGTCCTTTGAGAAGGTGAAGGATCTGACGGTGAAGCTTTCCATGGTGGAGAATTCCGCCTACCTTTTGGCTGCCAATATTAAGAAAGCCCAGAAGAGGGCCAATGCTTTGCAGAATATTACGATTCCCAGGTATGAGACCCTGGTGAAGGAGATTGCAAACGCTCTGGAGGAGAAGGAGAGGGAGGAATTTACTAGGCTTAAGGTGATTAAGAAGATGCATACGGGGTGAGAAATCCGATTTTTTCATAAACACAGAGAGGTGCTGAGAAATAAGCGGTTGGGCTTGTTCTTGGCACCTCTTTTTAAAGAAAAATCGCCATATACAAAGGCAAAGTGATTTTTGTATCATGAACCCCCAGATTGCCGGAAATCAGCTTATAGGCAAAGGGAGGAGCATACTCTGACAAAAAGCTGTTCAGAGAAAGGGTGGCTCCATTTTTGGACTTGACTTCAATGGGAATCACATGTCCATCTTTCCCATAGAGAAATTCAATTTCCTGAGTATTCTTGTCATTTTTAAAGTAATTGAGGGAAAAGCCCCGTTTTATCAGCATATCAAAAACAAGATTTTCGTAGATACCTCCTTTGGCCGGGCCGGAAAGGGTATTTTTTACAAGTGCAGCCTGTGTCTCATAGCCGTACAGGGAGGTTAAAAGGCCGATATCCGTAACATATACCTTGAACTGTTCTGGCTTTTCATAGGCAACAAGAGGAAACTGCGGTGTGGAAACGTTAAAGCACAGCTTAATCATGCCAGCATCCACAAGCCAATTCAGGGCGTTTTCATAACGTCTGGCGTTTCCGTCCTTGCTGACAACCTTGTATTGAAACTTTGTGTATTCCTTGGCCAGCTGCCGGGGAATGGAGGTGTAGCAGGCGCTGATTTTCTGGCGCATAGGGGTGGAGGCATAATGCTTGATATCCTCCTGGTAGCTTTCCATAATTTTTCTCTGGGTCGCCGAAGCCTCCTGGTAATTGTTGGTTTTCAAAAAGGTGTTGACTACCTCGGGCATACCGCCAACGATCAGGTACTCCCGCAGCAGGGACAGGAACTGCTCATGAAGCTGGGCAGGAACCTTTTCCCTGCGATCAAAATATTCCCTCATCCCATGGACAGCCTCTTGGTTTTTTCCCATGGCCCAGAGAAATTCTTCAAAATCAAGGGAAAACATCTCCATGGTCCGCTCGTAGCCTACGGGAATGGAAGGCATCTCACGATAGTGAAGTCCCAGTAATGAGCCGGATGCAATGACGTCGTATCGGTTATCCAGAGCGAGAAATTTGAGGGCGGTTCTTGCATTGGGACAATCCTGGATTTCGTCTAAAAAGATCAGGGTGTTGTGCTCCTGAAATTGTGCGTTTTTTACATACAGAGAAATCCTTTTATAGATTTCTGGTGCTTCCAGAGAGCCCAGAAAGATTTCCTTGTATTCGGGATGCTCGTAAAAATTCAGATAAATATAGGAACCATAATGCTCCCGCCCAAATTTTTCTATAATAAATGTTTTTCCAATCTGCCGGGCGCCCTTTATCAAGAGACATTCCTGACTTTTGGTGTTTTTCCAGTCTAAAAGCTTGTGATAAATTTTTCTTTTCAGCATTTGATAAGTTCCTTTCTGGGGACAGGAAAGAATGGCTGTTTTCCTTTATTATAAGGATAGTATATACAGGTGTCAATAAAAAATGCATGAAATTTGACCATTTATCAAACAAAAATTGCACTTAATTTGACAATCTTATATAAGAAAACCGCATGTTTTTTTATGTTCTAAGATGAGAAACAGAATGCCAATCCATGATTATGAATTGATTTCACTGTAAATGACAGATTACATAGGAAAAGAGCAGTTTTTTGTCAAAAATGGCTTAAAAAAGGGATCATTTATCAATGCTTGCCAGACAGAAAAAGATCCGCTATAATGGACAAAGATGTTTTTGGACAGGAAGGAATACAAAACAGATGAATGGCTTTGAAGCGTTGATAGGAAATACACTCTTAATAAGTGCGGTGACAGGCTGGTTTGTGGCCCAGGTCTTGAAGACCCTGATCCATGCCTGGGTGACCAAGAGCTTTGACCCGGAGCGTCTGGTAGGCTCCGGCGGTATGCCAAGCTCTCACGCCTCTACGGTGTGCGCTATGGCTACCACCTCAGGCAGGCTTTACGGCGTGGGCTCCCCGGTATTTGCCGTAACGTCCATTGTGGCAATCATAGTCATGCACGATGCCATGGGCGTGCGTCTGGAGACGGGAAAGCAGGCAAAGCTTTTGAACCAGATCCTGGACAGCTTTAAGACCTTAGAGGGAAAGAAGTTCACAGAGGAAAAGCTAAAGGAATTTGTGGGACACACACCCCTGCAGGTGTTGATGGGAGCGATTCTTGGCATCTTAATAGGATGGTTCATGGGATAAACAGGTATAGCCTAGATGCTGCCATACAAGATAGTCCGGCTAAGAAGTGTCAAGTGTTTTCTTGAAATATTTTCTGCAGGACGGTAAAGTCGCAAAGGCGCACGAGAGGAACTTTCATGAGTGCACTTTCGAATGAAAGTTTCTCTCCTTACATGTGCGCCGAAGTGACTTTACCCTTTAGTGCTGTCGCGCAGCGACTATAATAGGAGGAGAACATTATGAAGAAAGAAGAGGTACATGTAGATGAGAGGCTGGAGAAGCTGGTAGAATACAGTATGCGTTCCGGTCAGATTGACGGCAAGCTTTATGAGGAGTATGACGTAAAAAGGGGACTGAGAGATTCTTCGGGAAAGGGCGTTCTGACGGGTCTGACGGAGATTTCCGATGTGGTTTCCTTTGGATATGTGGATGGGGAAAAGGTTCCCATTGACGGCGAGCTCTATTTCCAGGGGGTCAACGTGCAGGATCTGGTAAAAGGCTTTGCCAACCGCCGTTTTGCCTTTGAGGAGGCCACCTACCTTTTGCTGTTTGGCAAGCTGCCCACAAAGGAGCAGTTAGACGAATTTATTGAGCTTTTGGGAGAATTTCGAAGCCTGCCCGAAACCTTTGTCCGGGATGTGGTGATGAAGGCTCCCAGCTCCAATATGATGAACACCCTGCAAAAATGCGTGCTGACCCTCTATTCCTACGACGAGAACCCGGAGGATATTTCCATTGCAAATGTGCTGCAGCAGTCCTTAAGGCTGATTGCCCAGTTCCCCCTGTTCTGCGTCTATGGCTATCACGCTTACCGCCATTATCACCTGGACAAGAGTCTCATTATCCGCAATCCCAAGCCGGAGCTGTCCACAGCGGAGAATATTTTGCGGCTTCTTCGGAAAGACGGAACCTACACGGAACTGGAGGCTAAGGTGCTGGATGTAGCCCTGGTGCTTCATGCGGAGCATGGCGGTGGTAATAACTCTACCTTTACCACCCATGTAGTGTCCTCTACGGGTACGGATACATATTCTGCCGTGGCGGCATCCTTGGGATCTCTAAAGGGGCCAAAGCATGGTGGCGCCAATCTGAAGGTGCAGGAGATGTTCAAGGATATTAAGGAGCATGTGACCGACTGGAGGGATGAGGCGGCGCTTCGCTCTTACCTTACATGTATTCTGCGGAAGGAAGCCTTTGACAAGGCGGGGCTTATCTATGGGATCGGCCATGCGGTGTACACGGAGTCCGATCCCAGGGCAGTGATTTTAAAGGAGTATGCAAGAAGACTTTCCGAGGAAAAGGGCTTGACGGAGGAATTTGAGCTGTACGAGCGTGTGGAGCGGATCGGAGGGGAGTGCCTGATGTCCGGACGGAAGCTCTTGAAGCCGGTCTGCGCCAATGTGGACTTCTACAGCGGCTTTGTGTACAGTATGCTGGGGCTTCCGGCAGAGCTGTTCACACCGATTTTCGCCATTTCCCGTATCTCCGGCTGGAGCGCCCACCGCATTGAGGAGCTGGCAAATGCGGGCAAGATTGTTCGTCCGGCTTACAAGTATGTGGGGCATCATGTGGGGTATGAGGAGCTGGAGGAGCGGAAGTAAAAGTATATAGGTTAATATTTTAATTGTATGTATAAAAGGTGGAAAGTCCCTGGAAACCATAGACTTTACACCTTTTTTACATTTTATGTGTAACGAAACCTCATTTTCCAGGATATATAGAGGAAAGGCGAAAGGGGACGGGGGTGAAAACGCTTTGCATGACATTGAAAAGGCATATACGCAGTATGCCCGGGAGGTATACCGATATCTCTTAAGCCTGTCCCACAATGAGGACGTGGCGGAGGAGCTGACCCAGGAAACTTTTTTTCGGGCCATGCGGACCATGAAGAATTATGACGGCACCTGTAAGCTGTCCGTATGGCTCTGCCAGATTGCAAAGCATCTCTGGTATCAATGGCTTGCGAAGAATTCCCGGCAGAGGCAGGTGGAGCTTACGGAAGAAATACCGGGTGGTGATTCGCCGGAAGCGGATACCATACGCCGCATGGACAAGGTAGTCTTGTACCAGGCAATTCACCTGCTTCCGGAGCCTATGCGGGAGGTGGTTCACATGCGCCTTACGGGGGAGTTTTCCTTTCGGGAGATTGGGGAGATTCTTGAGAAAAATGAGAACTGGGCGAGGACTACTTTCTATCGTGCGAAACAGAAAATCATGGAACATATGGAGGGACCAAGATGAAATGTTACATTGTAAGGGACCTTCTGCCAAGGTATCTGGACGGCCTTACCGGAGAGGAAGCAACGGGAGAGATCAAGGCCCATCTGGATACCTGTGAGGATTGCCGTACCATTTATGAGCAGATGGCGGCTGAAATTCCGCAGGAGCTGTCCCCCAAGGAGAAAAAAATTGATTTTTTTAAGAAGCTGAAAGCAAGGATGCACAAGCAGAACAGGATCATTGCCCTGGCAGTGTGTCTGATGCTGATAGCTGTGATTGCCTTTTTAAAGCGTTTTCAGATTCCAGTTCCCTATGAGCCGGATCATGTATTTGCAGAAGTCGAGCATCGGATAGCCATACCGAATCCGCCCTATGTGACCCAATGGCAGAATATTGATTATCTGGACCTTGAGACAAAAAAAGCGTTTCTGGCCGGGGAATATGAGGATTGCTCAAAAAGAGATTTTGTGGAGCTTTACTATTCTGGCTTTAATCATGCGCAGATTCAGAAGTATGGAAGAACGCTTAATCGGAATGGAGAGCTGGTGGACGTAGTGTACTTTTGTGCGTCAAGAGAGCTGTGGGATGTACTATTTTCCGTTGGTGAAACCCATGAGGACCGAAGAGGAGGCTGGTGGACTCTGGGGAATCTGGATGACAATACGGTTCATCATGCATATACGCCACGTATGACAGAGATTTACTACCTGCCTATGGGAAGTACAGGCCGGTTAGAACGTCTTTCGGACGAAGCCTTTGATAAGGAGAGAGAGAAGGGCGTGCTGGTCTGGAGCGGCGTGATTTGAAAATATTACAGTACTAAGAATAGAGGTGAACGTGAGTATGAAATGCTCCATTGTGAAAGAATTGTTACCCAGCTATCAGGACGGACTGACCAGTGAAAAGACCAGTGCGGATATCCGGGAGCACCTAGCAGAATGCAGCGAATGCAGGGCTTATGAAAAGGAGATTTCCCAAAAGACGCCCCAGGAACCCAGTGAGGAAAATGCCCTGGAGCTTCTAAAAAAATTACAGGCGAGAATACGCCGTAATCGCATCATCGCCGCATTTTCCGTCAGCGCTTTGCTGATTGGCCTGATTGTCTTTGCAAGAACCTATGAATTTCCGCTTCCCTTTGACGCAAACCGCATGGTTGTAGAAAGCTTTCAGGGGGTATATGTAGCCGTTTCGGACCCCTTTGGAAGCTCGGAGGGCACTTCTTTGTATGAATTGGATGGTTTGGATCTGGAAACCACCAGGGAGGTTTTGAATGGAGAGCATGAGATTGTGGAATCCATATTGACCGCAACCCGTGGAATCAATCATGCTACGGAATCATCCAGAAGCAGGATTATTGAGAGAGACGGGCAGGAGATCAAGGTCCTTTACTATTGCTACTCGAAAACCCTGTGGGACGGTATTTTTCATGGGGATTTTGCTCCTTATAGTGAAAGCCTTACAGCTATCGGTATCGCACAGACCAGTGAAGAAAAACTGCGTAAGCCACGTATGACAGAGGTTTACTATCTGCCCATTCGGAATCTGCCAAAGAAGCTTGACCGTCTGTCAGATGAAGAATTTGATGCCATGAGAGAACAGGCAGCGCTGATTTGGAGCGGAATGACGGTTTGATTTCGCAAAAATGACATATTTTCCCTTTCTATTACATTACTAATAGTAATGGCAATAAATAGAAGGGGAATTTTATGAAGAAAATTTGCATCTTCCTGCTTGTTCTATGTCTTGGCTTCCAGTCGCCGACTCTGCCTGTGCAGGCATCGGGAGGGGAGGAGGAGACGGCAGGCCAGGAGCAAGGAGCTACCCAGTCATCCCAAATACAGGGGCAAAATGAGAGTGCACCGTCCGGGGAGACACAGGGACAAAGCAATGGAGGAGCCCCCGCATCAGAGACAGGCGGGCAGGAGGGCAAGGCAGAGGAGACGCCGCAGCCTCAGAGTACCAATCAGGAGCTGCCGGAAAAGGCGGCCCCGGGAGAAAAACTGCCCGGAAAAGAAGTGGCAGAGTCTATTTTGGGAAGAATAGCCCAGGCAGAGCAGGCAGCCGGACAGGTAGCGGGGGAAAACGGAGGGGATGAGACAACACCGGCAGCCGGTGACAGTATTGGAATCAGCGCTCCTTCCGCAGTTCTCATGGAGGCGTCCACAGGAACCGTAGTATTGGAAAAAAATGCCCATGAGAAGCTTCACCCTGCCAGCGTCACCAAGATTATGACCCTCCTTTTGATTTTTGACGCTATTTCCCAGGGAAAGATCAAGCTGGAGGATACGGTGACCACCTCCACCTATGCGGCTTCCATGGGAGGCTCCCAGGTATTTCTGGAGGAGGGGGAGACCCAGAGCGTGGACACCATGATCAAATGTATTTCCGTAGCCTCGGCAAATGACGCCTCCGTAGCTATGGCAGAGCACATAGCCGGAACCGAGGAGCTTTTTGTGGAGATGATGAACAAGCGGGCGGCAGAGCTTGGCATGAAGGACACCCACTTTGTGAACTGCTGCGGCCTGGACGTGGATGGTCATGTAACCACAGCTTACGACATTGCCCTGATGTCCAGGGAGCTGATTACCAAGTATCCCCAGATACATAATTATTCCACTGTCTGGATGGAAAATATCACCCACACCACCAAACGGGGAACGGAGGAATTTGGCCTCACCAACACCAACAAGCTGATTCGCCAATATCCTTATGCCACGGGCCTTAAGACCGGCTCTACCAGTCTGGCAAAATACTGCGTATCTGCTACGGCAGAGAAAGACGGTATCGAGATGATCGCCGTGGTTATGGCGGCTCCCGATCCAAAGGGGCGGTTTGCGGACGCCACAGCCCTCCTGAATTACGGCTACGCTAAATGCAGCCTCTATCAGGACCTGGAGGAGCAGCCGGAGGTAGTGGTTCCCATTCGCTTCGGCGTGCAGGAGGAGGTAAAGGGAACTTATGACGGAACCTTTGCCTACTTAAGCACCACCGGAGAGGATTTGACAGCCATTGAGAAGAAATGGCTCTGCGTCAAGGAGCTGACCGCCCCGGTGGAGAAAGGGCAGGAGATTGGAAAGCTTACCTACATGCTGGGAGATAAGGAGCTGGGGAGCATTTCCATTGTAGCCTCGGAAGCCGTGGAAAAGGCAGGGTACAGTGAGTATCTGAAGCGGACCTTTGACTATATGCTGCTGTAAAGGCCGGACAAATGTATGGCGGGATATGTGCAACCTTGAAAAATTCATATAACATTCATAAAATACCGTTCAGGTGTGCGTTCCTGGGCGGTATTTTTGTGCTTTGCGGTCGATACACAAGCTGATAAAAGAAAAGCACGGGGAAAATATATTAAAAAATCAAAAAAACTGTAAGATTTCCTTTCTCTAAAACGAAGTATAAGGTGAAAGGGTTAAGAAAGCAAAAGTTTTCAAGCCTGATATGGCGCAGCGGACGGGCGCCACGTAAGCTTACGGAATTTTGTTTTGAGGTAACTGCATATGAAAGCAAATGAACATAATTTTATAGATTTGATCAAAAGGCAAAAGGAAGAGGGAATCCTCTACGTAATCAATACTTATGGAGGGCTTCTAAACGCTATTGTAAGGAAACGTCTCTTTACTGCTCCCGACCGGATAGAGGAGTGCATGAACGATATTTTTCTGGGAATCTGGCGCAATATAGACAGCTATGATGCCACAAAGGGGAGCTTCGAGGGCTGGGCGGCAGGAATCGCCCGTCTGGAAGCCATTGACACCCTGCGGAAAATGAAGCGGGAGCTGGAGACGGTCTCTATTGAGGATATGGAAATTCCCCAGGAGGATTCCTCCTTTCTGGAGCTTGCCGAGCAGGAGCTTTCAAAGGAAACAGAGGAGATTTTAGGATGTCTGAAGCCCAAGGATCAGGAACTGTTCCGGCGGATTTTTATGGATGAGGAGGAGCCGGAGGAAGCAGGAGAGGCTCTGGGCATTAGCAGAGATAACGTATACGTGCGGATATTCCGGGGAAAACAGAAAATCCGCAGCAAATTTGGAGAAAGGAAGAGGGCATAAATATGAACAGGGAAGCCTACAAACTGGCAAATGAGATAAAAACAGAGCTTGGAGCGTCTGGGGACTACCTGGCAGAATGCCCCAGTGATGTGGAAATGAAAAGATATGAAAACCGTGTTTTAAATGAGATTCGCAAAGAAAAGCAGGTAAAAAGGAATATGTTTCGCCGGGCATCCGTGGCAGCCTGTGCAGCATTAGTCTTGGTAGCAGGCACGGTGGCCTTTGGAGATGAGGTTCATGCGGCTATCAAGCAGATTGGATGGAGCATAAGCAGCGCTCTTGGAATCTCTGGCGATCTGGAGGATTACAAGGAGGTGGTCAATACCTCCGCAGTGGATAAGGGATATGTTATTACCCTCCAGGAGGCAGTGGTTTCCGAGGAAAAGCTGGTGATCAATTACACCCTTCAGCGCGAGGACGGTCAGCCCATGGAATCGTACTTGACACCGGACGGAGCCTTGTATGTAAACGGAAAGAATTGTACGGGAGGAAGCGGAGGAAGCGCCGGTTTCCTGGATGAGGAACAAAAGGTTCTGGGCGTCGTTGCGGACTACAATCTCTTTGATATGGGGATTGATTTCTCCCGGGAAAATGAGTACCAGATTGTATTTCACCAGCTTGGCTTTGAGGATGGCGTAAAGGGAAAATGGGAATTTGCTTTCCGAGCGGACGGAGCGGATCTGATTGCCGATACAAGACGCACTTCCATAGAAAAGGAGTTTGAGCTTCCCGACGGTGTGAAAGTGACCTTGAAAGAGCTTACCGCTAATGATCTGGAGCAGAGAATTTCCTACGGCATTTCTGACACTACCAGCTATCTTCTGATGATCAAGGCAGTGGACGGAGCCGGAAACAGGGTGGAATTCGGCGTGCGTTCCCAGAATGGCAAGTCCGGCTATATGCAGAATGAGGAGGTCATTGATGACGGCAGGCTGGATGTTGATGCAGGAATGGTGACTATGACCTTGTACGCCGTGGAGCTTCCCGAGGGAGACGGGCAGATCAGTGATGATTATGTGCAGGTTGGGGAGGTATTTGAGGTAGCCTTTTAACAAATATTGTGAAACGCAAAAAGTGCAGGACAGTGACGCATTATGGCGGCTGCCCTGCGCTTTTTGGCGGTATGATATATTTAGCATTTCAAATTTAGCTGCTGTGTGATATAATGAGCGTTAGCGAGAAGAACATACTTGCATGTTCGGCGAGCGGCGAATGACGATCATGAATCTTTGATTCATGATATAATGAGCGTTAGCGAGAAGGGTATTATAAATGAAAACAAACCAGGAGGAACAAAATGGGACTTGACATTTACGCAGGAACACTTACACGCTACTATGCGCGCAACTGGAAAACCACCACACAGCAGTGGGCCGAGGCCAATGGCTTCTCTTTTTCCCGCATCACTCCTCAGGGACAGAATGCGGATCAGGAACCGGACCCAGATCCACAGGAAATAAAAAAAGCCATGGAAAACTGGCAGAGCCAGATCCTGGCGGCTATTTCATCTAAGGATCGCCCGCCCTATGCCCCCTGGACCGAGGATAACGAGACCCCCTACTACACCGACAAGCCCGACTGGGACGCCTTCGGAGCCCTGCTTCTCTACACAGCCGCCCGAACCTACCAGGAGCTCCTTCCCCCAACCGTAGAAAAAAACTGGGATTTTGAGAATCATCCTCTGATAAAGCGAATGGGAGAGGATGAGGAAAAGTTCTGGTCCCTGTTTATCGGGGCGAGCTGGTGGCTTCCCATAGAGGATGGCTTGGCCTTCAATGCCCCCTGCCCCACAGATGAGGAAATCACCTTCTCCACCACAGGGGCATTACAAATGGAGCTTAATCATATTAACGACATAGGCTGGCAGGCAGACGAGGCGACCATTGTAAGCTGGGCCCGCAACGAGGGCTACCCGGCAGACGGAGAGATAAAGGATGGCAAGCTCACAGAGGACGGCATTGCGGAACATACCATTTATGATACGGAGTCCCTGGCTAAATTTGCCTACTCCATCCTGTGGCAGGCAGCCAAGTTCTCTATGGAAAAACGAGTACCGATCCTGCTGGACTTTTAATAAAAAATATTTTTGTCGCACAGTAAAGTCGCAAAGGAGCACGAGAGGAACTTTCATGAGTGCCCTTACGAATGAAAGTTCCTCTCAATACATGTGTGTCGAAGCGACTTTACCCTTTAGTGCTGTCGCGCAGCGACTATAGATAGGAGAAAAAATGAATCTAAAACCGGAACGAATCGTCATCAAGGTGGGCACCACCACCTTAACCAACGAGCTAGGCAATAGCAACCTCCACCGGATGGAGGAGTTGGCCTTAGCTATCGCAGATATTCAAAATATGGGACATGAGGTCATCCTGGTATCCTCCGGCGCCATTGCCGTAGGAGCCAACAAAATGCGCCTCAAGGAGAAACCAAAAAGCATGCGCATGAAGCAGGCCGCGGCGGCCGTTGGACAGTGTACCAACATGTTCCTCTACGATAAATTTTTCGGCTACTACGACAAAACCGTAGCCCAGATCCTGCTGAACGCCGAGGACATCACTCAGGAGGAAAAAAAGGAAAACCTGACCAACACCTTTGACGCCCTCTTAGAGCATGGAGTCATCCCCATTGTCAATGAGAACGATTCCGTAAGCTACACCGAGATCGAATCCGAGGAAAAGCTGTTCGGAGACAACGACATGCTCTCCGCAGTGGTGTCCGTACTCTGCAATGCGGACAAGCTGATTATCCTTTCCGACATTGACGGCTTTTACAACAAGGACCCCCGTCTCTACAAGGACGCAGTTCTGATTGAGCAGATTGAGGAGATCGATGACAGTACTTATGAGCTGGCAGGAGGAGCAGGCTCCAGACGGGGCACCGGCGGTATGCGCACCAAGCTCCAGGCTGCGGATCTGGCCACCTCCCAGGGCATCGATACCATTGTAGCCAACGGCAGCAATCCGGCGGCCCTCTATGAGATTGTAAAGGGAAAACAGGTAGGAACCAAATTTACAGGCCACAGAGTATAAAGGCCGATGGAGGTAGCTATGAAAAAGAGATGGTGGCACAACAAAACCGCATACCAGATATACCCCAAAAGCTTCAAGGACAGCAACGGCGATGGCATCGGGGATCTGAGAGGAATCATAGAAAAGCTGGACTATTTAAAGGACTTAGGGATCGGAATCCTGTGGATTTCTCCCATTTATCAGTCCCCCTTTGTGGACCAGGGCTATGACATTTCCGACTACTATGCCATCGATCCGGCCTTCGGAACCATGGAGGACATGGAGGAGCTTTTAGCCGAGGCCAAAAATCGGGACATTGCTATCGTTATGGACTTGGTAGTCAACCACTGCTCCGATCAGCATCTATGGTTCCAGGAGGCATTAAAGGACCCCTTCGGTCCTTACGGAGACTATTTCTACATACGTGAAGGAAAGAACGGCAAGCCCCCATGTAACTGGCGCTCCTACTTTGGCGGAAGTGTGTGGGAGCCCCTGCCAGGCTATGACAACCTCTTCTACTTACATATGTTTGCAAAGGAGCAGCCGGATCTCAACTGGGAAAATCCAAAGCTTCGCCAGGAAATTTACCAGATGATCCGCTGGTGGCTGGAAAAGGGCGTGTCCGGCTTCCGTCTGGATGCTATCATCAACATCAAAAAAGACCTGCGATTCACAGACTTCCCACCGGATCGGGAGGACGGTCTCTGTGCCGGAACCACCATGCTGGCCTATGCGGAAGGTGTCATGGACTTCCTGCAGGAAATGAAGCGGGAGGCCTTTGCCCCCTGCGACGCATTTACCATTGGGGAGCTCTTTGACTTCCGCCCGGAGGAAATGGAGCGTTACATCGGAAGTCAAGGCTGCTTTGAATCTATTTTCGACTTTGCACCCCACCTTTTAGGGGCAAGCGAAAACGGATGGTACGACCGAAAGCAAGTAACCATGGATGAATTTCGCGATGCAGTCTTTGAAAGTAAGGCCATTTCCCAGGAAATCGGCATGATGGCCAACATCATTGAAAATCACGACGAGCCAAGAGGCGTAAGCCGCTACCTTCCAGAGGGTGCTCAGACGGAGCTGGGCAAAAAGCTTTTGGCCGGAATCTCCCTCATGACCTTCGGCCTGCCTTTCCTATACCAGGGCCAGGAGATTGGCATGACCAACAAAGAATTTCACTCCATCCAGGAGGTAGACGACATCAGCACCCTGGATGAATACCAGGTAGCCCGCAGCCACGGCCTCACAGAGAAGGAAGCCCTCAAGGTCATCTCCCAAATGAGCCGCGACAACGCCCGCACCCCCATGCAGTGGAGCAGAGAAGCCCACGGAGGCTTCACAACAGGCACCCCCTGGCTCCTCGTAAACGAAAACTACCTACAAATCCGAGTGGACGAGCAGCAGCAAAGAGAGGGCTCCCTCCTAAGCTTCTACAAACAGCTCATTGCCCTTCGAACAAACCCAAGCTACGAGGAAGCCATCGTCTACGGCAGACAGGAGCCCCTAAACCAGGCATGGAGCAGCTTCACCGGCTTCTACCGAAAAGGAAGGGAAAAGACCCTCCTAATCCTAGCCAACACCCAGGAGACCCCCCGAACCCTAAAGCTCCCCACCCCGATCAAGCATATAATTCTTGATAACTATGGCACCACCCCTACAACAGAGGCAGACGTACTGAAGTCTGCTGACACCATAACCCTAAAAGGCTATCAATTTTTAATAGTAGAAGTAGAATAAGAAGTATGCTGACGTAGAAACCTACCCCTACACCTACCGACTGCAAAAAACAGCAAAATAAGCCGGCGGACTTTGCACTCCCCCCACAAAACATTTTGACCAATCCCCCCAACACTGCTATAATAATAAAAAACCCTTTTATGATCCATTCATAAAAGCCCTTAAAAGTGTTACAAAGTCAGAAATAAAGGTCATTGATTTAAAATGAAAAAGAGAGAGAACCAAGAAAAAACAACCGGCAGAAAGCGTCTGATCATTCCACTTATTATTGTATTTTTCATCCTGGGAAGCTTTGTATTTTTCATTGCAAGGAGAATTTCCACAGAAATGTCCCAGTCTGCCATCGGCAATCTGAGCGAAAGCCTGGAGCTTCTTAAGGGCACTGTGGAGGTCCTATTTCAGCGGGAAGCCCAGTACCAGAAGCTGATAGCGGAGGAGCTTGCCATCATCGAGGACCCGGAGGAATTCATCCTCTCCTATGATCGGAACAGCACCCTGGTAAAAATGTCCCTGGTATTTTCCGGGGAGACGGAAGGCATTTCCAATACGGGAGAGGTCTTTTATCCAAAGGAGCTGGATTTTTCCAGTCAGGAGAGGGTAGAGGGGATTCCCATTTCTTCCTCTTACATCAATAGTATGGGGACCTGGGCCTACACCATGAAATGTCCGGTCACAAAGAATGGCAGAGAGATTGCAGAGCTTTATGTGGAATACATTTATGATTCCTTTGACAAAGCCCTTCCAGACCGGCTTTACAATGGAAGCGCCACCTTATATATTATGGATGGACAGACAGAGCGGTTCCTTCTAAAACCAAAGGGAATCGGAGAGCGGGACGCGGGCCATCTCAATCTCCAAGATTTTTACAGGGCCAATAACATTCTGGAGGAAAGCATTCAGCAGAGTGTGGCCGAGAGCATGAAGCAGGACGGGAATATGATGTTCTATCACAAGATCCAGAACAAGGATTCCCTGATTTATATGTGGGCGGTCAATGACGGCTCCGTGTATCTCATCGGCTATGTGCCGGTGGAATCCATTCAGAGGGAGGGAAATGCGGTCAATCAGAATATTCTGATTGTAGTTTTGGTGATGCTGGTAGCCTTTTTCATGTGCTGTGCCGTATTTTTCTTTTATGAGCGGCAGCAGAATAAGTTCCGTCAGGAACGGGAGGCAGAGAGAGAGTTTCACAACCAGCAGCTGGGGGAGGCCCTCCAAGCGGCTCAGGTGGCCAACAGCTCGAAAACCACTTTCCTCTCCAACATGTCCCATGACATACGTACTCCTATGAACGCTATCCTGGGCTTTACCACCCTGCTTGCCAGGGATGCGGATAATCCCATCAAGGTGCGGGAATATACCAAGAAGCTGACGGCTTCGGGGCAGCATCTCTTAAGTCTGATCAATGATGTTCTGGATGTATCCAAGATTGAAAGCGGTAAGGCAGTGCTCACCATCGGAGAGTTTCGCCTGAACAGCGTGATTTCCTCTGTGGACGCCATCATCCGCCCGGCAGCAAGGGACAGGGGGCAGAGCTTTGAGATCCAGGTGACGGGAATTCGTCATGAGTGCCTGGTGGGAGACGAGACCAGGCTGAATCAGATTTTAATCAATCTTCTTTCCAATGCGGTGAAATACACCCAAGAGGGCGGCAACATTTGGTTTCGTATCTTTGGCCTGGAGCAGCGGTCCAGCCAGTATGAGCATATCCGCATTGAGGTGGAGGACAATGGCTTCGGCATGACGCCGGAGTATTTGGAGGTGATTTTTGACGCATTTACCAGAGCGGAAAACAGCACCACCAACAAGGTCCAGGGAACGGGACTGGGAATGGCCATCACCAAGAATATTGTGGAGCTTATGGGCGGAACCATCGAGGTGGCCAGTGAGGTGAACAAGGGAACCATCTTTACGGTGGATTTGGAGCTGCGTATCTCGGAACAGGAGGAGGATGCTAAGTTCTGGAAGAATCACGGTGTAACCCGAATTCTGGCAGTGGATGATGATGGGGATGTGTGTGAGGGCATCCAGGCTCTAATGGAGGATACGGAAGCTTGCGTGGATGTGAGGCTGAGCGGAGAGGAGGCTGTAAGGGCTGTGGAGACGACCCTTGAGGCCCAGGCGCCCTATGATCTGGTGCTTCTGGACTGGCGGATGCCGGGACTTAACGGCATTGAGACAGCCAGACGTATTAGGGAGGTAATGGGAGAGCGCATTTTGATTCTACTTTTGACGGCCTATGACTGGGATGAGATTGATGCAGAGGCGTTGGCAGCCGGAATTGACGGCTTCCTTGCCAAGCCCTTCTTTGTGTCAGCCTTAAAAGAGAAGATTCTGGAGCTCAAGACGAGAGGGGAGGAGCAGGCCTGGGCAGGCGGAGCCCTCACCCTGGAGGGACAGCATTTCTTGGTGGTAGAGGACAATGAGATCAATTCGGAGATCCTGGAGGAGCTTCTGGATATTGAGGGTGCGGACTGTGAGGTTGTGGTAAATGGGGAGCTGGCAGTGGAGCGCTTTGCCAAGGCCAACCCCAGTGAGTTTGACGCTATTCTTATGGATGTGCAGATGCCGGTGATGAATGGCTATGAGGCTACGAAGCGTATCCGGGCCATGGAACGGGAGGATGCAGCCATAATTCCTATTATTGCCATGACGGCAAATGCCTTTGCGGAGGACGTGAAGGATGCCATAAATGCTGGTATGAATGCTCATGTGGCAAAGCCGGTGGATATGGAAATGTTAAAGAGAACGATCAAAGATTTGCAGAAAAGAGGTTAAGGTTTGAAAGGGTATTTCAAAAAACGTTTGGTTCTGTTTCTGACAGGAGTGCTGCTTGTGGGAATGACAGCCTGCGGGAAAAAGGATGAGGGCATGGTGAATCTGGTGGAGGATGATATCCAGGAGAAAAAGGTAGTGAATATGTTCGGGCCTATGGAAAAATCCAGCCCGGAGGCGGACAATGTTGCCAGAAGCTCCCATGAACTCACGGTGATTATGGCGGAGGAGGAGCTGGGACTTTCTGTGGAATACCGGACTTATACGGCAGAGACTTATAAGGATAAGACTTATGATGATGTGACACTGGCCCGTGCACGAAGCGATATGGATGATGTGTATCTTCTGAATCCGGATACCATACAGATTCTTGGATCCGAGGGGAAGCTTGTGGATCTGTCCTGTCTTGAGAGCTCGGCCAATCTGCGTGATGTGGTGCGGGTGTCCAATACGGTGGATGGGAAGTTGGTGGCCATTCCGCAAGAGGTTGTGGTTTATGGACTTTTTGTGAATCAGGATATGTTTGAGGATTATCATTTGGAGCTTCCCAATACGCCGGAGGAATTTTTGGAGTGCTGCAGGGTATTTAAGGAAAATGGGATTGAGACTCCCGTAGGAGCAAACCGCTGGTGGCTGGAGAATTTTGTGTTTGCACTGGCTTATGCAGATCTCTATAACGGAGAAAATACAGAGGCGGAGATTGCGGCTCTCAACAACGGGGAGGCGAAGTACAGCGATTATATGCGTGAGGGCTTTGAGTTTGTGAAAACGCTGATTGATATGGGGTATGTGGACGCAGAGCGGGCGTATACCTATGAGGCCATTGAGGGGGAAGGACCAGATTTCCGGGAGCAGAAGACGCCTATTGTGATGGCTTATTGGGGAGCGGCCAATGCGGATATAGCTTATGGGAAGCCGGAGTTTAACCTGCAAGTGATTGGATTCCCAAGCCATCGGGGTCAGATGCCGGTGGTTTCTATGTCGGGATATGGGGTTTGTGCCAATGCGGAGCATTTGGAGGATACCCTTGCGGTGATGGATATTATTCTGTCGGATGAGGCTCTTCAGGTTTATGCGGAGACCAATAAGGTGATTTCACCCTCTAAGAATGTGGAGGTGGAGTGTATTGATGCGTTGAAGCCGTTGAATGATTTGGTGAATGATGGGGTTTATGTGTTGGGATCCAATGCTAGTATGAAGCTGGAGCAGTGGGGAAATACGTGTGTTGTGGTGCGGGAGCTTTTGAATGGGGCTTCGGTGGAGGAGTGTTTGGAGGAGATGGATCGGCTGCAGGAAGGGACACTTGGGGAATAAGTGAAAGACGGACGCAAAATAAGCCAGCAGACTTCTCCATATCCATGTTCGGACGGTTCGCGCACATTTGGATATTGGAGAAGTCTGCTGGCTTATTTTGCTGTTATGTGATTTCTAAAAGATATTGGTAGGTAAATTCGATTGCGTTACAGGTTAGAACTTCGCATAGGTGGGGTGGGGCGTTTTCTGAGAAGCCGGTGGGGCGTAGCTCTGAGCACCTTAGGGAAGTAAATGCTTTTTCAAAGGCGGATGCGAAGCGGTAGCAGGCTGATACGATTTCTTCTTCTGGCTTTTCCAGTGTATGCAGATAGATTCCGATGAACATGAGTGAACCCTCTACGAGGCCGCACTGTGCCCGGTATCCGCCGACTTTTTTGTTTGTTACAGGTTATTTTTTTCTAAAAGAGAGCGCATCCCATTACCGCAGAAGCAATAATTAATAGGATGGGGGAGATTGCTTTTTTCTTTTTCTGGTAGTATACAATGGAAATGAGAATTAGTAGTAATAGTATGATTAGGGCTTTGTAATCGAAGCCTGACGCTTCATTTCGTGGGAAAATAATGGAGCCCAGGAGATAGAAGCCGGTTGCAATGATAATTCCCATAAGGCAGGGCTTGATTCCTTTTAAAACCATTTGGACTTTTTTGTGCTTTTTTTGAAATAGGGCGACGATCAATAATATGATGATAAAGGACGGCAGTACGACACCGGTTGTTGCCGCTAATGCGCCCCAAAATCCTGCCAGGGTGTTTCCGATGTATGTTGCGGAATTCACCATGATGGGGCCGGGCGTGGATTCTGCAATTACCGTAATGTTCATCATTTCATCCGGGATAATCCATTGCTTTTTCCCGACACATTCATGCTCAATCAGTGAAATCATAGCATATCCGCCGCCGAAGGTAAACATGCCGATCTTGGCAAAGGTGAAAAAAAGTTCCCAAAGTATTTTCATAATAAATTCTCCCAGAGTGTTTTTTGACAGGCTATTGCAGCTTTCCCTTTTCTAAAAAGCTTTTTTGCATGCCCTGCGTCACGGTGTTTGTGGCTTTCAGATTTTCCGGAAGAAGCGAAGACTTGGGATTATGCAAGTTGTTATGCTTATATGGCTCAGCATATCGCCCTGCCGATATAGAATACATATCCATAATATTGCTTATACTTTTGGTACAGATTAACTTCATACTGGTTTTCTGCGGCAAATGCCTCCATTGTATCATTTTCGGCGTATTTTTGCATGATTTTAATGTTTGCGGCTGTGGAATCCAGTTTGCTTCCGGCGTTGGACCAGAACACATCAACTACAGCCGGCCGTTCCTCAGTAAGCCAGGAAGGACATGTCACTGTAAGACAGCCGCCCATTTTGAGGAAGCTGTGCCAATGAGAAAGTCCCTTTTCAAAGCCGATGTTGTCAATTGCACCCTCTGACCAGATCAGATCCAGAGAATGGTTTTCAAAGGGCAGATGTTCCATATCGCCAATAACGCCTGTTACCCGATTTTCCGGATTCCTGCTTTTGGCATTTTTATTTAATACATCTATAAAATTCGGAAACATATCCAGGCCGATAATTGTACCGGATAAATGCTGTGCCAAGAGCATGGTCTGCCCGCCGGTTCCGCACCCTAAATTGTTTTCCATTCTGAAATACCTCCTGATTCTGCGGTCAGCTTTGGACTCTGTAAGGGTTACATAACCCTGGTTCAGGAATTATTAGACTATATTTTAATAAAGTTGGCGGGGGGTGTCAATAAAATTTGCTGTTTGTATTCCGGTTTTCAGGTCCCAGGTCTCTTACGGTGATTGAGCGTGTGACGGAGACGAATCTTCATGACGTGAAGTTTTTAGAGGTGCGTCCTGTGTCGATTCCGGGGGTTGATGGGGAATTTGAGGTATGCCGCATTGGTATGTCGGGCACTCTGGCATATGAGCTGCGGGGAGCGGTTATCTGGTTTCCTGCTGAAGTCTGTATCCTTCCACTTGGGGATATTCCCAAGCTGCGTGAGCCAGGATTTCCGGAAATAAAAACCGGCACAATGCAGATAGGACAAGTGCCGTCTTCCTTGATTCTGGAACCGCACATAGAGCAGTACTTATCCTCAAGCTCTGTCTCGGACAAGGAATCGGTTTCTTCCAGGGAGCCGATTCGGGGTTGTGCTTTTACAAAAGGAGAGGTTCTCCCAGACGGAGCGCTTTTCTTGACCGAGGCGGAAAGAATAGAAGCAAAAGTCTCATATGCTTTCTTATTTGGAATAGCAGAAGCCGTCATCCCTCTGCCAGAAAATAGATTTGAAATCATAAGTCTTTCCATAGTTACCAAAGCCCTCCTTTTTACATCCCTGTCACAATATAAATTCAGCATATAGCAGCTCTTTTCCGTTGTCAATGAAATAATCCGCAATATTTTTTGGGTATCTGCTGTGCTTGTAACAGTTTAGGTCCCTTAAAAATATGTTTTTCTCTTTTGCGTCCCCCTCACCCTTTACGCACCGCATGCTCCTGAAACCGAAAATAATCCGGCCTATGCCGTGACTGAGTAAACTCAAACATAATCCCGTCGCTGTTATAAGTATAGCTGGTAACCACCGCCATACAATTATAATCCTCCACATTCAGCTCCAGATACTTTTCATCAATCTCCGTAATTTTCTCCACCGTCATAATACGCCGGCTGTTCACAATGGACATATGAAGAGTCCCCTCCAGATAATCATAGATAGAAGTCTCCGCAATCTCTTTCGTAAGCCCCGGCGCACACTCCTTTAAAAAATAATTGTGATTCAGAATCAACGGCTTTTCATCCAGATAATGAAGTCTCTGAAGATAATAAATTTCAGCCCCCACCGGAAACCCCGTCTTTCCTGCCAGGACCTCATCCGCCGTCAATTCCATAAAAAGCAGAACCTGGGTGCGGTAGGACTGTCCATTTCGCAGAGCCGATTCCCGGAAGCTCTCAATCTCCCCGATAGTAAAAGCTGTCTGCTCCACAGGCCGGTAAATATTGCGGACACCCTTGCCCTGCATGGTCTGTACATACCCGTCCGTCACCAGACGGCCCACTGCCCGGCGCAAGGTATTTCTGGAGCAGTTATAGGTCTGAACCAGCGTATTTTCCGAGGGAAGAAGCTCCCGGTAGGCGAACTCGTCCGATTCAATTCTTCGTTTCAAATCCCTGTAAATTGATTCATAGATGCTTTTGGGCATAAGCGCCTCCTTATTTGTCAAAATAGTTCCTTTTGGGAAATATGGATCCTGTTTCTTAATTATAAAACGCTCCCTTAAAAAGTTCAAGGAAAAATCGTTAACTTGTTTAAACAATTTCCAAAAAACTACTTGACATGTTTAAACAAGTGTGATATAAACAGAGTATAACATGTTTAAACAAGTTTGTGGTCTCTTAAAATTCTCTCGTAGAAGCTTAAGAGACCACCTTAAAAAGACAGCGGGTCTCTCAAAGGAAATGTACTGAGAGGAAGCCTGCGGAACTTAAAACAGTAATATCTTGTCAGCACATAGATCGATTTACAGACATATGAACATGTGCCTGGAAATTGATTAGACCAAGGTGTATTGACAAGATGTTACGGAACTGGAATAAGGAGGAAGAGGGAATGGGTAAGTATGAACAGGATGCAAAACAGCTTCTCAGCCTGGTAGGAGGCAGAGAAAATATCGCAGCAGTATCCCACTGCGTAACCAGAATGCGCTTCGTGCTAACGGAGCCGTCCAAGGCAGATGTGCCCGGAATTGAGGCAATGAAAGTAGTGAAAGGCAGCTTCACACAGGCAGGCCAGTTCCAGGTTATCATTGGAAACACCGTGGCAGATTTTTATAATGACTTTACAGCCGTGGCAGGCATTGAGGGCGTATCCAAGGATGCGGTCAAGCAGGCTGCAAAACAGAACCAGAACGCCCTGCAGCGGATCGTAGCTGTGCTGGCAGAGATATTTGCGCCCCTGATACCGGCCATCATCACCGGTGGTCTCATCCTGGGATTCCGCAACTGCATCGACAGCATGTACCTGTTTGAGAACGGCACAAAAACCCTCTGCGACATCAGTCAGTTCTGGGCAGGGATCGACAGCTTCCTGTGGCTCATAGGGGAGGCGGTCTTCCACATGCTTCCTGTAGGCATCTGCTGGTCCGTGACAAAGAAAATGGGCACCACACAGATGCTGGGAATCGTTTTGGGACTGACCCTGGTATCCGGTCAGCTTCTGAACGCTTATTCTGTAGCAGGCACGGCGGCAGCGGACATTCCCAAGTGGAACTTCGGATTCATTGAGGTCAATATGATCGGTTATCAGGCCCAGGTGCTTCCGGCCATCCTTGCGGCATTTACCCTGGTATATCTGGAAAAATTCTTCCGAAAGATAACGCCCCAGGTAGTGTCCATGATTGTAGTCCCATTCTGCAGCCTGCTGTTGGCAGTGATGGCCTCCCATTTCGTCCTGGGCCCCATTGGATGGAAGATAGGCTCCACTATCTCCACCGTTGTGTATGCCGGAATCACGGGCTCCTTTAGGGTCCTCTTTGGTGCAATTTTTGGCTTTGTCTATGCGCCCCTGGTTATTACCGGACTTCACCACATGTCCAATGCCATTGACCTGCAGCTCATAGCGGACTACGAAATGACCATGCTCTGGCCCATGATAGCCTTATCCAACATTGCCCAGGGCTCCGCCGTACTGGGAATGATACTTCTCCAGAAGAAAAATGCGGAAGCCCAGGAGGTCAACGTGCCCGCCTGCATTTCCTGTTACCTGGGAGTGACAGAGCCTGCCATCTTCGGCGTAAACCTGAAAAAAGGCTTCCCCTTTGTGTGCGGCATGATCGGCTCTGCCCTGGCAGGTATCGTCTGTGTGGCGACAGGAACAGCGGCCAACGCTATCGGCGTAGGAGGACTTCCGGGCATCCTGTCCATCCGGCCGGAATTTATGGGAAGCTTCGCCATCTGCATGGCAATCGCAGTTGCAGTTCCCATGGCCCTCACCACCATTGTGGGAAAGAAAAAGCTGACCGCATCCGACCGAGGCGATGCTGTGGAAGAAAATGGAAATGAGGCGGAGGCTTATTGGGAAAAAGTCGGCGAAGCAGAGCGCCAGGATGTACCAAAAGAGCTGAAAGCATTTCTATCGGGAAAGGTGATTCCTTTAAAGGAAGTAAATGACGGCGTATTTTCAGAGGGCATCATGGGAGAGGGCCTTGCAGTCATTCCTGAAAATGAGGTTCTGTACGCTCCCGCAGATGCCGAGGTAACCGTAGTAATGGAGGATTCCTGCCACGCCTGCGGCCTTAAGCTGGACAACGACATGGAGGTTCTGCTACATATCGGCATTGATACTGTAGACATGAACGGAGACGGCTTCACTTATGAGGTTACATCCGGTCAGAGAGTAAAGGCTGGAGACGCCCTGATTCGGTTCAGCAAGAAGAAAATCAAAGAGGCAGGCCACCCGGATGTGACAGTGTGCATCATCACAGAGCCCGGAAATGCCAGGGATATTCAATTCCATACAGGAATGGATGCCAAAGAGAAAGAAACCGTCCTTGTAACCTTTGCATAGATAATAACATCCGAACGGTACCCTTTAGTACCATTGCGTAGCAATTTTAAATAAGAGAGGAGAAGCTTTCATGTTAAATCTCGGCGAAAAGACAGTGTACCAAATATATCCCAAATCCTTTTACGATTCCGACGGCGATGGTCTGGGGGATCTTAGAGGAATCATAGAAAAACTGGACTATTTGCAGGATTTGGGCGTGGACTATCTGTGGCTGACACCGGTATTTCCCTCCCCCCAGAATGACAACGGCTATGATGTGGCAGATTACTGCGCCATTGATCCCAGATTTGGCAACATGGAGGACATGGAGGAGCTGATTTCCCAGAGTGAGAGGAGGGGGCTCAAGGTGATGCTTGATATGGTGTTCAATCACACCTCCACCTACCACCCGTGGTTTCAAAAGGCCCTGGCGGGAGAGCGGGAATACCAGGACTACTATATTTTCAAGGAGGGAAAAGGGGATCAGCCCCCCACCAACTGGCAGTCCAAGTTCGGAGGTCCGGCATGGGAGTATCTCCCCTCTCTGAAAAAATGGTATCTTCATCTTTTTGATGTGACCCAGGCAGATTTAAACTGGGAGAATCCCCGTGTGAGGGAGGAATTAAAGGGCATGATCCGCTTCTGGAAAGAAAAGGGCGTCCAGGGCTTCCGTTTTGACGTAGTAAATCTCATCTCCAAGCCGGAGCATTTTGCGGATGATTTTCAGGGAGACGGGCGGCGGTTTTACACGGACGGTCCTCATATTCACGAATATCTGAAAGAGCTTGTCCGTGACACGGGAATCCAGGAGCTGATGACCGTAGGCGAAATGTCCTCCACCCATCTGGAGGACTGCATCCGCTACTCCAATCGAAAGGAGCAGGAGCTTTCCATGTGCTTCAATTTCCATCACCTAAAGGTGGATTATCGGGACGGAGAAAAATGGAGCCTGATGGAGCCGGACCGAATGGAGCTGAAACGCCTCTTTGAGGAATGGCAGACGGGAATGCAGCGGGAGCATGGCTGGAATGCCCTTTTCTGGTGCAACCACGATCAGCCAAGAATCGTGTCCCGCTTCGGGGACGAGGGGCAGTACTGGAAGCAGTCCGCCAAGATGCTGGGGGCCTGCATCCATCTCATGCAGGGAACACCCTATATTTACCAGGGGGAAGAGCTTGGCATGACCAATGCCCATTTTCGGGAAATCGGACAGTACCGGGATGTGGAGAGCCAAAATTACTATGAGATTCTTCTCGGACAGGGAAAGACTGAGGAAGAAGCGTTAAAGATTCTTTCCGCACGATCCCGGGACAACAGCCGGACACCCATGCAGTGGTCTGGGGAGACGAACGGGGGATTTACGAAAGGAACGCCCTGGATCGAGCCTGCCGGGAACTATGGGGAAATCAATGTGCGGCGGCAGGCGGAGGATGAGGATTCCATACTTCATTTTTATAAAAGGCTCATTGTACTTCGGAAAGAAAGAGCCGTGATTTCCAAGGGAGGTATTGCATTTCTTTTTCAGGAACATGCGGATGTATTGGCTTATACAAGGGTCTATGAGGGAGAGAAGTTGATTGTGCTGAACAATCTCACCGGACAGGAAATCACCGTTCCAGCAGAGCCGGCATGGTGCAGGTATGGGAAGCTGTTAGGCAATTATGAGGGGATTTGGGAGGCGGAGGGGCACATAACGCTGCGGCCCTTTGAGACGGTGGTGCTGGAAAAACGAGGGTAGAGGATAAACTAGCTCCCGATTTAAGAACAAATATGTTCTTAAATCGGGAGCTAGTTTCAGCTTTATCCGGTATGTATCAAAAGTCCTCATTTGCAATATTGTAATCTAAATGCCTACAATACTGAAAGCTATGAGAGGCAGCCTCGATTGCATTTTCAATCATCTCGTCAGTGGGTAAATGCTTATTGCAAACAATTTCTAATAGTAGTGGCAGATTCACTCCTGTAACCAAATGGATATTACGCTGTTCAATGTATTTCATAAAATAATTATTGACGCTTCCGCCAAAAATATCTGTCAAAATTATTACATCCTCGTCTGCAAAAGAATTCATCAGCTCTTTTATCTGGATTTCGATATTTTCATCCGTTGTGTAGGCACATAATAATGAAAAATCTGGCTGCTCTCCCATGATGATGGTAAGTGAATGGTATAATCCCGCAGCAAAGTTCCCGTGTGTTGCAATAACAAATTTTTTGTTCATGGCTAATCCTCTCTATTTCATATTATTGTTACGGATATAAGCATATAAATATGCAATTTCCGTTACATGTATTTCTACGTTATAATGGTTCATAATTTCTGCAAAGCTGTCTTTTACCTGCTCAATAAAATCCGAATGCTCCAGCTCAAATTCATGGAGATTTTCAAACGTGGTAATTGGCGTTTTGGTAACCAGCCGTTCAATTAAGCAGCTGATATGAATGTACAAGCCTACTCGAGTTTTATTCAAAAAGGTTGTATTTAATCCAAGCTCCAATTTTTTAACTGCGTTTTCAACAAAATCTAGTAAATGCTCCGGATTTAAAATGGTAATATAATTTATGAGATTTTCCATGGAGAAATTTCTCATAAGATTTTTATTAAATGCTTTGATTTCCTCAGGAGTATAGACTTGCTTCATTAAATCATTGATGCGACTGACATCGCTAAAATTGATGATATCTTCCAATGCGATAAAAGGAACATTGGAAAGCTCAATTTTTAGAGTGCCAGTTACAAATAAAATATGGTATTTTTTAAAAATATCATCGTACTCCTGATTTTTTACTAGCGCATCATAGTTATAAGGAACAATGGTAATAACATTTTGCTTTGGCAAACTGTTTTTAAATAATTGGATCACTCTGTCTGTGGAAGCAATTCCAGTTTCTGTTGTGAATATGATCGCCGTTTCCTTTTTGGAGTTTGAAATAATTTGGTATTTCATTATGGTTGTTTCACAAACTGTTTTTAGAATTTCATCCATAGATTTATTTTCACAGATCATAAAGCCAATCTGCAATGCAACACTGGTAGAAATGTTATTGATGATTCCAATATCAGCATTTGGCAGATCATGAAGTAGAGAACCAATATTCTCGAGAGATCCCATATCTACCATTAAAATAACTTCACTTCCCAGAAAATTATTTGTAAAGTATTGGTGAAGGATTTTTACAATTTCTGTCACAGAGGTGTCAACCGGCATGTCAATTGCCTCAAAAATATGCTTTTCAATCAAGCGATTTGCGGCGTCAGCAATAGAGGATGCCGTAGAATATCCATGGGATAAAATAATAGCCAGTATTTTTTTCCTTTTTGGATCCCGATTAAAAAAATGGATATACAGAATTAAAAAGATTTGATTCATTTTATCCATGTGGATATCTAATGCCCGATCGATCATAAAATCAAGCTCCCGTACAATACTAGCTTCCGCCTTATAATCAGAAGAAATTGATTCTAAAAATTGATTTACCACATGATTTTGCATTTCCCATTGTGCGTATTGGCTGGACGAGTAAATGAGAGAGTACAAAATTCTTGCAATAATAAAACTGGAATTGACTGGAACAAATAAATTATATTGATGCCGTATTTCATCCAGAATGCCATTTAGAACAGCTTCAATGGAATGAATTCTATGATTTGCATATTTTCTTTCAAAAATGAGAAAATCAAAGTACGCATTCATCTGATTGGTACATAGCAAATAAAAAGGGTTACTTTCATTGTGAGCCTTTGATGGAGCCAAATATAAGTCTATCATTTTGTTATAGTAAAAAAAACTTCGTTTTATTTCGGATTCTGTATTTAAGGCATCTAGCTCAATCTGCTTAGGGTTCTCAGAAAATGGAAGCTCATATTTGCTCTTGGATATAATATCGTCAGGTAAATGGTATTGGAGTAGAACCAATGATTCATTATTCTTTTCAGAGGATTGAAATGCGTTGGCGCAGCAAATTTGTATTGCTTTGGCAAGCTGCTCAATATTCCTTTTAAATGAAAAATTCATTAAGGTGTTGAATAAAGAATTGCTTAAATAGATAGCTCGATTCAGGTTTCGCGTTTCTCGTTTTACAAAGGTGTAGATAAACTTTTTGCGATCCTCAGGAAAACGTTCATCCAAAGAAGGAATGTTGATCACAATTGGAATATGACGGAATAAGATATCATTGGCCCAGTCAGGACGTGCTTGAGCTGTTGTAAAGATCAGGCGAACCTGACTTTTTTGAGCCTTAAGTTCACCAACAGGTACATAATGCCCGGTTCGGATATAATTTGCCAATTTTTCTTTTGCAGCTTCGGACAAAAGATCAGCATGGTGAATCACGAGGATTCCCTTTTGGGCCTTTTGAAATAATCCTTCCATTATTTTCTTTTCGACGTTATGTCCAAACAATCTATGGCTGTGTTCCACCCCTTTTTTGCATTCATATATGATAAAGGGCTCTTGCTTGTCTATTATTTTTTCATCCACTGCAAATTCATACATTAATTTGCTGATAAATCTTTTTCCACAGCCAGGCTCACCTGATAATATAACTGGAAGCCCAGCAGGTGGGAAGCTGATGGCAGTCTGGCACTGTAAAATACAATATTTTAATGAGGTGTCATAGCCAATAGCCTTGGAAAAGTTACGGGATTTATTCAAAAAGGAATTTAGAACCTCAAAAAATTGATCCGTATCCTCAAAATAAATATCCTCAAATTGAAATTTGTATTCTGTTTCAATAACCTCCCGATTTAAAAATAGCACTGGCCTTTCTTGAATTTTAATTAGGGAATGAGCCTTTACTAATTCATTTAAATATTGAGAGGTTAAAGAACGTGATAAGCAAAGATGGGCACTGATTGCTGAAGTGTCACATTCTGATTGCTTCGTTCGAATAAACAATAAGGTTTTTTCTTTAAGAAAATCCAATATTTCCTGCTTTGTAGTATTCATGCTGTTTCCCCTACATACATCTATAAAATATAAAAATGGTCAGCGGCTTTTGATTTTATTTATTATAGCGTAAAAAATGTGAGCAAAAGAATGATTCAATGATTTTCAACACTTGTAAGGCACAATGGAAGGAGAAAATGAAAGTGTTGGAAATAAGCCTTGCTTTTCGACACTCTAAGTAATTGGAGACTTAGGTCTTTCCTTTTCCTGTTCGAAACTGTTTATCATTGTGTTTGGTTTTTCTTTCAGTATCCAAAATTGCCAAAAATAATGTTTTTAATCCCAATAATAGTGTCTGAAATAACCAACAAATTTATTCCTACGATTTTTTTGAATTAAACTGGAATCACAAAACACACAGGTACAAAAGAAATGCTCTTGTAAAGGGTAAAGGGAAGGAGGGAGTGGTTATGTTGAAAATGCTTCGCGTTGACTTTCGATTGATTCATGGTCAGACTGGTGTCTATTGGACAGCAAAATTAGGGTGTGACTGTATTTTGGTTGCAAGTGATGCCCTGCTGAATGATCCGATTAAATTGGCGACGGTCAAAATGTCCAAGCCATCAGGAGCTAAGCTGGTGATCAAAAACATTGATGATTCAATCAAAGCAATTCAGAGCGGTGTCACAGATAAATATCAATTGTTTATTTTGACAGATAAGCTAGAATATGCGGTCCGTCTCATTGATGCATGTGGATTTGAACGATTGAATCTTGGAGGGATTATGCCCACAAGTGAAGCAAAAAAATTGAATGATGCAGTTTATTGCACACCAGAAGAGATAGACCAAATTCGTTACCTGATTGATAAAAATTGTTATGTTTATCTTCAACAGGTGCCTAGCGATGAAGAAGTAGATGTACGTAGTGTGATTTGAGAAAGGGGTGAATGATATGTTGCAAGCAATTTTAATTGGACTTATTGGTGCATTGGGACAGCTTGACTCTGTAATTGGAAGCTTATATACATTTCGTCCAATTGTAACAGGTTTCCTGGTGGGAGTTGTATTAGGGGATATCAAAACAGGATTGATTCTGGGGGCAACATTAGAGCTGTTTTTCATAGGATCTATTTCTATGGGTGCCTATATTCCACCAGATGCTTTGGTTGGAGGCGTGTTAGCAACTGCCTTCGCCATTCATGGTGGATTGGGTGTAGAAGCAGCATTGGCACTGGCCATGCCAATTGCCGTAATCTCTATGGGATTCAAAAATGTAATTTATGCGTTGACAACTGCAATTTGTGCAAAGGCAGATGATTATGCGGCAAAGGGTAATACGACGGGCATAAATGTGATACATTTTGGAATTTCCGGCATTAAGATGCTGAATGCATTTGCATGGTGTTTCTTAGGCTACTATTTGGGCGCAGATGTGGTGGTCAATTTGATTTGTGGGCTGCCGGAGCAGATAGTCACAGGACTGGAGATTGCAGGTGGTATTCTTCCGGCCTTAGGCTTTGCACTTTTGCTCAATATGGTATTGAATAAGAGAAGTCTGCCCTACTATTTCTTGGGCTTTGTGTTGGCGGCAAGCTTTGATGCGTCCATTATTACTGTATTGATCATTGCGATTATTATTGTTGTAGCTATATGGGAACGGAGCAAGGGTAAGGAGGCGGATGTAAATGAAGACTTCTAACGATGGAAAAAAATTGACCAAAAAAGATCTACAGGAAATTGCGTGGAGATCACTTCCGCTGGAGGCTTCCTGGCATTATGAGCGTCAACAGCATTTGGGCTTCTGCTTTTCTTTGCAAAAGGCATTAAAAAAGATCTATGAGGGTCAGCCTGAAAAGTATATTGATGCATTAAAACGCCATACAGGAGAGTTTTTTAATACAGCTCCACAGGCGCAGCCCTTTATTTCAGGTTTGGTATGTGCAATGGAGGAGGAAAATGCAGCAGTAGATGACTTTGACGTAAGTACAATCAGTGCCATCAAGGTTGCCCTTATTGGACCCTGTGCAGGCATTTTCGATGCAATTTTTTTAAGTACAATACGAATTATCGGCACGGCGGTAGGAGCAAGCTTCTGTATGCAGGGAAATCCTTTAGGTGTGGCAATATTTTTACTAGCTTACAATGTTCCCGCATTTATTTGCCGGTTTTTAGGAGTTGGGCTGGGCTATCATACAGGTGCACAATTTATTACCAATCTGGAGGCATCTGGCATGCTAGGAAAATTTAAAGATGCCGCTGCGCTGGTTGCTATGATGGCCTTTGGATGGATGACTAAAAATTATGTGGGCTTGACCCTAGGCTACACCTTTGGGCCTGAAGGAGCGGAAATGACCGTCCAGGGAGTTCTGGACAGCATCATTCCAGGCTTAACTAGCTTGGGGCTGGTATGGCTGTTCTGGTATTTATTAACTAAGAAAAAAATGAGCGTGATGGTTGCTTTGGTGTTGACCGTTGTGTTTGCAATTGCAGGTACTTATTTGGGAATTTTTTGATAAAGGATAAGAGGGTTGCCTTTAAAATTCCAGGTTGATTTTTGAGGCTGCCCTCTATAATAGGGGAAAATATGAAATTACAAATTGCTTTGGATTTTGACAATATGGAAAAGTGCTTAAAGGTTTCTGACGCGGTGAGAGATTATGTGGATATTATGGAATGTGGAACGGACACCTTGGTACGCTACGGTATGGAGGCTGTCAAGACATTGAAAACAAGATATCCTGAGAAAACAATTTTGTGCGATCAAAAAATCATGGATGGAGGACACTTTTTTGGTTGTATGGCAAATGATTTTGGCGCAGAGATTTTTACGGTCCTGGGCGTAGCCTCTGATGAAACGGTGAAGGGCGCAATTAAGGCGGCCAAGGAAAGAGGCATTCAGGTGTTGGTTGATATGTGCAGTGTCATTAATTATGAAGAAAGGGCTGTAAAGCTTCGTTCCTGGGGAGCAGATTATATCTGTATTCATACGCCAACAGATTTACAGTCCAGCGTTTCCTTCCATAAAAATGTAGGTAAAATAGCTAAGATTATTGGAGCAAAGCATTGTGCGGTGGCGGGAGGAATTGATCCCGAGCGATGCAAATATTTAAGAGATATTCAGCCGGAAATTGTAATTGTGGGCAGCTATATCACCTATTCCAAGGATCCAGTTCAGGCGGTTAAGGAGATAAGGGGAGCGTTGTATGACTAGAATGGTAGAAGCGGTAGCAAAAGAGGTATTAGAAACAGTAGCCAACATTGAACAAAAAGAGATTGATTTGGCTGTAGAACGAATTATTGGATCAAAAAGAATTTTTTGTGCAGGCTGTGGTAGAAGCGGTCTAATTATGAGAACCTTGGCAATGAGACTGATGCATTTGGGATTGATTTCTTATTTTGTTGGGGAGGTTACCCAGCCGTCCATTCGAGAAGGAGATCTTTTAATCATAGGTTCCAGCTCCGGAAAAACAAGCTCTATGCTGTCAATTGCTCAAAGAAGCAGGCAGTTAGGTGCGCAGGTGGCAGCCTTTACATCGAGAGCAGGTTCCCCCATTGCAGATATAGCAGACGCAAAAATTGTAATTCCAAGCAGAGAAATTATGGCCAGCGTACAACCAGGTGGCAATTTGTTTGAGCAAAGCTTATTTATTACATGTGATACGGTAGCTATTACAGTTAAAAATGTGCTAGGCATATCGGAAGCTACTATGGATTACAATCATACGAATTTGGAGTGAAGGCTTATGGAAAAAATACTTTTTGATGCTCAATTAGGAATTCCATCTGAAATAGAGTGTGGTACAAACAGAATTAAATGGAATGAGGCGGCTTATCCAGAATACAGTGGAATTCGAACCTTTGATAAAATGAAAGCTCTCTATGAGAACCCAGAGGGTATTCCAGAACAACGGGAAATGTATTATACAGCAGGAAGAGTGGCAAGAAAAATAGATATGGATTTTTTTAAATCCAATGGTATTACCTATGAATACACCATTATTCCAGTATGTGATGTGAATGGAGAGTGCAATAAAACACATGGACATGTCCATGGTATCAATCCAGCTACCGGGAAAAGAAGGATGGAGGCCTTTGAAATACTGCATGGATATGGCTGTTTTGAATTGTTTAAAGAGGTTGGTAGAAATGAATTTGATTGTTTAGTGGTTCTTTTGGAAAAAGGAGATTGCTTTATAGTTCCCAGTGATTTTTTTCATTTATCAATAAATTTGTCTTTGAGTGATCCTTTTATCTTTGCTGATTTGATTAAGGATGATGTAGATACGATTTATTCCTATGTAAAGGAAAAAAATGGTGGACCATACCGTATGCTTCACGATCAGGATGGAGAAATGTATTACCGTTTAAATTCCAATTGGGCGGATTGCAGGATAAATCTTAAGGTTATGAGATGTAAAGATTGCAATTGGCAGAATCCACTGGCAGGTAAGAAGCTCTATGAAGGGTTTATAGAAAACACTCAAAGGGTAAAGGAAATATTAGAAGGATAAAAGGAGAGAGAAAAAAAGATGGAGAAAGCAAAAATTGGCGTTGTTGCCCTTGTGACCCAAGAGTACACAGGAAGCTACCGGGCAGAAAAGTTTTTTGAAGATGTTTGCGAAAGCATGGAGAAAGAGAAGATCGATGTTGTACGCGCGAAAAAGGTAGTACGTAATCCAGCAGACGCCCTGGAGGTATGTGACAGCCTCCAGGGAAGGATTCATGGACTGATTATAATTGATATTAACTGGGTGGTTGATTCCCTGCAATATATCTTTACCAATGAGTTGTCTGTTCCAGTTATGTTTTGGGCGCTTCCCTTTAATGAGACCTATTCGCTTGCCTGTGTTCACCACTATGGGGCCTGCATGAAATGGCAGCATGAGACTTATGAATATGTTTATGGTACACCAGAGGAGCGGGAGGTAATGGATAAGGTTCAAGCTTTTGCAAAAGTTGTATCAGCGATTGCCTCTGTGAAGCATATGAGGTTGGGACTGATAGGCCCTAGACAGACCTGGAGAGTAACGGGGCCGCAGGATATGACAAATGAAGAGCTTGAGTTCTCGAAGAAATTTGGGACAACCATATTGCACATTGAGATGAGCGAGCTGGTAGGTGTGGCGGAAGCTATCCAGGATGAGGAGGCGAAGCCTGTATTGGAGGAGCTGCTTGCCCGATCCGGTATCAATGAGTTGTCAAAGGAGGCAAGTATTTATATGGCCAAAATGTATATGGCCACAAAGCAGTTGAAGGAGAGATATCAGCTGGATGCCATTGCAGCGGAGACCTGTCCTGTATATTCCGGACTTATGAATGTACAGGCTTCTTGGCTGGCAGATGAAAATATAGTTGTTGATACAGAGGGAGATATCGGACATACCATGCTTCAGTATGCATTAAGTAGGATGGATGAAAAGCCAGCAATGCTGGGAGAAATATGTAGTGTAGAGGAGAATATAGTACGTATTTATCATGAGGGAAGCAGTGCCCATTCTCTAGCAGAAGTAAAGGAGAGAGTCCTTTTGCAAAGATCTGGTGCACTGGGATGCTATGTCGGTTTGGCGATGAAAGAGACGAATAAGGTCACAGTTCTAAGTCTTGTTGGAGATAAAGGAAAATATAAGTTATTTTGTGACATAGGAAGAGTGGAAGGAGCTTCAGATCAAGAGTGGGAAAAGGCTGGAACGGGATGTCTGGCAAAGGTTAATTTTGACATGGATGGCAAGAAAGTGGTGAGCTTTTTGATGAGCCAAGGGCTAGATCACCATTATATTGTGAAAATAGGGGACTTTACAAAGGAAATCGCAATGCTGAGCAACTATCTGTTTTTAGAAGAGGTTAAGCTGCGAAAATAAGATTGGAGGAATACATATGAAGGCCAAATTAATTGTGATGCTCACATTAAATGACATTACTGTAGATAACGCAATTGAGGTTTTTGAATCCTGTAAGGACTTGCAAGTTGATGACTGGGGATTTAAAAATGTTGGACTGTGTGAGGATAAAAGATATGAGCTGGCAAGGCTTATGAAGCAGTCCGGTAAAAAGGTTTATATAGAGGATGTACTACATCAAGAGCAGGATGTACTGGAAATGGCTAAATTTGCGTTGGAAACAGGGGCGGATCATATATGTGCAAGATATTATCCCTCGGTGAAGGAATGTCTGGTTCATTCAAATATAAAATACTATGCTTCCTCCACAAAGTCCTATGGAAGCCCGGTTATGCTTCGTGGACCAGTCGAAGAGATTGTGGATCAGCTAAAGGAATATGAACAGGCTGGTATTGATGGCGTATGCATCGGAGCCTATCGCCATGAATCATCACCGGAGGAGCTGATTCAAAAAATGAAGCAGGAACTGAAAAGTAATATTATCATTGCAGGGAGCATCGATAGCAAAGAACGGATGCGCTATGTGAATGAGATTGGGTGCTATGGTTTTACTATGGGCAGCGCCATATTCAATCACAAATATGTCCCAAATGGAGATTTTCGGGATAATCTAATAGAAGTCATGAAAATGATGGATGAGATTCGTTAAGGGGATAGGGTACATGAAATATATTTTGACGGTGGATTTCGGAACATCGGCCATCAAAGCAGCTATTTTTGATCAGAATGGGGATGCTGTTTTTTCAAAGGCAAGTGAATATCCTTTGCTTTATGGAAGTGAGGGTGTCATTGAGGTTGAATTAGATACATTAGAGCTTGCATTTAAAGAAGCAGTGACAGCCTGTACTAGCTTTGCTCTCATTGATACGAGAGATATTGTATCCATTGGATTTTCCTCATCTGGAGAAACTATGTTGTTTTTGGATGAAAATGGAAATTCTTTGCGCAAGGGAATTACCTGGATGGATACAAGGGCATCAGAGGAGGTACAAAGGCTTACATCTTACTTTGGAGTGGAAGCAATTTACAAGGCAACAGGCCAGGCCAATATTGAGATTTACTATCCGGCACCAAAATTACTTTGGTTAATGACCCATGAGGCAGACAGGATGTCCAGGCTATGGAAGGTTATGTTTATGAAGGACTATTTCATTTATCGACTGACTGGTAAATGTGTTTGTGATGATTCTGTTCTGTGTACTACAACCTTTTGGGATATCAATAAGCGAAGCTATTGGAATGAGATGCTAGAAAAAATTGGGATATCTGTTTTCAAGTTTCCACAGATTGTGAGCCAAGGAAGCAACATTGGCAAAATAAATAGGGCTTCTGCATTCGAATATGGTCTGAATGAAAATACGATTGTGAATGTGGGAGCACAGGATCAAATGTGTGGAGCATTGGGGGCAGGAAATATAAGGGGAGGAATCCTTTCCGAAAGCTTAGGGTCTGCTATGATGGTGATGGCAACCTTGGATCAATTTAAGCTGAATGAAGACGAGCTGATTTCGTGCTCTCCATCAGCAATTGCTGGAAAATATATGGTAAATGGATACTCAACAGGCGCGATTTCAATGAGATGGTTTCGAGATCAATTTTGCCAGGAGGAATTAAGTAGAGAAAAAGAGTTTGGTCAAAATGTGTATGATTTGATTGATGAACAGGTGAATAGAATTCCCATTGGTGCGGACGGGCTGCTTATGCTTCCTTTTTTACAGGGGACAGGCATGCCAGAGCCAAATGATAATGCAAGGGGTGTCTATTTTGGAATTACCACACGGCATGATAAGTATTATTTTGCACGAGCGCTTATGGAAGGAATATCCATGTCCTTAAGACATATTATTGAGGGAATGAGTGATAAGCTAGGTATCAGTGCAAAAGAAATCATTTGCTTTAGTGGTGGAGCGAAAAGTAGGGTGTGGATGCAAATGCAGGCAGATGTAACAGGGCTTCCGATTAAAATCACGAAAAACAGTGAGAATACGGCGTGCTTTGGGGCTGCAATTCTTGCTGGTGTAGCTTGTGGGGTATGGAAAAATGTAGAGGATGCTGTTTCACATATTAAGTTTGCAGATGTTTATCAACCGGATCCTCGTAATGCAGAGGAGTATCGTAAATTATATGGTAGGTTTAAAGAGCTTAGAGGAGCAGTAGAGTATTTATTTTAGGAGGTTATTATGCCAAATGTACAGATTCATACCAATCGATTGATATCAAAAGAAAAGGAGCTAGCTATAAAAGAGCAGCTAGGCAAAGCAATCATATGCCTAGATGGAAAAAGCGAAAAGTGGCTGATGATACAATTTTCTTCTGAGCAAGAAATGTGGTTTAGAGGGATAGACGAGCCCTGTGCTTATATTTGTGTAAACATTTATGGGAAGGGAAGTGCCGGCTCTTATCAAGAATTTACAAAATCCGTCACGGCTTTAATCGCCCAGGAACTAAAAATAAATAGGGATAGAATCTATGTTGGTTATTATGAAACGGAGTATTGGGGGTGGAATGGAGCTAATTTTTGATAAAATATTTGAACCTTAAAGCCCTGTTCCAGCAGCTCTCTGCACTAAAAATCATTTTACCAGCTTGGCATAGATACCAATCTTTAACTTGACAATCAGGTCGGTATGTTATAGACTTTCAATATAAGGTCTATAATATACCGACCATGTTTGTGTATACAAAAGAATACCGGGAGGAGGAAAAGAAATGTATCAGATGACAGAAACAGAAGAAAAATTTGCGGATTTTGTATGGGAGCATGAGCCCGTAGGTTCCGGGGAGCTGGTAAAGCTCTGCGGGGATGCCTTTGGATGGAAAAAATCAACCACCTACACCTTTATCAAGAAGCTCTGCGGGCAGGGGATTCTAAAAAATGAAAAGGCTATCGTAACCTCCCTCATAACCAGGGAGGAATATCTTCAGGGACAGGGGGAGGCATTTGTGGAAAAGGTATTTCGTGGTTCACTTCCCAAAATGATCGCTGCCTTTATGGAGCGAAAACGGCTGACACCGGAGCAGGTGGAGGAAATCGAGCAGATGATTGAGGACTACAAGGAGGGAAAGCTATGACAATACTGTTTCATTCTGTTTTATATATGAGCCTTGCAGGGTCCTATGTACTTTTTATAGTACTTTTGGCCCGTCTGCTTCTCTCCAAATGCCCTAAGAAATATACATACTTTCTGTGGCTGCTTGTATTCCTGCGCTTTGCCTGTCCGGTATTTCCGGAGGGGCCCTTCAGCCTGCTTCCGGCATCGGATGTGCGAATCAAAGCCGAGATAGGTGTGGAGCGGGCATTATCGCAGGGGAGCGCCTTTGGAATGGAGGATGCTTCCCGGCATCAGGGGCAGGGGAGCGCTTCCCACATACAGGGGGAAGAGAAAGGAGAAGCGGTATTCTTTCCGGCAGGAGACTACAGCGAAATTTCCTATCAGGAGGAATCTGTCAAAAAACAATCCTCCAACCCGCCATGGGATTTTAAGAGCTTCCTTTGGGAGCTGTGGGCCTGGCTTCCCTTTTTGTGGGCTCTTGGAGCGGCTGGTTTTCTTTTGTATCATGCTTTTTCCTATGTCCGGCTAAAGCGACAGCTTCCCGGAGCTGTGGAGGTTGAGCCCGGTGTGTATGAAATCCCTGGGGAGCATTTATCCTTTGTGGCAGGACTTTTTCATCCGGCCATTTATATTTCAGGGGACCTTGAGAGGGAAGCAGGTGAAATCATGCTCTGCCATGAGCGTGTGCATGTAAGGCGGAGGGATTATCTGGTAAAGCCCCTGGCTCTTGTGATTTCCTGTATCCACTGGTTTAACCCCTTTGTATGGCTGGCGTTCCGCCTGATGAACCAGGACATGGAGATTTCCTGTGATGAACGGGTATTGGAGGAGCTGGGAGAGGAGAGAAAGGAGGCTTATTCCAAGGCCCTGTTAGCGGCGGCAGGCAGAGAGGGAGCTGCACATCGTCCGGGAAGAGGCATCTGTTCCCTGCCGTCCTTTGGAGAAAATGGCGTGAAGAACCGGATTCGTCATATGCTGAAGTATCGGCGGGTATCCTTTTGGGCGGCCGTGTCTTTTGTGGCAGTCCTGTTCATTTTAGCCTTGGGTCTTCTGATGAATCCCAGAAATCAAGAGCTCAAGGAGGAGGATTTTATTGAAGTTGTCAGGTCTGCCGGAGGCTATGGGGAGGAAGCGGAGGCACGCTGCTTTGCAAGGGATTATGATGGGGATGGAAAATCCGAGGCTTACGTGGAAATGGGAAGTCCAGAGGAGGATTACATCCAGGGAGAGCTCTGGTTTGTATCCGGTGAGGGGAGACCCCAGCAGCTTCGGGAAGACATTTTCATGAGGAGGGAGCAGGAATATTTTGAGCAGGATGGGGATATTTACCTTTTAATGAGCTATGTGGACGGAAATCCTCTGCTGACCGATGTGTATGGAGTATGGAACGGAAATTATATACTCTATGCCCTTTCCAGCCCGGAAGAGAAATATGTGGAGGATGGGATGCTGATGTGCATTGCTTCCGACTATGACATGGATTACGATATGGAAATGGAGCTGTTCACCGGGCATACCCAAAAGCCCTATCCCTTTTATTATGAAAAGGATGAGGACGGCGGTTATTGGGGACAGTATGAGGCAGAGGCAATTACACGGGAGGATGTGAAAGGGTATGAGAATGGACAGGAGATTCTTTGGGCCATTGAGGAGGCAAATCCCGGCTGTATCTACGAGTATCTTCTGCGTGAAAACGGAATGCTGCATATCAATCGTGCCCAGGTAATGGAGGATTATATTACATTTGCCTATACGACCTGTCAGATCAAGGGCAATCGCATGTCGCTTCTTTATGAGGGGGAGGGTTGTTATCGGAGGATATTGTATTCTGAAATTGACGAACCGGAGGAAAATGAGAGAAAGAGTTTTGCCGAGAGAGTAGCAGAGGAATATTCCAACGAGATGTGGGACCCAAAGGAGGGGGAGTACCGAAGCTTTGCGGAGGAGGTTCGTCATTGTCTGGAGCGTGATGATGTAGACGGGCTGTATGAAAGGATGACAGAGGATCTTGCATTTACCGGGGATAAGGCTCTTAAAGAACTGGCCGCTCACGATCTTTCTTCCGGCAATTCAGATATGGCAGTTTTTCGTATAACGGACAGAGAGTTTTTTCAATCTCTCTATGAAGAGCTCTTTACTTCGGCCATGAAAGAGGCGATCCTCCGGTCGGATTTTAATAAGATTTTTGTAAATATGGATGGAGCATGGATTGGGACAGGGGAATATGTTTTGCAGTTTCGTCCTGCAGAGGAAGGGGGATATGAAATTGTAACGATTCATGTGGAGTAGTGGGGGGAAGCTTTGGGGGACGGACGCCACCGGATAAACAATACACTACTCGCCCTGCTCCGCCCAGAGGGCTAACACGCCTGGCGAGTAGTGTATTGTTTATCCGGTGGCTGGCTGTGGCTTGTGAGGCAGCATTTTCAGAAAAATACTCTGCGTGATTAGCCTAATTATCAAGCAGACAGCACACAAGTACTGTCATATGCGCTTAGGAGAAAACCTATAATATTTACAATGTCAGCCGCCCAACCGAGAATATGCATTCTGCCAGGCGTGTTAGCCCTCTGGGCGGAGCAGGGCGGAATGCATATTCTCGGTTGGGCGGCGTCCGTCTATCAAAAAATATTATAACCAACAATTCTCTTTAAATATTTCCATTTATCAGATCCTCCAATGAAATCTGAAAAAAGAAATCATGCACCAAAGCATCGTACTTCTCCCAGAGGGGGAGCGTAATACAGCTTTCCTTTCGGGGACAGCGCTCTGCATCGGGCAGGCGGCAGGCTACACAGGCAATGGGACCCTCCGTGAGCTCGATGATCTCGCCAATGGAATATTCCGAGGGTCTGCGGGTAAGCAGGTAGCCGCCACCCTTTCCCCGAAGCCCTCTCACAAGCTTTCCTTTCACAAGAAGCCGCAAAATGATCTCCAGATACTTTTCAGAAATCTCCTGCCGGGCAGAGATATCCTTAAGCGGAATATAGCCGCCATCCTCCTGCTGTGCCAGGTCGATCATAACTCTCAGTGCATAACGGGCTTTCGTTGAAATCATAGTGCCTCCCCTTTTTGTCTTTTGTCTATTATAACCTACGGAGAAAAAAATTTCAATAAAAACCTATATTCCTATTGACTTAGTATGTAAAAGGTGGTATTCTCTCTTCAATGGCAAAACAAGGAAATTACAAGACTGGAAACAGCAGACCCCTGCATAGTGTCAGAGAATAGGAGGAGCAATAAATATGGGAAAGTATTATAAGGGAGCATTAGAGCTGATCGGAAACACCCCTCTGGTAGAGGTGACCAATATCGAAAAGGAGCTGGATCTGCAAGCCACCATCCTCGTAAAGCTGGAATATTTAAACCCAGCCGGAAGCGTCAAGGATCGGGCTGCAAAATCCATGATTGAGGATGCTGAGAAGAAAGGGCTTCTAAAGGAAGGCTCCGTCATCATCGAGCCCACCTCCGGCAACACCGGCATCGGCCTTGCATCCATTGCAGCCGTAAAGGGCTACCGGATGATCCTCACCATGCCGGAAACTATGAGCGTAGAGCGCCGGAACATCCTGAAAGCCTACGGCGCAGAGCTGGTGCTGACGGAGGGAGCCAAGGGCATGACAGGAGCCATTCAAAAGGCAGAGGAACTGGCCCATGAAATCCCAGGCAGCTTCATCCCCGGCCAGTTTGTGAATCCGGCCAACGCCGCCGCCCACAGAACCACCACCGGCCCGGAGATCTGGCAGGATACGGAGGGCAGGGTAGACATCTTTATTGCAGGCGTGGGAACAGGCGGCACCCTCACCGGAGTTGGTGAGTACTTAAAAGGACAAAACTCTGACATTAAAGTAGTAGCCCTGGAGCCGGCTGATTCCCCCGTATTATCCGAGGGAAAAGCAGGCCCCCACAAAATTCAGGGAATCGGAGCAGGCTTCATCCCGGAGGTATTAAACACCTCCATCTACGATGAAATCTTCAAGGCAGACAGCGAGGACGCCTTTGCCGCAGCAAAGCTATTGGCAAAAAAGGAGGGAATCCTGGTAGGTATTTCCTCAGGAGCCGCTTTACACGGAGCCATAGAGCTTGCAAAGCGCCTGGAAAACAAAGGCAAGGTGATTGTTGCCCTGCTTCCCGATTCCGGTGACCGGTATTACTCTACACCACTATTTACGGAATAAACGGAGGATTCAAAAATGGCAGATATCAGAGATTCAAAAAACTGGAGCTTCGAGACAAGACAATTACACATCGGACAGGAACAGCCCGACCCGGCAACAGACGCAAGGGCCGTTCCCATCTACGCATCCACCTCCTATGTGTTCCACAACTCTCAACACGCAGCGGACCGCTTCGGTCTTCGCGACGCCGGCAACATCTACGGCAGGCTCACCAACCCCACAGAGGATGTGTTTGAGCAGAGAATCGCATCCCTGGAGGGCGGCACAGCAGCCCTGGCCGTAGCGTCGGGAGCGGCAGCCCTGGCTTATACATTCCAGGCTCTTGCCAAGGCGGGAGAGCACATTGTAGCATCCAAGACCATCTACGGCGGCACCTACAATTACCTGGCCCATACGTTCCCACTGAATAATCAGGTAACCACTACCTTTGTAGATCCTTACATAGAGGGCTCCTTTGAGGCGGCCATCCAGGAAAATACCAAGGCGATTTTTGTGGAGACCCTGGGCAACCCCAATTCCAACCTGGCAGATTTGGAAAAGCTGGCGGAGATTGCACACAAGCATCATCTGCCCCTGGTGGTAGATTCCACCTTTGCTACTCCATACCTTATCCGTCCCATAGAATACGGAGCGGACATTGTAGTACATTCTGCCACAAAATTTATCGGTGGCCACGGAACAGCCATCGGCGGCGTGATCATAGACGGCGGAAGCTTTGACTGGAAAGCATCCGGGAGATACCCCTGGATTTCCGAGGCGAATCCAAGCTACCACGGCGTATCCTTTGCGGATGTGGCAGGCCCGGCAGCCTTTGTCACCTATATCCGAGCAGTGATCCTGCGTGACACGGGAGCAACCCTTTCTCCGTTCCATGCATTCCTCTTCCTCCAGGGCTTAGAGACCCTTTCCCTGCGGGTGGAGCGCCATGTGAACAATGCCCTGCGGATTGTGGAATATCTGAGCAATCATCCCCAGGTGGAGGCTGTGCATCATCCCTCCCTGCCTGGGGAGCCCACTCACGATCTGTACAAAAAGTATCTGCCCAATGGCGGCGGCTCCATTTTTACCTTTGAGATCAAGGGAGATGCCAGGACAGCCCAGACCTTTATTGACAATCTGGCGATCTTCTCCCTGCTGGCCAATGTGGCAGATGTGAAATCCCTGGTGATTCACCCGGCTACCACCACCCACAGCCAGTGCTCCCAGGAGGAGCTTTCAGAGCAGGGCATCAAGCCAAACACCATCCGGCTGTCCATCGGTATCGAAAAGGCAGAGGATCTGATTGCGGCACTGGAGGCGGCTTTTGAGGCGGTGAAATAAAAAAGGAGACCTAGAGACCTAAAAACCACTTTCTTTACAGCGTAAATTGCTGACAATTACAAAAAGGATGGCTGCGGCTGTCCTTTTTTATATTGAACAAAAAGGAGGAAGGAAGTATAATTTAATAGAATACTTTGGAAAGCAAATGCTTATCATAAATCAGGCTATGACAGCACTTCTTAGGAATGTGACAGAGCTGCCAAGGATAGGGAGAGTTGCATGAAATGCTTTAATTGTGGAAAGAAATTTGACTATGAAAAATATTACGGAATCTGTCCCAAGTGTGGAAGCTTCAACAGAGAGGAGACAGCACAGGAGCAGCACCAGCGGTATCATGAGGAATATGATAACGGGTATCAACATCCCGTGCATACCCATACGGGCTATGGGGAGACCAGTCAATCCAAAGAAGCACCATCCGGTCATCAGGGAAATGCTGGAAGCCCTTATATGCAGGTAAGAGAGGTAAAAGAAAGAAGCAGTCGTGGAAGCACGATTTTTCTCATAGTTTCCATTGTAATCTTTGTTGCGGTGACCTTCGGCTTTACCGTCTTTGCGTTTCTGTATGGCAGAGGTCAGGAGAAACAGCTCTTAAGAGAGGTGGAGGAGACCGAGCCGGACCAGCTGGCTCATGCCGTGGGAGAGACCTTTACCATTCAAGGCATGAGGTTGACCATAGAAGAAGCGTGGATTGTGGACCAGGGCCGGGAGAGGAATCCCTATCTTCCAGAAGGAAAGAAGCTAGTGGCTGTGAAGCTTTTAGGGGAGAGTGACGGGGAGTGGGCAGATAAAAACCGTCTGTCAACTGCCTACATTAAAAGTGAAGGCTTGTATTATGAACAGATGTCCGCCTATGAGGCAGAGGGAAATGGGAAGGAAGGGACATTCTATGATATCCCGCTGTTTGAATCCAGCTCCCTGTGTATGGAACAGGAGACAGAAGGGTGTATTCTGTTCTGGGTAGGCGAGGAACAGCAGGATTTTACGCTCTGCCTGGAGGAGCGGACAGGCCAGGACCTTATTTTTATCGAGGCCATTCATACCATAGAGCTTCATCTGGAAGAGGCTTATGAGGGAGGACAGGACCATGAGCAGGGTAATTAAAATTGTGATAGGCGTGATTCTGCTGGGCATCTCGGCCTTTTATTTTCTGGGATCCTGTCTCATCATAAAAGATGCTGGAGAGGATGCAGTCTATCATCTGAGCTATTATCTCCAAGTGGAATACCTGGGCAGTGAGGCTTTGGGAGAGCAGATAGAGTTAAATGGGGATAAGAAGCAGGCAGAGGAAGGATATGAATTTTATAAGCTGGAATTCCAGGTGGAAAATGTGAGCAGCAGGGTGTTCTTCAGCGGGCTTGACTATCTGATTTCCATAGATGGGGAGCACTACGAGGATGTAAGGCGGGTAATAGCCCCTGAAAATTATAACGCTGCAGAGGCCTCGCCCGAAGTATTTTACAGCACAGTTGATCCGGTTCTTCCGGGAAAAGCACAGATGAAGCTGGAATATTATGCTGAGGTGAAGAAGGGAATGAGCCGTTTATCCGCAAGGTACTATCCTTCTTGGGATGAGGATGAAGAGCTGCTGGATATTATACTAAAATAAAATCCTCATGGTAAAGTTTTGATAATAAGGATTGCATTACAAACACAGGATGTTGTATAATAAATTTAGTGACAACCCCATGGAAGGGAGCATTTTTTGTTTAAAAATATATATGAAAATATGAAAATATGAAAATATGGAAAAGGAGGATTTTTTTCATGGACACCCAGTTTGAATGGCAGGAGGAGTTCAATATCGGTGTGGACGTTATCGATAAAGAACACCAGCGACTTTTTAAGATTATCAACAAGCTTTTCAGAATGAAGGAAGAGGAAAAAAACGGTCAGTGGGCATGTCAGGAGGGGATCAAGTTTTTTAAAGGGCATGCGATGAAGCATTTTGCGGATGAAGAAGCATATATGGCATCCATCGGGTATGAGGGGCTGGAGCAGCACAAACGGATACATAAAGGATTCCGAGAAAATACGCTTCCGGCTCTGGAACAGGAACTGGAACAGTCCAGGTACACTGAGGATACGATAGATCATTTTCTTGGAGTTTGCGCCGGGTGGCTGATCGGCCACACTTTGACAGAGGACATGGCCATCACAGGAAAGAAGATTCGTAAATGGGAGAACCTTCTGCCGGGCGAGGAGCTTGCGGCCATGAAGAAGGTTATTGTTCAGCTTGTATTTGACATGTTCCATTTGGAGTCCCAGATGATCAGCGACGCCTACAACGGAGAAAAGTTTGGAAGAGGCGTTTATTACCGCATGGTTTACGGAGCAGGGCAGGAGGATCAGAAGCAGGAGATTATTCTGGTATTTGAGGAGCAGCTCCTCATTAATACCGTTGGAAAGGCTCTGGGTATTCAGACGGGCAAGCTGGAGAGCAAACTGGTACACGCGACCCGGTACACGGCTCAGCAGTTTGTGAGCCGTATTCTGGAGCATTTCCCCACAGCGGAGGGCTATAAGCTCAAGGAGGAAAATCTTCTGTCCTATGAGGAGTTCCGAAAGATCATTGAGAACGAGAAGCTGCAGGCCAGCCTTTTGTTCAATACCGGCGCCGGATATTTTTCCTACTGTGTTATTGCCCCTCATCTTCTTGAAAATGGGGTGGGAACGCCGATTGAGAAGGACAATGCTTTAACCGAGGTGGAAGAATATTTAATGAGACGGGAAGAGCAGGAGGCGGCAAATCAAAAGTCAAAGATTCTTGTGGTGGATGATTCCCTGACCATTCGGGAGAGTATAAAGCAGCTTCTGGGAGAGGATTATGAGGTTGCAACAGCCGAATCCGGTGTGGCGGCAATTCGGACCATTACCTTGAATCAGCCGGATTTGATTCTCCTTGACTATGAAATGCCGGTTTGCGATGGAAGACAGACCCTGGAGATGCTTCGCTCGGAGAAGGCATTTGAGGATATCCCGGTAATCTTCCTGACAGGCAGGAGAGATCCGGAGAGCATGATCAAGGTCATGCCCCTAAAGCCGGCCGGATATTTGATCAAGAGTTCCAAGCCGGCGGAGATTAAGAAGGAGATTGATACCTTCTTTGAGAGGAAAAAGGCAAAAAATAAATAATACCTGGAGAGGCTGTCCGAATACAAACGGATGGCCTTTTCTTTGTATAGGAAAGAAAAACAGCTGCCAATCGGGAATTGCAATTTCAAAGGTTTTGTGATATTCTATCCCCATGTCCAAATTTAAATTATTTCATTATGATGTGAATACAAAAAAGCTTCCAAAGGGCAGCAGGGGACTGACCTTTGTTTTGCTGTCGGATCTGCACAATCACGTGTATGGTCCGGAAAATCAGCAGCTGCTGGAGGGAGTGGAGGCGCAGAAGCCGGATGCCGTCTTGTCGGCAGGAGATATGCTGATCGGTCACAGCCAGGAGTCCTTTGGGCCGGCGCTACAGCTTTTTCAAAGACTTCGGGAGAAGAAGCTTCCCGTTTTTTACGGAAATGGAAATCATGAGTATCGGATGCGTATGCACCCGGAGGTTTATGGGGAAAAGTATCAGGCATATGCAAAGGGGCTTCGGGACTGCGGTGTCATTCTCTTGGAAAATCAGAGTATTCCCTTTGATAAAAATGGCCTCAGCATGCGGATCTATGGCTTTGAGCTGGATGAGAGGTACTATCATAAGCTAACCAATGCCGCCTTTCAAAAAGGAGAGCTTACCGAAGCCTTAGGAATACCGGACCCGGATTGCTACAATATCCTTCTGGCCCACAATCCGGTGTACTTTGAACACTACGCAGAGTGGGGAGCTGATTTGACGGTTTCCGGTCACCTTCATGGGGGAATCATTCAGATTCCGGGAATCGGCGGCGTCATATCCCCTCAGGCAAAGCTGTTTCCCAGATATGACGCAGGACATTTTGAGAAGGTTGGAAGGGATTTGATTGTGAGCCGGGGGCTTGGCACCCACACGGTAAACATTCGGATTTTTAATCCGGCAGAGCTTTCAGTGATTCATCTGAAGCCGGCAAAGGTTTAAGCTTGAATAGGAGAGATACAGGTTATGGGTATCCCGGTAAAACTACCGATATTTGAAGGTCCTTTGGATCTTCTTCTGCATTTAATTGAAAGCAATAAAATTGATATCTACGATATTCCCATTGTGATGATCACAGAACAATATATGGAATATATTCGATCCATGGAGACCAGGGATCTCAATACCATGAGTGAATTCTTGGTTATGGCTGCAACTCTCCTTGAGATCAAGGCCAAGCTTCTGCTCCCGGCGGAGGTAGACGAGGAGGGGGAGGAGATTGACCCCAGGGCTGAGCTGGTAGAACGCCTTTTGGAGTACAAGATGTACAAATACATGGCCTATGAGCTGAAGGATCGGCAGAGTCTGGCAGCCAAAGTGCTTTATAAGGAGGCAACCATTCCCAAAGAGGTGGCTTCTTATATAGAGCCGGTGGACCTGGAGGAGCTGGTGGGAGAGCTGACACTCCAAAAGCTCAATGAGATTTTTAAATCCATTCTGCGCAGGCAGGAGGACAAGATTGATCCGGTCCGCAGTAAGTTCGGAGACATCGGCAGGGAAGAGGTAAGCCTGGAGGATAAGATGCTTTCCATGGAGGAGTATCTGAGGGAGCACAAAGCCTTCAGTTTTCGCCATCTGCTGGAGCAGGAGGTCAAAAAGAGTAAGCTCCATGTGATTGTGACCTTTTTGGTGGTTTTGGAGCTTATGAAAACAGGAAGACTTACGGTGCGTCAGGAGGAAACCTTTGGGGAGATTTGGATTGAGGTGGAGGAGCAGACCACCGGCGATCCCATTCGAGAGGTAGCAGAGGTCTCATCCCTGTCATAATGAAACTAAGCGGAAGATGAGGAGTACATAGTGGAAAAGGAAAGACAGAAAGCAGCCATAGAAGCCATCCTCTTTACCATGGGAGATTCTGTGGAGATCGGACATCTGGCAGCAGCCTTGGAGCTGGAGGCCAAGAGGGTTTGGGAGCTGTTAGGAGAAATGAAGGCGTCCTATGAGAAGGAGGATCGGGGAATCCGTCTTTTGGAGCTTGAGAATGCCTGTCAGCTCTGCACCAAAACCGAATACTATGACGTGCTGATTCGTGTTGCCAAGCAGCCGAAGAAATACGCGCTTACGGAGGTGCTTTTGGAGACCCTCTCTATTATTGCCTATAAGCAGCCGGTAACAAAGCTGGAGATTGAGAAGATCCGCGGCGTGAAATGTGACCATGCGGTAAATAAGCTGGTGGAATATGGATTGATTGAGGAGGTGGGGCGTTTGGATGCTCCAGGCCGTCCTCTATTATTCGGCACTACGGAGGATTTTCTCAGAAGCTTTGGCGTGTCCTCTGTAACAGAGCTGCCTCATGTGAGCCCGGAGCAGCTGGAGGACTTCAAAGAGGAGGCAGAGGAGGAAGTGAAACAGAGGATCAATCAAAAATAAAGGAAGCCATAGGAAGGGAGAGAAATATGGAGCAGTGGGTGGAACTGACCGGTCGGGTCGTGATTGTGACAGGAGGATCGAATGGGATCGGAAGGGCAATCTGTGATTCCTTGAGCGAGCTTGGAGCCAGGGTGATCAACGCAGATATTACGCCTCCTGTTAAGGAAGGAGGGGCGGAGTATCTGCCCTGTGATATCACTAAGAAGGGGGAGACAGAGCGTCTTGTGGAGGATGTATTTGGGCGCTATGGAAGGATAGACGCTCTGGTGAATAATGCGGGAGTGAACCGGGCGCGCCTTTTGGTGGACACAAAGGAGCCTGGATCAAAATACGAGCTCAGCGAGACGGACTATGAGGCCATGATGAGCGTCAATGTGAAAAGTGCCGTGTTTATGGCTCAGGCTGTTGCCAGGAGGATGATACCCTGTAAAAAGGGAGTGATTATCAATATGTCCTCCACAAGCGGCGCTCGGGGCTCGGCGGGACAATGTATATACGCGGCAACAAAGGCAGCACTCAGCTCCTTTACCAAGTCCATTGCCCTGGAACTGGGCAAATATGGGATTCGCGTAGTGGCTGTTACACCGGGGATTAACGAGAAGACGGCTATGACCTCGGCAGACGCCTACATGGATGCCCTGGCCTATACGAGGAATACCACAAAGGAGGCCATTGACAGTAACTATGAGGCTTCCATTCCTCTTGGAAGGCTTGGAAGACTTAGGGAGGTGGCCGATGTGGTATGCTATCTGATTTCTGACAGGGCAAGCTATATTACCGGTACGGTGCTCAATGTTTCCGGTGGAAAAACCACGGATTGAGGAGGAAGACGATGAAATTACAGATGGCCATTGATCGGGCAGATATTCAGGAAGCACTTGCCTTGACAGAGCAGGTGGCAAGCTGGGTGGACATTGTGGAGGTGGGAACCCCTGTAATTATGCGATGGGGTCTGGAGCCGGTTCGCCAAATCAAGGCGGCCTTTCCAAAGCTTACGGTGCTTGCGGACACAAAGATTGTAGATGGAGGGGCCCTGGAATGTGGTGATGCGGTGGCCGCAGGCGCCGATATTGTGACGGTTCTGGCACTTGCTGATGAGGCTACAATCACGGAGGTGGTGAAGGTGGCTCATGAGAATGGCCGCAAGGTAATGGCAGATTTGATTACTGTTTCAGACATAGCCATGGCCGCAAAGCGGCTTATGGAGCTGAAGGTGGATTATATCTGTGTACATACTGGTGTGGATGCGCAAAAATCCGGGCGTACACCCATGTCTGATTTAAGGACCATATTGACAGCGATTCCCCAGGAGCAGGCGGCAGTGGCAGGAGGAATCTGCCTGGAAACCCTGCCGGATTACGCGGCTCTTAAGCCTGGAATTCTGATTGTGGGAAGTGCCCTGGCAGGCGCAGAGGAACCGTCCAAAATGGCTCAAAGGATGAAGGAGGCGTTGGTATGAGGGTTGTGGAGCTGGCTCTTACCATTACAGAAGAGCTTCAGGCATCATTGAGAACCGTAGAGGAGCAGAAGGTGGCAGAACTGGCGGACCGTATTTCAAGTGCCAGGCGCATTTTCCTCACAGGTGCGGGCCGTTCGCTTTTGATGGTAAAATGCTGTGCCATGCGGCTTATGCAGATCGGCTTGACCGTTTATGTGCCAGGGGAAACCACAACGCCGGCCATTGGCCCCGGGGATCTGCTGATTGCCGTATCAGGCTCCGGAGAGACAGGTACCGTTGCTCTGATGGTAAAGAAGGCAAGGGGCTATGGGGCGGAGATCGCCCTGATTACCATGGTTTCAGATTCTACCATGGGCGGTCTGTCTGATCTGGTGCTTACCATAGAGGCCAGCTCCACAAAGGTATCCGGCGGGAAGGGAAAGGCTTCCATTCAATTGGGAGGAAGTCAGTTTGAGCTGAGTGTGCTGATTCTGCTGGAAACCATTGTGATGCTTGTGGTAGAAAGGCTGCAGATTCAAAAGCCGAATGAACTGCTGATGCAGAACCACGCAAATATGGAGTAAATATTCCGGTGTACTGTCCTCCTGATAATCAGAGAGTACACGGGAAATGAAGATGCGAATACGGAAGGAAGCTTATCCAAAGGGGTGAGCTTTTTTCTTTTGAAAAAATCCGGTTTCTATAAAAGATGTATTTTTCTTTTCCTAATGCAAAAAGTTTTGATTTTTATGTGGTTTTTGGTAGATTTGTATTGACTTGTGTTGGGATTGTGCTATAATAAGCTTGTAATTCAAAAACAATCCATTGGAATAGGATGGAAACATGGTTTAGTCAGGAGGCAAACATGAATTTAGCAGAAGCAAAAGAGTATGCAAAACAAAACATTCACAACAGACCTCAAACAACTGGGCGCTTAGCCGGAAAAATTGCGGTTGTCACAGGCGGTGCACAGGGATTCGGACTTGGAATTGCGACAGAAATGTATAAAGAGGGAGCCAGCGTAGTACTGGCAGATTTAAATGAGGCTCAGGCCGTAGAAGCAGCCAAGGCCTTAGGAGAGCGTGCTGTTGGCTTGAAGGTAGACGTATCAAATGCGGAATCTATGGAAGCTATGGTATGCGGTGCCGTAGAGCATTTTGGAGGAATCGACATTTTTGTATCCAATGCAGGCGTTCTCAAGGCAGGAAGCCTGGAAGACATGGAGCCTGGAGCTTTTGAGTTTGTGACAAAGGTAAATTATATCGGATACTTCAATGCAGCAAAATATGCTTCTGCGATTATGAAGGCACAGCACGAGGCAGATGACAGCCTCTGGTTTGATATCATTCAGATTAACTCCAAATCCGGTTTGGAGGGCTCCAAGAATAACAGCGCCTATGCAGGCGGCAAGTTCGGTGGCATCGGCTTAACTCAGAGCTTTGCCCTGGAGCTGGTAGCATGGCAGATTAAGGTGAACTCCATCTGTCCCGGCAACTTCTACGACGGCCCCCTGTGGTCCGACCCGGAGAGAGGACTTTTCGTACAGTACTTAAATGCTGGCAAGGTTCCGGGAGCCAAGACCGTACAGGACGTAAAGGATTACTATCTGTCCAAGTCTCCCATCCATCGCGGCTGTACTCCGGTAGACGTATCCAAGGCCCTGTTCTACTGTGTGGAGCAGAACTTTGAGACCGGACAGGCCGTACCCGTAACCGGCGGACAGAACATGCTGAACTAATATTTTAAATCAGCATCCTGTCATCTGTGCCCAGATGGATTTACAGACGCAGGTTTTTGCGGCTGGAAATTCATCTCAGTAAAGGGGTACAGCTGACAGGATGCGGAACTGGAATGGAGGACCCTATATGGATAAATTTGTAGAACGGCAGGAGGCTTTGACGCTTCTGAACGCTCCCACACCGGAGGAGCGCCTGGCAAATCTGGCTATTCTTCTCGGAGGCGAGAAGGAGAAGCTGGAGGTAAAGCCCCAGTTTGCCAACAATCATATACACACCATTTATTCCTTCTCCCCCTACTCTCCCACAGCAGCCATTTACTGTGCCAGGGATGAGGGCCTGGAGACAGCGGGAATCATGGATCACGACAGCATTGCCGGCGCGGTAGAGTTCCGCAAGGCCGGGAAGATCGCCGGAATCGGCACCACCTGCGGTATGGAATGCCGTGCGAATCTTGATGGTACCCGCATGGCAGGAAGAAAATTGAATAACCCGGATCAGGCAGGCATTGCCTACATGGCCATTCACAGCGTACCCGATTCGGGCTTTGCAAGGCTTCAGGAGGTATTCGGCCCCTTAAGGGAAAAGAGAAACGAGCGGAACCGAAAAATGGTTGCCAACATCAATGCCCTTATGGAGTCAAAGGGAATTACCCTGGATTTTGACAAGGACGTGCTGCCCATTTCCCAGTTTGCAAACGGCGGCTCCGTCACCGAGCGCCATCTTCTCTGCGCCTTAAGTGAGAAGATCATTGCCAAAGCCGGGAAGGAAAAATGTGCGGAATTTGTGGAGAGCCAGTTGGGAATCAAGCTTTCCGAAAAGCAAAAGGGACAGCTTTCCGATCAGCAGAATCCTCATTTTGTATACGATCTTCTGGGCGTGATGAAAGCAGAGTTGGTGGAGAAGATTTACATTCCGGCCACAGAGGAATGCATTTCCTTCAAGGATCTGGTGAAGCTTGCGGACGAAGTGGGAGCGATTCTCTGCTATCCCTATCTGGGAGATATCACGGATTCCGTAACGGGAGATAAGAAAGCGGCCAAGTTTGAGGATGAATTTTTGGACGAGCTTTTTGAGATGTTAAAGGAAGAGGGCGTTCACGGCGTAACCTATATGCCGGCCCGCAACACCAAGGAGCAGATGACCAGGCTGCAGAAGCTTTGCCGGGAGTACGGCATGACCGAGATCTCCGGCGAGGACGTGAACAGCTCCCGCCAGAGTATGATTTGCAAGCAGCTTGAGGATCCGCAGTTTAAGCATCTGGTGGATGCTACCTGGAAGCTGATTGAACGGGAAAAGGTGTGTGAATAGCATGCAGATAGATAAGGATGCAATCCGGGAGATACTGTTGGTGGCTAAGCGTCTGGATGAAAAGCGGCTCTTAAATGCAGTGGAAGGAAACATTTCCATCAAGCGCGGCGGGCTGATTTATGTGACGCCCAGCGCCAGAAACAAGGCGTTTCTCACAGAGGAAATGATAGCCGTTACCGATCTGGACGGCAACCAGGTAGGAGGAACCTTAAAGGCTACCTCGGAGCTTCGGCTTCATGTGCTGACCTACCGGATGCGGGAGGATATCGGGGGAATTGTCCATGCACATCCCTCTTATCTTACGGCTCATGCGGTGTGCGGCAAGCCGGTGGAGACAAGGGCTTATCCGGAGATGATGTTTAAGTACGGGCGCATTGAGATAGCAGGCTACGGACGGCCGGGAACGGACGATATCTGCCGGGACTTAGGACCCATTCTGAAGCACAGCAATGTAGCTCTTTTAGAAAATCACGGCGCCATTGCGGTAGGACCGGATGCCATAGAAGCCATGAACAATATGGAGGCTGCCGAAGCCATTGCCAAGGTGCTGACCCTTTCAAAGCTTGTGGGCACACAGAAGGATCTTCCGGAGGAAGAGTGCCGCCATCTGCTTTCACAGCATGAGGAACAGCAGGTTACATTCCGGTAAAGAGGAATTGAAAGCATTGTATCTGTATGTTTAATTAAATGAAAAATTAAGGTTTGATAAAGCCAAGAAGGAGAGAAGATATGAAAACAAAAGCATTAAGATTGTACGGAAAAGAAGATCTGCGTCTGGAAGAGTTTGAGCTTCCGGAGCTTAAGGATGACGAGATTCTGGCAAAGGTTGTATCCGACAGTATCTGCATGTCCTCCTACAAGGCAGCGATTCAGGGTGCGGATCACAAGCGCGTTCCCAATGATGTGGCAGAGCATCCCACCATCATCGGTCACGAGTTCTGCGGCGAGCTGGTAAAGGTAGGCTCCAAGTGGGCTCATGAGTTCAAGGAGGGAGAGAAGTTCTCCATTCAGCCGGCTCTGAACTACAAGGGAAGTCTGGACGCACCGGGATATTCCTTCCAGTATATCGGCGGAGACGCTACCTATGTGGTAATCCCCAATGAGGTTATGGAGATGGGATGTCTCCTTCACTTTGACAGCGAGAATTATTTTGGCGGTTCTCTGGCAGAGCCTCTGTCCTGCGTGGCAGGAACCTTCCATGCAATGTACCATGTAACCAGAGGAAAATACGAGCATGACATGGGCATCGTAGAGGGCGGCAAGATGGCTATTCTGGCCGGTGTAGGTCCTATGGGTCTGGCTGCTATTGACTACATCATCCACTGTGACCGCAATCCGTCCCTTCTGATTGTAACGGATATCGACGACGCACGTCTGGCTCGTGCAGAGAAGATTCTTTCTCCTGAGGAGGCGGCGAAAAAGGGAATTAAGCTTGTGTATGTGAACACTGGCAAGGTTGAGGATCAGAAGAAGTGCATGATGGACTTCACGGACGGAGCCGGCTATGATGACGTGCTTTGCTTTGCGCCCGTAGCTCCGGTTGTAGAGCTGGCTGACAGTATTCTGGCACAGGACGGCTGCCTGAACTTCTTTGCAGGCCCCTCCAACCCGGAATTCTCCGCAAAGTTCAATTTCTACAACGTACACTATTCCGGAACCCATGTAGTGGGAACCTCCGGCGGAAATACGGATGACATGAAGGAGTGCCTGGCTATGATGGGACAGGGCAAGCTTGACCCGGCCATTCTGGTTACCCATATCGGAGGCCTGGATGTGGCAAGAGAGACCACCCTCAATCTTCCCAAGGTTCCGGGCGGCAAGAAGCTGATTTACACCCATATTTCTCTGCCCCTGACAGCTATTGCAGACTTTGAGGAGAAGGGAAAGACTGATCCTATGTTTGCAGAGCTTCACAAGCTGGTTTCCAAGACCAACGGGCTGTGGAATACGGAAGCGGAGAAGTATCTGCTGGAGCATGCGCCGGCGATCTAAGAAATTATTGATAATATAGTGAAGTCAAATGGACATGTCAGCATGTCCATTTGGTTCACTGCCCGCAGGAATAAAGATTCGGGGGATCAGGATTATAACTGGTCTCCCATTTTTTTGACTTACAAGACTATATGTAGTAGTCTTTAATTGCGGACTAGATTTGGGAGCATGAGCCTGTGACCAGTCTTATTTCCCGGCCCTGGTTTTATTCTATGCAAAGCAGGGCTTCGTGTAAGCTTGAAAATTTGGAGATTAAGATTGTTTGAATCGTTTGAGGATGCAATGATTAAAAAATAATTTCGACATAAAATGACATTGTTTTATAAAAAATAGAATAAAAATACTAAATTCAAAAAAATAATTGAAAAATTTAATATTTCATGCTAATGAGAAACAAGAAAGCTCGATTGATACCAGTAGGAGGTAAAAATGGAGAGTATTGTAAGACTGGCAGCGCTTAGAATTTCGAATATAAAAAATGTTGCGGATGGCTGAATTATTATGCCCCATGTTTATCGCAGGGAATTGATTAGAAAAACGGCGGAAATTTTAGGCATTTATGGTCAAAATGGTTCCGGAAAAACAACGGTTATTGATGCCTTATATTATTTACACCAAATCATGATCGGAGAGGTGATACCGGAAGAGATTGTCGATTATCTTGATGTAAATTCTGACCATGCAAAGATTTTAGCTGATTTTCATATTTATGAAAGCTCTTTTATTTATGAAGTAACCTATGCACTGACATTAAAGAGCTGGGAGAAGAGTGCAAGGATAGTACAGGAGACCCTAAGCTGTGCTGTGAATGACGGAGATAAAAGAAGCAATAAGACGGTTTTTATATGAGGAATGTAAAGCCTACCAATAATTTCAGGGATATGTACCTCCGTGGGATTACCCTTGGCGGACAGGAGGAAGTAATTTATGAGGAAACGGACAGCCTGAAGATTGCAAGGGCATTCCGTAAGGCTGGCAGAGGTATGAAGCATGAATGAGAAGAAGGTGATTGTTTTTATCGTGGAGGGGCCAAGTGATGAGGCGGCGATTGGTTCTACCTTATGCAGACACACGAATATGAATCTGATTTTTAGTTGAAATCGCTAAAACAATATATGGTTACCAAAAATCTCCGAGAAAATAAGTGTTTCTCGGAGATTTATCTGTTTAGGAATTGCCTTTCTGAAATTCAAGAACTAACTTTTGAACCAAGGCTCTCTGCTGAGGTGTAATTCCGGTAACATCAATTAAAGTTCGCTCATCCATTTCTAAAAGATAATCGCAGGTGACGCCAAAATAGTTAGCGATACGGGACAGCATTCCAGTATCAGGACAAAGAGATGAAACTTCGATCCGTCAGTTATCAGCAATTTCAGCAGGATATTGATGCTCTGGGAACATTTTTTTATAATCAGGGACTTAAGAATGTAAAAATAGCCGTACTTGGAGAAAACAGCTACGATTAGATTCTCACCTATTTTACAGTCGTATTGGGATCCAATATCATCGTTCCCATTGACAAAGAGTTATCCGAGGATGATATCCATACCTTACTATTGCGCTGTGGAGCAAAAGCCTTGGTGTATGCAGATTCCTACACAGATATGGCGGAAAAATTGCGGGATAGGAAGAGTGTTTCCCATATATATCCGATGAAAGAGTTCTCTTCGTTTCTTGAGCTTGGCCGGAAGCGGATTTTTGAGGGCCTTCATGACTTCTCATTAAATGAAGTGAATGAGAATGATGTCTGCTCCATTATTTTTACATCAGGGACAACGGGAGAACCGAAGGGTGTTATGCTGACACAAAAAAGTCTGATGGTTGATACAGTCAGCGCTTGCCAAAATGTATGGTTTACCGGCGCATCCATGCTTACTCTGCCTCTCCACCATACATTTGCTTTTACGACCGGTATATTGGTAATGCTTGTGTACCAAAAGCCGATTGGTATTAATAAAAGTCTACGCACATTCCGTACAGATATGCAGCTGTTTAAGCCGCAGAATATGCTTTTGGTGCCTTTGTATGTAGAGACCATGTATAAAAGCATTTGGAAAACGGCAAAAGAACAGAAGAAAGTAAAGCTGTTAAAAATTATGATTGCATGCAGCAAGCTGTTGAGAAAGTGTGGAATTGATATTAGAAGAAAACTTTTTCGTTCCATTCTTACGCAATTTGGCGGAAATCTGGATCTGATCATCAGCGGAGGGGGCATTGCTGGAGCAGAAATATATAGACAGTATGGATGCTATAGGGATTCAGGTACTCAACGGATATGGAATAACGGAATGCTACCCTGTTGTGGCGGTGAATCGCAATCTATATATGAAAAAAGGGAGTGTGGAGCTTCAGCAGGTGGAACGAAGCGTGAAATACCTGAAGCCTGAGGGAGAAATAGAAAATCAGCTTGCAGCAATGATGGAACAGGTATTGGACTGTGCGCCGGTTGGACGCAGAGATAATTTCTTTGATTTGGGCGGAGACAGCCTGAAAGCGATTGAATTGGCTGCTATGGCCCACTATGAGGGGATCTATTTTGATTTGCAGAACATATTTGATTATCCGACAGTGCAGCAGCTGGCAGCAAGTATTGAAGCCGGAAATAAGCCGGACGTTTCTTTTAGGAATCTGGATTACACGGTTATAGATCGGATTCTGGAGAAGAACCAGCTTATGTATGTGAAAGAGCAGCAGGAAACCCAGGTGGGAGATATTCTGCTTACGGGAGCTACCGGATATCTGGGAATTCATATTCTTGCGGATTTTCTGGAGCATGACAAAGGAGTTGCTTACTTTCTTGTACGGGGGAAGGATAAGGCGGATAGCCACAAGCGTTTTTATGATTTGTGCGGCTATTATTTTGGGGACAGATTTAAGGATTCTTCCCGCATAGAGATTTTCTGTGCAGATTTGCAGGAGGAAGGCTTCGGCCTGTCGGAACAGGATTATACACAATTGCTGTCAAGGGTTGATACGGTAATTCATGCGGCGGCCAGTGTGAAGCATTATGGATCCTACAAGTATTTTTATGAGACAAATGTGGAATCTGAGAAACGGTTGATAAAATTCTGTTTTGAGGCAGATGCAAAGCTGGTCCATGTCTCTACCTTAAGTGTGTCGGGAAATAGCTTTGCAGATCATTTTGACGGATATGTCAATGAGGAAGAAAAGAATTTTTATGAGAGCAGTCTGTATGTGGGCCAGTCCCTGGAAAATGTGTATGCCCGAAGTAAGTTTGAAGCGGAACGGGAGGTATTGGAGGGTGTGAGCCACGGTCTGCGTGCCAACATCATGCGGATGGGAAATCTTACAAACCGTTTTAAGGATGGCTTGTTTCAAAAGAATTATGAAACCAATGCATTTTTAAAGCGTGTGAAAGCGATTCTGAAGATGGGAATCTTTCCGGATTACTTAATGGAACTTTATCTGGAATTCACACCTGTTGATGAGGCGGCTCATGCTTTGATGACGATTACAAGGCATTTTAGTAAGGAGCAGACTGTGTTTCATCTGAACAGTCCCAAGGTTGTCTATATGGAACAGATGCGGATTTATTTTGGAAAATTAGGATATCCTTTAAAAATTGTCAGCGGAGAGAAGTTCACAGAGACCTTGAAAAAGACGGCACAGCAAAGTGGTATGGAGTTTGTCTTTGAAACCTTTATCAATGATTTGGATTCCAATGATCAGATTATTTATGACAGTAAAATACGGATTGAGAACGATTTTACGGTGCATTATCTAAAACGGCTCGGATTTGAATGGACGGATATTGGGCTTGATTATCTGGAAAGGTATATGGGATTTTTTGAGAAAATTGGATATTTGGAGGGGAAAGAGCATGCTTGAGCAGGTGAAGAAAATTTTGTCAGAATATACGGAGGTGAAAGAGATAACAGAAAATTCCCAACTGAGGGCCGATCTGTAATTATCGTCTTTTGGCTTGGTTTCCATTGTAACCGATTTTGAGGAAGTCTTTGGGATTGAGATTTCGGACAGGGATATTGGAAAATTTGTGTGTGTCGGGGATATATTGGACTATTTAAAGACGCATGATTTATCTGCATAATTCATACGATAAAAATCGAATGTATTCATAGACTATAATTTATGTATCTATGATATCAATACATACTAATATGTAAAAATATTTGATTTTTTATTGAGTATATGATATGCTTCCAAACATACAAGTTGATGTGACTGAAAAATAGGCTATATTATTGGAGCATAAGGCATATCGAATGTGAAAGTTTAATAGACTAAAAGTAAAAGTGTGCACAGTTGATCTTGTGTACACTTTTGTTATAATATAGGTAAAGAAATGCCAAAACAGGATGGAACAATGAAACTGATAAAAAGAATACTTAAAATCCTAATATTTTTAACTATTATAGGCATTTTGGCCATGGGTGGAGCTGTGCTCTACAAGGTCTACCCCATGTACCAGGAATACAGCCAGGAAGCAAAGGAAGCTGTGGCAGATTCCAACACCAACACCTTCAAGCGGAATCTCACCAGCTACCTTTACGACGACGAGGGTCACCTCCTCACAGAGCTTTCGGGAAATGGGAGCAAGATCTACTTAACCTTCGACCAGATCCCGGAAAATGTAGTCAACGCCTTCATTGCTATTGAGGACCGCAGCTTTTGGGAGCACAAGGGCATTGACCTAAAGGCCATCGTCCGGGTGGGCTTCGAGTATGTTACCTCCAAGGGTGAAAAGGTCCACGGGGCCAGCACCATCACCCAGCAGCTTATGCGGAACGTATTTATCACAAAGGAGGTCACCCTGGAGCGGAAGATCAAAGAGATCTGCTATGCCCTGGAGGTAGAAAAAAAGTATTCCAAGGAAGAAATCATAGAATTCTATATCAATAACATATATTTTGCAAACAACTGCTACGGTATAGAGGCCGCCGCACAATTTTATTTCAACAAGCCTGCAGCTGAGCTGTCCCTAAATGAGACGGCCTATTTGTGCGCCATCCCTAATTCCCCCTCTTACTACGATCCCCTGAAAAACAGCAGCAACGCACTCCCAAGACGGGATAAGGTCCTAAAGGACATGCAGGAATGTGGATTTATCACGGAAACGGAAAGGATACAGGCACTCCGGGAGGACCTGGTTCTCAATGAAAAGAAGCCCATTGAGATCAAGGACTACGAGACCACCTACGCCATCGACTGCGCCATACGCTACCTGATGAAGCTGGACGGCTTTTTGTTCCGCTATTCCTTTGCAACTATGGAGGACTATAACTTCTACGTAGAAACCTACAACCAGGCATACGAGCGGATGCGGGCAGAGCTGTATGTAGGCGGCTATGTTGTCAAAACCACCTTGAACAAAGAAAAGCAGGCATTGTTACAGGAAAGCATCGACCATGTCCTGGCCTTTGACGAGGAGCTTGCGGAGAATGGGCAGTATGCCTTTCAGGGAGCCGCCACGGTGATCAACAATGAGACAGGCAAGGTGGAGGCCATTGTGGGAGGGCGGACACAGAGCAGTAGCACTTACACCCTGAACCGGGCCTACCAGTCCTATCGCCAGCCGGGAAGCTCCATCAAGCCCTTGATCGTCTATCTGCCTGCCTTGGAGCGTGGCTATACGGACCGATCCACAGTGACGGACATCAACGTAGAAAAGGCAAAGGAGGAGCCTGAAAAGGTTCTGGAAATGTACGGTACCAAAACCACCCTCCGGGCAGCTGTGGAGAGCTCCAAAAACGGCGTGGCATGGCGGCTGTTCTGTGAGATCACACCGCAAGACGGCCTGTCTTACCTCCAGGATATGAGCTTCGCTCGGATAGTACCAGATGATTTTTATCCGGCGGCAGCTCTGGGAGGCTTCACCTACGGAACCACCACCGTAGAGATGGCAAATGCCTACTCCTGTATAGTAAATCATGGCCAATTTCAGCAGACAGACTGCATTGTATCCATATTAGATAAATACGGAGAGGAGCTCTACGAGCCCTACGAGATGAGACAGGTGTATGCGTCCGAACAGACCGAGGTTATGATTGACATTTTAAAGGGTGTCATCAAGAAAGGAACAGCCAGGAAAATGGGGTGGAAGAGCACTGTGGAGGCTGCCGGAAAGACGGGAACTACCAACAATAGCAAAGACGGCTGGTTCGTGGGAATCACCCCGGACTATTCCATGGCGGTGTGGGTGGGCTACGATATGCCAAGAGAGCTGAACAATCTGTACGGAGGAAGCTATCCCGCCCAGATCTGGAAGGATACCATGGAGGTGCTGGTGGAGGGTACGGCAAATGAGCGCTTCGAGACTACCACAGAGCTGGTAAATGGGGACGAGAAGTATTATCCGGGACGTGACGGCGCAGAGGTGCTCTCGCCGGGATACACGGTGCAGAATTACCGGGACGATCACGCCCTGGCAGATCGGATAGAAGCTCTCATTGGGCAGATTTCCCAGGAAACGGACCGGGGGCAGCAGGAGGCTTACTATGAGCAGGCATTAGCTTTGGCAGAGCAGATCTACGGCCAGACCCTGAAAGGAACAGAGAGGAGGCGGCTGGAGGAGGTTTATAATACGTATTTCAATTAAGCAGTCATCGGTCAGAAGAAATAACAGGAAATTTCCTTAAGCGGAATTTCTTGTTATTTTTCCCGTCTATTCCCAGAGGCTTGCAGGGGTTTCGCTTGTCAATCTGTATAAAACACTTGAACTTTCCTCTGGTTTTTAGTAGAATATATACATGGCGGTCTCTAGGGCAGAAATGAGGCGTGGAGACGCAAAAAAATATTGGAGGATAAGGCATGAACATTTACACAACTGACAAGATTCGCAACGTAGTGCTCTTGGGACACGGCGGCTGTGGCAAGACCAGTCTGGTGGAGGCCATGGCGTATGTATCCGGGCTTACGACCCGAATCGGTAAGGTAACCGATGGAAATACCATCAGTGATTATGATAAGGAAGAGATTAAGAGAAAGTTCTCAATCAGCACTTCCGTGATTCCGCTGATTTGGCAGGACTGCAAAATAAATATTTTAGATACACCGGGATATTTCGACTTTGTGGGAGAGGCAGAGGAGGCAGTTGCCGCCGCCGACGCAGCCATTATCGTTGTATCCGGCAAGGCCGGCGTGGAGGTAGGAACGGAGAAAGCATGGGAGATGTGCGAAAAGTACAAGCTGCCCCGGATGTTCTTCGTGACTGAGATGGATGTGGACCATGCATCTTTCCGTCAGGTAGTGGAGGACTTAACCGAGCGCTACGGCAAGAAGATTGCACCTTTCTATCAGCCCATCCGTGAGGATGAGAAGTTTGTGGGCTACATCAATGTGTGCAAGATGGAGGGCCGCCGGTTCACCGGCATCGGCAAGCGTGAGCCCTGTGATATTCCAGAGTATTCCAAGGAAAATCTGGCTATCTGCCGCGAGGCACTGTTAGACGCAGTGGCAGAGACCTCTGATGAATTTATGGAGCGCTATTTCAATGGGGAGGAGTTTACGGTCAGCGAGATTCGTGCAGCCATGAAGTTCAACGTGGGCGACGGCTCCGTGATTCCCGTTTCCATGGGCTCCAGCGCAGAGCTTCGGAACATCCACAATCTGATGAACGACATAGTAGAGCTGTTCCCAAGCCCGGATAAGAAAGCGTGCAACGGCATCAATACTAAGACCAACGAGATTTTTGAGGCAAACTACGATTTCTCCAAGTCAAAATCCGCCTATGTGTTTAAGACCATTGTGGACCCCTTTATTGGAAAATATTCTCTGATCAAGGTATCCTCCGGCGTTATTAAGTCTGACGACACCCTGTACAACCAGGATAAGGACGCAGAGGAGAAGCTGAGCAAGCTTTACGTGATGCAGGGCAATAAACCCATTGAGGTGCCGGAGCTCCATGCAGGAGACATCGGAGCCATCGGCAAGCTTACAAGCACAAAGACAGGAGATACCCTTTCCACCAAGGCTACACCGGTGGCATTTGGAAGAACCGAGGTTTCCAAGCCCTATACATACATGTGCTATAAGGCAAAGAATAAGGGAGACGAGGATAAGATTTCCCAGGCCCTTACCAAGATGATGGAGGAGGATCTGACACTGAAGACGGTGAACGATTCCGAGAATCGTCAGACCCTGCTTTATGGCATGGGCGATCAGCATCTAGATGTGGTAATCAGCAAGCTTGAGGAGAAGTTCAAGGTTGCCGTTGAGCTGAGCCGTCCCAAGGTTGCATTTAGAGAGACCATCCGCAAGAAATCTGATGTGGATTCCAAGTATAAGAAGCAGTCCGGCGGACACGGACAGTACGGCCATGTAAAGATGACATTTGAGCCATCGGGAGATTTGGAGACGGCTTACGTATTTGACCAGATCGTAGTGGGCGGCGCTGTTCCCAAGAACTACTTCCCGGCAGTGGAAAAGGGTGTACAGGAATCCGTTACCAAGGGACCCTTGGCGGGATATCCTGTTGTGGGCGTGAAAGCAGTGCTTTATGACGGATCTTACCATCCGGTAGATTCCTCGGAGATGGCGTTTAAGACGGCTACCATCCAGGCATTTAAAAAGGGCTTTATGGATGCAAGTCCGGTGCTTTTGGAGCCCATCTGTTCCATGAAGGTGACGGTTCCCGACAAGTATACGGGAGACGTTATGGGTGATCTGAATAAGCGCCGTGGCCGTGTGCTGGGTATGAATCCGGTAGCAGGGGGCAAGCAGGAGGTTGTGGCAGATGTGCCTATGACTGAGATTTTCGGATATTCCACAGACCTGCGTTCCATGACAGGAGGAAGTGGTGTCTATGAGTACGAGTTTGCACGTTATGAGCAGGCTCCCTCAGATGTACAGGAGAGAGAAGTGGCGGCAAGAGCTGCAGAGGAATAAAGTAAATGCGGCTGTAAGGCTGCGAAGGAGTTAAAGAGTGTGTTCATAAGGGGGCGGATTTTCTTTTGGGAAAATCCGCCCTGGCACTATTAGAGAAGACAGAAAATGAACAGAGATAGATTAAAAAAGGGAGACTGATTATGAAAAGATGGTATCAGATAGGATTGACAGGAGTTTTGGTTTTGCTGTTGCTGGCAGCGGCTGGCTGTTCGAATAAGGAGACAAAAGAGATGCAGCAGGGAAATGAAAGCGTCTTGGAATCCGAGACAGGAGTTGAAAAGGAAACAGGAAATACAGAGGGAACGGAGAATGTGGAAGAAGCAGTGGATGCCGAAGAAGCTGAGAAGTCAGAGCAGACAGAAAGCCCGGCAGAGGCAGGAGAAGTTGGGGAAGCCCTGGAATTCTTCACATCCCCTTGTAGTTTTGTTTTTTCGAGTGGTGCAGGGGCCTGGGGGACCTTTCTCACCCTGAATGGGGACGGCTCCTTTACAGGAGGCTACAACGATTCCGATATGGGAGACACCGGGGCGGTATATCCCCATGGAAAGCACTATTACTGTGAATTCCAGGGAAAATTCGGAGGCTTCAAGAAAATAGACGAAAACACCATATCCATGACCTTAGAGGAGCTTACTTTCCAGCCGGAGGCAGGCTCAGAGGAGATTCGGGAGGAGATTCTGTATGTGGGAGCGGAGCCCTATGGCCTGGATTCTGGGACGGAATTTGTCTTATATCTGCCAGATACCTCCCTTACCGATTTGTCGGAGGAATTCTTAAGCTGGTGGCCGGGACGCTATGAGTGGGATGGGGAAACGGAAAGGACCCTTGGCTGCTGTGGAATCTTAAACAAGGAAACAGGAGCCGGTTTCTTCTCCGATGCGGCCTGTACCTCCTGTGGGGCTATAGCTGTTTCGCCTCAGACGGGAGTGTGCGGCAAATGCGGAGTTGCACAGTAGGCTATAGATAAATCGGTCAGTATACCAGGGGGAAAGGAGTGTTGGACTATGTATGATATCGTTATTATCGGAGCCGGCGTGTCGGGAGCGGCCATTGCCCGTGAATTATCCCGATACCAGGCAAGGATCTGTGTGGTGGAAAAGGAGGAGGATGTCTGCTGCGGCACCTCCAAGGCAAACAGCGCCATTGTCCACGCCGGCTATGATGCCGTCTCTGGTTCCCTGAAAGCAAAGCTTAATGTACGTGGAAACGAGAGGATGGAAAGCCTTGCAGGGGAGCTTAATTTTCCATTTCGGAGAACGGGCTCTCTGGTCCTGTGCTTTCGGGAGGCGGATCTGCCCAGGCTTCAGGCACTCTATGACAGAGGGCAGACCAATGGCGTTTCGGGGCTTCGCATTTTGGGACGGGAAGAAACCCTGAAGCTGGAGCCTTACGTGGCGGAGGATGTCTATGCCTCCCTCTATGCGCCCACAGCCGGCCTTGTCTGTCCCTTTGGGCTCAACATTGCCCTGGCTGAGAATGCCTGTGCAAACGGCGTGGAGTTTAAGCTGCAGACGGAGGTAAGGGATATCAAAAGGCTGGGAGAGGGCTATGAGCTTTGTACCAGCCAGGGAAGCATCCACACAAAATACGTGGTAAATGCAGCCGGTCTATACGGAGATGTCCTCCACAATATGGTCAGTCAAGAGAAAATCCGCCTGACAGCCCGGCGTGGAGATTACTGTCTTTTAGATAAGGAAGCGGGAGCTCTTGTCAGCAGAACCATTTTCCCTCTGCCGGATGAAAGGGGAAAGGGCATCCTTGTGACCCCTACCATTCACGGCAATCTTCTGATGGGACCTACGGCCATAGAGACGGAGGATAAGGAGGGGACCAATACAACCAGAGAGGGGCTGGACCAGGTACTTGCCAAAGCGGGAAGAAGCGTGAGAGAGCTTCCCGCCAGACAGATTATTACGTCCTTTGCAGGACTTCGGGCCCATGCTCCGGGGGATGACTTTATCATAAGGGAAGTGGAAGATGCCAAAGGGTTTATTGACTGCATCGGCATAGAATCCCCGGGCATTGCAAGCTGTCCGGCAATCGGAGAAATGACAGCGGAGCTTTTGCGGGAAAAAATGGGACTAGAGGAAAAGGCAGAATTTATTTCCACAAGAAAGGGGATTCTCGATCCCAGTACCCTGTGCATGGAGGAGCGAAATGCCCTGATTCGTGAAAATCCCGCCTACGGCAATCTCATCTGCCGCTGTGAGATGATTTCCGAGGGAGAGATCCTTGATGCCATTCATCGGCCCTTGGGAGCAAGGTCCTTAGATGGCATTAAGCGGAGAACCAGGGCAGGAATGGGACGGTGCCAGGGGGGCTTCTGCGGGCCAAAGGTCATGGAGATTCTGGCAAGGGAGCTGGGGATGGATAGGCTTGAGGTTACAAAATCCGGCAGAGCCTCCCGGATGGTGACGGGTATCAATAAGGAAGCCTTATAAGAAAGGGATTGGACATAAAAGCATGGAAAGCTATGAGATTGTCATCATTGGCGGCGGCCCGGCAGGTCTTGCGGCAGCCGTTTCTGCCAGAAAAAGCGGAATTGAAGATATCGTAATATTGGAGAGAGACCGTGAGCTTGGGGGAATCTTGAATCAGTGCATCCACAACGGCTTTGGTCTTCATACCTTTCAGGAGGAGCTTACGGGACCGGAGTATGCCAGGCGTTTTGTCAGCCAGGTGGAGGAGCTTGGAATAGAATACCGCTTAAATACTATGGTTATGGATATTAGCCCGGAAAAGACAGTGACGGCAATGAACCGGGAGGAGGGATTGTTTCAGCTTCAGGCAGGGGCAGTCATTCTTGCCATGGGCTGCCGTGAGAGGCCAAGGGGAGCCCTGAACATTCCGGGTTACCGTCCGGCAGGCATTTATTCCGCAGGAACCGCCCAGCGTCTTGTAAATATGGAGGGCTTTCTGCCGGGCCGTGAGGTTGTGATACTCGGCTCCGGGGATATCGGGCTTATTATGGCCAGGAGAATGACCCTGGAGGGTGCCAGGGTCCGGGGAGTGGCAGAGCTTATGCCCTATTCCGGCGGCCTGAAACGAAATATCGTCCAGTGCCTGGATGATTACGGGATTCCCCTGAAATTGAGCCATACGGTAGTAGACATCAAGGGAAAGGAGCGGGTAGAGGGCGTGACTCTCGCCCAGGTTGACGGACAGGGAAAGCCTGTTCCGGGAACAGAGGAATTCTATCCCTGTGACACCCTGCTTCTTTCTGTGGGACTGATACCGGAAAATGAGCTGTCACGGGGAATGGGCGTGGAGTTAAACCCTGTCACCTCCGGCCCCAGAGTCAATGAGAGCCTGGAAACCAGCATAGAGGGCGTGTTTGCCTGTGGAAACGTACTCCATGTGCACGATCTGGTGGATTTTGTATCGGAGGAAGCGGCAGCGGCGGGCAGATATGCGGCTGCCTATGTGAAAAATACCGACAAGGACAGTGAGAGGCGGGCAGGTATCCGAATAAAACCGGGAGAGGGTGTGCGCTATACGGTGCCGGAAACCATTGATCCGGTTCGGATGGAGGAAAAGCTTCCGCTGCGTTTCCGGGTGGATCGGGTATATGAGAACTGTTACGTAAGCATTTACTTTGAAAACCGCCGTATTTTCCACAAAAAGCGCCGGGTAGCGGCTCCCGGCGAGATGGAAGAGGTGGGCCTTGAGAGGAAGGAGCTTCTCAAATATCCCCATTTAAAGGAAATAACCGTAAGGATTGAGGAGGAGTAAGGCAAGTGGAAATAAAAAATCTGACCTGTATCAATTGTCCTCTGGGCTGCGCCATCAAGGTAGAAATGGATGGGGAGACAATTCTTCATGTAAAGGGAAACACATGTAAGCGGGGAGAGGTCTATGCCAGGAGAGAGGTGACAGCCCCGGTCCGCATGGTAACCTCCACCGTGCGGGTCACGGGAGGAACACTTCCCGTGCTGTCCGTTAAGACAAGAGAGCCCATTCCCAAGGAAAAGATTTTTGCCTGCGTCCAGGCATTGAAAGTCATCGAGCTTTTAGCTCCGGTTCACGCAGGAGATGTTGTCCTGAAAAATGCGGCAGATACGGGAGTGGACATTGTGGCAACAAAAAATGTGGCACTTGTAAAATCATGAAAAACGGAGTACAATACCTCCTATATCCAAAATGAGGTGTAGAATTTTACACCTTTGTGGTAGAAAGGACGGTATTGAATGAAAAAAACCTTAAAAAAGCTGCCTCTTATTATTGTGCTTCTTCTGGCAGCCTGCATCTATTACTACGTAACCATCCCGGCCTTTAACATCCATTCCACAGGAACCTGGATGTTTCTGATCTGCGGCTGGGCTGTCATTGTCCTTTTATTTTCCTGGAGAAAAATCCGCTTTACTAAGGGAGGAAAGCTGGAATATGAAAAGGAAAAAGGCTTCACCTTTGCCAAGCTGGGCTTCGGAATCCTGGGGCTCATGATATTGGTACTGTTGGTGGGAAGCCTGCTGTCCTCCCCCATTGTGAATGCGAAGAAATATCAGCAGCTTCTGACCGTAGAAAACCGTGAATTTACGGAGGATATCAAGCCGGTGGACTACAACCAGATTCCCCTCCTTGACAAAGCCTCTGCCGAGCTGTTGGGGAACCGGAAAATGGGAACCATGGTGGAGTATGTGTCCCAGTTTGAGGTCAGCAGCCTCTACAGCCAGATCAATTATCAGGGAAAGCCGGTCCGTGTAACCCCGTTGGTCTATGCCAGCCCTATCAAATGGCTAACCAACCAGGCAGACGGCATTCCGGCCTACATTATGATCGATATGGCAACCCAGGAGACGGAGTGCGTGAAGCTGACACAGCCCATCCGCTATTCCATGTCCGAGTACTTTGGAAGAAACATTTACCGCCACCTGCGCTTCAACTATCCCACCTATATCTTCGACCAGCTCAGCTTTGAGATAGATGACCAGGGAACGCCTTACTGGATCTGCCCGGTGAAGCAGTTCAATGTGGGTCTCTTTGGCGGCCAGACCATCGGAAAGGTGGTCCTTTGTAATGCCATCACCGGGGCAACACAGAGCATGGACGTAGAGGAGGTGCCGGAGTGGGTGGACCGTGTATACCCGGCAGACTTGCTGGTGCAGCTCTACGACTATCACGGAATCCTGAAAAATGGCTATTTCAACAGCCTCCTGGGACAGCGTGGCTGTCTGCGTACCACGGACGGATTCAACTACATCGCCATGGATGACGACGTATGGGTTTACACAGGCGTCACCTCCGTGTCAGGGGACGAATCCAATGTGGGCTTCGTGCTGATGAATCAGCGGACCATGGAAACACGGTACTATACCTGTGCCGGAGCAGAGGAGTATTCCGCTATGTCTTCCGCAGAGGGACAGGTGCAGAACTTAGGATACCGTGCGGCATTCCCCTTACTGTTAAACATTTCCGGTGAGCCAACCTACTTCCTGGCCTTAAAGGACGGAGCCGGCCTGGTGAAAAAATACGCCATGGTCAATATCCAGCGCTACCAAATCGTAGCAATCGGCGACACGGCGGCTGAGTGCGAGAAAGCCTACCGGGCACTGATGGCAGAGAACCAGATCACCCAAACTGATGAGTCAGCCATCAAAAACCGCTCCGGCATCATCCACAAGATCACCCCAGGCGTCATAGAGGGCAATACCTATTACTATCTGATGCTGGAAAACTCCAACGATATCTTCGAGATCAGCCTGGCTGACTTTGTAGAAATCGTCCGCTACGAGACGGGAGACAGAATCTCCATGGACTGCGTAGAGGGAAGCAAAACCTGGGAGGTCGTGGAGTTGAAGTAAGGGAACAAATTACTTTGATATACGGACTGTCTGGTAATAGCAAGCATTTGTTACTGACCGAAAGAAAAGGTTAAGCGGCAGAGGGTTAAAGCTTTGTCGCTTTTGTTTGTTCAAATAGCTACAATATAGACAAGTGAAAAATAGGAAAACCCCAAGGCACAGAAAAGGAAGTGAACGCATGAGCAAAATCTTAATAGTGGAAGATCATATATCTACGGCTAAGCGGCTGAAACAGCTTATTCATAACATAGATACGCAGCTTGAAACGGTTGTTTTCTCTAAGGCAGGCGAAGCATATCAATTTTCCAGAGAAGAAGCTGTGTCACTCTTTGTGATTGATATTCAGTTAGCAGATTACAAGGGCACGAATCTGGCAAGGCAGCTGCGAAGTCTGCCGGAGTACAAATATACGCCCATTATTTTTGAAACGGCTGTTGCAGGAGAAGAACTGGCGGCGTACCGGGATTTGAAATGTTATGGATTTCTTATAAAGCCGTTTACCGAAGAAGAATTTTACTCTGTTTTTGATGAGGCTTTGGGATTATCAGTACAGATGCAGGAGCGGGAGCAGAAAAAAATTCAGATAGAGCAGAGACAATTCATTTTAGAATACCGTGTAGGTGAAATTGCCTATCTGGAGGCTTTCGGGAAGAAAATAGTCATTCATACAAACGGCAAGGGGCTGGGGATAAAGGAGGACGTGATCTCCGGATACACATTGGCGGGACTCTGTAAGCTGATATCTGCTCCTGCATTTGTTCAATGTCATAAAAGTTATATTGTCAACAAGGACCACATTGAGAAAATAGATAAAGTAAACCGGCAAATTATATTAAGAGGGTTTGAAAAAACGATTCCCATTGGAAGCAAATATCAAGCCTTGCTGTGGAGTTAGCCCATGGAGCATATCACCAATTTAACAGAAATCATATTGGATACGGCATTGCTTTTTTTCTGCTGTGAAAGTATATTCCGTGAAAAGCAAAACAGGACATGGAAAGACCTTTTGCTTGTCCCCGTTTTTCTGATTTTCCTGATGGCGTCAAGAGTGCAGATAACGGCAGGGGGATATCGGGAAAGCCTGTTCCCGGCGCAGGGCTTTGAGATTGTTCCTGCAAACAGCTTGTTTGTAGCACTGTTTTTGATCCTTGCCCTGCTGGTGGCAGTCAGCCTGTATTATAAGCCGGTCAGCAATTCCTTTGTTTTTTGCGGTACCATGGTTTTCTTTTCTTTATACCTGCTGTTAAAAATCCTGTCGGTTATCGCCTTTTTCCTTGCAGGGGCAAGGGGCTCTTTGTTTTTGTTAGGCTCACGTCTGCTTTCTCTTGTTCTTGTACTTTTCTTTTTGCATTGTCCCATTTGCAGATGGATGCAGGACGCCATAAGAGATGGCGGCATCACGATGCAAATAGTATCTGTGGATATTGCTACAGTAGTAATGGGAGGCGTTGCTTTCCTGTCATATGATATCAAACGCTTAATGGAGCATCTTTTATTATGCATCCTTGTACTTATGCTTCTGCTGTTTTTGGACGGTATCATGCTTTATTTCCACCTCAAAACATTGCAGGAACGAAAACATATCCATATGATAGAGCAGTATATTCCCATTATTGAGGAATTGATTTCACAGGTTCGTGCAAGGCAGCATGAATTCAATAACATCATCTGTGCAATAGATGCGGCCGTAAACTCTGCGGATACCCTTGAGGACGCCAAAGCAAGCCTGTCCCTGCTGACACGGAAAGAATATATCCTGCCGGGTGATTACGATCTGCTCTCATGCGACAGCAAAATGATATCCGGTATGCTTTTTGAAAAAAGAAACAGGCTGAATTTAAGGGAATAACTGTGTGCCCGGAGATACAGGGACTGTTCAAAAAGGGAATTACACCCGAAACGGAATGGATGGAAGTAATTGCTGTTCTCATGGACAATGCCATAGAAGCATCAAATTCGGGGGATGCCATTTATCTAAAAAGCAGGCAGAAAGAAAATAAAATTGAGTTTACGGTTTCCAATCCGGCAGCGCCCTTGTCCAATCCGGAATTTTTCACGTTTGTTTTTCCCTTGCTTGTAGTGCTTCCCCTTTGCTGGAACATCTTTTATGAGCGGAAAAATAATTTTATGCTCTATGTATTGCCCCGTGTTTCAGAAAAGAAATATCTGTTGGCAAAATGGCTTGTGTATGGGGCAAGCGCTTTCTCGATACTGTTTCTGCCGTATATGGCTTCTGCCCTTGCAGCCCTATATGCAAACCCGCCTTTTGATGGGGCGGAGGCTGTGCCCTTTGAGCATGTTTTCATGGACAGTTTTACAAAAACACCGCTTTTATATGCGTTCCTGCTTTCCTGTTGGAGAGGCTTCATCGGTATCCTTACCATGTCCCTTGGCTTTGTGATTGCGCTGTATGCAAAAAATATTTTTGTGGTTTTAACAGGCGCCTTTGTTTATGCTGTTTTGGAAAATTTCATTCTTGCGGTTTTACAGCTGGAACAATACAGGCTTGTTACCGCCTTTGAACCGTCAATAATTAGTGCGGATGCCGTTGGTTTATCATCGTTCCTTGTGGGACCATTCTTATTGCTTATGGTTACGGCCTTGACTTTCATCTATTTTAAATGGATAAAGAAAACGGCGGTTGCTTCAGACCACTATTATCTGACATACTTTGTGATTCCCATGCTGCTGTTTTTCTATCTTTTTTTCATTGAAGATGACAGCGAAATAGTTTTGGTGAGATATAAAAGCTACTTCTCCTATTTCTGTCAAAAATGGTTTGCAGGCGGCAGGAATAATTGTCCTTATGTATGTATTCTCGGCATTTTGGATCAAGGTATCGGCATTGCGGGTTCTCCCGTTTACCGGAATCAATCATTTTATGATTCTTCATCATAATTTGGAAAGTGCGAAACGCCTAAGCATCACAGCGATTACGGCATTCGCTCTCCTTGGTATTATGTTATATACCGTTCATAACTTTTGGCATTCCCATCTTCGCTTTTCCCTGCCAAAGAAAAAGGGAATGGCAGCTTACTACAGCCGTTGGCTGATATCAAAAAAATATGTGACGATATTAAGCCTTGTTGCTGCGGGCATCTTATTGTACAAAGGCTGCAATGCTGCAGGGCTTTCTTCGGGCGAAGAATGGGTTTGCCATTTGGTTTCCGGCTATGGTACGGGATATTTTCATATCCTTTCATTTTTAGAAATGCTCCTTGTAAAGGCAGTAGCCCATAAGGAAACATTGAAAAACTTATGACTTATGTCAGGTAAACGGAAAAATAGAAAATGCTATGCAAAAGTTCCATGGATTGCATAGCATTTTTTATTTTGTAAAGATATTAGGTTTCAATTTTTCAGTGTTCCAACGGAACGCGCAGTCATCGCAGCAGGTGATGATCTCAGGGGTTTGGGGATATGTCACCAACAAGCGTTTACGCAGGTTTTCCGGTTACGGAAAATCTGCGTAAATGAGCCTTCTGTACAAGAAGGCATTGCTTGCCGGTATGTATGTGTATATAATATACGGAAGGAGAGCCACTAGATTAAGGAGATGATTATAAATGTATAACCCACAACTAGACACATTTATCCGTGTAGCAGATGCTGGGAGTTTTAATAAGGCAGCAGAACAATCCTATATTACTCCAACAGCAGTTATTAAGCAGATCAATCTTTTAGAGGATTCCTTGGGTATAAAATTATTTGAACGGACACATAGAGGGCTAACTTTAACGAAGGCCGGAAAATCGTTATATCAGGACACAAAATATATTATCCAGTATTGCCGCGATTCCGTTACAAGGGCAAAAAACGCCATGCAGGATAATGTGAGTGTCATTCGGATTGGCAGCTCACCTATGACACCAGCCCAGCTCTTAATGCAGCTATGGCCGAAGATACAGGAACATTGCCCGGATTTGAAATTCCAGATTATTCCTTTTGAGAATACACCGGAAAATGCCAGAGAAATTCTGGCTAACCTCGGTAAAAATATAGACGTGGTTGCCGGGATTTTTGATGAAACCATGCTGGATTTGCGGCATTGTGCCGGGCTTCCATTATCTCGTGAGCCGTTCTGCTGTGCGGTCTCTATTCATCATCGGCTTGCGGTAAAGGATAAGCTCAAAATAAAAGACCTTTATGGAGAGAACCTGATGTTAATGCGCCGGGATTGGAGTAACTATGTTGACAGACTTCGGGATGATCTCTGGCAGAACCATAGTCAGATACATATTATAGATTTTGATTTTTACAGCATGGAGGCTTTCAATCGGTGCGAGAACAGCAATGACGTTTTGCTTGCTATTCCGGGATGGGCTAACGTACATCCGCTTTTAAAGGTGATTCCGGTTGAATGGGAACACAGTATCCCGTTTGGACTGCTCCATTCTCCAAAGCCATCGGAAACAGTAAAGAAATTATTAGAAGCGGCACAAATGTCTGTGAGTAAAAAAGAAAAAGAGTTATAACCATTGGGTATAAACTGATGAACAAAGCGAGACTTCTCCTCTGGTCTTGCTTTTTTTATAATGTAAAACAGGAACAGCAAGGCTGGTGATGTTTTAACGAGGAAAATGCAAGGTATTTTTCGAGTTTGATTAAACCAATATAAAACGGAGGTGATGGAATTGAAAAAAGCTGCTTGTACTGCTGCATTTATTTGTCTGTTTTTTAGTTTGGCAGGGTGTGGTGCAGATAATGCCTCTGGTAATGTTGCGGATATAGAAACTGGGAAGGATATGGAAGAAAGCCTGTTGCAGCAAACCGAAGGAGCAGAAAATATTGTGCAGACAGAAGAACAGATAAATAAACTGTATACGACAGATACAAAGATAGCCGAGGTTATATCTGATCCGGTTTTCGGAGAGCATGGCAGGCTGATTTTTCCGGTAGACAGTGGTTATTACAGCGGAAACACTTTGGGAACGTTGCGGCTCACATGGTATAGCAATATTGACCCGGAAAAAACGGTAGAGATTGCAAACTATCTGAGAGATCATGCGGCAGCGGGTGAAACCTATTTTTATGATATTTACACTGACGAGGAAAAGGCGGCTGACCCGGCAAAAGAGGATACAGGGCTGTTCTTTTTCAAGGGAAATCCCGGAGAAAAATTTGCTGTCTGTAATGCAGGCGGAGGATTCGCATATGTGGGAGCAATGCAGGACAGCTTTCCCCATGCACTGGAATTATCCAAAATGGGATATAACGCCTTTGCCTTGATTTACCGACCCGGAGCGCAGACAGCCTGTGAAGATTTAGCAAGGGCGGTAAGTTTCATTTTTGAACATTCAGAGGAACTTGAAATAGATACCGACAGCTACTCTGTGTGGGGCGGTTCTGCAGGCGCAAGGATGGCGGCATGGCTTGGCTCTTATGGTCCGGCTGCTTTTGGGGGAAATGAACTGCCCAGGCCAGGAGCGGTTATCATGCAATATACAGGTCACAGTGACTATACAGAAAGTGATTCGCCAACCTTTGCGTGTGTCGGAGAAAATGATGGAATTGCAAGCTGGCGGACAATGGAAAACCGCCTGCGCTATCTGGATTCGTTGGGAATCCCCACAGAGTTCCACAAATATCCGGGACTCGGTCACGGTTTTGGAATAGGAACCGGAACGGCTGCAGAAGGATGGATAAATGAGGCAGCAGCATTTTGGGAAAAGCAAATGTAGAGGAGAAAAAACAAAATGAAAAGAAAAGTAATTGTGATTGCAGGAGTAATAGCAGTGGTAGCTATTGCCATTACGGTTTTTATGAAAATGATGGGCGGTTCCGGCGTAGGAATTGATAATAACCCTGAGTTGGAAGTAAAAGGGGACAGCAATGTGCTGGTAGCTTATTTCTCATGGTCTGGCAATGGGCAGCAAATGGCAAAATGGATTTCTGAAGAAACAGGCGGTGAGTTGTTCCGCATTGTCCCGTCCGAAAGCTACGGCGAAGATTTTGATTCCTGTGCTGATCGTGCGAAAGACGAATTGGATAACGAAATACGTCCAGAGCTGTCTGAACATATTGATATTGAAACAATGGCACAGTATGATGTGATTTATCTCGGATTTCCTGTATGGTGGTACGACTTGCCTATGCCGGTTTGGACATTTCTTGAAGAATATGATTTGTCCGGGAAAACAGTTATTCCTTTTTTCTCCCACAACGGCAGTTCAAATGGTGCAAACAGTGTAAACCGGGTGAAAGAACTTGCAAATGGCGCAACGGTTCTTACGGAAAATGCATTGTCGCTCCGTGGCAGTAATGTTGCGGATTCCGAGAAGGAAGTAAAAGATTGGGTAAAAAATTTCAGCAAATAATGCAGGAGGAAATGTGATGAACAATTTTATTTTTGAAAACGCTACAAAGGTGTTTTTCGGGAAAGGGTGTGTAAAGGAATACTTATGCTGTCTGACAAAAGGGCATGGAGATACGGTCATGCTGGCATACGGCGGCGGTTCCATCAAACGCAACGGTGTTTATGACGAGGTAACGGCTATCCTGAAAGCAGGTGGAAAGAATATTGTTGAGTTTTCGGGTATTATGGCAAATCCCACTTATGCGAAAGTGCTGGAAGGCGCAAAGCTGGCAAAGGAAAATAATGTGGGGCTGATTCTCGGTGTCGGCGGCGGTTCGGTTATGGACTGTTGCAAGGCTGTATCCATTGCCGCCCGGTATCAGGGGGATATATGGGCGGATTTTTGGGCTCGTCCCGGTATCTTTGATTTTGAGCCGCTGCCTCTCGGTGTGATTGTCACAGTAGCGGGAACCGGGAGCGAGTGCAACGGCGGGGCTGTGATTACTAACGAAGAACTGAGAATAAAGACCGGGCGTGATTATCCGAAATGCAATCCGAGGTTTGCCCTGCTTGATCCGACTTATACCTACAGCGTCCCGAAATTCCAGATGGTATCCGGCAGCTTTGACATTCTTTCGCACATCATGGAGATTTATTTCAGCGAGCCGGACGAGGATAATGTTTCCGATGACATTGCCGAAGCACTTATGCGGAATGTGATCCATAATCTGCGTGCGGCGATTAAGAACCCAGAGGACTATACAGCCAGAAGCAATCTTATGTGGGATGCGACAATGGCGGAGAACCGGATCATCAAGCTGGGAAAGCGGACGGATTTTCAGTGCCACCAGATGGAGCATCAGCTCGGCGCTTATACGGACTGCAATCATGGCGCAGGGCTGGCGGTACTGCATCCGGTCTATTACCGTCATATTTTTAAGGATGGGATGTCAAAGTTTAAGCGATTTGCCGAGAATGTGTGGGGGATTTCAGCAGAAGGAAAGACGGACGAAGAAGTTGCCCGTGCCGGTATCAATGCACTGGAAGATTTTATATTGGAAATCGGCCTGCCTGTAACCCTCCGGGAATTGGGGGTAGATGAAAACACCGATTTGAAAGTAATTGCAGATTCTTGCGCCATTGTCTCTGGCAGCTATAAGAAACTGACACATGAAGAAATTCTTGGAATATTCCGAGAGTGCTATTAGTTTTCCTTTATGACGCTTGTTTATAGATAGGCGTGGGGAAACCACATATAAATTTGAGTGAATGGACGAAAGGAGTTTTTATTATGAAAAAATGGATTGTATTGATACTTAGTGTTGTGATGGTGTTAGGACTTGCAGCTTGTGGCAGCAGGCAGAACGGGAGTGATGAATCCCTTTCCCGAAATGAAAGTCAAAGCAATGAAACGGAAACAACGAAAGCAACAGAGCCTTCCCAGCAGGAGGACGAATCCAGTAGTGAAACATCTATGGGAACGCAGGATGATTCCAATTCTGAAACGTCGGCCAAGACACCGGAAGTGTTCGGGGGAAAAACACTGGTTGTCTACTATTCGGCTTCCGGGAATACGGAAGAAGTTGCAAATTATATTGCTTCTGCAATGGATGGAGATTTGTTCGAGATCGTACCCACAGAAATTTACACGGGTGCAGACCTTGACTGGACGGATGAGGACAGCCGCGTATCCAGAGAGCATGATAACGAGGATGAAAGGAACGTCCCGCTTGTGTCTGATACGGTGGATAACTGGGACGAGTATGACACAGTTTTTATCGGATATCCGATCTGGTGGGGAATTGCGGCATGGCCTGTTGACGGTTTTATAAAGGCAAATGACTTTACGGGAAAAACGGTGATACCTTTCTGCACTTCTTCAAGCTCCGGTTTAGGTGAAAGTGGTGAACTGCTTAAGGAAATGGCCGGAACCGGGGAATGGCTGGAAGGAGAGCGATTCCGCTCAGGGGCCTCGGAAGAAACGGTTCTGTCATGGGTGGAAGGCTTAGGATTATAAAAACAGGAGCCAGATTATGAGAAAAATGATAGCTGTTTTCACAAGTGTGCTGATGGTTTTTACACTGGCCGCATGTGGAAATAATGAAGAAAAACAACCTTTGCCTAAAGAAAGCATAGTATCGGATAGTCCGGCTTCCCCTACACAGAGGGAGCCGGAGGAAATAGAAAGTACCGATTCCAACGTTTTAATTGCTTATTTTTCCATGCCGGAAGATGTGGATATATCTGGGGTGGATGCTGTTTCTGGCGCAAGTATTGTGGTTAGGGACGAGGAACAGCAGGGAAATACGGAGTATGCTGCGAAAATAATTCAGGAAACTGTGGGTGGCAATCTGTTCCGAATAGAAACTGTGCAGGATTATCCCTTAGACCATGATTCGTTGGTGGATCAGGCCGCAGACGAGAAGGACGAAAGCCTGCGCCCGGAGCTTGCAGGGCATATTGAAAATATGGAACAGTATGATACCGTTATCTTGGGCTATCCGAATTGGTGGGGAGATTTACCCATGCCAGTTTATACTTTCTTAGAGGGATACGACTTTAGCGGAAAAACAATCATTCCTTTTGTGACGCATGGCGGCAGTGGCTTTTCGGACACGAGGAACACGATTTCTGGATTGCAGCCTGGCGCAGATATAAGCGAGAATACGCTTTCCCTTTCCAGAAATGATGTGGCGGAAAGTGAAGCAGAAATCAGACAGTGGGCAGAAAGCCTCAATCTGAAATCGGATACAGAGGGAGTATCGGCAGGAACAGAAAACATGCAGACAGAGGACAACAAAACCAATCTGAGCGGGATTGTACCGGATGAACTGGAATATATACCGGCGGAATATCAAAGTCCTTCGGAACATCCGGGGACATTGGAAAAGCTGACCTATCAGACATGGGAATCCTTTTCCTATGAGGAACAGACGCAGGAACTGACAAAAGAGGCGTGGGTGTATCTGCCCTATGGCTATTCAGAAGAACAAAAATATAATGTTTTCTATTTAAGTCATGGCGGATGGAGCAACGAAACAACAGTGATGGGAACAGACCAGAATCCTCGTTCTTTTAAGTATGTGATCGACCATGCAATAGAGGATGGGAAAATACAGCCACTTATCATTGTCCTGCCGACCTATAATAATACAAGCGGCAGAGACAGCGGGAATTACAGCCTTGCGCTCCAGTTGACGGATCAGTTTCATAATGAGTTGGTAAATGACCTGATTCCGGCGGTAGAGAGCAAATACAGCACTTATGCGGAGGATACTACGCAGGAAGGGTTAAAATCATCTCGTAGCCATAGAGGGTTCGGCGGTTTTTCAATGGGTTCTGTCAATACATGGTGTACTTTCAGGTATGCGCTTGATTATTTCCGGTATTTTATGCCTATGAGCGGAAGCTACTCTACGGACGGCGAATACATGGCAGAGCTGGTAAAAGAATCCGGTCATGGTCCTGATGACTTTTTTATCTTTGCTGCCTCCGGTACGGATGATTTCGCATACAGTGCTTTTAAGGCACAGATTATGGCAATGGGTAATGTTTCGGATGGCACATTCCAATTTGCCGACAATGAAGCGGACGGAAATCTGTCATTTTTGGAACGGGAAGGTTATGTCCATGACGCGACGGCCAGTGATGAATATACCTATAACGGACTTAGATTTTTTTGGAATGGTGAACAATGATTCGTAAAATATAAGGAGGATAACCAAATGAGCATTTTATTTATCAATGGCAGCCCGAATAAGAACGGCAACACGGCGGGGCTTGCAAGAGAATTATTGAAGGGCAGGGATTATGAGACGCTGAATCTGACCGATTACCGGATCGGCAGCTACGGGCAAGATTTCCCGGATGACCAGCTTGGTGAGGTTATTGGAAAAATAAAGGAGGCGGAAGTGATCGTGATTGGCTCTCCGCTGTATTGGCACAATATCTGTGGCTCTGTGCGCAATATGCTGGATCGTTTTTATGGTCTGGTAGAGGAAGGTTCTTTATCGGGAAGGACGCTGTATTTTCTCTTTCAGGGTGCAGCTCCGGAAAAATGGATGATGGAGGCCGGGGAATATACCATGAAGCGTTTTGCAGGACTTTATGGGATGGAGTATGCAGGAATGGCCACGAATCACTCCGAGGCGGGCAGATTGTCAGAGAAATTATGATAATATTTTCATCAATGTTATGGAGGAACACAGTATGGCGGTAAAGCAAACAGCAGGAAGGACTGCGCTTGGGGAATTTGTCCCTAAATTTGCGGAGCTGAATGATGATGTGCTTTTTGGGCAGGTGTGGAGCAGAGAAGATAAAATGTCTCTCCGTGATCGTTCCCTAATCACGGTGGTGGCGTTACTTTCTCAGGGACTTACGGATACATCTTTCGTTCATCATCTTGAAGCGGCAAAAGTAAACGGCATAACAAAAACCGAAATTGCCGAGATCATTACACATGCGGCCTTTTACGCAGGGTGGCCAAAGGCGTGGGCGGCGTTCCGCCTGGCGAAGGAAATCTGGAATGATGAAACGGACGGAACGGGAGAAAAGGCTCTGCATGAAAAGTCTATGGTATTTCCGATTGGCCAGCCAAACGAGGCTTTTGCGCAGTATTTTTCAGGGCAGAGCTATCTGGTGCCGATTTCTAAAGAGCAGGTGGGTATTTTTAATGTGACCTTTGAACCGGGATGCCGGAATAACTGGCATATCCATCATGCCGATAATGGCGGCGGACAGATTCTGGTCTGCATGGCAGGCAGAGGTTTTTATCAGGAATGGGGAAAGGAGCCCATCTGCATGACAGAGGGTGATACGGTCAACATCCCGGCAGGCGTGAAGCACTGGCACGGTGCAGCGCCAGACAGTTGGTTCTCTCATCTGGCGGTAGAAGTGCCGGGGGAAAACGGGCACACGGAGTGGTGTGAACCGGTCAGCAGTGAAGATTATGCAAAAATAAAATAATGATTACAGGAGGGAAAATCATGGAATATGTAACTTTGAACAATGGGATTAAGATGCCGGTGTTGGGATACGGTGTGTTTCAAGTGAGCAATGAGGAATGCGAGCGCTGTGTGCTGGATGCGCTCAGTGTCGGCTACCGCTCCATTGATACGGCGCAGGCATACGGGAATGAAGAAGCCGTGGGTAATGCAATCAAAAAATGCGGCATTCCCCGTGGAGAATTATTTATCACCACAAAGGTATGGATCAGTAACGGCGGCTATGAAAAGGCGAAGGCGTCTTTGAAGGAATCCCTGCGCAAGCTGCAGACGGAATATATTGATTTGGTGCTTATTCACCAGCCTTTCAATGATTATTACGGAACTTACAGGGCAATGGAAGAAGCCTATAAAGAAGGCTGGATTCGCGCTATCGGTGTATCGAACTTCTACCCTGACCGTCTGATAGATCTGTGTAAATTTGTGGAAGTGAAACCGGCAATCAATCAGGTGGAGACCCATGTGTTCCAGCAACAGGCGCAGGCCCATGAATATATGGTGAAATATGGTGTACAGCATGAATCGTGGGGGCCTTTCGCCGAAGGGCGTAATGATTTCTTTACCAATCCTGTCCTGACAAAGATTGGGGAGAAATATAATAAGAGCGCAGCGCAGACCGCTCTCCGCTTCCTGATCCAGAGTGGTGTAGTGGTGATTCCGAAGTCTACGCATAAGGAGCGCATGATCCAGAATATGGACGTATTTGATTTTGTGCTGGATGGCGTGGATATGGCGGAAATTCAGGCGCTGGATGAAAAAGAAAGCTTGTTCTTCTCCCACTATGATCCGGCAACGGTGGAAATGCTGACGGGACTTCAACGGTAGAAATGGGGTAAAAGGAAATGAAAAAAGGAGTAATTTCATTAGCAGTATTTTTTGTGTTGTTTATACTGGCATCTTGTGGAAAGAGAGAAGATACTGCTTTTATAGGAAACAGCCGTATGGACGAAACAGAAAACATTACGAATGAAGTTACTCCGACAGTTCCTTCGGCAGATAATGAACAAGACAGCTTGCCGATAAATAAAGGGATTATTGCAGAACAGCTTTTGGATGGAAAAGACGGAGTTATTCATTATAGCTATTACCTGCCTGAAAACTACAGTGCCGACAGGTTATATCCTATGATGGTGGTTATGCCGGGCTATGATATGATGTGGTTCGGAGAGGAATCCTCCGGTACAAATCTGAATTGGCACGGTTTTCTGTCTTGGAGGGAGCTGGAGGAAGATATGATTGTTGTTTCAGCACAGCTTACCGATTGGGGTGAGAAATCCGCCAGACAAGCTATTGAACTGACAGAATTTTTTCTTGATAATTTTCCGGTGGACTGCGACAGAGTATATGCTGCCGGATATTCCGCTGGCGGGGAAACTATGTCGCAGGCTGTATCCATGCGCCCGGACTTATATGCAGCTTATTTACATGGTGCTTCCAGGTGGGACGGAGCTTTTGAGCCTGTTGCGGAAAATGGCGTTGCTGTTTATATCTTTATGGCAGAAAATGACGAATATTATGGTTCACAGAAAGCAAGGGACGCTTATCAGGGCTTGTATGAAGCCTATCAGAGCATTGGATGGACACAGGCGCAAATAGACGAGGTTTTACAGGTAGAAATTCCAGACAATGAATATTTTAACAGCCGTGGAATCTACAATTACCACGGAGGCGGAAATATTTTGTTTGAAGATCAATCTATTCTGCAATGGATTGTGGAAAAGAAAAAATGACGGAGGCGGGCAGCATGAAACGAAAAACCATTTTAAAGATAGCAGTTGATATTGGAATGACGGTCATGCTGTTGCTTCTGATGACTTATGAACTGATTGGCGCAGCAGCACATGAGTGGTTGGGAATTGGAATATTTGGACTTTTTGTTGTTCACCATATTTTGAACCGAAAATGGATCCGGTGTGTTTTTAAAGGGAAATATGCATTGTTTCGTATCTGGCAGACCATTCTAGTTATTGGAATCCTGCTTACGATGGTGGGTTCTATGTATAGCGGAGTGATTCTTTCTGAACATGCATTGTCATTTCTGCCTATCAAAGGCGGGTGGGCTTTTGCCAGAAGCCTCCACATGGTCTGTGCTTATTGGGGATTTATTCTTATGTCGCTTCATTTGGGCTTACATTGGGGAATGATGGTTGGGATGGCAAAGCGGTTTATAAAAGAAACTCCTATTGTTGGAAAGTATCTGTTTCGAGTAATTGCTCTTCTCGCTGCAGGATATGGTGCATATGCTTTTATACAGCGGGAAATTGGGCGGTATATGTTTTTGAAAAATCACTTTGCATTTTTTAATTTTGAGGAACCGCTAGTATTTTTTTTGGTAGATTATATGGCGGTAATGTGGTGTTTTGTATGGATTAGCCATTATCTCAGCAAAGTATTGAAAAACAACATATGGAGGAAAAATAAGTAATTGCAATAAAAGTTGATATACAAGTAGAAAGGAGGACTATACATGGCAGACCAAGTATTGGCAATCGGATACAACCCGGAAGAATTTGAAGCTGAAAGCCAAAAGTGGACAGAATATAGTATTGAACTTGTATTTGCGGTTTCTGCACAACAAGCTCAATATTTTTTGGATGAAAGAAGTTTCTCTTTAGCGATTTTCCACTCAAGAGTGTTGGATTGTCTGCCATATATAGATGTTATGCGTAATATGAAATCCGTTCCTATTCTAGTTGTGACACCAGAATTTGCTAATATGGAGCAAATGGAACAGACTGTACAATATTTACGTGAAGCAGGAATGTCGCTTGAAAGGATGAATACAATACAATCTCGTACTTTCATAAATGGAGATTTATATATCAGTAAAGATGAACGTGTGGTACGGGTAAGGGGAGTAGAAATAGATTTGACAGCAAAAGAGTTTGATATATTGGTGTTACTTAGCTTTAATCCGCGTCGCGTATTCACTTACGAGATGATTTCTGATATTGTTTGGAATGAGGAATATAATGAATATTCTCGTAAAGCAATAAATAATCATATCTGTAATTTAAGAAAAAAATTGAAAACCACACCGGACATACCCAATTATATTAAAAGTGTCCATAGTGTCGGATATAAATTTGAACCGCAGGAATAAAACAAATAAACTAATACTAAAATTAGCTTTAAGAAAAGTAGCAACAACCTTATCTGTAAACAGAATCTTTCGGGAAAAATAAAAGAAATATCCCAAGTATAATTTCCACGAAAGGGAGACTGACCGCAATATAGCCCTCTGTTCCTCTTTAGTCAGGAGGATTAGGGGATGTTTCCGAAAGATACAGAGCAACAGTTATTCCATTATATATGTGAGGCTCTAAGCGCCGTAGTCCATGAAAAAGGATTACGGCGCTTTTTCCCTAACATTGAATTGTTATATGATAGAAATTTTTAATTGTATGAACAAGACCAATGATAGCATTGGATAAGCTGTTTGTAAATTTTTTGTGAACTTTTCGTATAGGGGACGCCGTTTTCCCTCTAAAAATGTACTGAATAGTAGAGGGATATATTTCAGACCGCCAGAAAGGAGGCATGCCTATCCAAAATAAAACACCGACTATGACCTACTCACAATACCGTAAGGCAAGAAAGCTGGTGCATGAATGCTGCAACTATGACAACGGGAGCTGTATCGCACTGGACAATGGGGAAGGATGCGTCTGTGTCCAGAGCATTTCCTATTCGCTGATCTGCAAATGGTTCCGTATTGCCGTCCTTCCATTGGACAGGCCGCTGGAAACAGAACTGCTGTATCGGGCCAGCATGAAACGCTGTGATGTCTGTGGGCAGCCATACCTTCCCGGTTCCAACCGGGCAAAATACTGTAAGTCCTGTGCTTCAAAAATCCACCGCAGGCAGAAAACAGAAAGCGGAAGAAAAAGAAGGCTCTTGTGTGGACAATTAGAATCAAAAAAGAGTTGATTATACAGGCTCTGCAGACAGCGGTCAGAGGGTATGAGGGATAAATCCCTTATGCCTCCCAAAATCAAGTTTTTAACTGTCCATAACACTTATTGAACCTAAAAGGGATTTTCTCAAACAGATACAGATTTTCATCTCGCGGTCTTTGCAGCCAACAGGAACTTCGCCAGTATGGGGAAATCCAGGATTGGATTTTCAGAGACTGGAAAAGCTGACCTTCCGGACGAACCGAATCCGGCATTTCAGACGATGGATTTTCCGACGCTTTTGGCAGCCCATATTCAGACGGAAATTAAAGAGAAAGAAGTTAATTACAAGATAATCAATATCAATCAAATCAATCCGTGGATGGATTGATGGAAAGGAAGATATATGCACAAATATGAATTAAGTCCCTACAAGAATGGTACTGCTGTACCGGCATATCTCCCACTCCCCCGTTTTCTCGTATCAATGGATTTATCCAATGACGCCAAAATATTGTATGCCCTTCTCTTTGACCGGGCGGGCATATCCAGAGAAAACGGGTACATAGAGCCGGATGGAAGGATACGCCTTTATTTCACCTTGGAAGAAGCAAAGGAAAAACTCCACAGGAGCCGCCAGGTGGCAACACGTGCTTTTCAGGAACTGGAAAGAAACAACCTGATTGTACGCAGGAAACAGGGACTTGGCAGACCGGCGGTAATTACGTTAAACATTCTTTCAGCTAAAAAGGGGGACAGCCTGCATGAGTGACAAAAAAGATTTAAACAATCTCCCCAAATATTTGAAACCAGAGATTGCGGAACGTGTAGCAGAGCATTTCAAGGACGGATTTTTTGAATTTGGCTTTAGTAAGGAAGAATCCATTGCTGTAGAAGGAAACACCGTCTACCACACAATTCCCCATTATGCGGAGGATGGGGCAGAAAGCGTATTGGACAAGCTGCGCCGTATCATGGCCGGAAATCTGGAGGAAACAGAATGAAAGCTGCTGAAAAAACAGAAACTGTGCGCTATAATATAAGTATCCGTTTACCTGGCTGTTATCCCGATATACGGGAGGAAAGGAGCTGCTTATGATGAACCAACAGCCAGATAAAATCACTGCTTTATACTGTCGTTTAAGCCAGGATGATACCCTTGACGGGGAGAGCAATTCCATCACGAACCAAAAAGCACTATTGTCCAAATATGCCGCGGAGCATGGTTTCCGCAACACTATATTTTTTGTGGACGATGGATTCTCCGGTACGAATTTTCAAAGGCCCGGATTTTTGGAAATGATGAAATATGTGGAGGATTATTCCGTTTCCACGCTGATTGTCAAAGACCTGTCCCGGCTGGGGCGCGAGTATTCCTACATGGGCCGCCTGCAGGATTTCATATTTCCTGCTTATGATGTCCGTTTTATCGCCATCAATGATGATGTGGACAGCGCTAAAGGTGAGAACGATTTTGCCGTTTTTAAAAATGTTTTTAACGATTATTACGCAAAGGACACCAGCAAGAAAATCCGAGCGGTTGTGAAGATGCGCGGCGAGGCCGGGGAACACCTGACGAGCAATCCGCCTTACGGATATGTCAAAGACCCTGCAAATAAAAAGAAATGGGTGGTGGACGAAGAGGCTGCAAATGTGGTTCGGAGAATCTTCGGCCTGTGCATTGCAGGCAAAGGCCCCATGCAGATTGCAAAAATCCTGACAGCGGACAAGGTACTGACCGTCACGGCCTATAACGCAAAGCAAAAAGGGCAGGCCATGCCGGAAAATCTTTACCAATGGTGTTCCAAATCTGTTGCCGGAATATTGGAACGGCAGGAATACACCGGCTGTACTGTCAATTTCAAGACCTATACAAAATCGTTGAAATTCAAGAAGCGGATGGAAAACCCAAAAGAAAACCAACGGATATTCGAGGGGACGCAGCCGGCAATCATTGAATATGGACAGTGGGAACGGGTGCAGGCACTAAGAGCCAATAAACGCAGGCCGACAAAGACAGGAAAAACAAGCATATTTTCCGGGCTTGTCTATTGTGCCGACTGTGGTGCAAAACTGTATTATTGTACCTGCACCAGCTACAAGGATGATTCACAGGATCATTTCCTCTGCTCCAACTACAAGAGCAACACCGGTTCCTGCCAAATCCATTATATTCGGGAGATTACGCTTTATAAAAGAGTGCTGGAATGTATTCAAAGGACTTTGACCTACGTCCGCTTGTTCCGGGATGATTTTACACAGGAAATGCTGGCACAAGACGAAGCCAGCAGGAAAGCGGAATTGATGCAAAAGCGGAAAGCGCTCTCCGGGGCACAGTAACGTATGGAAGATTTGGACAAGATCATTCAAAGGCTCTATGAGGATTCGGTCCTCGGCAGGCTGAGCGAGCTACGTTTCCAAAAACTTTCGGCACAATATGAATCAGAACAGGCGGAAATCCGGCAGCTTGCTGTTTCGCTGGAACGAGAGATTGAGAACGAGGCCGGACAGATTGCCGATGTGGGGCGTTTCCTCAAGTTAGCGGACAGGTATTCCGATTTACAGGAACTGGACGCTTCCACGGTGAATGAGCTGATTCACAGGATTGTGATTCACAGCCCGGAGAAAATAGGCGGACGGAAACATGTCACGATTGAAATCTATTTTACCTATGTTGGAAAAATCCGCATCCCACTTCACAAACCGGAGCCAGTCAGCGGCAAAGAGAAACCGGCATGACCTAAGCCACGCCGGTTTTGCCGGAGACTTCATATACTTCCTTATGGGCTTCCGCCTAAACGGCACGCCTCTTTATCTCTTTGCCTTATTTATTGAAAAAGCAGTAAGCGGGCAATCCCTGTTCGTTTCGGTCCGTGCTGCTGGGAGAAACAAGCTGATGCGGGCAATTCTGATATCGGGAATGTTGTTTTTGCTGCTTTATTGTATGATATGGTTTATCGGGGGGACGGCTGGGGCATATCTCTTAGGCTATGGCTTTAGGGGAAAGACTTTCCCCGGTCTGGTTACTATGATTGCTCTCAAATTCTTGGATTTGAGCGTTCAATATATGCTGATGCTTGTCATTTATCTGTGCACGAAACAGGTGACGGTCGGATTTCTTTTGCTGACAGTAGCCAATGCTTTGTGCACAGTTCCCTTAAATTGTGTATCCTATTTGCCCTTTGGCTTGTCAAGCGCAGCAAGGATTTCACCATATCAGGAGGGAGCAGGGATGCCTGTTTTCACGGCGGCGGCTATTTTATCCTTGTTTTTCATCGTGCTTTCCCTATGGCACATGAAATTTGGTTATCGAAAAATATGAAACGAATATGCAGGAGGCTTTCAATATGAGTACATTTATTCAATTAGAGCATGTTACAAAGAGCTTTGGACAGAAAATCATCTTAAAAGATATCTCCCTTGCAGTCACGCAGGGACAGACCGTTGGGCTTATAGGGGCAAACGGCAGCGGCAAATCCATTCTTTTCAAAATCCTGTGCGGCTTTGAAAAGCCCGACAAGGGCAGCGCCCTTGTGGGCGGTGAATATCTTGGAAAGGGACATGATTTCTCGGAAAATGTAGGTGTTTTTATCAATTCCCCTGGATTTATTGGCATTTATGACGGGTTTCAAAATTTAAAATTTCTTGCTGACATTAAAACCAATATCGGTGACGAACAAATCAAAGAGGCTATGCGTAAGGTCGGTCTTGACCCCGATAATAAGACAAAGGTTGATAATTATTCTTTGGGCATGAAGCAAAAGCTCAGCATAGCGCAGGCGATTATGGAAAATCAAGAGATTCTTGTACTTGACGAGCCTTTCAACGCCTTGGATTACAGGACTTACGAGGATATAAAGGGCATTATCCATGAATTAAAAGCAGAGGGTAAGACGATCTTCCTTACATCCCATCACTACGAGGATATCGAACAGTTCTGCGACCAGGTATATACCATTGAGAATTGCAGGCTGATATCTGTTACAGAAGAGATTGCCGCAAAAATAAAAATAAGGTTAGAGATGGATAGGACAGCTGTGAAAGCAAAGCCTTACACAGCCAGCTCCGAAAGAAAACAGATATCCCTCTAGGCGTGTTAGCTCGCAGGGCGAGCGGAGCATAGCGGGATATCTGTTTTCTTTCGGAGCGTCCGTATTAAATGCCCTACCTCAGTTCCCCCACCACATTCCCCCACCACAAAGGGCAATTAACTTGACAAATTGCCCCTGCATGTTTATGATAAAACTTAGTGAAATCAGGCTTAAGTTTCTGCAATTTTCAAATGAACATACGTGTGCTGGCGAATGATTTGCCCAATTTACAACCGGTCAGTACACTTAAGCCGAAAAAGAAAAAGAGGAGTGTAAAAACAATGGCAGTACCTTACAATCATCGAGCAGTAGAAGAAAAATGGCGCAAGCACTGGGAAGAACACCCGGTAAATGTAAATGATGGAAAAAAACCAAAATATTATTGTCTGGATATGTTTCCCTATCCCTCCGGCAACGGACTTCACGTAGGCCACTGGAGAGGCTACGTCATCAGCGACGTGTGGAGCCGCTACAAGCTCATGCAGGGCCACTACATCATCCATCCCATGGGCTGGGACGCTTTCGGCCTTCCAGCAGAGAACTATGCCATCAAAATGGGCGTACACCCTGCCAAATCCACCGCAGAGAATGTGGCAAACATCAAAAAGCAGATCAACGATATCGCAGCTCTCTATGACTGGGATATGGAGGTAAACACCACCGATCCTGAATTCTACAAATGGACCCAGTGGATCTTCGTAAAAATGTTCAAGGAGGGCCTGGCCTACGAAAAGGAATTCCCCATCAACTGGTGCCCCTCCTGTAAGACGGGACTTGCAAACGAGGAAGTGGTAAACGGTGTCTGCGAGCGATGCGGCACGACCGTGACAAAGAAAAACCTCCGCCAGTGGATGTTAAAAATCACCGCCTACGCAGAGCGTCTCCTAAACGACCTGGACAAGCTGGACTGGCCGGAAAAGGTTAAGAAGATGCAGACCGACTGGATCGGAAAATCCTACGGTGCAGAGGTAGACTTCCCGGTAGACGGCCATGAAGAGAAGATTACCGTATACACCACCCGTCCGGATACCCTCTACGGTGCCACCTTTATGGTTCTCGCTCCGGAGCATGCCCTTGCAAAGGACTTGGCAACGGAGGAGACGAGACAGGCTGTGGAGGATTACATTTTCCGTTCCTCCATGCGCTCCAACGTAGACCGTGTTCAGGATAAGGAAAAGACCGGCGTATTTACCGGAAGCTACGCCATCAATCCTATGAACGGCGCAAAGCTTCCCATCTGGCTGTCCGACTATGTACTGGCAGACTACGGAACCGGCGCCATCATGTGCGTGCCGGCTCATGACGACCGAGACTTTGAGTTCGCTAAGAAGTTCGACATTCCCATAATCCAGGTTATTGCCAAGGACGGTGTGGAGATTGAAAATATGACCGAAGCTTACACAGCAGCCAGCGGCACCATGATCAACTCCGGCGACTGGAACGGCATGGAATCCGCAGTCCTGAAGCAGGAGGCGCCCCTGATTGTGGAGAAAATGGGCGTGGGCAGAAAGACGGTCAACTACAAGCTTCGTGACTGGGTATTCTCCCGCCAGCGTTACTGGGGAGAGCCAATCCCTATCATTCACTGTCCTCACTGTGGCAATGTCCCCGTACCGGAAGATCAGCTTCCCTTAACCCTGCCGGATGTGGAGAGTTATCAGCCTACAGGAACCGGAGAATCCCCTCTGGCAGCCATTGACGAGTGGGTCAACACCACCTGTCCTGTCTGCGGCGCTCCCGCCAAGCGGGAGACCAACACCATGCCCCAGTGGGCAGGCTCCTCCTGGTATTTCCTGCGCTATGTGGATAATCACAATAGCGAGGAGCTGGTAAGCAAGGAAAAGGCAGACAAATATCTGCCAGTAGATATGTACATCGGCGGTGTGGAGCATGCGGTGCTGCACCTTTTGTACTCCCGCTTCTACACCAAATTCCTCCACGATATCGGAGCGGTGGACTTTGACGAGCCCTTTACCAAGCTGTTCAACCAGGGCATGATCACCGGAAAGAACGGCATCAAGATGAGTAAATCCAAGGGAAATGTGGTATCTCCCGACGATCTCATCCGTGACTACGGCTGTGACGCTCTTAGGATGTATGAGCTTTTCGTAGGACCGCCGGAGCTGGATGCCGAGTGGGATGATAGGGGAATTGACGGGGTTTCCCGTTTCCTGAAGCGTTTCTGGAACCTGGTTCTGGATAATAAGGATAAAAATGCCAAGGAAACAGCGGAAAGCGTCAAGCTTCGCCACAAGATGGTGTACGACATCAGCACCCGTCTTGACAGTTTTAGCTTGAATACGGTTATTTCCGGATTTATGGAGTATAATAATAAAATGATAGAGCTTGCCCGGAAAGAGAATGGCATTGACAGAGACACACTGGAGGTGGCCATTACCCTTTTGGCACCCTTTGCACCTCACATTGCGGAGGAGCTTTGGGAAGAGATGGGACATAAGGACAGCGTATTTGCCCACGGATGGCCCTCTGCGGACGAAGAAGCCATGAAAGACGATGAGATCGAGATTGCCGTTCAGGTCAATGGCAAGACGAGAGGTACGGTAACCATCTCAAGTACTGCGTCCAAAGAAGAAGCCATAGCAGCCGGAAAGGCGGCAGTGGCGGATCGCCTGGGCGGCACCATCGTGAAAGAAATCTACGTTCCGGGAAGAATTATTAATATAGTGGTAAAACCGTAGGAGAATTGTTATGGGTTATGGCGGCTTTCGGGGAGGGGTGCATCCTTTTCCCGGAAAGGACATAACCAAAGAGAAAGCCGTTTTGGAATACCTGCCCCAGGGGGAACTGGTATACCCCCTGTCACAGCATATCGGTGCTCCGGCCAGGGCAGCCGTATCGGTGGGAGATGAAGTCCTGGCAGGACAGATACTCGGTGAAGCGGATGGGTCTTTGTCTGCCAATGTCATAAGCTCCGTATCAGGGCGTGTTCGTGCCATTGAGCGAAGAATGCTGGCAACAGGTGTGATTTCCGAATCGGTGATTGTAGAGAACGACAGAGAATACCGTCCGGATCCCGGTATTGGGAAAGCACGGAATCCGGAGGAACTGACAAAGGAGGAGATCCGCACTGCGGTGAAGAATGCCGGAATCGTAGGCTTGGGCGGTGCGGGCTTTCCGACCCATATAAAGCTGGCACCAGGGGATGATGGTGCCATTGAGTATGTGATTATAAACGGTGCGGAGTGCGAACCTTATCTGACAGGTGATTACCGTCTGATGTTAGAGGAGCCGGAGCGTATCCTTGCAGGGCTTTGGGTGATTCTGCGGCTGTTTGAAAAGGCAAAGGGAATCATTGCCATCGAAGAGGACAAGCCAAAGGCCATAGAGAGGATGAGGGAAGCAATCAGGGAAAAGGGGCTGGAAAAGGCTCCCATAGAACTGTGTGCCCTAAGGACAAAATATCCTCAGGGAGCTGAGAGAAACCTCATTTATGCCATTACGGGCAGAAAGATCAATTCCCGAAAGCTTCCGAAAGATGCAGGGTGCATTGTCTGCAATACGGCCACAGCCCATGCAGTGGGAATGGCAGTCTGTGAGGGATTGCCCCTTATGAGCCGGATTATCACCGTTACCGGGGATGCCATCGCCCATCCCCAGAATTTTCGTGTAAAAATCGGTACCAATTATACGGAGCTTATTGAAGCCGCAGGAGGATTTACCTGCGAGCCGGAAAAGGTGATTGCAGGAGGTCCCATGATGGGAATGGCCCTGACAGTCTCCGATGTTCCGGTGACAAGGACCTCATCTGCTCTTCTTGCATTTCAAAGAGACCCGGTAGCAAAAGTGAAGCCGGGAAGCTGCATCCGCTGCGGCCGCTGTGTGAAAGCCTGTCCCTGCCGCCTGCTGCCCTTAAAAATGTGGCAGGCCTGTAAGCATTACAATCTGGAGCTGTTTCAGAAACTCTACGGCATGGATTGCTATGAGTGCGGCTCCTGTACCTTTGTCTGTCCGGCAAGGCTTTCTCTGACCCAGAGCTTTAAAGAAGCCAGGATGATGGTGTCTAATGAGAGAAAACGAACCGGAACCCTGTCATCGGATCCGGAAAAGCAGGACAGAATAAAAGGAAAGGCTCAAAGGCAGCAGCCCCGGGCAAAAGCAGGAGGAGCGATAAGATGAATGAATTGTGGAATGTGTCGTCTTCTCCTCATGTAAGGGGCTTTATCGGCACGCAGAATCTGATGTTTGACGTGGCACTGGCTCTTATGCCCGCCGCAGCCTTTGGCGTATATCGGTTCGGGCCTTACGCCCTGTGTGTTCTTTTGGTGGCTGTAGGCTTTGCACTGCTTACGGAGTACACCTATGAGGTATGTGTGGAAAAGGAAAATACCCTGTGGGACGGAAGTGCACTGGTGACAGGGCTTCTTCTGGGAATGAATCTTCCGCCCCTGGTACCGTTGTGGATTCCCATGCTTGGCAGTATCTTTGCCATTCTTGTGGTAAAGCAGCTTTTTGGGGGAATCGGACAGAATGTTGTAAATCCGGCCATGGCGGCTCGGTGCTTTCTGCTGATTTCATTTGCGGAGCAGATGAATCATTATTCCGGAATGGACGGGATCTCCGGGGCAACACCTCTGGAATCCCTGAAAAGTGGAGGTACTGTGGATCTGGCAGCCATGTTTACGGGATTTACTACGGGATCGATTGGCGAGATTTCTACCCTTGCTCTTTTGGCAGGCGGTATCTATCTTTTGATAAAGAAAGTCATTGACTGGGTGATCCCGGTCATGTATCTTGTAAGCTTTACCCTGTTTATGGCTGTTTTCGGAGGACAGGGGGCAGATCCCTATTATCTGGCCGCACAGCTTTGCGGCGGCGGATTGATGATTGGTGCCTGGTTTATGGCCACAGATTATGCCACAAGCCCTGTTACGGAAAAGGGGCGGTTCCTGTATGCGGTATTTTTGGGAATTTTAACCGGAATCTTCCGCTTGTGGGGAGCTTCGGCGGGAGGGGTGTCCTACGCATTGATTACGGCTAATTTACTGGTGCCATTGATTGAGAAAATTACCATACCCAAGGCATTTGGATGGGAGGGACAAAGGAATGGATAAGATAAAGGATGCTCTGACGCTGACGCTGATTACCCTGATTGCGGGGATTTTGCTTGGGGGCGTGTACGAGCTGACCAAGGAACCAATCGCACAGCGTCAGATTGAAGCCAATGCAAAGGCCTATCAGGCCGTACTGCCGGAAGCGAAAGATTTTCGGATGGACGAGGGACTTTCGGGAAAGGTGGCAGTGTCTGAGAGTCTGTTAAGGCAGAGCAGCCTGGGCCTGGAGCAGGTAACCATTGATGAAGCTGTCTATGGCTATGATGAATCCGGGGCCTTTGCAGGGGTGATCGTGGAGGTGACTTCCAAGGACGGATATGGAGGAGCCATCAAGCTGGCCGTGGGTATTCGGGAGAATGGTACCCAGAAAGTGGTCTCCGGCATTGACTTTCTGGAGATTAATGAGACGGCAGGTCTTGGCATGAAAGCCACGGAGCCTGCATTCAAGGAACAGTTTCAGAACAAGGCTGTGGAAAGCTTTGAGCTGACCAAGGACGGAGCAGTGGAGGAGTACCAGGTGGATGCGTTGAGTGGTGCCACAAGAACCTCCAATGCGGTGACCAATGCGGTGAACGGTGCCCTTTATTTTGCAAGGGAATCGGCATTTCGGCAATGACCCGAGTATTGCGGAACTAAATAGTCCAGCTAAGAAATGTCAAGTGTTTATGAGGGATATTTTTTGCTGGACGGTAAAGTCACAAAGACGCACGAGAGGAACTTTCATGAGTGTCCTTTCGAATGAAAGTTCCTCTCATTACAGGTGTGTCGAAGTGACTTTACCCTTTAGTACTGTTGCGTAGCAACTTTAGATAGGAGGAGCAAGATGAACGGTTGTCTGGAGCGATTATATAATGGGATTGTAAAGGAAAATCCCACCTTTATCCTGATGCTTGGCATGTGTCCCACTCTGGCGGTGACCACATCAGCCTTTAACGGATTGGGTATGGGACTTTCCACCATGGCGGTTTTGGTAGTATCCAACCTGATTATCTCCATATTGCGGAATGTAATTCCGGACAGAGTGCGGATTCCGGCGTATATTGTAATTGTTGCTTCCCTGGTAACGGTTGTGCAGCTTTTGATCCAGGCGTATATTCCGGAGCTTTATGATGCCCTTGGAATCTATATCCCCCTGATTGTGGTAAACTGCATTATCCTTGGCCGGGCAGAAGCCTATGCGTCCAAGAATCCTCCCCTGCTGGCGGCTTTTGACGGGATCGGCATGGGACTGGGCTTTTCCATTGCTCTGGCCTGCATGGGCTTTTTCCGGGAACTGATTGGGGCGGGGACTGTTTTTTCGGGTACGCCCTTTGCTTACAGCCTGCCGGAGGTGTATGAGCCGGTATCCATTTTCGTCCTGGCTCCCGGGGCATTTCTCGTTCTGGCCCTGATCATTGCCTTTTTAAATGCCATGAATATAGAGAACAATGGCAGGAAAAAGGTAGAGGGCTGTGACGGAGCCTGCGGAAATTGCGGGAAAGTGGAGACCTGTGACAAACGGAGGAGATCAAAATGAAAGAATTGATGATGATCTTAGTAGGTGCGGCTTTTGTCAACAATGTGGTTTTAAGCCAGTTTTTTGGTCTCTGTCCTTTCCTGGGCGTCTCCAAGCAGGTGAAGACGGCGGCCAGTATGGGTGCTGCGGTTATCTTTGTCATTACCATTTCCTCGGCAGTGGCAAGTCTGATTTATGATTTTATTCTGGTGAGATTTCATCTGGAATATTTACAGACCATTGTATTTATTCTGGTGATTGCGGCACTGGTGCAGCTTGTGGAGATGTTCTTGAAAAAGGCAAGCCCGGGGCTGTATCAGGCTCTTGGCGTCTATCTGCCGCTTATCACCACCAACTGTGCGGTGTTAGGGGTGGTGCTTCAGAATGTACAGAAAGAATACGTTTTTACAGGGATGGGCTGGAATGCCCTGCTTGTGAGCGTGGTAAATGGATTTGGCACGGCCCTGGGCTTTACCATTGCCATTATAATTATGGCGGGGATCCGGGAGAGGATCGCCTACAATGATATTCCGAAGCCCTTTCAGGGAGCACCGATCGTGCTTCTCGTGGCCTGCCTGATGGCTATCGCCTTTTTTGGATTTTCCGGGTTGATTTAGATGGTAAAGTCGAAAAGGTGCACGAGAGGAACTTTCATGAGTGCCCTTTCGAATGAAAGATCCTCTCATTACATGTGTGTCGAAGCGACTTTACCCTTTAGTGCCATCGTGCAGCGATTAAAATAGGAGGATGAGAGATGAATGTAATGGGAGTGGTGTCAGCCGCCCTGGTTATTGGAATTGTGGGATTACTGGTGGGCTTTTTGCTCGTTGGGGCATCTTCCGTATTTCATGTAAATAAAGATGAGAGAGAAGAAAAAGTGCGGGGCCTTTTGCCGGGGAATAACTGCGGCGGCTGCGGTTATGCAGGCTGTGACGCCCTGGCTGCTGCCATTGCCGCAGGAGAAGCGGATGTATCCTCCTGTCCGGTAGGCGGAAGCCGTGTGGGAAAAGCCATTGCAAAGATTATGGGCGTGGATGCGGGAAACAAAGTGCGTATGGTAGCCTATGTAAAATGTGCCGGAACCTGCGACAAGACCCGGGATAAAAGCAATTATTATGGGGTGGAGGACTGCCGTATGGCGGTGATTGTTCCGGGCAGAACCTCCAAGAAATGCACCTATGGCTGTCTGGGCTACGGAACTTGTGTAAAGGTCTGTCCCTTTGATGCCATTCATCTGGAAAAGGGGATAGCAAAAGTAGATCCGGGTGCCTGCAAAGCCTGTGGAAAATGTGTGGCAGCCTGCCCCAACAGCCTGATTGAGCTGGTGCCTTACCGTTCCCGCTATCGGGTACAGTGCAGTTCCAATGACAAGGGAAAGGCTGTGAGGGAAGCCTGCGACGCAGGATGCATCGCCTGCCGGGCCTGCGAGAGAGCCTGTGAATACGGTGCGGTGATTGTAGAGAACAACCTGGCCCGGATTGACAGTGAGAAGTGCGTGGGCTGCGGAGCCTGTGCCGAGAAATGCCCCACAGGAGTAATTCGAGTGCAGGGAAAATGACTTAGATACTGATGGGATATTATGGGACTTAAAATCAAAAGAGAGGGATCATATGTCAAAAAAGGTGGCGGTTTACGGGATGCTGGTGGCTCTGGCGTTTCTGCTGAGCTATGTGGAGACTTTGATTCCTTTTTCTTTTACCATTCCGGGAATCAAGCTTGGACTTGCCAATCTGGTTGTTATTGTCTCCCTTTACTGTCTGGATGCAAAAAGTGCTTTTGCGATCTCTATGGTGCGAATTCTCCTTGCGGGGCTGACATTTTCCAGTCTGTCTATTATGTTATACAGTCTTGGCGGCGGTATCTTAAGCTTTCTTTGTATGGCTCTGGCAAAGCGTTTTACATCCTTGGGTATTACCGGTGTCAGTGTCCTTGGGGGAGTTACCCATAATCTGGGCCAGCTTCTGGTAGCAATTCTCGTTGTCCGCACTGGAAGCCTGATGTACTACTTTCCGGCTTTACTCATTGCCGGAACGGTTGCCGGAACATTGATAGGTTTATTGGGCGGCCTGGTAACAGTGCGGCTGCGGCCTTTTTTGGAGCAGGAAAAACAGGAAAGAAAGGCGGAAAAAGATTGAAAAAGCAGGATGGTATTTTGATTTTCGTACTTCTAATCATGGCGGCCGTCTTCTTTTATGGCTATCGGCTCTGGAACCGGGAATCTCCGGAGGAGGTAGTGGTTTATGTGGGAGAGCAGGAATATGCCCGTTTTTCCATCAGGGAGGAAGAGGAGTTTTTGATTGAGACGGAAAAGGGAACCAACCAATTGATTATAAAGGACGGAAAGGCTGATGTAACGGAAGCTTCCTGTCCGGATAAAATCTGCGTGCACCAGAGTCCCATTTCCCAGACAGGGGAAACCATTGTCTGTATGCCCAACCGGGTGATTGTGACCATAGAGCAGGCTTCGCAAAAGGCAATTCGGTAAGACATAAATCAACAAAGATGTTCTTATGTATAAAAAGAATAATACGATAATATTAAGGAACCCTTACAGAGAAAGAAGATGATTTCTATGAAAATATTTAAACACCTTACAGGTATCCCGTTATGCACAAAAAGCACGTGCAAACTATGGGAAGAAAAGTTGGAGGAAGAACTGCCGGAGATACCTGCATGGGTTCATCACACCATCTGGAACCGTCTGATTCTCCTGGCCCGGTGGCTTCTATTCTCCGTGATTACCGGCGGCTGTCTGGGACTGGTGGGAACCTTTTTCGGGAAAAGCGTGGCTTATGTGACGGACTTGCGGACAGCACATCCCTGGATCCTGTTTGGCCTGCCCTTTGGCGGTCTTTTGATTGTGTGGATGTACCGTTGGGAGAAGAAGCAGGAACACAGCAGTACCAACCGGGTTTTGGATGCCATCCATGCGAAGAAAGAGATACCCATAAAGACAGCACCTCTCATCTTTGTGTCCACGGTGCTGACCCATTTATTCGGCGGATCTGCCGGAAGAGAGGGAGCAGCCCTGCAGCTTGGAGGAAGTATCGGGAATTTTCTTGGCAAATGTTTTCGAATCGACGAGAATGACAAGCGTGTGGTGATTATGTGCGGAATGAGTGCCGCTTTTTCCGCCCTCTTTGGAACGCCCATGGCGGCGGCCGTATTTTCCATGGAGGTCGTCAGTGTGGGAATTATGCACTATGCGGCGTTGGTTCCCTGTGTGGTATCCTCTTACATAGCAGGTGCAATCGCCAATTCCTTTGGCATGGCGGGAGAGCACTTTGTAATTGAACAGATTCCGGAGCTTACCCTGTTAAACGGAGGAAAGATCCTGCTTTTGGGATTTTTGTGTGCGGCGGTCAGCATTCTTTTCTGCGTGGTCTTACATAAAACGGAGCATGTTTTCCATAAAAGATTGCCCAATCCGTTTCTCAGAGCTTTTGTGGCAGGCTGTCTTGTCATTGTCTTAACGCTTCTTTTGAGAACTACGGACTATCTGGGTTCCGGTATGCAGATCATAGAGCAGGCCATGGAGGGAAATGTCATATGGGCCGCCTTTCTCTTGAAGATTCTGTTTACGGCTGTTACCCTGGCCGGGGGTTTTAAGGGAGGAGAGATTGTTCCCACCTTTTTTGTGGGTGCCACCTTTGGCTGCTTGATGGGAAAACTTTTGCGGATTTCCCCCTCACTGGCGGCGGCCTGCGGCATGACGGCCGTGTTCTGCGGTGTGACCAACAGTCCCATTTCCTCGCTGCTGATCGGACTGGAGATGTTTGGCTTTGAGGGGGCACCTTACCTGTTTTTGTCCCTGGCGGTCAGCTATATGCAGTCCGGGTATTACGGACTCTATCACAGCCAGCGGATCGTGTATTCTAAGGTGAAGACGGAGTTTATCAATCAGAATACCAAGGAGTAGTGCGGAAAAAAGTTGCAAAATCACAATGAAAACGTGGAAAAAGGTGACAAAAGTATAAAAGAATTAAGGAAAAAAGTTGCATTGCCTTGTATATCCCAGGAATTGATGGTAATATTCTTATATGGAGCAAGTATAACGAATATTAAGTTATTGGCAGTTTGACTTGCCTATTTTCCTGATAGCACTACTCCCCAAGCCTCGGTAGGTCCTAAGGAATCCACCATGCTTCGCATAATACCCCCTTAGGACAAACCCCGCTACGCCTGCGTTTGTGAAGCAGCACTCTCAGAAAAATATTCTGCGTCAAACTATCCAAAACTTAATTTTCGTTATACTAGTGTACTGACTAGTACATCTTAGTACTATTGCTTAGCAATTTTAGTAGGAGGGTCCTGCCATGCTATATAGGAAAGCATATGCAAAGCTAGAGGAGTGGAAGCACGAGTCCCACCGGAAAGCTCTCTGCATTGTGGGAGCCAGGCAGATTGGAAAAACAACCATCATCCGGGAGTTCGGACACAGAGAATATAAGTACTTTGTAGAAATCAATTTTGCCACAGACCAGCAAGCGGCTGGAATTTTTGCGGATTCCTTTGAAGCGGATCGTTTGATTACAAACTTGACGGCTTATGTTCGGCAGCCCATGGAGCCCCACAATACCTTAATCTTCTTTGATGAGGTGCAGGAGTGCCCCCGGGTACGGACTGCTATCAAGTTTTTAGTGGAGGACGGACGGTTTGACTATGTGGAGTCCGGATCGCTTCTTGGACAGCGGCAGAAAGAGATTCTCTCTTATCCGGTGGGATTTGAGGAAATCTATCAAATGTTTCCCATGGATTTCGAGGAGTTTCTTCTTGCAAATAGTGTGCAGGATTCTACCATACAATATCTGCAGGAATGCTTTGAAAAGCTGGTTCCGGTGTCCGATTCTGTGCATAACACTATGTGCAGACTGTTTTACAGCTATATAGTAGTAGGCGGAATGCCGGAAGCCGTGAGAATCTATACAGAAACTCATGATATCGGACAGGTTGTTTCTTATCAAAGAGAGATTTTGGAGCTTTATCGTCTGGATATCGCAAAGTATGCTTTCGGAAATGACAGGATTAAGATCAAGGCTATTTTTGACAGCATTCCGGCACAGTTAAATGAAAAGAACCGGCGGTTTGTTTTGCGGGATATCGATCCCAATGGCAGGCAGAACCGCTATGAAAACAGCTTTCTATGGCTGGCAGATGCAGGTGTGGCTCTTCCCTGCTACAATGTGACCGAGCCAAGAGCACCCTTACAGCTTAATGAAAAGCACAGCCTTTTCAAACTGTTCCTATGCGATACAGGCCTTTTGTGTGCCGCTTGTATGGAAAATATTCAATTGGATCTTTTGCAGGGCAATATGAAGATTAACATGGGCAGTATCCTGGAAAACATGATGGCTCAGCAGCTGAAAGCAAACGGATTTTCCCTGAACTATTTTGATACAAAGAAAATAGGGGAACTGGATTTTCTGGTTTCCAAAGGCATGAAAGTGCTGCAAATTGAGGTGAAATCCGGGAATAATTATAAAAAACATCCGGCCCTGAACCGTATAAAAGCTGTGGAAGTATGGAAGAACAATCCGTCCTATGTATTCTGCAAAGGGAATATAGAGACAGAGAATGGAATTACGTATCTTCCCTGGTATGAGGTTATGTTTCTGCGGCAGGAAGAGATACCTCTAAATATAATATATGAGGTTGATATCAGCAAGTTGTAAATCAAGCTGAGGGGAAACGTAAGTAAAAGGGGTGCATTTTGGTTAAAGAAATGCCGGGTGGCGGTTTTTACAAAAGAAATTTAAAGGGCTTTCGGACACGTTTGTTCACAGGAGCTATGCATTGTTGCGGTTCTTTTGGACATATTAATCGTAAGAGTGTACGCCCTCCAGGAACAAGGGGACGCTTGCTCTCGGAGTGTAGTTTCTGCATTTTCAAATAAGAATTTAAAAATGGGGAAAGCCCTGGGGAAAGGAGTAGAAAGGCTATGAAAGAAATCGTATATCAGGTAACGAATCCCATGGGGGTTCACGCACGTCCCTGTGCACTGCTGGCTCAGTGCTGTGTAAACTTCAAAAGTATTGTCACGGTGGCGGCAAACGGAAAAGTGGCTGACGGACGCAATGTGCTGGAGCTTTTGGCTCTGCGTGTAAAGGTGGGAGATACCCTGACCATACAGGTGAACGGAGAGGATGAGGATCAGGCCTGGAGGGCGGTTCAGGCAGTGATCGACAAGGAGTTTAATGAAAAAAAGGCTGCCAAGCTGCTGCGGATTGCCTTTTTTGGTGCCAAGGATTACGATCGGATCTTTTTCAGCGAACTAACCAGAGATAAGGGAGAGGGAACCTATAATTCGGACATCCATTATTTTACATCTAATTTGGGACTGGAGACTGTGAATCTGGCGGACGGCTATGATGCGGTCTGTGTCTTCGTCAACGACAATGTATCCCGCCCGGTGGTGGAACGCCTAAAGGAATGCGGCATACGGCTGATTCTTCTGCGATGTGCCGGATTCAACAACGTGGATCTGGAAGCGGCAAGAGACTGCGGAATTACGATTTTGCGTGTGCCGGCTTATTCTCCCTATGCGGTGGCAGAGCATGCCATGGCGATTGTTCAGGAAGCAAACCGCCGGCTTCATAAGGCGTATAATAAGGTAAAGGATAATAACTTTGCATTAAGCGGACTTCTGGGATTGGATTTGCACAACAGGGTAGCCGGAATCGTGGGCACCGGTAAGATTGGCGTGTGCATGGCAAGGATCTGCAAGGGATATGGAATGACGGTGCTGGGCTGGGATGCTTATCCGAATGAGGAGCTGGAAAAGGAGGGAGTCCTGACTTATGTGGACAAGGAAGAACTGTTCCGCCGTGCGGATCTGATTTCTCTCCATGCACCGCTGTTTCCCGCCACCCATCACATTGTCAATGAAGAAAGCATTGGATGGATGAAAGATACCGCTATGCTGGTGAATACGGCAAGAGGTGCATTGGTTGATAATGAAGCACTGATTGCTGCTCTGAAAAAGGGTAAATTCCAGGCCGTGGCTCTGGATGTTTACGAGGGCGAGGATGAGAATGTGTATACGGACCGCAGCGATAAGGTGATCACGGATGATATCACGGCCCGACTTCTCATGTTCCCCCAGGTAGTACTGACCAGCCATCAGGCATTTTTCACCAGAGAAGCCATGCAGGCCATCGCTGTCGTTACCATGGAAAATGCCCGGAATTTCAATGAGGGAAATGACTATGGCAACGCAGAAGTAAAAGCCTGACTTAAATCAAAATCAACGATCTGAAGCTGACAGCACAGACGGGCCGCAGCAGAGCAGACAGCGTGTACGATGAACCGTCCGAACACCGATATGGAAAAGTCCGTCCGCCTGTCCTGCTGCGTCCCGTCTGTGCGTCCCGTCCCTACTTCATAAAACTTTTCGCCAACTGTACCATCTGCTCCATCCGGGCAACTTCCTCCGGGGATTTTCCTTGCTTTAGCGTCTCAAAAATCTGGTTGAATTCCTCCTGTGTCATCTGCTGATTGGAGCTTTTGGCTGCGTTCATAATCTTCTGAAAATCATTTGGATTCATGGTCTCACTCCTTTCCGGCATGGGCGGCGGGGAATCCTCCTCCGAATCTGCCTGGAAATCATAAAACGTCTGCTCCTGGGACGGCTGGCCGTCCATATACGCCCCATGATCCATCTGAGACATGCCCGCCATTTTTGACAGGATATCAGCCATCTGAGCCATGTCGGGTCCCTCTGGCATGTCAGCCATTTTATTTGAATACTGCATATAGACAGTCATGATCTCCATAATCCGGATAATCGAATCAATTTTTTGGTTTAACTCATTGCATTTTTTCTGTACATCATGAAGAACTTTATAACCATCTTCCGTGAAGTTCATATGGTTTCCCCCTCTTCCTATTTAATATATGTACCAACTGCAGAAAAATGAATATGATATAGAAAAAATGATGCTTTACGGGGCGGTGTCTATCTGTCCTGAGAGTGCAAGAGAACTAAAATAAGTAAAATGGAGGCTGTAATGGGACGCTTGATCATAGATGACACAACGATTTACGAGCTTGACGAGGAGTGCATGGAACGAAAGGAGCGAGAGAAAAGGGATGCGGGTGCGGCAGGCAAAAAGGGGGTACAAAGCAATACTACTGCAAGAGATAAGGTGAAAGAAAAGCCGGCTCCGTAGAGCCGGCCCTTTCGGATAGCTGATTAGCAGCCGCATCCATTGTTTCCGCCGCAGAAGCCGCCATTGCCGCCACAGCAGAACAGGAGCAGGATGATCCACAGACAGCTGTTGTCGCCGCATCCGCCGTTGCCGCCCCAGAAGCTGCCGTTGCCACCGCATCCGCCGCAGCAGGAGAGCAGAAGAAGAATCCAGATCCAGGAACAGCAGTTGTTGTTACCGGACATTTCATTACATCCGCATCCACAGTTTGTAGCAGTCAAATCACTCATGAGAAATCCTCCAAAATAATTATTTACAATCCCATACTATGTCAAATTGGGGAAAGTGTGAATTTCTATTGATTTTTTTGACTGAGAGTTCCGGTTTCTTCTATTTGAATAGACTGCTTGAGATAGCCTAGGCAGTCAGATGCCAGGCGGCAGTAAGAGTATCCCCCTGCCTGAAAAACTTTTTTATAGCAAAACCAGACAACTGTCATGGTGACTTCCATCAAAAGAATGCGGAGCAGCTTTTGAAGAGGATGAGATTTCAGCTTGTATAAGGTGTAAGACTGAAACACGATATGGGGCAGTTCATCTTTCAGCATCTGCCTGCAGATGCTTTTTAAGGCAGGTGAATCTACACATTCTGCCAATGCCCGGTAATAGGACAGAGCGATCATTTCAGCCGTTACGAGGACCACGATTTCAGACCGCAGTCCTCCGATTTTCCTCAGAAGGCGGAAGATATCATCCGGAAAGGAATGCCTGGCTACAGGAATCTGGTGGTAATCCATATATTTTTTTAGATAGGAAGAGTGCCAGTTTTCCTCTAGGACAAACCACTTCATTGTTTCCGGATAGTTCGGGTCGTGGCTGCGGTCGGCATATTGTTTGGCATGGTGAAGAAGGAAGCGTCCCTCGGAGGCTTCGCCTTTTTGAAAGCTTTGAATGGAGGGGGAGATTAAGCTTCTTTCCAGGGGAGTTAGTTCCGGCTCTGTAGAAAAATCAATTTGTAGTCGGTGCACTTGGTTGGCTTTAAAACGGGCAATCCAGTCAAATTGGGATAAGTCACCAATGGGAAGGGCGGATAAGGAAATCATGACAGTGTACCTCTTTCTTGATAAAATAGTGTAACAGGAGACCCGGATATAGAAAATTTCAGAAATTCTGAAAAGGCCTGTAACAAATTATAGCATGAAACGGACATAATGGGAAGAACCGAACTGTAACGCCGGATTTGTAAAAATCCAAGATGACACGAATGTTCCTTTGTGCTATAATTTTTTTAACATGGATATCCCACAGAACGGTGACGTGTGCCGATTATCAGCCTGGCTTGCCGCCTGCAGGGATAAAAAGCAGCAAAACTTCGCAAATTAAGAGAGAAAGGATTGCGGCTTAGAGGGATATATCTGCCGCAATAATGGGAATCATATTATGCCTGCAACCTACGCACATTATCAATTCGGCAAGCTGGTTTATAAGGCTTTGCTAAAGGAGATACAAACCATCATAAAGGAAAATAAGGCCGCCTACCTGCTTGGGCTTCACGGGCCGGATCTGGTGTTTTATTACCGTCCGGTGTGGAAGAACAGGGTCAATCAGCTTGGCGTGCAGATGCACAAAGAGCCGGCGATTGATTTTTTTGAAAAGGGGAGACAGAGGTATCAGGAGCATCCCAGCAATGTGCTTTTATCTTATCTCTGCGGCTTTCTCTGCCATTTTATGCTGGACAGCGAGTGCCATCCCTACATCAATGACTATGCGGAGGAGCATCATCTGGGCCACCTGGCCATTGAGACGGATTTTGACCGGTTTTTGATAGAGGAGGACGGAAAAGATCCGGTGCGGCTGAACTGTACCGCCCATCTGTGCCAGGATCATGACACGGAGGAAGCCATTGCATCTATGTTTGAAGGAGTGACGGCCCGACAGATTGATCAGTCCATTCAGGGCTTTCGCCGGTGCATTCGTTTTTTCCAGTGCCCTACAGCGGGAAAGAGGCTGTTTCTGCGTGGTCTGTCGAAAATAGCGGGACAGGACAGGCAGATTGGCGGCCTTATTATGGACGGAGTACCCAATCCGGTCTGCAGTGAAAGCCGTGTTTATCTTAAGGAGCGCCTGCATGGAGCGGTGGTTCCTACAGCGGAAGTAATTGAGGAATATGTCTATGGGATTGCCACTGGAGAGCCGTTAAGTCCGCGGCTTGCCAGGGATTATGAGAAATAGGAATAGGAGAGTGGAATGGATAAATTGACGAAGCTGGAAAAGAGATGGATTCTTTATGATGTGGGCAACTCGGCCTTTGTGCTTTTGGCTGCCACCATCATTCCCATCTATTATAAAAATATCGCTGAGAATAGCGGAGTCAGTGCGGCTGACTCTACGGCCTATTTCAGCTATGCCACTTCCATTGTCACCATTATTGTGGCGGTTCTCGGCCCCATTCTTGGAACGCTGGCGGATACTAAGGGCTTTAAAAAGCCGGTGTTTACCTTTTTTGTAATGATGGGGGTGATTGGCTGCGCCGGCCTTTCCGTACCGAAGACCTGGCTTGTTTTTCTGGTGATATATGTGCTGGCCAAGGTGGGCTTAAATGCCAGCCTTGTTTTCTACGATGCCATGCTGGGGGATGTGACGACGGATGAGCGGATGGATGTGGTGTCTGCCCAAGGCTATGCCTGGGGATATATCGGAAGCTGCGTTCCCTTTATTTTCAGCCTTGTTTTTGTGCTCTGCTCCGACACAATCGGCATCAGCGGCAATGCTGCCATGGCCATTGCCTTTTTGATCAATGCCGCCTGGTGGCTTCTGGTGACGCTGCCTCTGCTGAAAAGCTATGAGCAGAAGCATTATGTGGAGAGAACTGCCCATCCGGTGCGGGACAGCTTCGGGCGTTTGGCCGGTATTTTTGCGGAGGTTCGCAGAAAGCCCGCCATCTGGTATTTTCTTCTTGCCTTTTTCTTCTATATTGACGGTGTGTATACGATCATTGATATGGCAACCTCCTACGGAAAGGATGTGGGAATCAGCGATACCAACCTTTTGCTGGCATTGCTGCTGACCCAGGTGGTGGCATTTCCCTGCTCCATTCTCTTTGGCTATCTTTCCAAGAGGGTGAAAAATACGGTGCTGATTGAGGCCTCCATCATCGGCTATTTCGGCGTGGTGCTGTTTGCCCTGCAGCTTGACAAAACCTGGGAATTCTGGTTCCTGGCCGTGTGGGTGGCCGTGTTCCAGGGGGCGATCCAGTCTCTGTCCCGATCTTATTTTGCAAAAATTGTGCCAAAGGAGAAAGCCACGGAGTATTTTGGCTTCTTTGATATCTTCGGCAAGGGCGCTGCCTTTATGGGGACGCTGCTTATGGGAGTTTCCACCCAGCTTTTTAATACCTCACGGGCAGGAGTGTCAATTCTGGCGGTGATGTTTGCGGTGGGCTTTGTTCTGTTTCGGATGGCAGTCAGAAAGGCGGATGCATAAGCTAATAGAAAAAATCACGGAGCCGGGAACAGCCATTTTTGCTCCGTTCCGCTTCTTTGGTCATTTCATTTTGAAGCACCTGTATAGCGTAAAAAGCATAATTGACAATGCGGACAGTAACAGTATTATATATCTCCATAAAAATAACTTATATATTCAAGAAATGTTTGCACCATATGGAGGAATTGATTAATGAAATCAGCCATATATAAGTTAAAAGGTATAGAATTAAAAGAGCTAAAGCGAGAATCGCCGTTGGATGAATGGTTTTATGATATGGTTCAAAAAAATATGGATATGCTTACAATTGGTGATATTTCTCATATGCTACGACAAGAAATTTACCTTGATATTGCAATACCTCTTGCGTGCAAACAACTTCTTAATAATCCATTATGTGGGGAAATGTACAATGGACAAATGCTAGAACTTCTAATAAGAGTTTTTATAAATAATCCAAATTATAAAAAAGTTGATTTTTATGAGGCATTTGAAGAAAAAATACAGCGGGTGCATGGAGCACGTAATTGGGATAACGAATATGAAAGACTACTTTTAGAATTTAAGGAACTGTTTAAATGAGGGCGTAAAAAATTCTGTGTCTATGGGAAGTGAAATCTTGCATCTCATATTCTTTTAGAGATTCGCTCATTCCCGTATTTCTCGATATTCTTGAAATTTCCGGATCAAATAGATTATAAACTCAAACTTCGCACATAGATTTAGCCTATGCACCTTGAAAATTCAATACCTGGCAGTTATTCGGTTATC